>NZ_JAKNQY010000017.1:23055-26170 GCF_024494355.1 Pseudomonas sp. Q11 | reverse complement strand
TTTGGTAGGACTTGATCCTGTGGGAGCAAGCCTTGCTCCCACACTGGATCTTTGCCGGATGAACCGTTTGGTAGGACTTGATCCTGTGGGGCAAGGCTTGCTCCCAGGCTGGATCTTTGCCGGATGAAATATTTGGTAGGACTTGATCCTGTGGGAGCAAGCCTTGCTCCCACACTGGATCTTTGCCGGATGAAATGTTTGGTAGGACTCGACTCTGTGGGAGCAAGGCTTGCCCGCGATGAGGCCGTCAGCCCCGCCGCAAATGTCAGAGCCCAACCTTCGGCGAATTCAACGAATCATTGCCCGTCACCGTAGCCGTGCCGGTCGCGGCCTCGGCACTGGCCTTCATGCGGCTCAACTCTTCACCGGCCTGCTCGATCCGGGCCCGGGCGTGGTGCAGATTCTGACGATTTTTTTCCAGCAGAGTCTTGGCCGAGCAGTGCCCGGTGATGCCGCGCGCCAGGGCCATGCCGCCAATGGCCAACTGAGCCAGGCCGATCACACCGCCTCGACGCAGGCCCTTGCCCATCATCAGCACGCCCCCGGCCAATGAGCCAACGCGTTCCCAGCCATGCACGTTCTGCGAGCTATGGGATTGAAAAGGGGTGGTCTCAATCGGCTCGAACGGATTGTTATCGCTCATGATCTGTCTCCAGTGTGGGATTGGTATAAAACTGACTGCCTGAGCGATTCCCTTGTTCAATCCAATTGCGCACCGATCAGCGGAATTGCGGCCCCGAGCGGGTGTTGTTGCCTTTGGCCATACGGTCGTACAGCACGACGTTGACCGTGGCCGCCAGGTTCATGCAACCGGTGGTGGGGATGTACACCACGTCTTCGCACCAGTCACGGATGTCTTTATCCAGCGAGCCATCTTCCGGGCCGAAGATATACAGCGCCCGGTCCGGGTGAGTGTATTCAGGCAACGGACGAGCGCCTTCCACCAGTTCCACGGCCACCGGCACACAGCCCAGGGGCAGGATTTTTTTCAGGTCGTCGATGCCGATCAACGGGATGTCGTAGTGGACTTTCTTGGTGTCAGTGACGAAGTCCGCGGCGCGCTCATAGCGCTTGCCGGTGTAGAACACCGACGCCACGCCGTAGCAGCCGGCGGCACGCATGACCGAACCGACGTTTTCCGGAGATTTGGGGTTGAACAAACCGATGCAGCTGTAGCGTTTGTTGGCCACGGGCGGGGTGCCTTTGGGGAAAAGGCGCGATTATACGGGGAATGTCCGGGCTGGGCTCGGTTCTGGTGATGTATTGCTCTGAAGATTGCTATCGCGAGCAGGCTCGCTCCCACAGTGGATTCGTGTTGTTCACGACATCCTGTGGGAGCAAAGCTTGCTCGCGAAACAGCTGCCTCGGTTTCTGAAAGACCGCATCGGCTTCATCGTGGGCAAGCCTTGCTCCCACATAAATCCTCTCGCCACAATGGCTGGTTACTCGTCCTTCTTCATCAACCCGGCCAGCGCAGCGAACGGGTTGTGGGTCGCCTTGGCGATTTTCGGGGTGCTCAGGGAGCCGTCGCCGAAATATTGCTGGTCGGTGTAGCGCGAGTGTTCGTTGTCGTGGCAGTACAGGCACAGCAGTTCCCAGTTGGAACCGTCCTGCGGGTTGTTGTCGTGGTTGTGGTCGCGGTGGTGAACGGTCAGTTCACTCAGGCGTTTGCCGGAAAACTCACGGGCGCAACGGCCACAGACGTGGGGGTACATTTTCAGGGCTTTGTCGCGGTAACCCATTTCCCGGTCACGCTGGGCATCGGCCAGAATGCGATCCAGCTTGGCGGTGTTGGACGGTGGCGTTGACGAACTCATGGGTTCACCTTTGTAAAAAAGACTGATGACGGTTGAGCAGAGTTTAGCTCAGCCCTTGAGCTTCTCGGCAATCCAGATGGTGTGGCGGGTGCCTTTGTTGCCATGGGCGAAGACTTGCACCTCTTCGGCCTTGAAGCCGGCCTTTTTCAGTTTGTCGGAAAACTGCCGGTCGGCGCTGGCCGACCATACCGCCAGCACACCCTTGGGTCGCAGGGCCTTGGCGCAGGCCGCCAGGCCACCGGCTGAATACAGCCAGCTGTTGGCTTTCTGCGTCAGGCCTTCGGGGCCGTTGTCGACATCCAGCATGATGGCGTCGAAGCCCTGGGGTTCGGCTTGCAGCACCTTGGCGACATCTTCCATGCGGATCACGGTACGCGGGTCCGACAGTGGACGGCCGGCCTTTTCGCCCAAAGGGCCACGGTTCCACTCCACTACGCCTGGCACCAGTTCGGCCACCACCACTTCGGCACTTTTGCCCAGGTGCTTGAGGGCAGAGGCCAGCGTGAATCCCATGCCGAGACCGCCAATCAGTACGCGCGAGCCGGGACGGCCGGCAACCTTGCGGCAGGGAATCTCTGCCAGGGCGTCTTCGGAGCCGTGCATGCGCGTATTCATCAACTGGCCGCCGTCACCGCCCTGGATCTTGATGACGAAGTCGTCGCCGTACTCGAACAGGCACAGGGCACCGCCATTATCAGGGATGGGGGTGGTGTCCAGTAGAACGAAACGTTTCATGGATGTCTCATGCAAAGGAGGAGCAAAGCGGCGCGGTAAGGACTAGCCTGAAGACAGACAATAGCCACGGAGCCATTGATGAAGCGCACCATTCTAACGGTCATTGCCCTGGCTGCGCTCTCGATAAGTTGGGCGCAGGCCCAGCAGCCCACGATTCCGGTGAACCCACCGAGCATTCCCGGTTCGCCCGGCACCCCCACACCGATGCCATACCCACCGGTCACGCCCAGCGGCGTACCTACGCCCGGCCCCGGAAGCGGACCGCCGTTGCTACCGCCAATTGAAATGCCCAAGCCGCCCAAGGACCAGCCGATACCGGGCATGGAGCCGAAACCAGCGAAGGCCAAATCGCCGGGGGGGTAGGTCTGAAGCCAGTCGGTGAAATAACTGAATGGCAAAACCCTGGGGGTTCGGGCATTGCGGTGAACTCTGTGGGAGCAAAGCTTGCTCGCGATGACGTCGGCATAGGCAACACCGCTATCGCGAGCAAGCTTTGCTCCCACAGGGCTGCTCCCACAGGGCTGCTCCCACAGGGCTGCTCCCACAGGGCTGCTCCCACAGGG
>NZ_JAKNQY010000017.1:0-22955 GCF_024494355.1 Pseudomonas sp. Q11 | reverse complement strand
CTGCTCCCACAGATTCTGTGTTTCAACTGATAGAGGGCGTCAGACCTGCTGCGACAGCAACTGCCCATCGGCCATGCGCAGGCGCTTGGACAGGGAGACGGCGAGGGCGCGGATGATTTTGGCGGCGATCTTCGGTGCATCGTTGAGCATTTTTTCCAGGGAATCCTTGCCCAGGTTCAGCAATTGGCAATCACTGGCGGCGATGCAACTGGCCGAGCGCCGTTCTCCGTCAAGCACCGCCATTTCCCCGAAAGCCCGGCCGCTGCGCAGCGTGGCGATGGTGACGGGTTGGCCGTCGGGGCCGGTTTTCTGCACGGCCACCTGCCCTGAATGGATGATGCACATGAAGCTACCGGCATCGCCCTCGCGGAAAATCGCTTCCCCTTGGGCAATGGCGCTGATGCTGAAGTAGCCCGATGCTGCGGCGAAGTCGACAGGCTGCAACTGGTCAAACAGACCGCAGTCCATCAGCCAGTCGCGGATTTCGTTGTTCAGTAAAGTCGGTTCTGACATGTCGTCACGGTCTTTTTCTTGTGTCTGGTGCGGTTGCAAGGGTGACGTTTCTTTGTGGGAGCAAGGCTTGCCCGCGATACAGACGACTCGGTCTGTCTGTCAGATCAAGCTGATGCCATCGCGGGCAAGCCTTGCTCCCACAAAGGCTCGCTCCCACATTGGATGGTGGTATCAGAGCCCTGCGCATGGAGCTAAGACCCAGCCATGCCACAGAGTTCCTCAGACCAATCCCAAAACCTTCAAAACAAATGCATATTCGAGGGCTACGTCACGTAAACCCTGGTAGCGTCCGCTCATTCCGCCGTGGCCGGCACCCAGTTCGGTCTTGAGCAGCAAGGGGTTGTCATCGGTCTTGGTGGCGCGCAATTTCGCCACCCACTTGGCCGCTTCCCAATACTGCACGCGGCTGTCGTTGTAACCGGCGATCACCAGCAGCGCCGGATACGCCTGGGCGCTGACGTTTTCGTACGGGGCGTAGGCCCTGATCCGATCATAGACGGCCGGCTCTTCGGGATTACCCCACTCGTCGTATTCGGTGACGGTCAGCGGCAGGTCCGGGTCGAGCATGGTGTTGAGCACATCGACGAACGGCACTTCGGCAATCGCGACCTTGAACAGATCCGGCCGTTGATTGAGCACCGCGCCGATCAGCAAGCCACCGGCGCTGCCGCCGCTGATCGCCAGTTGATCGGCGCGGGTGACACCATTGGCGATCAAATGCTCGGCGCAGGCGATGAAGTCGCTGAAGGTGTTGTGCTTGTGCTCCTGCTTGCCGGCGCGATACCAGGCTTCCCCCAGTTCACCGCCCCCACGCACATGGGCAATGGCAAATGCCACGCCGCGATCGAGCAGGCTCAGCCGCGCATGGGAAAACCACGGATCAAGACTCTCGCCATAGGCGCCGTAGCCATACAGGTACAGCGGCACCGGCTGGCCGAGGGCTTGGCGTTTTACCACCAGGCTGATAGGCACCTGCGTGCCGTCCGGTGCCGTCGCCCACAGCCGCTGGCTTACATAGTCATCGGCGTCGAATGGACCCAGGACCGGGGTTTGCTTGAGTACGACCTGTTCGCCGCTGGTCAGGTCCAGCTGGCGAATCTGTGCCGGACGGTTCAGCGCCTCGTAGCGCAAGCGAATGCGGGTGCTGACGAATTCCAGGCTGTTCTGCACATGCAGGCTGTAGGCCGCGTCCGGCAGTTGCACCCGATACGCCGGTAAACCTTGTGGGTGAACCTCAATGATGGGCAGGCCGCCTTCACGCAGACTCAGGGTCATGGCGCTGGCGTTCAGGCTCAGGCCGTCGATCATCACCGTGTCACTGTGGGGGATCAGGTTCTGCCAGTCCGCCTCGGTCGGCGTCATGCCCGTGTCGGCGGCCTGGTACAGCGCGAAGTTGATCCCGTCACGGTTGCTGCGGATCAACCAGGTCCACTGACCGTCGAGCAAGCCATGGTCGACGTCGTATTCATGGTGTTCCACCCGTGGCGCCAGGCAGGTGAAAGGCTGGTCTGGTTGTGCGGCGTCCAGGACCCAGACTTCACTGGTGGTTTTACTACCCAGGGACAGGATCAACTGCCGCTCGGAACTTGAGCGGTAACAATGCAGGAAAAAACGCCCGTCCGGCTCATGGAACACTTCTTCGGCAGCCGTTCCGTCCAGGCGATAGCGCAAGAGTTTGTGCGGGCGATGGGTGTCATCCAGCTCACCAAAGAACAGCGTCAGGCTGTCATTGGCCCAGGTCATGCTGCCGTCGCAATCCTCGAAGGACAGTTCACTGACTTTGTCATTGGCCAGCTCCTTGACGAACAGGGTGTAGATCTCGTCGCCGGTGGTGTCCAGGCTGTAGGCCAGGCGCTGGTGGTCGGGGCTGATGCTGAAGGCACCCAGGGAAAAGAAACCACCGCCAGCCAGCACGTTAGGGTCCAGCAACAATTGTTCGCGGCTTTCATCCACGGTCAGGCTGTCGTCCACCGGACGCGGGCAGCGGTAGTGACGCGGGTATTCGTCCCCGGCCGTGGTGCGGGTGTAATACAGGTACGGACCCCAGGGCGAGGGCAGGGACAGATCAGTCTCCAGAATCCGGCCCTTGATTTCCTGGAACAGGGTTTCGCGCAGTTCGGCCTGGTCAGCCAGTTGCGCGTCTTGATAGCTGTTTTCAGCCTTGAGGTAGTCGAGCACGGCGTCGGTGTCGCGCTCCTGCAGCCAGGCGTAGGGGTCAACGCCGGCGTCCCTGCGGGCAATCGGGGCGTTGCAGACGTGGGCAGATAGGGGCATGAAAGGCTCTCGAACATTGTACGAAATAGGGACTGGTGGTCGGTGTGGTTAGTTCTGTCGGCCACCTTCGGCGCCAGAAATTAACCGACAGATACTGCGGCACAGACCACTCGACAGACGCCGGGGCAGCCTGACGAGCGAAAAGCCGTTACTATAAGCGCCTATTTGCCTGCCTTGCCATGGACACCATGACCGAGAACGACTATCTGATCGCCTGGGGCCTCTATGCCTTCGCCGCCCTGGGCTGCCTGTTGGTATGGATGCGCATGACCCGCTGGATCTGGCGCTGGTTGCGTGAGCCGCTGCGCCTGTTGATGGCGGTGTTGCTGTTCAGCCCCACTATCGTCGACCCCGTGAAGGAACAGGTTGCCCCGGCCCTGGCCATCGTCGCCCTGGACGTGCTGTTCAAGGTCGGCAACAACGCCTGGCGTGCTGTGTCGGATCTGTTCATGTACGGCATGATCGCCTTTGGTCTCTATTTGATTCTCGTGCTGATCCGCTTCCCCATCGAGCGTGCAGCCAGCGCTCGCAAGGAAAAAGCCGCTGCCGCCAAAGCCGCCGCCGCGGCTGATGAGCTACAGGATGAGCAACCGTTCGGCGTGGCGGGTGATGACCGTTACGGTCGCCCGCCAGTACCGAGCAACCCTCAGCGTTCGCGTATCGAACCGCGGCTGTAACCAGGCTTGCCCCATTGAAGCGAGGGTCCGAGCATGTGTGAGTTACTGGGCATGAGCGCCAACGTGCCGACCGATATCGTATTCAGCTTCACCGGGCTGATGCAGCGCGGCGGCAAGACCGGACCGCATCGGGACGGCTGGGGCATCGCGTTCTATGAAGGTCGTGGCCTGCGCCTGTTCCAGGACCCTGCCGCCAGCAGCGAGTCGGAAGTGGCGAACCTGGTGCAGCGCTATCCCATCAAGAGCGAAGTGGTGATCGGGCACATCCGCCAGGCCAATGTCGGCAAGGTCTGCCTGTCCAACACCCACCCGTTCGTGCGTGAGTTGTGGGGCCGCAACTGGTGTTTCGCGCACAATGGTCAACTCGCCGATTTCCAGCCGGGCGCAAGCTTCTATCGTCCGGTGGGCGATACCGACAGCGAGGCGGCGTTCTGCGATTTGCTTAACCGCGTGCGCCAGGCGTTCCCGGAACCGGTGGAGGTGGAGCAACTGTTGCCGTCGTTGATCCAGGCCTGCACCGAATACCGCAGCAAGGGCGTGTTCAATTGCATGCTCAGCGATGGCGACTGGCTGTTCTGCTTTTGCTCGACCAAACTGGCCCAGATTACCCGTCGCGCGCCGTTCGGCCCGGCGCGGCTCAAGGATGTCGACGTGATCGTGGATTTCCACGCCGAAACCACGCCCAACGACGTGGTCACCGTGGTTGCCACCGAACCCTTGACCGAAAACGAAACCTGGACCCGCTACGAACCGGGCCAATGGAGCCTGTGGCGGCGCGGCGAATGCGTCAGCCACGGCCAGACCGAATAAGGACGTCACGATTATGTTGCTCAGTTATCTACGGTTGGTGTTGTTCGCGATAGGCCTGCTGGTGGGGGTGCAGGTGCCTGGTTTCATCAGCGATTACGCCAAGCGGGTCGAGGCGCACCTGATCGAAGCGCAGACCGGGCTGCAAGGTTTCCAGGGCACCGCCAATCAGTTTTTCAAAGGCGACATGCAGGCGTTGGTGGCTCATTACCGTGCCAGCGAAGACCCGATCTTTCGCAGTGATGCCGACAGCCTGAACACCTTGCTCGTCCGCCAGCAGGCGTTGGACAAGCAATTCCAGGCGATGCAAGGCCCGTGGTATATCCGTTTGCTGCAAGTGGCACTGGCCGCCGACCCGGAGATTCGCAAGGAAACCTGGAATGGCTACAGCTACCAGATCCTCCTGACCCCCGAGGCGATGATCTGGGGCCTCAGTGGTGCCATGTTGCTGTCGTTCGGCCTGGAGTGCCTGTTCCGCCTGATCGACTGGGTGGTATTGGGCGGCAGGCGTCTGCGCCAGAGCCGGCCGATTGAAGAGCGGGATTTGCGCGGGTTGTAGCCTGTTGTGGCGAGGGGATCTAGCGAAGTCCCGCTGGGCGTTGTAGGAGCTGCCGAGTGCAACGAGGCTGCGATCTTTCCACTGGCAATTGAGTCTTGAGCGAAAGATCAAAAGATCGCAGGCTTCGCCAGCTCCTACTGGGATCTTTTGTGTGACGAAGATCCGGTGTGGGGCGAGCCTGCTCCGAGGCCCTCAAGGGCAGAAAAAATCTTACTTGGAAAGCAACCGCATCCCTTCTTCCAGCCCTCGCAAGGTCAGCGGGAACATCCGGTCCTCCACCAGTTCGCGCACGATGTTGGTCGAGGCGGTGTAGCCCCAGGTGTCCTTCGGGTAAGGATTGATCCAGATGAGCTTCTTGTACTTCTCCATGAAGCGCTGCATCCAGACATACCCCGGCTCTTCGTTCCAGTGCTCGACGCTGCCGCCGGCCTGGGTGATTTCATACGGGGCCATGGCGGCGTCGCCGATGAAAATCACTTTGTAGTCGGCGCCGTACTTGTGCAGCAAGTCCTGGGTCGAGGTACGTTCCGAGGTGCGGCGCAGGTTGTTTTTCCACACTGATTCATAGACGAAGTTGTGGAAGTAGAAATACTCCAGGTGCTTGAACTCGGTCTTGCAGGCCGAGAACAGTTCTTCGCAGATTTTTACGTGGGCATCCATCGAGCCGCCGATGTCGAACAGCAACAGCAACTTGACGGTGTTGCGTCGTTCCGGGCGCATCTGGATATTCAGCAGGCCGGCGTCCCGGGCGGTGTGGTCGATAGTGCCATCGATGTCCAGCTCTTCGGCGGCCCCCTGGCGGGCAAACTTGCGCAGGCGGCGCAGGGCGACCTTGATATTACGGGTGCCCAGTTCCACCTGGTCGTCCAGGTTTTTGTATTCGCGCTGGTCCCAGACCTTCACGGCTTTGCCCTGGCGCTTGCCGGCGTCGCCGACGCGGATGCCTTCGGGGTTGAAACCGCCGGAGCCGAACGGACTGGTGCCGCCAGTGCCGATCCATTTGTTGCCGCCGGCATGGCGTTCCTTCTGTTCTTCCAGGCGCTTCTTGAATTCCTCGATCAGCTTGTCCAGGCCGCCCAGGGACTGGATCTGCGCCCGCTCTTCGTCGGTCAGCGAGCGCTCGAATTCCTTGCGCAGCCAGTCTTCGGGAATCAGCGCCTGGAGATGATCATCGAGTTTCTCCAGGCCATTGAAGTAAGCGGCGAAGGCCCGGTCGAATTTATCGAAATGCCGTTCATCCTTCACCAGGATCGCCCGGGACAGGTAATAGAACTCGTCCATGTCGGCGAAGATCACCCGCTGTTTCAGGGCGTTGATCAGGTCCAGCAGTTCACGCACCGACACCGGCACCTTGGCGGCGCGCATTTCATTGAACAGATTAAGCAGCATGGCAGTCGCCCTCGCTCTTGTTGAAACGAAGAGGGTTCAGCGGGTGCCACGGCGGCTCATGAACGCCAGGCGCTCGAGCAGTTGCACGTCCTGTTCGTTCTTGACCAGGGCGCCGGCCAGGGGCGGAATGGCCTTGGTCGGATCACGCTCGCGCAGCACCGCTTCGCCGATGTTGTCGGCCATCAGCAGCTTGAGCCAGTCCACCAGTTCGGAGGTGGAAGGTTTTTTCTTCAGGCCCGGCACCTTGCGCACGTCGAAGAACACGTCCAGCGCTTCGCTGACCAGGTCTTTCTTGATGTCCGGGTAATGCACGTCGACGATTTTCTGCAGGGTGACGCGGTCGGGGAAGGCGATGTAGTGGAAGAAGCAGCGGCGCAGGAAGGCGTCCGGCAGTTCCTTTTCGTTGTTGGAGGTAATGATGATGATCGGCCGCTGTTTGGCCTTGATGGTTTCATCGGTCTCGTAGACGTAGAACTCCATCTTGTCGAGTTCTTGCAGCAGGTCGTTGGGGAATTCGATGTCGGCCTTGTCGATCTCGTCGATCAGCAGAATCACCCGCTCTTCAGACTCGAACGCTTCCCAGAGCTTGCCCTTCTTCAGGTAGTTGCGCACGTCGTGAACCTTGTCCACGCCCAACTGCGAGTCCCGCAGGCGGCTGACCGCATCGTACTCGTAGAGGCCTTGATGGGCCTTGGTGGTGGACTTGATGTGCCAGGTGATCAGGCGCGCGCCGAAGGATTCAGCCAATTGTTCGGCCAGCATGGTCTTGCCGGTGCCCGGTTCGCCCTTGACCAGCAGCGGCCGCTCCAAGGTGATGGCGGCATTGACGGCCAGCTTCAGGTCATCGGTGGCCACGTAGGCGCTGGTGCCTTCGAACTTCATGTGCAATTTCCTCGAACGTGTCGCCGGCCTGACGAGGCGGGGCGCGCGAAATAAATGTCGTGCCCGACTATAACGCGGTGTCCCGCCGACTGTGAACGCAGACGCTGTATTCAGTCTCTGAATGGAGCGTCACATGTTGACTCAGTCTTGTGGCGAGGGGATTTATCCCCGCTGGGCTGCGGAGCAGCCCTAAAGCAGTGAACTCAATCTTCCTGGCACACCGAGTTGCCTGGTTTGGGGGCTGCTGCGCAGCCCAGCGGGGATAAATCCCCTCGCCACAGGACCTGTGCGACAGCGCGGCGTCAAAGACGCGGCGAGCACTCTCTGCCACAAAAAAGCCGCAAACACCCTAATCGGCCGACGGCGGCGGCTGCTCATACCGGGCATTGAAGGCCTGGACGAAACCGTTGCGCAGGATCTGCAGGAAGGCTTCGAAGGCGCTGATGTCCTGCTGATGGACATTGCCGCTGAGCTCCACCCGGGTGGCAAACTGGTTCTTGCGCTGGTTTTTCAGGGCCGTTTCGCCCGCGCCGACCAAGGCTTCCCAGACCGAACGGAAGATGTTCTTTTTTTCGTTTTCCACATCCTGCTGCCAGTCGAACACGTCAACGTCGCGCAACAGCGGTTTGATGTAGCCGCTGAGCCGGGCGTTCTCGGCTTCTGCCTCCACCACCAGGTCGCCATGGCCGGCATTGAAATCGAATTTGCCATAGGCCGCGGCGAAATCGTTAAGGCGCTTGAGTTCGATGTCCCTGGCGCGCAAGCGGAAGTCGAAATCCTCGAAATCGCTCAACGGGTCGAAGGTCGCCTGCACTTCCAGCGGCGCATGTTCGGCCACCAGGGCCTTGCCCTCGAAGCGAGCGTCGCGCTTGCCTTCGGTGTCGACCACGTTGGTCAGGTTATAGAAGCTGGCATTGACGTCGGTAGCTCGCAGGTTCACGGGCGGCTTGGAGTTGAAGTTGCGGAACGTCACCTTGCTGTCCCGGATCCGCACTTCGTTGAAGGTAATGGGCAGCAACTTGCTCAGTTGCTCGCGCCAGTTGGTGCCCTGACCGGTCTGGGAATTTTGCCGGTTGGCTCCGCCATCGACGAAGTTCACTTCCGGGCGCACGAACTCCGCCTCGGCCACCACCGCATGGTCGTACCACAGCGAATGCCAGCTGACCGACAGGTCGATCAACGGCGCTTCGACGAACGGCACCGGGACCTTGCCATCGACCTTTACGATCTCCAGGCCGTTGATCCGGTAGGCTCCCCGCCAGAGCGCCAAATCCACATCGGCCACCTGGCCGCGGTAGTCACCCATGTCGGCCAGTTTGTCGTTCAAGTAATCGCGCACCAGGTACGGCAAGGTGAAATGCAAGGCCGCCAGCACCACAACGATGATGGCGAAAGACCACAGTGGCCAGCTGTATCGACGCTTCATCTCAGTCAGTCTCCAGCGTTGTTAAAACATTGACTGTTGTAACAACTGGAACGTTCGGTGCAACTGGACGCCCATGGGTAACAGGCATACCTTTAAGCGCTCAATCCCCGCTGCATTAAGGACCCCAGTCATGAGCCGCATATTCGCTGACAACGCCCATTCCATCGGCAATACGCCACTGGTGCAGATCAATCGCATTGCCCCGCGTGGCGTGACCATCCTGGCCAAGATCGAGGGGCGCAATCCGGGTTACTCGGTCAAGTGCCGGATCGGCGCGAGCATGATCTGGGACGCCGAAAGCTCGGGCAAGCTCAAGTCCGGCATGACCATCGTCGAGCCCACTTCGGGCAATACCGGTATCGGCCTGGCGTTCGTGGCCGCCGCCCGCGGCTATAAACTGATGTTGACCATGCCGGCCTCCATGAGCATCGAGCGACGCAAGGTCCTCAAGGCCTTGGGCGCGGAGTTGGTGCTCACCGATCCGGCCAAGGGCATGAAAGGTGCCATCGAGAAGGCTGCCGAGATTCTGGCCAGCGACCCCGCCAAATACTTCATGCCGCAGCAGTTCGATAACCCGGCCAACCCGGCCATTCATGAAAAAACCACCGGCCCGGAAATCTGGAGCGACACCGATGGTGCCGTGGACGTGCTGGTCGCGGGCGTCGGCACCGGCGGGACCATTACCGGGGTTTCGCGATACATCAAGAACACCTGCGGCAAACCGATCCTGTCGGTAGCGGTGGAGCCTGTGGCTTCGCCGGTGATTACCCAGGCGATGGCGGGGGAGGAAATCAAGCCCAGCCCGCACAAGATCCAGGGGATTGGTGCCGGGTTCGTGCCGAAAAACCTCGATCTGTCGATCGTCGATCAGGTCGAGCGGGTGACTGATGAAGAGTCCAAGGCCATGGCCCTGCGCTTGATGCAGGAGGAAGGCATCCTTTGCGGCATTTCCTGCGGCGCGGCGATGGCCGTGGCCGTGCGCCTGGCGCAAAAGCCGGAAATGCAGGGCAAGACCATCGTGGTGATCCTGCCGGATTCGGGCGAGCGCTACCTGTCGAGCATGTTGTTCAGCGACCTGTTTACCGAGCAGGAGACTCAGCAGTAATCGTGTCCCCCTGCGACTCGTGAGTGAACCTTATTGTGGTGGGGAGAGCTTCTGTGGGAGCAAGTTGTGATGGGGAGAGCTTCTGTGGGAGCAAGTTGTGATGGGGGGAGCTTCTGTGGGAGCAAGGCTTGCCCGCGATGACCTATTGCGCCGCGCCGATGCCCTACCGTGCAGGCTCCTTCACCGAACTTGCCGCCGCCGCTGGTTTCAATACCAGCCACAGCGCCGCCGCAATCAACACCCCGCCATACAGGTGCGCCATCCCCAACGGCTCATCCAGCAGCAACGCCCCCCATAGCACGCCGAACGGGGGGATCAGGAAGGTCACTGTCATGGATTTGACCGGACCGATGGAGCTGAGCAGCCGGAAATAAAGAATGTAGGCGAGCGCCGTACACACCAGACCCAGCCCCAGCAGCGACAGCCAGACGTTCCAGCCACCCCAACTGGCCGGCGGCTGGCTGATAACGCTGTAGCCAAACAGTGGCAGCAAAAATACGGTGGCGCCGAACATGCTGCCCAAGGCCGCGAGGCGGCTGTCCAGCCCGCCTTGATGATCAAGCCAGCGGCGGGCAAGGAACCCGGCGAAGCCGTAGCAGGTGGTGGCGAGCAAGCAGGCGAGGGCGCCCATCAGCAATTGCAGGTCGAAGGCCACCGGCCCCGCTCCGGTCAGGATGCCGACGCCGAACAGTCCCAGGAATACGCCGCCGACCTTGGCCATGGTGAGTTTTTCGCTGAAGAACAACCCGCCGATCAGCACCCCCATCAACGGTGTGGTGGCATTGAAGATCGCCGAGTAACCGGCCGGTAGCACCTGGGCCGCCAGCGAATAAAACGTTGCCGGAATGCCCGAGTTGATCAGGCCCAGCACCATCACGATTTTCAGCTTGCCGCGAAAATTCCAGTCGATACGCATCAACGTCAGGATCACCAGCAACCCGACAAAGGCGATGGACACGCGAAAAAATGCGGTGGGGATTGTGCCAATGACTGGGGCGATAATGCGCATGAACAGGAAACTGGCTCCCCAGATGGCGGCCAACGACAGCAAACGCAGGATATCAACGGGGTTCACGGCACATTCCTTCCTTGATCGGGTCGCAAGTGTCGCCTCGCTAAAGACCGATGGCAATGGTTGCGTTGCCGCGCGATTGGCCTCTAAGCTCAGTCGCCAATGACAAGCATGACCCGCCGAGGTTTACCCTATGCCGCAGCCATGGCCCGCCGCCGATATCGCCCGTTCGATCCTCGAAGGCTTTGACGATTACCGTGAGCATTTCCGGCAGATCACCGATGGCGCCCGCGCCCGGTTCGAGCAGGCCCGATGGCAGGAGGCGCAAGAGGCGTCGGCGGCGCGGATCAATTTGTATGAAGAAAAAGTCTTCGAAACCGTGGCCCATTTGCGCAAGGCCTTCGAAGCCGAGGCGCTGATGGATGTCAGTTGCTGGCCGCTGGTCAAAAGCGCCTACATCAGCCTGATCGATTTGCGCTTCGACGATGAACTGTCCGAGACCTGGTACAACTCGATTTTCTGCGGGTTGTTCAGCCATGACCTGATCAGCGACGGCACCATGTTCATCCATACCACCCGACCCAGCCTGCGCCGTGCCCGCGCCGCCCAGACCCGAACCTACAAACCCGAGGGCCAGTTGGACCGGATGCTGGCGGCGATCTTCGCCGACTACCGTTTCAGCGAGGATTACGCCGACTTGCCGGGCGATTTGCAGCGCCTTGAAGCCCAATTGCGGGAGAACCTGCCCGACTGGGTCTGCAAGGACCCGCAACTGACGGTGGAATTGTTTTCGTCGGTGCTCTATCGCAACAAGGGCGCCTATCTGGTGGGCCGGATCTATACCCAGGATGAGCAATGGCCATTAGTCATCCCGCTGCTGCACCGCGAAGGCCGGGGCATCCAGATCGACGCGCTGATCACTGACGAGGCGCAGGTGTCGATCATTTTCTCGTTCACCCGCTCCTACTTCATGGTGGACGTGCCGGTGCCGGCGGAATTCATCGGCTTTCTCAAACGCATCCTGCCGGGCAAGCACATCGCTGAGCTGTACACTTCCATCGGTTTCTACAAGCACGGCAAATCCGAGTTCTACCGGGCGCTGATCAACCATCTGGCGAACACCGACGACCAGTTCATCATGGCCCCTGGCGTGCGCGGCATGGTCATGAGCGTATTCACCCTGCCGGGCTTCAACACCGTATTCAAGATCATCAAGGACCGTTTCTCGCCGTCGAAGAACGTCGACCGTGCGACCGTGATCGAAAAGTACCGGCTGGTGAAAAGCGTCGACCGGGTCGGGCGCATGGCCGATACCCAGGAGTTCGCTGATTTCCGTTTTCCCCTGAACAAATTCGAACCGGCGTGCCTGGAGGAACTGCTGGACGTGGCGCCGTCCACGGTGTCGGTGGAAGGCGACACGGTATTGATTCGGCACTGCTGGACCGAACGGCGCATGACCCCGCTGAACCTCTACCTGGAAAACGCCAACCAGGACCAGGTGCGTGAAGCGCTGGAAGACTATGGCCTGGCGATCAAGCAACTGGCGGCGGCCAACATCTTCCCCGGCGACATGTTGCTCAAGAACTTCGGCGTGACCCGCCACGGCCGCGTGGTGTTCTACGACTACGACGAAATCTGTTTCCTCACCGAAGCCAACTTCCGTCACATCCCCCAGCCGCGGACCCCGGAAGACGAAATGGCCTCCGAGCCGTGGTATTCCATCGGGCCGCTGGATGTTTTTCCCGAAGAGTTCCCACCGTTCCTGTTCGCCGACGCGGGGCAACGCAAGCTGTTCGATCAACTGCATGGCGAGTTGTACAACGCCGATTACTGGAAGAGCCTGCAAGAGGCGATTCGGGCGGGCAAGGTGATCGACGTGTTCCCGTATAGGCGTAGGGGGTAGAGGCAGCTTCAAGCGGCAAGCGGCAAGCTGCAAGCTTCAAGTTTTGAGTTTCAGGGCAGTGCCGCTTGCAACTTGCCGCTTGCAGCTTGAAACTTGCCGCTGCTCCTATTCCCCTTGCGTACCTGATGACTGACCAAGCCCCCGCTATCGACAAGCTGCTGAAAAACCTCGACCACGCCATGCTCGCTGACCGTAACCGGTTGCGGCGGCAGTTGCTCGAGCTGCGCAAGAAACCCGACGAGGCCAGGCTGGCCCAGTGGGTGACGCGCATGCAGGCGTCGTGCGATCAGGTGTTGGCGCGCAAGGCCAGCCTGCCGGTCATTCGTTACGACGACAGCTTGCCGATCGCCGCCAAGCGCGACGAAATCAAGGACGCGCTGCTCAAGCACCAAGTGCTGATCATCGCCGGTGAAACCGGTTCGGGCAAAACCACGCAGTTGCCGAAAATCTGCCTGGAAATCGGTCGCGGCCAGCACGGTTTGATCGGCCATACCCAGCCGCGCCGGATCGCCGCGCGCAGCGTCGCAAGCCGGGTCGCCGAGGAGCTGGCCACGCCCTTGGGTGCGCTGGTGGGTTACCAGGTGCGGTTTGAGGATCAGAGCGACGCCAACACCCTGATCAAATTGATGACCGACGGCATCCTGCTGGCCGAGACCCAGAACGACCGCTACCTGGAACGCTACGACACGATCATCGTCGACGAGGCCCATGAGCGCAGCCTGAACATCGATTTTTTGCTCGGCTACCTCAAGACCCTGCTGCCGCGTCGCCCGGACCTCAAAGTCATCATCACCTCGGCGACCATCGACCTGGAGCGTTTTTCCAAACATTTCGATGACGCGCCGATCGTGGAGGTCTCGGGCCGCACCTTCCCGGTGGACACCTGGTATCGCCCGTTGACCCTGGAGCAGGACGAGGAGGGCAATCGGGTCGAGGACGACTTGACCGTCGACCAGGCGATCCTCGCCACGCTGGATGAAATCGCCGCTTATGAGCGCAGCGAGCGCCGCAGCCCCGGTGACGTGCTGGTGTTCCTGCCGGGCGAGCGGGAGATTCGCGACGCGGCGGAAATGCTGCGCAAGGCCCAACTCAAGCACACCGAAATCCTGCCGTTGTATGCGCGGCTGTCGCCAGCCGAACAGCAGCGGATCTTCCAGTCCCACCCGGGCCGTCGCGTGGTGCTGGCGACCAACGTCGCTGAAACGTCGCTCACCGTGCCGGGCATCCGCTACGTGATCGACAGCGGCACCGCGCGCATCAGTCGCTACAGTTATCGCGCCAAGGTCCAGCGCCTGCCCATCGAAGCCATTTCCCAGGCCAGCGCCAACCAGCGCAAGGGCCGATGCGGGCGGGTCGAGCCGGGGATTTGTGTGCGGTTGTACAGCGAGGAAGATTTCCTCGGCCGGCCGGAATTCACCGACCCGGAGATTCTGCGCACCAACCTGGCGGCGGTCATCCTGCAGATGCTGCACCTGCGCCTGGGGGAGATCACCGATTTTCCGTTCATCGAACCGCCGGATGGCAAGGCCATCAGCGACGGTTTCAACCTGCTGCAAGAGCTGTCGGCGGTCGACCGCAACAGTCAGTTGACCCCGCTGGGCCGCCAGTTGGCGCGCTTGCCAGTGGACCCGCGCATGGGCCGCATGCTGCTGGAAGCGGCGAAACTGGGCAGTTTGCAGGAAGTGCTGATCGTCGCCAGCGCCATGTCGATCCAGGACCCGCGTGAGCGTCCACCCGAGCGCCAACAGGCCGCCGACCAGGCCCACGCCCAGTGGAAAGATCCCGACTCGGACTTCGCCGGTCTGGTCAATCTGTGGCGCGGTTTCGAAGAGCAGCGCCAGGCCCTGACCGCCAGCCCGCTGCGCAACTGGTGTCGCAAGAACTTCCTCAACTACCTGCGCCTGCGCGAGTGGCGCGATTCCCATCGGCAGTTGAGCCTGATCTGCCGCGACATGCAGCTGAGCCTCAATAAAGAGCCGGCCGATTTCCCGAAACTGCACAAGGCGGTGCTTTCCGGCCTGCTGAGCCAGATCGGCCAGAAAACCGAAGACGGCGACTACCTCGGTGCCCGTCAACGACGGTTCTGGGTTCACCCCTCGTCGGGCCTGGGCAAGAAGCGTCCGCAATGGTTGATGACCGCCGAACTGGTGGAAACCACCAAGCTGTATGCGCGCATGGTGGCCAAGATCGAACCGGACTGGATCGAGCCGCTGGCCGGCCACCTGATCAAGAAAAACCACTTCGAACCCCATTGGGAGAAGAAGCGCGGGCAAGTGGTGGCGTATGAACAAATCACCCTGTTCGGGCTGATCGTGGTCGGTCGCCGGCCGGTGCATTACGGTCCGGTGGACCCGGTGGTGTCGCGGGAACTGTTCATCCGCGAGGCGCTGGTGCGCGGCGAGATCCAGTCCAGAGCCAAATGCCTGAGCGCCAATACCCAACTGCTGGAGCAACTCGACGAACTGGAAGCCAAGGCCCGGCGTCGCGACATTCTGGCAGACGAAGAAACCCTGTTCGCCTTCTACGATGCGCGCTTGCCGGCCGAGATCCACCAGACTGCGACATTCGACAGTTGGTACCGGATCAACAGCCAGAAAGACCCGCAACTGCTGATCATGCGCGAAGAAGATGTGCTGGCCCGCGAGGCCAGTGAAGTCACTGCCGCGTACTACCCCGACACTTTGCGCGTCGGTGAGCTGACCTTGCCGCTGAGCTACCACTTCGAGCCCAACCATCCCCGCGACGGCGTGACCTTGCGCGTGCCGGCACCGCTGTTGCCCATGCTGCCACCAGAACGCCTGGAGTGGCTGGTGCCGGGGATGATTGAGGCCAAGTGCATTGCCTTGGTGCGCAACCTGCCCAAGGCCCTGCGCAAAAATTTCGTGCCAGTGCCGGATTTCGTCAAGGCCGCGTTGCAACGCATTACCTTCGCTGAGGGCTCGTTGCCGCAATCTTTGGGGCGCGAACTGCTGCGCATGACCGGTGCGCGGGTCAGTGACGAAGCCTGGGCGCAAGCGGCGCAGGAGGTGGAAAGCCATCTGCGCATGAATCTGGAAATCGTCGACGGCCAGGGCAAGTTTCTCGGCGAAGGCCGTGACCTGGCCGAGCTGACGGCGCGATTTGCCGAAGCCAGCCAGGCCGCCTTGGCCGTGCCGCAGACGGCGAAAAGCCAGGCGCCGGTGGAAGCGAAAATCTTCGCCCCGGTGGCCGAGAAAACCCAACAGAAGATCGCCGGGCTGTCGATGACGGTGTACCCGGCGCTGGTGGAAGAGGGCGGTGTGGTCAAGGAAGGCCGTTTCCCGACGCCGGCCGAAGCCGAGTTCCAGCACCGTCGCGCCTTGCAGCGGTTGCTGATGCAGCAATTGGCTGAATCGGCCAAGTTCCTGCGCGGCAAACTGCCTGGGTTGACGGAGCTGGGCCTGCTGTACCGCGAACTGGGACGCATCGACAGCCTGGTGGAAGACATCCTGCTGGTCAGTCTCGACAGCTGCGTGCTGGAGGGCGAGGCGAGCCTGCCCCGTGATGGCGCCGCGCTGGCATCCCTGGCCGAGCGTAAACGCGGCGGCTGGACCGAACACGCCGAACGCCTGGCGAAGTTGACCCTGGACATCCTCAAGCTCTGGCACGGCCTGCAAAAACGCTTCAAGGGCAAGATCGACCTGGCCCAGGCCGTGGCGCTGAACGACATCAAGCAGCAGCTCAGCCATCTGGTGTACCCGGGCTTTGTGCGCGAAACCCCGCATCAGTGGCTCAAGGAACTGCCACGCTACCTCAAGGCCATCGAGCAACGCTTCGAGAAGCTCGGCAGCCAGGTGCAGAAGGACCGGGTCTGGAGCGGCGAACTGTCGAATCTCTGGGCCCAGTACCAGGCCCGCGTCAGCAAACACAGCCAGGAAGGCAAGCGCGATCCGCAACTGGAGCTGTACCGCTGGTGGCTGGAGGAGTACCGGGTCTCGCTGTTTGCCCAGCAACTGGGGACCAAGGTGCCGATTTCGGATAAGCGTTTGAGCAAGCAGTGGGGGCAGGTGGAGCCCTGACCCCGGCGCAAGACCTGTGGGAGCGAGCCTGCTCGCGATAGCGGTGGGTCAGTCAACATTGATGCTGGCTGATCCACCGCTATCGCGAGCAGGCTCGCTCCCACAGGGTTGTGGGGCGTAAGTAATGGAGAATGGGCCAAACGCCAGCGTTTATGGCAAACTTCGCGCCTATAAATGCCGGTCCCGTGGTTTTTGAGCTTCAATGGCCACGGGCGGATCGGAATAAAGCGCTGCCAGGTCTGCTTCCCCTGGATGGGAAAAGACCCCTTGTGTGTTGGTACGTCGGTGCCAACGCTTTCTGCCTGAACAGATCAGAGACACGACCATGCATAACGTCGTCATCAGCGGCACCGGCCTGTACACCCCGGCCAACAGCATCTCCAACGAAGAGCTGGTGCAGTCTTTCAACACCTACGTAACGCAATTCAACGCCGACAATGCCCAAGCCATTGAGCGCGGTGAAGTCGAGGCGTTGACCGAATCCAGTGCGGCGTTCATCGAAAAAGCCTCCGGCATCAAGAGCCGCTTTGTCATGGACAAGGACGGTATTCTCGATCCACAACGCATGACCCCGCGCCTGCCCGAGCGCTCTAACGACGAGTGGTCGGTGCTTTGCGAAATGGCCGTCGGTGCCGCGAAACAGGCCCTGGAACGCGCCGGCCGCACCGCCGCCGACATCGATGGCGTGATCGTCGCCTGTTCCAACTTGCAGCGCGCGTATCCGGCCATTGCCATTGAAGTCCAGGAAGCCCTGGGCATCGACGGTTTTGGTTACGATATGAACGTGGCCTGTTCCTCGGCGACATTCGGCATCCAGGCCGCGGCCAACAGCGTACAACTGGGCCAGGCCCGGGCGATCCTGATGGTTAACCCGGAGGTGTGCACCGGCCACCTGAATTTCCGCGACCGCGACAGCCACTTCATCTTCGGCGACGCGGCCACCGCCGTGATCATCGAGCGGGCGGACCAGGCAACCTCGCCGTATCAGTTCGACGTGGTCAGCACCAAGTTGCTCACCAAGTTTTCCAACAACATCCGCAACAACTTCGGCTTCCTCAACCGTGCCGGGGAAGAGGGGATCGGCAGTCGTGACAAGCTGTTCGTCCAGGAAGGTCGCAAAGTTTTCCGCGATGTCTGCCCGATGGTGGCCGAGTTGATCGGTGTCCACTTGGAAGAAAACCAGCTGAACGTCAGTGAAGTGAAGCGTTTCTGGCTGCACCAGGCCAACCTGAGCATGAACCACCTGATCGTGCGCAAGCTGCTGGGCCGCGAAGCCACCGAAGAAGAAGCGCCAGTGATCCTCGACCGCTACGCCAACACCAGTTCGGCCGGTTCGGTGATTGCGTTCCACTCCTACCAGGATGATTTGCCCAGCGGTTCGGTCGCCGTACTCAGCTCGTTCGGCGCCGGGTATTCGATTGGTAGCGTGATTCTGCGTAAGCACTGATTCACTTTGGCGGCCAGAGGATTTATTCCTGCTGGTCTGTGGTCTGTGGTCTGTGTGGTCTGTGTGGTCTGTGTGGTCTGTGGGAGCAAAGCTTGCTCGCGATGCAGGCACCTCGGGCCACCCGGGAGACCGCGTCATCTTCATCGCGGGCAAGCCTTGCCCCCACAAGCTGCAACAACCGGGATCTATCCAGCAATAGGACGTTGAATGACGGTCACCGACGACACCCTCCTGCTCCAACGCCTCCTTGCAGGTGAGCAACAAGCCTACAAGGAGCTGGTCAGCACCTACCAGAACCCAATGCGCGCAGTGGCCTATGCCATTGTCGGCAGCCGCCATGCCGACGAAGTGGTGCAGGACGCTTGGCTGTCAGTGGTGCGCAACCTCAATGGCTTCCAGGGCCGCTCCAGTCTCAAGACCTGGCTGCTGACCATCACCGCCAACGCGGCCAAGGGCCGCTACAAGCAGAACCGTCGGGAAGTGCTGCTCGATGATCTGCCGTCGCCTCACGGCACCCTGGGCGATGATCGTTTCGCCGCTGATGGCCATTGGCTGCTGGCGCCGTTCGCCTGGCACCAGGACACGCCGGAGGCGCTGCTCACGATGGGCGAACTGCGCGATTGCCTTGAACACACGCTGCTCAGCCTGTCGCAACTGCAAAGCAGTGTCTTGACCTTGCGCGAACGTCAGGGCCTGGAACTGGAGGAAATCTGTAATCTTCTGGACATCTCGCTCTCCAACGTACGTGTGTTGTTGCATCGGGCACGGCTGAAGGTCTTTGCAACCGTGGAACATTTCGAGGAAACCGGCGAATGCTGACCTGCAAGGAACAAGTGGCACGCTCCAGCGATTTTCTCGACGGTCAACTGAGTTTCCGTGAGCGTCTGATGGTGCGCCATCACTTGATGTTTTGTGCCACGTGCCGGCGTTTCATTCGCCAGATGCGCCTGATGCAGGCCACGCTCAGAAATCTGCCCGAATCGCCGGTTCCCGATCTGGATCAGTTGGCTGAAAAACTCGCGGCCGAGCGCAAACGTCACCACCCATAACCCCCCTTGCACAAGTCGATCGCTCTAACTTGCCGCTTGCAGCTCATCTCTTGAAGCTGCTTCTGGGTTATTCCCTTTCGAAGTAAAAAGTTCCCCTGTCATAAAATCTTTATCTGATGGCAACTGCGCTGACATAACCCATCGCCAAGATCCCCTCCAACACCAGCGGGCTCAGTTCCGCGTGTTTTCTAACGGCATAGACTACCAACAGGGGAATTCTTCGATGATCCGCAAGCACTTCGCAGGTGTTGCCGCCAGCGCACTGGCAATGGCAGTAACCGCCCAGGCTTTCGCCGGCACCGTCACTACCGATGGCGCCGATATCGTGGTCAAAACCAAGGGCGGCCTTGAGGTCGCTACCACCGACAAAGAGTTCAGCTTCAAGCTTGGCGGTCGTTTGCAGGCTGACTACAGCCAGTTTGACGGTCTCTACACCAACAATGGCAACTCGGCCGACGCCGCTTATCTGCGTCGTGCCTTCGTGGAACTGTCCGGCGTGGTGTACACGGATTGGGCCTACACCATCAGCTATGACCTCGCCCACAACTCGGGCAGTTCAACGGACGGTTACTTCGACGAAGCCTCCATGGCTTACAACGGCTTCAAGCCGGTGTCGATCAAATTCGGTCGTTTCGACCCGGATTTCGGCCTGGAGAAAGCCACCAGTTCCAAGTGGGTCACCGCCACCGAGCGTAACGCCGCCTACGATCTGGTCGACTGGACCATGGACAAACAGAACGGCATGGGCATTCAAGCCTCCAGCACTTTCGCTGATTCGTTCTATGCCTCGGCCGGTGTGTTCAGTAAGGACAGCAACGACACCGACGGCGACAGCGTCAAGCAAGTCAACGGTCGCTTTGTATTTGCCCCAATGCACGACTCCGGCAACGTCCTGCACTTCGGTGTGAACGTGGCCTCCCGTGACGTCTCCGACGCCGAGTTCGATGCGCGTTACCGCACCCGTTTGGGCATGCGTGGCGTCGATACAGACGGCGGCAACGATGCCGGTGATAACGGCCACCGTCCGGTACTGGGCGGCGCCGACGATTCGCCGGCTGGCTCGTACGACACTGACACCGCTTTCGGCCTGGAAGCCGCTTTCGCCATGGGGCCAGCCTCGATCCAGGGTGAATACGTCTCGCGCAAAACCAAGGCTGACGACAGCGCCTTCCAGGACATCAAAGGTCACGGTTTCTATGTCCAGGGTGCCTACACCCTCACCGGTGAGTCCCGCGGTTATAAAATCGGCAAGTTCGACGCGATCAAGCCCGCCAACAAGTCTATCGGCGCTTGGGAAGTGTTCTATCGCTACGACAGCCTGACCGTTGAAGACGACAACATCACCACAGCATCCGCGACCCGTGACGTGGGCGATGCGGAAGCCAAGGTGCACAACCTGGGTGTGAACTGGTACGCCAACGAAGCGGTGAAAATCTCCGCCGTTTACGTCAAGGCCAAGGCCGACAACGTGACCAACGAAAACGGCGACGACGATGGCGACGGTTTTGTCATGCGCGCCCAGTACGTGTTCTGAGTCGTGCTGACTTGATACAACGTTTCATCTTTCATCCGTTATAGCTCCTTTGAACCCCGCCTCTGGCGGGGTTTTTTTTACGCCCGCCCGGTCAGGATCGGCGATACTCGCCCCATCCGCATTCTGGATACTGGGGAGCCGCATGCCGCTACACGTTCTGGACAGCCTGTCCGCCATCGCGCCGCAAGAGTGGGACGCACTGGTGCCTGCCAATCAACCCTTCCTGCGCCACGCCTTCCTCACGGCCCTGCAAGACAGCGGCAGCCTGGGGCCGCAATCCGGCTGGCAGCCCGAGCATCTGTTGCATATCGAAGACGGTCGTGTGCTGGCGGCTCTGCCCAGTTACCGCAAGTGGCATTCCTACGGCGAATACGTGTTCGACCACGCCTGGGCCGACGCCTGCGCCCGGGCCGGGATCGACTATTACCCCAAGCTGTTGACGGCGGTGCCGTTCAGCCCGGTCAGTGGCCCACGGCTCCTGGCAGCGAGTGGGGAAGACGGGTTGGAGTTGCTTGGCAGCCTGCCGGGTTATCTGGAAATCGAATCGCTCTCCAGCGCCCACATCAACTTCACCGATGCCTTCACCGACGCAGCGTTGGCCGGGCAACCGGGCTGGCTGCAGCGGATCGGTTGCCAATACCACTGGCAGAATCGCGGTTATCGGGACTTTCAGGATTTTCTCGACGCGCTCAGTTCCCGCAAGCGCAAGCAGATGCGCAAGGAGCGTGAGCAAGTGGCGGGGCAGGGCATCGAGTTCCAATGGCTGGAAGGTCATCAACTGGATCAGGCGCAATGGGATTTTGTCTACGCCTGTTATGCCAACACCTATGCGGTGCGTCGGCAGGCACCGTACCTGACCCGGACGTTTTTCAGTCTGCTGGCCGAGCGCATGCCCGAGGCCATTCGCGTGGTGTTGGCCAAGCAAGGTTCACGGCCGGTGGCGATGGCGTTCAGCCTGGTGGGTGGCGACAGTTTTTATGGGCGTTATTGGGGTTGCCTGGCGGAATTCGACCGTTTGCACTTCGAGACCTGCTTTTATCAGGGCATGGATTACGCGATTGCCAACGGCTTGCAGCGTTTCGATGCCGGTGCCCAGGGCGAGCACAAATTGATTCGCGGTTTCGAGCCGGTGATCACCCGTTCCTGGCACTACTTGCGCCATCCTGGCCTGAAGGCGGCGGTTGCAGACTTTCTGATCCGCGAGCATGAGGGCGTGCTGGCGTATGCCGAAGAGGCGAAGACCGCACTGCCTTATCGTCAGTGCTGATCTTCGCCGGCGTGACTCAGCTGTTTTCCTTACCCAGCCAGCGGTAAGAGAAACCGCCGACGACGGCGCCCATCAGTGGCGCCACCCAGAACAGCCACAATTGCTCGAGGGCCCAGCCGCCGACGATCAACGCCGGACCGGTACTGCGGGCCGGGTTGACGGAGGTGTTGGTGACCGGAATCGAGATCAGGTGGATGAGCGTCAGCGCCAAGCCGATGGCAATCGGTGCCAGCCCGGCCGGTGCACGTTTATCGGTGGCACCGAGGATGATCAGGATGAACATTGCCGTCATGACCAGCTCGGTCACAAAACCGGCCACCATGGAATACTGACCGGGCGAATGTTCGCCATAGCCGTTCGCTGCCAGGCCGGAAGCGGCGAGGTCGAAGCCTTCCTTGCCGCTGGCGATGAAGTAGATCAACGCGGCGGCCAGCACCCCACCCATGAGCTGGGCGATGATGTAGGCAGGCAATTCCCTGGCCGGAAACCGCCCGCCCACGTACAACCCCACCGACACGGCCGGATTCAGGTGGCAACCCGAGATATGGCCGATGGCGAACGCCATGGTCAACACCGTCAGGCCGAACGCCAGGGCGACCCCTAGCACGCCAATCCCGGAAGCGGCCAATACCGCGCTGCCGCAGCCGCCTAATACGAGCCAGAACGTACCCAACAACTCAGTCGTTGAACGTTTGAGTAAAGACATAAGCATCCTTGATAAAACAGTCGTGATAATCGGTTATGCATCCAGCAGAATTACGACAGGTTCATCTCCAGAACCTGGGCTGAGTACAGCAGGGTTTTGCGAAGAATCCAGCGGCATAAAAAAACCGCCGCAGTCATGGACTGTGGCGGTTTCGGCCGTGGTCGGCGTGGAGTATGCCGTTGTGGTGCGGGATGAATGGAGCCTGGACAGATTTTTTCAGAATGGCGCTCGGGCGCTGGGCAGTGGGAGCAAAGCTTGCTCGCGATAGCGGTGGGTCAGCTTGCATTGATGCTGAAAGTGCGGCCGCTATCGCGGGCAAGCCTTGCTCCCACATGGGGCCCGAGTGCTCATGTATTCGGCGTTCACCA
>NZ_JAKNQY010000016.1:115923-139135 GCF_024494355.1 Pseudomonas sp. Q11 | reverse complement strand
GCAATGCCGGAGTGAGGGCACACCGAGCCTAGGCGAGGTGCCGAGTGGTGGGGCAGAAGCGCTTTGGTTACTTTCGCGCTTTTCGAAAGTGACCCGCTGTAAGAGCGGAACCATAAGTAGCCGTTACCGCAGCAACGGATATACACACGATCAAAAAGACCGGGAAACCCATGGAACCCACCCTAAACCCACATCACCCCGTCCCGGCACTCCCATCCGAAGGCCTGATCGCCGTGATCGCCCCCGCCGGTCCAGCAAACCTGGAAACGGACAAAGCCATCCAATGGATGCGCGCCCGGGGCCATGAGCTGCGTATATTCCCAGGTGTGTACGAAAAGGACGGCTACCTGGCCGGCAGCGACGAGGTACGCCTCAACGATCTGCATGCCGCTTTCGCCGACCCAGAAGTAAAAGCGATCATTTGCCTGCGCGGTGGCTACGGCACTCCACGTCTGCTGGATCGCATCGATTTCGACCTGTTGCGGCGCAACGCCAAGCCCTTCGTCGGCTACAGCGACATCACCGCTTTGCACCTGGCCATCAGCCGTTATGCAGGGTTTGTCACTTTTCACGGGCCGTTGCTCAACGCCGATCTTCTGGGCGACAAGGAACCGCCAACCGTCACTTCTTTTTTCAGCCTGCTGCGCGGGCAGTTGAAGGCCGGCAGTGTGCTGAGCCATCCTGCGGCTTATCCGTTGACCACCCTTGCCCCCGGCATCGCCTGCGGACGCTTGTTGGGGGGCAACCTGTCGATGATTGCCGCGACCATGGGCACGCCCTACGAAATCGATGCCGAAGGCGTGATCCTGTTGGTGGAGGACATCAACGAGCCGCTTTACCGCATCGACCGTCTGCTGACCCAGTTGCGGCTGGCCGGCACGCTGGCAAAGCTGCGAGGAGTGTTGGTGGGGGATATCGCCGGGGTGGACGTCGAGGCGTTGAACAAACTGTTCAAGCAGACCTTCGAGCCGTTTGGCATCCCGGTATTGTCCGGCTGGCGCAGTGGGCATTGCGATCCGAACCTGACGTTGCCCATGGGCGCGTTGGTGAGACTGGATGCGGGGGAGAAGAGGTTGGTGCTGGAGCAGGATGTGGTGGTCGGCCGCTAAGCGCTTGTCGCCTGAAAGTCCCTCATCGCGAGCAGGCTCGCTCCCACAATTGACTTCAAAACACGGTCCAGTGTGGGAGCGAGCCTGCTCGCGATGAGGGCAGCGGCCATAAGGCGATCTAGCGGTTACGCAACCCTTCCAACAGCTTGTGCGTCGGATACCCATCCGCTGGCCAGCCGAACGACTGCTGGGCGCTGCGTATTGCCTTGCGGGTGTTGGCGCCGATGATGCCGTCGGGCGTGCCTGCGTCGAAGTTGTGTTTGCCCAGCAAGGTCTGCAGTTCGAAACGTTCACTGCGGCTCAGGGGTAGATCGTCCTTTGGCCATTGCCCGTTGATCAGCCCCGCGCCCGCGAAGCGCTCTGATAGCAGACTCACCGCCAAGGCGTAAGACGAGGAGTTGTTGTACTTGAGGATGGCGCGGAAGTTGTCGAGCACCAGGAAGGCCGGCCCGCGATAGCCGGCCGGCAGCAGCAGGGCCGCCGACAAGTGTTCGGCGCCGGCTGGGACCTGGCTGCCGTTGGGCAGGCTGACGCCCAGTTGCAGCCATTCGGAGACGGGTTTGCGGATCGCACCATCGGCCAACGGATAGTCGAACCCTTCTTTGAGCCGTACCTCGAAGCCCCATGGTTGCCCGCGCTGCCAGCCAGAGCTTTGCAGGTAGTGCGCGGTCGACGCCAGGGCATCGGTGGCGCTGCCCCAGATATCGCGGCGGCCGTCACCATCGAAGTCCACCGCGTGGGTGTTGTACGTGGTGGGGATGAACTGGGTCTGGCCCATGGCACCGGCCCAGGAACCGAGCATTTTTTCCGGAGCGATATCGCCCTGTTGCAGGATCTGCAGCGCGGCGATCAACTGTGCATGGGCAAAACCCGGACGCCGCCCTTCATAGGCCAGGGTCGCCAGGGAATTGATCACCGACTTGGTGCCCTGGAACTGACCGAAGTTGCTTTCCATGCCCCACACCGCCACCAGCGCCTGGCGGTCGACGCCATAGCGCTGCTCGATGCTTTGCAGAATGTCGGCATGTTGTTGGACCAGTGTCTGGCCCCGGCGTACTCGCAGTGGCGACAGGGCGCCATCGAGGTATTCCCACACCGGACGGCTGAATTCCGGCTGGCTGCGGTCGGCCTTGATGACGCTCATGTCCGGGCTGACGCCGATAAAGGCGCGATCAAACAGGTCGGCACGGATCCCGGCGGTCAGGGCTTGCTTGCGAAAACCGGCTTGCCATTCGGCGAAAGTTTGCGTGGGTGCGATGACCAGGTTGTCACCGGTCGGGACCACCGGCGGCACGATGGCCGGAGCAGGTACGGCAGGGACGGTCTTGAGCGGTTGGGCGTCGGCGGCGGTAGGTTTTTCTGCGCAGGCGACAAGCAGAACGACGCTTGTGGCTGCAATCAATTGGCGCAGGGGCCAACGACGGGAAAGACAAAAGGGCATGCACGGGTCCAGATAAACAAATCAGATGCTGACCTTATCATGCGCAAAGGAGAATAGGGCTGGTCCGGGTGTTTCAAGCCGCCACAAAGCAAGAAGCCTCCCAGTTGTCAGACTGGAAGGCTTCGCGGCGGTAGCTGCCTTTGCCCTTGGCGGGTCGTTCCTGGCGGCTGCGGAACAGGGGCTGGGCGATGATGGATTTGGCCTTGTTGGGGCCATGCTTGGATGGCTTTTTGCTCATGATGGGTCTCTCATGGTTGGGTTTTACGGGGCAAATCATGGGGCAGAGTTGGGGGGCTGTCTATAGGGTAAATGGAGGTGATATTTGTAGGATCAAGGGCGAAAAAGATCGCAGCCTTCGGCAGCTCCTACAGAAGTATGCATTTCCATTGTAGGAGCTGCCGAAGGCTGCGATCTTTTATTCAGCGGGTAGCGTCAACCGCTGCCCGGCCATCAACAGCGACAAGCGGCTCAGGCTCATCCACGGCGAGCCTGCCGCCTGACCCTTGATCTGCGCATCGATGCGCTGGGCTTCGAGCAGCAGTTGCGCCCAGCGCGATGCCGAATAGCGTTGCAGGGCCTTGCTCATCAGTGGCTTGCGTTTGTCCCACACCGGCGGGCGGGCCTGGCTGAACGCCTTGTCCAGCGGTACCCCCTGGCTGTATTGCAGTGAGAGGTTGGCCAGCAGGCGCAACTCCCGGGCCAGGGCCCAGAGGATCACCGGTGGCTCGACGCCCTCGCCCCGCAGGCCTTCAAGCATGCGCAGGGCGTGGGCGGCTTCACCGTTGAGGATCGCATCGGTCAGCCCGAACACATCGAAACGCGCACTGTCGGCCACGGCGGCCTGTACCGTTTCCACGGTGATCTGCCCGCCCTCGGCCATCAGCTTGAGCTTTTCGATTTCCTGCGCGGCGGCCAGCAAGTTGCCTTCGACCCGGGCGGCGATCAGTTCTACCGCATCCTGGCTGGCCGAGAGGCCGGCCTGGGACAGACGCTGGCGGATCCAGCTGGGCAACTGGCTGACGTCCACCGGCCAGATCTGCACGAACTGGGTCTGCTGACCTTCGACCAGGGCCTTGCCCCATTTGGTTTTCTGCGCGCTGCCATCGAGTTTTGGCAGGCTGATGAGCAACACCGTGTCTTCGGCCGGCCGTGAGCAATACTCGATCAGCGCGGTGGCGCCTTTGTCACCGGGTTTGCCAGACGGCAAGCGCAGCTCGAGCAAGCGTTTTTCGGCGAACAGCGACATGCTCGCCCCAGCCTGCAGCAGCGTACCCCAGTCGAAACTGGCATCGGCGGCGAACACCTGGCGTTCGTCGAAGCCTTGCTGACGGGCGGCAGAGCGGATGGCATCGGCGGCTTCCTGGCACAGCAGCGGATCATCACCACTGATGATGTAGACCGGCGCGAGGGCGCCTTGCAGGTGTTTGCCGAGTTGGGCGGGAGCGAGCTTCATAAGAGAAGGCGAGCGGGGCGCCGGAGCGCCCCGCAAGGCTTATTCAGACGGGATTTGCATCGGCGACTGTTGCGGGGTTTCCGCCTCAGCCTTGCGTGCTGCTTCCAGTGCGTCGGCTTCTGCCTTGGCCCGGGCGTCAGCGGTCTGCTGCAACTGGTCCAGTTGGGCTGGGCTCAGTTGTTGCAGGCGCAGCATCATGCGTTGCACGAGGTCACGACGCATTTCGCCTCGCACTTCACTCGACTCCTGGTCGGAGCCGGTGATGTTGTTGCCGTCGTGCAGGTAGACCTTCTGCACTTGCAGTTTGTCGTCCAGCAGCACCAGGTTGTTCTGGCCGCGGATCTCATAGCTCAGGACGTTGTTGAGTTCGTACTCGGCCGAACGACCGGCACCGGCATAACTCAGGCTGCGCTGGCTTTGCTGTTCGCTGGTCAGCACCAGTTTGTACGGCGCGCCGTTGTAGACCTTCACGCCGCTGTTCTCCAGCGTGTCGCGCAGCATCTTCACGGTATCGCCATAAGCGTCCCGGGCGCTGAGGTCCAGCTCCGTGATGGCCAGCTCGGTGGTGCCGGTGCCGCGCAGTTGGAAGCCGCAGGCGCTCAACAGGACCGCCAGGCCCATTACCAGCAGATTACGTTTGATCATCTTGTTGCTCCCCTTGAAACCCTATGGCTCGACAGTGCGGCCCCGCAGGTTATATTCGGCGACCGGCCCAAGCCGGCGCCCGATCCAATTAGCTTGCGACGATGTTGACCAGTTTGCCGGGCACGACGATCACTTTGCGAATCGTCAGGCCATCGACGAAGCGCAACACGTTTTCATTGGCCCGTGCGGCGGCTTCGACTTCTTCGCGGGTGGCGGCGGCCGGCATTTCGATCTGGCCGCGCAGCTTGCCGTTGACCTGGATGACCAGAGTCAGGCTGTCCTGCACCAGTGCGGTTTCGTCCACCACCGGCCAGCCGGCGTCAATCACCGGGTCAGCGTGACCCAGTCGGTTCCACAGCTCGTGGCTGATGTGCGGTGTGATCGGAGCCAGCAGCAGCGTCACGGCTTCCAGGCCTTCGTGAACCAGTGCGCGATCCTGTTCGGTGCCTTGCGCGGCTTTTTCCAGAACATTCATCAGCGTCATCACCTGGGCGATGGCGGTGTTGAATTTGTGGTTCTGGCCGACGTCATGGCTGGCCTGCTTGATGGCCAGGTGGATCGAACGGCGAATGGCTTTCTGCTCGTCGTTCAGGCCGGCGACGTCCAGTTTCCCCGGCAGGCCCTGAGTGACGTGGGCTTGAGCCAGGCGCCAGACGCGCTTTAGGAAGCGGTGCGAACCCTCGACGCCGGAGTCGGACCACTCTGCACTCATGTCAGGTGGCGAGGCGAACATCATGAACAGGCGGCAGGTGTCGGCGCCGAACTGATCGATCATCGACTGTGGGTCGACGCCGTTGTTCTTCGACTTGGCCATCTTCTCGGTGCCACCGATTTCCACCGGCAGGCCGTCAGCGATGAGTTTGGCGCTGATGACCTTGGCTTTGCTGTCGCGTTCGAGTTCGACGTCGGCCGGGTTGTACCAGGTATAGGCACCGTTGGCTTCGCGACGATAGTAAGTCTCGGCGATCACCATGCCTTGGGTCAGCAGGTTCTTGAACGGCTCGTTGGAGCTCACCAGGCCTTCGTCACGCATCAGCTTGTGGAAGAAGCGCGCGTAGAGCAGGTGGAGAATGGCGTGTTCGATGCCGCCGATATACTGATCCACAGGCAACCAGTGGTCAGCTGCGGATTTTTCCACCAGGCCGCCTTCATGGTGCGGCGAGGCGTAGCGGGCGTAGTACCACGAGGACTCGACGAACGTGTCCATGGTGTCGGTTTCACGTCTGGCCGGCGCGCCGCATTTCGGGCAACTGCACTGGTAGAACTCGGGCATGCGCGCCAGGGGCGAGCCGGCGCCGTCGGGTACCACGTCTTCAGGCAGGACCACGGGCAGTTGATCTTCCGGTACCGGTACGTCACCGCAGGTATCGCAGTGCACGATCGGAATCGGGCAGCCCCAGTAGCGCTGGCGGCTGATGCCCCAGTCCCGCAGACGGAACTGGGTGCGGGAGGCGCCGAGGTTCTTCTTGATCAGGGCGACTTCGATGGCGTCGAACGCGCCGGGGAAGTCGAGGCCGTCGAACTCGCCGGAGTTGATCAGTTCGCCGTGCTCGCCATAAGCGTCCTGCCATGGCGCCGGGGTCTGGTCACCGGCGCTGGTACGCACCACGGCCTTGATCGGCAGGTTGTACTTGTGGGCGAACTCGAAATCGCGTTCGTCGTGGGCCGGAACAGCCATGACGGCGCCGTCGCCGTAGTGCATCAGCACGTAGTTGGCGACCCATACCGGCAGTTTTTCGCCGGTGAGCGGGTGTTCGACGAACAGCGAGGTCGGCAGGCCTTTCTTCTCTTGAGTGGCTACATCGGCTTCAGCGACGCTGCCACCCTTGCATTCGGCAATGAACGCTTGCAGCTCGGGATTGTTCCGGGCTGCCAGGGTCGCCAACGGATGCTCGGCGGCCACGGCCACGTACGTGGCGCCCATCAGGGTGTCCGGACGGGTGGTGAATACTTTCAGGCTGCCCGCTTCGCCAATGGAGGCGACGTCGTAGGGGAACTGCACTTCCATGCCCCGGGACTTGCCGATCCAGTTGCGCTGCATGGTCTTGACCTGTTCAGGCCAGCCGGTCAGCTCGTCGAGGCTCTCCAGCAGTTCATCCGCGTAGGCGGTGATCTTGAAGTAGTACATCGGGATTTCGCGCTTTTCGATCAGCGCGCCGGAGCGCCAGCCGCGGCCGTCGATCACCTGCTCGTTGGCCAGTACGGTCTGGTCCACCGGGTCCCAGTTCACCGTGCCGTTCTTGCGGTAGATCACGCCTTTTTCGAACAGGCGGGTGAACAGCCATTGTTCCCAGCGGTAGTAATCAGGCTTGCAGGTGGTGACCTCGCGGGACCAGTCCACCGCCAGGCCCAGGCTGCGCAGCTGGGTCTTCATGTAGGCGATGTTTTCGTAGGTCCACTTGGCGGGGGCCACGTTGTTCTTCATCGCGGCGTTTTCCGCCGGCATGCCGAAGGCGTCCCAACCCATGGGTTGCAGGACGTTCTTGCCTAGCATGCGCTGGTAGCGGGAGATCACATCGCCGATGGTGTAGTTGCGCACGTGCCCCATGTGTAGCTTGCCGCTGGGGTAAGGGAACATCGACAGGCAATAGTAAGTCTCCTTGCCTGGCTGTTCACTGACTTCAAAGGACTTTTGCTCGTCCCAGAACGACTGGGCGGCGGCTTCGATTTCACGGGGCTGGTAGTGTTCGTGCATGGCTACTTTTGTACTGAATGGGGTGGCCCAATCCTCTTCGTTGCCATGCTGGACGCAGACGACGCCTGATGCGGCGTTTTCGATGCCCAGCCGAGCTGGAAGTGGAGTTACAGGAAGCGCCGTAGCATACATGACCGTGCTCTGCCGAGGGAAACCCTGATTGCGTGCCGGGGCATTGTCGATACCCGGGGACGGCCGCTGTTCAGGGCCGTTGGTCGCGGCGCCCTGCCGGTTTGCCCAGCGAAGCTAAGCTTCTCAATGGGGAGTGAGTCTTATCTTCAATGAGGTGAGGGATGGTTGAATCACAACGAAAAGTAACTACACCTGAGTTGTACGAAAAACTGATCGATCGTCTCGGGGTGGCCCTGGACGCTGCAAGAACCGCCGGTCGCTTGCGCGATGAACGTCCGGCAGAGCTGGAACTGCGTGGCTTGACCCCCGCAGAGTTCGAACTGGTCAAGGCTTACCTTGAGCAGGTCGGGCATCAAGCTCCCACCAGTGGGGCCCAGCTACTCAAGCGCCTCGATACGCCCCGTTCGGCCAAGGTTGTATGGCTCAAGGATCGGACACCCACCAGGGATGCTGTAAAAGTCCGGTCACTGCAGTTCAAGTAAAGCCGGATTCACGCTTGTCGCTTTTTTTGATTCAAGGTTATTTCGAATCTGTTGTCGCTTTGCGTCAACCCACCTAGGCTTCGGGCATCTATGGAGATGCCCGATGCCGTTTCGCTATTTCATCAAACAACTTTTATTGCCGCCCGGCATTCTTTTGCTGCTGTTGGTGCTTGCCTGGTGGTGGCGCAACTCTCGGCCGCGCCTGGCTCGCCTGTGTTTCATTGCAGGGGTGGGTGGTTTCTGGCTGATGAGTTTGCCCGTGGTGGTGCAATGGAGTGCCAAGGCGTTGGAACGCGAGCCGCCGTTGCTTCGCGGCGAATGGGCGACGCTGGCACAACGTGCCGATGCCATCGTCGTGCTCGGTTCGGGCCGCGATCGCGGTGACCTGGCCTGGGGCACCGATCAGCCCACCGGCATCGGTCTGGAGCGCCAGCGGTATGCGGCGCGACTGGCCAAGGCGTCAGGATTACCGGTGCTGACCAGCGGCGGCTTGCACTATGGCTCCCCGCCAAGTGAAGCGAAATTGATGGCCGATTCGATGCTCGATGATTTTGGCGTCACCGTGCGCTGGCAGGAAGGGCGCAGCCGCACGACCTGGGAAAACGCCCGGATGAGCGCCGAAATATTACTGCCGCAGGGGATCAGACGAGTCGTGGTGGTGACCCATGCGTCGCATATGCCACGAGCAGTCTGGAGTTTCGAGCGCTCGGGCTTTGAAGTGGTTCCTGCACCGGTGGGCTTTCTGGGGCAGGACAATGCCCGCCCGCTGGGCGGCTGGATGCCGGAGTTCAAATCGATCTGGCAGTCCGGGCAGTTGATGAACGAGGCGGTGGGGCAGGTGGGGTATAGGTTGTTCTATCGCTGAGTATTTGGGCGCGCGGGCGGGACCCCTGTGGGATCAAGGCTTGCCCGCGATGCAGGCACCCTGTTCCCGCGGCAGGACCGCGTCGATTTCATCGCGGGCAAGCCCTGCTCCCACAGGAAACTTGTTGACCCCAAGAGGTTTGCCCGCAGCGGGATCAAACCGTCTTGGCCATCCGGCTCGCGATCAAGGCCCAGCCCAGCAGCAACACACACACGATGATCAGCGGCCACGAGCGCCATTGCAGGTATGGCGTCAGCCCGTGCATCGGCACCACTTCGCCGTACAGGATGCCACGCTCGAATTGCGGGATCTGTGCGGTGATCTGGCCGAAGGGGTTGATCAGGCCGGTGACGCCGTTGTTGGTGGAGCGGATCATCCAGCGACCGGCTTCCAGGGCGCGCATCTGCGCCATTTGCAGGTGTTGCAACGGACCGATCGAGGTGCCGAACCAGGTGTCGTTGCTGATGGTCAGCAGCAGGTCGCTGCGCGCCGAGAGGCCAGCGGCGAATTCCGGGTAGACCACTTCATAACAGATGAACGGCGCGATCTGGTACCCCTTGGCTTGCAGCAAAGGCTGGTCGGCCGGGCCCCGGGCAAAGTCTGACATGGGGAGATCGAAGAACGCGATCAAGCCACGCAGAATGTCCTGCAACGGCACATATTCACCAAATGGCACCAGTTTTTGCTTCAGATAAGTGCCGTCACCTTCGCCGGTCACGGTGATGCCGTTGAAATAACGCTTCTGCTGGTGCACCAGTTGGCGAATCGGGACGCCAGTAATCAGCGCCGAATTTCGCTCGGCGGCAAAGGTGCCCATCATGTCCAGGTAGCCCTGGGCGGATTCCTTGAGCACCGGGACAGCCGTTTCCGGCCAGATCAGCAGGTCGACCCGTTTGGAGGCAAAACTCATGTCGCGGTACAGCGCCAACTGTGCGTTGAGCTGCTCCGGGTCCCACTTCATGCTTTGCTCGATATTGCCCTGGATCGCGGCGACGCTCAGCGGATCGCCCGAAGGGCTGGTCCAGGCGTGGCCTTTGAGCACCATGCCGGCGACCCACGGGCCGATCAGCAGGACCACGCCCGCTGCGATAAAGCCTTTGCGCCCGGCGCGGATCAATCGTGGCGCGTTGTACAGCAGCGCGGCGGTCAGGGCCAGGGTGAAGGACATCAGCCACATCCCGCCCAGCGGCGCGAGGCCGGCCAACGGGCCATCGAGTTGACTGTAACCGGAATAAAGCCACGGAAACCCGGTGAGGAACCAGCCGCGAAAGGCTTCCTGGCCCAGCCACAGGGCGGCGAAGGCCAAGGCGTCGGCCAGCGGGGCTTCGTTACGCCGCAGCCACCGGGCCCAGAGCCAGGCGGGCAGGGCGAAAAACCAGGCAATGGCGGCGATGAACAGCAGCATCAAAAAACCGGCGAGCAGCACCGAGGCGCCGCCGAAATTATGGATGCTGACGTAGATCCAGCTGGTGCCGGCGCCAAACAGGCCGAAACCGAAGCACCAGCCACGGCCAATAGCCTGGCGCGGTGAAAGCTCGCGCAGACCTGCATAGAACAACCCGACCGCCAGCAGTGCCAGCGGCCAGATGTCGAACGGCGCCAGGGCCAGGGTGGTGATCGCGCCAGCCGCCATGGCCAGCAGGTTACCGGGCCAGCCGGGGCGGGTTATCCAGCGCATGTGTGTCCTTAGCGGGTCTCGCAGGGTTTATCGGGCAATGGGTGACAGGCGCAGCAAGTGAATCCGACGGCTGTCGGCGTTCAGGATGCGAAAGCGCCAGGAGCCGATTTCCGTGGTTTCATTGCGCTTGGGCAGGTGCCCGAAAGCACTCATCACCAGGCCGCCGACGGTGTCGAACTCATCGTCGGAGAATTGGCTGTCGAAGAACTCGTTGAAGTTCTCGATCGGCGTCAGGGCCTTGATCAGGAAGTCGCCGCTGGGCAGCGGCTTGATGTAGCTGTCTTCCTCGACGTCGTGCTCGTCTTCGATGTCGCCGACGATCTGCTCAAGCACGTCTTCGATGGTGACCAGCCCGGCCACGCCGCCGTATTCGTCGATGACGATGGCCATGTGGTTGTGGTTGGCGCGAAATTCACGCAGCAGCACGTTCAGGCGCTTGGACTCGGGCACGAAGGTGGCCGGGCGCAGCAAGTCTTTGATGTTGAAGCTGTCGCCGTTCTCCTGAAGGATCAGCGGCAGCAGATCCTTGGCCAGCAGCACGCCCATGACGTCGTCATGGCTCTCGCCGACGACCGGGTAGCGCGAGTGCGCGGAATCAACCACGGCGGGCAGGAATTCGCGAGGTGTCTGGGTCGCCTTGATGCTGACCATCTGCGAACGGGGGACCATGATGTCCCGCACTTGCAGGTCAGCGACCTGGATGGCGCCTTCGACGATGGCCAGCGCTTCGCTGTCCAGCAGTTTGTTCTGGTGTGCATCGCGCAGCAGCTCCAGCAGCTCCTGGCGGTTTTTCGGCTCATGGGCAAAAGCCTGGGTGAGCTTGCCCAGCCATGACTTCTGCCCGTTGCTCGATCGATCTTCGCTCATAGCGATTACTCTGAATCCTTTGTCGTTACAGGTTGATGTATCAGTCTTCGTCGCCGGCATAGGGGTCGGGATGACCCAGCTCTGCAAGCAACGTTCGTTCCAGCGATTCCATTTCCTCGGCTTCGTCATCTTCTATATGGTCGTAACCCAGTAGATGCAAGCAGCCGTGAATCACCAGATGGGCCCAGTGGGCTTCAGGGGTCTTGCCTTGTTCGGCCGCTTCGCGCTCCACCACCGGGATGCAGATCACCAGATCGCCCAGCAGCGGAATGTCGAGCAGTTCGTCGGGCACGTCGGCGGGGAACGACAACACATTGGTGGCGTAGTCTTTCTGCCGCCAGGTGTGGTTCAGCTCGCGACCTTCGGCCTCGTCCACCAGGCGGATGGTCAGTTCCGAGTCGGCGCTGCGCTGGCGCAGGGCCAGTTCGCACCATTGGCGCAACTGAGCTTCGCTGGGGGCGGGGCGTTCGCTGGCCAGTTGCAGGTCAAGTTCAAGCATCGTGGCGATGGCCCTTGTCTGCGGTCGCCAGCTCATCCTGATGATTCTCGAAACGCTCGTAGGCTTCGACGATGCGCTGCACCAATGGATGGCGCACGACGTCCTTGGGCATGAAATGCGTGAAACTGATGCCCGGCACGTCCTTGAGCACCTGGATCACATGGTTCAGCCCGGATTTGGTGCCACGGGGCAGGTCGACCTGGGTGATGTCCCCGGTGATGACCGCGGTGGAGCCGAAGCCGATCCGGGTCAGGAACATTTTCATCTGCTCGACCGTGGTGTTCTGGCTTTCGTCGAGGATGATGAAGCTGTTGTTCAGCGTACGACCACGCATATAGGCCAGTGGCGCGACCTCGATGACCTGGCGTTCGATCAGCTTGGCGACATATTCGAAACCGAGCATTTCGTACAGCGCGTCATACAGCGGACGCAAGTACGGGTCGATTTTCTGCGCCAGATCCCCGGGCAGGAAGCCGAGTTTTTCCCCCGCTTCAACCGCCGGACGCACCAGCAGGATACGGCGCACCTGTTCGCGTTCCAGCGCATCGACGGCGCAGGCAACGGCCAGGTAGGTCTTGCCGGTACCGGCCGGACCGATGCCGAAGTTGATGTCGTTGCCCAGGATTTCCTTCACATAGCGCTGCTGATTCAAGCCACGAGGGCGAATCATGCCTTTTTTCGTGCGCAAGGCCACGGCAGGTTCCGACGGGGCGTGGTTATCGAGCTCTTCCAGGGCCGACTCCTGCAGGAACAGGTGGACGGTGTCCGGCGATAACTCGCTTCCCTTGGTTTCCCGATAGAGACGGCGCAGCAGGTTTTCCGCGGAGGTGGTGTGCTTGGGTTCGCCGATCAGTTCGAACTGGTTTCCGCGGTTGCGGATCTCGATGGCCAGGCGCTGTTCGATCAAGCGAAGATGCTCGTCGAATTGCCCGCACAGATTGGCGAAGCGGCGAGCCTCAAAGGGCTCGAGAATGAAACGATGTGGTTCGATGGGTGCGTTCAAGGTCGTTTTTAGCCGCCCTGGGGCAATTAAGATGAAATCAAGGATAACGCCAGTAGGCTGGGTGCGAAAGCTCTTAATAAACCGAGCAATCTTGTGGGAGCAAGGCTTGCCCGCGATACAGGCGCCTCAACTCTTGAGGGACCGAGTGGCATTCATCGCGGGCAAGCCTTGCTCCCACAAGTTCTGTGTTCACAGGCAATTGGGGGTTACTGGATCAACGAACCGCGCAGGGAGTGCGGTTGCGCGGCGTCGATGTGTACGTCGGCGAACTGGCCGATCAGGGCCGGCGTGTCGCAACGGAAGTTGACGATGCGGTTGTTTTCGGTCCGTCCTTGCAATTCGCCCGGGTCTTTTTTCGAGTAATCGGTCACCAGAATCCGCTGGACGGAGCCGACCATCTGTCGGCTGATCTCGAAACCCTGCTGGTTCAGGCGATGTTGCAAGGCGTTGAGCCGTTCTTTTTTCAGTTCTTCGGGGGTTTCGTCAGCCAGGTCGGCCGCCGGGGTGCCGGGGCGCTGGCTGTAGACGAAGGAATAGGAGAAATCGAAGCCCACGTCTTCGATCAGCTTCATGGTCTGCTGGAAATCTTTCTCGGTTTCGCCGGGGAAGCCGACGATAAAGTCCGAGCTGATGCAGATCCCTGGCACCGCCGCCCGCAGTTTGCGCAGCTTGGATTTGTACTCCAGCGCCGTGTGGTTGCGCTTCATGGCCGCGAGGATCCGGTCCGAGCCCGATTGCACCGGCAGGTGCAGATGCTTGACCAGCTCAGGCACGTCGGCATGGGCCTGGATCAGGCTGTCGGAGAATTCCAGCGGGTGCGACGTGGTGTAGCGGATACGGTCGATACCATCCACGGCCGCCACCACGCGGATCAGCTCGGCGAGGTCCGCCAGGCGCCCGTCGTGGGTCAGGCCGCGATAACCGTTGACGTTCTGTCCCAGCAATGTCACTTCTCGCACGCCGTTTTCCGCGAGGTGGATGATCTCGGCGAGCACGTCGTCGAACGGCCGGCTGACTTCTTCACCACGGGTATAGGGCACCACGCAGAAGGTGCAGTACTTGCTGCAACCTTCCATCACCGATACATAGGCGCTCGGGCCGTCGATGCGGGGTTCGGGCAGGTGATCGAATTTTTCGATTTCCGGAAACGAAACGTCCACCTGCGGCAGTTTGGTGCTGCGCGCGGCGTCGATCATCTCCGGCAGGCGGTGCAGGGTCTGCGGGCCGAAGACCACGTCTACGTAGGGCGCGCGGTCACGAATGGCGGCGCCTTCCTGGCTGGCCACGCAACCGCCCACGGCGATGACCATTTCCGGGTTGGCCAGTTTCAGTTCACGCCAGCGGCCGAGCTGGGAGTACACCCGGTCCTGGGCGCGTTCGCGGATTGAACAGGTGTTGAGCAGGATCACGTCGGCGTCTTCGGCGCGAGCGGTGACTTCCAGGGCCTGGTGTTCACCCAGCAGATCGACCATGCGCGAGCTGTCGTACTCGTTCATCTGGCAACCGTGGGTTTCGATGTAAAGCTTCTTGGCCATGGACGGAGTCATCACGTGATTCAAAGAACCGCGCATTATAGGGAACAAGTCACCCGGTTCCTACCGTTGCGCGAGCAGTGGCTATGCTATAGTTCGCGCCCTCATTTTTTACCCGCCGATGTGTTTCGCCAGCCATGACCAAACGTGAAGCTCCAATCTACAAGGTGATTTTCCTCAACCAGGGCCAGGTGTTCGAAATGTACGCCAAGCAGATCTATCAAAGTGATCTGTGGGGCTTCCTGGAAGTCGAAGAGTTCGTCTTTGGCGAGCGCACGCAAGTGGTCGTCGATCCGAGCGAAGAAAAGCTCAAGGCGCAGTTCGAAGGCGTGGTGCGCAGCTTCGTGCCGATGCACTCGATCGTGCGCATCGACGAGGTCGAGCGCCTGGGCACTCCGAAAATCAGCGAAGCCCGCGGCGCGGTCGGCAATGTCATGCCGTTTCCGATGCCGATGCCTGAGAAGTAGGAAGTATTTTTGTTGCTGCGCCGGGCCCTGTAGGAGCTGGCGAAGCCTGCGATCTTTTGATCTTGATTGTTCGCTCTCGACTCAATGGGCAGTGGAAAGATCGCAGCCTCGTTGCACTCGACAGCTCCTACAGGGATTCAGGGCAGTGGCGAGAAAGGCGTGCGCCCGTCGGCGTTCTGCAATTCCATCAGGTATTTGCGGAAGATCTGCCCCAGCACCTGGGTCGCGACCTCCAGTTCGTCGCGGGGCATCTGTTCGGCGACTTCGTCGGCGGTGTCCAGGGCTTCTTCGGCGCCATTGACCGCTGCCATCTTCAAGACAATGTAGGCCTGCACGTTATTGGCCGGCACGCCTTCGCCATGGAAGAACATGCCGCCCAGCTTGTATTGCGCCTGAGCATGGCCTTGCAGTGAGGCTTTCTCGAAGTAGCTGAGGGCCAGCTTGAGGTCGCGCGGCGCAGCCTTGCCGTTGTAGTAGAACTCGCCCAGCTCGTATTGCGCTTGTGCATCGCCCGCGTCCGCCGCTTTTTGACAGGCGTCGAGTGCCGGTGCGAGATCTTGTGGCTGGGTGTTGAGCGTGCAACGGCCCATCGCCGGGATCAACAACGAGTTGCCGCCTGCTTGTGCGTTCGCCAGCAGCGGCTGAAGGAGCAACAGGCAGCCCAGGGCAAGGGTGCGGCCGGTGCGGTTCATGGGAATCGACTTACCTCTGAGGGGCACGCGGACCCTCCGGGGGATCCAATAAGCGCGCATTATGAAATAAGCAGGGCCATCCTTACAAAGTCTTTACTCGTTTTTCTGCTGCGAGGGTGCGCCAACGGCTACTTCGGGGGTCAATACGTAGGAAATGGGGGTAGAGGTTGTCGTCAATCACTGACGCCAGCGTCAGCCAGCGTCAGTTATCCACAGGCTTATTTCAACGCGGCGAAGGCCCGCTCGGCGGCGTCGAGGGTGATCTTCAGTTCGGCCTCGCCATGGGCGATGGAGGTGAAGCCGGCTTCGAACGCGCTCGGTGCCAGGTACACGCCACCGTCGAGCATCAGGTGGAAGAAGCGCTTGAAGCGGTCAGCGTCGCAGGCCATCACATCTTCGAACGTCACGATGTCATCGGCGCCACTGAAGTACAGGCCGAACATGCCACCGGCCTGGGTGGTCACGAACGGAATGCCCGCCGCGTCGGCACGAATCTGCAAACCGTCGAGCAGACGAGTGGTGTAGTCGGTCAGCTCGGCGTGAAAGCCCGGGCGGCTGATCAGGCGCAGGGTGGTCAGGCCGGCGGCCATGGCCAGCGGGTTGCCCGACAGCGTGCCGGCCTGGTAGACCGGGCCCAGTGGCGCGATGCATTCCATGATGGCGCGCTTGCCGCCGAAGCAGCCGACCGGCATGCCGCCGCCGATGATCTTGCCGAAGGTGCTCAGGTCGGGTGTCACGCCGTAATGGGCCTGGGCGCCGCCGAGGGCCACGCGGAAACCGGTCATCACTTCGTCGAAAATCAGCACCACGCCGTGCTGGTCGCACAGGCTGCGCAGCCCTTCGAGGAAACCCGGCGCCGGCGGTACGCAGTTCATGTTGCCGGCCACCGGCTCGACGATGATGCAGGCCACTTCCGGGCCGACGTCAGCGAGCATCTTCTCGACTTCTTCGAGGTCGTTGAAAGGCAAGGTCAGGGTGTGCCTGGCGAACGCCGCCGGTACGCCGGCCGAACTTGGTACGCCCTGGGTGAGCGCGCCGGAACCGGCCTTGACCAGCAGGCTGTCGGAGTGGCCGTGGTAGCAGCCTTCGAACTTGATGATGCTGTCGCGACCGGTGAAGCCCCGCGCCAGGCGTATCGCACTCATGGTCGCCTCGGTGCCGGAGCTGACCATGCGCACCATTTCCATCGACGGCACGATCGAGCAGACCAGGTCGGCCATCTCGGTTTCCATGGCGGTTGGAGCACCGTAGGACAGACCGTGCTGCAACTGGTTGCGCACCGCTTCCAGCACGTCCGGATGGCTGTGGCCCAGGATCATCGGCCCCCACGAACCGACGTAGTCCACATAGCGCTTGTCATCTTCGTCCGTCACGTACGCGCCTTCGGCGTGCTTGAAGAACAGCGGGGTGCCGCCGACACTCTTGAACGCACGAACGGGGGAGTTCACGCCACCGGGGATGTGTTTCTGGGCGTTGGCAAACAGGGTTTCGGAACGGGACATGGTTGGGCTCTCGAAAACGGAAAATTATTTGATCTGCAACAGATCGTTGAAGGCCCGGGCGCGGCGCGTCACTTCCAGGGCGCTGTCGGCGCCGAACAGGCCATGGACCACGGCCAGTAAGTCGACACCGTGAGCCACCAACGGGGCGGCGTTGTCCAGAGTGATGCCGCCGATGGCGCACACCGGTATATGCAGTTTGATACGGGCCTGGTCGAGCAGTTCAAGGTTTGCGCTGGGAGCGCCGGGCTTGGTGTTGGAGTTGAAGAAGCGTCCGAACGCGACATAGCTGGCGCCTTCGCTGGCAGCCTGTTCGGCCAGCTCCAGGCTGGCGTGACAAGTGGAGCCGATGATTGCATCGCGCCCCAGCAGCGCCCGTACCGGCGCCAGCGGGCCATCGGTCTGGCCCAGATGGACGCCGACGCCCAGGCGCGCGGCCAGTTCGGCGTCGTCGTTGATGATCAGCCGGGTCTTGTAGCGCTCGCACAGATTGCGCAGCGCTTCGGCTTCGCGCAGACGGCGGGCTTCGTCGCTGCTTTTATCGCGGTATTGCAGCAGGGTGACGCCACCTTCCAGTGCCGCTTGCACATAAGCGAGGAATTTGCCGGCCAGCAGTTGGCTATCGGTGATGGCGTAAAGGCCACGTAGTTTCATTTCACAGCCTCCGGCGCTACGAGCAGAAATCCAGCGGCAGGCGACGCGGTACGAACTGGCCTTTGCCCAGCTGTTCGGCATCGCGCAGGGTGCGCCAGGTGTAATCCAGTGCGGTCTTGACCGCGCTGGCGAGGTGTTCGGCCTGGGCCAACCGTCCGGCCAGGGCGCTGGCCAGGGTGCAGCCGGAACCGTGGTAGCTGCCGGGCAAACGCTGGCAGGTGAAGGTTTCGCGGCGACCATCGCGGCTGTACAGGCGATTGTGGACTTCATGTTCGTCGCCGTGACCACCGGTGATCAACAGGTGCTTGACGAAGGGCAGCAGTTTTTCCGCGCACTCATCGGCGCTGCCCTCGGGCAGTTCGGCGAGGATGCGTGCTTCAGGCAGGTTGGGGGTGGCGATGATTGCCAGGGGCAACAGGCGCTCGCGCATCGCGTAACCGACTTCATCCTTGCCCAATCGTCCGCCGCCACCGGCACGCAGCACCGGGTCGCAGACCATGGGCAAATGCGGGTGTGCCTGAAGCAGTTCGACCACGGTGTCGACCATTTCCAGTGAGCCGAGCATCCCCAGCTTGACCGCTGCTACCTGCGAATCGTTGAGCACGGCATTGGCTTGCGCCAGCACCCACTCCCGATCGAGCACGCGAAAATCGCTCACGTTCACCGTATCTTGCACGGTCAACGCAGTAACGGCCGGAGCGGCATGACAACCCTGGGCGAGCAGGGCTTCGATATCTGCCTGCAAGCCGGCGCCACCACTGGGGTCGTGGCCGGAGAGACAGAGGACAACGGGGCGAGAGCTGTAGATATTCATGGTGCGCGAGCTTACCACCAAACCTGTTTTATCGGTGCTCGGACGCTGAGGGTTTTGTATTGAGTGGCTTGCTGGTGAGTGCTTTTGTGGCGAGGGAGCTTGCTCCCGCTGGACCGGGCTGGCGCTCCAGTGCGCAGCGCTCCCAAAAACCGGGGCCGCTTCGCAGCCCAGCGGGAGCAAGCTCCCTCGCCACATTGGTCCGCCAGTTGCCGACCTGATCAAAGCAACAGCTCTATCTCAATGCTTGGAGCTGGAACGCCCGTTCTAGAGCCCTCTGTGGGAAAAATTTCAATGGTGCAAATTGGCCATCAACGGCTATGCTAGAAAATGGATCCAACCAAATAACAGGTAATGCCGGTTTTACGTCTACTCAGGGAATGGGGGGCTTCCTGATTCAACCGGACAGGCCACGCTGGGGCTTAAATGCGCTATTTGCTGATGTTGCTGCTGTGCTTGCCCCCTTTGGCAAGCGCCCTCGAGTTCGATGAGTTCACCCAAAGCCTGCCCTTGGGCCATGCCCTGCAGGTGTTCGAAGACGCCGACGGTACGGCGACCATCGACGATGTCCTGGCAGAGGCTGCGGCGGGTCACTTCAAATCCCATGACAAAGCCACGCTGAACGCCGGTTATTCGCGCTCGGCATTCTGGCTGAAAATAGACCTGAACTACCGTCCCGGCAATCCGGACGCCCAGCGCACCTGGTTGCTGGAGCTGGCGTATCCACCGCTGGACCATCTGGACTTGTATCTGCCTGATAGCGTCGGGGCGTATCGCCTGGTTCGCCAGACCGGCGATGCCTTGCCGTTTGCCAGCCGTGAAATTCGCCAGAACAACTACCTGTTCAGCCTGGACTTCAAACCCGGGCAACGTCAGTCCGTGTACCTGCGCCTGCAAAGCCAGGGTTCGATCCAGGCGCCGCTGACGTTGTGGTCGAGCACGGCCTATCTCGAGCAACAGCCTGTGCGCTTGTACGTGTTGGGCATCATCTATGGCGTGCTGCTGGGGATGCTGGTCTACAACCTGTTCATTTACCTGAGCGTGCGCGACACCAGTTACCTTTATTACATCGTGTATATCGCTTCGTTCGGCTTGTACCAGTTGTCGGTCAACGGAGCGGCCGTTGAGTATTTCTGGCCGGACAACCCTTGGTGGGCCAATGCCGCAACACCCTTTTTCATCGGTTGCGCGGGCCTGTTCGGCAGCCAGTTTGCGCGCAGCTTCCTGCAAACCGCGCAACACAGTCGTTGGCTTGACCGGCTGCTGCTGGCGCTGATCGTCTACAGCGCGGTAGTGGTGGGCCTGTCGCTGATGACCAGTTACGCCCTGGCCCTGCGCCTGGCGACGGCATTGGCGCTGGTGTTTACCGTGGTGATCTTCGCCGCCGGGCTGTTCGCCTGGTGGCGCGGTCTGCGGGTGGCGCGTTATTTCATCATCGCCTGGTCGGCGTTTCTGCTGGGGGGCGTCGTCAACACGATGATGGTCCTCGGTTATCTGCCGAACGTGTTCCTGACCATGTACGCCAGCCAGATCGGCTCGGCCATCGAAGTGGCACTGTTGTCCCTGGCCCTGGCCGACCGCATCAATGCCATGCGCGAGCAACAGGCCCAGACCCTGTTCGACGCCGGGCAGAAACTTGAAGTGCTCAACCAGCAACTGGCCCACAGCAACAAACTCAAGGATGAATTCCTCGCCACGTTGACCCATGAGCTGCGTACGCCAATGAATGGCGTGATCGGTTCGCTGGAGTTGATGGAAACCGTCGAAATGAACGAGGAGTTGACCCAGTATCAACAGACCGCCGCAGGTTCTGCGCGGGACATGATGCGTATGGTCAACGGCATCCTCACCCTCACCGAATTGCAGGCCGGCAAGCTCAAGGCCTACCCGGCGCCGTTCAGCCTGCGTGGGATGGTCGACGCCTTGCAGGTGCAGTTCGGTGCCAATGCAGCGGTCAAGAACCTGGATTTCAAGGTCGACGTGGCACCCGGCCTGACGGACCGGCTGATCGCTGACAGCGGCAAGCTGGCCCAATGCCTGGAATGTCTGCTGGACAACGCGGTCAAGTTCACGCGGGTAGGCGGTCTGGCGCTTCGGGTCAGTGGCAGGCCGTCGGGGCTCGATCGGCTGGTGCTGTCCTTTGCTGTGATCGACACCGGTATTGGTTTCACTGACCTTGGTGAGGCGAGCTTGTACCAGCGCTTTTTCCAGCTTGACGGCTCGATGACCCGGGAATACGGCGGCCTCGGTGTGGGTCTGGCGATCTGCCGACAACTGGTGGAGTTACTGGGCGGACGCCTGACCCACACCTCCGAACCCGGTCGCGGCAGCCGCTTCCAGTTGGACGTCGAGGTGGAAATGGCCTTCCCCGTGGAGGCGCCCACGCCCATCTCGTTCAGCCAGCGCGAAACCTCGCGCTTACCCCAAGATTGCACGGTGCTGCTGGCTGATGACAACAGCATTGATCTGCTGGTGATGCGCGGCATGTTGCTCAAGCTCGGTTACCAGGTGCGTACCGCCGACAGCGGACGCGCGGCACTGGATCTACTACAGGGCGAGAGTGTCGACGCGGTGCTGCTCGATTGCCAGTCGCCGCCGCTGGACGGCGTGGCGGTCTGTTGTCAGATCCGTAGGCTCATCGGCTGCGAGGACCTGCCGGTGTTTGTGGTCAGTCCCAATCCGAATCACGAGCGCTGCACGTCGGGCGTGTTGACCGATTACCTGAGTAAACCGGTGAAATTCGAGGTGTTGCGCACGCTTTTGCAACGGCGAGTGCTTTGTCCGAAGCAGGGTGAAAGCGCCGATATTTAGGCGGGTATGACACTTTGTTCGGCCGTGGGGCGGTGCTTAACTGAACCTCTGCTGGCCGACCAAGGAGCCCTGTCATGAACCTGCACCAGTTCGCCGAAACCCACGACGTCACCAATCAGCCACCGTCCCTGGATGGCGCCAACCTCTATCGCATCGACCTGCCGCTGCAACAGTGGTCGCAGCGTTTCGGCGCGGGCTGGGCGCAAGGGCGGATCGATGCGTATGGAGAACTGGCCGGTGGGCCGCTGATGGAGGCGGGGTTTCTGGCGAACCAGAACAAACCAGTGTTTTCCAGCCACGACCGCTATGGTCATCGCATTGATCTGGTGGAGTTCCATCCTGCTTACCACCAGTTGATGCGCACCGCTGTCGAGCATGGCCTGCCCAGCCTGCCATGGGCCCACCCGCAACCCGGCGCCCATGTCGCCCGGGCCTCGATGACTTATCTGCACAGCCAGGCTGAAGCCGGCACCGGTTGTCCGCTGACCATGACTTTCGCCAGCGTCCCGGCGTTGCGCTTGCAACCGGACCTGGCCGAACAGTGGGTGCCCAAAGCGCTCGCCACCGAGTACGACCCGCGTAACGTCGGCATGGCTCACAAGGCCGGGGTCACCCTCGGCATGGCGATGACTGAAAAGCAGGGCGGCACCGACGTGCGGGCCAACACCACCAAGGCTTATCCGGTGGGCGCCAGCGGTCCCGGCCAGGCCTATGAACTGGTGGGCCACAAGTGGTTCTGTTCGGCGCCGATGTGCGATGCCTTCCTGACGCTTGCCCAGACCGACAAGGGCCTGAGCTGCTTCCTGCTGCCGCGCCATCGCCCGGACGACTCGCGTAATCAGTTCTATATCCAGCGGTTGAAGAACAAGCTGGGCAACTGCTCCAATGCCTCCAGCGAAGTCGAATTCCGTGGTGCGCTGGCCTGGATGGTTGGTGAAGAAGGGCGAGGCGTGCCGACGATCATCGAGATGGTTGCCATGACCCGCTTCGATTGCATGGTCGGTTCCAGCGCCCTGATGCGCCAGGCCCTGACCCAGGCCAGCCATCACTGCGCGCATCGGCGGGTTGGTGGCAAGTTGTTGAGTGAACAGCCGCTGATGCAAAACGTGCTGGCCGACCTGGCGCTGGAAAGCGAAGCCGCCCTGGCCCTGAGCTTGCGTATGGGCCGGGCGTTGGACCACTTGAATGATGAACACGAGGCCAGGTTTGCCCGGCTGGTGACGGCGGTGGGCAAATACTGGATCTGCAAACGCGCCCCGGCGATGATCAACGAAGCTGCCGAATGCATGGGCGGCGCCGGTTACGTCGAAGACAGTATTCTGCCGCGCCTTTACCGTGAAGCACCGGTGAACTCGACCTGGGAAGGCTCCGGCAATGTGCAGTGCCTGGATGTGTTGCGGGCGCTGTCCAAGGAACCGGACGTGCTTGAAGTGCTGTTCACCGAACTGGGTGACGGCCACGGCGACAAACGCCTGGCTGCCCACATCGATCAGTTGCACGCGGCGTTCAAGGATACCGATGACATCCAGTACCGCGCCCGGCAATTGACTGAAGACATCGCTCTGGGGCTGCAAGCCAGGTTGTTGCTGGAGGCCGGCAACAGCGACGTCAGCGACGCCTTCATCGCCAGCCGCCTAGGCTTGGGTGGCCGGGCATATGGCGCCTTGCCCCGAGGCCTGAATGTCGAGGCCATCGTGGCGCGATCCACACCCCAGGGTTTCTAAGGCGGCCAGGAAACCTTTGTGGAGCGGGCTTTGCCGTGAATGAGAAATCTGCGGCAGGCGGCGATCAGGGTGGGAGCGAGCCTGCTCGCGATGGCGTCGGCACATCCAGCATCACGGGTGACTGACACAGCGCTATCGCGAGAAGCCCGCTCC
>NZ_JAKNQY010000016.1:73093-115823 GCF_024494355.1 Pseudomonas sp. Q11 | reverse complement strand
GCCTGCTCGCGATGGCATAGGCACATCCAGCATCACGGGTGACTGACACAGCGCTATCGCGAGAAGCCCGCTCCCACAGGGGATTTGCGGTGAATGAAGAATCTGCGGCTGGCAGCGATCAAGGGTGGGAGCGAGCCTGCTCGCGATGGCATAGGCACATCCAGCATCACGGGTGACTGACACAGCGCTTTCGCGAGCAAGCCCGCTCCCCCAGGGATTGTCGGTGAATGATCGATCGTGCCCAATACGCCACTGTTCCCGTTGGACGATGATGCAGGCAAGATGAAGGCCTGCAAGTCAGAACACAGGAAGCTGATCGTGACCGAAGCGTTTATTGTCGTTCAAACCGCCGAACAAGCCGTGGATCGTCTGGCTGCCCTGCACGAGCGTGCGACCACTGCGCTGAACCAGGCGCTCAAGCGGTACCTCAAGGATCGCATCGAGCCAGATGCCGAACAGCGTGCATTGTTTCGCTATCCGGCCTTGCGCCTGACCTATCACTGCCATGGTGAAGTCCCGCAAACCACTCGCGCCTACGCCAAGGTCCAGTTGCCGGGCACCTACAGTGTCACCGTCACCCATCCTGCTGCGTTCCGTAAATACCTGCTGGAACAGTTGGTCCCGCTGATGCACGACTTTACCGTCACCGTGGAAGTGGGTGTCAGCGAGCAGAACATCCCCTATCCCTACGTGGTGGAGCAGGGTGATGAACTGGCCGGCTCCGGCGTGACTGCCGCCGTGCTGGCGCGAGTGTTCCCCAGCACCGACCTGTCGGCCGCCACCGATGGCATTGCCGACGGCCTCTACGACTGGGAAAACACCGACCCGCTGCCCCTGGCGCTATTCGACGCGGCGCGGGTGGACTTTTCCCTGCGTCGGCTGGTGCATTACACCGGCAGCGACTGGCGCCATGTGCAGCCCTGGATCCTGCTGACCAACTATCACCGTTATGTGGACCAGTTCATTGTCCATGGCCTGGAGCAACTGCGCAGCGACCCGCGTTTTGTGCGCATGGTCCTGCCGGGCAACGTGATCATCGAAAAGGGCATGGACCACGGTGAAGCCTCGGCGATCGCCGCGGGCGTGGTCTGGCATCGCTACCAGATGCCGGCCTATCACCTGCAGGCCAACGACGGCCATGGCGTGACCCTGGTGAACATCGGCGTCGGGCCGTCCAACGCCAAGAACATCACCGACCACCTGGCCGTGCTGCGCCCCCACTGCTGGTTGATGATCGGTCACTGCGGCGGGCTGCGGCAGTCGCAGACCATCGGCGACTACGTGCTTGCCCACGCTTACATGCGTCGCGATGGCATCCTCGACCGGGTCGTGCCGCCAAACATTCCGATCCCGGCCCTGGCTGAAGTGCAGATGGCTTTGCAGCAAGCGGCGGCCAATGTCACCGGTGAAAAGGGCGACGAACTGAAGAAACGCCTGCGCACCGGCACCGTGCTGACCTACGACGACCGCAACTGGGAATTGCGCTGGGCCCAGGAGCGCCCGTTGATCAACCTGTCCCGCGCCGTGGCGGTGGACATGGAAAGCGGCACCATCGCCGCTCAGGGATACCGCTTGCGGGTGCCGTACGGCACGTTGCTTTGTGTCTCGGACAAACCGCTGCACAGCGAGATCAAATTGCCGGGTTCGGCCAACGCGTTCTACGAACGGGCGGTCAACCAGCACCTGAAGATCGGCATCGCGGCGCTGGACCTGCTGCGCAACGAACTCAACTCGCTGCACTCGCGCAAGCTGCGCAGCTTCGACGAGCCGCCGTTCCGCTGATGAACTGACCCCGGTTGAAGGGGCAGTGGTTATTTAACGGTCGGGCCACTAGCATGGTCGGCCCAGACCGTTAGATGTTGTGTTTGCCATGCCCCGTCCGCCACGTCCCGCTTCCCGCCGCCCTGGCGCGAAACCTCCCGCATCCGCCCCGCGCCGTGTGGCCAAGGCCCCGCCGGCCGAACCGAGGCTGATCCTGTTCAACAAACCTTTCGATGTGCTGACGCAATTTTCTGACGATCAAGGGCGGGCGACGCTCAAGGACTTTATCGACGTGCCCGGCATTTATCCTGCCGGGCGGCTGGATCGCGACAGCGAAGGGTTGCTGCTGCTCACCAACGACGGGCAACTGCAGGCCCGCATCGCCGACCCCCGGCACAAACTGGCCAAGACCTATTGGGTGCAAGTCGAAGGTGAGCCCAGTGCCGAGCAATTGCAGCGTCTGTGCGATGGTGTGGAGCTGAATGACGGCATGACCTTGCCCGCGCAAGCGCGGCAACTGGACGAACCGCAGCTATGGCCGCGCAACCCACCGGTGCGCTTTCGTAAAAGCGTGCCGACCCGTTGGCTGGAATTGGTGATTCGCGAAGGGCGCAACCGTCAGGTACGGCGCATGACCGCCGCGGTGGGCTTGCCGACATTGCGCTTGGTGCGGGTCAGGATCGGCGACTGGACGCTCGACGGGCTGGATCAGGGCCAGTGGAAGGAAGTGCCGGCGCGTTTATAAGGTGCCCGTCTCGATCAGGCCGATCACCACGCTCTTGATGACGAATGCCGCCACGCCCAGTCCCAGCACAAAAAACAGGATGAACGAGCCGAAACGCCCGGCCTTGGACTTCTTCGCCAAATCCCAGACGATGAAACCCATGAAAATGATCAGGATGCTGACAAGGCCCGTCATCATCCACTCTTCGAAAACCACAGGATCCATCGAAACACTCCGGCGTGGGCGAGGTTGAAAAGGCGGGGCGAGTATACGGCATGGGAAGAGGGCGAAGGATTGGGCTGCGACGGTGTGTCGCAGCTATTCATCGCCTGGGCGGACGCAGCGACGATCTCTTCAGTCGTGGTGGACACCGGCCCGCTTGAGCATCTGTTTGCAGCGTTCGGACAAGTGAAACACCCGCAGGTGCTTGCCGGCCTTGCTATAGCGTTCACGCAGGGTCTTGAGCGCGGCGATGGCCGAATAGTCGACAAAGCTCAAGTGGCGGCAGTCCAGGGTTACCTGGGACGGATCGTTGGCCGGGTCGAACTGGTTGAGAAACGGCGTGGTCGAGGCGAAGAACAGGGTGCCGTGCAGGCGATAGAGCTTGCTGCCGTCCGCTTCCAGATGCGTATCGGCGTACAGTTCCCGGGCCTGTTGCCAGGCGAAGTTGAGCGCCGCAATGACAATGCCGCACAGCACTGCGGTCGCCAGGTCGGTGAACACCGTGATGGTCGTCACCGCGATGATCACCAACACGTCATTGACGGGCACTTTGTTGATCACCCGCAACGAGGCCCAGGCAAAGGTCTGCTGGGACACCACGAACATCACGCCCACTAGCGCGGCCAACGGGATGCGTTCGATCAACGGCGACAGAAACAACACGAACAGCAGAACCATCACCCCGGCCACCACGCCGGACAAGCGACCGCGACCGCCCGAACTCAGGTTGATCACGGTCTGGCCGATCATCGCGCAACCGCCCATGCCGCCGAACAGCCCGGAGGCCATGTTGGCCGCGCCCAACGCCACGCACTCGCGGTCCGGGTAGCCGCGGCTCTCGGTGATCTCGTCGGTCAGGTTCAGGGTCAGCAGGGTTTCCAGCAGGCCGACCATCGCCATCACCACCGCATAGGGTGCGATGATCCGCAAAGTATCCAGGTTCCAGGGAATATCCGGCCAGACAAAGGCCGGCAGGCCGCCGGCGATATGCGCCATATCACCCAGGGTGCGGGTCGGCAGGCCGAAGAAGTAGACCGCCAGGCCAACCCCCAGGATCGCCACCAGGGCCGGCGGAACACTGCGGGTCAGGCGCGGCAACAGGTAGACGATGGCCATGGTCAGCGCCACCAGGCCGATCATCAGGTACAACGGGCCGCCGCTCAGCCAGGTCTCGCCACTCTTGAAGTGCTCCAGTTGCGCCAGCGCGATGATGATCGCCAGGCCGTTGACGAAACCGAGCATCACCGGGTGCGGCACCATGCGCACCAGTTTGCCCAGCCGTAACAACCCGAACGCCATCATGATCAACCCGCCCAGCAGCACAGTGGCCAGCAGGTATTGCACGCCGTGTTGCACCACCAGCGCGACAATCACCACGGCCATCGATCCCGCCGCGCCAGACACCATGCCTGGCCGCCCGCCGAACAGCGCGGTCAGCGTGCAGATGATGAAGGCACCGTACAACCCCATCAACGGGTTGAGATGGGCCACCAGGGCGAACGCGATGCATTCGGGCAACAAGGCAAAAGAAGTGGTGAGGCCGGCGAGGGCGTCGGCGCGAAGACGTGCTGGTTTCATGATTTTCCTGGCGGGGCAGCGCTTGAACATCGGCTGCCGTGGGCGTGGTGCAAAAACAGGGTGGGGATGGTACGGAATTGAGTGCAGTGCGGCCAGCCGCAAGAGGACGGTTTTGCATGAAAATCTTGCGCTGAATTTTCATCAACGCCGTGTCGCGATGTCCGTCAGCGACATTTCTTGCCTGTGTACGAAAATTACTTTCAGTACGTTTGAAGATTAATCCTCGAAATGATTTATGAGTTTCACAACACAACGACGTGACCCCATTCGAGGAGTAACGCATGGCCCCTGCATTCGGTTATTGGCTGTTGGTCTACGCGGCCATCGCCATCATTGCGCTGATCGTTTTGATCGCCCGATATCGGCTTAATCCGTTCATTGTCATTACGCTGGTGTCCATTGGCCTGGCGCTGCTGGCCGGGATGCCGCCGTCCAGTGTGGTCGGGGCGTATGAGGGGGGCGTGGGCAAGACCCTGGGGCACATCGCGCTGGTGGTGGCCTTGGGCACCATGCTCGGCAAGATGATGGCCGAGTCCGGCGGGGCCGAGCGCATGGCGCAAACGCTGATCGAGCGCTTCGGCGAGCGCAACGCCCATTGGGCGATGGTGTGCATTGCCTTCCTGGTGGGGCTGCCGTTGTTTTTCGAAGTCGGTTTCGTGCTGCTGGTGCCCATCGCGTTCACCATTGCCCGGCGCGTGGGCGTGTCAATCCTGATGGTGGGGTTGCCGATGGTCGCCGGTCTCTCGGTGGTGCATGCCCTGGTGCCACCGCACCCGGCGGCGATGCTGGCGGTGCAGGCGTTCCAGGCCTCGGTGGGGCAGACCTTGCTGTACGCGATCCTGATCGGTATTCCTACCGCGATCATTGCCGGCCCTGTGTATGCCAAATTCATCGTGCCGCGCATCCAACTGCCGGACGATAACCCGCTGGAGCGACAATTCCTCGACCGCGAGCCCCGGGCCAACCTGCCGGGCTTCGGTATCACCCTGGGGACCATCCTGTTGCCGGTGATTCTGATGTTGATCGGCGGTTGGGCTAACCTGATCTCCGAGCCGGGCAGCGGTTTCAACCAGTTCCTGCTGTTCATCGGCAACTCGGTGATTGCCTTGCTGCTGGCGACCCTTCTCAGCTTCTGGACGCTGGGCCTGGCCCAGGGCTTCAACCGCGAATCGATCCTCAAGTTCACCAATGAATGCCTGGCGCCGACGGCCAGCATTACGTTGCTGGTGGGCGCTGGCGGTGGTTTGAACCGGATCCTGGTGGACGCCGGGGTCACTCAACAAATCGTTGGCCTGGCCCAGGAATTCCAATTATCGCCGCTGGTCATGGGCTGGCTGTTCGCCGCCCTGATGCGCGTCGCCACCGGCTCGGCCACGGTGGCGATGACCACGGCCTCGGGCATCGTCGCGCCCGTGGCGATCGGTCTGGGCTATCCCCATCCCGAGCTGCTGGTGCTGGCCACCGGTGCCGGGTCGGTGATCTTTTCCCACGTCAACGACGGCGGCTTCTGGCTGATCAAGGAATACTTCAATATGACCGTCACTCAAACTTTCAAGACCTGGACCGTCCTCGAAACGCTGATCTCCCTGGTCGCGTTCGGCCTGACCCTAGGACTTGCACGCTTGCTTTAATCGCAGCGCTCCAACACAGGTGCCGTCATGGACATCCTTTACCAGATTCGCTCCCGTCAGGATTCCTTCAGCGCCGGCGAAGGAAGAATCGCCCGGCTGATGCTCGACGACGTAGGATTTGCCGCCTCGGCCAGCCTGGATGAACTGGCCCAGCGCGCCGAAGTCAGCAGCGCCACGCTGTCGCGTTTTGCCCGAACCGTTGGCTGCCGCGACCTGCGGGACTTGCGCCTGCAACTGGCTCAGGCCAGCGGCGTTGGCAGCCGTTTCCTCGACCCTGCCGGCGCGCCCGAGCAATCGGCGTTTTATGGGCAGATCGTCGGCGATATCGAGACGACGCTGCGTCAGCACCTGTCGGCATTCGAAGAGTCTCGGTTCGGCGACGCGGTGCGGATGCTCGGCAAGGCGCGGATGATTCATGCGTTCGGGCTTGGCGGTTGGTCGGCGTTGTGCGGTGAGGAGTTGCAGGTACGGCTGGTGCGTTTTGGCTACTCGATTGCCGCCTGCCGGGATCCGGTGATGATGCGCATCACCGCCACGTCATTGAGCCAGGAGCATTTGGTCATCGCCTGTTCACTCACCGGCATCACCCCGGAACTGCTCGGCGCGGTTGAACTGGCGCGCAGTTATGGTGCGGCGATCCTGGCCATCACCCGTGCCGACTCGCCGTTGGCCCGGCTGGCCGATGTGGTGTTGCCCCTGCAAGGCGCCGAAACCTCGTTCATCTATAAGCCCACGGCGGCGCGCTACGGCATGCTGCTGGCCATCGATGTGCTCGCCACCGAGCTTGCGCTGGCCCACCCCGAAGACAATCAAGAACGCCTGCGGCGAGTCAAACTCGCCCTGGACGATTACCGCGGCGGCGACGATCACTTGCCGCTGGGAGACTGAGATGCTGTACGACACGCTTATCCGCAACGCCCTGGTCATCGATGGCAGCAACACCCCCGCTTACAGCGCCGACGTGGCGATCCGCGCCGGTCGCATCGAGCGCATCGCCGACCTGCGCGATGCCCGGGCAATTGAAGAGATCGACGCCGCCGGCCGTGTGCTGGCGCCAGGGTTCATCGATGTGCACACCCACGACGACACGGTGGTCATTCGCCAGCCGCAGATGCTGCCCAAACTCAGCCAGGGTGTGACCACGGTGATCGTCGGCAATTGCGGCATCAGCGCTTCGCCGGTAAGCCTGCGGGGCGAGCCGCCGGACCCGATGAACTTGCTCGGCACGGCCCAAGCGTTCGCCTATCCGCGTTTCGAAGATTATCGTGCGGCGGTGGAGGCAGCCACGCCGGCGGTCAACGTGGCGGCGCTGGTGGGGCACACGGCGCTGCGCAGCAATCACATGGACGATTTGTTGCGCACAGCCAGCGTGGGAGAAATCGCCGCCATGCGCCAGCAGCTGCGCGAAAGCCTGGAGGCCGGCGCACTGGGGTTGTCCACCGGCCTGGCCTACGCCAACGCATTTTCGGCCTCCACCGACGAAGTCATGCAACTGACCCAGGAGCTGAGCGCATTCGGTGCGGTCTACACCACCCACCTGCGCAGCGAATTCGAACCGGTGCTCGAGGCCATGGACGAGGCGTTCCAGATTGGCCGTCACGCCCAAAGCCCGGTGATCATTTCCCACCTCAAATGTGCGGGTGCCGGTAATTGGGGGCGAAGCCCGCAAGTGCTCGCGGCGCTGGAGAATGCGGCGAAAACCCATCCGGTCGGTTGTGACTGCTATCCCTATGCGGCCAGCTCCTCGACCCTGGATCTCAAACAGGTGACCGATGCCCATCGCATCACCATCACCTGGTCGACGGCTCATCCGCACATGGGCGGCCGCGACCTGGCTGACATCGCCGTCGAATGGGACGTGTCGCTGCTGGACGCAGCGCGCCGCCTGCAACCGGCGGGTGCGGTGTACTACGGCATGGACGAAGGCGACGTACGACGAATCCTCGCCCACCCGTTGTCCATGGTCGGCTCCGACGGTTTGCCGGAGGACCCGTTTCCGCATCCGCGCTTGTGGGGCGCTTTCCCACGGGTACTGGGACATTTCAGTCGTGACGTCGGGCTTTTTCCGTTGCACACCGCCGTGCACAAAATGACCGGCCTTTCCGCAGCGCGCTTCGGTCTGAAGGACCGTGGTGAAGTTCGTGAAGGGCATTGGGCGGACCTGGTGTTGTTCAATCCACACACCATTCGCGACGTGGCCGATTTCAACGAACCTCAACGGGCTGCCGAAGGGATTGATGGCGTGTGGGTCAATGGTGTCTTGAGCTATCGCCAAGGGCAGGCAAACGGGCGCCGGGAAGGGCGGTTCCTGGCGCGCGAGGGCGATCTGCGCCAGGGGTTCAGTCCATCGAATGGCGTATAAGCGGCTGAGTTTGGGTAAATTGGCGTCACAATAATGGCACTGCGACACTAAAGAAGCCGGATCTAAGGCCGAAGCACTAAGGTCAACCCATCTACACTGGGTCTTTTCAGCCAGGGAGCAACCCATGAGCTTCGGTAAAACCACCCCGATCCTGCGGATCTTCGATGAAACCAAGGCATTGGCGTTCTATGTCGACTTCCTGGGCTTTACCGTCGACTGGCAACACCGCTTCGGTGACAACTTCCCGCTGTACCTGCAAGTCTCCCGCGGTGACTGCGTGTTGCACCTGTCCGAGCACCATGGCGATTGCACGCCGGGCTCGGCGTTGCGAATCGAGACCGATGAGCTGGAAGCCTTCCAGCAGCAATTGCTCGCCAAGCAATACCGCTACGCCCACCCACAGATCCAGGCCATGCCCTGGGGTAGCCAGGACATGGCGATCAGTGATCCGTTCGGGAATCGGTTGGTGTTTACCAATGCGATTAACGTCTGAGCCGTTTGGCGACTCCCGGTTCCTGCCGACGCAAGGTGTGTTAGCCTCAATCAATGATTTCATTGATTGCAGGAGGCATCATGGCCAGCATCACCATTCGAAACCTTGACGACCAGATCAAAGAACAACTGCGGATAGCTGCTGCCCATAATGGGCATTCGATGGAAGAAGAGGCCCGGTTGATCCTGGGAAAGGCATTGGCCTCTGTTAATCAAGCAGGAGGGCTTGGAAGCCGGATCCGCAACAGGTTCAGCGAAAGCGGTGGGGTTGAGCTCGATTTGCCTTCGCGACAGGAGAAGGCGAAGGCGGTGGATCTTTCCGAATGATCGTGCTCGATACCAATGTCCTGTCAGAGTTCATGCGGTCTGAGCCTGACGCTAGAGTTTTGGCTTGGGTCGACGTGCTCCCAGCGATGGATCTTGCGATTACTGCGGTGACCGTGGCAGAAATTCTCCATGGCATTGCCCGACTCCCATCCGGTAAGCGCAAGCAGAAACTTGAATCCCATGCGATGGCCATGTTCGAAGAAGACTTCGTTGGGCGAATATTTCCGTTTGACGCTCATGCCGCCGTTGAATACGCGACGCTGGTGGCGAACTGCGAAGCAAGGGGGCGGGCGGTGTCGATGGCCGATGCACAGATAGCCGCTATTTGCCGAGCCCATGGAGCCCCGATTGCCACTCGCAATGTTCGGGACTTTGAGTTCTCCGGGGTCGAGGTGATCAATCCATGGGGCTGACGATCACCTCGACGGGTCTAACCTACCGTTGAGCTCTACGGCGAGAGTCGGCCCAAGGATTTGTTGTATTCGTTAAGCCTGAACAGCAGTTCTCGTCCGCGTTGTATCGTTTCGCGGGTTTTATGAATCTCAAACTGTATTTCCGAGCGGCGTAATGTGCGGGCTTGCGCCGTGCCGACGTCATTAGCCATCCGGTCCAGGGTTTGATTCATAAATCCTTTTGCCCCCTTGGCATAGAACTCTTCGACCCCAAGCGTAGAAAACGCGGCATTGATGGCGGTGGCGTCATGGGCCAGGTATCCGTCGAGCTCGAGCAGCGCTTCGTCCAATCGTTTGATTTTCTGTGAAGGCACTCCGTTCGAGTTTTTGGTGGCCTGGGTGGAGGCTTCGAAATTTTGAATCCATGCCCCGGGAATCCGAAGCACTTTGGTCAGGATAAAACTGGTCGCCATCAGCGATATTTTCTTCTGCCCTGTGTGGGTGAATGGATTCAGATCCTTGACCGCTTTGCGCGACTTTGTGTCCAGGTCATAGAAGGCTGTCCTGCCTTCATGTTCGATATCGTCGGGGCTCAGTCGGCTGGTTTGTGGGTATATCGACACCGGCAGATGCCGCGTTGCGTCCATTTTGCTGGCCATCGAATCGGTCGCGATAGACGTGCCGCTCATTGCGGCCCATGCGGCGACCGGGCCGGCGGGAGCCGCCAGCAGGCCTGTCCCTAACGAGATCACATTCTTGAACGCGTTGTAAGCGTAAGTCTGAAAGACTCGTTTGGCGATGTCTCTGGGTCTCATGCTGTTGTAGAGCTGGTAGTTCAACGTGCCGACCCTGTTGTTTAGGGTGGACAAGATATTCGGGTAGGCCGCTATTTCTTTCTTGATGTCGGATTCTTCTTTGTTGTGGCCGTAGGGGTCGGTGTAGCGCAGTGGGTTGTTCCCCACCATGCCATATAAGTTCAAACCATCGACCGCCCCCGCCGGGTCGGGACTGATCCAGCGCTGCAACCACGGTGCGTAGTACCGATGCCCGTAGTAATACAACCCGCTGGCATCGCGTTCCTTGCCGGAGTAGCGAATGGTTCGGTAGTCAGCTTCCACGGCCGAACGGGACGCCGCCCAAGCGGTGGCTCCATAAGGCAGGTAGCTTTCCTGGCTGACCAGGTCGCCCTGATCGTCCAGTTCCAGTGCGCTTGAACCCAGATGGTCGCCGAAGCTGTAGCGCAATGGATTGGCGGCGATGGCGGACGGTCGGCCTTGAGTCCAGTGCAGGTAGCGCACGCTGCTGCGCCCCGCTTGCAGGGTAATGACTTCCAGGCGTTCGTTATCCCGCGTGCGAATTTCAAGGCCCGGCAGATAGCGGACTTCCCGGGTGTGGACCCGCGTTGCGCCCTGGGTTGTCTGGATCTTGCGCACGCGTTGGCCGCCACTGTCGTAGCGATAGCGCTCGATGTCATCGGACGCGTTTTCACGCCGCACCAACACCACGCTGTCGAGCTGATTGCGCAGGTTCCAGGTCAGCGCCTGGCCCGGGGCCAGCGCCTGCTGGTTGCCGTTGGCATCGAAGTCCACTGCTACGTCGGGCGTCGAGTGGCCTTTGTTCCAGGCGCGCAAGCGATTGCTTGCGGCGGCCACATCCAGTGTTCGGGTGTAGTGATTGCCGTCGCGACGATGGCGCAATTCGATCAGGTTACCGCCGGCATCGTATTCGTAGTGTTCGGTGAAGTTGAACAGCTGCCCGGGGTCGATGGGTAGTTTGCCGAGGGCTGGAAGGTCCGGGGGACGGGTCAATCCAGCGGCCTCGCGGCCCGTCGCGCTGATCAATTGATACAGGGTGTCGTAGGTAAATGTGCTGGAGGCGTCGACCCGTTGGTTGTTGCCGAACTGCACCGGTTGGGCCTTGTCCTCCAGGTGCGTCACATTCCCCACCGGGTCGCAGGTGTAATGCAGATCCTGCAAGGTCCTGGCCGCCAGCGATGTGCGCAGCGCGATCAGTCTGCCGTTGGCCGGATCGTACACGGCGCGACTGACGACACCGTTGCCGGCCGTCTGGGACTCGATCTGGCCGGACGCGTTGTAGACCAGATCGCTCACGATGACTTTTTCGGTCGCCGTGTTTCTTATCTGCAGGCCCACGGACTTGAGCTGACCCGCGACATCGAACGAGTAGCGCTGCTGGTGCTGGGCGGCATCGGTCTGCTGGATAAGCTCGGCGAGGGCGTCGTAGCGCCAGCTCGTGGTGTAGCCGTCGCCCGGTTCCAGCAAGCGGTCGCGGTCTTTTTCATCCTCTGGCCAGTCGAGTCGTTCGGTCACGGCCAGCAGATGCCTGGTCTGGCTCAGAGGTTTGGCGCCAAGCCCATAGTCATGGATCAGCAGGGTGCCGGCGCTGTCATCGTGACGGATCAACGCACCGCACCGGTTGCGCACCGCGGACTTCGGCGAGCTGTCGCCGTAGTGCAGGCATTCGACTTTGCGCGGCACGTCGTTTGCCGCTTGTTCATGGACGGCGGTCATGCGCAGTTGCGTGTCGTAGGTGGTCCGCCAATAGGTGCCGCGCTGATCCCAGCTGTGCAGTATCTGTCCGGCATCGCCTGGCAGGAACAGGCGCCACCCGGCGTCGATACTGTCCAGCAACAGGGTCTTGCCGGACAAGCTGTAGACAGTTTGCAGGTTCGAACCGCCCGTTGCCTTGGCAAACAGCCGAGGGTCGCGCTGCGCCACCTGTCGTCCCGCCGCATCGTAGTCTTGCTGGGCAATGCGCGCCTGGGCGGGTTCCTCGGCGTCGCGCCGGTAGTAAGCGACTTGCCGCACGGGCAGGCCACGGCCGTCGACGGCGTTGATCGTAGGTGTCTTGTGATGAAGGCGTGCGTTCATGCGCCACCTCCGGCCGTGGCGGCGTGTTCGGACTGGACTTCTTGCAGGGTGTCATTCTCGTCCTCGTCCACGGTGTACCAGGCATGACGGGTGTGGCGCCGCATGTAGGGGAGTCCGGCTTGCCTGGCCAGGCGCGTGAGGGTGGGGCGCCCGAGGGCGTCGTAGAACTGCCGGTCGCAATGGCCGAATTGCCGCAAGGACACATCGTTGATGCAGCGATGCTGATCGGCGAAATAAGGGCGGTAGATGCGCACCGCCAAACCCTTACTGTTGTATTCCACCCGTTCGCTGACCCGCCAGCGCTTTGCGGCGATCTGCTCCTTGGGTGTTCCATCCGTCAGCGTCAGGTCGCCCTTGGCGTCGACGACGTAAGCCAGGCCCGGTTCGACGAGTTGCTTGCTTTGCAGGGTTCGCCCGAAGCCATCGAAGCAGGTGACGGCGATGCGGATCTGTTTTTGATCATCATTGGGGTAGCGGTCGGCGACCAGTGTGGCGATGTGCACCGGTTCACGTGGCGCGGCGTCGAGTTCGTTCTTCAACCTGAGGTCATCGGCCGAGAGTGTCTGATGCTCCGCTAGCCGGGCTCGAGCCGACGCGCAGATGTGTCCGGCGGGGAGAAGGTCGCCCTTGCTCACGCAGCGCGCCAGCCAGTCGGAGTCCGCCAGGGCGGTCTTCGATACGCAACCCATCCAGCTGAATGGCGCGTAATAAAGCGCCGTGGCCGCCTCTTGCAACGCGTCCCAGCTTTGGCTGATGGCCTCTGTGGGGCTGCTGAACGGTGGCTGTTTGAACTGTGCGAGCGGCTTGAAACCTGCGCGCGCGTGGTGCTCGCCGCCATAAAAAGAGCTGGCCAAGACTTGGCCGAAAGCATCGATCAGGCCTTCCTGGACATTACCGTTGGGGTCGTTGATGTGCTGCGGCTGAAGTGAGCGGTAATCGTAGATCGCTTCGGTGGTACAACCATCAGGCTGTTGGAACCGGGTGATCACACAGTGAGCGTTGTCGTGGCTGATCTCGATCACGCCATGGCTTTCGCTCGGTTGTAGGGTGCGGATTTTGTAGAAACCGTCCCATGGGGCATAAGTCGCGAAGCCGCTTTTGACGGACCAGAGTCGTACGGGACTGCTGCTCGCCGAAAGAAAATCGGCCATGCGGTGATAGTGATTGCGTTCGAGCATTTTTCCCTTGGGGCGTGTTTCCTGGGGCAGCAGGCGGAAGGCCTTGAGGGCGCTTTCGTCCAGCTCGGCGCTTTCCAGATGGTCGGTCAAAGCCTGGAAGTCTGCGACGCCATCCGCCAGGGTGACTACGCTCGAAGCGTCTTTGTAGCGCTGCACGGTCAGGCCGGTCAGCACACTCTGGTCGGTCCAGGTCGTTTGCTTCACGCGTTCGCTGAGGGTTTCGAAGGTCAACTCCTGCGGCGCCAGCCCACCGGCCTCGGGGGCCTTGGGGCATCGCAACGCCTGGGTGCGCTGGCGATAGGGCAGGCCCAATCGCCACCCTTGGGGCGCTTGCAGGTGGATGAACTCGGCCCGGGTCTCGTTCAGGTAGTAAAACTGCTGCGCCGGATCATGCGCATCGCGCCACCATCGCTGTTGATCGACATCGCTGAACGGTGGCGTATCGTCGTCGGTTTTCCTGCGGGCGTAATGGATCTCCAGGCGGTGAGTGAGGGCGCCGTAGAGGTCGTGTTGCAGGTTCAAGGTGTGCTGGCACTGCGGGTCATCGGCGGTGCCTTCGTATTGATACGTGATGGATTCCAGCGGCAGCGGTAGCATCCGGGCGTAGGACCGATGGCTGTCGGGCGCTTGCAGCAGGCGTACGTGATAGCGGTGTTCCTGGACCGAGTACAGGGTTCGGGTTTTCCGGCGCCTGTCGACCCCGAATATCTCGCTTCGCAGCACCTGGCCACTCAGGGCGCGGGCCATTTCAATGTGGGTGGCTGCGGCCGGCGCGGCCACGGCGATGTCGCGCCCGGTCTCCTCTTGGTATTGGCAAAGCAGCGCCTTGCCCAGCGCCACGGCTTGCGGGTCGTCGTTGTTGTAGCCGATACGGGGCATGTTCACCGCTTGCCCGGTGTGAAACCAGGTCTTCTTCAGGCTGGGCATCGTGAAGCCCTGGGAGTCGGCATCGTCGGGGGTGGTTTCATTGTCGGTTTCCAGCAACAGGCCGAAGCCGCGAAACTCGCGCTCGACCCCGTCGTAGTAGCCTTGGCGATAGGCGAATTTGCAGGTCAATCGATTGCCGGTGATTTCATCTACCCGGGTCTGGCTCGAAACCAGATGCAGCGCCATGGGCACATGACAGAGCGCAGGCGTGCCGGCCTTGTGATGGGCGGCTTTTTCATCCAGCCATTCCTGCGCCGAGCTGCGGTAGCGGAGGGTTTCGCTGGCGCCCATGTTGTTGTGGGTGTCGGTGAGCAGATACGGTTTCGTGTCGACGAAATCGTAGCGCCAGTGTTGCGGTGTGACGTGCGGCACGCTCAGGATCAGGCTGGAGCAGCCGAGCCCTTGCAGGTCGGCGATGCTCACCTGGCATAAGTTGTCGTAACGCAGCCCGGGGGGCCAGGGCAGGGCAACCGCAGGGCGGAAACCCTGGCCGCAACGGTTCATGAAGATCAGTGCCTGGTCGGCTTGCAGATAGATCAGGTCGACGGCGCCGGAGCCATCCAGATCCGCCAGGCGGATGCGCGAGGCGTCGAAGGTTTCGTAGGCCAGCCCGGGAAAGTCCAACACGATGCCCTTGCCAAACCGCCCGCGACCCAGGTTTGGCCAGCACCGCACTTCGTTGTGACGAATGCGCACCCAGTGCTGCTGGCCGCTGCCCAGCACATCGCTGAACGCCACCAGTTCACCGGGCCCGGTGCGCGATACCGCGAGGGCATCTTCATGCTCGTCACGAGCGATTTGCAGCGGGGTGGCGAATCCGTGTTCCCGATGGTTGACGTACAGGCGAACGCTGCGCGGGCCGATCAATACCAGGTCATTGAGCCCCTCTCCCGACAGGTCGGCCAATTGCCCGTGTGGGCTGAAAAACTCTGCCGGAAACGCACTGAATGTGGCGAAATCCGACCAGCTTCGATCGGCACCAAGGGAGAAAAAACCGCTCAGTCCCGGTTGGGCCACGAGCCAGTCCAAGCGGCCGTCTCCGGTGAGGTCGCTCAATGACTGGCGCACCGGTTTCGCCAGGTCGGCAACCGGGATGGCGGGCAGTGTTCGCCACGGCGCGTAAGCCACGTTGTCGCCTTTGGCCTTGGCCCGCACGGGTTCGCGGTAATGCCAGCCCCCGTCGTTTTGATAGAGCACGCCCGGCAGGCCTTCGCCGTACAAATCCACCAGTTGATAACGCTGACCATCGTTGAGCCCCGGCATGTCTTCAAAACGCTTCCAGGCGCGGGTCTCCGGCCGGAGCTTGAATTGGCTGTAGCTGAATTCGATGGGTGGCCGACTGTCGACGGTTGTCGAGTCGCCAAAGGCCTGGTCATGGGCGGCGCTCAACTGGTGATAACCCAGGGATGCCTGGCGATAATCGAGCAACAGGCGGCGCACCAGGACGGGGGCGGCGCCCAGTTCCTCGGGAAAGCGGTGAAACATCAGGACCTGGCGGCACAGGCGTTCGGTGCGTAATTCAAAACCGTAGGCGAAGCTGGAAAAACCGTCGCTACGGGTTGCCCACTGATGGCCTTCGTACGGCGGTTTCTGTTCGTAGGCCGTGCTCCGTTCACCATAGTCGAAGACCAATTCGAAGTGCCATTGCACAGAGACGAGCTGCGCTGTTTTCCATGAGTAAAGGTGCGGATCGGCCTTGAAATTGCCATAGCTCACCTGGCTCAAATAGCGCTGGGCCGTTGCGTCGGCCTTGTATTGGTAGAGGATGTGTTCGCCATAAGCGTTCAGGCTCTCCTCCAGCAACCATTCGCCCACACGACGGCTATCCAGGGGATCGCTGCGGCGGGAGGCAGGGTTTTTTCCGAACAGATGCAGGCTGCCATCGGCACCGTGCACCAGCCAGAAGCCCGGTTTGTCGTCGGGCGAGGACCAGTGTTCGATGCGGTCGAAGCGGTTTTCGATTCGGGGGAAATACCGTGTGACGTTGTAGGTCGTTCCCAGGTCCAGATCATTGTATTGATCGATGCGGATTGCGGTGATGACGCCTTGCCGGTCACGCTCGGGCAACCAGACCACCCCGCTGGGGCCAATAATTTCGTCATCCTCGGTATAGGCCGGCACGCCCTTGCTGGTGCGGCGCGCCACGCTGGACAGCGACAGCCCCCAACCGATGCCGAACACACCGTTGCCGAGGGAACTGGCATAGCTCAGGGACAAGGGCGGAGCAAAGCCGCGCCCCGGTGAAATCGGCAGGGCAATTTCGTAGGACGCCGTACCGTGGGCGCCGATGGCCGCCCAGCCTTTGCCGATACTTTGAATGGCCCCGCCGCCCTTGGGCAGCGATGGCGCGGTGACGGGCAAGAGTGATTGCTCGGTCATTGCGCACCTCCACCGACCCGGGCCGTATAGCTCACATGCACGATGACGTCGGTCAGTGAGTCAAGCAGGTCCTTTTGCGCTTCGGGGTTCGGGAAGGTCAGTTGCCATTTGGAGATGGCGCCGGTGTGCTCGAAAGGCAGGTAGCGGTCATCGTTGAAATTCAGCGTGAACAGACCGTTGTCGTCGACGCCCGTCGACAGGGCAATCTGCTGGTTGGCGCGCAGGCTCTCCAGGGTCTGGCCACGGTCACCCGGCGAGAGAAATACCTTGCTGGCGGTCTGGGTCAGCGTGGCTCGAATGTTTTCATAAGGACCGATGAGGGCCGGCAAGGACACGCTGATGGTCTTGATCCGCCGCAGGTAGTGCTGCTGATCCTTGTAGTCGTCTTCGAACAATGACTGGGGCAGCTCGAATTCGCAGGTGCCTTTCTTCAAGTCGGCGTGGATGTGCGGCCACGCCTTGTTGAGGGTGCTGGTTGGGGTCTGGCGCTTGAGCTCACGCAGGGACACCGTTTTGCGTATCTCCAGTTCCCGTTCGTGGCGTCGCAGGTATTGGGCGTGCATCTTCAACAGGTTCATCTTCAGCAGCTCGCCAGCACCCAGCCCGCGATAGGTTGCATGCCAGGCGCCGGGTTGGATGAACCGCGTATTGAAGTCGGCGATTTCATACTGCCAACAGGCTTCGGCCGCCAGGCACAGCGCCAGTGTGGCGTCGTAGGCCTGGCGATAGAGCGCGGCAAATTGGCTGTTCAGCCATTGGTACAGTTGTGCCTTGGTAAAGCGCTTGCTGAGAAAGTCGTAGTTGGCCTTGGCTTGGCCCAAGGTTGATTCGGCCAGGCGCAGTTGCAAGCGCGTGGCGGTTTCCTGCTCGGCGAATTGCGCCAGTTGGGCATCGATATGGGCCAGTTCGAGTTGTGATTGGTCACGGGCCTGGGTCCATTCCTCCTGGCGACGATTGAACTGTGCTGTGCGGTCAAGATTTGACGCGGCCGTGCGATCGGCGATAGCGGCCCCTTGGGCGAGCGCGCTGGCAGCGTGCGTGACACCTTCCCAGCGCATGCCGCCAGTGCTGAAACCAAGGATGTTTGGAGCCAACATGAGGCTGCCCGCCATGACCTGGGTGATCGATGCCGCACGTTCGCAGTTGCCGCTGTTCAAGTACAACTCAGAGGCCTGCGTCTCGGCTTCACTGATGCCTTTCTCCAGCAATTGCTGGTAGTGATCGACCCGGCCTTGGACGATTGCCTTGCTGGCCAGCAGCGCCTGACGGTTTTGCCGGTCGACGTTCAAGGCCTGGCGTTGCAGGCCGACGGAGATTTTCGCCAGGTCCCAGGCTTGCTGTTGTTGCAGCTCCTGTAGCTGAACTTGTTCTTTGCGCTCGATCAACGACAGCAGCGTGGCACCGAACTGGATGATGCTTTCAACCGCGCTCTGGGCCTGGCTGTGCATGACCGTGAAGCGATAGTGGGGGATTTGAACCGCCGGCAAGTGGACGGTGGCACCGGCCGGGGTGTTCGGGGCACTGGCGCTGTCCAAGGCGCGAGGGTCCAGCGGAGCAGCGAATACCGGCAAATGCAGCGGCTTGCCGGCGATGTCGAGGTTATGGCGCAGGTTGTACAGGCGACTTTCGGCGACGTCCCAGCATTTGAGCAACTGCGGATTGAACGGCACGCGCAGATACGGGTTATCGATCGCCGTCAGGGCCGCTTGGGAACGGCCTTCCTGGACAAGCGACGGCGGGCTGACGGTGGGCAGAGGCAGCCGCTTTTCAAAGTGGCGCAGGTCGTCATTGTTGGTGGTGCTCAAGCCGTGAAGGCTGACGGCCGTCCAGTGATCGACCGGTTGAACGACCGGGCGCGGCCCCAACAAGTCCAGTGTCCGAACGTACCAGAGCTTTGCCTCGCTGAGACTGTCGGGTGTCAGCCCGCGGTATGCGGCGTCGCCTCGGTTGGCCAGGATGTCGAGGTACAGGAAGTACAGCGCCTTGCGAAAGTGCACCGGATGACTGAGGGCAATTTGATGGGGATCGTGGGGCGCCTGGTCGGCATACGAAGGCGTGTCACCGTCGAGCAAAGGGACGCTTCTCCAGCATTCGGCTTTCCTGCGACCCGGGTCGAAGACATAGCGCAGCCACCGTTCAGCTTCCTCATACCGATGCTCGGCGTTCAATCGATGGGCGACCAGCCATGGCAAGTAAAGAAACAGTTCGGTGAAGTAACGGCCGTAAGCTCCATGGAAGTCCATCCTGTTGTTAGGGTCACCGGGCAGGGTGGGTTCCGGCAGGTGTTGAGTGGCCCAGTCGAACAGCTCGTCCAGGCTGTTTTCGGTGCGCCGGATCAGTTCGGCGGCGAATAGGGTGTTCAACCGGATCGGTTGGCGTTTTTGGTTTTTGCCGTCGCTGTACTTGATGGAAGAATGGGCGAAGTCGATAAATTGGGTGGCGCCCAGGTTCGGTGTTGATAGGGAGTTAATGCCGGGAGGCTGGGAAAGTGCAGGGGCCAGGTTGAGCTTGATCGCTTTCAGGACGAAGGCGACTGTCTTATCGGGTTCGTGAGGGCGGGCTAACGCAACCCCATAAAACAATGTATCGCCTTCTCCACTGAGTTCTTCGATGCGTAAAGGGTATTGGTAGAGAGCCGGTAGTTGCTTTACCAGAGAGGACGTCGCGACAGGCTTCAGGTTTTCATAGGTTAGCGAGTCAGGGGCCATCGCGTCTGGCTGACGGAAGACCACGTATTTTTTGTAGAGCAACTCTTCTTCGCAGAGAACGCGAGCCTGGAAATTAGTAGACCTGTCGGGTGTGTCGAGCGTCATCCGAATATCTGCGCCCCGGTTTAAATATCTGACCGCAGCGACGGAAATGAGCTTGCCACTGACGTAGGTATTCCCAGGAAGCGTAAAGCCCGTCGAATTTTCATCATCCAGGATCACGTTGCTCAGGCTGTCTATCGACAACTTGTATTCGGTATCGAAGTTGCTGGGATACGCAAATCTGAGAGTCGAGTTTTCGCCGAGCGGAATATAGGCGGAGGACGGCAGGTTTTCGTCCGGTGGCATCAGATTCAATGTGAAGTTACCGGAGTAGAGGCGAATTTTACTTGTTGGAGGGAGCGACGCGTTGTCGGCGTTGAAAGACAGGTAATGTGTTGAGTCGGCGGATCTAACGATGACACCGTTCAACTGGTCATCGAGGCTGGGAAGGGTATTAATTATATTCTTCGGCAGAGGGGTATCAGAACCTTCTATATTCATAAAAGACAGTTTTGTTTGGATGCGCTGGTCGTGAACCTCGATGAGGTCATCATCAACGGGGCTGCGATTCGGACCAGTGACTTTTTCCTTCTCCGTTTGTTTGATGAAGGCTGAGCTATCCGGTTCATGAACGAGGTTTTTATCAACGCGAACCGTTTTGATAAAGCTGAAAGCATTCGTCGGCATGGCTTCGGCATTGGCCTTGGGACTCTTGGCACACAGGATGAGACAGAGCGAGTCAAGCGACCCGTTGCGGTGTCGCACCGCAACGGAACCTATCAACGACCTGATCGCCTCCAGGCTCAGACTGGCAAGCGTTTTGTCCTCGCAATACCCTTGCAGGCCCACTCGTGGCGTACTCCACATGCCATCCTGTTTTTTGAAGCAATAGCTCAAGCGCAGTAGCGGATGATTCACACCGGGTGCCACGGCATCAGCGTTCGAAGGCGCGCTGGAGGCCGACTGATCCTGATGGATGCATTCTGCCCAGACAACGAACAGGCGATTGTTGAACCAGACAGGACGAATCGAGTGTTCAACCGCGCTATCGGGAATCGGCACATCAGCTTTTTCCCAGTCCGACCAGGCGTATGGATCCGGCTGATCCTGTTTGGAAGGGGGCGGTAAGGTACTGTCCAGCGGACGTTGCGCCATGTCCAGCGAGCGCCAGAAGTAAGTGTTTTCGGTGCGGGATTTGGCGATGAAATAATAGGTGCTGTTGGCAAAGTCCTCGCCATCGATATAGCCGTTGAGAATCGTCAGGTTGGCCACTTCTTCGAATCGGGACAGGTAGGCCAGGACCGCCGATTGAACCGCGTCGGGTTGAATCCGGTTCTGGTTGAGGGCGTTTTCCAGTTGCAGGAAGTTATCGCTCTTGTTGGCCCTCAGGGTCGGGTCCAGATACGTCGAGGGGAAATTGAGCAGCTTTTGATAGGCGGCCCAGGTGGCGTACTGATGCAGTTCATTGCGCCACGTCTGCCGATGTTCAGCGCTGAAGTCCTCCGGGTCGTATCCGGGCTCCAGGTTCATCAAGATACGGTTGATGTATTGCTGCAGACTGGCAATCGCACAGGCGACTGGTGTGGTGGGCACATCCTGGCTGACCAGCACATCGAGCAGCCAGTACTCATAGAGGTCATGGGCGTTCCTCAACGACTTGGCACTAGCGGGTGCGACATTGTTCAGGTAGAGCGCCAGTAGTGCGTCACGCAAGCTTTCATCGAGCTGCTTTTTTATGGCCTCGGTCATGTATTCAATCCTTGAATTTAAAGTGGGTACACCCGTCAATGGCAGGCGGCGATCAGCGCTTCACCAACTATTTTCCAATCCGATGCAGGACTGGCGGTTTTCAGTCTGGTCGCCTTGGTCAGCAGGTTTGCCGACAATCCCGTTTGCTGGCAGCTCGCCTGGCAGCGCATGATCCAATCCACCGCTTCCATTGAGTTTGCGCGTCTTGTGTCCAGTGACGCCGTCAGGGAACTCACTTCTTCGACGCTCCAGTTCAACAGCTTGGCCAGCAGGCCATTGGCTTCTTTTTCCGAATGTTCCTGGTTGGCCACTTGCAGGTAGTGCAACAGGTTCTCTTCCGACTGGGCCTGATGGCGGGCGCAATGACTGAAGCATTCGAGCAGATACAGGGTTTGGGGCGTCAGGGTGCTGGACAGGTGCGGGGCCAGCCATGTCGGGTTTTCCATCAGGACCTTCAGCGTGCTGCTGCCCAGGTGCAAACGTTGGCAAGTCTCGGCCGTGCGTAATACCGTCGCCAGCAACGAGGGCATTGTTCCCGGGGCTTGCTTGATGGCCGCGATGAGCGCCATTGCGTCGGTGTTGGCCATTTTCAATACGCAAGGGACGTATTCGGCAGACAGGTCTGCAATGTCGTGCAGTAGAACCTCCACTCGATGCTGAGGGGCGTGGGAGGTGTTGGTGTCCGCCTGGAATTTCGCCAATCGCTTTTCCAGATTCTGACTCAGAGGCAAGCTGTTTCCGATGACATCAAACAGGCGACACCAATGCAGCACATCCCAATGGTGTCGCCTGAGCCAGTCAACGGCCCAATCCATTGCCATCAGGACGTCGAGAATGTCGGATTGTGTGGACCCCGAGGAGCCCAGCTTCCCGGTCACCAGCGCTTTGCAGAAATCATCCCCACCCAGTAATCGTGCCAGCTCCATGCATTCAAGGGGGGATAGACCAAACATCCGTGCGATACGGGCCTGGCGATACAGCGAAGAAACCGTGCGCAGATCATGTTTCAACGAAAGCAGGTACTTCTGGGAGTAGGCCGCAAGCAGCAACAGCGAATCTTGCGTAATGGGTAGCCCAAGGCCGGCACTGAGATAACTGAAGCTCTGCAGGTCCGTGGTGACAAGGGGCTCTGATGGCGTTTGCCACACAGGGTTTTTGAGCAGTTGGGTGCGATTGAACACCTGATCGAATAACGACAGACGCTCCCCGCAAGCGCCAGTCGGCATGTCGTGCAGGAATACAGCGAATTCTTCAGGCGCTATGCCGTGGCGTTGGTTCAGGTATCGATAGACGCCAAGCGTGCGCAAGGTGTGGGCGTTGAACGTATAGTCGCTCTGCGAGCGTTGGGCATTGAAGATCAGCGTGTCCAGTTCGTCGACGGGGATACGGGTCCAGCGGTGTAATCGAATCATTCGTTGCAAGCGGTCGAAACGCTCATGGGAATGGTGGGTGAAGCGCCTCTGGTCCGCTTGGGTTTCAATGCTCAGGGCAGGGCTCGACCCCGGCCCGTTGATGTAGCTGGTTCCATAATGAGCCTGAGTGGACGTTGGGCTATGGGATGAGGTTCTCGAGCTGTACCTGCCTTGCGCCAGAAGTTGCTCAACCTGCTCCGTCGTGAGCCCGGTGCGCTCCTTGAAGAACTCAAGTTCACTCAAGCGTGAGATGTTCTCAGTGCCGTAGTTTGTTTTTAGTGTGCCGAGATTGGCATCCGAGGCGGTTGGCGCGATGAGCAGCATCTGTTGCGCGGAGCTCAACCCGGACAGGAGTTTTTGCGCTTCTGCAGAATTGACGACTACTCCCCCGTAAAGCTCCCGATCCTTTGAAAACGGCAGGTTCCGGCTAACCCGATAATTCAGTTCGCCCAGCGTCGGCTTGCCCGTGCCCAGCCCAAGCAGACATTGGTGATGGTGCAGATCGTAGGGCAGCGAGAAGGGGTAGTGTGCGCTGGCCAGTACCTGGTGAACGGTCCTGTTCTCGTTGGTTTTTGCCAGGTGCGCTTCGATATTGCTTTGCAGGGTGTCGTTGATGATGTCGAGCATCGGACGGGTCACGAAGGCACTCTGGCGATCGAGCATCAGTGCCTTGAGGTCCGGGCGCCGTTGCGCCAAGGTGATTCTGCCGGCGTGGGGCGAGCGGTTTTCCAGCTCCCCGGCAAACAGATACAACGCCCGCAGATACGCCACGGGCGAGTCGATTGCCGCGATATCACCCTCGTTGCAGAACTGGCCCCAATTCTCTTCGAACAGCGCTTGATAGCCGGTGGACTCTGACGTCGAGCCTGCCTTTAGGCTGCGCTTGCTCCGTGGCGGGTTGGCGCCGGACGATACGCGATGCTCCTGATACAGACGGCTGATTTGCCGGGCATGGCTCGTCGCATTGTCGTAGACCTGTTCACCGTCCGCGTCGCTATGCCTGGCGAGTGCCTGGGTGAACTGCGCCTTGCTCATGCGCGCGATGTCGAAGACCGACGTCACGCCCATTCGTTGCAGGGCGGTTCTCAGATCGACTTTTGTGGCGTCCGCTCTGTCTGGGGAGCCAACGAGCCTGTGCAACAGCGAGTCGTTGCTTACGTCCATGTGTTGTCATCTCCTGTGCGAACGGAATGTGCTTGTTCAAGCGAAAACCGTACAGGAGCGGGCAAAGAAAGGCGGTAGGACAGGGGATGGGGAACTTGTACGAAAGAGCAATTCGTGGGCGGCGCTGATGCAAACCCGGTGGGAGCAGGCTGTGTGGGAGCAAGGCTTGCCAGCGATGAAAACGCCGCTGTCTCTTGAGGACCGCAGCGCCTGGATCGCGAGCAAGCCTTGCTCCCACACAGCCCGCTCCCACAGTGCGTAGGGTGTTAGACGCGGAAGTGACTCACCATCATCTGCAACTGATTACCCAAGCGTGCCAGTTCAACACTGGACGCTGCGGTTTCTTCGCTGGCGGCGGCGGTCTGCTCGGACACGTCGCGTACGTTGATGATGCTGCGGCTGATCTCCTCGGCCACGGCGCTTTGCTCTTCGGCGGCGGCGGCGATCTGCTGGTTCATCGACTGGATGTTCGACACCGTGCGGGTGATGTTTTCCAGTGAGACGCCGGCCTTGCGGGTCAGGGCGACGCTGCTGTCGGTGAGGCTGCGGCTGTTGTTCATCACGGCGGCCACTTGTTGGGTGCCGTTCTGCAGGCCGGCCACCAGACCTTCGATTTCCTCGGTGGACTTCTGCGTGCGCTGGGCCAGGCCACGGACTTCGTCGGCAACCACGGCGAAACCACGACCGGCTTCACCGGCGCGCGCCGCTTCAATCGCCGCGTTCAGCGCCAACAGGTTGGTTTGCTCGGCGACGGCCTTGATCACGTCCATGACGCTGCCAATCTTGTCGCTTTCCTGTTGCAGCACGGTCATGGCGTCGGTGGAACGCACCACTTCACTGGCCAGGCGTTCGATCTGGGCGATGGCTTCGTTGACCACCTGGTCGCCGGCACGGGCTTCGCCGTCGGCGGCGGCCGCGGCCTGCGAGGCCTCTTCGGCGTTGCGCGCCACTTCCTGAACCGTGGCGGTCATCTCGTGCATGGCGGTCGCCACCTGATCGGTCTCGACTTTCTGGCTGTTGACCCCGGCGCTGGTCTGCTCGGTCACGGCGGACAATTCTTCGGCGGCGCTGGCGATCTGGGTCACGCCATCACGGATGCCGCTGATCAGATCGCGCAGGGTCACACCCATGCGCGCGATGCCTTGTTGCAGCACGCCCAGTTCATCGCGACGGGTGACGACGACGTTTTGCGACAGATCGCCACTGGCAATGCGATCGACCACGGCCAGGGTCTCACGCAGCGGTCGGGTGATCTGACGAGTAATGATCACCGCCGCGATGATGCCCATCAGCAATGCTAATAAAGTGCTGACCAGTTGCAGGGTGCGGGCCTGGGCGCTTTCGGCATCGCGGCGGTCGAGCTGGATCTGATACAGCTGTTCGCTCAGGGAGACGATGGTCGTGCCCTGATCGGTCATTTCCTTGCGGGCCTGCGCCGCCTCGGCAATGGCCAGCGTGAAAGCCTGGACAGCGCTGCGGTATTGAGTCAGGACCGCTTCGAGCTGACGCAGCTCATCTTGCCGGGTGCTGGCGAAATACACATTCAGCGGTTGGAGCGAAGCGATGGCCGCGTCCAGTTGAGCGACGGCCTTGCGTTCGTTTTCGGCGTTGCTCTTGGCGGTGTAACCGCGCACTTCATAGCGGGCCAACATGAACGCCTGCTTGGCCTCGGTGATGGCCTGGTACTGTTCGAAGCGCTGGTCGCTCAGAGCCATTTGCTGAACGTCGGTATTGATCGTCTCGATCAGCTTGTAAGCGGTCCCGGCGTTGGCTGTCATCGCAGCGCGGGCGGTGTTGCCGGTGCGGTAGGCGTTGCGCATTTTGTTCAGGGAAACCTGATAGGCGCTGATGGTCGCGCTCTGCTCCTTGAGCAGTTTGACGTTTTCCGGGCTCTTGAAACTGCTTAGCAGCGCGTTCTGTTGCGCCACAAAACCATCGAGGGTGGTTTGCACATTCTGTGCGGCGGTCTCGTCGCCATTGGTCAGCATGTATTGCAGGCGCACGACGCGAAGTTTGGTCAGGCCGGCATTGAGCTTGGTGATGTCGCTCATCCAGTTGCTGCGGTCGATCAGTCCTCCCAGGCTGGTCCAACTGGTCAGCGCCAGGACGCAGGTCAGTACCAGCACCAGGCCAAAGCCCAGGCCCAGTTTCATGTTGACGCTAATGTTGCCAAACCAGCTATTCATCAAATTCCTCCAGGAACATTGTGCTGCTTGATCGTCGGTACGCTGGAAGATTGTTGTTTTTGAGCCAGCTAAAACGTGTAACAGGGCTGTATCGGCTGCCGACTCTGGATCTGAAAGGATTTTTTCCGGGTATCAGGCATTGGCTGAAGAATCTGCTGCGCGCCTCAGGCTTATCCTGAATTTCGGACAAAAAAAAGCCCGCGGGAGGGCGGGCTAAAACCTTAGTTTCTTGAATGAGCGAGGGGACTTTACCCAATCACGGCAACGTGTGGGGTGAAGAAAAGTTCATGAGTGACGTTTCAATGAGCAGGGAACGAAGCCCTCAACCTGGATCAGATTGAGGGCTTCTCTCAGCGCCTGACAGCCTCAGCCGAGATCAAACCGATCCAGGTTCATCACCTTGACCCATGCCGCGATAAAGTCGTTGACGAACAGCTCCTGCGCATCCGCGCTGGCATACACTTCGGCCAGGGCCCGTAGTTGAGCGTTGGAGCCGAAGACCAGATCGACACGAGTGCCGGTCCATTTGACTTGACCGGTCTTGCGGTCACGGGCTTCGAACGTTTGCTGGTCGTCCGAGAGCGGTTTCCATTCCACCCCCATGTCCAGCAGGTTGACGAAGAAGTCGTTGGTCAACGCCCCTGGCTGTTGGGTGAAAACCCCATGCCGGGTTTGGCCGACATTGGTATCAAGCACGCGCAGGCCGCCGATCAGCGCGGTCATCTCCGGGGCGCTGAGGGTCAGCAGTTGCGCCTTGTCGATCAGCAGTGCCTCGGCGGGTACGCGATACCTGCCCTTGAGGTAGTTGCGAAAGCCATCGGCGATGGGTTCAAGAAAGCCGAACGACTCGACGTCGGTCTGCTCCTGGCTGGCGTCCATACGCCCCGGTGAAAAAGGCACCGTCACGCTGAGCCCGGCATCTTTGGCCGCCTGTTCAATGCCGGCGCTGCCGGCCAGCACGATCAGGTCCGCCAGGGAGATTTTTTTACCACCGGACTGGGCCCCGTTGAACTCGCTCCGGACCTTTTCGAGCGTCGCCAGCACTGGCGCCAATTGTTCCGGCTGGTTGGCCGGCCAGTCCTTCTGCGGAGCCAGGCGCAGGCGGCCACCGTTGGCGCCGCCGCGTTTGTCGGAGCCACGGAAGCTCGACGCGGCCGCCCAGGCGGTGGACACCAGCTGTGAAACCGAAAGGCCCGAGGCCAGCAGCTTGCCTTTGAGGGAGGCAATGTCACTGTCGTTGACCAAGGGGTGGTCCACTGCCGGGATAGGGTCTTGCCACAGCAATTCTTCGGTGGGCAGTTCCGGGCCGAGGTAGCGCGAGAGCGGGCCCATATCGCGGTGGATCAGCTTGAACCAGGCGCGGGCGAAGGCGTCGGCCAATTGGTCCGGGTTCTCCAGGAAGCGCCGTGAGATTTTTTCGTAGATCGGGTCGAAGCGCAGCGCCAGGTCAGTGGTGAGCATGGTTGGATTGCGGCGCTTGGCCGGATCGTGGGCGTCCGGAATGATGCCCGCGCCAGCACCGTTTTTCGGTGTCCACTGATGCGCACCGGCCGGGCTCTTGGTCAGCTCCCACTCAAAACCGAACAGGTTTTCCAGGTAGTTGTTGCTCCAGCGGGTGGGCGTGGTGGTCCAGGTCACTTCCAGGCCACTGGTGATGGTATCGGGGCCTTTGCCGGTGCCGAATGCGTTCTTCCAGCCCAGGCCCTGTTGTTCCAGGCCAGCGGCTTCAGGCTCGGCGCCGACGTTGTCCGCGGGGCCTGCGCCGTGGGTCTTGCCGAAGGCATGGCCGCCGGCAATCAGGGCCACGGTTTCTTCATCGTTCATCGCCATGCGGCCAAAGGTTTCGCGGATATCCAGCCCGGCAGCAACCGGGTCCGGTTGGCCTTCGGGGCCTTCCGGGTTGACGTAGATCAGCCCCATCTGCACGGCGGCCAGCGGGTTCTCCAGGTTGCGCCCCAGGTCGGTACGACTTTCTTCATTGCCGGGTTCGGCCACCAGTTGTCCCTCGCCGGGATCTTGCATCGCGGCTTTATCCGGTTTGCCATAGCGGGTGTCGCCGCCCAGCCATTTGTTTTCGGAACCCCAGTAGACGTCTTCATCCGGCTCCCAGACGTCGGGACGACCGCCGGAAAAACCAAAGGTCTTGAAGCCCATGGACTCCAGCGCGACGTTGCCGGTGAGGACGATCAGGTCGGCCCAGGAAATGTTGCGACCGTATTTCTGTTTGATCGGCCATAACAGTCGCCGGGCCTTGTCGAGGCTGACGTTGTCCGGCCAACTGTTGAGAGGCGCAAAACGCTGCTGGCCGGAGCCCGCGCCTCCGCGTCCGTCACCGGTGCGGTAGGTGCCGGCGCTGTGCCAGGCCATGCGGACAAAGAGCGGCCCGTAGTGCCCGAAGTCCGCCGGCCACCAGTCCTGGGAGTCGGTCATCAATGCATTCAGGTCATTTTTCAGGGCCTGGAAATCCAGGCTTTTGAATGCTTCGGTGTAGTTGAAATCCTCGCCCATGGGGTCGGACAACGGGGAGTGCTGGTGCAGGATCTTCAGGTTCAGCTGGTTGGGCCACCAGTCACGGTTCGTGGTGCCACCACCCGCGGCGTGATTGAACGGGCATTTCGATTCGTTTGCCATGAGAAGCTACCTTTGGTCGTATTCATCCAGCTATCCAGCCCGGCCGGGTCCCGAATAGCGACAGGCGAAATAAATGACACAGGGCGCAGGGCTCGCAGTTCGCTCAACTGATTGTCATGACCGCGCGGCAACTCGAGAGAGCGGTCTAGCTGCCAGTACGGTGGCCCACGGCAAGCCCAGTACGTTCTGAACGTTTCATATCTTTTCGTCAGGTTTCACGGGCCGGATTACACCAGCCTGAATTCAGGCTAGTCCCCCTTTGCCAGATAGCTAATAGGCGCAGTATTAACGGTCGATAGGGATAATCTTTTATCGAGGCCCAACGGAGAGGCAGATGATATGAATGGCGCCTGCCGTGACGGACCCAATAATGAACAAATGCCCGCGCAGCACGGCCTTCCACGAAGCGGGTCATGCCCTGGCTTTTTGGTGGAACGGCCAACCGATAAAACGCATCACTGTGCGTACCAAGGTCGAGGCCCGCACGGGGCCCCTGTTCGACCTGCGCGGCAACCCGCAATACGCAGAAGGGTTGGTCGAAGGTGACTACCTTGTCCCACGTCCCGCCTTCGACGCCCCGGGGATCGCTGAATACCTGCCCTCGATGGTCGATGCCATTGAACGTGACTTGCTCAATTGCTTCGCGGGGCCCGTGGCCGAAGCGGTCTACCGGCACCGCAGGTCCGACCGGCTGATCAGGGGCAGCGGCCGGGGAGACCTGGACCGGGGGCACGAATTGATCAGCCTGTTGCCACCGCGCAAGCTACTTGTTGCCGAATCCCAGGCCATCGCCCGCAGCAGTTGTCTGGTGCATCGTTACTGGCCTGCTGTGTGTGCGGTGGCGAATCTTCTGCAAGCGCGAGGCATGGTCGAAGGCCACGTCGTGACGGCGCTGTTGTGTGAGATCACCGGGGAGTCGCCCAGCTTGCTGGGCAATGGGGTTAAAAGCCTTGATTCGCGAGCGGGAAGCCGCAAAGGCGTCGATCTGTTCGCAGCGCCACTCACCTAAGAAAACGATGAATCCGTGGCCCATCAACATGTCCAGTATGTCGGTGGTCGAAGACATGGTTGTGTTGGCGCTGTTTGAGGAGATTTTGGCGCAATTATGGCGCGGTTCTCAGAACTGCGCCATTTTTGGATGAAAGAAGTGGCGCAGTTTTTGACGAACTGCGCCACAGCTCATCGCAGCAGAGGGATGTATTGCTCCCGACGGTCGGGGCTACGTTATGGCTACCTCCAAACCCAATGCTGCCCCGCTTCAAATGGGTGGCATTGGGCGGGGATGCAATCGATGCCGGTGATGGGCATGTATCGTTTCATAGGTAGTACCTCATTCAATTGAAAGGAGCTACCTCGTTAATCGAGTCGCCAAACCCGAGTCACCATTGGGCGACAAGGGACTATAGGGTGCCCCGTTCGAGCATTACAAGATGTCGCTTTCCGAGCTTCGTGTAGGACCTTTGCCTGTTGGCGGAGACAAGTCGGTGGCGAGGGCGCTTGCTTCTGCTTGACCGGGCTGGTGCTCCAGTGCGGAGCGTTCACAGCAGGGGCTGCTGCGCAGCCCAGCGGGAGCAAGCTCCCTCGCCACAGGGGTTTCGAACAGCCTTAAAGTGGGGGAGCGACTTGAAGGCGCTGGGGATCCTTACCGGCGGGGGCGCGGCTCTGTTACAACGACTTTATTCGCTTCCACGAGTTGCCCAGATCATTTGCGCGAAATTGTGGAGGGCTGACTACACTGCGATGGTCTTCTTCGTTTATCCATTGGTCGTGAACCCATATTGGCATCTGGAAAATTCGATAAGGAGCATCGATGTCATATTTTTTCATTTGCGATTTGGCGCATCTCAGTCGCTCAGAAAAAAAGCTGACGCCGCAGATGCTGGCATCCAGAGTCTGCCCGGCGTGTGGCCGCAAGCTGAAGGCCACCTTTACGCGGAAGACTTATGTCTCGGATCATCCGGTACTCAAGTCCGCCTACCATCCGCGAGCGAAGGTGCCGATTACCCGTCTTTTCGGGACGCAAGACAGAAGCGACTCCAACACCACCTCTGCACCAATGGCCATGCAGTCGACGGTTCCTGTGCCGTCCTTTTCACCGCCAACTTTGCCTGTCACCTCTTTCAATTCTTCGTTCTCTCCTCCTACGTCGCCGTTTTCCTCTCAATCGCCACCCGGTTCACAGGTAGCGTCCTCCATGTTTGCCAGCACATCCGCAGCCTCTTCATCTATACCCACGCTGGAACAGAAAGTCTCAGCCAGCAATGCCTACGACGAGTTCAGCAGTTCATTGCACCAGGGAAACCTCTTGGTGGTGGAAGCACAGTCGCAGGCGCAGATGTATCAGAAACTCCACGAGGCCAATTACCTTTTCCTCGCCAGGGACGGACAGTTCAAGGCTTATCGAGCCAATATCGGCAGCTTCTGCGATGACGAAACGGTGCCTGAACCGGGCTTGGTAAAGTCGAACCCCGCCAGCGGTAACCGGCAGGGGCGCAAGGTTGTTCTAGGGCGAGATGAGATTTGCTACGAGGATGGCTCTCTTTATTTCCAGAAAGGCAACATTACCTATCCTGACTATTACGTGAAGCTGGACAACCGGGTTTTCGCCATAGAATTGAAGACCCCTCGCTGCGCGAAGCTCTCCAGCTTCCTGTCCGATTACTTCATGCAGGCGCACAGGTTCCATGACTCGCGAAGTGTGAAAGATGAGCTGGATTATCGTCGAGGAATTATCGATGGATCCGTCGATCAGGTCATTCTGTTCGACCTCAGCAACATCACCCAAGGAGACCCTTTGAAGGACGTCTACAACTTTGTCAAAAGCTCGCTGGCGAACCAGGCGTGGTTCAGCAAAAATATAAACAGGTTTATTTTCGCTGGCGACCGGGAAGCCGTCATCGAATTCAAACCGGTGCTGTATTCAGAAATAGAAAGTGCAGTGAAGCTGCACGGGAAAAATGACGGACGGGTGGTATTGGCGAGCGGAAGGCAAGTAGGGCTTAGCGCGTTTTTTCCTACATCCAAATAAATAAGAAGGGCTGTAAACTGCTTCGGATGGCGTGTTACTAGAGACTTGCGTGCTTCATGTCACAGAAGGGGCTGCTGCGCAGCCCAGCGGGAGCAAGCTCCCTCGCCACGAGAGGGGGGCGTCGCGGATGACCTCAGCCTCGGTGCCTGTGTCGCTGCAACTGCCGCTGCACACATTGGCGTTGCTGAACTGTTCAGGGATCAGTGCCGAGGGTGGGGATCGGCTGGCCAGGTTGCCGGCTCGTGTGATGGGGCCAGGTATGTCGGCTGACTCTAGTCACTCATGGTCCCGGCGCAAAAAACGCTTGCGGCAAACGCGCGGTATCTTTTTATGCCCAACAAAAAGCCCAGCTATTTGCTGGGCTATCAAATTTCTGTTTTGTGCTGGTTACGCGCAGTGAGGGACCTTCTCCACTTCCCTGTGAATCTGTTCCCCTTTAGCAATCTCAGCTGTACGTAAATCATACGCAGTCTGCAGATTCAGCCAAAACTGCGCTGACGTTTCCAATGCGGCGGCCAAGCGCAAAGCAACATCGGCGCTGATGCTACGGCGCATCAAGACAATGTCATTTACGGTGGGGGGCAGAAACGTGCAAAGCCCTTGCAAGCGCAGCTGCGGTAAGGCCAAGCGGTTCCAGATACTCTTCTTTGAGAATTTCTCCAGGGTGTACGGGCCTCATGCCATTCTTAAACATGACTGACCCGCATCACGCCGAGCCCCATCGTGAACGACCAGCTCTTTACCAGTTATAACTCAGCTTCGCGGTGACTTCGCGGCCCGGGTTGTAGTAGTTCGCGGTCCCCGAACCAACCACATGTTGCTCATCCAGCAGGTTACTGACGTTAATCGCCAGGTCAGTGCCTTTGAAGAGTTTGTAGTTGAAGGCCGCATCGAAGAGCGTCGTGCCATCGCTGGTGCCGGTGTTGGCCGCGTCGAAGTAATAGGAACCCACATAACGTGCGCCCAGGCCAACGCTGACATCGGTGTCGGGGATGTTGTAATAGCTCCACAGCGATGCGGAGTGTTTGGGGGCCGTGGCGAACTCATTCCCTTTGAGTGAGCTGCCGTCGTACAAAGTACCGCGCAACACTTCGGACTCCATGTAGGAGTAGCCACCCACCAGGCTCAGGTTCGGGGTCAGCTCAGCCTTGGCTTCCAGGTCCAGGCCGCGCACACGTGATTCGCCAACGGTTTGCTGCTCGATGACACCGCTGGGCAGTACAACGGCGATGCTGACATTTTCCTGGGTCAGGTCGTAGACGGCCGCCGAGAACAATGCGTCCATACCGATGGGCGCATATTTCACACCCACTTCGTATTGCGTGCCCGTCTTCGGGACAACGCCAACCGTTGGCGGCGAGACCGACTCGACCATGCTGACGTAGGTGGAAACTTCGTCGTTGACGATGTAAGTCAGTGCGCCGCGATAGGAGGTTTCCGAGAAGTTATCCGACTCTTTTACGTTGTTGATGTCGGTACTGGACAGATCCAGCGAGTCGTTGCGCACACCGGCGGTGACGATAAAGCGCTCGTAGAAGGAGAGGTTCTGCTGCAGGAACACGGCCTTGGTTTTCGTGTCGAGCTTGTTGTTGCTATAGGGTGCTACTGCGCTTGGAACACCTGTGAACACGGGGTTGGCCAGGTCGATGGAGCCTGTCGTGGCGTATACGGAGCGTTCCTCAGTCGAAGAATCGCCATACTCCACGCCCACCAACGTACTGCTGTCGATGTCTTTGAAGCGGGCATCGTATTGCAGCATCAAGTTGCCGTTCAGTTGCTCGGCTTCGCTGTCAGTGCCAAAGATATAACGCGGGATCGTGGTGCCGGTGCGGGTAGGGGAGTCGCTGAGGAACACATAGCCGAAATCATCGGTCAGTTCGCTGTAGCGCAGGTTACTGCGCAGCACGAACCCATTGTCGAAATCATGGCTGAAGGTCCCGCTGATGTTGGTGCGCTCGACGTCGTGGAAGTTGTAGCTGGGCTCACCGTAGAACTTGTCACGGTCGTATTCCTTGTCCAGCGGGTAACCGCCGCTGTTGGGCGAGCTTTGGGTTTTCAGGTAGTCCACGATCACGGAGGCGGAGGTGAAGTCCGTGGGTGACCAGGTCAGGCCGCCCATCAGGAACTTGTTGTCGTCCCGTGAGTGGTCGTACTCGCGATCACTGTCTTGCATCTTTGCCGTGAAGCGACCGGCCACGGTTTTGTCTTCGTTCAGCGAGTCCCCGACGTCGATGCCGGATTCGACATGGTCGAAAGAACCGTAGGTGACGTAGCCCTGGCCGAACTTGTCGAAGCGTGGCTTCTTGCTGACAAAGTTCACCGAGCCGCCCGGGTCAGCCGGGCCGAACAGCGTCGAGTTGGCCCCGCGTATCACCTCAACTCGCTCATAGGCGAAAGGCTCTTCGCGCACACCGCGCATCGAACCCAAGGTCAGGCCGTCCCGATAGGTCGTGGCCTGGAAGCCACGGATCTGGAAGTAATCGTTGCGGTCGTCAGTGCCGTAATAGTCAGTAATGACCCCCGGCGTGTATTGCAGCAGCTCTTCGGTCGTGCTCACGCTGCGTTGCTTCATTTCCTTGTCGGTTACCACGGATACCGAGGCGGGCGTGTTGAGGATGCTGGTGGCCACCTTGCCGCCGACCCAGAGTTCCTGGGCCACCACCGAGTTGGGATCTTCGGTGCCGTCGACCCTGGCCTTGGCGTTGACGAGGATGGGCGCGAGGCGATACTCCTCGAGTTCTCCCTCTGCCTTGGTTTGTGGCGTCAGCAAGTAAGCGTTCGGGCCCTGTTGCTGTATCGCGATGTCGCTCCCCTGCAACAACGTTGACAGAGCTTCGGACGTATCGAGTGTGCCGCTCACGCCCCGGGTATTGCGGTTCGCTACGCTTGAGGCGTCGAAGGAAAGACTGATACCCGCCTCGCGCGCAAAGCGGTCAAGTGCCGGTGCCAGCGGGCCGGCAGGAATGTTCCACGGGTGAACCTGGTGGGTCTGATCAACGCTCGAGGATTGCGCCAGGGATGGTAGCGCGTAGCTGCTGAGGATGACGCCAAAGACCGCACCGTGTAGGGCACGATTCAGTAGATGACGCTGTGAAACCGGGGACGCACTCATTGACTCGCTCCGTGAAAGGGGATCGGCAGATCGGCCTGTATTTCAGCCTTTCTTACATGCCGAACGAGAATGAGAAATCACCTCATTTATATTTCATATTGGCGCGCGACGGGAAAAGGGCTTAGCTGGCGGCGCTCAACGTCACCCAATATTGGGTTCGATAATCAATCTGTAAGTGCAGCGACTGCGCAACCAATGCCAGGACCTGATCCGTATCGGCGAGCTGAAAGGTGCCGGAAACGCGTAGACCCGAGACCTCTTCGGTGCATCGCAACAGGCCGGGGCGATAGCGCGACAAGGCCCCAATGAAATCACCGAGGCGCATATGGCGTGCGCTGATCACCCCGTCACTCCAGCTCCATACATCCAGGCCGTTATCCTTGAATTCACGAACGCCATTTGAGGTGAACAGCCGCTGATTGCCGGCCTGGACGGTGTCGTTCACCGCAAGGGCTTGTCTGGATCCAGGAAATACGCTGACGGCGCCGCTCTGCACCGCGATGAGGGTCCCGTCGTCACGCTCGTACGCCAGGAACCGGGCATTCTGGGTGCGTATGATTGCGTCGCGGGTTTGTACCCAGAAAGGACGCGGTTGAGCCGAGCCCGCATCGGCGCCGGTATTCACGATGATTTCGCCGCGCCGCAGAATGATCAGACGCCGCTGTTCGTTGAAATAGCTGTCGACCGCACTGTCGCTGTTGAGCTGGATAAGGCTGCCATCATCGAGTTGGAAGCGTCTCTGCTCGCCGGTCCTGCTGTGCTGCTGTGCAAGCATGGCCGGCAGCGGTGTGTAGTCGCGGCCCAGCCAGGTCGCGCCACCCAACGTGGCCAACGCACCCAGTAGCTTCAGGCTTTGGCGCCGATGCATGCCTGAGCGGGCGCCCTTGAGGGTTTGCCGGGCCAAACCAGGTGGAACGCCCGCGAAGTCATCGCCAAGGGTTTCTACCCGCTGCCACGCTAAAAAATGCTCCGGACGCTGCCGCAGCCAGTGCTCGAAAGTCCTCTGTGTTCGCTCATCGGCTGGATTGAAACGCAGGCGCACCAGCCAGTGGATCGCCTGGTCGACCACGGCCGGGTCCAGCACCTGCGCTTCACTGTTCGGCATAACGCAAGCGATAGCAGTGTTGCAGGGCCTTGGCCAGGTCGCGTTCAACCGTCGAGCGGGAAACGCACAGTTTTTCGGCTATTTGCTGGCAGGTCAGGCCGTCCAACTGAGCGAGTAGAAAAGCCTGGCGAACTCTCGGTTTAAGCAGGTCGAGCAGGCGGTCTATGCGCTCAAGGCTATCAAGGATCAGCAACCGTTCTTCTTCCGAGGGGGCCGCTTGCGGAGGGAGCAGCGCGAGGCTCTCGAAATAGGCGCGTTCGAGTTCGCGACGGCGATACCGATCGATCATCAGTCCACGGGCGATGCTGCTCAGATAAGCCCGGGGTTCACGCAAGGGGCTTATTTGACGGGACTTGAGCAGGCGGACAAAGGTGTCCTGCGCCAAATCCGCTGCGCTTTCGCGACATCCGATGCGCCGGCTCAGCCAACTGTGCAACCAGGAATGGTGACTGCGATAGAGCAGCGCGAGATCGGCATTGCCCAGAGTGTCGTTGCTGCGCATCAGCATCTCGGAAAATACATAATTGATAATGAATCGCATTATATTCAGGCCGAGTACGTTAGAGCAAATGCCCTCTTGCGACGACGCCATCGTGTGTTCGGTGCTGTGCGCGGTCCGCTCGACGTGCCGGTCTTCTCGCTATCACCTCCATGGGGCACCCTCACCCATCGGGCTAAATTGAGCCTCAAAGGGGAATGTGGGTTGTCGACAAGACCTGGCGCAACCCCATGAACGAGCGAATCTGGCGAACTCCGGGCAGGTAAAGCAATTGCTCCGCGTGGAGCCGGTTGAAACTGTTGCTGTCCTTGGTTCGTATCAACATGAAGTAGTCGAATTCCCCCGTCACCACATGGCATTCCATGCAGCCGGACACCTTTTGCGCCGCGGCTTCGAAGGCTGCGAAGGATTCCGGCGTCGAGCGGTCCAGCACCACGCCGATCAACACCACCATCCCTGCATCGAGCGCTTGATTGTCCAGCAACGCGACAATGTCCTTGATCAGGCCCGCCTGCTTGAGGCGTTCGACTCGTCGCAGGCAGGCCGGCGCGCTCAGTTTCACCTTCTCGGCGAGCGCCACGTTGGAGATAGAGGCGTCTCGCTGCAGGGTCTTGAGAATGGCGCGGTCGGTCCGGTCCAGCGGGGGCGGCTCCGCGCCTGGGGTGCCGGGTTTGTTGTGGTTATTTGTTGCGTTCATGTTGGTTTCTGCACAATAAAGATATGTTTAAAGTGGTTATTAATTATTTATATTTCTTTAGTTGATTGAAACTTGCAACACATATTTTCAGCTTTGTTCTTAATATTGAACTCATCGGAGCCCCTCTGAAAGAACCTGGAACGCAGCCTTTTTTGCCTTTCGGTCTGGCGCTTGGATATTCAATAAACAAGGAGCAGAGTCATGAACCTGAATCGCTTTAAACGTTATCCGCTGACCTTCGGTCCTTCTCCCATCACGCCCTTGAAACGCCTCAGCGAACACTTGGGCGGCAAGGTCGAGTTGTATGCCAAACGTGAAGACTGCAACAGTGGCCTAGCCTTTGGCGGCAACAAGACACGCAAGCTCGAATACCTGATTCCCGAGGCACTCGAACAGGGCTGCGACACCCTGGTGTCCATCGGCGGAATCCAGTCGAACCAGACCCGCCAGGTCGCTGCCGTCGCCGCACATCTGGGCATGAAGTGCGTGCTGGTTCAGGAAAACTGGGTGAACTATTCCGATGCGGTGTATGACCGCGTTGGCAATATCGAGATGTCTCGCATCATGGGCGCGGATGTACGACTGGACGCCGCCGGGTTCGACATCGGCATCCGGCCCAGTTGGGAGAAGGCCATGGACGATGTGGTGGCGCGGGGTGGCAAGCCGTTCCCGATACCGGCGGGATGTTCTGAACATCCCTACGGCGGCCTCGGGTTCGTCGGCTTTGCCGAGGAAGTACGGGAGCAGGAAAAACAACTGGGGTTCAAGTTCGACTACATCGTGGTCTGCTCCGTGACCGGTAGTACCCAGGCCGGCATGGTCGTCGGTTTCGCCGCGGACGGCCGTTCGAAGAACGTCATCGGCATCGATGCCTCGGCCAAGCCAGAGAAAACCAAGGCACAGATACTGCGTATCGCCCGGCACACCGCTGAGCTGGTGGACCTGGGGCGTGAGATCACCGAAGACGACGTGGTGCTCGATACACGCTTCGCCTACCCGGAATATGGGTTGCCCAACGAAGGTACGCTGGAAGCCATTCGTCTGTGCGGCAGCCTTGAAGGGGTGTTGACCGACCCGGTGTATGAAGGCAAATCCATGCACGGGATGATTGAAATGGTCCGCCGTGGCGAGTTCCCCGAAGGCTCGAAAGTGCTTTACGCACACCTGGGCGGGGCACCTGCGCTGAACGCCTACAGTTTCCTGTTCCGCAACGGCTGATCAACGCCAATAACCTGTAGGAGCGAGTTTGTTCACGAAGCGCTGGGTCAGTTGGCATCCATGTTGAATGTCACGACCTCATCGCCGTCCGGAGCAAGTTGCTCCTGCCAAGCCGCCGGGAGTACCGCCATGCATGCGATATCTCAATCCGCAGTCTGGATCAAGGAGCCTTCGGCGGATGCCGGAGTGGTCATCGTTACCAGCACCGCGCTGCCCAAATACATGATCGACAAGCTGCACGTGGCGATAGATGACTGGGACCAGGTGGCTTATCTGGCCGTCAAGCAATCCGAGGCGTTGATGGTCGACTGGTTGCGGGTCGGGTCTGGCCCGGAACAATCTGCTGGGGGCTACATGTGTTATGCCAGCCAACTGTTGCACTGCGTCTCCCACGAAAGTTTTTTACTGGATGTCGAAGTCGGCACGGTTCCCGGCTTGACCTGGCTGGGGTCCGTGCGCGGTCACCCGTTGCGCGTCGTCGAACTGGGAGCGATAGCCTCATCCACCGCAGCGATGGATCAACAGGTAGAACAAGTGCTTTCGGCGACCCGCCGTCTGGCAAAAAGCGTGCTGCAGGCGCGCGGCGTCATTTAGCCAATGTCTGCGCCAATTCACCTGTTGAATCAATCACCAAACAACAAAGGCCATGCCTATGAGCCAAGCTGCCGGCTGTCGTACCAACGTCCTGAAGTGGGTGCGCGAGCCTTCAAATTGCACACGTGTCGTGGTCATCGCGTGCGGGCTTGATAGCGATCACATTGATTTGATCCATCAGGGGTTCAGCTGTTTTGACAATGTTGCACTGATCCATATCGATGCTGTGAACACGCTGCCTGGCCATCTCTCTGAAGTGCGAGTGGCCAAGGCTGACTACTGTTTTGTAGTGCTCGGTGAACTGGATGAGCGTTTATTGCGCGACCTTTCCATTGGTCAGCCCTGCATCTACTCGATTGCTTCAGACGGGACGGCCGAACGTTCGATTATTGCGGCGGTAGAACAGGTGAAAAGCCTCGCCCGGGTGAACCGTTCGCACCACCTTGAAGTGTTACCCGACACCTGCAGGAGTTGCTCATGAGCGCGTCCGATACCCAGACCCCATTGCCGGGCCAGACAGCTGAAGATGAACAGGAAATGGCCGAGTGGCAGGATGCGCTGCTGTCCGTTATCGCCCACGGTGGCAAGGTCCGAGCAAAACAGATCCTCGACAGGCTGGTGGCCTTGGCCAGCACTTGCGAGATCGGTTGGCGGCCCAGCCACGGCACGCCCTATATCAATACGATCAGCGTCGAGCAGCAGCCGGTGTTTCCGGGCGACCTGGCGCTGGAAGAGCGACTGGCGTCGATCATGCGCTGGAACGCGCTGGTCATGGTCGCCAGGGCCAACCAGGCCTATGGGGAACTGGGTGGCCACATCGCCAGTTACGCCAGCGCCGCCGATTTGTTTGAAGTGGGCTTCAACCATTTTTTCAAGGCGCGCACCGACACGCGTGGCGGTGATCTGGTGTTTTACCAGCCGCACTCGGCACCGGGCGTTTATGCGCGGGCCTTTCTGGAAGGGCGTCTCGAGGAACAGGATCTGCAACATTATCGGCAAGAGATCAGCGCACGTGCCAATGGCGCTCGGGGTTTGTCGAGCTACCCGCACCCGTGGTTGATGCCGGACTTCTGGCAGTTCCCGACGGGCTCGATGGGCATCGGTCCGATCAGCTCGATCTACCAGGCGCGGTTCATGCGGTATCTGGAGCACCGCGGCCTGCAAAATACCTCGGGGCGAACCGTCTGGGGGGTGTTTGGCGACGGTGAAATGGATGAGCCGGAAAGCATGTCGGCATTGACCCTGGCGGCGCGTGAGGGGCTGGATAATCTGGTGTGGGTGGTCAACTGCAACCTTCAGCGCCTGGACGGTCCGGTGCGTGGCAACGGTCGCATCATCGATGAGCTGGAGTCTCTGTTCGGCGGGGCCGGCTGGAACGTCATCAAACTGGTCTGGGGCTCCGACTGGGACGGATTGTTTGCCCGGGATAAAGACGGTGCGCTGGTCCGGGCATTGTCGGCAACGGTCGATGGCCAGTTCCAGACGTTCGCGGCCAAGGATGGGCGCTTCAACCGCGAGCATTTTTTTGGCCAGGACGAAGCCCTGGCGCATTTGGCCCAAGGCCTGACCGACGAACAGATCGACCGCCTCAAGCGCGGTGGTCATGACCTGGTGAAAATCTTTGCCGCGTATCAAAGCGCAATGCTCGAGGGCAAGAAGCCTACGGTCATCCTGGCCCAGACCAAGAAGGGCTTCGGCATGGGCGACGCCGGGCAGGGCAAGATGACCGTGCACCAGCAGAAGAAACTCGATAATGGGGCGTTGATCGCATTCCGCAACCGTTTCAACCTGCCGTTGACCGATGAACAGGCCATCTCGCTGAGCTTCTGCAAGCCGGGCGACGACAGTGCCGAAATGCGCTACCTGCATGAACGCCGCCGTGCGTTGGGCGGTTACATGCCTACGCGACCGTCGACCTGCGAGTCATTGGTCGTACCCGATGTAGACAGCTACGCCGGGTTTGCCATCGCCGCCGAAGGCAAGGAAATTTCCACCACCATGGCCTTCGTGCGCATGCTCAGCGGATTGCTGCGGGACAAGCAATTGGGGCCGCGAATCGTACCGATCGTGGCGGATGAAGCGCGTACCTTCGGCATGGCCAGCCTGTTCAAGCAGATCGGCATCTACTCCAGTGTGGGGCAGCGTTATGAGCCGGAGGACATTGGTTCGATCCTGAGTTATCGAGAAGCCTTGGACGGGCAGATTCTCGAAGAGGGCATCAGCGAGGCCGGCGCCATCAGTTCCTGGGTGGCCGCCGCGACCAGCTACTCGGTGCATGGCCTGCCGATGTTGCCGTTCTACATCTATTACTCGATGTTCGGCTTCCAGCGCATCGGCGACCTGATCTGGGCAGCGGCGGATCAGCGCGCTCGCGGGTTCCTGCTCGGCGCGACTGCAGGGCGCACAACCCTGGGCGGCGAAGGCTTGCAGCACCAGGACGGTAACAGTCACGTGATGGCGTCGATGGTGCCCAACTGTCGCGCCTACGATCCCGCGTTCGCCGGTGAGTTTGCGGTGATTCTGGATCACGGCATGCGCCAGATGCTGGAGCGTCAGGTCGACGAGTTTTACTACGTCACCTTGATGAACGAGAACTACCCGCAGCCCAGCCTGCCCGAAGGTGTCGAACAGGCGATCATCAAGGGCATGTATGCATTTGCCCGGCATGAAGTGACGAATACGCGCGGCACCGTGCAATTGCTGGGTTCCGGCACGATCCTGCGCGAAGTCATTGCCGCCGCCGAGTTGCTGGCCCGCGACTGGAGCATCGACAGTCAGGTCTGGAGCGTCACCAGCTTCACCGAGCTGGCCCGGGATGCCCGGGAAGTGGAGCGCTGGAATCGCCTGCATCCTGGCCAACCTGCCAAATGCAGTCATGTTCAAGAATGCCTCGACGACTCGGCACCGATCATTGCCTGTACCGATTACGTGCGCGCCTTGCCCCAGTTGATCGCCAGTTATCTCGAGGCCCGTTACACCGTGCTCGGCACCGACGGGTTTGGCCGCAGCGATACCCGCAACCAGCTGCGCAGGTTCTTCGAAGTGGACCGCCACCAGATTGTCTTGAGTGCGCTGACCTCACTGGTCCATGAGGGGCTTCTGGACGCCAGTGTCTGTGCCGAGGCGATTGCGCGCTATGCCATTGACGTTGACGCAGCAGTCCCTTGGGACGCTTGAAACCGACTTCAGACAGAATCGAAGTTTCAGGAAAGGGTTATGAAGTGAATCAGTTTGCAGTGATGTTGGCTGTGCCGACGCCTTCGCGAGCAAGCCCGCTCCCACACTGGAACTTCGGCAGACAAAAAAATTGTGTTCAGCACAGGTCCCCTGTGGGAGCAAAGCTTGCTCGCGAAAGCGGTGTATCAGTTTGCGATGCTGTTGGCTGTGCCGACGTCTTCGCGAGCAGGCTCGCTCCCACACTGGAACTTCGGCAGACAAAAAAATTGTGTTCAGCACAGGTCCCCTGTGGGAGCAAAGCTTGCTCGCGAAAGCGGTGTATCAGTTTGCGATGCTGTTGGCTGTGCCGACGTCTTCGCGAGCAGGCTCGCTCCCACACTGGAACTTCGGCAGACAAAAGAATTGTGTTCGGCACAGGTCCCCTGTGGGAGCAAAGCTTGCTCGCGAAAGCGGTGAATCAGTTTGCGATGATGTTGGCTGTGCCGACGCCTTCGCGAGCAGGCTCGCTCCCACACTGGAACTTCGGCAGACAAAAGAATTGTGT
>NZ_JAKNQY010000016.1:0-72993 GCF_024494355.1 Pseudomonas sp. Q11 | reverse complement strand
TCGGCACAGGTCTCCTGTGGGAGCAAAGCTTGCTCGCGAAAGTGGTGTATCAGTTTGCGATGATGTTGGCTGTGCCGACTGAACTGCTCTCGCCGACAGCCAGGATAGTCGCCACCAAGGCCTGTGCGCGAGGCACCAGGGTGTCCAGTTCCAGGTATTCACGATCGGTGTGGACTTTGCCACCCACTGGCCCGAGGCCACACAGGGTTGGAATGCCCAGGCTGGCGGTGAATCCGGAGTCGGCGCAACCGCCGGTGAACTCGCCTTCGACGCTGAAGCCCAGCGCCAGCGCTTGTTGCTGGTAGATGTGCAGCAGCCGTTCGCTGTGACGGGCTTCCATTGGCAGGAATGTATTCGCTTCCTTGAGGATGGCGCGGGTGCCGATCAGCTCTTCCTCGGCGACGATGGCCTGGATTGCGCTAAAGATCTGATCCCAGTGCTTGAGTTCGATGAAACGTACGTCCAGCCGGGCGCAGGCGCTCGGCGCGACGGTGTTGCTGGACGTGCCACCGGATATCAGGCCCACATTAGTCGTGATACCTGCCGGGTAATCGGTCAAGGCATGCAGCTTGACGATCTTGCGTGCCAGGGCCTCGATGGCGCTGGCTCCGTCAGCGTGGTTGACCCCGGCATGCGCGGCGCGGCCGCTGACTTCGATGATCAGTGTGGCGCCGCCTTTGCGTGCGCTGACCACGTTACCGCTGGCCCGGCCGGGTTCGGTATTGAGTACGGCGCGGGCGGCACGGGCGGCGTTTTCGATATGGGTTCTGGCGCTGCCGGAGCCGATTTCTTCGTCACCAGTGAACAGAACCTGCACCGGATAGGGCAACGGACCGGCGCGTTTGAGTGCCTTGAGCGCGAAGCAATTGAGCACCAGGCCGCCTTTCATGTCGGCGACGCCGGGGCCATAGGCGAGGTTGGCGTCGCGGCTGTAGCCGCGAGTCGTGGTAGTGCCTTTGGGGAACACCGTGTCGCGATGGCCCAGCAACAGCACCGGTTTTCCAGAGGCGCCTGGCACTTGGGCGAGCATCACGTCGCCAAAACCATCGACCGGCATGCGCTTGAGCAGGATGCCGTCGGCTTCCAGTTCAGCGGCGAGCAGCGCGCCCACCGCGTCGACGCCCGCCTTGTCATAGCTGTTGGAGTCGGTGTCGACGATACGCTGTAGCAGCGCTTCCATGGCGTGGCGCTGGTCAGCAAGCCAGTCCAGCGCCTGTTGTGGCGTGGCGCTCATTGCGCCTGCTCCCGTACCTGATGTTCCTGAGTCAGGCGTGCCGCGTCGTTGCCCAGGTCCCAGAATAGCCCGGCCATGATTTGCAGGCTTTCCTTGACCACCGGTGCCAGCAAGTGTTCGTTCGGCGCATGTTGCGAGCAGGCCGGGTACGAGTGCGGCACCCACAATGTTGGCAGGCCGAGCACGTCCGCGAACACATCGTTGGGCAGCGATCCACCGAGGTTTGGCAGCAGCGCAGGTTTTTTGCCGGTGGTCTGTGTCAGGGAGCTGAGCGCCCAATTGACCCATGGGCTTTGCGGGTCCAGCCGAGTGGCATGCATCACATCGATGCGGCTTTGCTTGACCTCGACATTGCTGAAACCATGAGCGTCCAGGTGGGTGCGCACAGCCGGGATGAAGGTCGTGTAGTCGCTGTTCACCACGAAGCGGATATGGCAGTGGGCGTTGGCCTTGCCAGGGATCGCATGCACGGGGGCGTCCGGGTTGCCGGTCTTGAAGGCGATGACGTCGAGGGTGTTCCAGCCGAACACCTTTTCGCTCAGCGAGAGCTGCGGGTTACCCCAGCTGGCGTCGATTTCCGGATCGCCCGGCCCGCCACCGACGTCAATGTCGGCCAGTGCCTGGCGAACCGGTTCCGGCAGTGTCTCGGGCTGCAGGCCTGCCACCTTCACCCGACCGTGTTCATCGACCATGCTTGCGATGGCATTGGCCAGAATGATGCCAGGGTTGGCCAGCAACCCGCCCCAGTTGCCAGAGTGATGAGCGCCCTCGCGCAAGTTGACCACCAGCTCGAAGTTGAATACCCCGCGTGAGCCGAGAAAAATCGTCGGTCGTGATGCCGCCAGGCGCGGGCCGTCCGAGGCGATGAAAATATCTGCCGCGAGCTCTTTACTGTGCGCGGCACAGAATGCATTCAAGCCTGGCGAGCCTTCTTCTTCGCCCATTTCCAGCAGCAGTTTGACGTTGAAACCCAGCTTGCCGTCGCGAGCCTTGAGCGTTTGCTCCAGTGCGGTCAGGTTGATCAGGTGCTGGCCTTTGTTATCCGCCGTGCCGCGGCCGTACCAGCGATCACCTTCAACCGTGACTCGCCACGGCGACAGGCCTTCCCGCCATTGCGCTTCATAACCACGCACCACATCACCATGGCCGTAACTGAGAACGGTCGGCAGTTCTGGATGTTCAATGCGTGTGGCGATCATGAAGGGCCCGCGCTCTGCCACCGGGTTGTCATAGATATTGACGCTGAAGCCCATCGCCTCGACATGCGGGGTGATGAAGTCATTGAGGTAGCGGTACAACTCAGGCTGGCTGTCCGTTGCCTGGCTTTCGGTGTGCAAGGCGACGCTACGTTCGAGCAGGTTAAAAAATGCGCCGTTGTCAAATTGCTCTGTGGTGTTGCTGATGGCCAGTGAACGACTCATGAGTGGACAAGCTCCAGTGTTTGGACAGGAATGTCGTGAAGGTGGCAACGCACGTTGCCGCCGATAATCGAATCATTGGCCGGGTAGGCCGTTTTGCACGGTGCGAAGCAGCTCGGGCAGCGCGGATGGAAAGCGCAACCGGACGGCGGTGACATCGGATTGGGAAAAGTCCCGTGCAGGCCGATTTCGGGAATGCCCAGGCGCGGATCGGGCGTGAGCACCGAATCCAGCAAGGCGCGGGTATAAGGGTGGCCGGGTTGAGCGAACAACGTTTCGCGAGTGCGTTCTTCGACGATGCGCCCCAGATACATCACCGCAACCCGGTCGGCGAGGTGTTCGATGACCGCCAGGTTATGGCTGATCAGCAGATAGGTCAGGCCGAACTCGCGCTTGAGGTCTTGCAGCAGGTTGAGAATCTGCGCCTGCACCGAAACATCCAGCGCCGAGGTGGGTTCGTCGCAGATCAACACGTCAGGGCGCATGATCAACGCCCGGGCAATGGCCACCCGTTGCCGCTGGCCGCCGGACAGTTGGCTCGGATAGCTGTCGATGACCCGCTTGGGCAGACCGACCACATCGAGCATCTCTTCGGTCTTCTTACGCCGCTCGGCGGTGCTGCCGATGTCATGCACGATCAACGGCAGGGTAACGATTTCGCGCAGTGTCTTGCGTGGGTTCAGCGAGGAATACGGGTCCTGGAATATCGGCTGAATGTGCCGGGACATTTCCTTGCGATCAGTCGCCGCCAGATGTTTGCCATTGACCAGCACATCGCCGCTGGTAGGCGGCAACAGACCGAGCAGCATCTTTGCCAGGGTACTTTTTCCACAACCGGACTCGCCTACCAGACCGAGGGTCTCGCCACGCATCAGGCGCAGGGAAACGCCATCTACGGCCTTCAGGGTGGCGGCGGGTTTGAAAAAACCCTTGTTGATCCGAAACTCGCGACGGATATCACACAGCTCCAAAGCGATGTCTTTTTTCATGACCGTGCACGCTCCTGAAGGCGAATAGGTGCCGGGTCCGGTGCGGCGAACAGGCAGCGCGCCATGTGTCCGTCCTGTTCGACTTCTGGGATGTTTTGCGCGCAGGCCGGTATCGCCTGAGCGCAGCGATTGCGGAACGCACAACCTTGCTGTTCGCCTACCAGGCTCGGCACCAGGCCTGGAATCGAACCCAGCGCTTCACCCGGTTTGGTCCGGCCAGGGATTGGAATACTGGCCAGCAGACCACGGGTGTACGGATGCTGCGGGTTCTCGAACAATTGCAGGGCCGGGGCGGTTTCGACGATTTCCCCGGCATACATCACGGCGACCCGATCGGCGATCCGTGCCACCAGCCCAAGGTCGTGGGTGATGAAGATCACCGCCAGACCGAGTTCTTTCTGAATGTCGCGGATCAAGCGCAGAATCTGCGCTTGAATGGTCACGTCCAGTGCCGTGGTTGGCTCATCAGCGATGATCAGGTCCGGTTCGCACATCAACGCCATGGCGATGATCACCCGCTGGCGCAAACCGCCAGACAGTTGATGCGGATACTGACGCAAGCGCTCGGTGGCATTGCTGATACCGACTTTCTCCAGCATTTGCGCGGCGCGAACCAGGGCATCCTTGCGTGACACCTTGCGATGCTGAGTCAGCACTTCGCTGAGCTGATCGCCAATGCTGTAGGCCGGGTTCAACGAGGTCATCGGCTCCTGGAAGATCATCGCCAGACGGTTGCCGCGCAGGTCGCACATGCGCCGTTCGTTCTGGCCCAGCATGTCGATACCGTCCAGCGTCAGCCGGGACGCGGTGCGTTTGGCCTTGCGCGGTAACAGGTCCATCAGCGCCAGCGAGGTCAGGGATTTACCGCAGCCGGATTCGCCAACGATGCACAGCATTTCACCGCGCTCGACTTCAAAATCCAGACCGCGCACGGCATGCAGCATGTCATCCGGCGTCGGGCTGTTGCCCATGGGGATATCCACGCGCAGGTTTTCTACATGGAGTAGTGCCATGTCAGGTTCCCTCTATCAATTACGGCCGTCGGGCAGGATCAGATCGCGCAGGCCATCACCGACCAGGTTGATACCCAGCACCAGAATCATCAGGGCGACGCCGGGAATGGCGATGACCCATGGGGAAAAGAACATGTAGGGTTTGCCTTCAGCGATCATCAAACCCCAGGACGGCGTCGGCGGCTGCACGCCAACCCCGAGGAACGACAGCGCCGACTCCAGCAGGATCGCGTGGGCCATTTCCAGCGTCGCGACGACGATCAGCGCGCCGACCAGATTGGGCAGGATTTCACTGACCAGAATGCGCAGGGTCGAGCAGCCAAGAGCCTGGGCCGACGCCACATATTCAGCATCGCGAATCTGCTGCACCGACGCCCTGACCACCACCGCGAAGCGATCCCATAACAGGCAGCCAAGCAGCACGATGACCACTTTCAGTGAGCCGCCCATCAGCGAGGCCGAGGCCAGTGCGACCATCACGACTGGCATCGCCAGCCGGGTGGTGATCAGGTAGCTGATAAACGCATCGACCTTGCCGCCGTAGTAACCCGCCAACAGCCCCATGACGGTGCCGATAAAGCCGGAAATCAGTGCCGCGGCAATGCCGATGAACAGCGAAATACGTGCGCCGTAGAGCAGTCGCGACAGGTAATCGCGGCCCAGCTTGTCGGTGCCGAGGACGTATTCCCAGGTGCCGTTAGCCATCCATACCGGCGGTTTCATGCGCAGCATCACGTCTTGCGCATAAGGGTCGTAAGGTGCCAGCCACGGGGCGAACAGTGCGCCAGCGAAGATGATCAGCAACAACACCGCGCCGATGGCGAAACCACGATGACGAAAGCTCTTGCCAAGTACTCGGCCGAGGCTGCTCGGTGGTGGCAGGTAGTCATTGATCGCGAGGGTCGTAGGGGTGCTCATGTAAGCCTCCTAGCGCACACGAATGCGCGGGTCGAGCAGTGCGTTGAGCACATCGGCCAGCAAGGTGAGGATGATGTAGATCACCGCAATCAGCAGGACCACGGCCTGTACCACCGGAAAGTCGTCACGGGCGATGGCGTCCCAGGCGAGTTGTCCGATGCCTTGCAGGGAGAACACGGTTTCGATCACCACCGAACCGCCGAGCATGAAGCCGAACTCCACCGCCGCCAGCGCGACGACCGGGATCAAGGCGTTGCGCAGTGCATGCTTGAACAACACGCGGGCAGGGCGCAGACCCTTGGCGCGGGCGGTGCGGATGTAATCGGAACTGAGTACATCCAGCATGCCTGCGCGGGTCAGGCGCATGATTGCCGGCGTCGCGTAGTAGCCCAAGGCAATGGCCGGCATGACGAAGTGCAGCAGGGTCGAGTTGCCGGACACTGGCAGCCACTTGAGCGTCACCGCAAACACCACGATCAGCATCAGCGCAAACCAGAAACTTGGCATTGCCTGGCCCAGTACGGCAATGCTCAACGCCAAGCGGTCAATCCAGGTGTCGCGTTTGACGGCGGCCAGCACCCCAAGCGGAATCGCCACCAGCAGTGCAATGCCCAATGCCATCGCCCCCAGGCCGAGGGTGATTGGCAGGCGGTTGACGATCAGGTTGTAGACCGATTCCTGAAAGAAAAAAGAGTTGCCCAGATCCAACCGCAGCAAATCGCCCAGCCAGTTGAAGTACTGGGTCGGCAGCGGTTTGTCCAAACCGTACTGCACACGGATCTGTTCGATCTGTTCGCTGCTGGCTTCCGGTCCGCCAATGGCCGTGGCCAGGTCGCCGGACAGATGCAAAAGAGAAAAACTGATCACCGACACGGTAATTGCAACGCAAAATGCGATACCCAGACGACGTAGAAGGAATCCAAGCATGGCAAGTTTCCTCGTATCCATTGGCTGATAGGTGTGGGACGTGCCGTAGCGCGGTTAAAGCCGCGCGTCACGGCACCTGTCGATTACTTCCAGCTGGACAGAACGAAACGCGGTAGCTCATCCGGGTAGGGCGTGAACGCCAGGTCGGAGGTATAGGCGTAGTTCATCGAGTAATTGAACAGCGGCGCCCAATAGGCCTGCTCGCTGATGCGCTGCAACGCCTTGCGGTAGTTGTCCTTGCGCACTTGCGGGTCGAGGGCGTTGTCGGCGGTCTGCAACCAGCCCTGGACTTGCGGATCCTTGATGTTGTCGTCCGGGTTGCCTTTGAACCAGGTCCCAGCGGACGCCGAGGTGTCGAGAATCGAGAATGAACCCCAGGCCTGGAACGATATCGGCACTTTGCCGCCACGTTGCTGATCGCGCAGGGCGGCGTACTTCAAGTAGCGCAGCTTGGCGTTGATACCCACGGCACGCAGGTTACCGATGATCGCTTCGACGTAATCACGGTCGCGGTAAGCGAAGATTTCTGTCTCAAAGCCATTCGGATAACCGGCTTCAGCGAGCAGTGCCTTGGCCTTGGCCGGGTCATAGTTGTAGACCGTGGCTGCCGTGGTGTCGCAACCGAACTGCCCCGGATAGCAGGCGACTTGCAAGGGTTTGGCGTCGCCGCCCACCAGTTGTGAGGCCAGTGCATCGCGGTTGATGGCGTGGTTGATGGCCTGACGCACCTTAAGATTTTTCATCGGTGAGTTTTCAGTCGAGGTGCCACGAGCATCGAGGATCAGGAAACCGATGCGCATGGTTTCGCCGCTGGCCACGGTCAGGTTCGGCATGCTCTTGAGGTTGACTGCCTGGTCCGGTGCGACGCGCCAGGTCCAGTCGACACCGCCGGTCATCAGCTCGGCCAGACGGGTTTCCGCATCAGGGATCACCCGGAACTTGAGGTGGCCGATATGCGGTTGGCCTTGTGGGCTGTCCTTGAAGTAGTCCTTATTGAGCACCATGGTCACGCCTTCGCCCGCCACAACTGACACCGCTTTATAGGGACCGGTGCCAATCGGTTTACGACTGAATTCAGCCAGGCCGAATTTCTCGAAATACGTTTTGGGGAACATCGGTACGGCGTTGGACAGGTATTCCAGTGCCGCGGGAAAAGCTTTTTTCAAATGAAGGCGGACGCTGTAGTTCCCGGTTTTTTCCGCGCTTTTGATCCAGTCGACGTTTTGCACGGTAACGACTTTCGCTTCGGGCGACACCACGTAGTTGAGGGTGAACACCACGTCGTCGGCGGTGAAGGTGTCGCCGTTGTGAAATTTGACGCCTTTGCGCAGCTCAAAGTCGATGGTGGTGTCGTCGACCTGTTTCCAGCGGGTGGCCAGCATGGGTTTGTATTCGCCGCTTTTGGGATCGCGGTAGAACAAGTTGTCCCAGATCAGCCGGCCGAGAATCACCCCTTCGCGTAAATCGTTGTGATAGGGGCTGACGTTTTCAGGCTCGCTGTCGGAAGCGTAAACCAGGGTGTCGTTGGCTTTACCGGCATGAGCCGGAAAACTGCTGATGAGGCCCATCAGCGCAAAACTGCAGGCGAAACCTTTGATGCCCATGCCGTCGTCTCCGTTGGCGAGAGTGGTTGAATCAAAGGGCAGCGAATCGCAAATGCGGTAAACGAGGAGGAGAAGCTCAGGCGAAGTTTTTTTTGGTCTGGACACGAATGTAGGGAAAGGCTATCAATGCCACAAGCTCAATATTTCGATACTTGCTTTGCCGAAAAGGCAATCCTCGGGGGCTCCGATGCAGCTGTATGGCGTGCAATCCACGGCGTTGCGCTATTTTCTGGAAGTCGCGCGGTGCGGATCGATCAGCGAAGCGTCGCTGCGGCTAAATGTTGCAGCGTCAGCGGTGAGCCGACAGATTTCCAAGCTGGAGTTGGCCCTGGATGCCAGCCTGTTTGAGCGTCGTGCCCGAGGCATGGTGCTCAGCGAGGCCGGGACGAGACTGGCGGCTTATGCGCGCAAATCGCAACTTGAGGCCGAGCAGGTGGTGCTGGAAATTACCGAGCTGCACGGCTTGCAACGGGGACATGTGCATGTCGCCTGCTCGGAGGGTTTTGCACTGGAATACATGCCCAGGAACATTAGCGCGTTCAGGCGTGAGTATCAGGGCATTCATTTCACGCTGGAGGTCTGTGCGCCTGCTGAGGCGACGGAGAAGGTCCGTTCCGGGGAAGCCGATCTGGCAATGACCTTCAGCCTGACGCCGCAAAAGGAAGTCAAGGTCGAGCATTTCCTAAGCGGGGCTATTTTTGCCGTGGTCTCCAATTCGCATCCCTTGGCCGGGCGTGAAGCGGTCAGCCTCGCCGAATTGCAACCCTGGCCCATCGCGTTGCCGAAGGCCGATACCACCATACGGCAACTGTTCGACATCTGTTGCGGTGTACAGGGGTTGTTGTTCGACCCGGTCTTGACCACCAATTACGTTGCCGCACTTTATAGCTTCGTCCGCGAAGAAGGCGTGATTAGCCTGGCCAGCGAAATGACCTTGCACAAACAGGTAGCGGACAAGCAGTTGCAATGCCTGCCGATCCTTGATGAAGGCATGCAGGCACGGCGCATAGAACTGCAGAGCATGGCGGGACGCAATTTACCGGCGGCGGTTTCTGCGTTCAGGGATTTTCTGATTGCTGATTTGGCGAAGGCTCAGAGACGGGTGGTTTGAGCGCACGTGAGAGGCACTCCATGACACCTTTTGGTGTTCCAATGATTAGCTGCGGATTCCACGCCATCCGGACACTCAGCCCACCGCCATCCGGATACGAAAGACGCAGACGTCTGGCCAGCTTCCGTGAGGCCGATGTTTGCAGCAATTCTGGTGTTAGTGGTGAAAATCACCAAAAAAATTAGTGATTAGGGTTTTTAAAGGTGTGGTTCAGACTTTCTTTGCATAAATGCGCAATTGGTATTTGTTGATTTTCGTTAATGTGGGGTCTAACGCACGGTCGTGAACAGCCACTTCGGTTGCCCACAATCGGAACTGTCGAAAAAGGAGAACCCGCCATGATGCTCAAGGACCCTTCCAGCAAATATCGCCATTTTAAAACCGTGGACTTGCCCGACCGCCAATGGCCCGCCAATGTTCAGGCGCTAGCTCCCACTTGGTGCAGCGTCGATATGCGCGACGGTAACCAGGCCTTGATCGAGCCGATGAATGCCGAGCGCAAACGCCGTTTCTTCGATTTGCTGGTCAAGGTGGGCTTCAAGGAAATTGAGGTGGGTTTTCCCGCCGCTTCCCAGACCGATTTCGACTATGTGCGTGAACTGATCGACAGCGGCGCGATTCCTGACGATGTCACGATTCAAGTGATGACGCAGGCGCGCAGTCATCTGATCGAGCGCACCTTCGAGGCGTTGAAGGGCGTTCCCCGCGCGATCGTGCATGTGTACAACGCCACCGCTCCGGTATTCCGAGAAGTTGTCTTTGGTGTGGATCGTGCCGGCTGCATCGAGATCGCTACCCAGGCGACGCGCGAGATCAAGCGTCACATGGACAACAATCCCGATACGCAGTGGACATTCCAGTACTCCCCGGAAACCTTTTGTTTCACCGAACTGGATTTCGCACTCGAGGTTTGTGAGGCGGTGACGGATGCGTTCGGACCTACCCCGTCCAACAAAATGATCCTGAACCTGCCGACAACGGTGGAGGTCTCCACGGCCAATGTGTTCGCCGACCAGATCGAGTGGTTTTGCCGGCATTTCAGCCGCCGCGACAGCGTGGTTATCAGCGTCCATCCCCATAACGACCGTGGCACCGGCGTTGCCACTGCGGAGCAGGCATGCTTGGCCGGCGCCGAGCGTGTCGAGGGCACGCTGTTCGGTAACGGTGAGCGAACCGGCAACGTGGATATCCTGACGCTGGCAATGAACCTCTATACCAGCGGCATCGACCCGCGGCTGGATTTCTCGGACATCATCCATGTCCAGCGTGAGGTGGAGTTCTGCAATCAGCTACCGACCCATCCTCGCCACCCTTACGCCGGCGAGTTGGTGTTTACCGCCTTTTCCGGGTCGCACCAGGACGCGATCAAGAAAGGCTTTGCGGCACGTCAGGCCAACCCGCAAGGCATCTGGGAAGTGCCTTATCTGCCAATTGACCCCGCCGATATGGGCCGCAGCTATGAAGCGGTGATCCGCGTCAACAGCCAATCCGGCAAAGGTGGCGTGGCCTATCTGCTGGAGCAGCACGGCATCGTAATGCCGCGTCGCTTGCAGATGGAATTCAGCACCTTGGTCCAGCAGGAAGCGGATGGGTCCGGCCAGGAAATCAGCGGGGAGATGATCCTTGCCTGCTTTACCCGGCATTACCTGGAGCAGGGCAAGCCTTACGCGTTGCGGGTGCCAAAGCTGGTCAGCGAGGGTGATGTGACCTATCTGGAAGCCACCCTTGAACACGGTGCGCAGCGCATCGACTTGAGCGGCGAAGGCAACGGCCCACTGGCGGCGTTGGTCGATGCCTTTGCCCAGCGCGGCATTCACTTCGATATCGCTGATTACCACGAGCACGCCACCCGTGACGGGGCCCAAGCCGAAGCACTGGCCTATGTGGAAATCCGCGTGGGTAACCAGTTGCTGTTCGGTGCCGCCCGCGATGGCAGTAGCTTGCTGGCTTCCCTCAAGGCGCTGACGAGTGCCGTCAATCGCGCATCGCGCCTGGGTCTGCTCAGCGTGGTGAGTGCCGCGGTGCCTTCCTGAGATGAACGCGCATACCGCATTGGCGGCACTCGCCGGTAACTAGGGTCATGCGACATAGTGGCTTCGCATCGGCATGAAGAGGGCCAACTGGTCTAAGCCATTAGCGGTGTGATGCAGGTGTCGGTCGTCGGGGACCCAACCCAGCAGTCTGAAAAGCGAAATGCAACAACGAGTTCGGCGCTCGAAACAGATTCCATGAAATTCCGGTACGAGGGTCAAAAGTGCATCGGCTGCACAGCTTTACGAGTCCTGCCTCCTATTAACAGGCGCGCCGAAGCCAGAAGTGCCCATAACAACCAGAATCACTGATTGAGCCTCCCACGTCCTCCTAAGACTAAAAAAATCACTCAGCAGTTGATTGCCATCGCTGGCTGCGCTTTTACACAGTCTGGGTCAATCACCGGTGGCGACGATGCGCAGTTCTGGCAGGCGTTCGATGAGGTAGCGGGCAGTTACTGCGCATGATGGCGCCGCGCAAATGCGCGGCACGCGAGATCGTCCTCGCGCTCACATGCGCAGCGTTCGTCGATCAAGGTTTGGGCGCGGGCAGGAAAGCTGCCGACCTGCAGGATTCGTCGCTTATGGCGTTTCCTGCCGCGCGCCGCTCACGGAGGCCGCCCTGGTGGCATCCGCCGTACCCTTGTCACGGTAGAGCATGCGGTAGCGCTCGATGTAGTGATCGCGTGCTGGGGTCAGGTGATGGCGGCAGAGCGCCACCAGCGCGTCGCGGTCGCCAGAGCGCAGTGCTTCGATGATCTCCCAGTGTTCTTTGCGGGACTGTTCGAGATGTTCCGGAATCACGGTCGAAGATGAACGGATCGCATTCGTGCGCTGGGCGAAGTCTTCGATCACGTCCGCCAATTCGAGATTCTCTGTGGCCGCAAACAAGGCCTTGTGGAAGGCCATGTTGGCGCGGAACACCGCGCGCAGGTCGGTGCGAGCCACTGCGCCGTCGTGCGCGCGCTGAATGGCGACGAGGGTGTCGAGCCGTTCAGGTGCGAGCGGCAGCGGTATGCGCTGGGCCGCGCTGGACTCAAGGATGTCGCGTACCTCGTAGAGGTTCATGACCTCTGCCACGGTATGGAACTTGACCACTGCGCCGAAGTTCTTCTTGCGTTCCACCAGGCCCTTGCGCTCGAGCTCTGTCAGTACCTGGCGCACGACATGGCGCTTGAGGTCGAAGCGCTCGCGCAGATCGTCCTCTATAAGTCGTTCGCGTGGGTGGAGGTAACCGAGGACTATGTCTTCCTCAAGGGTTGCGACCGCCCGGAGGACGATTTCGTCTACATCGCGATTGCGCAGCGCCGTCTTGCCGGAGGAGCGGCCCTCGGCCGACGGGGCGGTGTTGTATTCCAGTGATTCCATGGGCGTCTGCGTTGAAAAAGATGACTAGTTAGGATTCCCGTTGATGCATCCAGCCCCGGGCTTCCCGGTTGGTAGCTGTTTGTCCTGGGCAGGACCTCGTTCACATGAGTTCCCCCTTGCTCGGGCGGGCCCGGCGACGAGAGGGAGAAAGGATATCACGCCTCATTCCCAGCCGTTTGCCCTGCCGAAACTGCGGCGTCGCTGCTTCCTGCGCAAATGGCGTGCCGGCTGCTCGGCTGGTGCCTCTTGTGTTCACCTCTGTCTAAATGCTTGCACCGTTATTTTGCGGACGCTATGCTTCGTAATCAATAAAATTATTGATAATGATGACTGGGCATTGAAGAGCAATGAGCGACAACCGCGACACGAATGGCAACGGCCAGGCTTAGAGCATGCGCAAAGGACTGACCAACTACGGTGATGCAGACTTCTCGCTGTTTCTGGGTAAGGCCTTTGTCAAGGAGGCCTGCAACTCAGGCGGCGAGCTCTAGCCCCCCAGCGTTGGTATCGGCAATTGCGGCAGCGGCTGCGCGCGACCGAGGAGCAACGCGTTGTTGTGGCGCGCAAGTAGCTATGTTCCCGCCGGGCCGACGATCTTCTGTCGACACGGAGAACGTCTTTATCCAGTTCCCGTCCGCGTACGGGCAGCCACCAGGAGCATCACAAAGTGACTTCACCGCAGAACGAGCAATTTGTGTTTTCCCCCATAGTGCCTAGCCTTGCTGTGGCTGACAGTACGCAGCGCTTTGCGCTACGGCGGGTGTATTGCGTCGGCCGCAACTACGCCGAGCATGCGCGCGAGATGGGCCATGACCCTGATCGCGAGGCACCCTTTTTCTTCACCAAGCACCCGGACAGTCTGCTTCCCGACGGCAATGTCTTTCCCTATCCGCCGGGCACGAGCGAAGTGCACCACGAGATCGAGATGGTGGTGGCGATCGGTCGCGGCGGTGCCGACATCCCTGTCGAAACCGCGCTCGATCACGTCTTCGGTTACGCGGTAGGGCTCGATATGACGCGGCGCGACCTGCAGGCAGAGGCTAAGAAGGCGGGGCGTCCCTGGGAGGTGGCCAAGGCGTTCGACGCCGCCGCGCCATGCTCGGCGATCGTGCCAGCCAGTCGCATCGGCCATCCGGGTAAGGGCAGGATCTGGCTCGATATCAATGGCGAGCCGCGCCAGCAGGGCGACATCGCCTCGCTCATCTGGAGCGTGGCGGAAGTGATCGCCTACCTTTCTCGTCTCTTCGAGCTGCAGCCCGGCGATCTCATTTTCACCGGCACGCCCGCCGGCGTTGGGCCGGTGCAACGTGGAGACCGACTGCGCGGCGGTGTCGAGGGAGTGGCCACGATCGAGATCGTCGTCGGAGACTGATTGCACCTGTGCCGGGCCAGCTATGCCGGTGCGCGAAACGTCGTGGCAAGCCCGTAATAGAGTGTGGGTCGATGCCGCGACTTTCAGCCTCGCTGAGCGTCGTGGCACTGCTCAGTGCGGGCAAATCACTGCGGGCGAAAGAGCCGATGCAGCGATCACCCGCTCAAGCCGACGGCCAGGGTGACCGCCAGCATTCCAGCGCTCCAGTATCGAGCCGCATGACCCCTGCTGGCGCTGCGCTGGTCGCCTTCCTGCGTACTTAAGCAGGGTGTGCAGGCGCGGTCTCTTCTTCGTCACGCAGAATCTGCATCGCCTTCATCAATGCCGTCTGATAGCGGTTCTGCTCGCGCTCGATCGATGCTTCATCCCAGTCGTAGAAACCCTTGCGGCTGGTACCCTTGACCCCGTAGTCGCCGTTCTCAACGAGGTTCTGCATCAGCGGGCTGGGCTCGGTATTCTGGTGCAGATGCGGATAGATCGTCGCCGCCGCTGCGCAATGGATGTCGATGCCGGCCAGATCCTTCTGCAGCAGCGGACCCGCGGCGATATAGCGGAAACCGAAGCCGTAGCGCACCGCCAGATCGACATCTTCGGCACTGGCGAAACCTTCATCGACCAATGCAATTGCTTCGCGCATCATCGCGTGCTGGATACGGTTGGCGAGGAACCCCGGCGCGTCGCGCTTGACCTGTACCGGCTTCTTGCGCACCGAGCGCATGATCGCGCTGACCGTCTGCGCCACTGCTTCGTCCGAGTATTCGCTGCGGACTACTTCGACTGCCGGCACCAGGTGCGCCGGCATGAAGAAGTGCAGCCCGAGCATGCGCGAACGGGTGGTGCACGCTGCACCGATCTGGCTGATCGGAAAACCGGATGAGTTGCTGGTCAGCGGCACATGCGCCGGCGCGAGCGTATCGAGTTCGTTGAAGATCTGCTGCTTGATCTGCAGGTCTTCGGGGGCGCATTCGATCATGATGGCGGCGGCGGACCACTGGATGTCGGCATTCGTCGGGTATACCTGCACGCTGCCGCCGGGCAGGTGGATGCCCATCGCACGGGCTGCCGCCGGTACTTTTTCTGCTAAGCGTGCACGTGTCGCCGTATTGGGTTCGACGATTTGCGTGTTCCAGCCCGCGGCATAAAAAATGGCTGCGATATCGGCGCCCATGACGCCGCCGCCGATCACGACGGCTGATGATTGCTGTTTCATTGATGACCTCTGGGTTGAATGAGAGAGCCGTGCCTGTGCCTTGCGTCGTCTCCCGTTTGGAAGGGGCGAGCGCCTTACAGGCCCGGCATCGAAAAGTCCCGTGCCTGCAAGGCTGTCAGCAATTCGTCGGTCTGCTGCGGGTTCAGACTGACCAGGGGCGGACGCACTGCAGCGAACCCGGGATCGTCGGCGAAATGAGCGACTGCTGCCTTCAGCGCCGGGATCATCGGGAATTTCGCGAAGGTGCTGCGGAGGGCGTCGAGCGCTTTCTGCTGTTCGTCGGCATCCGGCTGCTGCCAGCTGCGGTACAGCCGGGCGATCGCGCCGGGATTGACGTTACCGGTCGCGGTAATGCAGCCGGCGCCGCCGCCGCGCATGTTCGCCAGGAGGAAGGTTTCGCTGCCGGCAAACACGTCGAAGCCCTGTGGCTGGAAGCGTTCCAGCATCGCCTGGGTGTTGTCCCAGTTGCCGGAGCTGTCCTTGATCCCGGCGATAATGTCCGGATAGGCTTTCAGCAAACGCTCGATCAGCGCCAGGCTGATCGGCACCTGGGACACTTGCGGGATGTGGTACAGGTACAGCCGCAAGCGGTCGTCGGCGACACGCTCGATCACTTCTGCGTAGCTGGCGAACAAGCCGTCGTCGGATACGCCCTTGTAGTAAAACGGGGGCAGCATCAGAACGCGGGTCGCGCCATGGTGCAGCGCGTGGCGGGTCAGCTCGACACTGTCGGCCAAGGCGCAGCAGCCGGTACCTGGCATCATGCGCGCTCCCGGTATGTCGGCATCGGCCAGTGCGTCGAGCACCGCCATTTTCTCCGGAACCGACAGCGAGTTGGCTTCGGAATTGGTACCGAATACCGCGAGGCCGACGTCCTGGCTCAGCAGCCAGCGGCAGTGCCGAATCAGTTTGTCGGTATCGGGGCTCAGGTCCGCCGCGAAAGGGGTGATTACCGGCGATAAGACGCCGCGCAGTCGAGTGGATGTGACCATGGTGCTCTCCGGGTTATTGCTTGGGGATGACGGGGCTCCAGCTTCCGTCCTCCCCGCGCAAGGGGATCCTGCATCGTTCGGCCGGCATCGCCAGCAGTCGGCGATGCCGTTTGCACGTGTTTGCGGGAGCTGCTTACGCCCACTTGTCCACGGCGTACTGGTCGAGGGCCTTATCGTCAAAGCCGAAGCCAAGCCCCGCACCCTTGGGCACGACCAGGTTGCCATTGTCGAAGCTCAACTGGGTGTCGACCAGCCGGCGGAAATTCAACACCTGATCATCCGAGAAATACTCGACGAAAGCGGCATTCGGGGTGGTCGCCACCAGATGCACATGCAGGTCATGGAACCAGTGCGGGCACATCGTCACGCCGAAGCCGGCGGCCATGGCCGCGATGCGCCGCCATTCGCTGATGCCGCCGCAGACCGCCGCATCCGTTTGCAGGATCATCGCCGCGCGCTTTTCCAGCAGCTCCTGATGCCGCCAGCGACCGGCTTCGATTTCACCTGTCGCCACCGCAACCGAAGTGCGCTTGGCAAGCTGTGCGTGGTTTTCGATGTCGTCCGGGCTGAAGGGCTCTTCGATCCAGTACGGGTCATACGGCTCGTAGCGCTTCATGTATTCGAGCGCAGTCGGCAGGTCGCTCCAGGCATTATTGGCATCCAGCATCAGCAGCACATCGTCGCCGATGGCGGCACGGGCAGCCTTGATGCGCGTTTCTTCTTCCTTTGGGCCGAAACGGCCGACCTTGATTTTGACCGCCTTGAAGCCGAGTTCGACGTAACCGGCCAGTTCTTCGCCTAGCTTTTCGGGGGTCTTGCCGTCGACGTAGTAGCCGCCACTGGCGTATGCCGGCACCGTTTCTTTCGCGTAACCGCCGAGGTGCTGCGATAGCGGCAGCGCGGCGGCACGGGCGTTGCGGTCCCACAGGGCGACATCGATGATGGACAGCGCGCGCATGACGGAACCGGCGCGGCCGTGCAGCAGCGAATCCTGATACATCTCTTGCCACAGGCCTTCGACGCGCAGCGCGCTTTGACCGATCAGCAGCGGCTTGAATAGCTCGCGCACTGCGTGCGTGACCATCACGCCACCGCGGCTGCCGCCATAGCAGAAACCGATGCCTTGATGACCATCGGCCGTGCGGATTTTCACCAGCACGTAATCGCGTGCCGACACCTTGCGGGTCGAGAATGAAGTGACGTTGTCGAGGGGGATACTGATGGTGCGCGCTTCAACGGCAACAATGCGGGAATCGTTGGCATAATCACTGACGTTGTTATTGTGCATGGTCTGTCCTTTCAGTGGGTTGCAGGAGGTGCATGGAGCGTGCGCAACTAGGGGAGGGTTGAATAAGCGCTACTGCAGCGGAAAATTTGCGGCAGCGCTCCCTCCCCATGCATGGGGGCTGGTTCACGGACGTGATTTTGGTACCGTGTCGGTGGTATCCACCGGTCGCAGGAAGTCGAAATCGCATCCCTGATCGGCCTGGGTAACCGAGGTCAAGAACAGCTTGCGATAACCGCGCTCCTGCGGGTTGGTGGCGACCGGTTGCACTTCGGCTGCGCGCGCGGCGAGTTCGGCGTCGCTTAGCAGTACTGACAACTCGCGCTTGGCAACACTCAGGCGAATGCGGTCGCCATTACGGACCAGGCCGAGAGGGCCGCCCTTGGCCGTTTCCGGTGTCACGTGCACGATGATGGTGCCGCCAGCAGTGCCACTGATTCTCCCGTCCGAGATGCGCACCATGTCCTTGACGCCCTGACGGGCGATTTTTTTCGGGATAGGGATGTAGCCGGCTTCCGGCATGCCGGGTGCGCCGACTGGGCCGATTTGCTTGAGGACGAGAATATCGTCGGCAGCGACGTCGAGCGCTTCGTCATCGATGCGGGCAGCCAGGTCGGCCATGTTGTCAAACACCACTGCGCGGCCTTCGTGCTCCATAAGCTGTGCGGACGCCGCCGACTGCTTGATGATCGCACCGCCCGGCGCGATATTGCCGCGTAATACAGCGATGCCGCCCTGGGCGTATATAGGCTTGTCGAAACTGCGCACCACTTGTTGCGGGAAGCCCGGGCCGGCGGCGTCGATTTCCTCGCCCAAGGTGCGCCCTGTAACTGTCAGTGCGTCCAGATGCAGCAGCGGGCGCAGCTCGCGCAGCACGGTCAGCAGGCCGCCGGCCTTGTGGAAGTCTTCCATGTAATGCTCGCCGGAAGGTTTCAGGTTCACCAGTACCGGGGTTTCTTCACTCATCTTGTCCAGTTGGGCGAGGTCGATCGCGATACCCATGCGGCCGGCAATCGCGGTCAGGTGGATGATGGCGTTGGTCGAGCCGCCGATAGCCAGTTGCACGCGCAGGGCGTTTTCAAAGGCATTCGCGGTCAGAATCTTGTCCGGCGTCAGGCCTTGCTCGATCATTGCGATAGCTTGTGCGCCGGTGCGTTCCGCAATGCGGATGCGGTCGGCCGTCACTGCCGGCGGCGATGCGCCGCCCGGCAGCATGATGCCCAGTGCTTCAGCGATGCAGGCCATGGTGCTGGCGGTGCCCATTACCGAGCAGGTGCCGACGCTGGCCACCAGTTGGTTGTTCACCGCGGAAATTTCCTGCTCGTCGATTTCCCCTCCGCGAAAATTGCCCCAGAAGCGCCGGCAGTCGGTACAGGCGCCGACCCGTTCGCCGCGGTTCGAGCCGGTCAGCATCGAACCGGTGACCAGTTGGATCGCCGGCACACCGGCCGAGATAGCACCCATCAATTGGGCCGGCACGGTCTTGTCGCAACCGCCGATCAGCACGACCGCATCCATTGGCTGGGCGCGGATCATTTCTTCGGTGTCCATCGACATCAGATTGCGCAAATACATGCTGGTCGGGAAGGCGAAGCTCTCGTGCACCGAAATCGTTGGGAAGTCGAGCGGAATACCGCCGGACAGCATCACGCCGCGCTTGACCGCCTCGATCAGTTGCGGGGCATTGCCGTGGCATGGGTTGAAGCCGCTGCCGGTATTGACAATGCCGACTATGGGGCGCGAAAGCGCGTCGTCCGAGTACCCGGCGCCCTTGATGAAGGCCTTACGCAGAAACAGCGAAAAGTCGATATCGCCGTAGTTCGTCAGCCCTTTTTTCAAACCTTTGGGGTCGTCTCTGTCAGTCATGTGCCCGCCCATGGTGGATCAATGGAGAGTGCCGTGCGCTGTTCCGTGGCCGTGCAAACCTGTGTTCTCGGCCTGCGAGTTCGCTGGAACAGGGCAAAACCTCCTCGTTGTTAGAACAGTTCGGAAGCCTTGTCCGGAGCATATAATCATCTCGATTAGATTATCAATAATTTTATCTGCAAATTTGTTGACATTAAAAATAGGGCTGAACTAGGATGCCCAGGCAGTGGTGCACTGCCCAGCTGACCAGGTGGGGGGTTCTCCCCGTCGCGATTAAGTAGATTTTGGAGACGAAAATAATGCTAAAAAAAATAACGAAATCCGCTCTCTTACTGACCGTAGCCGCAAGTTTCGCGCTGCCACTGGCCGCGCAAGCGCAAAAGTACAGCGCAGGCGACGAGGTGACGGTTCTGCAAGGCTTCGCGGCCGGTGGCGGTAGCGACGCGCTGGCGCAACTGGTTCAGCCGTATCTGTCTAAGGAACTCGGCGTCAATTTCATCAACCGCTACCAACCGGGCGCAACCGGGGCGATCGCCTGGACCCTTCTCTCCAAGCAAACGGCTGCCGATGGCAAGACGATTTCGATCACCAATACGCCGATGCTCATGACCAACTACATCATGAACCCGACGATGCAGTATGCGATCGAAGACCTGGACCCGCTGGCAAACGTCGTGACCGATCCGGGCGTTATCGTGGTGTCCAAAGACAGCCCGTACAAAACCGCGAAGGATCTGCTTGATGCCGCGCGTGCGAATCCAGGCCGCATTACGGTCGGAAATTCCGGCGTCGGCGGAGATGATTTTTTCTCGGTGATCATGATCGAAAAAGCATCCGGTCTGCGCTTCCAGCAAGTGCCGTTTGCCGGTGATGGGCCGTCGTGGGCTGCCGCGATGTCCAACAAGATCGATGCCAGCTTCAACAACCTGGGTATCACCTTCCCGCAAATCGAGGCCGGCAACCTGCGCGTGCTAGCGGTCTTTGCGGAGAGCCGGGTGCCGGAATTGCCGGATGTGCCGACCATGAAAGAACTGGGCGTAAACGTCGTTGCCGGGTCGTCGCGCGGCTATAGCGCACCGAAAGGCATTCCAGAAGCAGCGAAGAAAGAGTTCATCGCGGCCATGGACCGCGTGATCAGCAATCCGGACTTCAAGCGTGACGCTGCGGCACGGGCCTTTATGATCGACTACAAGTCCGGCGCCGATTACGCCAAGTTTCTGAAGGATCAGGAGGTGGTGTTCAAGGCGATCTGGGCGGAAATCAAGGGGCAGCAGAGCGCGGCGAAGTAATTCGCCTACGGCGTATGCGCCTCCCTGAGTCGCCAAGGTGGTTACTCAGGGGGCGTTGCTTCCATCAAGATGGATTCCCGGAGGAAATAACGTGAATAGCACCATTATTCTCGGTATTGCAGCGATTCTTTTTGCACTGGTATTCCGTGCGCAAACCGACATCTTTCCTGCTGTCGCGCAACGCCTGCCGGTACTGCTGATTTGGCTAGTTGTCGTCCTGGCCGTGATGATGATCATTGAAGAAGTCCTCAAGCGCCGCAGTGCGCGACGTGCCGAAGCCAAGGGCGATACGCAGATCGACGTCGACGTCCTGCCAGCGATCAACTGGTTCGTACTGAGTTTGTTCGGTGCTGCGATCGTTACCTATGTCGCGCTGATCTCGATTGTCGGCTACCTGGTCATGACCCCGTTGTTCATTACCGGCACGCTGTTAGTCAGTCGCACCGTATCCCTATTGAAGGCGGTCATGATCGGCGTGATCGCCACCGCTTTGGTGTGGCTCGTCTTTATCTGGGCACTGAATCTTCCGGTGCCAATTCTGCCATTCCTGAAGTGACGGGCGAGGACGATTGATTATGGAAAGTTCCTTTATTGTTACCGGACTGCTAAACGCGATCAGCCCCTACAACATCCTGTTCATCGTGCTCGGCACGACACTCGGGCTGGTGGTGGGCGCGCTGCCGGGCCTGTCTGCAACCATGGCACTCGCGCTGCTGCTGCCGCTGACCTTCCAGCTACCGCCCGAGACCGGGCTGTGCATGATGGCAGCGTTGTATCTGGCGGCCATGTACGGCGGTTCGATCGCCGCCATCATTCTGCGCACACCGGGGACGCCGGCGGCGGCCGCCACCGTGATGGATGGTTTTCCCATGGGTGCCCGCGGCGAAGCCGGGCGTGCGCTCGGCATCTCTCTCACAGCGTCGCTGGTCGGCGGAGTATTCAGCGGCATCGCGTTGCTGACTGCTGCACCATTCCTCGGCCGGCTGGTACTGCTGTTTGGGCCGGTCGAACTGTTCGCGATTGCTGTGCTCGGCATAACCATGATCGGGACCCTGTCCAAGGGCTCATCGATCAAGGGGCTGTTATCCGGCGCCATCGGACTGCTGCTGTCGACGGTCGGCATGGACTCCACCAGCGGAACCGCACGCTTCACCTTCGACAACATCAACCTGTATTCGGGCATACCCTTCACGGTGGCATTGATCGGCCTGTTTTCCATCCCGCAGGCGATTGCCCTCGCCGAACAGTCGCGTGGCGTGCAGCAGGTGGCGAATCAGATTCGCGACCGGGTATTGCCGCACATGAGCGAGTTTCTCAAGCTGCTGCCCAACATCATTCGTTCTTCAGCAATCGGCATCGTCACCGGCGTCATCCCCGGTACCGGTGGCGATACCGCGAGCTGGTTTGCCTATAACGAAGCCAAGCGCTTCGCGAAGGATAAATCGGGTTTCGGCAAGGGCGAGCCGGCCGGCATCGCGGCGCCGGAAGCGGCCAACAACGCGGTGGTCGGTGGCGCATTGATCCCGACTATTGCGCTTGGCATACCCGGCAGCTCCACCACTGCGGTGTTGCTAGGTGGCCTGATGGTGCACGGCATCCTGCCGGGGCCGACCTTGCTCACCGAACACGGCGCGATTACCTACACGCTGATCTGGGCGGTGATCCTGGCCAACATCCCGCTGTTTATCATCGGTCTGGGCATGACTCGTCTGTGCATCTACGTCACCCTCGTGCCTAAGATGGTGGTGGCCCTGGCCATCGTGGTTCTCAGCATCATCGGCGCGCTTGCCATCAACAACAACATGTTCGACGTTTGGTTGATGCTTGGTTTCGGTGCGCTCGGCTACGTCTTCGACCGTGCCAAAATCCCGACGGCACCGTTGGTGATCGGCCTCGTTCTCGGCGCATTGCTCGATTCGAGTCTCGCGCAGTCCCTGCTGATCGGCTATGGCAGCTGGGATGTGTTTCTGAAAAGCCCCATTGCGGCAGTGCTGCTGCTGATCGCTTTGCTGTCGATCCTGCAAGCCACGCCGTTCTTCCGCATGTTCGTGCGCAAGCAGGCCGTCTGCTAACGAGGCAAGAACCATGAACGCAGCAGAGATGCATTCTTTGAGCGAGCCCAGTGAAATCGCCCTGGCCGAGACTGCCCTTAGCGACGCAGTGCAACCGATGCGCGAGCGCGACATCGAGCCGTCGGTACGCCAGGTGGTCGAGGCACTCGAAGAGGATATCGTTTTCGGCTATCTGCATCCGCGCGAGCGGCTGGTCGAAGACGACCTTCGGGCCCGCTTCAACCTGAAACGGCACGTAGTGCGTCAGGTTCTGCAGGAGCTGGAGCAGATGGGCCTGATCGAGCGCAAGAAGAATGTCGGCGCACTGGTCAAGTCCTACACGGCCAAGGAGGTGATCGACCTGTATAGCGTGAGGGATATTCTTGAAACCAACTGTGCGCTTCAGATCCCGCTGCCGATCGCCCTGGAAAAGCTGGAGGAACTCGACGCCATCCAGCGGAGGCATGATGAGGCTGTAACCTCATCGAACCTGCGCGCAGCGTTTCGCGCCAACATTGCCTTTCACAAGGCGGTGTTCGCGCTGTCCGACAACCCGGTGCTCACCGAAATGATCGGGCTCGCCGCGCAGCGTGCCCACACGATCCGTTCGTTGTCGATGATCTTCCCGCACTTTCTCGAAAAGGCGCGGCAGGATCACCGGGGGATGGTTGACGCCTTGCGCGACGGCGACCGGGAACGTCTGGTGGCGCTCTGCCGCGACCATCTGATCCCGTCGCGCGACGCCTACATCGAACAGTACCGCCGCCGAGCCGGAAAGTTGGAATAGGCGGGCTCCGCTCTCCAATTGCCACGAGCCTGACTGTCGGCGCAAGCCCTGACCCTTCTAGGACACCATCATGCGCGACCTGCTGCAGATCGGCACGTTCCCTACGCGTGCCCAGAACCTCATCGATAGCGAATTCCGCTGTCACACCCTGGCGCAGTTGGAGCAAGACGACGCGCTCAGAAACTCAGTGCGCGGCATCATCACGCGCAGCAACTTCGCGGTGCCCTATGAAGTGATCGCCCGCCTGCCGAACCTCGGGATCATCGCCACCTGTGGCGTCGGTTATGACCTGATCGCACTGGACGCAGCGGCAGAACGCGAGGTGATCGTCACCAATACGCCAGAGGTGCTGAACAGCGCGGTAGCCGAATTGTGCATCGGCATGCTGCTCGCGCTGCTGCGGGCTTTGCCAGCGGCCGATAGCTTCGTGCGCTCCGGCGAGTGGTTGCGCGGCGCTTTTCCGCTGGCGAGCAACCTCGCTGGCAAGCACGTCGGTATCGTCGGTTTGGGCCGTATCGGCAAGGAAATCGCACACCGGCTTGAACCGTTCGGCGTCACGCTTGCGTATTTCGGGCGCAGCGACCAGCAGTTGCAGTGGCGATTCGAGTCGGACCTGCAGGCACTGGCGCGCACATCGGATGTGTTGATCCTTACATCACCCGGTGGCGCTGCGACAACGGGCATGATCGACGCGGCGGTCCTAGCCGAGCTGGGGCCGAACGGTTACCTGATCAACATCGCGCGCGGCTCGGTGGTCGATGAGTCTGGATTGCTCGAGGCGCTGTCGCGTCGCACGATCGCCGGCGCGGCGCTCGATGTTTTCGACAATGAGCCCGACATCGATACGCGCTTCTTCGACCTCGACAACGTCGTACTGACGCCGCACGTCGGCAGTGCGACCAACGAGACGCGGATGGCGATGGCGCGCCTGACGCTCGACAACCTGCATAGTTTCTTCGCCAACGGCACCGCGCTAACGCCTGTCATGGCCGCGCCGCGCACCTGACCGTTGGCGGAGCCTAGTCACCCTTGATCCATACATCCAGGACGCTTGCACAATGATTGAAATTTCCGAAAAGCGCATGACCGGCCCGATCATCCGGCTGCATTCCAACGACAACATCGTTGTCGCCCGCGTCGAGGTTGGCATTGGCGCCGCCATCGAAGGCGAGGGCATCGTCAGTCGCAGCCAGGTACCGGCCGGCTACAAGATCGCCACCACACTGATTCGCCAAGGCGATCCGATCCGCAAGTACAACGTCGTGATCGGTTTCGCTGGCAGCGACATCGAGCCGGGCACCATGGTCCACAACCACAACATGGACTTTCGCGAATTCGACCGCGACTACGCGCACGCCAGCGAGTACCAGCCGGTGGTGCCGGTAGATGAGTCGCAGCAGGCGACTTTTCAGGGCATTGTCCGGGCGGACGGTCGCGTCGCCACGCGCAACTATGTTGGCATCCTGTCCACCGTCAATTGCTCTGCCACCGTCGTACGCAAGATCGCCGAATGGTTCACCGCGGAACGACTCGCCGATTATCCCAACGTCGATGGCGTGGTTGCCTTCAATCACTCGCTCGGTTGCGGAATGGAAATGACCGGTGAACCGATGTCGCTGCTGCGCCGCACGATGGCAGGCTATGCACGCCACCCCAATCTGGCTGCCGCGCTGGTGGTCTCCCTCGGTTGCGAACGCAATCAGCTCAGTGGTTTGCAGGAAGAACAGAAACTGGCATCTGGGCCGCTGCTGCGAACCTTCGTCATGCAAGACACCGGCGGTACGCGCAAGACGATTGAAGCCGGAGTCGCGGCGATCCAGGAACTGCTGCCGATCGCCAACCAGGTCACTCGCACCACTGTGTCCGCCAGCCACCTCGTCGTCGGCCTGCAATGCGGCGGCTCGGACGGCTTCTCGTCGATCACCGCCAACCCGGCGCTCGGCGCCGCAGTGGATATCCTGGTGCGCCATGGCGGCACCGCAATCCTCTCGGAAACACCGGAAATTTACGGTGTCGAGCATACGCTGACGCGACGTGCAGTCAGCAGCGAAGTCGGCGAGAAGCTGGTTGAGCGCATTCGTTGGTGGAAGGACGAGTACTCGGGCAACCGCGACGTTCAGATCAACGGCAACGTCAGCCCAGGCAACCAGATGGGCGGACTGGCCAACATCTTTGAAAAGTCGCTCGGCTCGTCGATGAAGGGCGGCACCGGGCCGTTGATGAATGTCTACAGATACGCCGAACCGGTCAAGACCAAGGGTTTTGTGTTCATGGACACACCGGGCTATGACCCGGTATCGGCAACCGGTCAGATCGCAGGTGGTGCCAACCTAATCGCTTTCACCACCGGCCGCGGTTCGATGTTTGGCGCCAAGCCGGTGCCCTGCATCAAGCTCGCAACCAACACGCCGATGTATCGCCGTCTGGAAGAAGACATGGACATCAACTGCGGTGAAATCCTCGACGGCACCTGCTCGCTGCAGCAAATGGGGCAACGCATTTTCGAACTGATGCTGAAGACTGCATCCGGTGAGGCGTCGAAGAGCGAACTGCTTGGGCTCGGCGACAACGAATTCGTGCCGTGGCAGATTGGCATCATGAGTTGATGGCCGAGTCTGTGTGCCGCACGCTCGACGCTTGGTTCCTGAACCTATGCCGCCGCCATGTATAAACCGCATGAAGACATTCGACCAAGCCACAAACCGTCATACCAACATCGCGTGCATCGAGGTTGCACGATCCGCAAATAGTCCTGAAAGATGCGATTAGATAGTTAAGCCCCTACAGAATTCGTTCATAAAACACATGAAGTTGATGAGTTTTAGACGTTTGTCCCTCACAACTTCATACCTAACATTCATGCAGCCCTCATTTCGGGGCGCAAAGAAGGGAGATAACAATGGATCTCGAACTAAAACAAAAAACAGCTCTGGTACTCGGTGGTGGTGGTGGTCTTGGTGGCGCTATTGCTTGGTCACTCGCAAATGAAGGAGCGAATGTCGTGGTCGCCGACATCAGTCTGGATGCGGCTCAGTCGACCGTCACCAAGCTAGTAGAAGCAGGCCTGAAAGCCTCAGCGCTGGAATGGGATCTTGCACAACTTGACACCATTGACTCGAAAGTCAGCGAGGTCGAAGCGAAATACGGTCAAGTCGATATATTGGTCAACAATACTGGCGGTCCGCCACCGACGACCGCTCATAGCCAAGACTCGAGCCTGTGGAGCAAACACTTCGAAAGTATGGTGCTCTCTGTCATCAAGATTACAGACCGTGTCCTGCCTGGAATGCGTGAGCGCAAATGGGGACGAATTATCACCAGCACCTCTTCTGGGGTGGTGTCTCCTATCCCTAATCTTGGGATTTCCAACGCTCTTCGTTTGTCATTGGTGGGGTGGTCCAAGACCCTCGCCCGCGAAGTAGGCAACGACGGCATCACAGTAAACATTGTGCTGCCTGGCCGTATCGCCACTGGGCGTATCACCTTCTTGGACGAAGCCAAAGCAAAACGAGAGGGTCGTTCAGTCGAAGAAGTCAGCAAAGAAAGTACCGCTGCTATTGCTGTGGGCCGCTATGGCGATCCGGAGGAATATGGTGACGTCGTGGCTTTCCTCGCCAGCACGAAAGCCAGCTACATCACTGGTTCCACCATCCGCATCGATGGCGGCCTCATTACCAGCATTTAATGGGTAACCGGCCATGAACCAGAGCCTCGGCATTACTTCCCAGCAGCATGCCCAGTTGGTTGCACTACCTACTGCAACGCTCTCCTCGGTATTGTCGAAAATGGGAGTCACCAACGTATGGGTACGGAAGGCATTACCTCTTTCAGGCCAAGCTCGCCAACGGGTAGCAGGCACGGCCTTTACCCTACGTTTCGCGCCAGCTCGCGCAGGCTTGTCCCTGCCCGTAAACACGCGAACAGCTATTGAGCAAATGCCGCAAGGCTGCATAGCCGTTGCCGATACGGGTAACGTTGTTGATGTCGGGGTGATGGGGGATGTGCTAAGCCTGCGCATGCAGTATCGGGGGGTTCAAGCCCTGGTCACTGATGGCGCCGTTCGCGATGCAGATAGCATCAAGGCCTGTGGACTCCCGGTCTGGTCAACAGCGGTTGCGGCACCACTACCCACCGACGGGTTGGTGTTGGTTGGTGTTCAAGAGATAGTCCGATGCGGCGGGGTGACGCTTTGCCCTGAAGACATTCTCGTATGCGACACAGACGGCGCTGTGGTCATCCCCAGAAATCTGATGTGTTCGGTCATCGACCTTGCAGAAGAAATGGAACGATTTGAAGGGTGGGTCATCACTCAAGTTAAAGCCGGGGCATCGTTACCTGGCCTTTACCCTCCCGACGAAAACACCACCCAGCGCTACCAGTCCTGGTTAAACGAAAAATTCTAATTAACGTGCCGGCAGGCAGAGGATCACTCCATGACGTTCAGCGCAGATGCACATGGTGTTTACCCGATTGCTCCAACCCCTTTTCTGGATGATGGCAGCATTGACCATCTTTCAATTGATCGAATGATCGACTTCTACAATGAGATTGGCTGCACCGGTCTGACGGTACTCGGCCAGTTAGGTGAAGCACCTAAACTGGACTTCACTGAGTCGCTGGATATCGCCAGTCGAGTAATCGCGCGCGCGGGTTCTATGCCAGTCATCGTGGGCGTATCAGCTCCCGGATTTGCTTCCATGCGGTCACTGACGCGGGAGGTAATGGATCGCGGCGCCGCTGGCGTGATGATCGCGCCACCAAACACATTGCGAACAGACGACCAGATCGTGGGCTATTACACCCAGGCCGTAGAGGCGATTGGGGCCGATGTTCCATTCGTACTCCAGGACTATCCACTGACGTTCTCGGTGCAAATGTCGCCCTCGGTGATAAGGCGCATCGTTACTGAGTTACCTTCGTGCGTCATGCTTAAGCACGAAGATTGGCCAGGGCTCGAAAAAATCACGACGCTGCGCCGCTTCGAAAACGAAGGCTTGATGCGCCATATTTCTATCATGTGTGGCAACAACGGACTGTTCCTCGAATATGAACTGGAACGTGGGGCCGACGGTGCAAACACTGGCTATGCGTTCCCGGACATGCTCTGTGATGTAGTGCGGCTGACCAGCGAAGGTAAGAGCGATGAGGCTCATAATCTGTTCGACGCCCACCTGCCTTTGCTGCGCTATGAACAGCAACCGGGAGCTGGGTTGGCTGTGCGTAAGTACGTCATGATGAAACGCGGCATCCTTACCAGCGCCGCCCAAAGGCGCCCGGCCAGCCCAATGTCAGAGATCGCCCGTAAGGAAGTTGATAATTTGCTACGACGCTTGGCCCGTCATGACTCCCGTGCTCAAGTCACTTTGTAGTTGATACCCATCAGGGACGGGCTTGCTGCCCGGCCCTGCCAGACTACCCTGCGCCCCAATGTCATCAACTTAAGCAATTTGATGACCTGAGGAGCGCTGATTTCAGAAATTGGAGTCGCGTGCAAATCGGGGAAGACGTGAAGCGTGAGCGATCGCCAAATATCTTCAGCGTAGGCGGTTGTCACTGAATCTTTCTTCAGTTCAAACCATATCGTCGCCACGTTTTGAAAGGTGTGCTCTGTCGCAGCTTTTTTCGCTTGGCGATCTGCATCGCGTTGCTCTTTCGGGTCCAGTCCTTGGGCAACCAGCTCCCTGGCTTCAACCGTGCGTTTTCGCGCATGAGCCAGGCAGAGTTCCGGGAACGTCCCCAGTCCCATGTTGATCCGTTTCTTCGTCACGGGATGGATGTAGTTGAAATTCCAAAGCCTCGAACCGTTGGTTCGGACTCGTAGCTGAAGGCCGTCGCCGTCGGTCAATGTGTAGTCCTTGTCCTTGGGCTTGGCGGCTTTGATTTTCAGGTCTGAAAGGCTTGTGGCTCGGGCTCCCAGGGGTACTCCAACGCTGTTTGTGTATTCCAAAATTTACCAGTCACGGGCTTGGAATACGCCTTGGAATACATTTCAAAATGGATCTGCCTGAAGCGCTGTGGAGCTCAATGGCCCTGAAACCCCCGTATTCACTGGATTTCAGGCACAAAAAAAGACGTCCGTGGACGTCTTTAGATGTTGAAGTGGTGGAGCCGGGGGGATTTGAACCCCCGTCCGCCAGTACTCCGCTGTCGGTACTACATGCTTAGCCGTGTCTATTAAGTTAACCCTCAGCGACCCGACGGGCAGGGTGCATTGGGCGAGTTGTGTAAGTTTTAGCCGATTCGTCCACAACGTACTGCACGGCGATTCCGTTCTATATGACAATCACTTTGGGTTTACGGACATCCCCTGGTGATTGCTGGACCCGAAGGTACCAGAAGGGAAGGGCTAAGGCTGCTTACGCAGCGAGAGCGTATTCCCCGTAGGTTTCGTCATTGGCAACTATAGGAAGTTGCAACAGTGGATTTACGAGTTCTGTTACCAACTCGGCATGCACCTAAAGTTTCGCAACCGGCGTCGAATCCTAAACGGCCCCGAGCCTGTAGCTCCGTGAATCAGCTGGAGCGACAAGCCTGTGCAGTGTACGCCAATACGCAGCTGAGGCCAACCCGAAGGTTGGCCTCACGCAAGGTTACTGCTGATCGCCCTTGTTGTTGTTCTGCAGTTTCTGGAGAGCCTGGGTGGTCAGCGAGATGCAGTTTTCGACGCCTTCCTTGGTGCCTTTGGCCTGCTCGGCCTTGGCTTGGCTCACTGTCGCGGTAACGTCGGTCTTCAAGCCTTCGCTCATTTGTTGAGCGGTGGTCATATTGTTGTCAATTTTTTGCAGATTGGTATCGCAAAGGGTTGTTTCCGCTGCAAACACCGGAGAGGCCAACAGTGCCGCGGAAATGAACAAGCCAGCAAATGCAGTGTGCTTCATGTGTATCTCCTTGAACGTTTGGTCTCGGTGCTGGCGGATGGTCGTGGCCAGGCCCGAGTCAATAAAGGGCCCGACGGCGTCGGGCCTATTCAAGTGACTACAGCGAAACGCAGGAATTCGATTTTTCTTCGGGTGCGATGGGGAGCCCTTCAGCGTCAGTGGATTTGGGCCGGGTGACGCGGTCCACCAGATACACCAGGCCGTGGTAGTCGATTTCACCATGGCGCGTCAGACCGATCTCGCAGGTGCGGCTGGTGGAGATGCCTTCGCTGCACTGTTGCACCGCGTCCTTGAGGGTTCGCAGTGAGTGGGCGTTGAGCTCGGGTGTGGTGAAGCCTTTGTCTCCAGCAAAACCACAGCAATGGATGCCTTCGGGGATCACGACTTGCTTGCTGCATTTGCGCGCCAGGTCGATCAGCGCCTGGCTCTCGCCCAGGTGCTGGGTGCTGCAAGTGACGTGTACGGCTATCGGTGCATCCTGCGGGGTGAATTCGAGACGGTCCATCAAGTGTGTACGAATGAAGCGCACCGGGTCGTACAGGTCCAGTCGAACATTCCCCAGGTCCTGGACCAGGCGCAACGTGCAAGGGCTGGTGTCGCAGTAGATCGGGTCAATTCCGCCGCGGCTGGCGTGGAGCAGGGCGCCGATCAACTCCTGGCGCTTGTGCTCGGCCTGTTCTGCGTAGCCTTTGGATGCGAAAGGCTGGCCGCAACAAAGGCTGTCCACGTTGTCTGGAAAGACTACCTGATAGCCGGCTTTTTCCAGCAGGCGTTGGGTTTTTTCGTACAGCGACATCTGTTCTTTATCACCCGCCGCCGGCGCCATGGCGCGCGACACACAGGCGGCCAGATAGACCACGCGCGGGCGTTCGTCGCGGACGGCCGGGCTGAAGCGGATGGCTTTTTCCGGCTGCGGCATGGCGTTATCCCACTGGGGGACCTGCCCCTTCGACAGCCGGGTCAGGCCGGCTGACAGGCGCGCGAGTCGCGGTGCGCCCAGCAGCATTCGGGCGCCGTTGGCGACGTGCAGGGTAAAGCGTGCGCCTTGCAGGGCGATGGCGAAATTGCTTGCAAGCCAATCGGCGGTTTTCGTACGCGTTGCGCTGCGGCTACGGAGTTTTTTCACCAACTCGCCGGTGTTGATGCCGACTGGGCAACGTTGTGCGCATAACCCGGTGGCGGCGCAGGTGTCGATGCCGTGATATTGATAGGCCGTTTCCAGCGCGGAAGTGTCGATGCCTGCGCGCTTTTTCGCCTGGATGTCCCGCCAGATCACGATGCGCTGGCGCGGGCTCAGGGTCAGGTCTTTGGACGGGCAGACCGGCTCGCAGAAGCCGCACTCGATGCACTTGTCCACTATTTCGTCGGCCGCCGGCAGCGGCTTGAGGTGCTTGAGGTGGATTTGTGGATCTTCGCTGAGCACCACGTCCGGGTTGAGGATGCCGTTAGGGTCGAGCAGGCGTTTGAGTTGCCACATCAACTGGTAGGCGTCGCTGCCCCACTCCAGCTCGACGAATGGCGCCATGTTGCGTCCGGTGCCGTGTTCGGCCTTCAACGAACCGCCGAACTCCACCGCCACCAACTGCGCCACGTCATCCATGAACGCCTGATAGCGCGCGACTTCTTCGGCGTTATTGAAACCTTGGGTGAAGACAAAATGCAGATTGCCTTCCAGCGCGTGTCCGAAAAGAATCGCTTCGTCGTAGTGATGTTTGTCGAACAGCTCGATCAGGCGGTTCACGCCCATGGCCAGTTGCTCGACCGGAAAGGTCACGTCTTCGATGATCACCGTGGTCCCGGTTTTGCGTACCGCGCCCACTGCTGGAAAAGTGTCTTTGCGGATGGCCCAGAGTCGCGCGTTTTCTTGCGGGTCTTCGGTGAAGTCGACCTGTTTTTCCACAGGGAAACCGACCAGTGAGGCCATGATCCGGGTCAGTTGCTCTTGCAGCAAAGAGGACGAAGCCGCGCGGGATTCAATCAGCAGGGCGCAGGCATTTGTCGACAGATGTTGTACGAAATCCGGCATGCCCGGTTTGTCCTGCACCGAACGCAAGCTGCGACGGTCCAGCAACTCCACCGCCGATACCGGTTGGCTTTTCAACACCGTGACTGCATTGCAGCAGGTTTCCACGTCCGGGAAGACGATCAGCGCCGAGGCTTTGTTGGGGTGATCGATAACCGTGTTGTAGGTCACCGCGCTGATGAAGCCGAGCGTGCCTTCGGAACCCACCAGCAGGTGGCTCAAGATATCCACAGGCTCGTCGTAATCCACCAAGGCATTGAGCGACAGGCCGGTGGTATTTTTCAGACGGTATTTGTGGCGAATTCGAGTCGCCAGTTCGGTGTTGGCGCGGGTCTCACGGCCAAGGGTTGCCAGACGTTCCAGCAGTTCGCCATGGCTTGTGCGAAAGGCCGCCACGCTGGCTTCATCTTCAGTGTCCAGGCGGGTGCCATCGGCCAGTACCAGGCGGATGCCGGCGAGGGTGTGGTAGGTGTTTTGCGCCGTGCCGCAGCACATGCCGCTGGCATTGTTGGCGACGATGCCGCCGATCTTGCAGGCGTTGATCGATGCCGGATCGGGACCGATCTTGCGGCCGAATGGGGCTAGCCAGGCATTGGCCTGAGCGCCGATCACGCCGGGCTGCAAGCGGATCTGCATGCCTTCTTGGCGAATTTCGCGAGCGTTCCAGTTATCTCCCAGCACAATCAGCACCGAGTCGCTGATGGCTTGCCCCGACAGGCTGGTGCCGGCCGCGCGGAATGTGACCGGCACCTGGTCGCGCTGGGCCAGTTGCAGCAGGGCTACCACTTCGTTTTCGGATTCGACGCGTATCACCAGTTTCGGAACCAGCCGATAGAAACTGGCATCGGTACCGAAGGCCAATGTCGACAGCGGGTCGTCGAAACGGCGCTTTTGCGGGATTAGCTGTTGTACATCGCGCAGGAAGGGGGCCGGAAGCGTCATTGGTCCTCCAGAATCAGAACCACCAGATCCTTCGGACCATGGGCGCCATAGGCCAGCACCTGTTCGATGTCGGCCGTCTTGGAGGGGCCCGAGACCAGCAGCGCGTTGGTGGGCATGCCCTGGGCCCAGGCGAATTCCTGTTGCACTTCATAAAAGTTATCGCGGATTTCGCTGGCCTTGAGCACAGCAAAATGCACCGGCGGAACCAGGCTCATCAGCCGCGGTTCTTCCCGCGTCGGCCAGAGAATCAGGCTTCCGGTCGCCGCAATGGCGCCCAGGGTCCCGGTCAGGCTGGCGGGGGTGTCGTTGAACAGCTCGGCCTTCCATTGCTCGACAGGCCGGTCGTAGGCCTTGAGGGTGGGCAGCTCGGGATTGTTCGCCCAGAACTGTATGATTTTTTGCCCGTGCGGCGTGGTCGGGGCGATGAGCAGGCTGGGCAATTGACGGTCGCGCAGCAACTGCGCCAGCAGCGCCGGCCAACCTTCGCCGGACGTCAGGTGGATTTCAGTGTGCACCGCTTCCATCAGTGTGCGCAGTTGAGCGATGCGCTCCTCGGGGGCGTAGCGATAGGTTTTCGTCACCAGGTCGACATCGAAGTTGTCAGCCACTGGCGTGGTGCCGGTCAGGCTTTTACGCAGCTTGGCGAGGATATTGTCCTTGGCGCTCATCGACGGTCTCCCGGCTGGTTCAGGTGTTCGCGGGCCAGGTCATGCAATGAGCGGGCGGCGGGTTTGGGGGCGCTGTGGTTCTGCGTCCATGGGCCGACGTTGTCGGGCGTCAGGGCGCGCAGGCGCGTGGCGAGGAAAGCGAACAGCCGATACAGGCGCGGCGAGCTGTTGAGCCGGGCCCAGGCATTCCAGATGAAGCGTTCCTTGGGCGAATATTTGCTGCCCTGGCCGCGCATCACTGGGTTCGGGCTGTCCGGTGCCTTGACGTTTTCTTCGCGCAGGCGCCGCAGCAGCGCTGGAATTGGAATCTTCACCGGGCACACTTCGCCGCAGGCACCGCATAGTGAAGAGGCGCTTGGGTGGTCCGGTACTTTGGCCAGGCCCACCATGTGCGGCGTGATGATTTTTCCGATAGGTCCCGGGTAAACCTCACCGTAGGCATGACCACCGATTCGGGTGTAGACCGGGCAATGATTCATACAGGCGCCGCAACGAATGCAGTTCAGGGTCTGGCGCAGTTCGCTGTCGGCAAATGCCTGGCTGCGCCCATTGTCCAGCAGGACCAGGTGCACTTCCTCGGGGCCGTCCAGTTCCTCGGCCTTGCGCGGGCCGGAGATCATGTTGACGTAGGTGGTGATTGGCTGGCCAAGGGCTGAGCGGGTCAGCAGCGAGAGCAGCGGCACTACGTCTCGCAGGTTCTCCACGACTTTTTCGATGCCGGTCACGGCAATGTGAACCGGTGGCACGGTGGTGGACATCCGCCCATTGCCTTCGTTTTCCACCAGCAGCAGCGTGCCGGTTTCAGCCACGGCGAAGTTGACGCCGGAGACGCCGATGTCAGCCTCGAAGAATTTCTGCCGCAAGATCTTGCGACCGATCTGAATGAGTTGGTCAACGTCCTTGGTGTACTCCACGCCAAGTTTGTCGTGGAACAAGGACGCGACCTGACCGGCGTTCTTGTGGATCGCCGGCATAATGATGTGTGAAGGCTTCTCGTGATCGAGCTGGACGATGTATTCCCCCATGTCAGACTCGAGACATTCAATGTCCCGACCCTCGAGGAAATGGTTCATCTCCATTTCTTCGCTGACCATCGATTTGCCCTTGATCACTTGCCGCGCCTCGTGAGCGCGGATGATCGAGAGGACGATGCCATTGGCTTCGTCCACCGTTTCCGCCCAATGTACTTTCACACCGTTGCGGGTCAGGTTGGTTTCAAGCTGCTCGAGCAGGTCGGGCAACTTCGATAACGCACGAGCCCGGACGGCATTGCCCAGCACTCGCAGATGTTCTCTTTCGTGGGCATCGCTGAAGGACGCTGCCCGCTTGGTCATCAATGAATCCATCGCCGTGCGAAAGTTGTTTCGCAGTTGCGTGTCGTCCAGGGCCTTGTGGGCCCGGGCGCGAAAATCTTCCTGCACCTCAACGGTCGGAATCAGCGTCGGCGTGCTCATACGACACCCCCGGTACGCTGCCAGAGGAAGCTCGCAAGGTGCTGCCCGCGCAGCGCTTGCTGCTGTTTCTCCAGGGCGCCGTTGATATTCATCAGGCAACCGCAGTCGGCACTGACGACCTGGTGCGCGCCGGACTCCTTCAGCGCGCGGGTCTTGTCGGCCACCATCGCGCCGGAAATATCCGGCATGCGCACGCTGAACGTCCCACCAAACCCACAGCATTCACTTTCATGGCTGTGTTCGACGCGCTCCACGTTATTCAGCTGCGCCAGCAAGGCGCGGCCATGCAGGTGGGTGTTCATTTCCCGTCGTGCCGAGCAGGACGTGTGCAGCGCGACCTTCACTGGTTCGCCACCGTCGTTCAATTGCACTTTGCAGACAAATAACAAGAACTCGGCCAGCTCATAGGTCCGCGCCGCCAGGGCCTGGACCTGTTTGAGCGTATCGGGCTCGTCCTTGAACAGGTCGGCGTAATGCTCGCGCACCATGCCGGCACAGGAGCCCGACGGCACCACCACCGGATAATCCCCGGCAAACAACGCCAATTGCGCCCGCGCTACCGTCCGGGCCTGCTCGGTGTAACCCGAGGTGTACGCCGGTTGTCCGCAACAGGTTTGCCCTTGCGGGTAGTCCACCCGGATCCCTTCGCGCTCCAGAAGATGAATCGCGTCCATCCCGGCTTCGGGATAGAACAGGTCCACCACGCAGGTTCCGAACAGGTACACCCGTTCGGGTTTATTGCTGGGGTACTGCCGAGGCTCGGGCAATGGCGGGGCGACACGGGTCGCATTCGGCACGGCGTTGTAAAAAAGCTCGCTCATCAGGCGTGTCTCCGGGTGGTCCCGGTTATCCGTCCGCTGAGGCTGCTGAATATAGATAAGGAATCTTTCAGCAGCCTTGCAGACCCGGTTATCAATAGCAGACGCCGAATCGTGGTTCGGCGTCGTTCTTTTTCGGCGTTAGCTGTCGTGCTTAGTGCACCAGCATGCCGGTTAACCAGTAGGCTTGGGCCAAGGTGATCAAGCCCACGATCGTTGCAAAGAATAGGCTGTGTTTCAGGGTGAAACGGAATAGATCCGATTCTTTGCCCACCAGGCCGGTCGCAGCGCAGGCCACGGCAATGGACTGTGGCGAAATCATCTTGCCGGTCACGCCGCCGCTGGTATTGGCGGCTACCAGCAAGGTGTCGTTGACGCCGATCTGGTGCGCGGTGGTGGCTTGCAGCGAGCCGAACAGTGCGTTGGACGACGTGTCAGAACCGGTCAGGAACACCCCCAGCCATCCCAGGAACGGCGAGAAGAACGGGAACGCCGAGCCCGTGCCGGCCAACACCAAGGCCATGGTCGACGACATGCCCGAAAAATTGGTGACGAAGGCGAACGCCAACACCATGCCAATGGACAGGATAGGCCAGCGTAGCTCGTAGAAGGTTTCTTTTAAAGTGGTAAGACCAGTTCTGAGGTTGATCTTCAGCACCAGCATCGAGATCAAAGCCGAAAAGAAGATCGCCGTGCCGGTGGCGGAAATCGGATCGAGTTTGAAGATCGCCGGGATGGCCGTCGGATTGGTCACGATCGGTGCGACCTTGATCACCAGTTGATCCAGGTGTGGGATGGCAAAATTGAACACCCAGCCGTACATCGATCCACCCGGGGCGAACATCGCCTTGAACGGTTTGAGCGTCCAGATCGTCACCAGCACGGTGAGGATCAGGAACGGTGACCAGGCCTTGATGATTTCCCCCAGGCTATAAGGGGAAGCCACGGTGCTGCGCGGCTGGCCGAAACCGCCGACGCTGGCGGTAATGGCTGCGCTGGAGGTGGCGCCGGCAATCTGGGCGCCTGCGGTACGTTTCGGCTGCCAGATTTTCAGGAACAGGGTCAGGGAAACCAGGCTGGCCAGCGCCGAGGTGATGTCCGGCAGTTCCGGGCCGATGAAGTTGGAGGTGAAGTATTGAGTGATGGCGAAGCTCAAGCCTGCCACCAGCGCAGCCGGCCAGGTTTCCCGAACGCCGCGCAGGCCATCCATCATGAACACCAGCCAGAACGGTACAAACAGCGACAACAATGGCAATTGACGGCCCGTCATGGCGCCGATCTTGAACGCGTCGATCCCGGTGACCTGGCCCGCCACGATGATCGGAATGCCCAAGGCGCCGAAGGCCACGGGGGCGGTGTTGGCGATCAAGCACAGGCCGGCGGCGTACAGGGGGTTGAAGCCCAGGCCGACCAACAGCGCAGCAGTAATCGCTACCGGCGCGCCGAAGCCGGCGGCACCTTCCAGAAATGCACCGAAGCAAAAGCCGATCAACAGCACCTGAAGGCGCTGGTCATCGGTAATCGACAGCACCGAGCTGCGGATCACCTCGAACTGGCCACTCTTGACGGTCAGTTTGTAGAGAAACACCGCCGCGACGATGATCCAGGCGATTGGCCACAGGCCATAGGCAAAACCATAACCGGCAGCGGCAAAGGCCATGTCCGCCGGCATTTGAAACGCGAAGATCGCCACGGCAATCGCCAAGGCCAGGGTGATGCTGCCGGCCACATGTCCCTTGAGGCGAAACACCGCCAGGGCCAGGAAGAAAAATACGATGGGGATAACGGCCGCAAGTGCGGACAAGCCGAGGCTGCCGAGCGGGCTGTAGAGCTGTTGCCAGGTTTGCATAGTGGGTGGGCCCCTAATTGTTGTTGGTCAGGCACTGGTCAGCGATTTTGGATAATTGGTAAGACCAATTTACAAGCGCTGTCGGCTAGGGTAAAAGCCTTGGTTGTCGCATGTCAATTTGCCGCTCTCAAACTTTCGTCGAATGAGTGCGGCCGATGGCATCTGATCCGTAGGTATAAGTGGCTTCTGGAGGGTGTCGGCGGGGCGCGGATAGGCCAGAATAGGGAGCCCGGCGAACCGTCGGGATCGTGGAGAGTCGAGTTATGGGGTTTGATCAGATTCGTCAGCGCCGTTTGTCTGACGATATTGTCGAGCGGCTTGAAGGAATGATCCTTGAAGGCACGCTGAAATCCGGCGAGCGCCTGCCCGCCGAGCGTACCTTGGCCGAGCAGTTCGGCGTGTCACGCCCTTCATTGCGCGAGGCGATCCAGAAACTGGCGGCCAAGGGTTTGCTGGTCAGCCGCCAGGGCGGTGGCAACTATGTGGTGGAGTCGCTGGGCTCAACCTTCAGTGACCCACTGTTGCAGTTGTTGGAAAGCAATCCTGAAGCGCAACGTGATTTGCTGGAGTTTCGCCATACCCTGGAAGCTTCCTGCGCTTACTACGCGGCACAGCGGGCCACGGACGTGGATCGCGAGCGGCTGACGGCGGCGTTCGAGGAGCTTCAGGATTGCTATTCACGCCATGAAAATGTGAGTCGGGCCGAGGAGGGCGCGGCGGATGCCCGGTTTCACCTGGCCATCGCCGAGGCCAGTCACAATGCGGTATTGCTGCATACGATTCGGGGTCTGTTCGATTTGCTCAAGCGCAACGTCGTCACCAACATTGGCGGCATGTACAAACAGCGCAGCGAAACCCGAGACATGCTGATCAGTCAGCATCGGGAGTTGTACCAGGCCATTATGGGCGGGCACGCCGAGCAGGCGCGGGAAGTCTCCAGCCGGCATATTCTGTATGTGCAGGAAGTGTTGGAAGAGGTGCGTCAGGAAGTGCAGCGGGTGGCGCGGGCGGAGCGGCGTAAGGGGATGTAGTCAGCTGGTTCTATAGTGATTGCGGACCCTGTGGGAGCGAGCCTGCTCGCGAAAGCGGTCTGTCTGACACATCAAGGTTGGATGTGCCTCCGTCATCGCGAGCAGGCTCGCTCCCACATTGGATCTTCAGCGAACACAGAATGTGTGTTCGCAAAAGCGGTCCCCAGGCGAAAAGAATCAGTCTTCCTTGCCCTTGTTGCGCACCGCGCGTTGCAGTTCGCGACCGGCATCGCGTTCGCGCTCGGTATCACGCTTGTCGTATTCCTTCTTGCCTTTGCCCAGCGCAATTTCGCATTTGATCAAATGCTTGCTCCAGTACAGCGAAGTGCAGACGCAGGCGTAGCCTTTTTGCTGCACGGCCGCGAAGAGCTTTTCCAGCTCGCGCTTGTTGAGCAGCAACTTGCGCGAGCGCGTCGGATCGGCAATCACGTGGGTGCTGGCGGTGGTCAGCGGCGTGATATGGCTGCCCAGCAGCCAGGCCTCGCCGTCCTTGAGCAGGACATAACTGTCGACCAGTTGCGCCTTGCCGGCACGCAAGCTCTTTACTTCCCAGCCGGCCAGGACCATGCCAGCCTCGAAACGCTGTTCGATGAAGTAGTCGTGTCGCGCCTTTTTATTTTGCGCGATGGTCCCTGTGGGGTGTTTCTTCTGTTTAGCCATAGGGGCGGCATTATAGGCAGTTGCGGGCGTGTCGGCTACGGTGAAGCTGCGTGCTTGAGCAGGTTGAATGAATCCCGGACAATGCGGCCTCTTTTTCGAACGCTTGGGCGTGATCACGATGTCGACAGACAAGGTTTCTGTCCACGGCAGTTGGGCTAGCCGCTGGGTCTTCATATTCGCGGCGACCGGTTCTGCCGTGGGGCTGGGCAGTATCTGGAAATTTCCCTACATGGTCGGCGTCTACGGTGGCGGTGCCTTCGTATTGATGTTTCTGGCGTGCATTGCGCTCATCGGCGCGCCGGTGATGCTGGCCGAAACCCTCATCGGTCGTCGCGCCCGGCAGAGCCCGGCCAATGCCCTGAAAGTGCTGGCAGTGGAGGCCGGGCACTCGGCCAAGTGGTCGTGGGGAGCGTTTGCCGGAATGATCACGGCGCTGCTGATCCTGTCTTTTTACAGTGTGGTCGGCGGCTGGTCGCTGGATTACATCATCGACATGGGGCGTGGGGACTTTCAGGGTGTGACACCCGATCAGGTCGGCGCCTACTTTGGCGATGTGATCTCCGACCCCTGGCGGCTGACACTTTGGCATACGATTTTCATGCTGCTTTCCGCGGTCGTGATTGCCCGTGGGGTAGTGGCGGGACTTGAGCGCAGCCTGCGAATCATGATGCCGCTGCTGTTCGTGATGATCCTGGTATTGCTGGGCTACAGCATGACCACCGGACACTTCATGGAAGGTGTTCATTTCATGTTTGATTTCCAGCCGGAGAAAGTCATGGACGGCCTGCTGCCGGCCATGGGGCATGCGTTTTTCTCCCTGAGCGTAGGGGTTGGTTCGATCATGATCTATGGGGCCTACATGCCCAAGAACGCTTCCCTGACCAAGACCGTGGTGGGCGTTGCGCTGCTGGATACCTTTGTATCGTTGCTGGCCGGGTTGGCGTTGTTTCCGATTGTCTTCGCCGCCGGCCTGAATCCCAGCGAAGGGCCGGGGCTGATGTTCGTCAGCCTGCCATTCGCTTTCGGCAACATGGCATTTGGTCAATTCATGGGGGTGGTGTTTTTTCTCCTAGTGGCCATTGCCGCCTGGAGTTCGGCCATTTCCTTGCTGGAGCCCATGGTCGCTTATCTGGTGGAGCGAACCCGACTCAGTCGCGCCTGGGTGACGTTCTGGCTGGCCTTTACCTGCTGGTTCGTTGGCCTGGGGACGGTGTTTTCCTTCAATATATGGAAACAAGCGAAGTTTTTCGTGAACGAAGGCGGGCTGTTCCATCTCTACCAGTGGGGAGCAACCGGAGGGCTGGATTTCTTCGGCGTGATTGATTTCTTCACATCACGGATCATGCTGCCGCTGGGTGGTTTGTGTTTCGTGGTGTTTGCAGGATGGGTCATGGGGCGTGAGGCGGTGCGTGATGAATTGTCGCTGCGCAGCTCTGTATTGTTTACCTTGAGCCTGTTCTTGATGCGCTATGTGGCGCCCATCGGCATTCTTGTAGTGTTTGCCGCCCAGCTGTGGAAGTGACGCTTACATGACGACACATATTCAACGCTCGGCCTTGCTGCCGTATCCGGCGCAGGCGTTGTACGACCTGGTCAACGATGTGGCCAGTTACCCCGAGTTTTTGCCTTGGTGCTCGTCCGCTGAGGTGCTTGAGAGTTCCGACACCCATATGCGCGCCAGCCTTAACGTCGCCAAGGGCGGGCTGAGCCAGCACTTTGTCACGCGCAATACCCTGGTGCCGGGACAGTCCATTGAGATGAACCTGGAAGAGGGGCCTTTCAATCAGCTCCATGGCGTCTGGGTGTTCAAGGCGCTGGGAGAAAAGGCCTGCAAGATCAGCCTGGATCTGTCGTTCGACTACGCAGGTCCTTTGGTGCGAGCCACACTGGGCCCGCTGTTCAATCAGGCGGCCAATACCCTGGTCGACGCGTTCTGCCAGCGCGCCAAGCAAAATGCAGAGCTTGCGCGTTGATTGAGCTGGAAGTGGTGTATGCCAGCGTCAACCGTCAGGTCTTACGTGTATTTTCCGTGCCGGAAGGCACCAGTGTTCGGGCGGCGTTAGAGGCGTCCGGCATTGCTGCTGAGTTTCCGGAGCTGGATCTGGCCACTTGCCCGGTGGGGATTTTTGGCAAGGTGGTTGCCGATCCGGACCACCAAGTGGTGCGGGCGGCTGATCGACTTGAAATCTATCGACCGTTGTTGGCTGACCCAAAAGAAATTCGTCGATTGCGCGCCGCGAAGGCGGCTCAGGCGCGTCAGCCTGATCAATAGCCAGGTCTGAATCGCAGGCAATAAAAAAACCGGCACGCCGGGTTTTTTATTGAGCAATTTATTGCGGCGAAGTATCCAGTGGTTCTGGCGTCGGGACCGGTACGGTCTCGACGTTGTCCACGTCCTTCTGGATCTGATCGAGCAACGAGCCTGGCTTGACCGGTTTTTCCGGTTTCGGCTGCTCGGCGTTCTGGGTTGGGTCAGTCACCGTAGTGTCGCTATCCTGGCCCATAATGGCTTCGTCGCGGCTCACACCGGGCATGAAATCGCCCGACAGGCTGACAAGCTGGTCATCGGCGTTGAAGATAACGCTGATGCGTTCCTGTTGGCGTTCACCACCACCTGGTTGCAGGCTGTACAAATAATCCCAGCGATCGGCATGGAACGTGTCGGTCAGCAGAGGGTTACCCATGATAAACCGTACTTGCCGACGGGTCATTCCCGGGCGTAACTGGTCTATCATGTCCTGCGTGACGACATTGCCCTGCTGGATGTCGATTTTGTAAACCCCGGGGAATGAACAACCGGCGAGTGCGAGCAGTCCCACAAAGGTGAAACTGGTTAGCAAGAGCTTGGTGTTTTGCATCGGTGGGCGACTTCCACTATCTTGGCTGGGACAACGTAAACGCCGATCATACCCGCATTAAGAGAAGCTGCGAAGCAGCATCGCGAGAAAGCTGACCATGGTTGAAAATAGCGAACTACGCAAAGCCGGCCTCAAAGTGACCCTGCCACGGGTCAAAATTCTGCAGATGCTCGATTCCGCCGAGCAACGCCACATGAGTGCCGAAGATGTCTACAAGGCGCTTATGGAAGCTGGCGAGGACGTCGGTCTGGCCACGGTTTACCGTGTCCTGACTCAGTTCGAAGCGGCGGGGCTAGTGGCTCGTCACAATTTCGATGGCGGTCATGCGGTCTTTGAATTGGCCGATGGGGAACATCACGACCACATGGTGGACGTGGAAACCCGTGAGGTCATCGAATTCACCTGCCCTGCAATCGAAAAACGACAAAAGGAAATTGCTGAAGAGCATGGCTTCGAGCTGATCGATCACCATCTCGTCTTGCATGTGCGCAGGAGAAAGCCGGTTTAAAGCTGTTGAAACGCAAAAAGGCGACCTTCTGGTCGCCTTTTTGCGTTCTGGCTTTTCAGGTTTTTGCCGTGACGACCATTTTTTTCGCGTGAGCCAGGGACTCTTTGGTGAGATCAATCCCTCCGAGCATCCGTGCCACTTCTTCCACGCGCTCGTTCTTGTTCAGCTTGGATACGGCGGTGCGAGTCGCGTCTTCACCGCGCAACTTGTGCACAAATAAATGCTGGTGTCCTTGGGCTGCAACCTGAGGCAGGTGAGTCACCGTCAGCACCTGGCCGCGGTCCCCGAGTCGACGCAGCAACTGGCCGACAATTTCCGCTGTCGGGCCACCGATACCCACGTCCACTTCGTCGAATACCAGCGTCGGTACGCGAGAGGTTTGTGCGGTGATGACCTGGATGGCCAAGCTGATTCGCGACAGTTCACCGCCGGAGGCGACTTTCGCCAGGGCCTTGAGCGGTTGTCCGGGGTTGGCGCTGACCAGCAATTCCACCTGTTCCAGCCCATTGGGTTGGAGCTCATCGCCGGCGTTGGGGCGCAATTCGATGGTGAAGCGTCCGCCCGGCATGCCCAGGCGCTGGATCTCCTGCTCAACGGCGCTGGCCAGTCCTGTGGCCGCTTGTCCGCGCAGCTCGCTAAGCATTGAGGCCTTTTCCTGATAATGACGGGCATAGGAGGCCAGTTCGTCCCTCAGGCGCTCGATGGATTCGTCGTTGGCGTTCAGCGTTTCCAGTTCTTCAAGCAGGCGTTGCTGGAGTTCGGCAACGTCGGTCGGCTGGACGCGGTGCTTGCGCGCCAGCGTATAGATGGTGTCCAGGCGCTCTTCCAGATATTGCAGGCGCGCCGGGTCGGCGTCGAAGTGATCCAGAAACCGGTTCAGTTCCCCGACGGCCTCCTCGACCTGGATCTGTGCACTCGTCAGCAGATTGGTCGCTTCGCTCAGGGCGCCTACCGAATTGTTGACGCTGGACAGCCGGTTCAGGCTGGCGGTCAGTGCATTGAGCACGTTACCCGAGTCGCTTTCGCTGCATTGCTCGACCACTTGCCGGCAAATACCCAGCAGGGTTTCGGCATTGGTCAGGTTCTTGTGTTCCTGTTCCAGTTCCGCCAGCTCGTTTTCACCCAAGGCCAGGTTCTCCAACTCTTCGAGCTGATAACTCAACAACTGGTGGCGAGCACGTTGTTCGTCACCGGAGTTGGAAAGCCGATCCAGTTCCTGTCGGGTCTGGCGCCAGCGTTGGGCGGCCAGTTGGACCTGGCGGGCCAGGTCGGTGGCACCGGCGTATTCGTCGAGCAGGCGGCGGTGGGTGTCGGTCTTGAGCAGGGACTGGTGTTCATGCTGGCTGTGAATGTCGATCAGCAGCTCGCCCAGAGCCTTGAGGTCGCCGAGGGGGCAGGGCGTACCGTTGATGTAACCCCGGGAGCGACCTTCGGCGGTGATGACCCGGCGCAATATGCACAGGCCGTCGGTATCCAGGTCGCGCTCGGCCAGCCAGGTGCTGGCCTCCGGGATGTCGATCAGGTCGAAGGTGGCCAGGATGTCGGCCTTGTCTGCGCCGGGACGTACTACGCCGCTGTCGGCGCGATCACCCAGCGTCAGGCCCAGGGCGTCGAGCATGATCGATTTGCCGGCACCGGTTTCACCGGTGATCACGCTCATGCCCCGATCAAGTTCGAGGTCGAGGTGTTCGACGATGGCGTAGTTGTGTACGGACAGGTGCACCAGCATAAGGGCCGCTCCCAGGCTTAGGTCTGGTTATTTATACAGTGTTTTGTTTCGGGCTGACAATGCCTTCGCTTAGCTCGATTTGCTTGGGTGAGTGACTTTCTTAGCGCCGGGAGGAATGACTATGCAGGTGTTTTTTGTAAGGTTAATTCGTCGGACCGCCCTTGAAGCTGAAAAACACGGCCCCATATACCGGGGCAGAAGCGCGAGTTGAGCTCGCGGACGAAGTTGAAAGGAGAAATCTATGGCTGACGAACAGACGCAGGACACGCAAAATCTAGACGCCAATCAGGCTCCCCAGGATTCGGGTGACGACCTGGCGGCACGTGTACAAGTGCTCGAAGAGCAACTGGCCGGTGCGCAGGATCAGGCATTGCGTGTAGCAGCCGACCTGCAGAATGTCCGCCGTCGCGCCGAGCAAGATGTGGAAAAGGCTCACAAATTCGCCCTGGAGCGTTTCGCAGGCGACCTGTTGCCGATCATCGACAGCCTGGAGCGCGGCCTGGAGCTGTCCAATCCGGACGACGAAAACATTCGTCCGATGCGTGAAGGCATCGAGCTGACCCTGAAGATGTTCCAGGACACGCTCAAGCGCTATCAGCTTGAAGCCATTGATCCGCATGGCGAACCCTTCAACGCCGAGCATCACCAGGCCATGGCGATGCAGGAAAGTGCAGACGTCGAGCCCAACAGCGTATTGAAGGTTTTCCAGAAGGGCTATCTGCTCAATGGTCGCTTGCTGCGTCCGGCCATGGTTGTGGTCAGCAAGGCGCCGGCTCCGGTTTCGCCTTCTATTGATGAGCAGGCTTGAAATCGAGCGTAGCGGCCCCATTTAGAAGTCAAGCGTTTAAGTGCTACCGCAGTTAGCCACCACTGCTGCGGCAACAAAATCCAAGTTCCGGGAGAGTTAACATGGGCAAGATTATCGGTATCGACCTGGGGACCACCAACTCGTGCGTCTCCGTGCTGGAAAACGGCAAGGCCAAAGTGATTGAAAACGCTGAAGGCGCGCGTACTACGCCGTCGATCATCGCGTACGCCAACGATGGCGAAATTCTGGTTGGCCAGTCGGCCAAGCGTCAGGCAGTGACCAATCCGCATAACACCCTCTACGCGGTGAAGCGTCTGATCGGTCGCAAGTTCGACGAAGAAGTCGTTCAGAAAGACATCAAGATGGTGCCTTACAAAATCGCCAAGGCCGACAACGGCGACGCCTGGGTTGAAGTGAACGGCCAGAAAATGGCACCGCCACAGATCTCGGCTGAAATCCTGAAGAAAATGAAGAAAACCGCCGAAGATTACCTCGGCGAAGCGGTGACCGAAGCGGTCATCACTGTTCCGGCCTACTTCAACGACAGCCAGCGTCAGGCTACCAAGGACGCCGGCCGCATCGCGGGCCTGGACGTCAAGCGTATCATCAACGAACCAACCGCAGCCGCTCTGGCTTACGGTATGGACAAGGCCAAGGGCGATCACACCGTGATCGTTTATGACCTGGGTGGCGGTACCTTTGACGTCTCCGTGATCGAGATCGCTGAAGTCGATGGTGAGCACCAGTTCGAAGTACTGGCCACCAACGGTGACACCTTCCTCGGTGGTGAAGACTTCGACATTCGTCTGATCGACTACCTCGTCGACGAATTCAAGAAAGAAAGCGGCATGAACCTCAAGGGTGACCCGCTGGCCATGCAGCGTCTGAAAGAAGCCGCTGAAAAAGCCAAGATCGAACTGTCTTCGAGCCAGTCGACCGACGTCAACCTGCCGTACATCACTGCAGATGCCACAGGTCCGAAGCACCTGAACGTGAAAATTTCCCGCGCCAAGCTCGAAGCGCTGGTGGAAGACCTGGTTCAGCGCACCATCGAACCTTGCCGCATTGCAATGAAGGACGCCGGTATCGACGTTGGCTCGATCAACGACGTGATCCTGGTCGGCGGCCAGACTCGTATGCCGCTGGTTCAGAAGCTGGTGACCGATTTCTTCGGTAAAGAAGCGCGTAAAGACGTGAACCCTGACGAAGCCGTCGCCATGGGTGCCGCCATCCAGGGTGCTGTTCTGGCCGGTGACGTGAAAGACGTTCTGCTGCTCGACGTCAGCCCGCTGACCCTGGGTATCGAAACCATGGGTGGCGTGATGACCGCGCTGATCGAGAAAAACACTACGATTCCTACCAAGAAATCCCAAGTGTTCTCGACTGCCGATGACAACCAGAATGCTGTGACCATTCACGTGCTGCAGGGTGAGCGCAAGCAAGCTACCCAGAACAAATCCCTGGGCAAGTTCGACCTGGCCGAGATTCCACCGGCTCCACGTGGCGTGCCACAAATCGAAGTGACCTTCGACATCGACGCCAACGGCATCCTGCACGTCGGCGCCAAAGACAAGGCCACCGGCAAGACCCAGTCGATCGTGATCAAGGCCAACTCCGGTCTGTCCGAGGAAGAAATTCAGCAGATGGTCCGCGATGCTGAAGTCAACGCCGAAGAAGACCGCAAGTTTGAAGAGCTGGCCAGTGCCCGCAACCAGGGTGATGCCCTGGTGCACTCGACTCGCAAGATGATCGCTGATGCTGGCGACAAAGTGACCGCTGAAGAGAAAACCGCCATCGAAGCAGCCGTGGTTGCCCTTGAAGCGGCTGTCAAAGGCGACGACAAGGCGGCCATCGAGGCGAAGATCGAAGAGCTGTCCAAGGTCTCCGCTCCAGTGGCTCAGAAGATGTACGCCGAGCAGGCTCAGCCGGCTGAAGGCGCGGCGCAGCAAGGCGAGTCGGCCGAAAAAGCCGATGACGTCGTCGATGCCGAGTTTGAAGAAGTGAAAGACCACAAGTAATCGCTTGTTGGTCGGCCGGTTGACTGCACTTGTGCGGTGACTGGTAGGATGTCGCCGCGCGGGAGCTTGCTCCCGCGTTGGCGTGTCTGGAGTCAGTGAATTTTTACAGCATGCGACAGCGTTCGGATGCTGGCGGTGTGATCGGGAATGCTCCTGCTTTCCGAGCGAGAGGCACTGCGTTTTGGCCGGTTCCCTGGCTAAAAGATGTGGGTTTGTACGGAAAGTCGCACTTTTCGTTCAAGGCCTAAGACCAGGATCGTTGAATCGACGTGAGTTGGGTCCGGGCCTGTATTGGGGCTCAACGAGTTTGGCAAGGTTCAGGAGAGGTTTGCCGGACGTCCTATAAGAGTGCAAAGACTAATGGCAAAGCGTGACTATTACGAAGTATTGGGTGTCGAGCGTGGTTCAAGCGACGCGGACCTGAAAAAGGCCTATCGTCGTCTGGCAATGAAGCACCACCCGGATCGTAATCCCGACGACAAAGCGTCGGAAGAGTTGTTCAAGGAAGCCAACGAGGCTTACGAAGTACTGTCCGATTCCAGCAAGCGTGCAGCTTACGACCAATACGGTCATGCCGGCGTCGACCCTAGCATGGGCGGCGGCGGTGCCGGTTTTGGCGGGCAGAACTTCTCCGATATTTTCGGCGACGTGTTCAGCGACTTCTTCGGTGGCGGTCGCGGTGGTGCTCGTGGCGGCGCCCAGCGTGGCAGCGATTTGCGCTACACGCTGGAGTTGAACCTGGAAGAGGCGGTGCGCGGTACCACCGTCAACATCCGCGTTCCCACGCTGGTCAACTGCAAGCCGTGTGACGGTTCGGGCGCCAAGAAGGGCTCCTCGCCCGTCACTTGCCCCACTTGCGGCGGCATCGGTCAGGTTCGCATGCAACAGGGCTTCTTCTCTGTACAGCAGACCTGCCCGCGTTGCCATGGCCAAGGCAAGATCATTTCCGATCCGTGCGATTCCTGCCACGGCGAAGGGCGAGTCGAAGAGTACAAGACGCTGTCGGTGAAAGTGCCGGCCGGTGTCGATACCGGTGACCGCATTCGTTTGTCAGGCGAAGGCGAGGCGGGTGCCCAGGGCGGCCCGACTGGCGACCTTTATGTGGTCATCAACGTGCGTGAGCACGCTATTTTCCAGCGCGACGGCAAGCATCTGTTCTGCGAAGTGCCGATCAGTTTCGTCGATGCGGCCTTGGGTGGTGAGCTTGAGATTCCGACCCTCGACGGGCGCGTGAAGCTGAAAATTCCCGAGGGCACGCAAACCGGCAAGCAGTTCCGGATTCGCGGCAAGGGTGTCGCGCCGGTGCGTGGCGGCGGTGCGGGTGACCTGATGTGCCGTGTTGCGGTGGAAACTCCGGTCAATCTGAGCCGGCGTCAGCGTGAACTGCTGGAGGAGTTCCGCAGTTCCCTGGCGGATGACAATAGCCACTCCCCGAAAACCACGGGGTGGTTCGAAGGCGTGAAGCGCTTCTTCGGCGATCTGTAAGGAACTCGCATGCGACGTATAGCTGTGATGGGCGCTGCCGGGCGCATGGGCAAGGCGCTGGTCGAGGCGGTGCAGCAGCGCTCGCCGCTCTCGGGCCTGACAGCCGCTATCGTTCGGCCCGACAGTACGCTGGTCGGTGCTGATGCGGGTGAGCTGGCATCGTTGGGGCGTATCGGGGTGCCGATGTCCGGTGGCCTGGAAAAGGTCTTGGATGAGTTTGATGTCCTGATCGACTTCACCCTGCCGCAAGTGATGCTGAAAAACCTCGCCATTTGCCGCAAGCATGGCAAGGCCATGGTCATTGGCACGACCGGGCTGGATGCTGCGCAAAAGCAAGTGCTGGCCGAAGCTGGTAAAGATATTCCGATCGTGTTTGCGGCGAACTTCAGCGTAGGTGTGAATCTGTCGCTCAAGCTGCTGGATCTGGCTGCTCGGGTCCTGGGTGACGATGCGGACATCGAAATCATCGAAGCGCATCACCGGCATAAAATCGACGCGCCTTCGGGCACGGCCCTGCGCATGGGCGAAGTGATTGCCGATGCCTTGGGTCGCGATCTGCAGAAAGTGGCCGTTTACGGGCGCGAAGGGCATACCGGTGCCCGTGAGCGAGATACCATCGGTTTCGCCACGGTTCGTGGTGGTGATGTGGTGGGGGATCACACTGTGCTGTTCGCCACTGAGGGTGAGCGTCTGGAGATCACTCACAAGGCGTCGAGCCGAATGACCTTCGCCAAGGGTGCGGTGCGTGCCGCGCTGTGGCTGGATGGTCGCGAGGCTGGCCTGTACGACATGCAGGATGTTCTCGACCTGCGTTGATGTTTTGGTGTGCTGTCCTGCAAACCTTTTGCCAGGCGCAGCGCCAGAAAGCGGGGTTCAGGTTATACTGAGCCCCGTTTTACACCGCCTCGCGACGACCTGTCGCATTCCCCTGCCTTTAAGGCTCATTAGCGGTGGACCAAAAAAGCCTTTTTCTGTAAGCTACAGCTTTAGTGTGTCCACTAAAAGCGCGCAGAATAATTCAGTGAACAAGCGGGGTGACGTGTCCATACGTCACTCCGCTTTTTTACAACCTGCGATCGCCCTTTCAGGCTTTATTTACGGGAGGTCTTCTTGACTAAGCCAGCCATACTCGCCCTTGCTGATGGCAGCATCTTTCGCGGCGAAGCCATTGGAGCCGACGGCCAGACCGTTGGTGAGGTGGTGTTTAACACCGCAATGACCGGCTATCAGGAAATTCTTACCGATCCTTCCTACGCCCAGCAAATCGTTACTTTGACTTACCCGCACATCGGCAACACCGGCACCACGCCGCAAGATGCCGAGTCCGATCGTGTCTGGTCCGCCGGCCTGGTCATCCGTGACCTGCCGCTGGTAGCGAGCAACTGGCGTAACACCATGTCCCTGTCCGACTACCTGAAAGCCAACAACGTTGTGGCAATCGCCGGTATCGACACCCGTCGCCTGACCCGCATCCTTCGCGAGAAAGGCGCGCAGAACGGCTGCATCATGGCCGGTGACCACATCACTGAAGAGGCCGCCATCGCCGCTGCCCAGGGCTTCCCTGGCCTAAAAGGCATGGATCTGGCGAAAGTCGTCAGCACCAAGAAGCAGTACGAGTGGCGCTCCACGGTCTGGGACCTGAAAACCGACAGCCACGCGACGATCGAAGCCTCCGAACTGCCATACCACGTGGTCGCTTACGACTACGGCGTCAAGCTCAACATCCTGCGCATGCTCGTTGAGCGTGGTTGCCGCGTGACCGTGGTGCCAGCGCAAACCCCGGCGGCAGATGTCCTGGCCCTCAACCCGGATGGCGTGTTCCTGTCCAACGGCCCGGGTGACCCCGAGCCTTGCGACTACGCTATCCAGGCGATCAAAGACGTGCTGGAAACCGAGATCCCGGTGTTCGGCATCTGCCTCGGTCATCAGTTGCTGGCCCTCGCTTCGGGCGCCAAGACCTTGAAAATGGGTCATGGCCACCACGGTGCCAACCACCCGGTCCAGGACCTGGACACTGGTGTGGTGATGATCACCAGCCAGAACCACGGTTTTGCGGTGGATGAAGCGACCCTGCCGGCAAACGTGCGGGCGATCCATAAGTCGCTGTTCGACGGCACGCTGCAAGGCATCGAGCGTACCGACAAGAGCGCATTCAGCTTCCAGGGCCACCCTGAAGCGAGCCCGGGCCCGAACGATGTAGCGCCGCTGTTCGATCGCTTCATCACCGAGATGGCCAAGCGACGCTGACCGCGTGAAGCCCGAGGGTGGCCCCGAAACCGGTGGTCCCCTTGGGCGCTGCAAAGATTGTTCGACGGCCTAGCCGACTGACCTGCGGATTTGAGTGACAAACCCATGCCAAAACGTACAGACATAAAAAGCATCCTGATTCTCGGCGCTGGCCCGATCGTGATCGGCCAGGCCTGCGAATTCGACTACTCCGGCGCCCAGGCCTGTAAAGCCCTGCGCGAAGAGGGTTATCGCGTCATCCTGGTGAACTCTAACCCGGCCACCATCATGACCGACCCGGCCATGGCCGACGCCACCTACATCGAGCCGATCAAGTGGCAGACCGTTGCCAAGATCATCGAAAAGGAGCGCCCGGACGCACTGCTGCCGACCATGGGTGGCCAGACTGCATTGAACTGCGCCCTGGACCTGGAGCGTGAAGGCGTCCTGGAAAAATTCGGTGTGGAAATGATCGGCGCCAACGCCGACACCATCGACAAGGCCGAAGACCGTTCGCGCTTCGACAAGGCGATGAAATCCATCGGCCTGGACTGCCCGCGCTCGGGCATCGCCCACAGCATGGAAGAAGCCAACGCCGTCCTGGAACGCCTGGGCTTTCCATGCATCATCCGTCCGTCCTTCACCATGGGCGGCACCGGTGGCGGCATCGCTTACAACCGTGAAGAATTCGAAGAAATCTGCGCCCGTGGCCTGGACCTGTCGCCAACCAAAGAGCTGCTGATCGACGAATCCCTGATCGGCTGGAAAGAATATGAAATGGAAGTTGTCCGCGATAAAAAGGACAACTGCATCATCGTCTGCTCCATCGAAAACTTCGATCCGATGGGCGTGCACACCGGTGACTCCATCACCGTCGCACCAGCCCAGACCCTGACTGACAAGGAATACCAGATCCTGCGTAACGCCTCCCTGGCGGTACTGCGCGAGATCGGCGTGGAAACCGGCGGCTCCAACGTCCAGTTCGGCATCTGCCCGAACACCGGTCGCATGGTGGTCATCGAGATGAACCCGCGGGTATCCCGCTCCTCGGCCCTGGCCTCGAAAGCCACCGGCTTCCCGATCGCCAAGGTCGCGGCCAAGCTGGCTGTGGGTTACACCCTGGATGAGTTGTCGAACGACATCACCGGTGGCAAGACCCCGGCGTCTTTCGAACCGTCCATCGACTACGTCGTCACCAAGCTGCCACGTTTCGCCTTCGAGAAGTTCGCCAAGGCCGACGCCCGCCTGACCACTCAGATGAAGTCGGTCGGTGAAGTCATGGCCATCGGCCGAACCTTCCAGGAATCCCTGCAGAAAGCCCTTCGCGGTCTGGAAGTGGGTGTTTGCGGCCTCGATCCGAAGCTGGATCTGAGCCACCCGGACGCCATGAGTGAGCTCAAGCGCGAGCTGACCGTGCCGGGCGCCGAGCGGATCTGGTACGTGGCGGACGCCTTCCGTGCCGGCATGACCGTCGAGCAGATCTTCGGCATGAACATGATCGACCCTTGGTTCCTGGTACAGATCGAAGACCTGATCAAGGAAGAAGAGAAGGTCAAGACCCTGGGCATGTCCAGCATCGACCACGACACGATGTTCCGCCTCAAGCGCAAGGGCTTCTCCGACATGCGCCTGGCAAAATTGCTGGGAGTGACCGAGAAGAGCCTGCGGGCTCATCGTCACAAGCTTGACGTGTTCCCGGTCTACAAGCGCGTGGACACCTGCGCCGCCGAATTCGCCACCGACACCGCTTACCTGTACTCCACGTACGAAGAAGAGTGTGAAGCCGCGCCGTCGACCCGTGACAAGATCATGATCCTGGGCGGCGGTCCTAACCGGATCGGCCAGGGCATCGAGTTCGACTACTGCTGCGTGCACGCGGCACTGGCCCTGCGCGACGACGGGTACGAGACCATCATGGTCAACTGCAACCCGGAAACCGTGTCCACTGACTACGACACCTCTGATCGCCTGTATTTCGAACCAGTGACCCTGGAAGATGTGCTGGAAATCGTCCGCGTCGAGAAGCCAAAAGGCGTGATCGTCCAGTACGGTGGCCAGACCCCTCTGAAACTGGCGCGTGCCCTTGAAGCGGCCGGCGTGCCGATCATCGGGACCAGTCCGGATGCCATCGACCGTGCCGAAGACCGTGAGCGCTTCCAGCAGATGGTCGAGCGTCTGAACCTGCGTCAGCCGCCTAACGCTACCGTGCGCAGTGAAGACGAAGCGATTCGCGCCGCCGCCAAGATCGGTTACCCGCTGGTGGTGCGTCCGTCCTATGTACTGGGCGGTCGGGCAATGGAAATCGTTTACCAGGAAGACGAACTCAAGCGCTACCTGCGCGAAGCGGTTCAGGTGTCCAACGACAGCCCGGTGCTGCTGGATCACTTCCTCAACTGCGCCATCGAAATGGACGTGGATGCGGTCTGTGACGGCAAGGACGTGGTGATCGGCGCGATCATGCAACACATCGAGCAGGCCGGTGTTCACTCCGGTGACTCCGCCTGTTCGCTGCCGCCATATTCGTTGCCGGCCCACATCCAGGACGAAATGCGCGAGCAGGTCAAGAAAATGGCCCTGGAGCTGGGTGTGGTCGGCCTGATGAACGTGCAACTGGCCCTGCAGGGCGAGGACATCTACGTCATCGAGGTCAACCCGCGCGCTTCCCGTACCGTACCGTTCGTCTCCAAGTGCATCGGTGTTTCCCTGGCAATGATCGCTGCACGGGTCATGGCCGGTAAGACCCTGAAAGAGCTGAACTTCACCAAGGAAATCATTCCGAACTTCTACAGCGTCAAAGAAGCGGTGTTCCCGTTCGCCAAGTTCCCAGGCGTGGACCCGATCCTCGGCCCTGAAATGAAGTCCACCGGCGAAGTCATGGGCGTGGGCGATACCTTCGGCGAAGCTTTTGCCAAGGCCCAGATGGGCGCCAGCGAAGTGCTGCCGACTGGCGGCACGGCGTTCATCAGTGTGCGTGACGACGACAAGCCGCTGGTTGCAGGCGTGGCCCGTGATCTGATCAACTTGGGCTTCGACGTGGTCGCCACTGCCGGTACCGCCAAGCTGATCGAGGCGGCTGGCTTGAAGGTGCGCCGCGTGAACAAGGTGACCGAGGGGCGTCCGCACGTGGTCGACATGATCAAGAATGACGAAGTCACGCTGATCATCAACACCACTGAAGGTCGCCAGTCGATCGCCGATTCGTATTCCATTCGTCGCAACGCGCTGCAGCACAAGATTTACTGCACCACCACCATTGCTGCGGGCGAAGCCATCTGTGAAGCGCTCAAGTTCGGTCCCGAGAAGACCGTACGTCGCTTGCAGGATCTACATGCAGGATTGAAGGCATGAGCATAACCAAATACCCGATGACTGTTCAGGGCGCTCGCGCCCTGGAAGAAGAACACGCTCACCTGACCAAGGTCGAGCGCCCGCGCTTGAGCCAGGCGATTGGCGAAGCGCGTGAGCTGGGCGATCTCAAGGAAAACGCCGAGTACCATGCTGCCCGCGAGGAGCAGGGTATGGTCGAGGCGCGTGTCCGTGATATCGAAGGTCGCATGCAGAATGCTGTGATCATTGATGTCACGACGATCCCGCACACCGGCAAGGTCATTTTTGGCACCACGGTAGAAATCGCTAACGTTGAGACCGATGAGAGCGTCACCTACCAGATCGTTGGTGAGGACGAGGCGGACATCAAGCTCGGCAAGATTTCCGTAGGCTCTCCCATTGCTCGCGCCTTGATTGCCAAGGAAGAGGGTGACGTGGTGGCTGTGAAGACACCGGGTGGTGTCATCGAGTATGAGATTGTCGAAGTCCGTCACATCTGAGCGAAGGCGTCCGCTGCGAGCCGGCGCCATGATCTGGCAGCTCACCCAGATGTTGTGGGTGGGCGGCGTCTGGTTGTTGCATGTCGGTTTGCTGCCGGTGCTGGGTCGAATCGGCCTGGCGCCGCTGCTCATCGATGAAATCGCGGCTATGCTGACGTCGCTTCTGGTGGGGTTTTCCTCAGCGTGCGTAGTGTTTCAGGCTTTGGTGCTGGTTCAGGCCGAGGGCCTGGATAGTCTATGGCGCGACATTCGTGGGCAGTTGCTGCTCATGTCGCTGTATGCGTGCGGGATGTTTCTTGCTGTGCGTCTCGGCTGGCCGGATGCGAACCTGTGGCAGGTATTCAGTTACCTGGTGCTGGGCTTTTCCGGGCTGGTGCTGGTGTTGCAACCGGTACCCGGATGGAGCAGCAGGGCGCGCGAAGCGCACCCTTGACCCTTTGGCATTACTTGAAGCGGTGAACGTTCGACAGTTGTTTGTTGACGCTGAAATTCTTGCGATAAATCAGTGCCATCTTGCCGATGACCTGCACCAGGTCTGCCTTGCCGGTCTTGCACAGTTCAGCAACGGCAGCCAGGCGGGCTTCACGATCGAGAATGTTGAGCTTGATCTTGATAAGCTCATGATCGCCCAAGGCGCGTTCCAGTTCAGCTAGAACACCTTCAGTCAAACCGTTGTCAGCCACAGTCAAAACCGGTTTCAGATGGTGGCCAATGGATTTGTATTGTTTCTTCTGCTCTTGAGTGAGCGGCATAATCTGACCCCTGCGTCTGATCTTGTAAAAAGCGGCGGCCAGTTTACCCGAGCGAGTCCGGGACCGCCCAGTTAATCACGACCCGTTTTATTTTTTAGAGGTGGCCCGTGGCCCGTTCCAAGACTAGCCAGAACTGGCTCAGAGAGCATTTCAACGATCCGTACGTCAAAATGGCGCAAAAAGACGGCTATCGTTCTCGTGCCAGCTATAAATTGCTGGAAATCCAGGAAAAGGATCGTCTGATCCGCCCTGGCATGACCGTGATCGACCTCGGCGCCGCGCCGGGGGGCTGGTCTCAGGTGACCAGTCGTCTGATCGGCGGTCAGGGGCGATTGATTGCTTCCGACATCCTGGAAATGGACAGCATCCCCGACGTGACCTTTATCCAGGGCGATTTCACGGAAGACGCTGTGCTGGCGCAGATTCTCGAGGCTGTCGGAAATACGCAGGTTGACCTTGTGATTTCCGATATGGCCCCCAATATGAGTGGATTGGCAGCTGTTGACATGCCCCGGGCAATGTTCCTCAGCGAGCTGGCCCTGGATCTTGCCGGGCGGGTTTTGCGCCCCGGTGGTGATTTTCTGATCAAGGTCTTCCAGGGTGAAGGTTTTGACGAATACCACAAAGGGATGCGCAAGTTGTTCGACAAGGTGCAGATGCGCAAGCCATTGTCGTCGCGTGATCGCTCTCGTGAGCAGTATCTGCTGGCGCGGGGGTTCCGGGGAATTGAAGGCGCAGCCAGCGATGAGCGTCTTTGATAAAGGCCGATAGTTTTTTTTGTCTCGCCTTGCAAAGGCCGTGTAACGAAAATTACCCGGTCAAAGTTTCACAAAGGGTTACAGACGGCGCCTGCCAGAGTTGCAGGTAATGTAGTAAGTTAGGCCGGTGAATATCATGCGAAGCGCGCGCCAGTAGCGGAGCTTGCTTCAGAGGGTAGTTAATTGAACGATATGGCAAAGAATCTGATCCTGTGGTTGATCATCGCCGCTGTCCTGGTGACCGTGATGAACAACTTCTCCAGCCCTAACGAGCCACAGACCCTCAACTATTCCGACTTCATCCAGCAAGTCAAGGATGGCAAGGTCGAGCGCGTTGCCGTCGATGGCTATGTGATTACCGGCAAGCGCACCGATGGTGACAGCTTCAAGACCATTCGTCCGGCGATTCAGGACAACGGCCTGATCGGCGACCTGGTGAACAATAATGTCGTGGTCGAAGGCAAGCAGCCTGAGCAGCAAAGCATCTGGACCCAGCTTTTGGTGGCCAGCTTCCCGATCCTGGTGATCATCGCGGTGTTCATGTTCTTCATGCGCCAGATGCAGGGCGGTGCCGGTGGCAAGGGCGGGCCGATGAGTTTCGGCAAAAGCAAGGCCCGGCTGCTCTCCGAAGACCAGGTGAAAACCACCCTGGCCGATGTCGCCGGTTGCGATGAGGCCAAGGAAGAGGTCGGTGAGCTGGTTGAATTCCTGCGTGACCCGGGCAAGTTTCAGCGCCTGGGCGGCCGTATCCCACGCGGTGTGCTGATGGTGGGTCCTCCGGGTACCGGTAAAACCTTGCTGGCCAAAGCGATTGCCGGCGAAGCCAAAGTGCCGTTCTTCACGATTTCCGGTTCCGACTTCGTTGAAATGTTCGTCGGTGTGGGCGCCAGTCGTGTTCGTGACATGTTCGAACAGGCCAAGAAGCACGCGCCATGCATCATCTTCATTGACGAAATCGATGCTGTCGGTCGCCATCGTGGCGCTGGCATGGGTGGTGGTCACGACGAGCGCGAGCAGACCCTCAACCAGTTGCTGGTCGAGATGGACGGTTTCGAAATGAATGACGGCATCATCGTGATTGCCGCCACCAACCGTCCGGACGTGCTCGATCCTGCGCTGTTGCGTCCAGGCCGTTTCGACCGCCAGGTTGTGGTAGGGCTGCCGGACATTCGCGGTCGTGAGCAGATCCTCAAGGTTCATATGCGCAAGGTGCCGATGGGTGACGACGTCGCTCCGGCAGTGATTGCTCGTGGTACACCGGGTTTTTCCGGTGCCGACCTTGCGAACCTGGTCAACGAGGCGTCGCTGTTTGCCGCTCGTACCGGCAAGCGTGTCGTTGAAATGAAAGAGTTCGAGCTGGCCAAAGACAAGATCATGATGGGCGCCGAGCGCAAATCCATGGTCATGTCCGAGAAAGAAAAGCAGAACACGGCGTACCACGAGGCGGGTCACGCGATCGTGGGTCGTGTGGTGCCTGAGCATGATCCTGTCTACAAGGTCTCGATCATTCCGCGTGGTCGTGCCTTGGGCGTGACCATGTTCCTGCCGGAAGAAGATCGTTACAGCCTGTCCAAGCGTGCGCTGATCAGCCAGATATGTTCGCTCTACGGCGGCCGTATCGCTGAAGAAATGACGCTGGGCTTTGACGGTGTAACCACGGGCGCGTCCAACGACATCATGCGTGCCAGCCAGATTGCCCGGAACATGGTCACCAAGTGGGGCCTGTCCGAGAAGTTGGGTCCACTGATGTATGCCGAAGAAGAGGGTGAAGTGTTCCTTGGTCGCGGTGGTGGCGGACAGCACGCAAGCTTCTCCGGTGAGACGGCAAAACTGATCGACTCCGAGGTGCGTAGCATCATCGATCAGTGCTATGGCACCGCCAAGCAGATCCTCACGGACAACCGTGACAAGCTCGACGCCATGGCTGATGCCCTGATGAAGTATGAAACCATCGATGCCGAGCAAATTGACGACATCATGGCGGGTCGTGAGCCTCGCGAGCCTCGTGACTGGTCGGGCGGCGGCACCGGTACGTCCGGTACGCCTCCGGCAGTACAGGGTGAGCGTCCGGAGACACCGATTGGCGGTCCGGCTGCTGACGTTTAAGGCTTGAAATGACTTCTGTTCAGTCCTCAACCCGGTTGCCTTGCGGCAACCGGGTTCTTGATTTGTCCCATGTCCATGTCATGGGCATTCTCAATGTCACTCCCGATTCCTTTTCCGACGGCGGTCGATTCAGTCAGCTTGATGCTGCGTTGCGGCATGCCGAAGCCATGGTCGCCGCCGGCGCGACACTGATCGATGTCGGCGGTGAGTCGACCCGGCCGGGCGCGCGGGCAGTTTCGCCTACCGAAGAGCTGGAGCGCGTGGCACCGATTGTCGAGCGCATCCATCGCGAGCTTGATGTCATAATCTCGGTGGATACATCCACGCCAGCGGTCATGCGTGAAACTGCGCGGCTTGGAGCGGGGCTGATCAACGACGTTCGCTCCTTGCAGCGCGATGGCGCCCTGGATGCCGCAGCGGCTACGGAATTGCCGGTATGCCTGATGCATATGCTGGGCGAACCCGGAACCATGCAGAACGACCCGTACTATCATGATGTGACCAGGGAAGTTGGTGAGTTTCTGGTGGAGCGCCTGGATCAGTGTGCCGCCGCAGGCATTCCTGCGCAGCGGATCATTCTTGATCCCGGGTTCGGCTTTGCCAAGACACTGGCTCACAACCTGAGTCTGTTCAAACATATGGAAGCCTTGCATGCCCTGGGGCGGCCCCTGTTGGTCGGGGTTTCGCGAAAGAGCATGATAGGCAATGCCCTGGGTCGCCCCGTGGGGGAGCGCCTGTACGGCGGTCTTGCGCTGGCGGCCCTGGCCATTACAAAAGGCGCGCGCATATTGCGGGTGCATGATGTAGCCGAAACGATGGATGTCGTGCGGATGATCGCAGCAGTGGATTCAGCCGAATAAGAATGACGGAGCACTTATGAGCAAGAAATACTTTGGCACCGACGGTATTCGTGGTCGGGTCGGCGAATACCCCATTACCCCTGATTTCATGCTCAAGCTCGGCTGGGCTGCCGGTATGGCGTTCCGCAAGATGGGTGCCTGCAAAGTACTGGTTGGCAAGGACACGCGAATTTCCGGCTACATGTTCGAATCGGCCCTTGAGGCCGGCCTGACGTCGGCGGGCGCCGATGTGATGCTGCTGGGGCCGATGCCGACGCCGGCCATTGCCTACCTGACGCGTACGTTCCAGGCCCAGGCAGGCATCGTGATCAGTGCTTCGCACAACCCGCATGATGACAATGGCATCAAGTTCTTCTCCGGCCAGGGCACCAAGCTGCCGGATGATATCGAGCTGATGATCGAGGAGCTGCTGGACACGCCGATGACTGTGGTTGAGTCGAGCAAGATCGGTAAAGTGTCGCGGATCAACGATGCGTCAGGTCGTTACATTGAGTTCTGCAAGGGCAGCGTGCCAACCGGCACGAGCTTTTCGGGCCTGAAAATCGTCGTCGATTGCGCTCATGGTGCGACCTATAAAGTCGCGCCAAGCGTATTTCGCGAGTTGGGGGCTGAGGTTGTCGTGCTCTCCGCCCAGCCTAACGGGCTGAACATCAACCACAACTGCGGTTCCACCCATACCGAGGCACTGCAAGCGGCTGTGCTGGCCGAGCAGGCGGATCTCGGGATTGCCTTTGATGGTGATGGTGATCGGGTCCTGATGGTTGATCACACTGGCGCTGTCGTCGATGGTGATGAGCTGCTGTTCATCATTGCTCGCGATCTGCACGGGCGCGGCAAGCTGCAGGGCGGCGTGGTGGGGACGTTGATGAGCAATCTCGGGCTCGAGCTGGCCCTGGCGGACCTGGATATTCCCTTTGTGCGGGCCAACGTCGGTGATCGCTATGTGATCTCGGAGCTGCTGGAGCGCAATTGGGTGGTCGGCGGTGAGAACTCCGGGCATATCGTTTGTTTTGACCACACAACGACTGGCGATGCGATTATTGCTGCCCTGCAAGTGCTGATGGCGCTCAAGGCGCGCAATGAAGGGCTTGCACAGTCGCGTCAGGCATTGCGCAAATGTCCGCAGGTGCTGATCAATGTGCGTTTCGGCGGTGGTGCGAACCCTCTGGAGCATGCGACGGTCAAGCAGGCCAGCGAGCGTGTAACGCAGGCTATGGCCGGGCGTGGGCGCGTGCTACTGCGCAAGTCGGGTACCGAGCCGTTGGTGCGGGTCATGGTCGAAGGCGAGGATGAAGCACAGGTCCGCGGTTATGCTGAAGAGCTGGCGAAGCTTGTTACTGAAGTTTCTGCCTGAATTCGGCTTGCCAGTCATGAATCGGTTGGGTAACATCTGCGCCCACTTTGACCGACGAGGTACAGCATGCGTCGCCCTATGGTAGCTGGTAACTGGAAGATGCACGGTACCCGCGCCAGCGTCGCTGAGCTGATCAAAGGCCTTCGTCATCTGGCCTTGTCAAGCGGTGTTGACGTCGCGGTATTCCCGCCTTGTTTGTATATCAACCAAGTGGTTGATGGCTTGAAAGGCAAGTCGATTTCGATCGGCGCGCAGAATTCTGCGGTGGAATCCATGCAGGGTGCGTTGACCGGTGAAATCGCGCCGAGTCAGCTGGTGGATGCAGGCTGTTCCCTGGTCTTGGTCGGGCACTCTGAGCGTCGCATGATCATGGGTGAACAGGACAAGGCTCTGATTCGCAAGTTTGCTGCGGCTCAGGCCTGTGGACTGATTCCGGTGTTGTGCGTAGGGGAAACCCTTGAGCAGCGTGAGGCCGGGAAGACCCTTGAGGTTGTCGGGCGTCAGCTGGGCAGTATCATTGAGGATCTGGGTGTCGGTGCTTTTGTAAAGGCGGTCATAGCTTACGAGCCGGTCTGGGCCATTGGCACCGGGCTGACTGCTTCGCCGCAACAGGCGCAGGATGTGCACGCCGCCATCCGTGCGCAGTTGGCGGCAGAGAATTCTGAAGTGGCACGAGGTGTGCGGCTTCTATACGGCGGCAGCGTGAAGGCGGCCAATGCGGTCGAACTGTTCGGCATGCCGGATATCGATGGGGGGCTCATTGGTGGAGCGTCCCTGAATGCAGATGAGTTCGGTGCGATCTGTCGCGCCGCGGGAAACTGAAAAAATGCTGGAAACAGTCGTAGTCGTTTTTCATCTGCTGGGTGCATTGGGTGTAGTTGCCCTGGTATTGCTGCAGCAGGGTAAAGGTGCGGATGCTGGTGCGTCTTTCGGTGCAGGTGCTTCAAATACTGTGTTCGGAAGCCAAGGTTCCTCTACCTTTCTTAGTAAACTTACTGCTATACTCGCCGCCGGTTTCTTCATAACCAGCTTGGGGTTAGGTTACTTTGCTAAAGAGAAGGCTCAAGAGCTGACTCAAGTAGGTTTGCCAAACCCGGCAGTGTTGGAAGTGCCAAAGCAACAACCGGCTTCTGATGATGTCCCGGTGCTTCAAGAGCAACAGTCGGCCAATCCGGCGACTGACGTGCCTCCAGCTCAAGAGCAGAAGTAAGAAGGTTTCAAACGCTGTATTGCCGAGGTGGTGGAATTGGTAGACACGCAACCTTGAGGTGGTTGTGCCCATAGGGTGTAGGGGTTCGAGTCCCCTTCTCGGTACCAATTATCAGGAGAGCCCGCGATTGCGGGCTTTCTTGTAGGTGGAAGGGTTACATTGACCCTGTAAGGGATCGGTCGTATACTTCCGCCCCAGCTTTGTCGCGGGATGGAGCAGTCTGGTAGCTCGTCGGGCTCATAACCCGAAGGTCGTCGGTTCAAATCCGGCTCCCGCAACCAGTTTCAGGGGCCCCTTCCAAGGGGCTTTTTGTTAGCTGGACACTTTATAACGCCGCTGTTCAACGGCGTTTCAGGGATGGGCTATTCGCCCATTTTTTTTTATTTGCACAGCATGCACAAACATGCACGAGGGGGTTCAGGTGTCGAGCAAGCTAGAACAGTTGCAGGCCTTGTTGGCCCCGGTGGTCGTGGCCCTTGGCTATGAATGCTGGGGTATTGAGTTTTCGGCTCAAGGTCGCCACTCACTGTTGCGCGTTTATATTGATAAGGAAGGCGGCGTATTGGTGGATGACTGCGCCATCGTCAGCCGTCAGATCAGCGGTGTATTGGATGTCGAAGATCCAATCACCTCCGAATACACCCTTGAAGTTTCCTCGCCTGGCATGGAACGCCCTCTGTTCACCCTTGAACAGTTCGCTTCGTTTGCCGGTGAACAAGTGAAGATCAAGCTGCGCTCGCCTTTCGAAGGTCGACGCAACTTTCAAGGCCTTCTGCGCGGTGTAGAAGAGCAGGACGTCGTGGTGCAGGTAGAAGACCATGAGTTCCTGTTGCCGATCGATATGATCGACAAGGCCAACATTATTCCCAGTTTTGACTGATACGTGCCAGATACTGCGGATCCCGCGGATCCAATGGCTTGCGAAAGGCGAGGCGTACGATGAGCAAAGAAGTACTGCTGGTTGTTGAGTCGGTATCCAATGAAAAGGGCGTACCGGCTAACGTTATTTTTGAAGCGCTGGAGCTGGCTCTGGCCACTGCTACCAAGAAGCGGTTTGAAGACGAAGTTGATTTGCGTGTGGAAATCAATCGCCACACCGGGGCCTATGAGACTTTCCGTCGTTGGACGGTCGTCGAAGAAGCCGACCTGGACGACCCGGCTATTGAAACCTGGCCAAGCAAGGTTGCAGAAACGCATCCTGGCGCCAAGGTAGGTGATGTCGTCGAGGAAAAGATCGAGTCCATCGAGTTCGGTCGCATTGCTGCACAAACTGCCAAGCAGGTCATCGTGCAGAAAGTTCGCGAAGCCGAGCGTGCGCAAGTCGTCGATGCTTATCGCGAGCGCCTGGGGGAAATCATCTCCGGCACCGTGAAAAAAGTCACCCGCGACAACGTGATCGTCGACTTGGGCAACAACGCCGAAGCGTTGCTGGCTCGTGAAGACATCATTTCTCGCGAAACTTTCCGGGTTGGCGTGCGACTGCGTGCGCTGCTCAAGGAAATCCGCACCGAGAACCGGGGCCCGCAGCTGATCCTGTCGCGTACCGCGCCGGAAATGCTGATCGAGTTGTTCCGCATCGAAGTGCCGGAAATTGCTGAAGGCCTGATCGAAGTAATGGCCGCCTCCCGTGATCCGGGTTCGCGTGCCAAGATCGCGGTCCGCTCCAAGGACAAGCGTATCGACCCGCAAGGTGCCTGCATTGGCATGCGTGGTTCGCGTGTCCAGGCCGTATCCGGCGAGTTGGGCGGTGAGCGTGTGGACATCGTCCTGTGGGACGACAACCCGGCTCAGTTCGTGATCAACGCCATGTCGCCAGCTGAAGTGGCGGCAATTATCGTCGACGAGGATGCCCATGCCATGGACATCGCCGTTGGCGCAGACAATCTCGCTCAGGCCATCGGTCGCGGTGGTCAGAACGTGCGTCTGGCTAGCCAATTGACTGGCTGGACACTGAACGTGATGACCGAATCGGACATCCAGGCTAAGCAGCAAGCTGAAACCGGCGATATCCTGCGCAACTTCATCGAAGAGCTTGAAGTCGATGAGGAGCTGGCGCAGGTGCTGGTGGATGAAGGCTTTACCAGCCTGGAAGAGATTGCCTACGTACCGGTGGAGGAAATGCTCAACATCGACGGCTTTGACGAGGACATCGTCAACGAGCTCCGTGCTCGGGCCAAGGATCGTTTGTTGACCAAGGCCATCGCTACTGAGGAAAAGCTGGCAGACGCCCATCCGGCCGAAGACCTGCTCTCGCTTGAGGGCATGGACAAGGATTTGGCGATGGAACTGGCGGTGCGCGGCGTAATTACCCGCGAAGACCTGGCCGAGCAGTCTATTGACGATCTGCTCGACATCGACGGCATTGACGATGATCGTGCCGGCAAGTTGATCATGGCCGCCCGAGCCCACTGGTTCGAGTAATTAGGCGCGGCCTGAGGAGAGAAGTGCATGACGCAAGTCACGGTGAAACAACTGGCCGATGAGGTCAAAACACCGGTAGAGCGCCTGTTGCAGCAGATGCGTGAGGCAGGTCTGCCGCACACCGCCGCCGAGGAACATGTGACCGACAGTGAGAAGCAGTCCCTGCTGACTCACTTGAAGAGCAGTCACAAGGCGAAAGTGGAAGAACCGCGCAAGATCACTCTGCAGCGTAAAACCACCAGCACCCTGCGTGTTGCCGGTAGCAAAAGCATCAGCGTTGAAGTACGCAAGAAGAAAGTCTTCGTACAGCGCAGCCCGGAAGAAATCGAAGCCGAGCGCAAACGCGAACTGGAAGAACGTCGCGCAGTAGAAAATGCTGCACGTCAGAAGGCTGAAGAAGAAGCCAAGCGTCGCGCCGAAGAAGAAGCGCGTCGCCAGCCTGCTGCTGCGCAATCCGCTCCGGCCGAAGCCGTTGCGGCTCCAGCCCCGGCAGCCGAATCAGTGCGTGAAAGCGCGCCGGTCCAGGCGCCTGCTCCAGCTCCTGCGGCCGATACTCGCAAGCGCGACGAACAGCGCCGTCCGGACAAACCACGTGCCGACGATAACCGTCGGGGCAGCGGCGATGGCGAGCGCAAAAACGCTCCTCATCGTGCTTCGGTCAAGGAAAAGGCGCCAGCACCACGTGTTGCGCCACGTACCACCGACGAAGAAAGCGATGGCTTCCGTCGTGGCGGTCGCGGCAAGGCCAAGCTGAAGAAACGCAACGCCCACGGTTTCCAGAGCCCTACCGGCCCTGTCGTGCGTGAAGTGAAGATCGGCGAGACCATCACTGTGGGCGATCTGGCCCAACAGATGTCGGTCAAGGCTGCTGAAATCATCAAGTTCATGTTCAAGCTGGGTACGCCGGCCACCATCAACCAGGTACTGGATCAGGAAACTGCCCAACTGGTTGCCGAAGAGCTGGGCCACAAAGTGACCCTGGTCAGCGACACGGCCCTGGAAGATTCCCTGGCCGAGTCCCTGAAGTTTGAAGGTGAGGCGGTTTCCCGTGCACCGGTCGTGACCGTAATGGGCCACGTTGACCACGGTAAAACCTCGCTGCTCGACTATATCCGTCGTGCGAAGGTTGCGGCAGGCGAGGCGGGTGGTATCACCCAGCACATCGGCGCCTACCACGTTGAAACCGACCGCGGCATGGTGACGTTCCTCGACACCCCGGGTCACGCTGCGTTTACCGCAATGCGTGCCCGTGGTGCCAAAGCGACTGACATCGTGATCCTGGTGGTCGCGGCGGACGACGGCGTGATGCCTCAAACCATCGAAGCCGTTCAGCATGCCAAGGCAGCTGGCGTACCTCTGGTGGTTGCGGTGAACAAAATCGACAAGCCGGGCGCTGATCTCGATCGCATCCGTAGCGAACTGTCGGTTCACGGCGTGACTTCCGAAGAGTGGGGTGGCGACACTCCATTCGTACCGGTCTCCGCGAAAATGGGTACCGGCGTTGACGAACTGCTCGAAGCGGTTCTGTTGCAAGCCGAGGTTCTGGAACTGACCGCGACGCCTTCGGCTCCTGGCCGTGGTGTGGTTGTTGAGTCCCGCCTCGACAAGGGCCGTGGCCCGGTTGCGACCGTTCTGGTTCAAGACGGTACCCTGCGCCAGGGCGACATGGTGCTGGTCGGTTCGAACTATGGCCGCGTGCGCGCCATGCTCGACGAGAACGGCAAGCCCATCAAGGAAGCCGGTCCTGCTATCCCGGTCGAGATCCTCGGCCTGGACGGCACCCCGGATGCTGGCGACGAGATGAGCGTTGTGGCTGACGAGAAGAAGGCCCGTGAAGTGGCTCTGTTCCGTCAGGGCAAGTTCCGCGAAGTCAAACTGGCTCGCGCTCACGCTGGCAAGCTGGAAAACATCTTCGAGAACATGGGCCAGGAAGAGAAGAAGACGCTCAACATCGTCCTCAAATCCGACGTCCGTGGCTCGCTCGAAGCGTTGAACGGCGCCTTGAATGGCCTGGGTAACGACGAAGTGCAAGTGCGTGTGGTCGGTGGCGGTGTCGGTGGTATCACCGAATCCGATGCCAACCTGGCCCTGGCCTCCAACGCTGTACTGTTTGGCTTCAACGTGCGTGCCGATGCCGGCGCTCGCAAGATCGTCGAGCAGGAAGGCCTGGATATGCGTTACTACAACGTGATCTACGACATCATCGAAGACGTCAAGAAAGCCCTCACTGGTATGTTGGGCAGCGATGTTCGCGAGAACATCCTGGGTACCGCTGAAGTGCGTGACGTGTTCCGTTCGCCGAAGTTTGGCGCGATCGCCGGTTGCATGGTGATCGAGGGTGTTGTTCACCGTAACCGTCCAATCCGTGTACTGCGCGAAGACATCGTTATCTTCGAAGGCGAGCTGGAATCCCTGCGCCGCTTCAAGGATGACGCTTCGGAAGTCCGTGCCGGCATGGAATGCGGTATTGGCGTCAAGAGCTACAACGACGTCAAGGTCGGCGACAAGATCGAAGTCTTCGAGAAGGTCCAGGTTGCTCGCAGCCTCTGACTCGCGTACTTCAAGAGCCGCACCGGGCAGTCGCATGAACATGCGCTGCCTCTCAGGCGGACTCTAAACGCAACGCCCGGTCTGGCTTTTGTCAGGCCGGGCGTTTGCCGCTTTCAGACCTCACGGGTTTGACCGTGGGGCAGTAACAGGTAACAAGACATGGCAAAAGAATATAGCCGTACCCAACGAATCGGCGATCAGATGCAGCGCGAGCTGGCCCAACTGATTCGTCGCGAAGTCAAAGACCCGCGCGTCGGCCTGGTCACCATTACCGCAGTGGAAGTCAGCCGTGACGTCGGTCATGCGAAGATTTTCATCACCGTGATGGGCCAGGACAGCGCCGAAGAAATCGCCCAAAGCATCAAGGTGCTCAACTCGGCTGCCGGTTTCCTGCGTATGCAGCTGGCCCGGGAGATGAAGTTGCGCAGCGTTCCACAGTTGCACTTCCATTACGACGAAAGCGTCGTGCGGGGTGCGCATCTGTCGGCACTGATCGAACGCGCCGTGGCTGAAGACAGCCAGCACCCGGTTGCGGCTGAACCCGAAGACACCAAGGAGTAATCGGTGGCTCAGGTCAAACGTATCCGCCGTAACGTCAGCGGCATCATCCTGCTCGACAAACCGCTCGGGTTCACCTCCAATGCGGCGTTGCAGAAGGTGCGCTGGCTGCTCAATGCCGAGAAAGCCGGGCACACCGGCAGTCTCGATCCGCTGGCCACTGGCGTATTGCCGCTGTGCTTCGGCGAGGCGACCAAGTTCTCTCAGTATTTGCTCGATTCCGACAAGGGTTACGAAACCCTGGCGCAACTGGGCAAGACCACCACCACGGCGGACGCCGAAGGTGAGGTTTTGCTGGAGCGGCCGGTGACCGTTGGTCAGGCTGATATCGAGGCTGTGCTGCCGGCTTTTCGTGGGCAAATCAGCCAGATACCGCCGATGTACTCTGCTCTCAAGCGTGATGGCCAGCCGTTGTACAAGCTGGCCCGTGCAGGCGAGGTAGTGGAGCGTGAACCGCGTTCTGTTACTATTGCGCGCTTGGAATTGTTAGCCTTTGGCGGTAATACTGCGCGGCTTGCCGTCGATTGCAGCAAAGGCACCTATATCCGGACCCTGGTGGAGGATATTGGTGAACAGCTCGGCTGTGGCGCGTACGTGGCAGAATTGCGACGGACCCAGGCCGGGCCTTTCACGTTGGCCCAGACGGTCACGCTGGAAGAGCTCGAAGCGGTACACGCCGAGGGCGGCAACGAAGCGGTCGACCGTTTCCTGATGCCATCGGACAGCGGGTTGCTCGATTGGCCGCTGTTGCAGTTCTCGGAACACAGTGCGTTCTACTGGCTCAACGGCCAACCAGTACGTGCCCCGGATGCGCCGAAGTTCGGCATGGTTCGGGTGCAGGATCACAATGGCCGCTTTATCGGTATCGGTGAAGTGAGCGAAGACGGGCGCATTGCGCCGCGTCGACTGATTCGGTCGGAATGACCGGAACCAGCCTGTGTAACAGCAGGCTGGCGAGTGTGGCTGTTAACAGGCACGGTCACTACTCATTTATAGATACAGGGATTTGTCCCTGGCCTGTTGAAGCTGTTTCTTTGAAACAGTTTCCTGACTAAAAGGATTGCCTCATGGCTCTCGACGTTCAAGAAAAAGCTCAAATCGTAGCTGACTACCAGCAAGCTGTTGGTGACACCGGTTCGCCAGAAGTGCAAGTTGCACTGCTGACCCACAACATCAACAAACTGCAAGGTCACTTCAAGGCCAACGGAAAGGATCACCACTCCCGTCGTGGTCTGATCCGCATGGTAAACCAGCGTCGTAAGCTGCTGGACTACCTGAAAGGCAAGGACGTGAGCCGTTACAGCGCTCTGATCGCTCGCCTGGGTCTGCGTCGCTAATCAGCGATTGCGCTAGAGGTTGGTTGTCTGTCGTACGTCAGTGGGTTTTCCACTGGCGCATGGCAGGCTCCCAGCCTCAAGTTTTATCTGGATACACGTTTTACCCTGGACAGACGTCGGGCCGATTCCCGCCATTGCCCAAGAATTTCGCAAGAAGACAAGTTCCCCAAGAGCCACAAAGAAGGTAGGACACCGTGAACCCGGTAATCAAAAAATTCCAGTTCGGTCAGTCGACCGTTACCCTCGAGACTGGCCGTATCGCCCGTCAGGCCTCCGGCGCAGTGCTGGTCACCGTTGACGACGACGTCAGCGTATTGGTGACCGTTGTCGGCGCCAAGCAAGCCGATCCAGGCAAGGGCTTCTTCCCTCTGTCTGTTCACTACCAGGAAAAGACTTACGCTGCCGGTAAGATCCCTGGCGGTTTCTTCAAGCGCGAAGGCCGTCCTTCCGAGAAAGAAACCCTGACTTCCCGACTGATCGACCGTCCGATCCGTCCGCTTTTCCCTGAAGGTTTCATGAACGAAGTGCAGGTTGTCTGCACCGTCGTTTCCACCAGCAAGAAGACCGATCCGGACATCGCTGCAATGATCGGTACCTCGGCTGCGCTGGCGATCTCCGGCATTCCTTTCGATGGTCCGATCGGCGCTGCCCGCGTCGCGTTCCACGAAAGCACCGGCTACCTGCTGAACCCGACCTACGAGCAACTGAAAGCTTCGAGCCTGGACATGGTCGTGGCCGGTACGTCCGAAGCCGTGCTGATGGTTGAATCCGAAGCCAAAGAGCTGACCGAAGACCAGATGCTGGGCGCTGTACTGTTCGCCCACGACGAGTTCCAGGTGGTGATCAACGCCGTCAAGGAACTGGCCGCCGAAGCCGCCAAGCCAACCTGGACCTGGGCTCCGCAAGCCGAAGCCACCGAACTGCTGGGCGCGATCCGTGCCGAGTTCGGCGAAGCGATCTCCCAGGCTTACACCATCACCGTCAAGGCCGATCGTTATGCGCGCCTGGGCGAGTTGAAAGACCAGGTGGTTGCCAAGCTGTCCGGTGAAGAAGGCCAGCCGACTGCCAGCGACGTCAAAGCCGCTTTCGGTGAAATCGAATACCGCACCGTTCGCGAAAACATCGTCAACGGCAAGCCGCGTATCGACGGTCGCGACACTCGCACCGTGCGTCCTCTGAACATTGAAGTCGGCGTTCTGCCAAAGACCCACGGTTCGGCGCTGTTCACCCGTGGCGAAACCCAGGCCCTGGTCGTTGCCACACTGGGCACCGCCCGTGACGCGCAACTGCTGGACACCCTGGAAGGCGAGAAAAAAGACCCGTTCATGCTGCACTACAACTTCCCTCCGTTCTCGGTGGGCGAGTGTGGTCGCATGGGTGGCGCCGGTCGTCGCGAAATCGGTCACGGTCGTCTGGCCCGTCGTTCGGTCCAGGCCATGCTGCCAGCCGCTGACGTGTTCCCGTACACCATTCGTGTGGTATCGGAAATCACCGAGTCCAACGGTTCGAGCTCCATGGCTTCGGTCTGCGGCGCTTCCCTGGCCTTGATGGACGCCGGTGTGCCGATGAAGGCTCCGGTTGCCGGTATCGCCATGGGTCTGGTGAAAGAAGGCGAGAAGTTCGCCGTCCTGACCGACATCCTGGGTGACGAAGACCACCTGGGCGACATGGACTTCAAAGTGGCCGGTACCGCCAAGGGCGTTACCGCACTGCAGATGGACATCAAGATCAAGGGCATCACCGAAGAAATCATGGAGATCGCCCTGGGCCAAGCCCTGGAAGCGCGCCTGAACATCCTTGGCCAGATGAACCAGATCATTGGTCAGTCGCGTACCGAGTTGTCGGAAAACGCTCCGACCATGATCGCGATGAAAATCGACACCGACAAAATCCGTGATGTCATCGGTAAAGGCGGCGCGACCATCCGTGCGATCTGTGAAGAAACCAAGGCTTCGATCGACATCGAAGACGACGGTTCGATCAAGATCTTCGGCGAAACCAAGGAAGCGGCAGAAGCAGCACGTCAGCGCGTCCTGGGCATCACCGCAGAAGCCGAGATCGGCAAGATCTATGTGGGCAAGGTTGAGCGCATCGTCGACTTCGGCGCCTTCGTCAACATCCTGCCAGGCAAGGACGGTCTGGTTCACATCTCCATGCTGAGCGATGCTCGCGTCGAGAAAGTGACCGACATCCTGAAAGAAGGCCAGGAAGTTGAAGTGCTGGTACTGGACGTGGACAACCGCGGCCGTATCAAGCTGTCCATCAAGGACGTAGCAGCAGCCAAGGCATCGGGCGTTTAATCACCCCCTCGCTTAGCCGCTGAACAAGCAAACGCCCCGACTGGTTCGGGGCGTTTTGCTATGCGCGGGAAATCACTGTGTCGCAGGTTGCCTGGCCATAAGCTCAGTGCTAGGTTTAGCCCACCGCCCGTGTAGCTCAGCCGGTAGAGCAGCGCACTCGTAACGCGAAGGTCGCAGGTTCGATTCCTGTCTCGGGCACCAGATCAAGTTATCAGCGATTTTCAACTCTTCTCAAAAGCCTGGACTACCCTCGTAGAACCGGGCTTTTTCATTCTCAAGCTTTCTCACTCTTACCCATTGCTGCTCAGAAGAAATAGTACATCATCCAGTACATCTCAATTCGAGTGACTAGGTGATGCGCTAGTGTCCTCACCGATGCCGTTCTCTGGTTACAGAGGTGCACGCGTGGGGTGCGGGGAGATTGGCCGGCCACAGCGGTGACCTTTTTGTAACACCCGGTCTAGGACGTGTTGAACGAAAACCCGTTCCCCCCCAAAATGGATTTTTCGGCCCATGGACATGGAGGCACATGAAAAGAGCAGAAGTAACAAGTCGCCTCATTGGTGTGGGGATTTACACGCCTGCTGAAGCGGCCTTGTATACGGGCATCCCAGCAAAAGACATTCGTAGATGGATGTTCGGCTATCGATCGGAAGGTGTCGAGCATCCCGGTCTTTGGAGGCCAGAACTAGATTTTTTCGATGAAAAACTGCTTGGTTTTCATGACTTGTTAGAAATCAGGTTCGTGCATGCCTTTCGAAAACATGGCGTCAGCCTTCAGGCTATTCGTTCTGCGTCCAGGCAGGCCAGAGAGCTTTTTGATCAGCAGTATCCATTCACTTGCAAGCGATTTCAAACTGATGGCCGGAGCATATTCGCAACCGTTTTTGATGAGACCGGCGATGAAGCTATTCTCGATCTGGCGAAGCGGCAATATGCCTTTCGGCAGGTAATCGCCCCCTCTCTTTATGAAGGAATTGATTACGCTGGAGAAGGGGAGGCGCAGCGCTGGTATCCGGTCAAAAGAAGTAAGAGGATTGTGCTCGACCCTAACCGTAATTTTGGCAAACCCGTTCTTTCTTCTACTGGTGTGGATACTGCGTCGATTTACCACGCGTTTCTGGCTGAGGGTCAGGACGCAAAACGCGTTTCAGTGATCTTTGAAATACCTGTTGCGGCAGTGGATGCGGCGGTAAAATTTGAGCATAGGATGGCTGCTTGAATTTTTTGATTGACAACAACCTCCCTCCGGCTATCGCCAGAGCCTTGCACGAGTTGTGCAAAGGGGAGGGGCATGCAGTAATTCCATTGCGAGACAAGTTTCCGCCAAATACCAGTGACATTCATTGGATCACTGAATTAGGTTCTGAGGGCGGCTGGGCAGTTGTTTCTCAAGACAAGTTTTCAAAAGGTAATGCTGAAAGACAAGCCTTCAGGGATTGCGGGTTACCAGTTTTCTGTCTTGCAAAACAATGGGGTCAAGCACGAATGGCACTTACTTAACCTTCTTCGGGTGTCCATTCTTCCTGACCTCGGCCCTT
>NZ_JAKNQY010000015.1 GCF_024494355.1 Pseudomonas sp. Q11 | reverse complement strand
TTGCTCGCGATAGCGGTGGGTCAGCTTGCATTGATGCTGAAAGTGCGGCTGCCATCGCGGGCAAGCCTTACTCCCACGTGGGTCGCGAGGGCTCAGGTATTCGGTGTTTCACCACAAATCCCCCGTGGGAGCAAAGCTTGCTCGCGATAGCGGTGGGTCAGCTTGCATTGATGCTGAAAATCGCGAACAGGCGTTCCCGCGCTCTGCCTCACATTCCAAAGGACCTGCCATCGCCGGTGGCTTGCACCTCTGACCGGCGCCCACGGGCAAGCCGACCTTTGGTCAGTAGCCCGTATCCGATGCGTGCACCCTGCTAGCGTTAATGAATGGAGGGATGGGGGTAACCGCAGCTTTCATTTCACCAACCAGGTGAAGAGGTTGATCATGGCCACCACCGAATGGCGCATGCAGGGCGTCGAATTCATTGCCTGCAACTGCAATTGGGGCTGCCCCTGTCAATTCAACGCACCACCGACCCATGGCCACTGCCATGCGGTGACGTCGATGCGAGTGGAACGCGGGTATTTCAATCAAGTGGCGCTGGGAGGCTTGTGTTGGGCCGCCACCTTCGCTTGGCCGGGCGCCATCCATGAGGGCAACGGCAGTTGTCAGGTGTTCATCGATGAACGCGCCGACGAGGCGCAACGCCAGGCCCTGCTGACCATTCTCTCTGGCCTGGAGAGCGACCCCGGGGCCAACGTGTTCCAGGTGTTCAGCAGCACCATGAGTGAAATGTTCGAACCGCAGTTCGTACCCATCACCCTATCCATCGATGTCGATCAGCGGTTGGCGCACCTGGACATTCCAGGCGTGCTGCAGGCCAGCGGCGAGCCGATCCGCAGCCCGATCGACGGTTCACCTCATCGAGTCCGCCTGTCCCTGCCCGACGGCTTCGAGTTCCTGGAGGCCGAAGTAGCCAGCGGCAGCTACCAGACGCATTCAGCCCTCAAGCTCCAATCCCAGGGCAGTCATAGCCACCTTGCCCACGTGCACTTCACCGGCCATGGCATAGAGCCGTAACGATGGCGGAACCTCAGGCGGTGACGCAGAGCAAGCGACTGACAGGCGAGCAGTTGTTGTTCCTGCTCTGCCTGCTCGCGCTGACCGCCCTGGCCTGGCTGATTCTGCTGCAGATGGCCCGCGACATGAGTGCGCCGGGCGGTATGGCCGATGCGGCAATGGCCGGTATGTTCATGCCCTGGAGCCTGGGCGATGCTCTGCTGATGTTCGCCATGTGGGTGGTGATGATGATCGGCATGATGCTGCCCAGCGCCCTGCCCATGCTGCTGATCTACCAGCAGATGCTGCGCAAGCGCATGCCGGCACCGCAGCGACACCTGGCGCTGCTGCTGTTCAGCAGCGCCTATGGCTTGGTCTGGGCCGGCTTCGCCCTGGGCGCTACGGCGCTGCAATGGGCGCTCGAGCGGCTCGCCCTGCTCAGTCCGGGGATGCACAGCAGCAGTACCGCGCTGGCCGCCGGCCTGCTATTGGTTGCAGGCATCTATCAGTGGTTGCCAAGCAAGGCAGTCTGCCTTGAGCATTGTCGCGGGCCGCTGCATTTTCTTCTCGGCTATTGGCGCCCCGGCGTGCTTGGCGGCTGGCGCATGGGGCTGGCCCATGGCGCTTATTGCCTGGGCTGCTGCTGGGCCCTGATGGGCCTGCTGTTCGTGGTCGGCGTGATGAATCTGCTCTGGGTGGCAGTGATCGGTGCCTTCATCCTGCTGGAGAAAAACCTGCCGCAGGGACTCTGGCTCAGTCGTATCTGCGGTGTGTTGTTGCTCGGCTGGGGCCTGTGGCTGCTGTTGGGCTAGGCGGAACCTGTGGGAGCCTTATTGCCAGGGTTTATCGATACACCTCGTTCCCCGTGGCGAGGGAGCTTGCTCCCGCTGGGCGGCGTAGCCGCGCCAAATCGAGACGCCGCCATTGCCCAGGCAGATCGCGTCAACCGGTTTACGACTGCTTCGCAGCCGAGCGGGAGCAAGCTCCCTCGCCACAAAAGCCTGGGTGTTCTTTCTGGGACTGCTCAGTGTTCATTTCCAGGTATGGATCGGCCACCCGGCCGATTCGGCATGGGCCTTCAACACCGGATCCGGGTTGACCACATGGGGATAATCTACCCGCTGTAGCAGCGGCAGGTCATTGCGCGAGTCGGAATAGAAACTCGCGCCCTCAAGGTTTTCTTCTTCGGCGTCCAACCAGTCCAGCAGTCGCGCGATCTTGCCTTCGCGATAGGTCAGGGTGCCGACGGTCTTGCCGCTGTACACCCCATGGGTCACTTCGAGTTCAATCGCCAGGATCTCATCGATGCCCAGGCGTTCGGCAATCGGCTTGACCAGGTGCGTGCCGGAGGCGGAGATCACCAGGATCCGGTCACCGGCCTTTCGGTGTTCGGCGATGGTCTTGGTGGCGTCGCTGAAGATGATCGGTTCAATGAAGTCTTCCACCCACGGCGTCACCAGGTGTTCGATTTCTTCCGGGGTGCGGCCGATCATCGGTTCCAGGCTGAAGTCCATGTACGCTTCCATGCTCAGCTTGCCGTGGCTGTAGGCGTCCATCAGCTCGTTGTTGCGACGCATGAACGACTCTGGATCGACCCAGCCCAGGCGCCCCATCTGCTCGCTCCAGAGGGTGGCGCAATCGCCGTGGATCAGGGTTTCGTCCAGATCAAAAATTGCCAGGGCCATCAGCGCGCTTTCCTTTTCAAAATCAGCTTCAAAATCAATAAAGCCATCAGGCTACCTCACACAACGCCGTTGAATCGATGGAAAGTGACAGTCGTGTGCCATCGGGGTGCAAATCGGCGGCCGAACGATTGAGCACATCGACCACCAGCTCTACGCCGCGAGCCTCGACCCGGTAACGGATCACGTTGCCCAGCAGGCTGTGGCTGCGGATCAGCGCATCGAGCTCGCCGCTGCGGCTCAGTTCAATGGCTTCCGGGCGAATGGCGAGACGACCGGTCACTGGCCGTTGCAGCAGTTTGCTGGCGCTGTCGGCGTCCAGCAGGTTGTAATTGCCGATGAAGCCTGCGGCAAAGACATCGACCGGCGCAGTGTAAAGGGTTTCGGCATCGCCGCTTTGTACGATCTTTCCCTGGTTCATCAGGAAAATCCGGTCAGACATGGTCAGGGCTTCTTCCTGATCGTGTGTGACGAAGATCGTGGTCAGGCCCAGCTCGCGCTGGATCTGGCGGATCTGCTCGCGCAAATGTTTGCGAATCCGCGCATCCAGGGCCGACAGCGGCTCGTCCAGCAGCAACAGGCGTGGGCGGGTCACCAGGGAGCGAGCCAAGGCTACGCGCTGGCATTGGCCGCCGGAAAGTTGATGGGGGTAGCGAGCGGCAAAGTCGTGCAGCTCCACCAGCCGCAGAATTTCCAGCACTCGTTGGCGGCTGTCCTCACCCGCAACCTTTTGCATGCGCAGGCCGAAGGCGACGTTCTGCTCCACGGTCATGTTGGGAAACAAGGCGTAGCTCTGGAACACCATGCCGATCCCGCGTTTTTGCGGGCTCAGCGGGACGATGTCTTGGCCGTCCAGCAGGATCTGCCCCGCATCCACCGCGGTCAGGCCGGCGATGCAGCGCAGCAGCGTGGACTTGCCGCAGCCGGAAGGACCGAGAAGGGTGACGAACTCGCCCTTATGGATTTCGCAATTGATGTCGCTGAACACCGGCGTGCCGGCATAGCTTTTTTGCAAGTGTTGGACGCTGACGTAGCTCATTGGCTTTTGTCCTTGTTCAAGATGTTGGCCGCCCAGGTCAGGACCAATACGAAGAAAAAGTAGGAAATCACCAGCGCACTGGTGAAGTGACCGCTGCTGTTGCGCATGTTGTTCAGGTACACCTGCAGGGTTTCATAGCGGGTGCCGACGAGGATGTTGGCAAACACGAACTCACCGAACAGGAACGAAAAGGACAGCAGCAGCGCCACCATCAGGCCCTTGCGCAGGTTCGGCAGCACCACCAGCAAAGCCGCCTGGAAAGTACTGGCGCCGAGCAGTTGGGCGGCGTCCATGAGGTCGCGCAGGTTGATGGCTTGCAGGTTGTTGGTGATCGCCCGGTACATGAACGGTAGGGCAACGGTGAAGTAACAGCCGATCAGGATCCACGGCGTGCCCACCATCGCCAGCGGCCCTGAGCCGTAGAGTTGCAACAGTCCCACTGAAGACACCACCGGCGGCACCGCGAAGGGCAACAGGATGAGGATGTTCATCAGTGCGTCGAGTTTCGGAAAGTGGTAATGCACCACAAACAGCAGGGGCAGAATCAGCACTACTGAAAGCACCAACGCTCCGACGCAGACGATCAATGATTGGCCGAAGGCGTTGAGAAAGCGCGGATCGCTCCACAGCTGCACATACCATTTGAAGGTGAAGCCGCTGGGCAGCACGGTGGCCGACCAACTGCTGGCGATGGAGTAGATCAGCGTGCCGGCCAGGGGCAGCAGCAGGATGGCGAACAGCAGGTACACCACCACCCGATGATAGAGCCCGGCAGAGCTCGATTCAGCGCGAGACATGGTAGCTCCTCTTGAGCAGCAACTGATGGACGACGGTCACCAGGGTCATCAGCGCCACCAGCACCACGGCCAGGGCGCTGGCCATGTTCGGGTCGAGGGAAATGTCCCCGGAGACCATGGCGGCGATGCGAATCGGCAGGACGTTGAAGTTACCGGTGGTCAGTGCGTACACCGTGGCGTAGGCACCGAGCGCATTGGCCAGCAGGATCACGAACGTGCCCAGCAGCGCCGGCGTCAGCACCGGCAGGCCGATGTGCCGCCAGAACTGCCAGCCGTTGGCGCCCAGCAGTGCGGCGGATTCGCGCCAGTCCTCGCGCAGCGCGTCGAAGGCTGGGTAGAGCAGCAACACGCCCAGGGGAATCTGGAAGTAGGTGTAGAGAATGATCAGCCCGGTTTTCGAGTACAGGTTGAAATCTTCAATGATCCCCGCCTGTTTGAGCATGATCGTGATGCTGCCGTTGAACCCCAGCAAAATGATGAAGGCGAAGGCCAGGGGCACGCCGGCGAAGTTACTGGTCATGTTGGCGAAGGCGTTGACGAAGTTGCGCAGGCGCGAGTCGACCCGACGCAGGGAGTAGCTGCCGAGCACGGCGATGATGATGCCGAGCACGCTGGACCAGAAACTGATTTCCAGGCTGTGCTGGATCGCCTGGCGGTAGAACTTCGAACTGAAAATTTTGCTGAAGTTGGCCAGACCCCAGCCGAACTCTTCCGATTCCAGGCTGTTGACCAGCACCCAAAGCAGCGGGGCTATCTGGAACACGATGAAGAAAATCGCGAAGGGCACCAGGCACAACGCTGCCAGCCATTTGCCGCGCGTCATGGCATTCACTTGAGCAACTCCTGGCAATAGGGTTTGTCGTGGGCAACGCCGAGCAACTGGCAAATGGTGCCGCACAGTTCGGTCTGTCTGGGCGCGGCATCGGGGTTGAGGCTGAAGCCGCTACCCAGGACAAACAGTGGCACTTCCCGTTCTTCAGCCAGCAGGCCGTTGTGGGAACGGTCGTTGTTCATGCCGTGGTCGGATGTCACCAGCACCTGGTAACCGGCGTCGAGCCAGGCTTGCAGGTAAACCGCCAGGTTGATGTCGGCCGAGCGGGCGCTGTTGCGGTATTGCGGGGTGTCGAGGCCGTACTTGTGACCGGAATCGTCGATGTTCATGGGGTGCACCAGCAAAAAATTCGGCAGGTAGCGCTGACGCAGGTGTTCGGCATCGGCAAACAGATGAGAGTCGGGGTAGTGGTCATTCCAGTAGAAATGGCCGTATTGAATCGGCAGCTCGTGGTTGTCGGTATGACGATCACGACCGGCCACGAACGGCGAAGCGTTGTAGAGCTCGCTGACCCAGTGATAGGCCGCGGCAGCCGTACTCAAGCCGCCAGCGGTGGCGTAGTGGAAGACGCTACGCTGGTTCGACAGGCGCGAGACGTTGTTGTGCACGATCCCACTGTCGATGGGCACGACGCCGGTGAGAATGCATTCATAGAGCGGACGGGACAGGGCGGGCAGTTCACATTCCAGTGTGTAGAGCGCCGCGCGTCCTGCGCCGACATAGGCCTGCAAATGCCCCATGGCATGCCGGGCGACCTCGTAGTTGAGGCCGTCGAGCACCACCAGGATGACGTTGTGCTTCATGGGACCGGGACTCCGGACAGATACCAGGAAACTCGGATTCTCCAGGGGCCTGATGTGGAAGCCAGCTTCTGTGGGAGCAAAGCTTGCTCGCGATGAAGGCGACACGGTCCAACTGCAAGACCGTGTCATCCTTTATCGCGAGCAAGCTCTGCTCCAACAGGGCCTGTTCCCACAATTGGATTGCCTGTGGATAGCCGAGCGGGAGCTATTGCCTCACTCCATATTGATGATCACTTCTTCCTGCCACTTCTGCGGCAGTGTCTTGGAGGTTTTTTCCCACGCGTCCGCATCCTTGATCGGGGTCACGCCTTTGTACTGCTCGTTGGGCAGCAGCTTGGCCTTGACCTCTTCAGGCAAGGTCAGGTGCTCGGCGCGAATCGGACGGGCGTTGCCCTTGGCCAGGTTGATCTGGCCGGCGTCGCTGAAGATGTACTCGCGAGCCAGTTTGGCGGCGTTCGGGTGCTTGGCGTATTTGTTGATGATGGTGGAGTAGCCGGAGATGACCGAGCCGTCGGATGGAATCAATACGACGTAATCATCCGGGTTGGCCATCTTGGCCTTGTAGCTCAGGCCGTTGAAGTCCCAGACCACGCCGACTTCGACTTCACCTTTTTCCATCGTGGCGATAGTCGGGTTGGCCATGGACAGGCGCCCCTGTTTGGCGATCTCGGCGAACATCAGCAGCGCCGGCTGAACGTTTTTCTCGTTGCCGCCATTGGCCAGGGCCGCTGCCAGCACGCCGTTGGCGGCTTGGGCGGCGGTGCTCACGTCACCAATGGACACTTTGTATTTGCCGGTTTTCAGGTCGGCCCATTTGGTCGGCACTTCGGAGCCGTGCAACAGCTTCTTGTTGACGATGAAAGCGATGGTGCCGGTGTAGGCCAGGGCCCAGTTGCCGTCTTTGTCCTTGGCCCAGTCCGGAACCTGTTCCCAGGTGCTCGGCTTGTAGGGTTGAACCACGCCTTGCTTGACCGCGATCGGGCCGAAAGCTGCGCCAACGTCACCGATATCGGCGCTGGCGTTGTCTTTCTCGGCGGCGAACTTGGCGATTTCCTGGGCCGAGCTCATGTCGGTGTCGATGTGTTTCAAACCATAGAGTTTGGCCAGGTCATCCCAGGTGGCTTTCCAGTTCGCCCAGTCATCGGGCATGCCGACGCTGTTCACGGTGCCTTCCGCTTTCGCAGCGGCTTCCAGTGTTTTCAAATCGGTGTCAGCGGCCATGGCAGCAGTGCACATGGCAATGGTCGAGCCTAACAGTGATGCCAGGAAAAACTGTTTCATCCGAAGCTCCTATGGGCGTTTTCAACGCTGCGATTGCGGTTGTGTTGGTCTAGGTCAGCAATACCTGAGCCAATGTAGGCGAGCCCTGTGACATTTTGATGTCGGTGCAGGAGAGGCTGGCAATTGCCTGGCTTGGGCAAAGTGGCTGCCAAATAAGCGTAGACCATGGTTAACCGGCTGATCTGCAAGGACTTGGCCGCTAATTTGCACACATGGCAATGAACCGTTCGGCGGTTCTGTCATCTACCAGTCATGTGCAGTGCCTAGGCTTGCAAGCATGAGAAACAGATGGATGCTCCATCGATTTCGCCCCGAAAGAGTGCTGGTCTAGTCCAGATAGGTAACGTTGATGCGCATCGAGACAACCAAAGCGGTGACAACCATCGGGCAAGTTCTGCAGGAGCAGCTCGACCACGGCTTGTTGGCGCCCGGCAGCAAGTTGCCGGCCGAGCGCAAGCTCAGCGAATTGTTCGGGACTACACGCATCACCGTGCGTGAAGCGCTGTTGCAGCTCGAAGCCCAGGGGCAGATCTATCGCGAGGAGCGCCGTGGCTGGTTCGTCTCGCCGCCACGCCTGGCCTATAACCTGATGCAGCGCAGCCATTTTCACGCCATGGTGACCGCCCAGGGGCGAGTGCCTTCCACTCAGGTCATCTCGGCCCGCCTGCAACCGGCCTCGGCGGCGGTGTGCGCCTGGCTGCAGCTGCCGGCGCTGTCCCGTGTGATCCAGATCTGCCGTGTTCGGCGTATCGATGAGCGGCTGGTGCTGTATGTCGAGCATTACCTGAACCCGCAGTACTTCCCGGACATCCTCGAATTCGACCTCAATCAGTCCATCACCGAGTTGTACGCGCGTCATTACGACTTGCACTACGGCCGGGTGAAGTTCGAGATTGTGCCGACCTCTTTACAGCCTGAAGCGGCGGCAGCGTTGAAAGTCTCGGTTGGTAGCCCTGGCTTGCGGATTGCGCGGGTCAACTATGACCAGCATCAGCGGCTGATCGATTGTGACCTGGAGTTCTGGCGTCATGATGCGATTCACGTTGGGGTGGACGTGCCGGAACAACCGCCGGCTGCCTGAGAGGAGGTCAGATCGACTCGTTGAGTTTGGCCAGGATCCTGAACACCACCGTGGCAAGTATCAGCAACATGCCGATCCACATGGCAAACACGCCGACGTTCTTGTCTCGGAAGTTGAAGCCGATGGCCAGCAGGATCATGCCGGCGATGATGGGCACCAGCATGGCATTGAACGCAGACATCGGAATCATGGTGACGGCCTTGTCGGAGGGGATAAGGTCAGTCTAGTTGGGGTTTTGCCGGGGTGTGATGATGTATGTCATGGCCACCTCGAATCTTGAGGCGGACATCATTGTGGCGAGGGAGCTTGCTCCCGCTCCAGTGCGCAGCACTGGCAAACCTGCATTCAGTTGCAGGTAGGGGGCTGCTGCGCAGCCCAGCGGGAGCAAGCTCCCTCGCCACAGGGGTTAGCTGCAACGGCAGCTATGGCAACTCACGACAGGCATAGAACGCGCTCAATACTTTCACCAGGTGCGCCAGGTCATGACTGCCGCACAGTTCGCGGATCGAGTGCATGGCGAAGGTCGGCAAACCGATGTCCACCGTGCGTACGCCCAACTGACTGGCGGTGATCGGGCCGATGGTCGAGCCGCAGCCCATGTCGCTGCGCACCACGAAGCTCTGCACCGGTACTTCCTCGGCCATGCACAGGTGACGGAAGAACCCGGCGGTTTCGCTGTTGGTGGCGTAGCGCTGGTTGGTGTTGACCTTGATCACGGGCCCGGCGTTGAGTTTCGGACCGTGGTTGGCGTCGTGTTTGTCGGCGTAGTTGGGGTGCACGCCGTGGGCATTGTCTGCGGAAACCAGCAGGGATTTCTGAATGGTCCGTACGAATTCTTCACCTTCAGGCAGCAAACGACGCAGGGTTTGCTCCAGCATCGGACCGTCGGCGCCACAGGCCGAGCAAGAGCCGACTTCCTCGTGGTCGTTGCACACCAGCACGCAGGTCTCTGCGGTGTCGGCGTTCAACAAGGCTTGCAGGCCGGCGTAGCACGACAGCAGGTTGTCCAGGCGCGCGCCGGCAATGAAATCGCCATGCAGGCCGATGAGCGCGGCGCTTTGGGTGTCGTAGAAGCTCAGCTCGTAATCGAGCACCACGTCGGCGTTCAGACCGTGCTCGCGGGCCAGTTGATCGGTGAGTACGGCGCGGAAGTCGACGCGCTCGTCACCGGCGAACTGGGCGAGAATCGGCGGCAGCTCATTCTGTGGGTTGATCGCCCAGCCCTGATTGGCTTCGCGATTGAGATGGATGGCCAGGTTCGGAATCGTGGCGATCGGCGCCTTGAAATCGATCAACTGGCTTTCGACCTTGCCATCGCGGCGGAAGGTCACGCGCCCGGCCAGGGACAAGTCGCGGTCGAACCACGGCGCCAGCAACGCGCCGCCATAGACTTCCACGCCCAGTTGCCAGAACCCGTGGCGTTGCAGTTCCGGCTGGGGCTTGACCCGCAGGCAAGGGCTGTCGGTATGGGCGCCAACCAGGCGGATGCCGTCGTCCAGCGGTGAGTTGCGGCCCAGCTTGAAGGCGATGATTGAAGAGTCATTACGCGTGACGTAGTAACGGCCGTTGGCCTCGGTGGCCCAGGTCTCGCGTTCGTCAAGACGCTGATAACCCTCTGCCTCCAGGCGCTGGGCAAGGCTGGCGGTGGCGTGGAACGGGGTGGGGGAGGCCTTGAGAAAGTCGATCAGGCCTTGGTTCAACTCTTCGCGCATAAATAACTCCAGACAGCAATGCGCGGGAGTTTACCGTATTGGGGGGCGATGGGGAGGGGAGAGGGGGTATGTATATGGGGAACTTGGGTTGTTGAACCCGTGGCGAGGGAGCTTGCTCCCGCTGGGCTGCGTCTGTAGGAGCTGTCGAGTGCAACGAGGCTGCGATCTTTCCAAAGACACTTGAATCTCAAGCGAAAGATCAAGATCAAAAGATCGCAGGCTTCGCCAGCTCCTACAGAGTCCAGCGGGAGCAAGCTCCCTCGCCACATTGTCGGTGGTGTCTCTCAGAACGGCGCCGGGCACTCGAAGCGCAGGCGTTCGCCGCTTTGCGGGTGGGTGAAGCTGAGCATGCTGGCGTGCAGGCACAGCCGTGGCCACGCAGCGAGGGCCTGGGGATGGGCGTAGAGGCCGTCGCCCAGCAGCGGATGACCCATGGACAGCATGTGCACGCGCAACTGGTGCGAGCGCCCGGTGATCGGCGTCAGTTCGACCCGGCACCAGTCGCCGCAACGCTCCAGCACGCGCCAGAAGGTCAGGGCGTGCTTGCCGTGCTCATGATCCACCACGTGGCGCGGTTTGGTCGGCGGGTCGTAGCGCAAGGGCAGGTCGATGCTGCCGCTGTCCAGCTCCGGTTGGCCCCAGCACAATGCTGTGTAGGCCTTTTCGGTTTCCCGGTCATGAAACTGCCGAGACAGTTCGCGGTGGGTATCCGGATCCCGGGCCAGCAGAATGATGCCGGAGGTTTCCCAGTCCAGCCGGTGCACGATTCGCGCCTCCGGATAGCCGTTTTCCTGCAGGCGGGTGATCAGGCAGTCTTTGTTGTCGTCGGCCCGGCCGGGCACGGACAGCAGCAGGGTCGGCTTGTCGACCACCAGGACGGCGGCGTCCTGATGGATGATACGAATGTTGGACAGGGGCATTAAAACAGTCTCGTAACAAACGCCGACGGCGGCCCGGGTCCCAAAGTCCTTCCCCCTGTGGGAGCAAAGCTTGCTCGCGATAGCCTCAACCGGATCTAACAGACAGACCGTGTTGTTTAATCGCGAGCAAGCTTTGCTCCCACAGGGTCAGGAAAAAGGACCCGGAGCCGCCGTCGGCACCCGCAGGATCGATCAACGATCCGGCAGGGTGATATTGAGTTCCAGAATCGAGCAACTACCCTGGCTTTCCAGCGCCACATGCACATCATCAGACCCGATATTGACGTACTTGCGGATCACTTCCACCAGTTCTTTCTGCAAGGCCGGCAGATAATCAGGGGTGCTGCGCTGGCCGCGCTCGTGCGCCACGATGATCTGTAGACGCTCTTTCGCGACCGAGGCGGTACTTGGCTTTTTGTTGGCACGAAAGAAGTCAAAAAGATTCATTACCTACCTCCAAACAGGCGCTCGAAGAAACCTTTCTTCGTTACATCGAGGAATCGATGCTCTAGGGTTTTGCCCAGCAGGCGATCGACCGCGTCGCTGTACGCCTGACCGGCGTCGCTCTGGTCGTCGAGAATCACCGGCACACCCGAGTTGGAGGCCTTGAGTACCGCTTGGGATTCAGGAATCACACCCAGCAGGGTAACGGCGAGGATTTCCTTGACGTCTTCGACGCCGAGCATTTCGCCATCGCTGACGCGTTGCGGGTTGTAGCGGGTCAGCAGCAGGTGCTCCTTGATCGGCTCTTCGCCGTTCTCGGCGCGCCGGGATTTGCTCGCCAGCAGGCCCAGCATGCGGTCGGAGTCACGTACCGATGAGACTTCCGGGTTGGTCACGACGATCGCTTCGTCAGCGAAGTACATGGCCAGGTGGGCACCTTTCTCGATACCGGCCGGGGAGTCGCACACCACGAACTCAAAATCTTCCTTGAGCTGCATCAGCACTTTTTCCACGCCTTCCTGGGTCAGCGCGTCTTTGTCGCGGGTCTGGCTGGCGGCCAGTACGTACAGATTCTCAAGGCGCTTGTCCTTGATCAGGGCTTGCTGCAGGTTCGCTTCACCGTTGACCACGTTGACGAAGTCATAGACCACGCGACGCTCGCAACCCATGATCAGGTCCAGGTTACGCAGGCCGACGTCGAAATCGACGATGACTGTTTTGTGGCCGCGCAGAGCGAGACCGGTACCGATAGCGGCGCTGGTGGTGGTCTTACCCACACCACCCTTGCCGGATGTAACCACGAGAATCTTGGCCAAGGTGTTTCACCCCTAAGGAAAAAGGACTTTTTCAGCCCCTGAAAAACATCTCTTGAAACTGCTGCAATTGGACAGGCTTGGCTGGAATCGGATGCTGGACGGGGTCTACCTCCGGTAAACACTGCCTTATCCTTTTTCCTACGTCGTTTAAGCCGTTTTCGCTACGTTTTAGAGATGCTTGGAAAATGCGGCAGTATCCGTTAAAGCCGAATGATGTTCAACACGTCGCCCGACAGGCTGACCTGAACGCCGGCCCCCCACAGCGGGTCGCGACGCAGATCTTCGGAAACCTTGTATTGCCCGGCGATGGAGACCAGTTCAGCGCTCAACTGCTGACAAAAAATCCTGGCTTTCGTATCACCCTTGACACCGGCCAGGGCACGGCCACGCATCGGACCGTATACATGGATGTTGCCATCGGCCAGAAGTTCCGCACCCGGGCTGACCGAAGACACCACGACCAGATCGCCACCCTGGGCATAGATCTGCTGCCCGCCACGGACCGGGGAGGTGATGACTCGGGTTGGCTTGATGGTCGGCTCTGCTGGTTTTTCCGGCTTTTTCCGGGGCTCGGCCGGGCTCAACTCCAGCACGCGTTCCCGGGCACCGGAGGGCGGCAGTACCGGAATGTCCACGGCGATGGCGGCGGCGATGTCTTCGATGCGGCTGGCCCGGATCGCCAGGGTGCGCAGACCGTGCTGACGGCAAACCCGCATCAGGCCGGGCAAATCCACGGCGCCTTCGCCGGCCGGCAGTTTGTCCAGCGCCAGCACCAGCGGGGCATTGCTGAAGAAGTTCGGGGCCTGGGCGACTTTTGCCGCCAACTGCCGGTCAAGGCTCTCCAGGTCGTTGCGGGCCAGCTCCAGCACCGTAATGGCGAGCATGCTGCCCTTCAGCTGGAACACGGGATCTTGGTCTAGCGGTTCGGTTTGGCTCATGGTCGGCGTACAACGGCTTGTCACTAAAAGTGCCGAGACTTATAACGAGATCGTCCCCGGGCCGCAAGCCGGGTCGAACGATGTAGAATGCGCGGCCCATGTCTTTGTGGAAGCTGTAATGGATCGCCCGCGTTTTCGAGCTGCATTTTTTCATCCGCGTTTCTGGCTGCTGTGGTGCGGTCTGGGGCTGTTGTGGCTGATCGTTCAGTTGCCCTATCCGCTGCTGCTGCGCGCCGGTCGTGCATTGGGTGCGCTGATGTATCGTGTGGCCGGCGACAGACGGCGCATTGCCCAGCGCAATCTGGAACTGTGTTTTCCTGAAAAGTCCGCTGCCGAGCGCAAGCATCTGCTCAAGGAAAACTTTGCCTCCACGGGCATCGCCTTCTTCGAAATGGCCATGAGCTGGTGGTGGTCGCGCTCGCGCCTGGCGAAGCTGGCCCATGTCGAAGGGCTGGAGCATCTCAAGCAGGCCCAGCGCGAGGGCAAAGGTGTGATTCTGATGGCGCTGCACTTCACCACGCTGGAAATCGGCGCGGCATTGCTCGGCCAGCAGCACACCATCGACGGCATGTACCGCGAACACAAGAACCCGCTGTTCGACTACATCCAGCGTCGTGGGCGCGAGCGGCACAATCTTGATTCCCTGGCGGTGGAGCGTGACGACGTGCGCGGCATGCTCAAGCTGCTGCGGGCGGGGCGGGCGATCTGGTATGCCCCGGACCAGGACTACGGCGCCAAGCAAAGCGTCTTTGTGCCACTGTTCGGAATCCAGGCCGCGACGGTCACGGCCACCAGCAAGTTCGCTCGCCTGGGCAAGGCACGGGTGGTGCCATTCATCCAGGAGCGTCTGGCTGATGGCAGTGGTTACCGTCTGGTGATTCAGACGCCACTGGAGGATTTTCCAGGGGAGACCGAAGAGGCCGATTGCATCCGTATCAATCGCTGGGTGGAGCAGTCGGTCAGTAAATGCCCCGAGCAGTACCTTTGGGCTCACCGGCGCTTCAAGAGTCGTCCGCCGGGCGAGCCGAAGCTGTATGACAAACGCGGCTAAGCCTGTAGTCCACTTATTGAACACGGAGCGTTGCGATGACCCCACTTGAACCGGTGACAGGTTTGATTCTTTCCGGCGGCGGGGCTCGGGCAGCGTATCAAGTGGGAGTATTGGCAGCGATTGCCGAACTGTTGCCGGACGGCGCGGACAACCCGTTCCCGGTGATTGTCGGCACCTCGGCCGGGGCAATCAACGCGGTCAGCCTGGCCAGCGGGGCGATGGACTTCAAAACTGCCATCGAGCGTCTGACAGCCTTCTGGCAAGCGGTGCGCAGCCATCAGGTGATGCGCAGCGACTGGTGGGGCGTGATCGCCCAGGCGACACGTTTCATCAGCCACAGCCTGCTGGGCCTGGGCGCTAGGTTGCCGGTGGCCCTGATCGACAGTTCGCCGTTGCGTGAACTTCTCCAGTCTCAGTTCCACGCTTCGGGTATCGAACAGGCGATCGCGCAGCAGCAGCTGCGGGCCGTGGCGGTGACTGCGTTCGGTTATGAGTCCGGTCAGGCCGTGACTTTCTATCAGGGCCGCGGCACCATCGACGCCTGGTTGCGGCACCGGCGAATCGGCGTGCCGGCCCTGTTGTCGGTGGAACACCTGCTCGCCAGTTCAGCGATCCCCCTGCTGTTCGCACCGGTCAGGATCGGCCCGGAATATTTCGGTGACGGCGCGGTGCGTCAATCGGCTCCCATCAGCCCGGCCCTGCACCTGGGGGCTAATCGCGTGCTGGTCATCGGGGTCAGCGGTAATCCGCGCGGCCTCGGTTCGCCAGAGCCATTGCAGCGCAGTTACACCGGCCAGCAACCGACCCTGGCGCAGATCGGTGGCCACATGCTCAACAGCACATTCATTGACAGCCTGGAAAGCGACATCGAGTTATTGGAACGTCTGAACGGCTTCAGTCATCTGCTGCCTGATGACGTGCCGGCTCATACGCTGGGCGCGGCGCCGGTGGAGGTGTTGGTGATTTCGCCGAGCCAGCCGATCGACGAAATCGCCGCCCGCCATCGCCTGGAGTTGCCCCGTGCGCTGCGCATGTTCCTGCGCGGGCCGGGCGCGACCAAGACCAGCGGCGCCGGGGTGCTGAGTTATCTGCTGTTCGAAGCGGGCTATTGCAGTGAATTGATCGAGCTGGGGCGCCAGGATGCGTTGGCCCAGCGCGAGGAGTTGAGCCGGTTCTTGCGGGTGACGGCGGGGTGATGCAGCGGCCCCACCGCCATCGCGAGCAGGCTCGCTCCCACGGGGCGCGCCGTCAAATGTGGGAGCGAGCCTGCTCGCGATGAGGGCGGCACATTGAACATCGCTGGATGCTGGCCCACCGTTATCGCGAGCAGGCTCGCTCCCACAAGATTCCCTGAGCATCCAGAATCGATGTGATCAGAAATGATACTTCAGCAAGAAGCTGGTATTGCTCTGATTGGTCTTGAAGCCTTCGCTGTCTTTGATCGCGTACTTGTTCTTCCAGTAGTCATATTCCACACCCACATACAACTGCTTGGCGCCCAGCTTCAACGCCTTGCCCAGGTCATATTTGATCTGCGGGACGATGTGCAGGTTGGCGTGGTAGGTGCCCTTGGAGTTGCTGTCGTTGTCCACGACCCAGTCGATGAAACCGTCGAACAGGATATCGGATGACCCCACCGGGAGGGTGTAGGCCCAGACCGGGGTGATCTGCCAGACATTGTCGCCGGCGCGTGGGCCTTCGGTCTGACGGTTGTAGAAGTTCAGCTGGAAGTAATCAAAACCGGGAATCGCCAGGTCGAAACCCGGGCCGATCAGGTACGACTCGTTGTCACCCTCGCCGAACTCATAGGTCATGGCCAGCAGCACATCCTTGATCGGACCCACTTGCAGCTTCTGGTCGAACATTTTGCCGAACGACAGGCGGGGGCTGAATTCACCGTAGTAGGTGTTCGGGCCGGAGTTGCTGTCGTCCTGGCCGTTGTAGAAGATCCGGTCGAGGAAGAAGAAATTGTCGCCGTACTTCCAGGCATCGGCATGCTCGAAGGTCACGGTCTGCTGGATACGCGGGTTGATCTGGAAATCCTTGCCGTACAGGTAGCTCAGGCTGTTGTTCTGCCACTGCAGCAGGTCGCCGGCCATCGCCTGGCCCCCGGCCAGCAAGGATCCTGCAAGTATCAGGTGGGTAGACGTACGTTTCATTCGGTTTGCTCCCAAAGGTAAGTGGTAGTGCATTTTTTTAAGGTCAGCGCTCTGGTGTGGCGCCTTTTTTCCACGGAAAAAACATCCGTTCGGTCAGCTTTTTGTTTGTGGCAAGCGCTGACAGCAAGAGCTGAGCCAAGACCGGGACAAATCGGAAAATGGCTTGTTCAGTGGTTCGAAACGGTCGAAAAAGTGTTTTCAGAGAGGGCCGACATCTGCCAACACCGCAATGTTGGCGTATCGGTCAGGATCTGCTTGTTTTAAGAGGCGCCGGATTCAAACGGCCGCGCAGGATATGGCCCTGCATTCAGGGGCTCAAGTGCCCTGCAACGGCGCACTCGTGGCAAATTTGGGGCGTGATGGCGGGGCTGGTTCATCTGATGCTTTCCTCTTGTTTTTATTGTTGAGGCGCAGGCAGTCGCTGACGGGCGACCGGTCGTGTGCCGGTCTGCCTGTCAGCGGTGTTACGTATGGCGGGTGGTGCCAGGTTTGACGTCGGCGGGACTCAGTTCGTCCGCGCCCCCTGGGTGATCCACGCGCCGATCAGGTCGCGTTCCTGTTGGGTCATCTGGGTGATATTGCCCAAGGGCATGATCTGCGTGGCCACGGCTTGGGCCTGGATGCGCGCGGCTTGTTGCTGGATCTGTTGCGGGGTATCGAACATCACCCCGCCCGGCGCGGCGCTGAACAACGGGCTGGTGGGTTTGGCCGAATGGCAGACCGAGCAGCGCTCCTGAATCACGCTGTGGACCCTCTCGAACGAGGGGCCTTGGGCATTGGCGGCCTGGGCCGGCGTCGATGATGGTGCTGGCGCTGCCGTCGCCGGTTTTGCGCCGCCGCCCACTGCCGTTTCCGGCAACGGTTGGTACTCGATCACACCAGGGGCCTTGGCCACTTCCGGCGCTGTGGCCATGGGCTTGGGACCTGTGACATAAGCCAGGCAGATCATCGCCAGGGCACCGACCGGCAGCGTCCAGGCATACTTGTTGCTGTCGTGGCGGGTATTGAAATAGTGTCGCACCAACACCGCCGCCACGGCGATCCCGGCCAGAATCAACCAGTTGTACTGGCTGCCATAGGTGCTCGGGAAATGGTTGCTGATCATGATGAACAGCACCGGCAGGGTGAAGTAGTTGTTGTGGCGCGAGCGCAACAGGCCCTTGGCCGGCAGCGCCGGATCAGGCGTGCGGTTCTCGGCAATGGCCGCCACCAGCGCGCGTTGAGCCGGCATGATGATGCGGAACACGTTGCCGACCATGATTGTCCCGATGACCGCGCCAACATGCAGGTAGGCACCGCGACCGCTGAACACCTTGCTGAACCCGTAGGCCGCGGCGATCAACAGCACGAACAGGATCAGGCCGAGCAGGGCAGGGCGTTTGCCCAGGGCCGAGTCGCAGAGAAAGGAATACACGAACCAGCCGACGAACAACGAGCCGATGCCCAGGGCGACGCCTTCGGGCCCGCTCAGGCTGCTGCCCGGTGCCAGCAGGTACAGGGTCGGGTTCCAATAGAACACCAGGCACAGCAGGGCGACGCCCGACATCCAGGTGAAGTAGGCTTCCCATTTGAACCAGTGCAGATTGTCCGGCATGGACGGCGGCGCGAGTTTGTATTTTTCCAGGTGGTAGATGCCACCACCGTGGATGGCCCACAAATCACCGGCCAGACCGCTTTTGGGGTTGACGCGATTGAGGTTGTTTTCCAGCCAGACGAAGTAGAACGACGCGCCGATCCAGGCCACGCCAGTGATCATATGAACCCAGCGCACGCTCAGGTTCAGCCATTCCAGCATATGTGCTTCCACAGTCTTTACCTCTTGCCCGTCACGCTTGTTTTCGCGTGATCGGACGCTTCTCTTATTGGTGGGGGGCGAGGATCAGCAACTCATCCTCTTTGAAAAAATGCTCATCGCAGTTATTGCCTGTGCCACTGCGATCAACCACCAGGAAGTCATCCCGCTTTTCGATCGTCAGCACCGGGTGGTGCCAGACGCCGCGATGGTAATTAATGCCCTGCCTGCCGTTGGTGACGAAGGCGCGGACCAAGCCTGATACAGGTACATCGCCAAGTGGCGCGACCACGATCAGAAAGGGGTTGCCGAGCAGCCCGATGAAAGCCTGGCTACCCAGCGGATGGCGCTCCAGCATGCGTACGGTCAGCGGCATGTCCAGCGCGTCGGCGCGGAAGATGCTGATGATCGCCTTGTCATCCGGCTCGGCGGTTTCAACCGTCGCCAGGCGATGGAAACGCATGGTCGAACCGTTGTTGATCATGAAGTGATCGCTGCCGTCGGTTTCGATCACGTCACCGAATGGGGCGAAGGCTTCTTTGGTCAACGGTTCGATCTTGAGTGTGCGCATGCTGGTCTTCTTATCTTTGAAATGTATTTTCAGTTCACTGCATTCCCTGTAGGAGCTGGCGAAGCCTGCGATCTTTTGATCTTGCCCTTTGAGAAACAAAGATCAAAAGATCGCAGGCTTCGCCAGCTCCTACAGGCTCAGCATTACTTCGCGACCTTGCCAAGCACCCGCAGGCGACTTACACCACCATCCGGGAACACGTTCAGGCGGATATGGGTGATCGGCCCCAACGCCTTGATCTGCTCGGCGAAGGTGTGTTCGGCGTGCATTTCCAGCTTCTGGCTGGGCAGCAATTCACGCCAGAACAACGACTGGGTTTCGATCTGGCTGTCGGTACCGCCCTTGACGAACGCGCCCTGGATCGAGCAGCTGTCCGGGTAGTTGCCCTTGAAGTGCAGGGTGTCGACGATGACTTTCTCGACTTCACCGGCATGGCCCAGAGCGACGATCACCCAGTCATTGCCGGGGGTACGACGACGGGCGGTTTCCCAGCCATCGCCCATGTTCACCCCGCGACCGGGGTTGAGGATGTTGCTCATGCGACCGAAGTGTTCGTCGGAACAGGCCAGGGCGCGGCCGCCATTAAGGGCCGCGGCCAGGTCGATCTGTTCATTGTCGCCCACGGCCGACCAGTCGCGGTACGGAATGCCGTAGACCCGCAGCCGGGCCACGCCACCATCGGGGTAGATGTTGAAACGCAGGTGGCTGAACGCCTGGTCGTTGCTGATTTCATGGTAGTGGTGGCTGTCGCCTTGCAGCTCGACGGCCGACAGCACTTCAGTCCATTGGGTATTTTCGTCTGGCTCGCCCGAGGTCAGGAAGCAGGCTTCCAGGGACGCCGACGGCGGGTAGTTGCCGGTGAAGAATGAAGTGTCGATGTCCACGCCCTTGATCGAACCCGGTACGCCCAGGCGGATCACCGCGCTGTCGTAGCCTTCGAAGCGCTTGCGGCGCGACTCCCAGCCGTCCATCCACTTGCCGTTGTCATCGAACACGCCCTCCTTCCATACGGCCGGAGTCGGCTGGAACAGACGGTTGGCGTCGGCGAACCAGTCATCGGTGACCGAAATGATCTTGGTGCCCAGGCGGGCGTCGGCCAGGTTGACGAACTTCTCGAAGGGTACGGCGTAAGCTTTCATTCTTCTTGTCTGCCTTTAATAAGTTGGCTGGGGATGCTTGCAGGGGCCTGGGCCTCAGGGCTGCTCGCTAAAGAGTCAGTAATCGGAACAACGCGATCTTGTTGATCTCTGCCAGCGCGCATTTGAACTCGGTGTCTGCCGAGTGGTGGATGCGCGTTTCGAACGCCGCGAGGATCTGATGCCGGTTGCTGCCTTTTACCGCCATGATGAAGGGAAACTTGAACTTGGCCTTGTAAGCCTCGTTCAGCTCGGTGAAGCGTTGAAACTCATCGCTCGAGCATTGGTGAATACCGGCGCCAGCCTGTTCGTTCGTGCTGGCTTCGGTCAGTTGGCCCTGGACGGCGGCTTTACCGGCCAGGTCCGGGTGTGCGTTGATCAGCGCCAGTTGGCTGGCGTGATCGGCGCACAGCAGGATGTCGCTCATGCGCTGGTGCAGGGTTTCGATCTGGTCGATCGACGGATCCTGGCCCAGGTCGAAAGCCTTTTCGGCCACCCATGGCGAATGTTCGTAGATGTCGGCGAAGGCTTTGACGAACGCTTCGCGGCTCAAGGTCGAAGGCTTGAGGGTCTGGAATGCGGTCATTTCGAAGCCCCTGATTTCAAAGCGCCCGGATGTGGGTGGGTCTGCTGCCAGTGGCGGGCGATGTCGACGCGACGGCTGAACCAGACCTGCTCATGACCCTTGGCGTATTCAAGAAACCGCTTGAGGGCCGCGAGACGGGCAGGCCGGCCGATCAGGCGGCAGTGCAGGCCGATGGAAAGCATCTTCGGCGCCTCGCTGCCTTCGGCATACAGCACGTCGAAAGCATCCTTGAGGTATTGGAAAAAATCTTCGCCCTTGTTGAAACCCTGGACCTGGGTGAAGCGCATGTCGTTGGTGTCCAGGGTATACGGAATTACCAGGTGCGGCTTGCCGGTAGGGGTGTTAGGTTCCCAGTAGGGCAGGTCGTCGTCATAAGTATCGCTGTCATAGAGAAAACCGCCTTCTTCCATGACCAGCCGGCGGGTGTTGGGGCCCGTGCGGCCGGTGTACCAGCCCAACGGGCGTTCGCCAGTGATTTCGGTCAGGATGCGGATCGCTTCGAGCATGTGCTCGCGTTCCTCGGCTGCATCCATGTATTGATAGTCGATCCAGCGATAGCCGTGGCTGCAGATTTCGTGACCGGCGGCGACCATGGCGCGGATCACCTCCGGGTGGCGCTGGGCAGCCATGGCCACCGCGAAGATCGTCAGCGGAATATCGAATTCCTTGAACAGCTTGAGGACCCGCCAGACACCGGCGCGGCTGCCATACTCGTAGAGCGATTCCATGCTCATGTTGCGCTCGCCCGGCAGTGGTTGCGCCGAAACCATTTCCGAGAGAAACGCTTCGGACTCCTTGTCGCCATGCAGGACGTTGCGCTCGCCGCCTTCCTCGTAGTTGAGCACGAAGGACAGGGCAATACGGGCGTTGCCCGGCCACTGAGGATGGGGAGGGTTACTGCCGTAACCGATCAGGTCGCGTGGGTAGTCAGCGCTCACTGCAGTTTTCCTTCTTGTTCGAACCATGTAGGTGGCGCCTGGGCGATGAATCACAGGCTGGCGTCACAGCGATGGGTTGATTGTATACAACTTTATGTGCGCTTTGTAAGCCTGAATTTTTGCATTTTTCACTGCAGCCCCTCGCTTGTCTACACTGCAAGAAACCTGCCCGTTTGGTCAGCTAAGGCATGACAATCCTGCGTGTCTGTTGGTTTGATTGCAGATCGGGTCTGAACCCGTCTCGAATCTGACAGGGGATAAATTTCTGTTTTTTATTGTGTACAATTTTTATTTAAAGTGTCTTAATTCGCTCATCGCCGCAGCGTTCCGTGCTCCGAAACGGTGCGGTCTGTCTTTCAACTGATTCAGGAGGCGTCGGGCCGGACTGCTTTGCAGCGAGGCGCGCACAATCAATGGGACGTTTGACTACTCACGTTTTGGATGCCGCGCACGGCTGCCCGGGCAGCTCGATCAAGGTCGAGCTATACCGCGTCGAAGGTGCGCAACTGCAATTGGTCGCCAGCGCGCTGACCAACAGCGACGGCCGTTGCGATGCACCGTTGTTGCAAGGGGATGACTACCGTAGCGGCGTCTACCAGATTCAATTCCATGCAGGCGATTACTACCGCGCCCGTGGCGTCCAACTGTCCGAGCCGGCGTTCCTGGATGTGGTGGTGCTGCGCTTTGGCATTTCGGCCGAGCAGGAGCATTACCACGTGCCCCTGCTGATTTCGCCTTACGCCTATTCCACCTATCGAGGCAGCTGATCCCCCAAGCAGCTGCCTCTCCTGGAAGCGACTGCGCATGGCGCTTCTTTGGTTTTCGCCCGCTCACACTGCGGGCTTTTTTTTGCCTGCGGACTACAGCCTCGCGTCGTCATCCCGAACGATGAAGACGGTGTCCGGATAGTTTGGCCGGATTTGCGAACCGCCCTTGAGCCAGATGATCTTGTTGTTCTGGTGGGCCTCCCTGACAGCCTTCGCGGCGTGTTCGCCCACCTGGGTTTCCAGGCTGATGCCGGTTGTGTTTGGGTTGGTGTGTGCCGGCAGGGAAATCTTCGGGATCCGGGTGCGATGCAGGCTCATGAAAAATACATAGTCATGCCCTGTGCGCCGGAATACCAACGCCGGAAAGCTATTGAAAGAATTGGCTTCAAAAACCGTATAGCCGTTACGGGTCATGAGGTTGGCCATGAAGCGCTTGAGGTCCATCGGTGAGTAGGTCGTGACAAAAAAACGCCATTGTTGCGCGAACCACTGAGGGTCGAAATCCAGCCGATCCAACGACATTCGTGAAAAGGGGTTTGGCAGCTCGAGCGAGCGTGAGGTGCTGCTGGCGCTGCTGGCGCTGCCTGAAGCGGCGCGAAGCACGGGTAGCATCAATAACGGATCACTCCATTCCGGGTGCGGGGACGGGGTGCCGTCTTTCCAGCTGCTGAAAATCTGCCGGAGCGCGGTCATGCCTGCCGCGTCGGCGAAAGAAGAGCTGTTGGCGAGGGTAAATTGTTTTCTCGCGATATTTTCCTGGGTGGCGGTGGTGACTTCTGGAAACGCCTCCCTGACGTATCCCGTCAGTGGTTTGTCAAAGGGCAGCCTCGCATCGATTTGCCAGTGATTGTCGGGAGGTACGCGTATCGCGCTTCGGGGTTGCTCGTCGGGCGTATGCCTGAGGGTCGCCTCCAGTACGTCAAAATCATACGGTGAATGAGAGGGTTGCTGGATGTAGGCGATCGGATACTCGCGGGCGTCGGCGCGCGTCACCACCTTGTAGTGGACTCCGTCGACGGTAATGAAATCGGGGACCGAGAGCTCTGGCTCGATCCCCCAGTTTTTACCGAAGGCGGGGGCGCTTTCCACGGTGGCTTCGCTGTGTGGGGATGTCGTGTGCCGACGCTTGGGTTCAACGATTTCCGAGGGCTCATCGTCTGCCAGCCGGCGGCGGGTAATCGTCAGTGTGGAACCCGCGGCATCCGTCTCGGCGCGGTGCGCAAGACGCCACAGCAGGCTGCCTTCTACTTGTTCGACACGCGGCCCGGAGGCGATGAGTTCGGTGCCTAGTCGGGCCCGGTAATTCTGCTCGGCATCGCGCCCCAACAGCACCGTGCCGCCTTCCGCCAGGTCCACATAGGTACGTGTCCTGAATGTGCGGATGCCGGAGGTTGCGTCGGGCTCCGATAGCATGGGGACCAGTTCGGGTGAAAGATGATAATGGTCCAGCGGCACCGCCGTGGTTGACTCATGGACGGGGGGCTCTGAGGTGATTTCGGCTAGCTGGATGGTGGGGGACTGGGGCTCAGCGGCGTCAGGTTGTCGTCCGGGCGGCGTGACGGGGGCCTGGTCGCTTCCCTCTCCTCGGGTGGGGCTTCTCGGCACTGTTTCCGGTGACGTATCGCGACTCGAGTGGGGGGTGTCGGGGGACGAGGTTGGAAGCGTGGGGCGGGTGTTTCGTCTTGGGCTCATTGGGATTCCTGTTCCTTCAGGTTTGGAGATTGATTAATGATTCATTCATTCGTCGTGAAACATGCCCTGCCTTGCGTTTGACGCATCGACAGGTCGCTGGCTTGAGGATGTTCCTTGAAACGGCTCAAGCCCGTGCACTACATATGTATAGGGGCGGCTTATAAATAGGTCGGGAGGAGCCCATGCAATGAAAGAAGCGCGCTTAACTGAGAAGCGCTCATTGCGAAGGCCAGGCTGAGCGTCAGGGTTTGCAACAGGAACTTCGAGTTGCCCGGCGTGAGGCTTTCCACCAGGGTCACGCACCTTTCCCGCAGCAAGCGAAGTGCGCCATCGTTTGCGGGCGGGGTCTGGCTGAGGCCTTCGCGAGCCAGGTCCCGGTAGAGGCTGAGATGGTGATCGCAAAGGTTGGTTTTTCTCAGGTCCTGGGCAACGATGGGGCGAGCCTTATCGGTCTCAAGGGTCCACTTGCGGGTCTTCAGATTGTAGGTCAGACCGCCGCGAGTGCCGTCCCTGACGGCGATGTTCAGCACCCTCAATTCCCTGGCGGCGAGGGCGGCCAGTTCGCTGGGCCATGCAACTGAGGGATCGAGCGGAAAAGTGAAATACCGAGCGTCGAGCGCCTCTACATAAACCCGTTCAAACAGGGTGTCGACCGCATGAACGACGCCTTGGGCGGTGATGACCCGTATCTTGTCGACAAGGTCTTCTGCCTCATACGTGGGGAGATGGATAATCGTTGTGCCCAACTGCAACCGGTTGGAAGCAAGTTTGATCTCGACGTGCCCCAGGCGCGTGGCGTCGAGTTCCCAGGTCGAGGCCTGGGGCAGCCGGGGATTGGCCCCAGCCAGGGCGCCGGGTGTGGATAACCGTAGCGTCATGTCCGGGCTCAGGTGCACCAGATAGGTGGCGCCTTCGCCGATCAGGACTTCGATACCGGTTTGTTCCGAGGGGGAGGTGAGCAGTGCGCAGGTGGCGCGATTGCGCATGTAATAGGGGGGCTTGTCCGAGGGTGGAAGATAAACATATTGCTTTCGGGTCGCCGTGAGCGGCAATGCCACGTCGGTTGTCCAGCTCACCGGCGATGTGCCAATGAATGTCTCGTCCAGTAGCAAGCCATAGTCGGGTGTCGGTTGGACGAGGCGGTAGGACACGCCGTCATTCATGATGAGCGTAACGAGGTGGTTCGAACCCAGGGCGGAAAATGCCCGTCGTTTGGTGCGGGTATTTTGCGCACTGTAGCGCTCATCGGAACTGGCCAGGTTCTTCAAGATCACTCGATGTGAGCCGAAATGGACCGTCAGGCCACACTCTCCATACTTGACGGTGTCCCCTTCATCCTCACTGTGGGTGACCTGGACGTTGTAGTGAGCCTCGATCCGCGTCAGTTCGGCGCTGGCATAATCCAGATGCACCGTGGTGGTGAAGTGGCTGCGTTGTTTTACCTGGAGCGTCGTCGACTCGGTAAGGCGTGACAGGTGATAGCTCGTGTCCTTGTCGTGTGCGACCCGGTGCGTCTTCTGGTCGTTCAGGATAATCGGGCTGCGCGGTGTTCCCTGTTGGGTGATGACCGCTTCAATGGCCAGGGCCTGGCTCTGCTCGAGGGTGTCGGGCAGGTCGGGCACCAAGTGATAGCCATCCTTTGTGATGAAGGTCAGTTTGTTGTTTTGGAGGTATCGTACGTTGTCGTCGGGCTGGTAGACGTTTTTGATGATGACTTCACGCAGTTGCCAGTCATCTGCGTCAAAGCCCGAGGTCACCACCAGATTGTCCCCTTCGATCTTCCAGCCTTCGATCAGGTCGGCTCTCCAGTCCACGGCAATGACGCTATTGCCGATGCCGTCCTCGCTGATGGATACGCGGCCCGGCTTATGGGCGATGGCGTAGACATCGTTGCCCGGCCCACCGTCTGCGTCGCGGTTGTTGGCGCCCAGGAGGAAAATCTGGTCATCGCCTGCACCGGCCTCGATGGCATCGTTGCCGCGGGATTTAATGATGTTGGGGCCGGCGGTGCCCTTGATGATGTTGCGACCACCCTCCAGTATTTCTACGTGTTCGATGCTCTCCAGGACCGCATGGCGATAGTCCCCGGTCTCTTTTTCCTGACCGGTTTGGGTGATGAGAGAGATCTGCCCGGCCTCCAGGTCGACGTGATAGCCAAGCTGTTGTGCCTCCGTGTCCCGGGAGCGACCGGATAAAATGACGGTGTCATTGCCTGCGCCACCTACTAATCGATTGGGCGAAGGAGGGTTTCCCGTGAGGCTCTGCGTTGAACCCTCGAAAATGAAAACATCGTCTTTCTCACCCCCGGTCAGTTGTTTAACGCCTGCGCCGTAATGGAAAACGTTCGGTTTGTTTTTCGGGCCGATGATGGTGTCGTTGCCGCCACCCAGATACCAATGGATGCCTTTGTGTTCCGCCGAAGTACCCAGCACGGCCCCGGGGGTATCGGCAGTGACCCCGTTGTGGGCATCGATAAAATCGTCGCTGTCCGTGATCCTGGGGCGCACTCGGGTCGCCTGGTAGCGGTCTCCCGTCCACCAGTTCCAGGTGTTGTAGGTCACCTGTTCGAGTTCTACGCTGAACTTTCCGTTTACGATGGCTTCGGTGCTGTTTTTCAAGGTGCCTTGCAATAACTTCATGGCATTGGTCTGAAGTTGTTTCGTGTGTTCAGCGGTCGCCTTGGCGATGGTATAGCGTTCCTGGATGGCTTCATCGGGGCTGATGGTCCAGAAGGCAAACCAACCTGTGCGCAGGCGCTCATGCACGGTGAGTTCTATGTAGTTGTCGATTTCATCGACTTCACGAATCGCCCCCCAGACCTGTGATCCAACCGCCAGGATCAACCCCGCGGCAAGGCCCACAGGGCCGGCTGAAGTAAAACCTGCCAATGCCGCTGCGCCGATCATCACGGACAGGGCGGCGCTGGTGATGCTCAAGGCTGCGTTGACGTAATGGTCCGTGGCTTCAGTGCCGGTGGCGTTGGCGGCAGCCTTGAAAGCGTCGACGGCCGCGACGATATCGAATGGCAGTGTCAGCACGCTGGCAATCAAGCCGCTGCCACGCCCCAGCCTTAAGGCAAACGATGTTTTGGCGAAACTCCCGAGAGAACTTTGGCCGGCCTTGAGCATATGCATGGCTTGCCGGGTCAGCGCGGCTTCGACACCGATCGAGGCGACCTCTGCAGTCACACTGGCCCCATTGAAGACGGTCTGGTAACCGTTCTTGTTGCGGATGGCATCTTGCAAACCACGCAGGCCGCTGTAGATGCCAAAGGCTTGGAGTCCGAACCCCGTGGGAATAAGAATGTTGCTCTTGGATCTGTTCAACCAATTGAATGTTTTTTCTGCAAGCAAAGTGGTATCGAGTTTTTGGGCTGAATTTAAAAGCTTTTCAAGCGTGGTTCGATAATGGGCTGATTCAGGTTGTGTCTCAGGGAGGCCATTGAGCAACGGCGGGGCGATAGGGGAGCGCTCACTGGCGATTTCGAACAGCAGTGTTGGCAAGCGGTAGTCGTTGCCGTTGTCGATCAGTTTTATACGGGTTTCGATATCAACCGGGTTGAACTGCAACGTATTCAGGAAAAAACGATTGGGGGTTCGGAAAAACGTATTGTCGCCGTTCAGAGGCTGGCCATTGGTCGTTACGCCTAGCGCATCCAGGGCCAAGCGGGTCACCGTCACGGAGCCGATGCGCAGCGGGCCATACAGTTTATCGACAACTTCGAGTTGGGTTTGTCTTCGCTTATGTTCCGGGCCGATCAGGGTCTCATTGCCCGCTTTGAAATCAAGTGTTTCGACAGAATGATCATTGGCATGAAAACCTAGATCCGTCACGACGACGGCGTGCTCGTTAGAAACGGAACCGGGGTAAAAAACCTTGGCCATTGTGAACTTCCTTGTTCAACGATAATGAATGGCCTTCTATGTAAAGTGTTTTTCGGACGGGTGTATATCAATGGGTTGTTGCGCCGTTTTGCCGGCCCCTCGGGACAAAAGATCACCGGTACTCAGTGGCTGGACAGTAAGGACGCTGCACCCGCGCCGCCAAACAGTCCGGCACTGACGCGGTTGAACCAGCTCTGGCCTCGGCCTGTACGCAAATACCGCGCCGCGCCATGGGCACCGAGGCCGTAGGCCAACTTGCACAGCAGATCAAGTACGGTCCAGGTGGCGATCATGATCAGCAGTTGTGGCACGAACGCTTGTTCGGCGCTCAAGAATTGCGGCAGGAAAGCGGCGAAGAACAGGATGTCCTTGGGGTTGCTTGCGCCCAGTACGAACGCCCGGCCAAACAGCGCGCGAAAGCGCGGGATGGCAGCGGCCTGGGGCACTTCGGCACCTTGGGATGGCTGGCGCGATTGCTGCCAGCTTTGCCAGGCCAGGTAAAACAGATACAACGCGCCGACGATCTTCAAGGCGCTGAACAGTTGCTCCGACGCCAACAACAGTGCACCGAGCCCCAGCGCCGATGCGCTCAACAGGCAAATCGAGGCGATCACGCCACCCAGGAACGCCGGATACGAACGGCGCAGGCCATAGTTCAGGCTGTTGCCGATCATCAGCAACGACAGTGGGCCGGGGATGAGGATCACCACCAGGGCGGCGCCGCTGAACAACAGCCAGGTTTCCAGATTCATTGCTTTGCTCCTGATGCAAGAACGCCTCACCCGATGGGGTGAGGCTGATGAATATTCCGTGCCTACAAGAAGATGAACTTGGCGATGAAGATCGCGCAGAGCACCCACAGACTGACAGAAATTTCCTTGTGTTTACCCGTGCCGGCCTTAAGCACCACATAGGTGATGAAGCCCAGCGCAATACCGTCGGCGACCGAAAAGGTCAGGGGCATCATGATGGCCGTGACGATGGCCGGAATGCTGTCGGTCGCTTCGTCCCATTCGATGTGGGCCATGCCCCCCATCATCAGCATGGCGACATAGATCAAGGCACCCGCGGTGGCGTAGGCGGGGATCATCCCGGCCAGGGGGGCGAAGAACATCGCGGCAATAAATAGCACACCGACCGTCACGGCGGTAAGCCCTGTACGGCCACCCGCCGCGACACCGGCGGCGCTTTCTACGTAGCTGGTCACCGGCGGCACGCCGACCATGGCGCCGAACACGCTGGAGGCGCTGTCGGCTTTCAGGGCCTTGGACAGGTTCTCGATCTTGCCATCAGGCTTGACCAGGCCGGCACGCTGGGCAACGCCCATCAGGGTGCCGGCAGTATCGAACATGTGCACGAACAGAAACGCCAGCACCACGCTGATCATGCTGACGTTGAATACGCCGACCACATCCATCGCCATCCACGTGGGTGCCAGGCTCGGAGGTGTCGACATGACCCCGTTGTATTGCACCAGTCCCAGGCCCCAGCCGGCCAGGGTCACGGCAATAATGCTGATCAGGATCGCGCCGAACACACGGTGATAGCTGAGCACGGCGATCATCAGGAAACACACGGCGGCCAGCAGCGGGCCGGGTTCGTGCAGGGAGCCGAGCTTGATCAGGGTAGCTGGGCTGTCCACGACGATACCGGCGGTCTTCAGCCCGATCAGCCCGAGGAACAACCCGACTCCCGCGCCCATGGCATAGCGCAGGCTCACCGGAATGCTGTTGAGCAGCCACTCACGCACCCGCGACAGGGTCAGGAACATGAACAGCACGCCGGAAACAAACACCGCGCCCAACGCGGTTTCCCAGTTGTAACCCATGGTGCCGACCACGGTGTAGGTGAAGAACGCGTTCAGGCCCATGCCCGGTGCCAGGCCCACCGGCCAGTTGGCGTACAGACCCATCAGCAGACAACCCAGGGCGGCAGCGATGCAGGTCGCGACGAATGCGGCGCCGTGGTCGATGCCCGCGTCGGCCATGATGTTGGGGTTGACGAAGATGATGTAGGCCATGGTGATGAAGGTCGTCAGACCGGCAATCAGCTCGGTCTTCACCGTGGTGCCATGCAAGCTGAGTTTGAAGATGCGCTCCAGCCAGCCAGTGCGTAGTGGCGGCGAGAGGTCCAGCGTCCGGGCTTCGGGTTTGCGGCTTTCCACAGCGAGTACTCCTCAAGAGTTTTATTGTTATTTCCAGCACGCACGCCCCCTGAGGGTGGCGGCGTTGCTTTGAGGCAGGTAAGGCTGGCGAGGTTTTTTGACCTGATGGTCAAGAACTCGCACGAAGCGAATTATGCTTTTGTATACAAATAAAGCAAATAATGTTTTCGATGTTGTAGACGAAAAGTCTGGGAGGTAGGGATATATCGACTGTGAAGACGCCATCGCGAGCAGGCTCGCTCCCACAGGGTGGGCGGCGTCGGTCATGAATTTTGTGCACGCCCAGATCCACTGTGGGAGCGAGCCTGCTCGCGATGGCGCCGGTTCTGACGCTACAAATCCCTCAGTTAGCCGAACCCTTGCCCAACCCCAGGTTCACCGCCAGCCACCCACTCACCGCCGTCTCCCCAGCCTCGGCAAACACTCGCTCGAGCAATTTCACCTGCTCACGACGCAACGCCTGTTCGAAGCGCTCGCCGTCGGCGGTCAGTTCCAGCAGTCGCTTACGTTTGTCAGTCTGGGATGCGACGCTGTTCACCAAATGCATTTCCATCAACTGCCGCAACGGCATGTTCAACGCCTGCTTGCTCACGCCGAGCAGCGTCAGCAATTCCTTCACGCTCAGGGATGGATAGCGGGCGATAAAAAAAACGATGCGCTGATGCACCCGGCTCAACCCACGACGCTCAAGCATTTCATCGGCCTTGGCGGTAAACGCCTGGTAACCGAAGAAGAACGCTTCCATGGCCATTTGTTGGGATGCTGGGTTTTTAAGGTCAAGCATATTGACGTATCCAGAGAGGTCGGAGTAATTTCGGTCAATCAGTTTGACTCATTTTTCCAGTGACTCGCTACAGGTGACCCCCCATGGCTTTTTCCGAACGTGTCTCGCGCCTCAAAAGTTCTTTGATTCGAGAAATCCTCGCCGCCGCGCAACGCCCGGAAGTGATGTCGTTCGCCGGTGGCCTGCCGGCCGAAGCCATGCTGCCGAAAGTCGAATGGGAGGCCATGCCGTTGTCCATGGGCCAATACGGCATGAGCGAAGGTGAACCGGCCTTGCGCGAAGCCCTGGCGGCACAGGCGCGGTCACTGGGCCTGGCGTGTGAGGCCAGTCAGGTACTGGTGGTCAGCGGCTCCCAGCAAACCCTCGACCTGGCGGCCAAGCTGCACATCGATGTCGGCACCCAAGTCATGTTGGAAGCGCCGACCTACCTGGCCGCGTTGCAGATTTTCCAGCTGTTTGGGGCCGACTGCATCACGGTGCCCCTGGAGGCCGATGGGCCGGATCTGAAACAGTTGCGAGCCCGGCTGGAACAGCATCGACCCGCGTTCATCTACCTGATTCCCACCTTCCAGAATCCTTCGGCGGTGCGCTACAGCGAGGCCAAGCGCGATGCAGTGGCGGCGCTGCTGGATGAATTCGGCGTGACCCTGGTGGAGGACGAGCCCTACCGAGAGCTGAGCTTCGATGGCGGCAGCGCCACACCGATCGCCAGTCGCTTGAAGAAGGCCAGCTGGATCTACACCGGCACTGTGTCGAAAACCCTGTTGCCGGGGCTGCGGGTGGGCTACCTGATCGCCAGCCCGGATCTGTTCCCACACCTGCTGCGGCTCAAGCAGTCGGCGGATCTGCACACCAATCGCATCGGTCAGTGGCAGGCACTGCAATGGATCGGCACCGAGCAGTACCGAAGCCATTTGAGCGAGTTGAGGGATTTTTACCGGGATCGTCGCGATCGGTTCCAGACGGCGCTGCAAACACATTTTTCCGACATCGCGCACTGGAACGTGCCCCAGGGCGGGCTGTTTTTCTGGCTGACCCTCAAGCAACCGCTGGACACCCGCACCTTGCTCGACGCGGCCCTGGCTGCCGATGTGGCGTTCATGCCGGGAGAACCATTCTTTCCCGAGCCGGACAAGCATCCGGGGCATCTGCGGTTGAACTTCAGCCACATCGACCCGGCGCGGTTGGATGAGGGGCTTGGGCGGTTGGCGGGGGTGGTGCGGGAGGCGTTGGCGGTAAAAGCAGCCTGACTTATGTGGTGACTGGACTGGCCCCATCGCGAGCAGGCTCGCTCCCACAGGGTTCAGAGTCGATCACAAAACCCAGTTACCCACAGTTCCATTGTGGGAGCGAGCCTGCTCGCGATAGGGCCCGCAAACACACCATAAAACTATCAGACTGCCGCAAACCGCTTATCCAGATAATCAATGATCACCTTGGACTCATACATCCAGGTGGTCTCGCCATTCTCTTCGATGCGCAGGCACGGCACTTTGATCTTGCCGCCTTGCTCCAGCAGCGCCTGGCGATCCTGCTCGTTGTTTTTGGCATCCCGCAAGGCCACTGGTACGTTGAGGCGGTGCAGGGTGCGGCGGGTCTTCACGCAGAACGGGCAGGCGTGGAACTGATAGAGCGTCAGGCTGCGGGCGGCCTGATTGACTTGCGCCTGGGCTTCGGCCGGACGTTGCTTCTTGCCGGGGCGGGTGATGAAGTCGATGAAAATAATCAGCTGGCCCAGGCCAACTCGCAGCGCTTTGACGATCACGGTATTAAGCCTCGCGACAGGGAAGAAGAGGGCGCGCAGCTTACCTGATTTTTCATGGGCGAAAAAAAACCGGCGATCAATGCCGGTTTTTTTCATGCAGGGGTTACTTGATCAGACTGAGGAATTCGCTGCGGGTCGCGGCGTTTTCGCGGAACTCACCGAGCATCACTGAGGTGATCATCGACGAATTCTGTTTTTCCACACCGCGCATCATCATGCACATGTGCTTGGCTTCGATCACCACCGCCACGCCCAGGGCGCCGGTCACCTGCTGGACCGCGTCGGCGATCTGGCGGCTGAGGTTTTCCTGGATCTGCAGGCGACGTGCGTACATATCGACGATGCGCGCGACTTTCGAAAGCCCCAGCACCTTGCCACTCGGAATGTAGGCCACATGGGCCTTGCCAATGAAGGGCAGCAAATGGTGCTCGCACAGCGAGTACAACTCGATGTCCTTGACCAGCACCATTTCGCTGTTGTCGGAGCTGAACAAGGCACCGTTGGTGACTTCTTCGAGGGTCTGTTCATAACCGCGGCAGAGGTACTGCATGGCCTTGGCAGCGCGCTTGGGCGTGTCGAGCAGGCCCTCGCGGGAAACGTCCTCGCCCAGTTGGCCGAGAATCGCGGTGTAGTTCTGTTCCAGTGTCACAGAGGCTGATTCCATAAGGGTTTCAGGAGGGTACTTGTTCTGTCTGTACCAATTTTGTACCAATCAAGCTGTTTTCGAGTTTCCCGAGTTCGCCCCAGTCGGTGCTGGAGTTGATCCATCGGGCATAGGTCGAGAGCAACATCTGAACGCTGTGACCCAGTTGAGTGGCAATAAACGCAGGGTTCATACCCGCCATGAGGCACATGGTAGCGTATGTGTGTCGGCAGTTGTATTGCCGACGGGCGCGAATCCCCAATTCGGTCAGTGCAGCCTGGAAGTGTTTGTCGGTGACGCTGGACTGCTGGATGAACTCAAAATTCTTCGTGGGTGGGAACACATAGGGCGACTTCGCCTGTTCCCTGCGGCTCTGTTTCGCACGTTGCTCGGCGATTTGTTCGGCCACCTCAATGGCGTGCATGGCGCGGCTATTGAGCATGACTTGCCGTTCATTGCGGGTCTTGGTGCGCTCCTCGATCTTATAGTCCGCGACGATCCGACACACGGTGGCTAAGCGTTTCTGCTTGTCTACCTCGTCCCAGCGCAGGGCCGCTATTTCGCTGGGGCGCATTCCGGTATAGAAGGCGAACTCGAAGTAAGCCGCGTAGATCCGCATCGAATGGGTCAGCGTCTTATAGAGGTGTCCGATGATGGCGTTGGCCTCTGCCACCGTGAAGGGGGCGATGGGCTTTTTCGTTTTAACGGGCAGCTCGATGGAGTCGACCGGGTTGCGATTGATCAGGCCATCTTTGACGGCGGTGCTGAACACTGTGGTTAGCCGCTGGATCGACCCAACTGGTGCTGCGGAGCAACCCGCCATCGAGCGGGCTTTTTTTGGAGCCCTGATGTCAATCACTGAGCAGCAACTACAACGGATCATGCCCAACGCCCGCCGCCAAGCGGGCGTTTTTGTATCGGCCCTGAACGCCGCAATGGCCCACCGACAGATCGACACGCCCAAGCGGCAGGCGGCATTCCTGGCCCAGGTTGGGCATGAGTTCGGCCAACTGCAGTACGTGCGGGAGCTGGGCGGCGATCAATACCTCAGCAAATACGACACCGGTTCGCTGGCTTCGAAACTTGGCAACACCCCCGAGCCCGACGGAGATGACCAGCGCTATCGCGGTCGCGGCTTGATCCAGGTGACGGGTCGCAACAACTGCCTGCGCTGCAGCTTGGCGCTGTTCGGCGACGAGCGTCTGTTGCGCACGCCCGAACTGCTGGAGCTGCCCCAATGGGCGGCCGAGTCGGCTGCATGGTTCTGGTGGGTCAGGGAGCTGAACGTGCTGGCTGATCGGGATGAGTTCGAAATGATCACCCGGAAAATCAACGGCGGGCTCAATGGCCTGCAGGATCGCCTGCAGCTGTGGGAGCGAGCGAGGGCGGTGTTATGCGTCTCGTCGACCTGATCCCGCTGCAATACCGCGTGCTGGTCGCCGGCCTTCTGCTGTTCGCTTTGGTCGCCGCTTCGGCGGCCATCGCCTGGGCGGTCCAAGGCTGGCGATACGGTCAGCAGTTGGAAAAACAAGCCCGGCTCCACACCGATACCCTCAACCAAATGACTCTGGCATCGGCCGCGCTGCAGCGTACCGAGCAGGACAAGCGCCTGGCCCTGGAGCAGCGGCTGGCCGCCAAAGACCAAACCCACTATCGAGCCCTAACCGATGCCCAACGCGATCAGGATCGCCTGCGTGATCGCCTCGCTACTGCTGATGTCCGGCTGTCAGTCCTACTCGACGCCGCCGATACCGCCAACGGCTGTGCAGTGCCAGCCGCCACCGGCACCGGCGGCGTGGTTCATGGAGCCACACGCGCCCGACTTGACCCGGCGCATGCTCAACGAATTATCGGCATCACCGATGCCGGCGACCGGGGGCTGATAGCCCTGGCGGCTTGCCAGGCTTACGCCAAAGAAGTTTCATCACCGAAGTGAAAAGGAGCGAGCGGGCCGGATGCGCCAACATCCGGTCCGGTCGCCGTCCCTGCAGAATGTCCCTGCAAGTCCAGCCAAGGCTCTTGCTCCATGCACAAAGCGCGGCGAGCCTAGCACCTGCTTATCCATACAGCAAAGGTCTTGCTATCAATGTCTACACCCATCATCCCTTGGATGGGCGGCAAACGCCGCCTGGCCGACAGCCTCATCCCGCTTTTTCCGCCTAACGAATGCTATGTCGAAGTCTTTGCCGGCGGTGCCGCAGCGCTCGGTTCGCCATGCACACAAGCCTGCTGGAAGGGGTCAACAACAAGATCAAAGTCATCAAGAGGATGGCTTATGGCTTCCGGGATACGGCCTATTTATTCTTGAAAATCAAGGCCGCCTTCCCCGGCAAACCGTGAAGAACCTTTTTTGCGCCGCCCTGGTAGAGAGCTACTTGTTAGAGACGAGCTTGCCAAAGGGGAATGTTGCAGTCTTCTCCCATTTGATTGCGAGATACTTCGCGCCTTCCACCGTAAAGTGGGTTTCATCTTGGAATAGTCGATACCCGTCGACTGATGTTACGCAATTCTCTTGCTCATTGCCGCAGAAAAAATCTGTGGGGATAACTGCGTGCACTCTCTGTCGACTAGATGCGACGCTATTTACAACTCTGTTCGTGAACTCCTGCCGTTGCAGGATGGTCGCTTTGTCTAAGGACTTACATCGCTCAATTATCTGTCGTTCATTAAGGATGTATCTGGGGACGTTATCGCAGCCGTCCAGCGACTTCCCTATATTTGGTGACTGGGCGAAAACAATTACTTGGCCTGCACTCTTCAGTACCGAGTCCACCGTACCACCCAGCTTCTCGGCGAAAATTTTTCGAGAGGATTCGATTGTCTTTACAGGGTTGGCCGTATCCACGATGTACTGTTGCGGCACTTTGTATGGGCCATATCCGCTTGGCTCAACGGCCCATGCCCAGCGCGAAGAGATGGTCACATAATCATATTTTGTCGTTTTTAGGTGATTTTCCCATGCATTATTTTGTATTCGGCAGCCTTCCTCGCGCGGATCGGGAGCCGCAAAAATATGCGTCGTTCCGAACAGTGGGTTGCACCCCACGTAATACCAGAGTGTTACCTTGATATTGTACTTTTTGCCAATGTAGTCGAATGCTCCGCGTATATGTGCGGCGTGACTGTCACCGATAATTAGCGCGGTCTTGGCGTCCAAATTTCTCGACCCGACATCCTGAGCATTTGAGTATGTCGAGATCAGCGACTTATGCCAGTCATTTCGCCGCAGATCAATTGGCTGAGTGACCTCAGATGATGCTTGAGTGTCAGAGGCAATCCGCCATTCCCATCCGTTCTGCGAGTAAGCCATAGCGCCGACAGAAATGAGCAAGCAGGCTGGTAATGCAAGGTACGCCGCAAAGCGCTTGTTACTCACAGTAGGGGTGGATCTACCCCGGACTCGCAGCGGAACCTCAATGTACCTGTATTGAGTTTGGGCAGTCGCCAGAGTGATGGCGCCCATCAACACTAGGTCTATTGCTGTAGGCTGGGTAAAAATGTAGTAGTTATAGAAAACGATGACAGGCCAGTGTGTCAGGTAGAGCGAGTATGAACGCTCGCCAATCCACGTCATTGTGCGGTTTCTCAGCAGCCATCCGAGGTGTCTTGCGCCTCCTGAATAGATGACCAACGCGGCCGCCGCGCAGGGAAGAAGCGCGGTGTAAGAAGGGAATGGCGTGTTCTCAGTAAACGTCGCCATGCACCAAGCGATTACTGTAAGCCCCAGTGCGAGTAGGATCTCGTTTATCAGATTGGGAATCCTATTTACTGGCGCCCATACCAACAGTGCCCCTATCGCGAACTCATAGATCCGGAAGGGCATCAGGAAAAATGGGGGTGTTGGGTCAAGGCGGATCCATGCCCAAGCAAAATACAGGCTGACGCAACCTGCGATGTACAGCATCGCGGGTGCTACAACACGGCTCCGCGCGGATAACAGGAACACTAGCGCCGTCGGCCACACTAGGTAGAACTGCTCCTCTACGCTTAACGTCCATGTGTGTAACAGAGGTTTGGTGAGTGCAGATGAATCAAAGTATCCGCTCTCAAGCCAAAACCAGATATTGGATGCCGAAAAGAAAGCGGCTATTGAGGACGCTGCAGAGCTCTTAAAGTGTTCGCTAGATAAAAGCAGGAATGAGATGATGAGTGAAGCTATGATTGTGGTGGCGGCCGCAGGTATCAAACGCCGTGCACGTCTGATATAGAAATTCATGAAATCGAATTTCTCTCTGCCTACCGCGTCCCGAATTAGACCTGTTATCAGAAAGCCGGAGATAACAAAAAATACGTCAACGCCAATGAACCCGCCTGGGATGAATGGGAGGCTTAGATGGAAGAGGATGACTCCTAAGACAGCAATGGTTCTGAGGCCGTCGATATCTGGTCTGTACTTCAAAGCGCTCACATCAGTTCCTTAAGCTTTTTCTTTGCTGCTTCGATGCCTGAGGCAGCTGACTCGTTTAGTAGTTGTCTGGCTGCTACTGGGTCATTATTTGGGTTGCTATTGTCTAAAAGAATCTCTGCTAAATAGAATTTTGAGATGGGTACCTGCGCAAGTACTGGGCTTGTCAGGATTGTCGTGGCTTTCTCATAATTCTTTTGTATGAATCGCCCCATCTTATATTCAAGTGCGGCGCGATTGGCTAGAACCAAGTCATTTTTACGGACGAACCCCTGTTCCGCAATGAGAACCGCTAGTTTTTTGCTTTCTTTGTCTTTGCCGGAGTAAATGAAAGCGTTTGTTAACTTCTGGGAAAATTCAATGTCCCTTGTTTCAATGATCGATCTGGCTAGATTTGATAGCTGGGCGTCACTAAAGCCAGCTATTTCTTCTCTCAAAAAAATCGCAGCAAGCCCTGGTTTCTCTGGAGCATCCTGTGTCAGCTCATCCCATATGTTTTTTTTGTTCAGTCGCCACTCACCTAAGGTGACGATCAGTGCAATCACCAGCCCGGCAACTGCGATGACAAATAGGTTACTTCGTTTGGTCACTCTGGCCATCCCTTATGAGCCTGAATTTGGCATGCGCAAAAAATCTTGGCAATATATCAAATTGCCATTATTCGTGCAAGGTGCGTTCATGGGCTGAAAAGCTGTGTTGCTGCAATTATGCACGGGGACCTTGGCCTCATGACTGGCAGCGCCAGGCTGAGTATGGTTGGCTCAAGTGGCACCATCACGTATTGTCCGCACACAACCATTGCGGGAGGTACGAGCACGGCCGCGTTGTGCTCGTACCCTCCCGACTATTGATCCATATGTACGGTTCTAAGAGGAAAGAATGAAACTGTTGATCTGTGGAGTTATAACGCTATTAGGATCGACGAGCGTCTTGGCCAAAAGCGGAACTGAGGCTTCCATGATTGGCGATTCAGTTTTCATCCGTTCTTCATTTGGCACAAACCGTTACCTTGTGAGAAAGGTTGATCTAAAGGACCCAGCACTAGGCAACCAGGTGGTCAATTACGGTGGGGCCCGGATAGTTCCTATGAACGGTCAACTGCCGTTCGCCCGGGGCTTTCTCGTTTCAGCCGAGCGCGACGAGGCTGTTCCGCTTAAATTCAATGGCACCTATATTGGAGCTAACCACGGTGCCTTCTTCGGCGTGGCTTTGCCGGTCGGGCCAGCGGTGAGCATCGGCAGTGAGTGGACGGATCAAAAGGGCGCGGGGTTTAGGGTCGTGTCTCTTGAAAAGGGCATAGCAACATTTATATCCAGTGAACATAGTTTGTCAGGGAGTTGGAAGTTCAAGACCGTAGTTGATGGAGACCTGACCGAGGTTGGGGGAGGCGCGAAACTGTCTTCCAAGGGGCAGAGCCGGGCCCAGATCTATCCATCTGTGCGACGGGTTTCAATATCTGTTCGTTCCGACAAACATCAGTCGTTGGCGGAAGAGTTCAAGGCAGTGAGCAAGGTTTCGGTCGACGAGGTTTACGACGTTCTCAGCCCAACGAAAGAAAGATCAGTGATGGCGAGGGTTTCGGTAGCCTATGTGTTTCAGGGGAACGGAACGACCATTCAGACGACGGTGAGAGCGGTGCAGGACCTGCACGGGTTCTCACTCGCGGGCGCGCAGATCTACCCCTTAAATGCCAGCGGCACCGATCTGCTGCAACGGGTTGAATCCGGGGAACAGCTTTCGTCATGGACTGCCGTAGGAAGGACGGGCGTAGCATTGCGTATTGCCACCAAGCAGCACAGTGCTTCACAACGGATCGAGATGGTGTCTTTCCAGTTTGGTCACAGTGCGGTGGTTAGGGGTGCTGCCCTCAATGGAAAGCCGCTGCCCCTCGTTGAGCGAATAGACGTGTCTGCTGTTCATAAGCAGTATCTGATGGCGATAGAGGGCGGGGCTGGTGGGTTCAGCGGTAATTTGCGAGCAGGGGACGTCGTGACAGTGTCGGCCTACCGATCATACTGGACAGGAAAAGAGCCCCCAGCGAGCGCTTTCTAGTACTTTCAGCCTGCGGGTGAATTATTGCTTCGATGGTACAAAATTGGTACTTGAGAGCTTAGCCTGCCCTGTAGGCCTTACAGGGCGAGCCTTTTAATCAAAGAGGTGCCTATCCATCATCGGTAGGCTTGAAGGACGCGAATCCCTATCCGCGTTGGGATAGGGATCTTACGAGGAGCTTGGTCGAGTAAGCTGGCAATTTCGATAGAGTACTAGATCGGCGTAGGGGGCACGAGGCGGCAAAAACTCATTCTCTTCTCAGCCATTTCTTGAGGCACCATAGCCCAACGGAAAAAAAGCCGCTCACCACCGAATAGTCCATCTTTAACAGTACCCAGAGTCTGATCGTCAGTAGGGCGCGTTTCAAGAATTTGACCAGCGATGAAATATACGTTCCCTTTTTTGACAGTGAGATTGAAGCGGTCTCCGATGAAAGAGCCCCCAAGCGGCGGCGTGTTGGCCTCAAAGACGTGGGAGCCTTCAGGCAGCTGGAGTTTCAGATAGCCGCCAGATGGTAGCTCTGCCACCTGCTGATCATCGAGTTCAATATATAGGTTCACTCGGCGAGCAGCCCTGTGTACTGGACGATAAACGTAGACTGTAGCGCTATTGGCGTATGCTTCTGCCGGCCCTTGATAGTAAGGCCGGTGGTCTAATGATGGACCGCTAGAGCAACCTTGCAGCAAGCTAAGGATGCCCAGCAGGCAACCAGAAAAAAATATACGGAACATCAGAACAACTCCCTTCGCTGTATGGGTTGCAGAAAAAACGCTAATTGCATAGCGGAACCATCCATTGCCTTCGTCTAACGCGCAGGCGTTTAGCTATGAGCTATTGCGCTAGCCTGCAGCACCCCAATTCTGGGAGTTCCACCAATAGGGGCACGTGCTCTCATAGGACTTGGGCAAAAATGGGGAAAGTTGTACCCCTAACGTTGCCCAGGCTCATATCATCGAGTACGCCTTGTCAAAATCACTGAAAGCCTGTTCGACTTTGTAACGAAGCATCAACGATGCAGAAAGCTTAACCATCGCTTCAAAAAGTACGTGCCCTGATTTAATCTCACATTGACCAACGCATCGCCCACCATATCCGCCGGGCTCATATGCGTAGACAGTATAGAAAACACCACGAGAGTCTCGGTTTAAACCGGCAGTGATATGCGTTACAGGGCTATCCCCGTTTGAACCGTCAGGAAGCGTAAATTCTAAGACATCATCAAAAGGAATGAACATAGCTGAAGCGGACATTACAAACAGACTTGCGATGTCTAGCGCTTCCTCAACTGATTTAAGCTCAGGGCGTCCATATTCGTGCTCAAGAATATTTCGCATTTTGACCACTTTACGCAAAAGGCTCGGCGCCAGTAAGCCAAGCGCTCTCAATCGCCTTATCTTTTCCGGACATCCAATCTGAGTGACTGATACCCAAACGAGATCAGCAGTTGGTCAAGCTGACAGATAATTGCGCGCTTCACATTAGTTGTTGCATTGATAAGGGCCGACAGTCCGCCTCGTTCAAAATCGTCTTCCGCTAAGCTCAAGAATTCCACAGGCGAGGTTTTAAGCTCCACCAATACGAAGCTCCCACCACCTAACGCGACTGCACATTTGCTCATATCGAATCCATGAGCGAGGCAAAACTCTTTAATATCCATTTTTTTAGACCCGACTTGTCGTTTAGGGCAGTGAACAGATGTCAGTTCCTACCTGCACTTGAGCGCAAGCTGAGATGCAGATGTGTGATGGATTGTGTTCGGCTATGAAAAGGCGTCGTTGCAACCCGACGCAGGACTTTCAGGTATGGGTTGGGTAGATCTCGTACCAATTTCCGTACCAATCGTTGCGTTTAGGCGAGAGAAATCAGGTAACCCTGAGCACAACCCACCCGATTTCATTACCTCTCGCAACCAAGCAGAACCCACCCCACATAGCGGTGTAATTCTGTTCCAGAGACATGAAACTACCTGTGGGATTTTACGCAAAGGGCAAGGGTACGGTGGCGGACACGGCGCTGCAAGCTCGGCAATCGAGCGCTACTCGTCGCGGCCTTCCATCATGGTGCGCTTGAGCATCACATACACGGCTCCGGCGCCACCGTGTTTCGCCTGGCAGGAGGTGAAGCCCAGCACTTGCGGGTGCTGGCGCAGCCAGGTGTTGACGTGGCTCTTGATCATCGGCCGCTTGCCGTCCAGTCGCACGGCCTTGCCGTGGGTGACGCGCACGCAACGGATCTCGAATCGGGTGGCTTCGGCCAGGAAGGCCCAGAGGGTTTCCCGGGCCTTTTCCACGGTCATGCCGTGCAGGTCGAGACTGCCTTCGAAGGGAATCTGGCCAACCTTCAGCTTGCGCATCTGGCTTTCCTGGACGCCGTCGCGAGCCCACATCAGTTCGTCTTCAGGGCCTACGTCGATCACGAACTGGTCGGACAAGCCATCCACGGTCGTGGCATCGGTGCGCACCGTGGCGGCCTGGCGCAGCTTGGCGATTTGTGCGCGATCTGTCTTGGGTTTGCCGGTTTCGGCACGGTCGTGCTTGATCGGTTTAACGCCCTGGATCGCACTTTTGAACAGGGAAAAGTCGTCGTCTTGCATGTCAGCCTCCGCGAAGGCCGGCCAGTTTACCCAACTCCTGCGGGATCCGGCGCGACAAAACGTCGGGCGGCGGGTCAGTCGTGCTTTTTCATCAAGTGAGGAGCCATGGCCAGCTCCAGGGATTGGCGAGCCCGACGGCGGCAAAGACGCCACAGCCAGACGCCAAAAAGCAGTACCAGCAAGCCGATCACCAGAATGATCGTCGAGCCGAGCGGGCTTGCATTCAACTCGCCCAGGGCGGGCGGGCGGCCAAGCAGGCTGGCGGCGCCGGCCATGGCCAGCAGTACACCGAGCGTTGCCAGGAGCGCCGCGAGCGCCGCGCCGAAACGCAGGCGCCAGGTGCTCGGGCCTTTGGGCCGCAAGCGACGTGCGTCAAAACCATCGGATAACTTCATTCCGACCTTCCTCAATGGGTATCGGCCCTTCGACCGGAAGATGTTCGGGTTGTTCCTGACACTACGGCAATTGCGGCAAATGAGAGGCTTTTGCGGATAAGCGGCGCACCGGGCCGCTTATCGAGGGGAGTCAGATGAAATCGCGGGTCAGGGCCAGGGTGGCGAAGTTGTCCGCCATGATCGCCATTTCGGTCTGGTGCACGTGTTCGGCGCTCAGGACACCGCCCTTGTGTGGCAGATCGCGAGTGGTGCAGGCGTCTTCGACCAGGGTGCAACGAAAGCCCAGGTTCTTGGCGGCACGCACGGTGGTGCTGACGCTGGAATGGCTCATGAAACCGCAAACGATCAGGTCCAGGGGGCCGAGGTCCTCCAGGCGTTTTTTCAACTCGGTGCCGTGAAACGCGCTGGGCAGCAGTTTTTCCACCACGGTTTCGTCGCCCTGGGGTTCCAGGCCGGTAATGAACTCCCCACGTTCGCCCTGTGGATCGAACAGCCCGCCATGGGTGCCCAGGTGACGCACATGCACGATCGGCCGGCCGGCGGCACGGGCCGCGCCGAGCAATTGCCTGATGTTCGCAACCGCTGCATCCATGCCACTCAACGCCAGGGGGCCGGCGAGGTATTCTTTCTGGGCATCGATGATGATCAGCGTCGCTTGACTCAGATTGGCCGCCGCGTAACCGCGACCGCTGAGTTGAAACATCGTTTTTGGAACGGACATTCTGGGGCTCCTTCGAGTGGGGCTTTTGCGACATTCTCCTCTGGCTGAGCGGTTCTGTGAATCGCTTCCATCGCAAGGGCCGTCGTTGCTGGCCTACAGCCTTGTCAAGATGTCCGTCTTGTTCAATAGTCAGCGCAAGAAACGGATAAATCCTACATCTTTCCCGGCCTTTTTCGTGCGTGCTTGATGTGTGTTTGAGGCGTGTTTTGGTGAGGGGAGTGTTTGGCTGGTAGACTCGCCAGTCGTTTTTTCTGGAGTTTGCCGCCGTGATCACTTCCCGTCTCCGTACCCTGCGCGACCATATTCGTTGGGCCGTCAGCCGTTTCCATGGAGAGGATCTGTTTTTCGGCCATGGCACCGACAATGCGTGGGATGAAGCCCGTCAACTGGTGTTGGGCGCGTTGCATCTGCCGTGGGAAATTGCCGATAGCTACCTGGACTGCCGTCTCGAAGACGAAGAGCTGGTCCATGTGCAGCGTCTGCTGCGCCGCCGCATCGCCGAACGTATTCCGGCGGCCTACCTACTGGGTGAAGCCTGGTTCTGCGGAATGTCTTTCATCGTCGACGAGCGCGTGCTCATTCCACGCTCGCCCATTGGTGAACTGATCGAAAACCGTTTTGCGCCCTGGCTGGGTCAGGAGCCTGCACGGATTCTCGACCTCTGCACCGGTTCCGGCTGCATCGGCATCGCGTGCGCTTTCGAATTCCCGGAGGCGGAGGTGGTGCTGGCTGACCTGTCGTTCGAAGCGTTGGAAGTGGCCAACCAGAACATCGAGCGTCACGGCGTCGACGAGCGCGTGTTCACTGTCCAGGGAGATGGTTTCGAGGGCTTGCCGGGCCAGCGTTTCGACCTGATCGTGTCGAACCCGCCCTACGTCGATGCCGAAGATTTCGCCGACATGCCCCAGGAGTATCAGCACGAGCCGGAACTGGGCCTGGCCTGTGGCGATGATGGCTTGAACCTGGTGCGCCGGATGCTGGCCGAGGCCGCCGACCATCTGACCGAGAAGGGCTTGTTGATTGTCGAGGTGGGCAACAGCCAGGTTCACGTCGAGGCGTTGTACCCGGAAGTCGATTTTGCCTGGCTGGACTTCGAACGTGGCGGGCATGGTGTGTTCATGCTCAGTGCCGAACAGTGCCGTCAGCATCAGGCGTTGTTTGCTTCGCGGGTTTGAGGACAATTGATCTGACGGAACCGTCCTTGTGGCGAGGGGATTTATCCCCGCTGGGCTGCGTAGCAGCCCTGAACCCCGCCATCGCGATGTGTCAGGCAAATCGCATTCAGCTCTTTGGGGGCTGCTACGCAGCCCAGCGGGGATAAATCCCCTCGCCACAGGTTAAAGTTTTGTCAAACACCCTGCGGCAGTCATCAACTACGCGTCGCAATCCAGATCAACAACCCGGCCTGGAACATGGCAAATGCCACCAGGCAGGTAATGGTGAAACGCAGGCCGTTGTCTTCGCGTTTGAACTTGGCGACCTTTTCTTCCTGCTGCTTGAGTTTGACTTCCTGCTCCGCCAGGTTTTGCTCGGCTTGCTGGAGCATCTGCGCGGCTTCGAGAATCTCCACGAACTGCAGTTTCTCGGTGTTCCAGTCCCCTAGCAGATTACCCACCTGCGCCGGCTTGACGCTGCCTTTGAGGTGCTGGGCGTCGGCGTAGACCACTTCGAAACCATGGGCTTTCAAGAAGTGGTCACGGCGCAGGCGGGTGTCTTCGTTCAGCGCGTCCTTGTTATTCAGATCGCTGCCATCGACCCGGTAGCTCGACCAGCGCTTCTTGGCCCAGGTAATGCCCTGTGCGGCGAGGAAGCGGCCGATGCCACGGTTCAGCGGCTCGACCTGCAAGCTGTCCGGGGAAAAATACAGGCGTTTTTCGACGTGATCGGCCCAGACGTCCAGATGATTCTGTTCCTTGCGCACCCGCTGGCCCGGCAACTGGATGCTCATGCGCAGCAAACTGCGCTCCTTGCTGTGGCGCTCGGCATAGCTGAATTCGACAAACCGCAGCGGCCGCGCACCCGTGGCACGGTCGATCTTGAGCGGTGCCAGCCGGAGCATTTTATGGTGCTCGGCCTGTACGTCCGCCCAAGGCAGCTCCGCCACTGGAGCAGCGGGCGTTTCGGCGGGGGTGTCGGGTGAAGTTTGAGTGTCAGTCATAACGGCAAAATCCTGTCCAGGCCGGCTCGTCGGCAGCCACAGCGCTGTCCGACACCGGTCTATCGGCCGTATTTGCCAGGACTGGAGGGGATAAACCGCTTATTGAGCGGGTAATGAGCTAATAAAACCCAGGATGTGCGTGCCCAGTTCGGCTGCCAGGGGCAGGTTTGGATTTTTGTAGGACGCCAATTGCCGCTCCATGTCGTTGGGGACGATGCGCATGACATGGTTCATGCCTTTGATCAGCGCCAGCTCGGCGTCGGGTTTGGCGGCTTGCAACTGCCTGGCGTCATCGACGCTGACTTGAATGTCATGGCTGCCCTGAATAATCAACGCCGGCATCTTCAACGCCGCGAACGCCTGGGCCGGGGCCTGGCGAAACAGCGAGATCAGGTAGGGCTGCACGCTGGGGCGAAAGATGACCTGCAGTTGCGGTGGCACGTTCGGGTCGAGCCGCCCGGCCGTGAGGCTGTCCAACAGCTCATTGGCACGCACCATCAGGGGGGGAGGCAGGCGGCTGCTCAGTTGTTGACGCAGCACTTGGTCGATCGGCCGGGCACTGCCGGACAGTGAGATGACCGCAGCTGCATTGGCCTGGGGGGCGGCGAGGCTGGCGATCAGTGCGCCTTCGCTATGACCCAACAGGATCAACGGACCCATTCGCGGATCGGCGGCCAGTTTGCGGCTCCAGGCCACGGCGTCGGCCACGTAGGCTTCGACGCTCAGGTTGCGTTCGTCTGGGGTCGCGGCAAGGCTGGCGGCCACCCCGCGTTTGTCATAGCGCACGCTGGCGATGTTGTGTTTGGCCAGCACCCAGGCCAGGCGCTTGAGGCTATCGTTGCGCCCGCCGTCGGGGTTGTTTCCGTCGCGGTCGGTAGGACCCGACCCGGAAATGATCAGGACAACCGGCACCGGTGCGTCGGACTTGGGTAACAGGAGCGAGCCGAAAAGCTCGCCGTTGCCGGTGTCGAGGCTGATCGGTCGTTGCAGGACGGTGGCCTGGGCCAGGCTGGAAAGCAGGCCGGTCAACAGGGCAAGGCTCAAGGCAAGCAGCTTTAACATCATCACGCCATTAGTTGCGAAGGTGCCGGTTGGACTGACAGGCACCGATAAGGTTCGAGGATGAACTCGTCGGGGAGCCTGCGTATACTGGCGCCCACTACGAATCCAAGGTTGAGTCTCTCAGCGTTTTTCACGGAGCACCCTGCATGTCCGGCAATACCTACGGCAAGCTGTTCACCGTTACCACCGCGGGCGAAAGCCATGGCCCGGCGTTGGTCGCCATTGTCGACGGCTGTCCGCCGGGCCTGGAGATTTCCCTGGATGATCTGCAGCGTGACCTGGACCGGCGCAAGCCGGGCACCAGCCGCCACACCACCCAGCGCCAGGAAGCCGATGAAGTCGAAATCCTCTCCGGGGTGTTCGAAGGACGCACCACCGGCTGCGCCATTGGCCTGCTGATTCGCAACACCGACCAGAAGTCCAAGGACTACTCGGCCATCAAGGATCTGTTCCGCCCGGCCCACGCTGACTATACCTACCACCATAAATACGGCGAGCGTGATTACCGTGGCGGTGGTCGCAGTTCTGCCCGGGAAACCGCCATGCGCGTGGCGGCCGGCGCGATTGCCAAGAAGTACCTGGCCAGCCAGGGCATCGTGATTCGTGGCTACATGAGCCAGTTGGGTCCCATCGAAATCCCGTTCAAGACCTGGGAGTCGGTGGAACAGAATGCCTTCTTCTGCCCCGACCCGGACAAGGTGCCGGCCCTTGAGGCCTATATGGACCAATTGCGGCGCGACCAGGATTCGGTCGGCGCGAAGATCACCGTGGTGGCCGAAGGTGTGATGCCGGGCCTGGGCGAGCCGATTTTCGACCGTCTCGACGCCGAACTGGCCCACGCGCTGATGAGCATCAACGCGGTGAAGGGCGTGGAAATCGGTGCCGGTTTCGCTTGTGTCGCCCAGCGCGGCACCGAGCACCGCGACGAGCTGACCCCACAAGGTTTCCTGAGTAACAATGCTGGCGGCATCCTTGGTGGCATCTCCTCGGGCCAGCCGATCGTGGCGCACCTGGCATTGAAGCCCACCTCCAGCATCACCACGCCGGGACGCTCCATCGACATCCATGGCAACCCGGTGGACGTCATCACCAAGGGCCGTCATGACCCGTGCGTCGGCATTCGCGCCACGCCAATCGCCGAGGCGATGATGGCGATCGTGCTGATGGACCACCTGCTGCGTCATCGCGGCCAGAACGCCGATGTGCGGGTCAACACGCCGGTGCTGGGCCAGCTTTGATGGCTGACCTGCCGACCGCCGTGGCCTGACGACCATGGCGGCTTTGCCGTACTGGCGGCTCTCCAGTTTCTATCTGTTCTATTTCGCGCTGCTCGGTTCGACGGCGCCGTTCTTGGCGTTGTATTTCGATCACCTGGGGTTCAACGCGGCGCGCATTGGCGAGCTGGTGGCGATCCCCATGCTGATGCGCTGCGTGGCACCGAACATCTGGGGCTGGCTGGGGGATTACACCGGCCGGCGCCTGGCGATCGTGCGTTTTGGCGCGATCTGCACGCTGCTCACGTTTTCGCTGATCTTCATCGACCAGAGCTACGCCTGGCTGGCGCTGGTCATGGCGCTGCACGCGTTCTTCTGGCACGCGGTGCTGCCGCAGTTCGAAGTCATTACTCTGGCCCACTTGAGCGGGCAAACGTCGCGCTACAGCCAGATCCGCCTGTGGGGCTCCATCGGCTTCATCATCACCGTGGTCGCGCTCGGCCGGCTGTTTGAATGGCTGAGCCTGGACATCTACCCGGTGGCGCTGGTGCTGATCATGGGCGGCATCGTGCTCGCCAGCTTCTGGGTCCCCAATGCCCAGCCGACCCAGGGGCCGCGAGTGGCGGGGGAAGGTTTTCTGCGGCAACTGCGTAACCCTGGCGTGCTGGCGTTCTATGGGTGCGTGGGGCTGATGCAGGTCAGTCATGGGCCGTATTACACCTTTCTGACGTTGCACCTGGAAGGTCTGGGCTACAGTCGCGGTCTGATCGGTATGCTCTGGGCCATTGGCGTGGTGGCGGAAGTCTTGATTTTCCTGCTGATGCGCCGGATCCTGGCACGGTTTTCCGTGCGCCGGGTGCTGCTGGTGAGTTTCCTGCTGGCGGCGTTGCGTTGGCTGCTACTGGGCTCACTGGCCGAATTTCTCTGGGTATTGCTGTTTGCCCAGGTATTGCATGCGGCGACCTTCGGCAGTTTTCACGCAGCTGCCATCCATTTCGTGCAACGTAGCTTCGGCCCACGCCAGCAAGGCCAGGGCCAGGCGTTGTACGCAGCCCTGGCCGGCATGGGCGGGGCGTTGGGCGCGCTGTATTCCGGCTACAGCTGGAACGCCTTGGGTGCCAGCTGGACTTTCAGCATCGCCAGCCTCGCAGCCTTCGCTGCAGCCGTTATCATTGCCACACGTATGCAAGAGGACAGGCCATGAGCCTTACCCGTGAACAGCTCGCCCGGGAAATCATCGACGCCGGGCGTTTTTTGTATGGCCGCGGCTGGTCCCCGGCCACCAGCAGCAACTATTCGACCCGGCTTGCTCCTGACCAGGCTTTGCTGACCGTGTCCGGCAAGCACAAGGGGCAACTGGGCCTCGATGATGTGCTCGCCACCGACCTGGACGGCAACAGCCTGGAGCGCGGCAAGAAACCCTCCGCCGAAACCCTGCTGCACACCCAGCTGTATCGCTGGCGCCCGGAGATCGGCGCCGTGTTGCACACCCATTCGGTGAATGCCACGGTCTTGTCACGCCTGACAAAGCAAGCCTTCATCGATTTCGAAGACTACGAATTGCAAAAAGCCTTCAGCGGTGTGTCGACCCACGAGTCCTGTGTCCGCGTGCCGATTTTCGACAACGACCAGGACATCGCGCGCCTGGCCGGCCAGGTGCAGCCGTGGCTCGAGGCTCACCCCGATTGCGTCGGCTACCTGATTCGCGGTCATGGCCTGTATACCTGGGGACCGAGCATGAACGATGCCCTGCGCCAGATCGAAGCGTTCGAGTTTCTGTTTGAGTGTGAACTCAAGACCCGCGCACTCCTGAACCGTTAATTTGCTGGAGCCCTAACCATGAGCAGCCTGTCCGTCTACCACATCTCAAGCCCCGACGTTCCGAACAAGGTGCTGACCCACTTCGAAGACATCGCCGCGACCCTGGCCGATAAAGGTGTTCGCTTCGACCGCTGGGAAGCGGCGACGAAAATCCAGCCCGGCGCCGGCCAGGACGAAGTGATTGCCGCCTACAAGACCCAGATCGATCAATTGATGACCGAGCATGGCTACGTCACGGTCGACGTCATCAGCCTCAACAGCGATCACCCGCAAAAAGCCGAATTGCGGGCCAAATTCCTCGATGAACATCGCCATGGTGAAGACGAAGTACGATTTTTCGTCGCCGGTCGTGGTCTGTTTACCCTGCACATCGACGACTACGTCTACGCCGTACTGTGCGAAAAGAACGACCTGATCTCGGTGCCCGCGGGCACGCCGCACTGGTTCGACATGGGCGAGCATCCGCATTTTGTCGCCATTCGCCTGTTCAACAACCCGGAAGGTTGGGTCGCGAAGTTTACGGGCGACGACATCGCCAGCCGTTTCCCGCGCCTTGAGGAGTGAACCTGTGCCGATCAAAGCCATTCTCACCGACATCGAAGGCACCACCAGCGCGGTGAGTTTCGTGTTCGATGTGTTGTTTCCATATGCCACCAGACATCTCCCGGATTTCGTTCGCCAGAATGCCGGACGCGCCGACGTGGCCGAGCAATTGGCGGCGGTGCGCCAGGACAACGGTGAGCCGGGGGCTGACATTGAGCGCGTCATCGCGATCCTGCTGGAGTGGATCGCCGAAGACCGCAAGGCCACGCCGCTCAAGGCGTTGCAGGGCATGGTCTGGGAGCAGGGGTATCAGGCGGGGCAGTTGAAAGGGCACGTTTACCCGGACGCGGTGCAGGCGCTACAGCGCTGGCATCAGGAAGGCTTACGGCTGTTCGTTTATTCCTCAGGCTCGATCCAGGCACAGAAGCTGATTTTCGGCTGTTCCGAGGCCGGCGATCTGTCGCCGTTGTTCAGTGGTTATTTCGACACCACATCAGGACCCAAGCGGGAGGTGCAGTCCTACCAGCGCATCAGCGCGGCGGTGGGCGTAGCGCCAGGGGAGATTCTGTTTCTGTCGGATATCGTTCAGGAGCTGGATGCAGCCCGTGATGCCGGCATGGTCACGTGCGGATTGGCGCGCGAGGGCGGTGAGTTGGAAGGGCATGTCACGGTGGACAGTTTTGCCCGGATCGATCCTGCGCGTTTTTGATATCAACAGACTGTGGGAGCGAGCAAGCCCGCTCCCACAAAAAATCAGGCGCTGTGATAGGTCGGCAGCGCAAAACGATGCTGGCTTTGCAGCATGGCGATCTGCGGCAACTCACTGGCCTGTTCCGCCAGATCGCGACGAATTGCGCTGATTGCCCAGGACAGTTGGTCCCCAGCGTGCAACTGAGCGTAGGAAATCGTGCGTTTAAACAGTTTGCCTTCGCTGTTGCGCAGGGTCAGCAGGATACCGCCATCCGGACGGGCCTGGGTGGTCACTTCGTAGTTGGAAAACAGGGACGCAAACTTTTCTTGAATCATGTTCATATTTGACTGCTCCATGGTGTTGGCAAACCGTGGAGGGGTAGTTGCAGTGTCTGTGCCAGCGTTGGGCTTGATTGAAAGTTGTTATAAAACAATCGGTTAACAATTCTCCCTATTTTTGCTTTCGTGCAACTTGCATGAATGGCCATCGTGCATCCTGCATTTTGCGTGGTCGGCTGATCTTTTGTTGAACCAATTGGGTTTCTGGCGCTCATGCGCCGCCTGTCGTGAGCGGTGGATACAAAACATTGCAAAAACCGCATGTACAGCGCCGGAATCGCTGGCGTAATTTCGAGCGCAATTGAACTCCAGCCCGACAACAAGAACCGAGACCCACGAGGTCGAACGGGAGTGACCATGAGTCGTACATCCAGCGACGCCATTACCTGGGGCAAGATGCTGCGCAAGCTACCCACTATTGCCAGGGCCATTCCCCGTATCGTCAAAGGCATGAAGCTCGCCAATGTCCAGGACCCGACCCAGCCTTGCGGCCTGGGCTGGTGTTTCGAACAGGCCACGCAGCGCAATCCCCAAGGGCCGGCATTGCTGTGTGGCGACATGGTATTGAGTTATACACAGGCCAACGAACAGGCCAATCGCATCGCCCATTACCTGTTGGCGCAGGGGATCGGCAAGGGCGACTGCGTGGCGATTTTCATCGAGAACCGGCCACAGTTGCTGGTGACGGTGCTGGCGGTGGCGAAGGTCGGTGCGGTCAGCGCCATGGTCAACACCTCGCAGACCGGGGATGCGCTGGTGCACAGCCTGGCGTTGGTCGCTCCTGTCGCCGTGGTGGTCGGGGATGAACGGGTCGCGGCCTTCAACGACGTGCGAGCCCGCACTTCACTGTCAGGCAACCGAACCTGGTGGTTAGCCGATCAGGACAGCGCCGCCGCCCCTTGCGGTTTCGTCGACTTGATAAGCAGCAGCGCCAGTCACCCAGGCGAAAACCCGGCCAGCAGCCAGCAGGTTTTTTTCAACGACCCGTGTTTTTATCTCTACACCTCGGGCACCACTGGGCTGCCCAAGGCCGGAGTTTTTCGCCACGGGCGCTGGATGCGCACTTCCACCAGTTTCGGCCTGATCGCCCTGGACATGCAGCCCGCGGATGTTTTGTATTGCACCCTGCCGCTGTACCACGCCACGGGCCTGTGCGTGTGCTGGGGGGCGGCGATCTGCGGCGCCTCGGGGTTTGCGATCCGGCGCAAGTTCAGCGCCAGTCAGTTCTGGAGTGACGTTCGCCGTTACCGGGCCACCACCCTGGGCTATGTCGGTGAGTTGTGTCGTTACCTGGTCGATCAACCCGCCAGCACTGAAGACCGCAGGCATGAAGTCAGGAAGATGATCGGCAACGGTTTGCGCCCCGGGGCCTGGTCGGCCTTCAAGACACGTTTTGGTGTCGACCATATCTGCGAGCTGTACGCGGCCAGCGACGGCAATATCGGCTTCACCAACGTGCTGAATTTCGACAACACCGTCGGATTTTCCCTGATGGGCTGGGAACTGGTGCAGTACGACCATGACAGCGGGGCGCCATTGCGCAACCTGCGAGGCCGGATGCAGAAAGTGCCCAAGGGCGAACCGGGCTTGCTGATGGCGCGCATCGACGACAAGGCGCCGCTGGACGGCTACACCGATCCGGCCAAGACCGAAAAAACCATCTTCAAAGATGTCTTCGTTCCGGGCGACCGTTACTTCAATACCGGTGACCTGCTGCGCAACATCGGCTTCGGCCATGGGCAGTTCGTTGATCGCCTCGGTGATACCTATCGCTGGAAAGGCGAGAACGTCTCCACCACGGAAGTTGAAAACGTATTGTTGCAGCACCCGCAGGTGGCCGAGGCGGTGGCTTATGGCGTCGAGATCAATGGCACCAATGGCCGCGCCGGGATGGCGGCGATTACCCCGTCCGAATCCCTGGCTACCCTGGATTTTGCTGAGCTGTTGCAGTTTTTGCAGTGCAAATTGCCGGCCTATGCAGTGCCGTTGTTCTTGCGCATCAAGGTAAAAATGGACACCACCGGCACCTTCAAATACCAGAAAAACCGTCTCAAGAGCGAAGCCTTCGACCCGTGCGCCACGGACGATGAGCCGGTCTATGCCTGGCTGCCCGGCACCGCGACCTATGTGCGGGTCGACCGGCAACTGGCGGCGCAGATTCAGCAAGGACAGTACCGTTATTGATTCTGGCTATGCACGGTGCAGAGAAAAAAGGGATGACAGGTCTGGAGTCCCTCGGGAAACTAGCCGCTTTGCGAAGACTTAAGTGGAGTTTCCCATGTCCGATACCAGCCGCCAGATGACCCCGGAAGAGGCAGCGGAGTTTGCCGAACAGGTGTTCAATGTCGCACGCCAAGGCGACGCCGCCATGATGGCCGCTTTGCTGAGCAAAGGCCTGCCGCCCAACCTGCGTAATCACAAGGGCGACACCTTGCTGATGCTGGCCGCTTACCACGGGCATGTGGAAGCGGTGAAAGTGCTGCTGGAAAACAAGGCCGATCCGGAAATCCGCAACGACAACGGCCAGAGCCCGATTGCCGGTGCGGCGTTCAAGGGCGATCTGGCCGTGGTCACCGCGCTGGTGGATGGCGGGGCGCAGGTGGAAGGCTCTTCCTTCGATGGTCGCACCGCGTTGATGATGGCGGCGATGTTCAATCGTGTGGAGATCGTCGATTACCTGATCAGCAAAGGCGCCGACCCCAAGGCCAAGGATGCCAACGGCATCTCGGCCCTGGATGCCGCCAGGACCATGGGCGCGGTGGATACCACGGCGCAGTTGGAGAAGTTGTTGGGTTGATCTCTATCTGTTGGGAAGTACTTGAAGCCTGACGCTGCTTTTGTGGCGAGGGGATTTATCCCCGCTGGGGCGCGAAGCGGCCCTACAACCTGACAACCCGGTGTGTCAGGTTATTTTTGGGGCTGCTTTGCAGCCCAGCGGGGATAAATCCCCTCGCCACAAAAGCTCCCTGGCCACAGCTTTCTGACTCAATCAATGTGATGCGCTATCCTGCGCGCCCTCAAAACCCAATCGCCACAGGATGTTCTCCATGAAAGCCGCACTCGTCGAACTCATCAGCAAAATCAGTTCCGGCTGCCTGGGCGATGCGGACATTGCGAAAATTGCCGACGAAGCGGCCCAGGCCTACGCCGACCCAGCGGCTTTTCTGGCGGCCAACCCGGACATCAACTACGACGACAGCTTCCCGATTCCATTGGGCGAGTGGGTAGTGGTGGGGAGCCTGCCAGACACCGTGTTGTTCCAGGCCGACACTTATGTAGAGCTGTTCGAACAGATCGTTGCCTCGTTCGGCCCCGGCGTGGCCTTCAACCTCAAGCCCAAGCAACTGGCGAAAACCGAAGCCCTGACGGCGCTCAACCGCATCCAGATCCAGATGAGCAGCCTGAACAAGGAAAACGGCGGTTATGTGCTGGTGAATTTCAGCCAGTTGCTCGACGATGAACTGCAAATGGTTCTGGTGTATGGCAACGACCTGCCGCGCGTGCTGGAGCTGTGCGCCGAAGTCGGCATCGCCGCCGCGCCGGCCCTGGAAGCGCTCAAGGTGGCGATCCACGTCTGAAGCAATAAAACGGAACCCTCGCCGCGCCCCCGCTATCCTAAGTGTGCATATCACCATCTGGGAGCGACACCATGGGTTCCACCTTCAACGGCCTGATTGGCCTGATCATTCTGGCGCTCGATATCTGGGCGATCATCAATGTGCTCAAGAGTGGCGCGGGAACGGGGGCGAAAGTCCTGTGGGTGCTGTTGATTCTTCTGTTGCCAGTGCTGGGCCTGATCATCTGGGCGATTGCCGGGCCGCGAGGTAACGTGCGGATCTGACCGCTTTTTGAAGGTGCCCGGCAGGCCTCGGCCGCCGGGCATTCAAAGCCTGCCGCGACGGTATCAGGCCGTCGCCAATGAGTGTTTTTTCGAGGCGCTGAGGAAACTCAGCAAGGCCATCAGCGGGAAAGCACTGCCGATGATCACCACCCACAACCAGCCGCCATGTTCGTACACCGCGCTGGCAATCGATGAACCAAACGCGCCGCCGATGAAGATGCTGGTCATGTACAGCGCATTGAGACGACTGCGGCTTTTGGCATCGAGGGCGTAGATGGTGCGCTGGCCCAGGACCATGTTCATCTGCACGCAGAAATCCAGCACCACACCCGTAACGGCCAGGCCAATGACGCTGTAGAGCGGATGGATGAACGCTGGCAGAAAACTCAGGCTGGCCAACAGCATTGCCAGCAGCGAAGCGATGCGGGTATGTCCGGCATCCGCCAGGCGACCGGCAATGGGCGCGGCGATGGCGCCAATGGCACCGACCAGGGCGAACAGGGCGATTTCAGTTTGCGACAGACCGTGATTGCGCGACAGCTCCAGCGGCACGGCGGTCCAGAACAGGCTGAAGGTGGCGAACATGCAGGCCTGGTAAAAGGCTCGTTGGCGCAACAGCGGCTGCTGGCGCAACAAGGTGCCGAGCGAGCCCAGCAGTTGGCCATAAGAGGCGCTATGGTCGGGTTGGCGCTTGGGCACGGTCAATGCCAGGACGATGCTGATCGCCGCCATCAAGGCGGCGGCGATCATGAACATTGCCCGCCAGCCGAAGTGATCGGCCACCACGCTTGAGATCGGTCGCGCCAGCAGGATCCCCAGCAGCAGGCCGCCCATGATCCCGCCCACGACCCGCCCTCTGGACTCTTCCGGCGCCAAGTGCGCGGCCAGCGGGATCAGGACTTGCACCGATACCGAACTGAACCCTACCAGGAGCGAAACCAGCAGGAACACGTTCGGCTGTTCAGTGAACGCTGCCGCCAACAGACTGGCAATCGCCACAACGGTGGTGAGGATCATCAGGCGGCGATTTTCCAGCAGGTCCCCCAATGGCACCAGGAAAAACAGGCCCAGGGCATAGCCGATTTGGGTCAGCGAGACGATCAGGCTGGCCATGGTGCTGCTCAGGCCGACGTCGGGCGCGATCAGTTCGATGATGGGCTGGGCGTAGTAGATGTTGGCAACGATGGCGCCGCAGCAAAAGGCAAACAGCAGGACCATGCCGCGAGTCAGGCTGGTGCTGGCGGGCGAGGTGGGTGAGTGGGCACTCATGGCGATCTCGTCAGTGAATGGAAAGAGTGGCGTGAGGCTAAAGAGTTAGCGGGCTCTGGAACAGGCTTTGTGGCTGATATCCGACATGCTTGTCATTGATGATGGAGGCAGCCTCAAGGGTCAGTGAATATTGAAAGTGCCTTGCCTATTCCAGTTTCTTGAACAATGCATTGCCGCAACGGGAGCAGAAAGCAGCGCCATGATCGTGGTTGTTTTTACTGCAGACTGGACAATCATGCTTGAGTTGGTCGGCGCCGCGCATGGCCGTGGCCAGTTCAGCGGTGAAAATGCCTGTCGGCACGGCGATGATCGAGTAACCGGTGATCATCACCAGGGACGAAACCACCTGGCCCAATGGCGTCTTGGGCACGATGTCGCCAAAGCCCACGGTGGTCAACGTCACGATGGCCCAATAGATGCCTTTGGGAATGCTGGTGAAGCCATTCGCGGGGCCTTCGATGACGTACATCAAGGTGCCGAATACGGTCACCAGGGTCGATACGCTGACCAGGAACACGATGATTTTCTGCTTGCTCCCCCGCAGCGCCGCCATCAGGTAGTTGGCTTGCTTGAGATAAGGGCTGAGCTTGAGCACGCGGAAAATCCGCAGCATGCGAATGATGCGAACGATCAGCAGATACTGGGCGTCGCTGTAATACAGCGCCAGAACCCCGGGCACGATCGCCAGTAAGTCCACCAGGCCGTAGAAGCTGAATGCATAGCGCAGGGGCTTGGGCGAGCAATACAGGCGCAGGCCGTATTCGACGATGAAGATGAAGGTAAACCCCCATTCCATGGCGGCCAGCAGGGGGGCGTAGTTCTGGTGAATGCTGTCGATGCTGTCGAGCATCACGATCACCAGGCTGGCGAGGATGATCAACAGCAGTGTGCTGTCGAAGCGTCGGCCGGCCACGGTGTCGGTCTGGAAAATGATCACGTAGAGGCGTTCACGCCAGTTGTTGCTATCCATAACGTTCGCCTGAACCAATAGTCAGCGAAGCCTAGGGTGATTGCCCCGCAAAGCGCAAGGCGCAGTGTCGAGACTGGCCTGCTGCCACACCCGTTTCGTGGCGTGAACCAGCCAGCAGGCCAGGATGAAGGGCGCGGTCAGCGGCGCCAGGCCGAAGGCGAGAAAACCCGGTGTGAGCATGACTGTGAGCACGATACCCGCCAGCGGCAACCATCGCAGGTGGCGTTGTTGGCTGAGGGCCAGTGCCGCCAGGGCTGGGTTATAGCCGCCGAGTCCCGACAGGGCTTGGGCGGTGTCGTGATGCAGCAGGGAGAATGCCAGGCCTGCGGCTGACCCCAGCATCGCCCAACCGGCGGCACGTGGGTTGGCAATCAACAATCCCACAGCGATCAGCGCACCGGCTAATGGCTGGTCGAGAAACATGACCTGACCCAGTCCGCTCCAATAAGCGGCCAGCAAATGGGGCATCGTCATTTCAACCGAAACGGGCGACGACTGTGCCGGGGCGACGCTCAGCAGCAACCAACCCAATGCCACGAACGGCGTGGTGTAGACGGGCAGGCACTGCGGGCCACGGCTGCGCTTGAGCCACTGCTGAGTCAACATCGCGCTGAGACCGCCGCTGGCAATAATCAATGGCGGCAACACGGCTGACCAAGGTAACGCGAGACTCAATAGCAGGCCCAGCAGGATGCCGTTGTAACTGAACAGTCCGGCCTGTCGATCAACCTTGGCGTAACCGCGCCGCTGGGCGGTGAGCAACCCGGCCACGCCGCCAAGCAACGCACCGCCAAACAAGGCGGGTGCGGTGAAGAGAATCGCCAGCAGGCACAACAGACCGCACAGCGGATGACGCTGGAGGAAAATCTGGCTGAAACCGTTGAGCAGGGCGGTGGCCCAGTCGGGGCAGTGGGTGTTGGGCATGGTTGGTATGTCTGATGGACCGGGTAGGTTTCATCGCGAGCAGGCTCGCTCCCACACTGGATCTGTGGTGTTCACAAAACCCCTGTGGGAGCGAGCCTGCTCGCGATGAGGCCGATACAGGCGCTAGATTAGGGTCTCAATGCGCAACGAATTGGTCGACCCCGGCTGCCCGAACGGCACGCCGGCCGTGATCAGCAGGGTATCGCCGCGCTGGGCCATGCCCTGGGCCTGGGCGATTTCCAGGGCGGTGGAGCACACCTCATCCACCTGCCGCAGCCGATCGTTGACCACCGAATGCACGCCCCAGGCCACGGTCAAGCGGCGGGCCGCCTGCAGGTTGGGTGTGAGGTTGAGGATCGGCACCGTCGGTCGCTCCCGCGCCGCCCGCAGGCTGGAGCTGCCTGATTCGCTGTAGTTCACCAGCACCGCCACCGGCAGTACGTTGCTGATACGACGGATCGCGCAACTGATGGCGTCCGACGCCGTGGCTTCGGCTTTCGGCCGGCTGACATCCAACTGCGCCTGGTAATCCGGGCCGTTCTCCACCTGGCGGATGATCTTGCTCATCATCTGCACCGCTTCGAGGGGGTAATCGCCGGAGGCAGTTTCCGCCGACAGCATCACCGCATCGGCCCCTTCAGCCACGGCGTTGGCCACGTCGGTGACTTCGGCTCGGGTGGGTGCGGGAGAAAAACGCATGGATTCGAGCATCTGGGTCGCCACCACCACCGGTTTGCCGAGCGCGCGGCAGGTGCCGATGATGTTCTTCTGGATCTGCGGCACGCTTTCGGCCGGCACTTCGACACCCAAGTCACCCCGGGCAACCATGATCGCGTCGCTCAGTTCGGCGATCTCCCGAAGCTGGGTCACCGCCGACGGTTTCTCGATCTTGGCCATCAGGAATGCCTTGTCGCCAATCAACGCACGTGCCTCGCGGATGTCCTCGGGGCGCTGCACGAACGACAGCGCCACCCAGTCCACGCCCAACTCCAGGCCAAAGCTCAAGTCGCGACGATCCTTGGCGGTCAGCGGGCTCATGTCGAGCACGGCCTGGGGCACATTCACGCCTTTGCGGTCCGACAGTTCGCCGCCGTTGAGCACTTGGGTGTCGATGGCATCGGCATGCTTGGCGGTCACACGCAGGCGCAGCTTGCCGTCGTCCAGCAGCAGGTCCATGCCGGGCTCCAGGGCCTCGATGATCTGTGGGTGGGGCAGGTTGACCCGTTGTTCATCGCCGGGCGTGGCGTCCAGATCCAGGCGCAGGGCCTGGCCGCGTTGCAGCAGCACTTTGCCGTCGGCGAATGTGCCCACGCGCAGTTTCGGACCCTGCAAGTCCATCAGAATGCCCAGTGGGTAGTTGAGCTGCTGCTCGACTTCACGAATCCACTGGTAACGCTGGGCGTGGTCGGCATGTTCGCCGTGGCTGAAGTTCAGGCGGAAAATATTCACACCGGCCTGCACCAGTTCACGGATGTCATCGATCCCACGGGTAGCGGGGCCGAGGGTCGCGAGGATCTTGACCTTTTTATCAGGCGTCATGTTTGGGGTTCTCAAGAATCAGGATGGCGCGAAAGTCGTTGACGTTGGTGCGCGTCGGCTCGGTGACGATCAACGCATCCAGCGCGGCGAAATAGCCGTAGCCGTTGTTGTTGTCCAGCTCGTCGCTGGCGCTCAGGCCCAGTTCGGCGGCACGGCGATAACTGTCCGGGGTCATGATGGCGCCGGCGTTGTCTTCGGAACCGTCGATGCCGTCCGTGTCGCCGGCCAGTGCGTAGATGCCGGGATGACCCTTGAGGCTGTCAGTCAGACTGAGCAGGAATTCTGCGTTGCGTCCGCCCCGGCCATTGCCGCGCACGGTGACCGTGGTTTCGCCGCCGGAGAGGATCACGCATGGCGCCGCCAGAGGCTGGCCGTGCAGAGCGATTTGCCGAGCGATACCGGCGTGGACTTTGGCCACTTCCCGGGATTCGCCTTCCAGGTCGCCGAGGATCAACGGGCTGAAACCGGCCTGGCGGGCTTTCACCGCCGCCGCTTCCAGTGATTGCTGGGGGCGGGCGATCAATTGGAAGTGACTGCGGGCCAGGCTCGGGTCGCCGGGTTTGACGGTTTCCGATTCCGGGCTTAGCAACCAGTTGCGCACCGCGGCCGGTATTTCAATGTTGTAGCGCTTGAGGATTGCCAGCGCTTCGGCTGATGTACTGGGGTCGGCCACGGTGGGGCCGGAGGCGATGACCGTGGCGAGGTCACCGGGCACATCGGAAATCGCGTAGGTGTAGACCGTCGCCGGCCAGCAGGCCTTGCCCAGGCGCCCGCCCTTGATTGCCGAGAGATGTTTGCGCACGCAATTCATCTCGCCGATGGTGGCGCCGGACTTGAGCAACGCCTTGTTGATCGATTGCTTGTCGGCCAGGGTGATGCCAGCTGCCGGCAGCGCCAGCAGCGCCGAGCCTCCGCCGGACAGCAGGAAAATCACCCGGTCGTCTTCGTCAAGGTTGCTGACCAGCTCCAGCACCCGTTGGGCCACCGCCAGGCCCGCCGCATCAGGTACCGGGTGAGCAGCTTCCACTACTTCGATCTTCTGGCAGGGCGCGCCATGGCCGTAGCGGGTCACTACCAAACCAGTGACGTCGCCCTGCCAGCAGCGCTCGACCACCTGCGCCATCGCCGCGGCCGCCTTACCGGCGCCGATGACGATCACCCGGCCGCGGCGGTCGCTGGGCAGATACTGTTCAAGGACATGCTGCGGATGGGCCGCGTCGATGGCTGTGGCAAACAGCTCGCGCAGCAGTTGTTGCGGATCGACCGACATGGCGGACTCCCGATTTTTATTATTGGATGAAGCAACTCGATTCCCTGTGGGAGCGAGCCTGCTCGCGATGAGGGCCTGACCTCCAGCCGCAATGTCGACTGTGTGTCCGCTATCGCGAGCAGGCTCGCTCCCACAGGTTTTTGTGGCGTGTCAGTTATCGCGAATCGAGAAGTTCGCCATGTGCTCCAGGCCCTTGATCAGCGCCGAGTGATCCCAGTTGCTGCCGCCGATGGCCGCGCAGGTGCTGAACACTTGCTGGGCGTTGGCGGTGTTGGGCAGGTTGATGTTCAGCTCCTTGGCGCCTTGCAGGGCCAGGTTCAGGTCCTTCTGGTGCAGGCTGATGCGGAAGCCCGGATCGAAGGTGCCCTTGATCATGCGCTCGCCGTGTACTTCCAGGATCTTCGAGGAGGCAAAACCACCCATCAGCGCTTCGCGAACCTTGGCCGGATCGGCGCCGTTTTTCGCGGCGAACAGCATGGCTTCTGCCACGGCCTGGATGTTCAGCGCGACGATAATCTGGTTCGCCACTTTCGCGGTCTGGCCGTCGCCGTTGCCGCCCACCAGGGTGATGTTCTTGCCCATGGCCTGGAACAGCGGCAGGGCGCGCTCGAAAGCGGCGCTGTCGCCACCGACCATGATGCTCAGCGTGGCGGCCTTGGCGCCGACTTCACCACCGGACACGGGGGCATCGAGGTATTGCGCGCCTTTTTCATTGATCTTGGCCGCGAACGCCTTGGTGGCGGTGGGGGAGATCGAACTCATGTCGATGACCACCTTGCCCGCGCCCACGCCGGCCGCCACGCCATCGGCGCGAAACAGCACGTCATCGACCTGCGGGGTGTCCGGGACCATGACGATGATGAACTCGGCTTCCTGGGCGACTTCCTTCGGGTTGGCCAGCGCCACCGCGCCGCCGGCCAGCAGATCGGCGGGGGCCGGGTCGTGGTGCTGACTCAGGAACAGGCTGTGTCCGGCCTTTTGCAGGTTCATTGCCATGGGATGGCCCATGATGCCGGTGCCGATGAATCCGATTTTAGCCATGAGAAAATCCTCTCTTATTTAGATGTCCCGGGTCTCTGTGGCGAGGGAGCTTGCTCCCGCTGGGTCGCGAAGCGGCCCCAGAAATCCATGTTGGGTGAAAAATCATGCGTCTGCTTCGCAGCCGAGCGGGAGCAAGCTCCCTCGCCACAAAGGCCGTATCGGGTCAGATTGCGTTATGGCTTTTCAGCCAGCCCAGGCCCGCTTCCGTGCTGGTCAGCGGCTTGTATTCGCAACCGACCCAGCCCTGGTAACCGATGCGGTCCAGGTGTTCGAACAGGAAGCGATAGTTGATCTCGCCAGTGCCCGGCTCGTTGCGTCCCGGGTTGTCCGCCAGTTGCACATGGTTGATCTGACCCAGGTGCGCCGACAGGGTCCGGGCCAGGTCGCCTTCCATGATTTGCATGTGGTAGATGTCGTATTGCAGGAACAGGTTGGCGCTGCCCACCTGCTCGCGGATCGACAGGGCCTGGGCGGTGTTGTTCAGGTAGAAACCGGGAATGTCACGGGTGTTGATGGCTTCCATCACCAGCTTGATGCCTTTGGCTTGCAGCTTCTCGGCGGCGTATTTCAGGTTGGCGACGAAGGTTTTCTCCACCAGGGCGTTGTCGCAGTTCTGCGGACAAATCCCGGCCAGGCAGTTGACCTGAGTGTTGCCCAGCACCTGGGCATAAGCGATCGCCAGGTCGACGCCCGAGCGGAACTCTTCAACCCGGTCCGGCAGGCAGGCAATGCCGCGCTCGCCCTTGGCCCAGTCGCCGGCCGGCAGGTTGAACAGCACTTGGGTCAGGCCGTTGGCATCGAGCAAGGCCTTGAGCTCGGCGGAGCTGTAGTCATAAGGGAACAGGTATTCGACACCCGTGAAACCGGCCTTGGCGGCCGCTTCGAAGCGGGCGAGGAAATCCTGCTCGGTGAACAGCATGGACAGGTTGGCGGCGAAACGCGGCATGGTGGTCTCCTGCTACAAATTTAATGGCGTCCTGACCCGTAGGAGCTGTCGAGTGAAGCGAGGCTGCGATCTTTCTATCGACACTTGAGAGTTAAGCGAAAGATCAAAAGATCGCAGCCTTCGGCAGCTCCTACAGGTCAAGCAACGGTTAGCTCAATCGAGCAACGAAATCGCTGTCGGCGCATCGTTGCCCACCAGCGCCAGGTCTTCGAATTCGTTGACGGCGTTGATCTCGGTGCCCATGGAAATGTTGGTCACCCGTTCCAGGATGATCTCGACGATCACCGGCACCTTGAATTCCTCGATCAGCTCTTGGGCCTTGCGCAATGCTGGCTGGATGCCGGACGGTTCGAACACCCGTAGCGCCTTGCAACCCAGGCCCTCGGCCACGGCGACGTGGTCTACGCCATAACCGTTGAGTTCCGGCGCGTTGAGGTTGTCGAAGGACAGTTGCACGCAGTAGTCCATGTCGAATCCGCGCTGGGCCTGGCGGATCAACCCCAGGTAGGAGTTGTTCACCACCACGTGGATGTACGGCAGCTTGAACTGCGCGCCTACCGCCAGCTCTTCGATCATGAACTGGAAGTCATAGTCGCCCGACAACGCCACGACCTTGCGATTCGGGTCGGCCTTGACCACCCCGAGTGCCGCCGGGATGGTCCAGCCCAACGGGCCGGCCTGGCCGCAGTTGATCCAGTGGCGCGGTTTGTAGACGTGCAGGAACTGCGCCCCGGCGATCTGCGACAGCCCGATGGTGCTGACGTAGCAGGTGTCCTTGCCGAACACCTGGTTCATTTCTTCGTACACACGTTGGGGCTTGACCGGTACGTTGTCGAAGTGAGTCTTGCGCTGCAGGCTGGCCTTGCGCTGCTGGCAGTCCTGCAGCCAGGCGCTGCGGTTTTTCAGTTTGCCAGCGGCTTGCCATTCGCGGGCGACTTCGATGAACGCAGTCAGTGCCGAAGCGGCGTCGGACACGATGCCCAGGTCCGGGGTGAACACACGGCCTATCTGGGTCGGCTCGATGTCCACATGAATGAAGGTGCGGCCTTCGGTGTAGACATCCACCGAACCGGTGTGGCGGTTGGCCCAGCGGTTGCCGATACCCAGCACCACGTCCGATTTGAGCAGCGTCGCATTGCCATAGCGGTGGGAGGTTTGCAGGCCGACCATGCCGACCATCAATGGGTGATCGTCTGGAATCGTGCCCCAGCCCATCAGTGTGGGAATCACCGGGATACCGGTCAGCTCAGCGAATTCCACCAGCAGCTCGCTCGCATCGGCGTTGATGATCCCGCCGCCGGCCACCAGCAGTGGGCGCTCAGCCTGATCGAGCATGGCCAGGGCCTTCTCGATCTGCACGCGGTTGGCAGCGGGTTTGGCCAGGGGCAGCGGTTGGTAGGCGTCGATGTCGAACTCGATCTCGGCCATCTGCACGTCGAACGGCAGGTCGATCAACACCGGGCCCGGCCGGCCGGAGCGCATCTCAAAGAAGGCCTTCTGAAAAGCGTACGGCACCTGGCCAGGTTCCAGGACCGTGGTTGCCCACTTGGTCACCGGCTTGACAATGCTGGTGATGTCCACAGCCTGAAAATCTTCCTTGTGCAGGCGGGCGCGGGGTGCCTGGCCGGTGATGCACAGGATCGGGATCGAGTCGGCCGAAGCGCTGTAGAGCCCCGTCACCATGTCGGTCCCCGCCGGACCCGAGGTGCCGATGCACACGCCAATGTTGCCGGCCTTGGTGCGGGTGTAGCCCTCGGCCATGTGGGAGGCGCCTTCAACGTGGCGAGCGAGGACATGATCGATGCCACCCACCTTTTGCAGGGCAGAGTACAGCGGGTTGATCGCGGCACCCGGGATGCCGAAGGCGGTGTCCACGCCTTCACGGCGCATCACCAGAACGGCGGCTTCGATTGCTCTCATTTTGCTCATAATTTTGTGCCTCTTACGTTTTGTAATTGTATACAAGTGGCTTTGCGTAGAGTGTATTCATGGCGGACGGCGCAGGTCAATCCATTTCCTCAAGCACCTGTTTCATTCGTCGGAAGGCCGTAAACGCTGTGGCTTTTCGTCGCACAGGATGTGTTGTTGGAATTATTGTATACAAAAAATAAGATCATTGTGTTCTATTGTTTGCGTCTGGTTTTGCCGACAGCAATGCCAGGAACGCTTCCCACAACAAAATAAGGACAGCACTCATGAGCGCTTTAACCTTGAAAGTCGCCGTCAACCTGACGGGGCAAGCCCTTGCCGCGGGCCGCGAAATCGGCGCTGCGCCACTGACCATTGCGGTTCTGGACAGCGGCGGCCACCTGATAGCCCTGCAACGTGAAGACGGCGCCAGCTTGCTTCGCCCTCAGATCGCCATCGGTAAGGCCTGGGGCGCCATCGCCCTGGGTAAGGGCTCGCGCCTGCTCGCCCAGGACGCCCAGCAGCGCCCGGCCTTCTTCGCCGCGTTGAACAACCTGGGGCAGGGCAGCGTCGTGCCGGCACCGGGAGGGGTGTTGATCAGGGGTCAGGATGGACGGGTGTTGGGCGCCATCGGCATCAGTGGCGATACCTCTGACATTGATGAGCAGGTTGCGGTCAGGGCCGTGGAGGGGGTGGGGTTGAAGGCGGATGCGGGGGGCGCTTGATTTTGTATTGACTGACCTATTGCAATCGCGAGCAGGCTCGCTCCCACAGGTGGACTTGGGCAGACACAAAATGTGTGAGCACCCCCAATCCCCTGTGGGAGCGAGCCTGCTCGCGATGGCTGTCAACCAGACACATCCAGCTAAAAGTCAGGTCCGCCTCCAGACATTTCCAGACCTAGTATTGGCCAGAACTCAACTTATCAAAGGACACGGAATGTCTGGTTCACCGGCTTCACATCGACTGCGTGTCGGCCGCTATGCCGAATCCAACCGAATCTACTTATTGACCGCCAACACATTCGGCCGCGAGCCGATTGTTAGAGACTTTATCTTGGGCAGAATGGTCGTTCATCAGTTTAGAAAGGCTCAGGATCAAGGCTTTGCAAAATCATTGGCATGGGTCGTTATGCCTGATCACTTTCATTGGTTGGTAGAGTTGCGGAGGGGGTCATTGAGTGGGTTGATGCAAAAGACAAAATCATTGAGCACCAAAGCAGCGAATTCGTGCCTTGATCGTAAGATTAACCTTTGGCAGCCAGGCTTTCATGACCGGGCACTGCGCCGAGAGGAAGACTTGGTAAAGCTCGCTCGTCATGTGGTCGCGAATCCGTTGCGGGCGGGTCTGGTGGAGCGACTGGGTGACTATCCGCTGTGGGATGCGATTTGGGTTTGACTTGAAGTCGTGTCGCCGCCATCGCGAGCAGGCTCGCTCCCACAGGATTCTGTTGTGAACTCAAATTTTGTGAACAACTGAGATCCCTTGTGGGAGCGAGCCTGCTCGCGATGGCGGCGACACGGTTCTGGACCTAGCGATCCACCTCACACCCCTTCAACACCAACCGAATAATCGTCTGTGCCGCGGCTTCATAATCCGCTTCGTCCAGTTTTGCCTTGCCGGTCACTGCGGATATCTGCCAGTCGAAGTCGGCGTAAGTCTGGGTGGCTGCCCAGATGCTGAACATCAGGTGGTTGGGGTCGATGGGGGCGATCTGGCCGCGGTCGATCCAGGTCTGGATGCAGTCGATGTTGTGCCGGGCCTGGGCGTTGAGTTGTTCGACCAGGTCGGCGCTCAGGTGGGGGGCGCCGTGCATGATTTCGCTGGCGAAGACTTTTGAGGCGAAGGGCAGGTCGCGGGAAATGCGGATCTTGGAGCGGATGTAGTGGCTCAGCACTTCGCCGGGCACGCCATCGGCGTTGAACGGGGTCGAGGCCTGGAGGATCGGCTCGATGATACTTTCCAGCACCTCGCGATAGAGGTTTTCCTTGGATTTGAAATAGTAGTAGACGTTGGGTTTGGGCAGGCCCGCCTTGGCCGCGATGTCACTGGTTTTGGTCGCTGCGAAGCCCTTGTCGGCAAATTCTTCGCTGGCGGCACGCAGGATCAGTTCTTTGTTGCGCTCGCGGATAGTGCTCATAAACCCAGGGGTTCCTTGCCTGTTCTGGCGGTTGCGCATGGTAGCACCGGCCTCCAGAGGCGCTCAAGAATGCCCCGAGGCGACGTCGGGCGCGCTATGCTGCGCAGCATTATTATTCAAGGAGTTCCTCCATGGCCGGAAGCAGTTTGCTGTTGCTGATCGACGACATCGCCGCGGTGCTCGACGATGTTGCATTGATGACCAAGATGGCCGCCAAGAAAACCGCCGGCGTGCTCGGCGATGACCTGGCGCTCAATGCCCAGCAGGTGTCAGGCGTGCGTGCCGAGCGGGAAATACCGGTGGTCTGGGCGGTGGCCAAGGGGTCGTTCATCAACAAGCTGATTCTGGTGCCGTCGGCGTTGGCCATCAGCGCTTTCGTACCCTGGCTGGTGACGCCACTGCTGATGGTGGGGGGCGCCTACCTGTGTTTCGAAGGGTTCGAGAAACTGGCCCACAAGTTCCTTCACAGCAGGGCGCAAGACCAGGCCGAGCATGCGCAACTGGTCGAGGCCGTGGCCAATCCGGCGGTCGATCTGGTGGCCTTCGAAAAGGACAAGATCAAAGGTGCGATACGCACCGACTTCATCCTCTCGGCGGAAATCATCGCCATCACCCTCGGCACTGTCGCTAACGCACCGCTGACCCAGCAGGTGATCGTGCTGTCGGGCATCGCCATCGTCATGACGGTTGGGGTCTATGGCCTGGTGGCCGGGATCGTCAAGCTCGATGACCTCGGGTTATGGCTGACGCAGAAGCCGGGGCAATGGGCCAAGAGCATCGGTGGCGCCATCCTGCGCGCCGCGCCCTACATGATGAAAGGCCTGTCGGTGATCGGCACGGCGGCGATGTTCCTGGTGGGCGGAGGCATCCTGACCCATGGCGTGCCGGTGGTGCATCACTGGATCGAAGGTGTAACGGCCAGTGCTGGCGGTGCCGGGTTTATCGTGCCGTTGCTGCTTAATGCGGTGGCCGGGATCGTGGCGGGGGCGCTGGTGTTGGCGGGGGTGATGGTGGTGGGCAAGGTCTGGAAAGCGCTGAAAAGCTGAATCTGACAACACATGACAACTGTGGGAGCGAGCCTGCTCGCGATAGCGGTCTACCAGCCAACATAAATGTTGAATGGCAGGCCCTCATCGCGAGCAGGCTCGCTCCCACAGTGGGTTTTGGGGTGGCCGGGAGTTACTCGGCAATCTGCAACTTGCGCGACTCGGTATACACGTAACGCACTTTCTCATATTCGAACGGCGAGTTCAGTTGACCATAGCGGAAGCTGGTCTGGTAACGCCTGTCCACGCCACGCAGCAGCAACAGTTCCGGGTGGTTGGAGCTGACTTCGGACACATTCAGGAAGTTGATCGCCGATTCAGCTGTGTAGTCCACCAGCAATCCCGAGGTGTCGCGCAGGTTCGAAGGGCCGAAGATCGGCAGTACGAAGTACGCGCCGCCGGGCACGCCATAGAATCCCAGGGTCTGGCCGAAGTCTTCGCTCTGGCGCGGCAGGCCCATGGCCGTGGCCGGATCCCACAGGCCGGCGATGCCGACGGTGGTGTTGAGCAGCAGGCGCGCCGTGGTTTCCATCGAACGCTTGCCCTTGAATTGCAGCAGGCTGTTCATCAGGTTCGGCACGTCCCCCAGGTTATTGAAGAAGTTGCTCACCCCGGTGCGCAGGAAACTCGGGGTGATGTAGCGGTAACCGTCAACGACAGGCAGGAACACCCACTGGTCGAATCGGTAGTTGAAGTGGTAGACGCGGCGGTTCCAGGACTCCAGCGGGTCATAGACGTTCAGGGCATTGAGGGTCGAGCGCTCGAACTCGCGCTGGTCCAGCCCGGGGTTGAACTTGAGCTTGCTCAACGGCTCCTTGAATCCGTCGGAATCCACCACAACAGGCGCATTGGCCTTGCTGTTATCGGCGTGGACCATGCCGGCACTCATTAACGCGGCGATAAGCAGGAGATATTTAGCCACGGAAGAACTCCAGCATGGCGTCGCTGTTGACGCGGTAGTTAAGGTTGCCGCAGTGGCCGCCCAGTGGGTAAACCGTCAGCCGGTCGCCAAAGGTCTCGCGCAAGAAGCCCAGATCGCCCGGGCCGAGAATAACGTCGTCGGCGTTGTGCATGACGGCAATCTTCGGGCTGTCGTGCAGGTAATCCTTGAGCGCATAAAGGCTGACCTGATCGATCAGTTGCAACAGGCTGCCGCCGTCGGTGCGCGCGCGCCACATCGGAATCACCTGCTCGGTGAGATAACAGTCGAAATCGCATTGCAGCGCACGCTTGAGGAACGGCGTCAGGCTGGTGCTTTCGGTAATCGGGAATTTGGGCGGGATGATCAGTCCGCGACGGTTGATCAGGTCCGAGGTGAATGCAATGTCGGCTGCCGAGAAGCGGAACGAGGTGCCGATCAGCATCGCCATCTGCTCGTTGGTCAGGTGTTGTTTGGACTGCTGGAAGTCATAGAGCAGCGCATCGTTGAGGTCGATGTAGCCTTTTTGCTGGAAGTAGCGGGTCAGCTTGTTGAGCACCAGTTCATAAAAAGTGGTGGTGTTGTTGATGCCCTTGACCTCAGTCTGGACCAGCTTGTCCAGGTTGGTGATCGAGGTGTAGAGGTTCACCGGCGGGTTGAGCAACAGTACTTTCTTGAAGTTGAAGCTGCGTCGGGTTTCGTCCAGGTGGGCGACGAAGGCCGCGTCCAGGGCACCGAGGCTGTAGCCGGTGAGGTAATACTCGGTCACGGGCAATTTGGGGTTTTGCGCGCGTACGGCCTGCATCACCCGGTACATGTCTTCGGCGTCTTCCTTGGTGATGCCAGGTGTAGCGAAGCGCGAAGCGGCACTCATGAAGTCAAAGCTGGTGGGCGACGACAACTGCACCACGTGGTAACCCGCTTTGTAATAGAGACGCTTGAGGTATTCGTTGAGGGTACTGTCGTAGCGCGCGCCGGTGCCGGCGATCAGAAAGATCAGCGGTGCGGGCTTGTCTTGGGTCGCCATGCGGTAGGTGAGACTTTTCACCGGCCAGAAGTTGTCCGGCAGGATGAACTCGCGTTCCGGGCGCAGGGTCAGGCTGTGGTCCGCCTGGTCGATATCTTCGATCGGGGGCAGCTCCGGGCGCAGGTCCGGTGGCGTGGTGGCGATGGTCGCCTCGAACGGGTTGGTCAAGGGGTAGCCATAGCTGGCGGCATCGATATCCACCGCCAGCGCGGACGCACTCAGAATAAGGCCGCCGGCGAGGGCAGCGAAGCGCAAGGAATGGAGCATGACTGGATCCCTTAGAGGAAGATGCCGAATGAAGTTCGCAGGCTATGACCGCCGAAGTGAAGCCAAGTGCCATGATGGACGCAAAAGAGGCACAAACGGGGCGCGATAGTAGCGCGAAGATACACGTTCACGCGTGGTAGAGGCTATTTATCTGGCGGTTTGCCGGATTCAGGCATGACCGGCAGGACGGCATTTTTGTTGGCCCGAATGACGTAGGCAGGTAGCTGGCGTTCTGATGTCGTTTCTCGTTGCTTCAACGTCGCAGGCAGAGCAGGTTCCAGATTGGCGCAGGTTGATGATCAACGAGTCAGTACTCCACTGACGTTCGGACCGGTTTTGCAGGCGAGCGTGATGGGGGCGCTGTGCACCATAACAATACGTTGACGCCGCTCGGCATCCGTCGGGCGCAGCACTTTCGGGGAAGTAACGATGAGAATGCGACGACTCTTGGGCGCAGGTGCCGCACTGGTACTGGCGATCAGTTCCACATTGGCCAGCGCCGAAACCGAAACCCTGAGCATCGGTTATGTCGACGGTTGGTCCGACAGCGTCGCGACCACCCATGTGGCGGCCGAAGTCATCAAGCAGAAACTGGGCTATGACGTGAAGCTGCAAGCGGTCGCGACCGGGATCATGTGGCAGGGTGTGGCGACCGGCAAGCTTGACGCGATGCTCTCGGCCTGGTTGCCGGTGACCCATGGCGATTACTGGACCAAGAACAAGGATCAGGTGGTCGATTACGGCCCGAACTTCAAGGATGCGAAAATCGGCCTGATCGTGCCGGAATACGTCAAGGCCCAGTCCGTGGCCGACCTCAAGACCGATGACAGCTTCAAGAACCGCATTGTCGGTATCGACGCCGGTTCAGGTGTCATGATCAAGACTGAACAGGCCATCAAGGATTACGACCTGACCGGGTATCAACTCAAGGCCAGTTCCGGCGCCGGCATGATTGCCGAGCTGACCCGTGCCGAGAAGAAAAAAGAATCCATCGCTGTTACCGGTTGGGTGCCGCACTGGATGTTCGCCAAGTGGAAACTGCGCTTCCTGGAAGACCCGAAAGGCGTCTACGGCGCAGCTGAAACCGTAAACAGCATCGGCAGCAAGGAGTTGGCCGCCAAGGCACCGAAAGTGGTCGCGTTCCTGAAGAAGTTCCAGTGGAATTCGAAAGACGAAATCGGCGAGGTCATGCTGGCGATTCAGGAAGGCGCCAAGCCGGACGCCGCCGCCAAGGATTGGGTTGCCAAGCACCCGGATCGTGTGAAGGAGTGGACCGGCGAGTAATTCGCCTGGTTTAACGCTCTCGAAAACCGCATGACTTGGCGTCATGCGGTTTTTTTGTGCCTGCGTTTTTTCAGTCTCGCCCACGTCCTTGTGGGAGCGAGCCTGCTCGCGATGACGACGGTACATTCGACAGGTGCACCTACAGACCCACCGCTATCGCGAGCAGGCTCGCTCCCACAAGGGGGAGCGGTGCCGGTCATCAATCGATAAACGTCATGTCGTTCTAATACTAAGGTCGTCTGGAACCTGGCCTTCAGCCGCATAGAGTAGCGCTGTTGCAATTAAATCTGTGCTGCGAGGATAAAAACAATGAACGACAGCATTTACCTCTCGATTCAAAACAGCCCGCGTTTCAAGGAGCTGGTGAGAAAGAGAGAAAAGTTCGCCTGGATTCTCTCGGCGATCATGCTTGGGTTGTATTCAGGCTTCATTCTTCTGATTGCCTACGGGCCGCATATTCTCGGGGCCAAGATTTCGCCCGAGTCCACCATTACCTGGGGTATCCCCATAGGTGTCGGCCTGATTGTCTCGGCCTTCATCCTGACCGGTATCTACGTGCGACGCGCCAACGGTGAGTTCGACGATCTGAACAATGCGATTCTCAAGGAGGCTCAGCAATGATCCGGCGTCTAATGGCTCTGTTGAGCATCGCAGCGTTCGCACCGGGGGCCTGGGCGGCTGAAGCCCTGACCGGTGCCGTGCAGAAACAACCGCTTAACGTCCCGGCTATCCTGATGTTCGTGGCCTTCGTCGGCGCGACTTTATATATCACTTACTGGGCGTCCAAGAAAAACAACTCGGCGGCCGACTACTATGCGGCCGGCGGCAAGATCACCGGCTTCCAGAACGGCTTGGCAATCGCGGGCGACTACATGTCGGCGGCGTCCTTCCTGGGGATTTCCGCGCTGGTGTTTTCCTCCGGTTACGACGGCCTGATCTACTCCATCGGTTTTCTGGTGGGCTGGCCGATCATTCTGTTCCTGATCGCCGAGCGCCTGCGCAACCTGGGTAAATATACCTTTGCCGACGTGGCGTCCTACCGCCTGGGGCAAACCCAGATCCGCACCTTGTCTGCCAGCGGCTCGCTGGTAGTGGTCGCGTTCTACCTGATCGCGCAGATGGTCGGTGCCGGCAAGCTGATCCAGCTGCTGTTTGGCCTGGACTATCACGTTGCGGTGATTCTGGTCGGTATCCTGATGTGCCTCTATGTGCTGTTTGGCGGCATGCTGGCCACTACCTGGGTGCAGATCATCAAGGCGGTGCTGTTGCTGTCGGGTGCGTCCTTCATGGCGCTGATGGTCATGAAGCACGTCAACTTCGACTTCAATATGCTGTTCTCCGAGGCGGTCAAGGTTCACGCCAAGGGTGAGGCGATCATGAGCCCTGGTGGTCTGGTCAAGGATCCGGTCTCGGCGTTCTCCCTGGGCCTGGCGCTGATGTTCGGTACTGCTGGCCTGCCACACATCCTGATGCGCTTCTTCACCGTGAGTGACGCCAAGGAAGCTCGCAAGAGCGTGCTGTATGCCACTGGCTTCATCGGTTACTTCTACATCCTGACCTTCATCATCGGCTTCGGCGCGATCCTGTTGGTCAGCACCAACCCGGCCTTCAAGGACGCAGCAGGTGCGTTGCTGGGTGGCAACAACATGGCGGCGGTGCACTTGGCTGACGCGGTGGGTGGCAGCATCTTCCTGGGCTTCATCTCGGCGGTAGCCTTTGCCACCATCCTGGCGGTAGTGGCGGGTCTGACCCTGGCCGGTGCCTCGGCGGTGTCCCATGACCTGTATGCCAGTGTCGTCAAGAAAGGCAAAGCCAACGAGAAGGATGAGATTCGCGTGTCGAAGATCACCACCGTCGCCCTGGCGGTGCTGGCGATCGGCCTGGGCATCCTGTTCGAGAAGCAGAACATCGCGTTCATGGTGGGCCTGGCGTTCTCCATCGCGGCAAGCTGCAACTTCCCGGTACTGCTGCTCTCGATGTACTGGAAGAAGCTGACCACCCGTGGCGCCATGATCGGCGGTTGGTTGGGCCTGGTCAGCGCAGTGGGCCTGATGGTGCTCGGTCCGACCATCTGGGTGCAGATCCTGGGTCACGAGAAGGCGATCTTCCCGTATGAATACCCTGCGCTGTTCTCGATGGCCATTGCCTTCGTCGGCATCTGGTTCTTCTCCGTCACCGACAAGTCGGCTGAAGGCGTGAACGAGCGGGCGCTGTTCTTCCCGCAGTTCGTGCGTTCGCAGACTGGCCTGGGGGCGAGTGGGGCGGTTAGCCACTAAAGCAGCGGCAAGCTGTAAGTTAAAAGCTTCAAGTTAAAGCGTTGTGTTTGAAGAAGTACCCCGGTCGAGAGGCTGGGGTATTTTTTTGTGTTGGGTTTAAGGGGTGGCAGGCCTGCCGCCCAATCGCGAGCAGGCTCGCTCCCACATTGAAATGCATTCCCCTGTGGGAGCGAGCCTGCTCGCGATGGCGTCGGACCGGGCGAAGAAGATGGGGAGAGGCACAAACAAAACGGCCCCCGCTCTTATATAAGAAGCGGGGGCCGTTTTGGTGAAGCTTGGTACCTATCGCAAGGCAGGTCTTACTTGCGGTCTTCCAGTTGGGTGATGTCACGCGACTCGTAGCCGGTGTACAACTGGCGCGGGCGGCCGATCTTGTACGGGCTGGAGAGCATTTCTTTCCAGTGGGAGATCCAGCCCACGGTCCGCGCCAGGGCGAAGATCACGGTGAACATGCTGGTTGGAATGCCGATCGCCTTGAGGATGATCCCCGAGTAGAAGTCGACGTTCGGGTACAGCGAGCGCTCGATGAAGTACGGGTCGGTCAGGGCGATCTCTTCCAGGCGCATGGCCAGTTCGAGTTGCGGATCGTTCTTGATCCCCAGTTCCTTGAGCACTTCGTCGCAGGTCTGCTTCATGACGGTGGCGCGCGGGTCGCGGTTCTTGTAGACCCGGTGACCGAAGCCCATCAGCTTGAACGGATCGTTCTTGTCCTTGGCCTTGGCGATGAATTTGTCGATGTTCGAGACATCGCCGATTTCATCGAGCATGGTCAGTACCGCTTCGTTGGCACCGCCGTGGGCCGGGCCCCAGAGTGCGGCGATACCGGCGGCGATACAAGCGAACGGGTTGGCACCCGAGGAGCCTGCCAGGCGCACGGTGGACGTGGAGGCGTTCTGCTCGTGGTCGGCGTGGAGGATGAAGATCCGGTCCATGGCCTTGGCGAGCACCGGGCTGATCGGTTTGATCTCGCACGGAGTGTTGAACATCATATGCAGGAAGTTTTCTGCATAAGTCAGGTCATTGCGCGGGTACATCATGGGCTGGCCCATGGAGTACTTGTAGACCATGGCTGCCAGGGTCGGCATCTTCGCCACCAGGCGGATCGCGGAGATTTCGCGATGCTGGGGGTTATTGATGTCCAGGGAGTCGTGGTAGAAGGCCGAGAGGGCGCCGACAACGCCGCACATGACGGCCATCGGGTGGGCATCGCGACGGAAGCCGTTGAAGAAGGTCTTCAACTGTTCGTGAACCATGGTGTGGTTCTTCACGGTGCTGACGAACTGGGCCTTTTGCTCTGCGGTTGGCAGCTCGCCGTTGAGCAGCAGGTAGCAGGTTTCCAGGTAGTCCGATTTTTCGGCCAGTTGCTCGATCGGGTAGCCGCGGTGCAGCAGGATGCCGTTGTCGCCGTCGATATAGGTGATCTTCGACTCGCACGAAGCGGTCGACATGAAACCCGGGTCAAAGGTGAAACGGCCCGTGGCCGTCAGGCCCCGTACGTCGATTACATCGGGACCAACGGTGCCGGTTAAAATGGGCAGCTCGACGGGGGCTGCGCCCTCGATGATCAACTGCGCTTTTTTGTCAGCCATGTGGCCTCCTATTAATGCTTGGAATCATCAGACAGACCCCCCACGCAGGGCCCGCACCACTATAGTGAGATAAATTCGAATGTCAATTTGCCTAAAGTCTTGCTCCAGAAGGCTTTAACCGGACTTTTTCCGCGAAATTGCCTGCCGTTTACGCCTTTTGCTTCATATGTGCAATGCGCTATTAGGGGAAGGTGAACGCGTTGTCATTAGTAGCCTAACTGTCTATACTCGGCCACCGACCGCCAGGGGCTTTTGGGCCTGCTTTCTTGGGGGTCGTCACTCCCTGGGTGGTGAGTACCTGACCAGTGCGCGCCCCAACAACTTTGCCCTGATTGTTAGGGGCTCTTCAGTGTGAAAAAAAGCCGTGAAAAGCCAACGACCTGTAAACCTAGACCTAAGGACCATCAAACTCCCAGTCACTGCTTACACGTCCATTCTTCACCGTATCTCCGGTGTCATTCTCTTCGTCAGCCTGGCCATCATGCTTTATGCATTGGACAAGTCGCTCGACTCGGAAGAAGGCTTCGGTCAGGTGAAGGCGTGTCTGACCAGTCCGCTAGCCAAGCTAGTGATTTGGGGCATCCTGTCCGCCTTGCTGTATCACTTGGTTGCCGGTGTGCGCCACTTGATCATGGACATGGGCATCGGTGATACGCTGGAAGGCGGCAAGCTGGGCTCGAAAATCGTTATCGCCGTTTCCGTGGTGGTAATCGTTCTGGCAGGAGTCTGGATATGGTAACCAACGTCACGAACCTTTCGCGTTCGGGCCTCTATGACTGGATGGCGCAGCGTGTGTCTGCGGTCGTTCTCGCGGCTTACTTCATTTTCCTGATCGGATATGTCGTAGCAAACCCTGGCCTTGGCTATGCCCAATGGTATGAACTGTTCGCAAACAACTGGATGCGTATCTTCAGTCTGCTGGCGCTTGTCGCACTGGGCGCTCACGCCTGGGTCGGTATGTGGACCATCGCGACCGACTACCTGACGCCGATGGCGTTCGGCAAGTCGGCGACTGCCGTACGTTTCCTCTTCCAGGCAGTATGCGGCGTCGCGATGTTTGCGTACTTCGTCTGGGGTGTGCAGATTCTTTGGGGTATCTGATTCATGGCTAACATTCCTACGATTTCTTTTGACGCCATCATTATTGGTGGCGGCGGTGCCGGCATGCGCGCAGCGCTGCAACTGGCACAGGGCGGTCACAAGACTGCCGTGATCACCAAGGTTTTCCCGACCCGTTCGCACACTGTTTCCGCCCAGGGCGGCATCACCTGCGCCATCGCTTCGGCCGACCCGAACGATGACTGGCGCTGGCACATGTACGATACCGTCAAGGGTTCCGACTACATCGGTGACCAGGACGCTATCGAATACATGTGTCAGGAAGGTCCGGCCGCAGTTTTCGAACTGGACCACATGGGCATGCCATTCTCGCGTACCGAGCAAGGTCGTATCTACCAGCGTCCGTTTGGCGGTCAGTCCAAGGATTACGGTAAGGGTGGCCAGGCTGCGCGTACTTGCGCGGCGTCCGACCGTACCGGTCACGCACTGCTGCATACCCTGTACCAGGGCAACCTGAAAGCCGGTACCACGTTCCTGAACGAGTACTACGCCGTTGACCTGGTGAAGAACGAAGACGGCGCCTTCGTCGGCGTGATCGCGATCTGCATCGAAACCGGCGAAACCACCTACATTCGCGCCAAGGCCACCGTACTGGCGACCGGCGGTGCAGGCCGTATCTACGCGTCCACCACCAATGCCCTGATCAACACCGGTGACGGTGTCGGCATGGCCCTGCGTGCTGGTGTGCCGGTACAAGACATCGAAATGTGGCAGTTCCACCCAACCGGCATCGCCGGCGCCGGCGTACTGGTTACTGAAGGTTGCCGCGGTGAAGGCGGTTACCTGATCAACAAGCACGGCGAGCGTTTCATGGAGCGTTATGCTCCGAACGCCAAGGACCTTGCCGGTCGTGACGTGGTTGCCCGGTCGATGGTGAAAGAGATCATCGCCGGCAACGGTTGCGGTCCGAATGGCGATCACGTGATGCTCAAGCTCGACCACCTGGGCGAGGAAGTGCTGCACAGCCGTCTGCCAGGCATTTGCGAGCTGTCGAAGACGTTTGCTCACGTCGACCCTGTGGTTGCACCGGTTCCAGTGGTTCCAACTTGCCACTATATGATGGGCGGCGTTGCCACCAACATTCACGGCCAGGCGATGACCCAGAACGCCGAAGGTGTGGACGAAATCATCCCTGGCCTGTTCGCAGTGGGTGAAGTGGCTTGCGTATCGGTTCACGGTGCCAACCGTCTGGGCGGCAACTCGCTGCTCGACCTGGTGGTATTCGGCCGTGCTGCCGGCCTGCACCTGGAAAAAGCGCTGACCGACGGTATCGAGTATGACGATGCCACCGACGCCAATATCGAGGCCGCCCTGGCGCGTCTGTCCGCTCTGAATGAGCGTGCCGAAGGCGAAGACGTGGCGACCCTGCGTCGCGAGCTGCAAAACTGCATGCAGAACTACTTCGGTGTGTTCCGTACCGGCGAGTACATGCAGAAGGGTATCGCTCAGCTGGCGCAATTGCGTGAACGAATCGCCAACGTGAAGATCAACGATAAGTCGCAGGCGTTTAACACTGCACGTATCGAAGCGCTGGAATTGCAGAACTTGCTGGAAGTGGCCGAAGCCACCGCCATCGCGGCAGAAGTGCGCAAAGAGTCCCGTGGTGCCCATGCCCGCGAAGACTTTGAAGACCGTGATGACGAAAACTGGTTGTGCCACACCTTGTTCTTCCCGGGTGAAAAACGTGTCGCCAAGCGTGCGGTGAACTTCTCGCCGAAGACCGTTCCGACGTTTGAACCCAAGATCCGGACTTACTAAGGGTGGCCGCCATGTTGCAAGTCAGTGTTTATCGCTACAACCCTGATCAGGACGCCGCGCCGTTCATGCAGGATTTCCAGGTTGATACCGGTGGTAAAGACCTGATGGTGCTGGACGTGCTGGCCCTGATCAAAGAGCAGGACGAAGGTTTTTCCTACCGTCGTTCTTGCCGCGAGGGCGTTTGCGGCTCCGACGGCATGAACATCAACGGCAAGAACGGCCTGGCGTGTATCACGCCGCTGTCCGCCGTGGTCAAGGGCAACAAGCTGGTTGTCCGTCCGCTGCCAGGTTTGCCGGTCATTCGTGACCTGGTCGTCGATATGAGCATCTTCTACAAGCAATACGAGAAGGTGAAGCCATTCCTGCAGAACGATTCGCCGGCCCCGGCCATCGAACGTCTGCAGTCCCCGGAAGAGCGTGAAAAGCTCGACGGTCTGTACGAGTGCATCCTGTGCGCCTGCTGCTCGACGTCGTGCCCATCCTTCTGGTGGAACCCGGACAAATTCCTGGGCCCGGCCGCTCTGCTGCAAGCGTATCGCTTCCTGGCAGACAGCCGTGACACCAAGACGTCCGAGCGTCTGGCTGCACTGGATGACCCGTTCAGCGTATTCCGCTGCCGCGGGATCATGAACTGCGTCAACGTCTGCCCGAAAGGCCTGAACCCGACTAAGGCCATCGGTCACATACGTATCATGCTGCTGCAAAGCGGCGTGTGATTCAGCTGCTGTACCCGTAGAACCGCTGTACCCGTAAAGGCCGGGGCGTGGGCTTCAACCCGCGTCCTGGCTATAACCAGAACCGCCGCTCACAAAGCGGCAGTTCTTATTTTGAAGAAATGAGACAAGCAGGGGCATCCGGGCTGGTACCCGGACTATCAGCGTGATCCTAAGTGGCTTGTTTTGGTCGCTGCATTCGGACTTCTGCAAGTTTGCTCGGTGTTTTCGCCGATGGTGTTCCCCAAATCGAGGGTGACCAAGCATGCAAGAAAGCGTGATGCAGCGCATGTGGAACAGTGCCCACCTCTCCGGTGGTAACGCTGCCTATGTGGAAGAGCTCTACGAGCTCTACCTGCACGACCCTAACGCTGTGCCAGAAGAGTGGCGCACCTACTTTCAGAAGTTGCCGGCTGACGGTAACTCTGCCACTGATGTTTCGCACTCGACAATTCGCGATCATTTCGTGCTGCTGGCAAAGAACCAGCGCCGCGCCCAACCGGTATCTGCCGGCAGCGTGAGCAGTGAGCACGAGAAGAAGCAAGTTGAAGTGCTGCGACTGATCCAGGCCTACCGGATGCGCGGCCACCAGGCAGCCCAGCTGGACCCGCTGGGGCTGTGGCAGCGTCCTGCACCTGCAGACCTGTCGATCACTCATTACGGCTTGACCAATGCCGATCTTGATACGACCTTCCGTGCCGGCGACCTGTTCATCGGCAAAGAGGAAGCGAGCCTACGCGAAATTCACGAAGCGTTGCAGCAGACATATTGCCGCACCATCGGTGCCGAATTTACGCATATCGTCGATTCCGAGCAGCGCCAGTGGTTCCAGCAGCGTCTGGAAAGCGTTCGTGGCCGTCCGACCTTCTCCGCTGACGTCAAGAGCCACTTGCTCGAGCGCGTCACTGCCGCCGAAGGCCTGGAAAAGTACCTGGGTACCAAATACCCGGGCACCAAGCGTTTCGGCCTGGAAGGTGGCGAAAGCCTGATCCCGCTGCTGGACGAACTGATCCAGCGTTCCGGTTCCTACGGCACCAAGGAAGTCGTCATCGGCATGGCCCACCGCGGCCGTCTGAACGTGCTGGTCAACACCTTCGGCAAGAACCCGCGCGAGCTGTTCGACGAGTTCGAAGGCAAGAAGAAGGTCGAGCTGGGCTCCGGTGACGTCAAGTATCACCAGGGTTTCTCCTCCAACGTGATGACCACCGGTGGCGAAGTTCACCTGGCGATGGCCTTCAACCCGTCCCACCTGGAAATCGTTTCCCCGGTGGTCGAGGGTTCGGTCCGTGCCCGCCAGGATCGTCGCAACGATCCGACTGGCGAAAAAGTCCTGCCGATTTCCATCCACGGTGACGCTGCATTCGCAGGTCAGGGCGTGGTCATGGAAACCTTCCAGATGTCGCAGACCCGCGGCTTCAAGACCGGCGGTACCGTTCACCTGGTGATCAACAACCAGGTCGGCTTCACCATCAGCAACCCGGAAGACTCGCGTTCCACCGAGTACTGCACCGACGTTGCGAAGATGATCCAGGCACCGATTCTCCATGTGAATGGCGATGACCCGGAAGCCGTGCTGTTCGTGACCCAGTTGGCCATCGACTACCGCATGCAGTACAAGCGTGACGTGGTGATCGACCTGGTCTGCTACCGTCGTCGCGGCCACAACGAGGCCGACGAGCCTAGCGGCACCCAGCCTCTGATGTACCAGCAGATCGCCAAGCAGCGCACCACCCGTGAGCTGTATGCCGAGCGCCTGACCCAGAACGGTGTGCTGGACGCTGAGCGTGTTCAGGAAAAAGTCGATGAATATCGCAATGCCCTGGACAACGGCCTGCATGTTGTAAAAAGCCTGGTCAAAGAGCCGAACAAAGAGCTGTTCGTGGACTGGCGCCCGTACCTGGGTCACGCCTGGACTGCTCGTCACGACACCCGTTTTGATCTCAAGACCTTGCAGGAACTGTCCGCCAAGCTGCTGGAAATTCCGGAAGGCTTCGTGGTTCAGCGTCAGGTCGCGAAAATCTACGAAGACCGGCAGAAGATGCAAGCCGGCGGCCTGCCGATCAACTGGGGTTATGCCGAAACCATGGCATACGCGACCCTGGCGTTCGAAGGTCACCCTGTGCGTATCACCGGCCAGGACGTAGGCCGCGGCACTTTCTCGCACCGCCACGCGGCGTTGCACAACCAGAAAGACGCCAGCACCTACATCCCGCTGCAACACCTGTACAAAGGCCAGCCACGTTTCGACCTGTACGATTCGCTGCTGTCCGAAGAAGCCGTCCTGGCGTTCGAATATGGCTACTCCACCACCGAGCCGAATGCGCTGGTGATCTGGGAAGCCCAGTTCGGCGACTTCGCCAACGGTGCCCAGGTGGTTGTCGACCAGTTCATCACCAGCGGCGAGCACAAGTGGGGCCGTCTCTGCGGTCTGACCATGCTGTTGCCACACGGTTATGAAGGGCAGGGGCCGGAGCACTCTTCGGCGCGTCTGGAGCGTTACCTGCAGCTGTGCGCCGAGCACAACATTCAGGTGTGCGTACCGACGACCCCGGCTCAGATCTACCACTTGCTGCGCCGTCAGGTGATTCGCCCGCTGCGCAAGCCGCTCGTAGTGCTGACACCGAAGTCATTGCTGCGTCACAAGCTGGCGATCTCGACTCTGGAAGACCTGGCCGAAGGCTCGTTCCAGACCGTTATCCCGGAAATCGACGCTCAGGATCCGGCCAACGTCGGTCGCGTGGTTCTGTGCAGCGGCAAGGTCTATTACGACTTGCTGGAAAAACGCCGTGCCGAAGGCCGTGACGATATCGCCATCGTGCGTCTCGAGCAGCTGTACCCGTTCCCCGAGGACGACCTGATCGAAGTTCTGGCTCCGTACAAAAACCTGAAGCACATCGTCTGGTGTCAGGAAGAGCCGATGAACCAGGGTGCGTGGTACTGCAGCCAACATCACATGCGCCGCATCATCAGCGGTCACAACAAGTCGCTCGTACTTGAGTACGCCGGCCGTGACGCTTCTGCTGCACCTGCTTGTGGTTATGCATCGATGCACGCCGAGCAGCAGGAAAAACTGCTGCAAGATGCCTTTACCGTTTAATGCCTTCGCGCACCTGAAACCGAATTTAAGGAACCACAGATAATGGCTATCGAGATCAAAGCCCCCACTTTCCCGGAATCGGTTGCCGATGGCACGATTGCCACCTGGCACAAAAAACCGGGCGACGCGGTCAAGCGCGACGAACTGATCGTCGACATCGAAACCGACAAAGTTGTCCTGGAAGTACTGGCCGAAGCTGATGGCGTCCTGGGCGCCATCATCAAGAACGAAGGCGAAACCGTACTGTCGGCCGAAGTGCTGGGCTCCATCGAAGCGGGCGGCGCTGCTGCCGCTGCTCCGGCGACCGCTGCCGCACCGGCCGCCGCTCAGGCTGCTGCTCCTGCCGCTGGCGGCGAAGACGATCCAGTCGCCGCTCCCGCTGCCCGCAAGCTTGCTGAAGAGAACGGTATCAACATCGCTTCCGTTGCCGGCACCGGCAAGGGTGGTCGTGTGACCAAGGAAGACGTGGTTGCAGCGGTTGCCGCCAAGAAAGCCGCTCCGGCCGCTGCGCCAGCCAAGGCTGCCGCGCCTGCCGCTGCCGCTCCGGTGTTCGCTGCCGGTGATCGCGTTGAAAAACGCGTTCCGATGACCCGCCTGCGCGCCAAGGTTGCCGAGCGTCTGGTTGAAGCCCAGTCGAACATGGCGATGCTGACCACGTTCAACGAAGTCGACATGACCGAAGTCATGGCCCTGCGTTCGAAGTACAAGGACCTGTTCGAGAAGAGCCACAACGGCGTACGCCTGGGCTTCATGTCGTTCTTCGTCAAGGCTGCCACCGAAGCGCTGAAACGCTACCCGGCCGTCAACGCGTCGATCGACGGTTCTGACATTGTCTACCACGGCTACGCCGACATCGGTGTCGCGGTCTCCAGCGACCGTGGCCTGGTGGTTCCGGTCCTGCGTAACGCCGAACTGATGAGCCTGGCTGAAATCGAAGGCGGCATCGCCACCTTCGGCAAGAAGGCCCGTGACGGCAAGCTGTCCATCGAAGAGATGACCGGCGGTACGTTCACCATCACCAACGGTGGTACATTCGGTTCGATGATGTCGACCCCGATCGTCAACCCGCCACAAGCGGCGATCCTGGGCATGCACAACATTCTGCAACGCCCGATGGCGATCAATGGTCAGGTCGTGATTCGTCCGATGATGTATCTGGCGCTGTCCTACGATCACCGCCTGATCGACGGTAAAGAAGCCGTGACTTTCCTGGTCACCATCAAGAACCTGCTTGAAGATCCGGCTCGTCTGCTCCTGGATATTTAAAAAGCAGCTGCAAACTGCAAGTGACAAGCCACAAGCTCAGGCGAGCTGTGCGGGCTTTCAACTTGCAGCTTGCGGCTTGTAGCTTGCAGCTAAAAGGAACCTTTTATGACTCAGAAATTCGACGTGGTAGTGATTGGTGCGGGCCCTGGCGGCTACGTAGCGGCCATCAAGGCTGCGCAACTGGGCCTCACCACTGCCTGCATCGAGAAATACACCGACAAGGAGGGCAAGCTGGCCCTCGGCGGTACTTGCCTGAACGTCGGTTGCATTCCGTCCAAGGCGCTGCTGGACAGCTCCTGGAAGTTCCATGAAGCGCAGGATGGCTTGGCCATCCACGGCATTGGCGGTGTCAACCGCGAAAGCGTCACCATTGACGTACCTGCCATGGTTGGCCGCAAAGCCAACATCGTCAAAGGCCTGACCTCCGGCGTTGCTACCTTGTTCAAGGCCAACGGTGTGACCTCGATCCAGGGTCACGGCAAGCTGCTGATGGGCAAGAAAGTCGAAGTGACCAAGCCAGACGGTTCGGTTGAAGTGATCGAAGCCGAGAACGTCATCCTGGCACCGGGCTCGCGTCCGATCGACATTCCTCCGGCTCCGGTGGACCAGAACGTGATCGTCGATTCGACCGGCGCTCTGGAGTTCCAATCCGTACCAAAACGCCTGGGCGTGATCGGCGCGGGTGTGATCGGTCTGGAACTGGGTTCGGTCTGGTCGCGCCTGGGCGCGCAAGTGACTGTCCTTGAAGCGCTGGACACCTTCCTGATGGCCGCCGACGCTGCGGTTTCCAAGGAAGCACTGAAAACCCTGACCAAGCAAGGCCTGGACATCAAACTGGGCGCTCGCGTGACCGGTTCCAAGGTCAACGGCGAAGAAGTCGTGGTGACCTACACCGACGCCAACGGCGAACAGACCATCACTTTCGACAAGCTGATCGTTGCAGTCGGCCGTCGTCCAGTGACCACTGACCTGCTGGCTGCCGATAGCGGCGTGGAAATCGACGAGCGCGGCTTCGTTCAGGTTGACGATCAATGCGCCACCACCGTACCGGGCGTCTTCGCCATCGGTGACGTCGTACGTGGCATGATGCTGGCGCACAAGGCGTCCGAAGAAGGCATCATGGTGGTCGAGCGCATCAAGGGCCACAAAGCCCAGATCAACTACGACCTGATCCCGTCGGTTATCTACACCCACCCGGAAATCGCATGGGTCGGTAAAACCGAGCAGGCCTTGAAAGCCGAGGGCGTTGAAGTTAACGTCGGCACCTTCCCGTTTGCCGCCAGTGGCCGTGCCATGGCAGCCAACGATACCGGTGGTTTCGTGAAAGTCATCGCTGACGCCAAGACGGATCGCGTATTGGGCGTTCACGTCATTGGCCCAAGCGCGGCCGAGCTGGTACAGCAAGGCGCGATCGGTATGGAATTCGGCACCAGCGCTGAAGACCTGGGCATGATGGTCTTCTCCCATCCAACCCTGTCCGAAGCCTTGCACGAAGCGGCCCTGGCCGTAAATGGCGGCGCCATCCACGTGGCCAACCGCAAAAAGCGTTAATAGACAATAAGAAACCACGGCGGTATGGCCCGTCGTGAGCCTTGCGAGCAAGACTCACCGCGGAATATCCGCTGGACGCAGCCTTGCGTAGCGGCACCGGTCAACTGGAACGCTACGCAAGCAGCAGTCACAGGTGGTGCGGCACCATAACGGTGCAGCACCGAATGCGCAGTACCTAACGAAGACGGTAATAAGCATGAATCTTCACGAGTATCAGGGTAAGCAGCTGTTCGCTGAGTACGGCCTGCCAGTATCCACCGGCTATGCGGTAGACACCCCGGAAGCGGCAGCAGAAGCTTGCGACAAAATCGGCGGCAGCGAATGGGTTGTCAAAGCCCAGGTTCACGCCGGTGGTCGCGGTAAAGCGGGCGGCGTCAAGCTGGTTCGCAGCAAAGAAGACGCCAAAGCCTTCGCACAGCAGTGGCTGGGCAAGCGTCTGGTGACCTACCAGACTGACGCCAACGGTCAGCCAGTCACCAAGATCCTGGTTGAATCGTGCACTGATATCGCTAAAGAGCTGTACCTGGGCGCTGTCGTTGACCGTTCGAGCCGCCGTATCGTGTTCATGGCTTCCACCGAAGGTGGCGTGGATATCGAGAAAATCGCTCACGATACCCCTGAGAAAATCCTCAAGGCCACCATCGATCCACTGGTTGGCGCCCAGCCATTCCAGGGTCGCGAGCTGGCATTCCAGCTGGGCCTGGAAGGCAAGCAGGTCACTCAGTTCGCCAAGATCTTCGTAGGCCTGGCCAAGCTGTTCCAGGACCACGACCTGGCGCTGCTGGAAGTGAACCCGCTGGTGATCAAGGCCGACGGCGATCTGCACTGCCTCGATGCCAAGATCAACATCGACGCCAACGCCATGTACCGTCAGCCTAAGTTGAAGACTTTCCACGATCCGTCGCAAGACGATCCGCGCGAAGCGCACGCTGCCAAGTTCGAACTGAACTACGTGGCCCTGGAAGGCAACATCGGCTGCATGGTCAACGGTGCTGGCCTGGCCATGGGCACCATGGACATCGTCAACCTGCATGGCGGCAAGCCAGCCAACTTCCTCGACGTGGGCGGTGGTGCTACCAAGGAACGCGTAACCGAAGCGTTCAAGATCATCCTGTCCGACACCAACGTCGCTGCAGTACTGGTCAACATCTTCGGCGGCATCGTTCGTTGCGACATGATTGCCGAAGGCATCATCGGCGCCGTGAAAGAAGTCGGCGTGAAAATCCCGGTTGTTGTTCGCCTCGAAGGCAACAACGCTGAGCTGGGCGCTAAAGTACTGGCAGAAAGCGGTTTGAACATCATCGCTGCTACCAGCCTGACCGACGCTGCTCAACAAGTCGTTAAAGCTGCGGAGGGCAAATAATGAGCGTCCTGATCAATAAAGACACCAAGGTTATCTGCCAGGGTATTACCGGTTCGCAAGGTAGTTTCCACACCCAGCAAGCTCTGGAATACGGCACCAAGATGGTTGGCGGCGTAACTCCGGGCAAGGGCGGCACCGAGCACCTGGGCCTGCCTGTCTTCAACACCGTCAAAGACGCTGTTGCTGCCACTGGCGCTACCGCCAGCGTGATCTACGTTCCGGCTCCTTTCTGCAAGGATTCCATCCTTGAAGCAGCGTTCGGCGGCATCAAGCTGATCGTCTGCATCACCGAAGGCATCCCGACCATCGACATGCTGGAAGCCAAGGTCAAGTGCGACGAGCTGGGTATCACCCTGATCGGCCCTAACTGCCCAGGCGTGATCACTCCAGGCGAATGCAAGATCGGCATCATGCCAGGTCACATTCACTTGCCAGGCAAGGTCGGTATCGTTTCCCGTTCCGGCACCCTGACCTACGAAGCTGTGAAGCAGACCACTGACGCCGGTTTCGGTCAGTCGACTTGCGTCGGCATCGGCGGTGACCCGATCCCGGGCTCCAACTTCATCGACATCCTGAAGCTGTTCCAGGAAGACCCGAAGACCGAAGCGATCGTCATGATCGGTGAAATCGGCGGTTCGGCTGAAGAAGAAGCGGCTGCCTACATCAAGGCTAACGTGACCAAGCCGGTTGTTTCCTACATCGCGGGTGTGACTGCTCCTCCGGGCAAGCGCATGGGCCATGCTGGCGCAATCATCTCTGGCGGCAAAGGCACTGCGGACGAGAAATTCGCCGCTCTGCAAGACGCAGGCGTGAAAACCGTGCGTTCGCTGGCAGACATCGGCAAGGCCCTGGCCGAGCTGACTGGCTGGGAAATGAAGAAGTAAGCTTCGGCTGACTTTTTTGTTCCAGCAACAAAGGCCACCTTCGGGTGGCCTTTGTCGTTTTCGGAATTATGTGGCGTCAGTCAGGGCCTCATCGCGAGCGGGCTCGCTCCCACAGTTGAATATTTCAATGATGGAGCGAGCCTGCTCGCGATGATGGAATTACAGTCGCCAACCATTTAGATGCATAAACGCGACACGGAAATGTCGTGTATCGGATAGTTTGCCCCGTAATAGTGCGTTATTCGCACTAATTCGTTAGGCTAGCCGCCATTTTTGCGACCGTGGCTCACAAGGACGCGGTGCGCTAAACGGGTTGGTCTTATACGGATCGGCAGCATTTCCCTCCACCCTCAAGGGAAGTCCCTCTCTAAATTCCGATTCAGCAGTGTGGTTTCCTTAAATGAAAGTGTTGAAAGGCCAGGACATCCTGGCGCTTGGTTTCATGACATTTGCCCTGTTCGTTGGGGCTGGCAACATCATCTTCCCGCCTATCGTCGGTTTGCAGTCCGGGCCTCACGTCTGGATGGCGGCGCTGGGCTTTCTGGTCACGGCGGTCGGGCTACCGGTCATCACGGTCGTTGCGCTGGCCAAGGTCGGTGGGGCGATGGATGCCTTGAGCAGTCCTATCGGCAAGGTTGCCGGTGGCCTGCTGGCGGCTGTGTGCTACCTGGCCGTCGGGCCGCTGTTCGCCACCCCGCGCACCGCCACTGTCTCGTTCGAAGTCGGGCTGGCGCCGTTGACCGGTGAAAGCCCGCTGGCGCTGTTTCTCTACAGTGCGGTGTATTTCCTGCTGGTGTTCTTCATCTCGCTCTATCCAGGCCGCTTGCTGGACACTGTCGGGCGATTCCTTGCCCCGCTGAAGATCATTGCCCTGGCTGTGCTTGGCATTGCCGCGTTTGCCTTGCCCGCCGGCGATATCGGCGTGGCGACCCCTCAATACGAGGCCGCGCCGTTTTCCCAAGGCTTCATCAATGGTTACCTGACCATGGATACCCTGGGCGCATTGGTGTTTGGCATCGTCATCGTCAACGCGATCCGTTCTCGTGGTGTCGAGTCTCCGGCCTTGATCACCCGCTACGCCATCATTGCCGGGCTGATCGCCGGGGTCGGCCTGGCGTTGGTCTATGTCAGTCTGTTCCGTCTGGGGTCAGGCAGCCATGAAGTGGCCGCGGGCGCGAGCAACGGCGCGGCGGTGCTGCATGCCTATGTGCAACACACGTTCGGCAGCCTGGGCAGCGGTTTCCTGGCGGTGCTGATTTCCCTGGCGTGCCTGGTCACCGCAGTGGGCCTGACGTGCGCCTGTGCCGAGTACTTCAGTCGTGTCTTGCCGCTGTCGTACAAGACGTTGGTGGTCATCCTGGCGGCGTTTTCGCTGCTGGTGTCGAACCTCGGACTGACTAAGCTGATCGCTTTCTCGATCCCGGTCCTGACCGCGATTTACCCACCGTGCATTGCTCTGGTGGCCTTGAGCTTCTGCAAGGATTTCTGGCATGAACAGGGGCGCATTGTCGGCCCGGTCATGCTGGTGTCATTCCTGTTTGGCCTGATCGATGCGCTTAAAGGCGCCGGACTGGCGGAGTGGATGCCGACGCAAATGGCTCACCTGCCATTGAGTGAGCAGGGCCTGGCGTGGCTCGTGCCGTCGGTGATGACCCTGGCGGTGGCGCTGGTATGTGATCGTCTGCTGGGCAAGCGCAGCGAAGCGCTGGCCTGAGTTGCCGCGGCCTGCCACGAGCGGGCCCGCCGGTTAAAAAGAAATGCCCCGTATCAATCGATACGGGGCATTTTTTTATGGCGCGGATGCAGTGTCTTTTTCCTTGGACTAACGTCGAAGCATTGTCTTGAAAGGCTTACGCCGAACCTGTGGGAGTAAGCCAGCTCGCGATAGCTGTAGATATCTGCCACCTCGAGACTGACCTGACGCTATCGCGAGCAGGTTCGCTCCCACAGGGTCAATCGCAAGTCGCTCCATGTTCTTCGTCAGATAAGGAATTACATGTCATTCATCCAAGCCAATCTGATCCATCTTCTTGCCGCGGTCTGGTTCGTCGTCTGCTGGGGCGGCTACACCCGTTATGCGTTGTTGAAAGCCCGCGATACGGCCTGTCTGGCCAGCGTCATGCACTTGTATCGCGAAGACTGGATGCGCCGCATGCTGCTGCGTGAAAACCGTATCGCCGATGCCAGCGTGATCGGCAATCTGGAGCGCAACGCGTCATTCTTCGCCTCCAGCACGCTGATCATCCTGGCGGGCATCCTGACGGTGCTCGGGGCGTCCGACCGTGCGGTGTCGTTGCTGGCCGACCTGCCGCTGGTGCAGCAGGCGTCCCAGGGCATGTCGGAGGCCAAGTTGCTGTGCCTGGCGCTGGTGTTCGTGTATGCCTTCTTCACCTTCAGTTGGTGCATGCGCCAATACAACTTCGCGGCGGTTCTGGTGGGGTCGGCGCCGATGATCGGCGAGCGACATGTATCGGCGCAGGAGCGCAAGGCCTTCGCGCTTCGGGCTGCGCGGGTGATCTCCATGGCGGCCAACCAGTTCAATTTTGGCCTGCGCGCTTATTATTTCGGCATGACCATGTTGGCGTGGTTCGTCAGCCCCTGGTTATTCATGTTGATGAGCGCTGGCGTAGTGTTGGTGCTGTACCGCCGGGAGTTTCACTCCGACGTACTGCAGGTCATGGTTTACACCCCCACCGAGGCACCATTGCCTGATGCAGGCAAGGACCCGGCCTGACAGAACAGTCAACTATCAAATTGCAGATAAAAGAAAACCCGCACCAGGCGGGTTTCTTTTAAGCTCAAACAGTATTAGTTGGTTGCCGGCGCGGTGGCGGGCGCTGTTGCAGGTGCTTGTTCCTGTGTAGCAGCTTCGTTCGATTCGGCCTGATCTTTGGCGGCTTCGGCGTTTTCTTTCGCCGCGTCGTTCACTTTATCCTGTGCTTCGTTCATTTTTTCCTGAGCTTGCTCAGCGTGTTCGGTGGCATCTTGAGCTTTGTCCTCGGATTTTTTATCGCAGGCAGCGAGACCGAGGGAGGCGGCCAACATCAAGGCAATAGCTAAAGTCTTACGCATGGGGTGTTTCTCCTTATGGAAATAACTACTGGCCTTTTGAACGCCCCCCCTTGGATTAAGTTCCTCTTTTGCTACAGATATATAACTTTGCATGGGAACGGAACTTTCCAGGGCGTGCCCGTTACCACGTCTGCTCACTAATAAAGGCGTTAATCCAATGGCGCAAGACCCCGTTTTTGAGCGTGCGACACGCTTTTTGTCCGCGCTGCGACATTGTCAGGTGCTGGGCTTGAAGTTGCACAGCGCCAGTCGCGAGGGGCTGACCGTGATCCTGCCTTACAGCGCCCAGATCGTCGGCAACCCCCTCACGGGCATCATCCATGGTGGCGCGTTGACCTCATTGATGGACACAGCGTGTGGCATGTCGACGTTGTGCGTGTTGCCGCAGTTCGAGGTATGTCCGACCCTGGACCTGCGCATCGACTACATGCACGCCGCTGAGCCCAACAAGGATGTCTATGGCTTTGCCCAATGCTATCGGGTCACTCAGGACGTGATCTTCAGCCGTGGTTTTGCCTACCAGGATGATCCTGAACAACCCATCGCCCATGTGGTGGGCACCTTCATGCGCCTGGGCCAGCACGCTCGGGGAATCAACAGGGGTGGCCCGTTGGCTGCCGTAGACAAGCCATGAGCGATATCACTCAAGAACAACTGCGCCACGCCTGCGAGCGGGGCGACTACGCGCTACTGCTGGCCTCGATTCCCTATGCACGGCTGATCGGCATCGAATGCTCGCGTCAGGGCGAGGAGCTGCTGTTTCGCCTGCCGGCCAACAAGGACAACATTGGTAACCCTTTATTGCCGGCCATCCACGGCGGCGTCATCGCCGGTTTCATGGAGTTGTCGGCCGCGGTGTATCTGCTGATTGCCACCCGTGCGACGGGCGTGCCGAAAATCATCGATTTTTCCCTGGATTACCTGCGCGCCGGGCAGTTTCGTGACACTTATGCCAGATGCCAGGTCTGGCGCCAGGGGCGACGGGTAGCCAATGTCGCGATCACTGCCTGGCAGGAAGTCGAGGCCCAGCCCATTGCCACCGCCCGGGCGCATTTCAAGGTTCAGGAGTCTTCAAAAACGCATTGCCCTTGAAATCATCACCGTTGCCCCCACCTTGAGGACATCCCGCCGCCAATCTCAGCGAGGCGGACACCACCATCCACTTGGAGTTTGATGACCATGAGCGTGGAAACTCAAAAGGAAACCCTGGGCTTCCAGACCGAGGTGAAGCAACTGCTGCACCTGATGATTCACTCGCTGTATTCGAATAAGGAAATTTTCCTTCGCGAGCTGATTTCGAACGCCTCTGACGCTGTCGACAAATTGCGTTTCGAAGCCCTGTCCAAGCCAGAGTTGCTGGAAGGCGGCGCCGAACTGAAAATCCGCGTGAGCTTCGACAAGGACGCCCAAACCGTCACCCTCGAAGACAACGGCATTGGCATGAGCCGCGAAGAGGTGATCACTCACCTGGGCACCATCGCCAAGTCCGGCACCGCCGATTTCATGAAGAACCTCTCCGGCGACCAGAAAAAAGACTCTCACCTCATTGGCCAGTTCGGTGTCGGTTTCTATTCCGCGTTCATCGTCGCTGACCAGGTCGAAGTGTTCAGCCGCCGTGCCGGCCTCGCTGCAAGCGAAGGCGTGCATTGGTCGTCCAAGGGCGAAGGCGAGTTTGAAGTCGCCACCGTCGATAAGGCTGATCGCGGCACCCGCATCGTGTTGCACCTCAAGTCTGGCGAAGACGAATTCGCCGATGGCTGGCGCCTGCGCAACATCATCAAGAAGTACTCCGACCATATCGCGTTGCCGATCGAGCTGCCGAAGGAAGTGACCGCGGCCGAAGGCGAAGAAAAGCCTGAAGTGGAGTGGGAAACCGTCAACCGCGCCAGTGCCCTGTGGACCCGTCCACGCACTGAGGTGAAAGATGAGGAATACCAGGAGTTCTACAAGCACATCGCTCACGATTACGAGAACCCGCTGAGCTGGAGCCACAACAAGGTCGAAGGCAAGCTGGAGTACAACTCGCTGTTGTACGTGCCGGCCCGTGCGCCATTTGACTTGTACCAGCGCGAAGCCCCACGCGGCCTGAAGCTGTACGTGCAGCGTGTGTTCGTGATGGACCAGGCCGAATCGTTCCTGCCGCTCTACCTGCGCTTCATCAAGGGCGTGGTCGATTCCAATGACCTGTCCCTGAACGTTTCGCGGGAAATCCTGCAGAAAGACCCGATCATCGACTCCATGAAGTCGGCACTGACCAAGCGTGTCCTGGACATGCTGGAAAAACTGGCGAAAAACGAGCCCGAGCAGTACAAGGGCTTCTGGAAGAACTTCGGCCAGGTGATGAAGGAAGGCCCTGCCGAGGACTTCGCCAACAAAGAAAAAATCGCTGGCCTGCTGCGCTTTGCTTCCACCCAGGGTGACGATGGCGAGCAGATCGTTGGCCTGGCTGACTACCTGGCCCGCGCCAAGGAAGGCCAGGACAAGATCTACTACCTGACCGGTGAAACTTATGCACAGGTCAAGAACAGCCCGCACCTGGAAGTCTTCCGCAAGAAAGGCATCGAAGTGCTGCTGCTGACCGACCGCATCGACGAATGGCTGATGAGCTATCTCAGCGAGTTCGACGGCAAGAGCTTTGTCGACGTGGCCCGTGGTGATCTGGACCTGGGTAACCTGGATTCGGAAGAAGACAAGAAAGCTGCCGAAGAAGTCGCCAAGAGCAAGGAAGGCCTGGTTGAGCGGATCAAGACGGCCCTGGGCGATGCCGTCAGCGAAGTGCGGGTTTCTCACCGCCTGACGGACTCCCCGGCGATCCTGGCCATCGGTGAACAGGACCTTGGCCTGCAGATGCGGCAGATCCTTGAAGCCAGCGGCCAGAAAGTCCCGGACTCCAAGCCGATCTTTGAATTCAACCCGGCCCACCCGCTGGTGGATAAGCTCGACAACGAGCAGAGCGAAGAGCGTTTCGGCGATCTGTCGCACATCCTGTTCGATCAGGCCGCCCTGGCGGCGGGTGACAGCCTGAAGGACCCGGCGGCCTACGTACGCCGCCTGAACAAGCTGTTGGTTGAACTGTCAGCTTAATCAAGTGCAGGAAAACCCGCTTCGGCGGGTTTTTTCATTTCTGGTGTTCCGTTTCAAGAGGAGTCCGTCATGAGTCAGGTTATGGTTCGTTCGTTGGTGTATCAGATCGATGGTCAAACTTATGAAGGCCGCCTGGCCTTCGACGTAAGCCAGCAGGGCTCGCGCCCGGGTTTGTTGATGGCGCCCAATTGGATGGGCGTAGGGGCGGGGGCCGAGGAAATCGCCAAGTCGGTGGCGGCCAACGGCTATGTTGTGTTGATCGCCGATCTTTACGGCCAGGACGTGCGCCCGACCAATGCCGATGAAGCCGGGGCCGCGATGATGCCGCTCAAGAATGACCGTGCCTTGTTGCGCAAGCGCATGCAGGCGGCATTCGAGCAGCTGCAAAGTCAGGGTGAGGCGCAGGTCGATGCGTCCAGACTTGCCACGTTCGGCTTCTGCTTCGGTGGTTGCTGCTCCCTGGAGCTGGCGCGCACAGGCGCACAGTTGAAGGCCGCCATCTCGTTCCATGGCACCCTGGACACACCCGATCCGGCGGATGCGCAGAACATCAAGGGGGCGGTGCTGGTCATGCATGGTGCCTCGGACCCATTGGTGCCCAAGGAGCAACTGCCGGCCTTCGAAGACGAAATGAACGCCGCCGGGGTGGATTGGCAACTGCTGAGCTACGGTGGCGCGGTGCATTCGTTCACCGATCCACAGGCTAATGTCCCGGGCAAGATGATGTACGACGCCAAGGTTGCCGCACGGGCGTTCAGGTCGATGCATAATTTGCTGGATGAAGTGCTCAGGGGCTGAGGTTGGGTTGAAGCAGAACCCTGTGGGAGCCGAGCTTGCTCGCGATAGCGGTGTATCAATTAGCATTAATACCGACTGACACACCGCATCGCGAGCAAGCTCGGCTCCCACAGGTTCAATGGCATCCAATCTAGGGCAATTCGATCCGCTCACTTTCCCCCGGCACGGTCGGCCAGTCCCCGGCCGCCCAACGCCGGCGGGCTTCGTCTATTCGCGCAGGATCGCTGGAGACGAAATTCCAGTTGATCCGACGTGGCCCATCCAGCGGCGCGCCGCCGAACAGCACCGCATGGCAGTCGCTGTCGGCGAACAGTGTCATCTCTTCCCCTGTTGGCAATATCACCAGGGAATGGGCTTCTACCGGCTCGCCATCCAATAGCGCCTCACCGCTCAGTACATACAGTGCCCGCTCTTCATGCTCGGTGGGAACCAGCAATGTCGTCGCGGTCTGCAGGTGCAGCTCGGCGTACAGGGTAGGGGACAGTGTCGGGACTGGCGATTCCAGGCAAAAACCCGACCCGGCGATCATCCGGATTTTTACCCCCAGGTTATCGCTGACCGGCAGGGTGTGTGCCGGATGATGGCTGTAGTGTCCAGGTCCCTGTTCGTGGGATTGGGGCGAGGCCAGCCAGACTTGCAAACCGTGCATGACGAAATCGCTGCCCAGCAGTGTCTCGGGCGTGCGCTCGACATGGGCAATGGCGCTGCCCGCGGTCATCCAGCTGACGTCCCCTGCGTCTACCACTTGATCGGAGCCAAGGCTGTCCTTGTGCTGGAGTTTCCCTTCGAACAGGTAGGTGAGTGTGGACAGACCGATATGGGGGTGCTGGCGAATGTTCATGCCTTGACCGGCCTTGTAGGAAGTTTTCAGCATGTGGTCGAAAAATACGAACGGTCCGACGCTGCGACACTTAGCGGATGGCAGCGGGCGAAGAATCGGCTGGCCTTCCACATCTTCTGCGCGTGGGCGAATGGTCAGGGGCGTGATCATGATGTCTTCCAGGTTGAATAACGGATGGGCAAAGCATAACCCGCTGTGACATCTTGCGGCACATGGGCCGTGAACCCGGACGGGACGGTCGGGGTCTATCCTGTTCATAGCCTTCTGGAGTCCCCCCGTGCCCTTGACCCGTCTGATCTTCGCCTGGCTGCTGGCCGTTTCGAGCAGCGGCGTCATGGCCCGTGAATATGCCTACAGTGATGCGCACCTGCATTACGTTGATTTTTTTCAGGAAACCGCCGGCATGCCCAAGCTACTGAAGGCCATGGCCGACAATCGCATCGAGCATGTGATGATTTCCGGCATACCGGTGGCAAAAAAATGGCATGAGGACGAGCCAAAACGCCCGCGTTACTACGCCGGTGACGATGCGGATGCCTATTGGTACAGCGCCACCGATGTGATTGTCGCGGCGGCGGTGAGCAAGTTGACCGCTGAACAACGCCAGCACTTTCATCCTTTTTTGTCCGGCTTCAACCCCAACGACAAGAACTCCGCCATGCATATCCAGCGCATGCTCGATCTCTATCCGGGGTTGTGGCAAGGCATCGGTGAGGTGTTCACCCGCCATGACGACCTGACGGCGCTGACTTCGGGCGATACCCCGCGGGCCAACAACGAGGCCATGACGCGGATCTATCATCTGGCGGCAGAGAACGATCTGCCGGTGCTGCTGCATTCCAACATCACCTCCAAGCGGGAGAAAAATGCGCTGTACTTGCCGGAAATTGAAGAGCCGCTGCGCAACCATCCTCACACGCGGTTCATTTGGGCCCATGCCGGCACCAGCATGGAGATCCATCGTCATCAGACGCGGCTGGATTTTCTATTGCCGACGCTGACCCGGATGCTGGAGACCTATCCGAACCTGTACATAGACCTGTCCTGGAGCGTGCTCACGCCGTACTTGCTGGACGAGGCGGGCAAGCCCCGCGAGGCGTGGACCAAGCTGGTGGAGCGCTTTCCGGAGCGCTTCATGTTGGGGTCGGATGTAGTGGGACGTTTCGACAAGGTCGGTAAGGAGTTACGCAGCTTCGATCCGTTCCTGGATGCGCTACCGGAAAGCGTGGCGAGGAAAGTGGCTCGGGATAATTTCCTGGCGGTGTTATGTGGGAGCAAGGTTTGCCCGCGATGAAGGTATTGCAATCGCGAGCAAGCTTTGCTCCCACAGAAGCTCTCAGTGCACAAGGTGACCATCGCCTTGTCATCAGCCTGTCACCCCCGCGTCATACCCTCGCGCTCATCTCAATCAAGGAGCGCACTATGCATCTCACCCGTTCAAGCGCACTGGTCGCGTTGTTGTCGGTCTGCGGCCTGGCCCAGGCAGAAGTCCGTGTGGAAGGCCCGGTGGAGTACGGCATCTTCGAAGGGTCTCAAGCCGAACTGCAATCGGGGGAGCGGGTTCTGCGTCGCAGCAACGAGCAGATCCGGCAGACTGAAAGTGTACCGGCCAAGCTGGGCACCAAGTTCGGTCTGCGCTACCGCTTGGCGGACAAGGTGGCTGACGACCAGCCATTGACCTTGTTGTATTTCACCCCAGGCATTCGCACCCCCGATGGCGTGCGCCACGATAAATTCGAAGTCACCCAGAAACTGGTGCCCGGCGCGCCTCAGGATGTGATGGCCTACGAATTCACCGAAAGCCACGAAGTGGTGCCGGGGGAGTGGCGGTTCATGGTGTTCCAGGGCGATCGATTGCTGGCGCAGCAACGGTTTGTCGTGCGCTGAACTCCATCCACTATAGGCCTCATGTGGGAGCGGGCTTGCTCGCGAATACGGTGTGTCAGGCGGCATATTTGTCAGCTGACACACCGCATTCGCGAGCAAGCCCGCTCCCACATTGAACAGGCATATTTGCCAGGCAAAAAAAAGCCCCGAACCGGTCGGGGCGTTTTTTTGTGTGGCGTTGCGGCGGGGCTTACTTGCCCTGCCAGCGCTTCAGTACCAGGGTGGCGTTGGTGCCGCCGAAGCCAAAGCTGTTGCTCATTACGGTGTCGATTTTGGCGTCTTCGCGAGTCTTGGTCAGAATTGGCAGGTCGGCCACTTCCGGGTCCAGTTCCTCGATGTTGGCCGAACCGGCGATGAAGTTGCCTTCCATCATCAACATGCAGTAGATCGCTTCGTGAACGCCGGCGGCGCCCAGGGAGTGACCCGACAGGCTCTTGGTGGAACTGATGGCCGGGGCGTTGGCACCGAACACTTCACGCACGCCTTTCATTTCCGCGACGTCACCGACCGGGGTCGAAGTGCCGTGGGTGTTCAGGTAGTCAATGGGCGTGTCAACGGTGGACATGGCCATCTGCATGCAGCGGATGGCGCCTTCGCCGCTAGGAGCGACCATGTCATAGCCATCGGAAGTGGCGCCGTAGCCAACGATTTCCGCGTAGATTTTCGCGCCACGGGCCAGAGCGTGTTCCAGCTCCTCGACCACCACCATGCCGCCGCCGCCAGCAATGACGAAGCCGTCACGGTCGGCATCGTAGGCGCGGGAAGCTTTTTCCGGGGTGTCGTTGCGCTTGCTGGACAGGGCGCCCATGGCGTCGAACAGGAACGACTGGCTCCAGTGTTCTTCTTCTCCGCCGCCGGCGAACACGATGTCCTGCTTGCCCATCTGGATCTGTTCCATGGCGGTACCGATGCAGTGAGCACTGGTGGCGCAGGCAGAGGCGATGGAGTAGTTCAGGCCCTTGATCTTGAATGGCGTGGCCAGGCAGGCGGAAACGGTGCTGCTCATGGTCCGCGTGACGCGGTACGGGCCGACGCGCTTGACGCCTTTTTCGCGCAGGATGTCCAGCGCTTCCATCTGGTTCAAGGTGGAGGCACCACCAGAACCGGCGATCAGGCCAGTGCGCGGGTTGGACACCTGCTCTTCGGTCAAGCCGGAGTCAGCGATGGCGTCCTTCATGGCCAGGTAGGCGTAAGCCGCCGCATGGCCGACGAAACGGTAGATCTTGCGATCAATCAGCTCTTCGAGGGGAAGGTCAATGGAGCCGGAAACCTGGCTACGCAGACCCATTTCGGCATATTCCGGATTGAACCGGATGCCAGGGCGACTTGCACGCAGGTTAGCGGAGACGGTCTCTTTGTCATTGCCCAGGCACGAAACGATGCCCAGACCAGTGATAACGACGCGGCGCATGCGGATAACCCTTAGAAGTTGTCAGTGGAGGTGAAAACGCCGACCCGAAGGCCTTCGGCGGTGTAGATCTCGCGACCGTCCACAGCCACTGAACCATCGGCAATGGCCATGTTCAGCTTGCCCTTGAGGACGCGTTTGATATGAATGTTATAGGTAATCTTCTTGGCGGTCGGCAGAACCTGACCGAAGAACTTCACTTCGCCCGAACCCAGGGCGCGACCGCGGCCCGGCAGGCCTTGCCAGCCGAGGAAGAAACCGACCAATTGCCACATGGCATCCAGGCCCAGGCAGCCCGGCATCACCGGATCACCTTCGAAGTGGCAGGCGAAGAACCACAGGTCAGGAGTGATATCCAGCTCGGCGACCAATTCACCTTTGCCGTACTTGCCACCCTCTTCGCTGATATGGGTGATGCGATCCACCATCAGCATGTTCGGGGCGGGCAGTTGCGCGTTACCTGGGCCGAACAGCTCACCGCGACTGCAGCGCAGCAGGTCTTCCCGAGTAAAGGCGTTTTGTTTGGTCATGCGAGCTCCTCAATAGTCCCATGCGGCAGGGTGGGGCAAATCTTCCCGGCCGATCGAAGCGTTCATGCCTCGAATCGACAGCCTACTCATAGACTATTGCGTTGTAGTGAAAGTCACAGCACACGGGAAATGAATGTACACCTGTGCACTGAAATTTTTATTCAAGCCCCAATCGGGACTTGTTCGGGTGGTTAAGACTGCCGCACTTTCGCCTTTCACGCCAGTCGCAGATGGTCTAAACGCCTGCACTAACGCACCCAGCGCTGCAGAATCTGCTGCAGGTCAACTCTTTTGAACGGTTTGGCCAGGTAATCGTTCATGCCCGCCGCGAGGCAGGCTTCGCGGTCGCCCTGCAGCGCATTGGCGGTCAGGGCGATGATTGGCACCTCGCCGCAGCCGGGTAACTGGCGGATCTGTCGCGTGGCTTCGTAGCCATCGATGATGGGCAGCCGGCAATCCATCAGGATGGCCTCGAACATCAGGCTTTCGGCGCTACGGATGGCCTGGGCGCCGTCGGCGGCAATGCTGACGGTGAACCCCAGACTGCGCAACATGGCTTCGATCACGGTCTGGTTCACCGGATTGTCTTCCACCAGCAGCACATTACGGCCCTCGCCATGACCGCTGCCGTTGCCGTCGGGGAGCCTTGGCGCCAGGGCCATCGGTGTCTTTTGCGACAGGGCCAGAGGGATCTCCAGGGTAAACACCGAGCCCCGGCCTTCTTCGCTCTGGGCGCGCAATGTCCCCCCCATGCGCTCAGCCAGGGTACGGGCAATCGGCAGCCCCAGGCCGGTGCCACCGTAGCGCCGGGAAATCGAACTGTCGGCTTGCTGGAAGGCATCGAACATGCGTTCCAGGCTTTCGGTCGCAATCCCGATGCCACTGTCGCGCACCGTGCAGGTAAACCACAGGAGTTCGTGATCCAGCGCCTGCCATTGGCATTGCACGGTGACGCGGCCCTGTTCGGTAAATTTCAGGGCATTGCCGATCAGGTTGACCAGGATCTGCCGGATCCGCGTTGGATCGCCTTGCACCTGTAAAGCCCGCATGTCGTCAGGGATCAGCAGGTCCAGGCCCAGCTTGCGTTGCGCGGCGCTGTGCTGGAACGCCTGGGCGCAACTGGCAACCAGCTCCGCCAGACTGAACGGGATGTGCTCCAGTTCCAGGGCCGAGCGTTCGATGCGCGAGAAGTCGAGGATGTCGTTGATGACCTTCAACAGGTGCTCGGTGGATTCGCTGGCCAGCGCTGTGTATTCGAACTGCTCCTCCGTCATCTCGGTGGTTTCCAGCAGTTGCAGCATGCCCAGTACACCGTTCATGGGGGTGCGCAGTTCATGGCTCATCATCGCCAGGAATTCGGACTTGGCGCTGTTGGCCTTTTCCGCTTCTTCCCGGGTTTTGATCAATTGCGCCATGGCCTGGTGCTGTTCACGGCTGGCTTGCTCGAGACCGTCGGCCAGATTGTTGATATGCCGCGACAAGGCCCCCAGTTCGGCATCGTCGACGATGGGCAGCGGCGTGCTGTAGTCGCCTTGCTGGATTGCCATGACTGCGTTGCCGATGTCGCGTATTGGTCGGGACAGGTTGGACGCCAGGCGACGTGCCACCAGGAAGGTGAACAGCAGGGCGAACAGCGCCAGGATCGCGGCTTTGAGCAGGATTTCCTGCTGTCGCTGGCTGAAAGCGTCACTGGACATGCCGACGATCACCCGGCCCAGGTAATCCTCACCGGGCGCCTCGATGGTCGTGCTGTTGCCTTGCAGAAAATCATTGTTCAAGGCAATGCGCTGCAGGCGAACCGGCGCCTGGAAAACCTCGATCTGTTGGGAATGATTGCGGCTTTGCGCGGGTTGCTCGACATACACCACAACCCGATCCGTGCTGTCTTGCACCTCGAGAAAACGCACATGAGGCGTGGCCAGCGTGGCGGTGAGCAGGCTTTCCAGCACCTCGTTATTGCCCGAGATCACTCCATATTCCGTGGCGGGGGCCAGTTGGTTGGCGATCAACTGCCCGGTGTGGTTGAGTTCCTGGCGCAGGTCCTGGATTCGTACGAAGGTAAAGAAGCTGATCAACAGCACCGTCAGCAGCAACGCCGGGCCGAGGGCGATAAGCTGGGTGCGGGTATTGATGTCCCAGCGGCGACGCAAGGTCATGGGCGTTGTTCTCCTTCGGCCAACTGTGCAGCGACGGATTCGGCGTCAATCGGTTCGATTCCCAGTGAACGGGCGACCTGCTGGTTGCTCAGGACTTTGAAGCGGGACGGATACAGGCTGCGGGGCCAGGTGGTGGCGGGGCGGTCAAGCAAGTCGTCGAGAATTGCCAGCCAGTCTTCCTGGTCGCTGTAGGTACTGGCCAAGCTGCCAGCCTTGACGAAAGCGGCGTTGGGCCCGATCAGCGCACGTTGCCGGGCATAGCTGCTGAGCAACAGATTCTTTACCGTCTTGGGGTTGTACAGATCGGGGTCGTCGAGCCCCAGCAGCACATCACTGCGGCCCAGTAATTTTTGCAGGGGGCGGCTGTCACTGGTGTCGTCCCAGCGTTCACTCACGATCTCCAGGCCCAGCGGCGTCGCAGCCTGGCGGATTTCCTTGAGGAGGAATTCGCTGTGCCCGTCGAACAGCACGCCAACCCTACGCATTTGCGGAAGGATCGCGCGAATCAGGCGCAATTGCCGCGCCAGCGGCGGATCGCTCCACAACAGGCTCAGGTGATCGGGCGTTGTCTCGCCCAGGCGGTCCCGGGCTTGTTGGCGGCTGATCCGCAATACCAGGGTGGCCGGTCCGTGGGTTTCCTGCAGGCGCCAGTCGAGGCTGGGCTGGTCAAGCAAGATCAGGCGGACATTGCGTGGCAGTTTGCCGGGCGCCGGCAGGCTGGCCAGTGGCGTAAACCTGACTTCGTCCTCGGGGCGCAAGGCCTTCAGGGCCTGGGTGAAAGACTGCACACCAGGACTGTTATGCACGCCGGTCAGTACAATCTCGGCAGCCCGGGCCTCGATCGTTGCCAGCCAACCTGCAAACACCAGGCACAGCGCCAGCGGCAGGCGGCCACGAAAGGGCGTCTTGCGCGATCGACCCCGGGACATCTAGAACGACAACTCCGCGGTGAAGTACAGGACGTGACGGGAGTCGTAGTGGTTGTCGACAAACGTGGTGGGCTGGTTGTCGAGGCGCTGTTGCAGGACGCCCGCCAGTTCCAGATTGGCCTTGCCCAAAGGAATGCGTTTGGCGAGGCGGGTGTCGATTCGTTCAAAGCGATAGCCGTTGAGAGCGTCGGCGCCATAATAGAACACCGCACTGTTCCAGCCTTGGCCCCAGTCCCGCAGCCAGCCGGCCGAACCACTGTTGCGAGCGGTCGGCTGTTCGTCGAGGGCGTTACTGGCCAGGGCATCGACGTAGGCATAGGTCAGGCGCAGGCGGTCGGCGCTGCTGACGCGCCAGTCGAACTGGGTTTCGGCCCCGGAAAACTGTGATTCATTGGCGTTGCTGGCAATGTACTGATTGTTGCGCAGGGGTTCGCTGATCATGCCGGTGATTTCGTCATGGAACAGCTTCACATCGACCGCCAGCCCCAGGTTCATGAAATAACCGTTGTAGCCCAGTTCCCGGGAGCGCATGTGCTCCTGGTCCAGGTTCCCTGGGCCTCGGGTCTGGACAAAGTAACGGGCGCTGCTCTGGCCGAAGGCGGTGGGCTTGAGGTTGGTGACCTGATAACTCCAATTGACATTGTTCTCGAACATGTCCGGCGAGCGCACCGCCTCGGAGTACACCGCCCGCAGGCCATGACGCGGGGTGATCAGGTAGTTGACTGCCACCCGCGGCGTCAGCGAGCTGCCGGTCAGGTGAGTGTCTTCGAACATCGCGCCGCCCTGTACCAGCCAATGCTCGCTGGCCCGCCACTCCAGTTGACCGAACAAGCGCCAGGTGGTGTCGTCCAGCGTGCCGTTGAAGTACGTCTCTGAGTCGGCCCGGTCGTAGCGATAGTTTGCTCCGGTAACCAGTCGCAAGCTGTCGGACAGGCTCAGGGTGTCCTGGATTTCCAGGTCGTAGCGCGACTCACGGGCGCTCTGATCGATATCGCCGCACAGGGTTTGCGAGGCGCCGTTGCGCCATTGATCGAGCACCTGATTGGCCAGCGCCTGTTCCTGTGGGGTGCCGGGTGGCGCACCGGTGCCGGTGAAGCTGGGAATATTACGCGCCAGCTTCTCGGCGTAGTTAGGATTGAGCAACCACAGATCGGTCAACTGCGGGCTGAAGGATACCTCGGCATCGCACGCACGCCAGGTCTGCTGACGATCCCAGTGCTGGATCGAGCCTTGTACATAAAGGCTGTGGTTGGGGTTCAGGTCCAGGTTCCAGCGCAGCGAACCGGCGTAGTCCTTGGCGACAACATCGGAATTATCCCCGGCGGCTGTAATCCCGGCGAACACTGGATGGTAGGTATAAGGCCGCTGATTGGTCCCGTCCTTGGCGTTCAGTTGCCAGTCGATGCTCTGCTGTTCGTTCAGGGTCTGGCTGACGGACAGGTTGAAACGGTTCAAGCGTCGACTGTCGCGGTAATCGGCGCCGTTACGGTTACTGTCAAAGCCGTCGTCCTCCTGGCCGGACAGTGAGAGCCGCAGGTCACCGCCCTCCCAACCGCTGCCCTGGCTGGCGTACCAGTCGCTGATGCCACGCTCGCCACGGGTGATTTTCAGGCGGGTGCCATGGCTGTCGGCCGGAGCGCGGGTGATGATATTGACCACCGCCATCAGCGCATTGGCGCCGTAGCTGACGGTGTTGGGGCCGCGGAAGACTTCGATCCGCTCGATGTCCTCCATGGCCACCGGAATATCGCTCCAGTCCACCGTGGCCAGGCCGGCGCGATACACCGAGCGGCCGTCGATCAGCACCTGCATGCGCCGGGCTTCGGTGGCGTTGGTGCCGTGGTAGTTCACGGCGGCCTGGTTGCCGCTGATATTGCCGACCATCATGCCCGGCACCAGACGCAGCAGTTCGCTGATATCCCGGGCGCCGCTGGCCTTGATTAATTCGCTGTCCAGCACGGTCATGCTGCCGGGCACCGCCGCCGGCGATTGCTTCAGGCGCGTGGCCGTCAACACTTGGGGCAGGGGTTGGCTGTCGACAAACAAGTCGTCGGCCAGCACTGGCTGGCTGATGAACAGCGCCAATAATAGCGACGAGCCTGAACGGGAAGGGCCAACGGACACGACACAGCCTTTGATTACGGAGAGGATGGCGGGCATGTTAACCGAGGTGAGTGACTTTTCCATTCACGTTGACAGCATTTTCCTAGGAATTGATGGTCAGCTTCCTACAACTGCCGGTAATTGTAGCCGGGGCTGGTCGCGATCCGGCTGCTCCGTATAATGCCCGACATTGCCACTTGGTATGGATGAACGGATTGCATATGACTGAACAGCGCCCGATTGCGGTCCTGGGGGGCGGGAGTTTCGGTACCGCCGTGGCCAATCTGCTGGCCGAGAACGGCCATCCGGTACGCCAATGGATGCGTGACCCGGAGCAGGCCGAGGCCATCCGGATCAATCGCGAGAACCCGCGTTACCTCAAGGGCATCAAGATCCGCCCTGAAGTTGAGCCGGTGACTGACTTGCAGGCGACTTTGCAGGACTGCGACCTGTTTTTTGTCGCCTTGCCGTCCAGCGCCCTGCGTTCGGTCCTGGCGCCCCATGCCGAACGCTTGAGCGGCAAATTGCTGGTGAGCCTGACCAAGGGGATCGAAGCCCAGACCTTCAAGCTGATGAGCGAGATTCTCGAAGAAATTGCACCGAAGGCTCGAATCGGCGTGATTTCCGGGCCGAACCTGGCGCGCGAGATCGCCGAGCATGCCCTGACGGCCACCGTGGTCGCCAGTGAAGACGAAGAGCTGTGTCAGCAGGTCCAGGCCGCGCTGCATGGCCGCACCTTTCGGGTCTACGCCAGTGCCGACCGTTTCGGTGTGGAACTGGGCGGGGCGCTGAAGAACGTCTATGCAATCATCGCCGGCATGGCGGTGGCGCTGGGTATGGGGGAGAACACCAAGAGCATGCTGATTACTCGGGCGCTGGCGGAAATGACCCGTTTTGCCGTCAACCAGGGCGCCAATCCCATGACCTTCCTGGGGCTGGCCGGGGTCGGCGACTTGATCGTCACCTGTTCCTCCCCCAAGAGCCGCAACTACCAGGTCGGCTTCGCCCTCGGTCAGGGTTTGAGCCTGGAAGAGGCCGTGTCGCGCCTGGGCGAAGTGGCCGAAGGGGTGAATACGCTCAAGGTACTCAAGGCCAAGTCTCAGGAGTCTGGGGTCTACATGCCACTGGTCGCGGGGTTGCATGCGATTCTGTTCGAAGGGCGCACGCTGGAACAGGTGATCGAACTGTTGATGCGTGGCGAACCCAAGACCGACGTCGATTTTATTTCCACCAGTGGCTTCAACTGAGCCTCAATTGATCAGAAGCAGGAGCGAACCATGAACGATCCAAAAGGGCAGGCCCGATACGAGTCCATCCTGCTGCGTGTGTTGTGGATGGTGATTTACCTGCTGGTCTGGCAGGTGGCGCAGTTCATCCTGGGCGCGGTGGTGCTGGTGCAACTGATCTACCGGCTGATCTATGGCGCGCCCAGTGCCAGCCTGATGAACTTTGGTGACAGCCTGAGCCAGTTCCTGGCGCAGATTGGCCGTTTCGGCACCTTCCACAGCGACCAGAAGCCCTGGCCATTCGCGGACTGGCCAACCCCGCGCACGCCGGAAGGTGAAGCACCTCACGCCGTGGCTCCGGCCCCGCATCCCGTTCGGGACGAGGAGCCGAAACTATGAAGCTTTGGGTATTGCGTCATGGTGAGGCCGAGCCCCATGGTGCCCGTCCCGATCCCGAGCGAACCCTGACCCTCCATGGTCGTGAAGAGGTGCTGCGCAGCGCTGGCCGGTTGATGGGCGAGCCGTTGCGGGCCATCTACGCCAGCCCTTATGTACGCGCCCAGCAGACCGCCCAACTGGTGCGTGAAGCACTGGGTTTTGAACCGGCGCTGATCACCGTGGACTGGCTCACGCCGGAGACCCGTCCGCAAACCGTCCTGGAACACCTCAAGGATCAGGATGATGTACTGCTGGTCAGTCATAACCCGCTGGTGGGCAGCTTGCTGGGTTTTCTCCAACATGGGCACTTGCAGCAACCGGAGCAGGTGCAAACGGCCGGGCTGGCGGAGCTTGCGGGCGATCTGCCCTTGGCTGGGGCTATGGCGCTCAAGAGCATCAAGCACCCATAAGATTGAGCACCGTGAAAATCACAAAGGAAGGGCAACGATGAGTCTGTGGCGCACCACCCCCAACATCGAGCAACTGAACCTCAAAAGTAAAAACACCATCAGCGAAGTGCTGGACATTCGTTTCGAATCTTTCGACGACGAATCCCTGACCGCCAGCATGGTGGTCGATCACCGCACCCATCAGCCATTCGGCCTGTTGCATGGCGGTGCGTCGGTGGTGCTGGCTGAAACGGTCGGGTCCATGGCCGCCTATCTGTGCGTGGACACCAGCAAGTTCTATTGCGTGGGCCTGGAGATCAACGCCAACCACTTGCGCGGTGTGCGCAGCGGTCGGGTGACGGCCACGGCCCGGATGATCCATCTGGGCCGTACCACCCAGGTCTGGGACATCCGCCTGACCAACGACGAGGGCAAGGTCAACTGCGTGTCGCGCCTGACCATGGCCGTGGTGCCGCTGGGCGAGCAGCCGCCGACGCGCTGAAGCCTGGTTGGACCATGCGGCGCCTTCCCTGTAGGAGCTGCCGCAGGCTGCGATCTTTTGATCCTGATCCATGAGCGTTCACTCTCGCCTCAGTTGCCTGGGAAAAGATCGCAGCCTCGCTGCACTCGACAGCTCCTACAGGGGGCAGCGTCTTCTTGCATGGGGCCGGGTTCATAACCCAGCCGTGCCTGTCACCATTGCTGTCAGTTACGGTCATTGCCGCGCCACCGGGTTGTGCGGACAATCGGTTCCAGTTTCCCCATGGATCCACTGTCATGTCGCAACAGGTGTTTTTCGCCCACGCCAATGGTTTTCCCTCGGCCACTTACGGCAAGCTGTTCGCCGCGCTGGCGCCGCAGTACGAGGTCGCGCATCTGGAGTTGCACGGCCATGACCCGCGTTTTCCGGCGGACGATAATTGGCACAACCTGGTGGACGAACTTATCCATCACCTGGAGCAACAACCTGAACCGGTGTGGGGCGTCGGCCATTCCCTGGGTGGCGTTCTGCATCTGCATGCCGCATTGCGCTGCCCGCAGCTATATCGTGGCGTGGTGATGCTCGATTCGCCGGTGCTGACCCGCGCCGATCAATGGGTGATCCTGGCTGCCAAGCGCCTGGGGTTCATCGATCGCCTGACTCCGGCGGGACGGACGTTGGGTCGGCGTGAAGAGTTCACTGACCTGGAGTCGGCCCGGCAGTATTTTTCCGCCAAGACACTGTTCCGTGGGTTTGACCCGGAATGCTTCGACGCCTACCTGCAACATGGCTTGCAGCAAGTCGGCGACCGCTTGCGGCTGCGCTTCGATCCGGCCACGGAGATCAGCATTTACCGCGGCGTGCCACACACCAGTCCTGGGCGGGCCCGCATGCTCAAAGTGCCGCTGGCGGTGGTGCGCGGCCGGCAGAGTCGCGTGGTGATGCGTCATCACACCCGTTCGGTGGGGCGAATGCCCCATGGCGAATCCCTGAGCATGCCCGGCGGCCACATGTTTCCCCTGGAACGTCCGCAGGACACGGCCAAACTGCTCAAGGACCTCTTTCAGCGCTGGGAAGGGCGCAGCTTATGAGTGTGGTCGAAGAAGTCCGTCTGAGCCTGCCCCACATTGAACTGGCGGCCCACCTGTTCGGGCCGGAGGATGGCCGGCCGGTGATCGCCTTGCACGGTTGGCTGGACAACGCCAACAGCTTCGCCCGGCTGGCCCCCCGGCTTGAGGGCTTGCGGGTCATTGCCTTGGACATGGCCGGTCACGGTCACTCCGGGCATCGCCCGCCCGGTGCCGGCTATGCCCTGTGGGACTATGCCCATGATGTGCTGCAAGTCGCCGAACAACTGGGCCTGGCGCGTTTCGCTCTGCTGGGGCATTCCATGGGCGCCATCGTTTCGCTGGTGCTCGCCGCAGCCTTGCCCGAACGGGTCACGCACCTGGGGCTGATCGACGGGGTGATCCCTCCCACGGACAAAGGTGACAATGCCGCCGAACGCATGGGCATGGCTTTGCAGGCGCAGCTGGATTTGCAACAAAAACGAAAACCGGTCTACAAAACCCTCGACCGGGCCATTGAGGCGCGCATGAAAGGGTTGGTTGCGGTCAGCCGCGAAGCCGCCGAGTTGCTGGCCCAGCGCGGCCTGATGCCGGTGCCGGGAGGCTACACCTGGCGCACCGACAATCGCCTGACCTTGCCATCGCCGCTACGCCTGACCGACGAACAGGCCATGGCCTTCGTGGCGCGGGTCGCTTGTCCGGCGCATCTGGTGGTGGCTGCCGACGGCATGCTCGCCCGACACCCCGAGTTGCTGGAGCGTCTACCCTTCAGTCATGAACGGTTGCCCGGCGGTCATCATTTGCACCTGAACGACGAGGACGGCGCCGCGCTTGTAGCAGACTGTTTCAATCGGTTCTTCACCGTTTCTTGACTTGCGCCCGGCAACTGTCGAGGCTGGGCGGGTTGAAAAAGGGAGACAACCATGACAGATCTCTGTTTAGCGGCCTCGCAGCGCATTGATGACACCGGCCCCACCCCAGAGACCCAGGCCATGCCGATCCGATGAAATTATCCATTCATTCATTCGCCTTGCTTACGCTGGCCTGCTTCAGCCCGGCATCGTTTGCCGCCGATGTTCCTGGCAGTCGGGACCTGGAGGGGGTGCCCCGCATGCCCGACGCGCAAATTGTCGATTACCGGCAAACCACTGACCTGGAGCGGATTTATCCCCTGGGTTCGATCCGCAAGATCAGCGGCCAGTTGCGTTTCGACGGCCAGGTCGATGCCCGTGGCAACACCACGTCGGTGACCTACGAACTGCCGCCGGAACACTCCGCCACCCAGGCCTTTACCGCCGCCCGTGAAGCCTTGCAGAAACAGGACGCGCAACTGTTGTTCTGGTGCCAGGCCCGTGATTGCGGCGAAAGCAGCCTGTGGGCCAACGAAGTGTTTGGCAATGCCAAGCTCTACGGCGCCGATAACGGTCAGGCTTACCTGCTGTTGCGCCTGGCGCCACCCGCGGACAACACGCTGATTGCGCTGTATGGCATTACTCGCGGCAATCGCAAGGCTTACCTGCACGTCGAACAGTTCGAGGCAAACGCCTCGCTGGGGAACCTGCTGCCCACATCGGCCACGCTGTTGCGCCAACTCAAGGATACCGGCGTGCTGGACTTGCCGCGCCTGGTCGGCGAACCAGACGAAACCTGGTTGCGTCTGCTATCCCGGGCGCTGAACCTGGATACGGGCCTTCGGGTCACTGTCGCCGGTCCCCAGGCCGAGGCCTGGCGGCAAGCGTTGATTGACCAGGGTGTCCGGGCGGCGCGAATGGAGGCTGCCAGGGGCGATGCGGCGGGCCTGCATCTTGAGCTGCTGCGATAAGCTGTTTCGGGTGACGTGCTTCACGCCGTCACCCCGGCCTTGTTCATATTTCGAGACCTGACATGCTCAATAACGATCGGCTGTTGGTGCAGATCCTGCTCCTGGTGTTGTTCGGTGCAAGTTTCTGGGTGATGGCTCCGTTCTGGTCGGCGCTGTTCTGGGGCGCGGTCCTGGCGTTTGCCAGTTGGCCGCTGATGCGCCTGCTGACCCGCTGGGTCAACGGTCGCGAGTCCCTGGCTGCGGCTTTGCTGACGGTGGGCTGGATGGTGCTGGTGGCGGTGCCACTGGTGTGGCTGGGCTTCAACCTGGCCGATCATGTGCGCGATGCCACGGCATTCGTCAAGAATGTGCAGGTCGATGGTCTGCCCGATCCCCCGGTATGGCTGGCGGGCGTACCGCTGGTGGGTGGCCGGTTGGTGGGTATCTGGAACAGCATCGATCAGCAGGGTGCGGCGATGATGGTGTCCGTCAGGCCGTACCTGGGACAGGTCGGCAACTGGCTGCTGGCCCGCAGTGCGCAGATCGGCGGCGGCATCCTCGAACTGACCCTGAGCATCGTGTTCGTGTTCTTCTTCTACCGTGACGGCCCGCGCCTGGCGGTGTTCGTGCACGGGTTGCTGGAGCGTCTGATCGGTGACCGTGCCGGTTACTACATCGAACTGGTGGCCGGTACTGTGCAGCGTGTGGTCAACGGTGTGATCGGTACCGCGGCAGCCCAGGCGGTGCTGGCGCTGATTGGTTTCCTGATCGCTGGCGTACCGGGGGCATTGGTGCTGGGCATCGTCACCTTCCTGCTCAGCCTGATTCCCATGGGGCCGCCCCTGGTCTGGATTCCCGCCACGGCGTGGCTGGCGTGGAAGGGCGAATACGGGATGGCGGTGTTCCTGGGCATCTGGGGCACGTTCATCATCAGCGGCGTAGACAACGTGCTCAAACCCTACCTGATCAGCCGTGGCGGAAACTTGCCGCTGGTGATCGTGTTACTGGGGGTGTTCGGTGGGTTGATCGCCTTCGGTTTCATCGGACTGTTCATTGGCCCGACCCTGCTGGCGGTGGCCTACAGCCTGTTGACGGACTGGAGCAAAAGCCAGGCGCGATAGTTCGATTGCCGAGCATCTGTGGCGAGGGAGCTTGCTCCCGCTAGGGCGCAGGAGCGGTGTAGGAGCTGTGTAGGAGCTGTCGAGTGCAACGAGGCTGCGATCTTTTCCCTGACACTTGAATCTCAAGCGAAAGATCAAAAGATTGCAACCTTCGGCAGCTCCTACAAGTGCATACAAGTGCAGCCTTGATGAATCAAGTCGCTACGTTCAGGTATTTCCCCACGGTGGCAACGTCATCCAGCGAGTATTGCCGGCTGAGGTTGGCGATCATCTTGCTCAGCGCTTCACTGACATTGGTCTGGTCGGTGGAGCTGTCGCTGTTGCTGCTAATTTGCAAGGCGCTGGTCAGTTCACTGGCGACGATACTGCCATCACCATCACCATCACCATCACCATCACCATCGGCGTCGAGCTTGCTGAGCAGCTCCTTTTGAAACTGCTGATTGCGGGCACTGCTGGTGCTGGTATAGCTCGGGTAACTGCTGACGCTACCGATCATGTGCGCTCTCCTTGGACTGGGGTAACCGGTGGGTGTACCGGCTTATGCAGCCTCGATGGCGCAGTTGTCGTGGGTGTGTGGGGTTTGTACCGGTGTACATACATAAGCATTCGGACCTGTCCCGGACCTTGTGGGAGCGAGCCTGCTCGCGATAGCGGTCTGGCTGTAACATTTGTGCTGGATGTGCCGGCATAATCGCGAGCAGGCTCGCTCCCACCGGGGAAGGTGTTTCGCAGGAGGTCAGGTGCGCGGTAAGCGGATCACTGCCGTCAACCCACCCCCCGGCGTCTCTTCCAGGCTCAACTGCCCGCCCAGGCGTTCGGTGGCTTCACGGGCGATGGTCATGCCCAGGCCGACACCGCCGGAGTTGCGGTTGCGTGAGCCTTCCAGGCGATAGAAGGGTTCGAACACCGCTTCGCGTTTATCTGCCGCGATACCGGGGCCGTGGTCGATGACCCGGATCAGTACCTGATGTTGCTGGTCTTGCAGGGTTACCAAGGCATGGCCGGCATAGCGCAGCGCGTTGTCGATGAGGTTGTTAAGGCACGAGCGCAGTGCCATGGGTTGCACCTGCAGTGGGGCGCAGGCGCCGCTGACCTGCACATCGGCGCCCTGGTCCTGGGCGTTTTCGCTCAATGATTCCACCAGGGCCTGCACGTCCATCCATTGCAGCGCTTCACTGGTGCGCTGTTCGTGCAAATAGGTCAGGGTGGCATCGAGCATGCCAATCATATCGTCCAGGTCCTGACGCATCTGGCCCTGCAGCTTGATGTCACCGATCTGTTCCAGGCGCAGCTTGAGCCGTGAAAGCGGAGTGCGCAGGTCGTGGGACACCGCACCGAGCATGCGCGAACGCTGCTGCACCTGCTCGCGAATTCGCTGTTGCATGAGGTTGAACGTATGGGCAGCCTGGCGGGCTTCCCGGGGGCCGGTTTCGTCCAGCGGTGGGCTGTCGAGGTTTTCGCTCAGGCGTTCGGCGGCATCGCTCAGGCGCTGGATAGGCCGGGTCAGCAGTTTTGCACCGTACCAGGCGGCGATGATCAGACACACGAACTGAAAGGTCAGCGGTACCACCGGGCCTCCGAACCAGGGACGTTGAGTGTGTTGAGGGGGCGGGTTAAAGCGCGCTGGACCTTCGCCTTGCCGGGAAAATTCTGGCGGTGGCCCGGGGGGCGGTGGTGGGCCGTAATAAAAAAACCAGGCAAAGGCCAACAGGTGCGCCAGGATGATCGCCAACAACAGCACGCCAAACAGGCGGCCGAACAAGGTGTCGAGGCGCAAGCGCATCAGCCGATGTCCCTGGCATCAAACAGGTAGCCTTCACCGCGTACGGTCTTGATCAGTTGCGGCGCCTTGGGGTCGTCACCCAGCTTTTGGCGCAGGCGTGAGACCAGCAGATCGATGCTGCGGTCGAACGCCTCGATGGAGCGCCCACGGGCGGCGTCCAGCAACTGTTCGCGGCTCAGTACCCGGCGCGGTCGTTCGATGAACACCCACAACAGCCGGAACTCGGCGTTGGACAACGGCACCACGAGTCCGTCAGCGGAGATCAGCTGGCGCAGCACACTGTTGAGCCGCCAGTTATCGAAGCGAATATTGGCCCGTTGTTCGGTACGGTCGTCGCGTACCCGACGCAGGATAGTCTGGATCCGCGCCACCAGTTCCCTGGGTTCGAAAGGTTTGGCCATGTAATCGTCGGCGCCCAGCTCCAGGCCGATGATGCGGTCGGTGGGCTCGCACCGGGCGGTGAGCATCAGGATCGGAATGTCCGATTCGGCGCGTAACCAGCGACACAGTTGCAAGCCGTCTTCGCCCGGCAGCATCAGGTCGAGCACGACCACGTCGAAATGCTCGGCCTGCATCGCCAGGCGCATGGCCGCGCCATCGGTCACGCCGCTGGCGCGTATGCTGAAACGGGCCAGATAATCGATCAGCAGCTCGCGGATCGGCACATCGTCATCGACGATCAACGCCCGGGTGCTCCAGCGCTTGTCATCGTCGGGCGTTTTTTGATCGTCAGAATTTGCAACAGGGGTGTTCTGCATGGATGCATCATCTGCCAGGTAGGCTGCCAACCGCAAAGAAGGCGGCGAGGTTGAGGCTTCAGCATAGGCTTCGTGCCGTGAGGCGTGAAGCGCTGAAAGGACGGGGGTGCGGCGCCAGACGGTAGCGTGCCGGCGTGTTGTGCGCGTGTCATGAGTGTATCGACTTCGACACAAAGGCCGGCATCGTCCATGCTGTCCGGGCGCGATGAGGATTTACCGATCATCGGGTCCCGCACGGGCGCTGGTTCCGCTACAATGCGCGCCGATTTCGACTTGCCTGAGAGCCCGCTCATGTCCGCCTGCCAGACGCCCATCATCGTTGCCTTGGATTTCCCTACCCGTGACGCCGCCCTGAAGCTGGCCGACCAGTTGGACCCCAAGCTGTGCCGGGTTAAAGTCGGCAAGGAGCTGTTCACCAGTTGCGCTTCGGAAATCGTCGGGACCCTGCGTGACAAGGGTTTTGAAGTATTCCTGGATTTGAAATTCCACGATATTCCCAATACCACCGCCATGGCCGTCAAGGCTGCCGCCGAGATGGGGGTGTGGATGGTCAACGTGCATTGTTCCGGCGGCCTGCGCATGATGGCGGCCTGTCGTGAGGTGCTGGATCAGCGCAGCGGTCCAAAACCGTTGCTGATCGGCGTGACCGTGCTGACCAGCATGGAGCGCGAGGACTTGGCCGGCATCGGTCTGGATATCGAGCCTCAGGAACAGGTGCTGCGCCTGGCGGCGCTGGCGCAGAAGGCCGGCATGGACGGTCTGGTATGTTCGGCGCTGGAAGCCGGTGCGCTGAAAACGGCACACCCGACCTTGCAACTGGTGACCCCCGGGATTCGTCCGGCGGGCAGCGCCCAAGACGATCAACGCCGCATCCTGACCCCGCGTCAGGCACTGGACGCCGGTTCCGACTACCTGGTGATCGGCCGACCGATCAGCCAGGCGGCGGATCCGGCCAAGGCGCTGGCGGCGGTGGTGGCCGAACTGGCCTGATCAAACGCCGAGGTTTCCCCTTGTGGGAGCGGGCTTGCTCGCGAAAGCGGAGTGTCAGGCGCCAGTTGTGCTGTCTGACCCACCGCCTTCGCGAGCAAGCCCGCTCCCACTGGTTGTTTTGAGTTAGACCTTCAATACAAGCTTCCCGAAATTTTCCCCGCTGAACAATTTGGTCAGAGTCTCGGGGAATGTCTCCAGCCCTTCCACGATGTCTTCCTTGCTCTTGAGCTGCCCCTTGGCCATCCAGCCGGCCATTTCCTGCCCGGCGGCGGCGAATTGCGAGGCGTAGTCCATGACCACGAAACCTTCCATGCGCGCCCGGTTGACCAGCAGCGACAGGTAGTTGGCCGGGCCTTTGACCGCTTCTTTGTTGTTGTACTGGCTGATGGCACCGCAGATCACTACGCGGGCCTTGAGGTTCAAGCGGCTGAGCACCGTATCGAGGATGTCGCCGCCGACGTTATCGAAATACACATCCACGCCTTTGGGGCATTCGCGCTTGAGGCCGGCATGGACGTCTTCGTTCTTGTAGTCGATGGCACCGTCGAAGCCCAGCTCATCGATCAGGAATTTGCATTTGTCGGCCCCGCCGGCGATGCCCACCACTCGGCAACCTTTGATCTTGGCGATTTGCCCGGCGATGCTACCCACCGCACCGGCGGCACCCGAGAGCACTACCGTCTCGCCGGCCTTGGGCGCACCAACGTCCAGCAGGGCGAAATAGGCAGTCATGCCGGTCATGCCCAACGCTGACAAATAACGCGGCAATGGCGCAAGTTTCGGATCAACCTTGTAGAAACCTCGCGGCTCGCCGAGGAAATAATCTTGCACACCCAGTGCACCGTTAACGTAGTCCCCGACCGCGAAGCCCGGGTTGTTCGAAGCAACCACCTGGCCTACGCCCAAGGCGCGCATCACTTCACCAATGCCTACCGGCGGGATGTAAGACTTGCCTTCGTTCATCCAGCCGCGCATGGCCGGATCCAGGGACAGATATTCGTTCTTCACCAGAATCTGACCGGCTGCCGGTTCGCCGACCGGTACTTGCTGATAGGTGAAAGTCTCACGGGTCGCCGCGCCCACCGGGCGTTTGGCGAGCAGGAACTGGCGATTGGTCTGGGCAGTCATGGCTGGCACTCAAGATGAATGAAGCCTTGTTGATAGACCTTCGAAGCGTTTGCCGCAAGGTTTGCTGATGCAGCGAATGCAGTTCGATCGAACCCAGTGATAATGGCCTCGGCCCCGTTATCACTGGCGCCCATAAGTACCCAAACGGCAATTGGATAGTGCTGCCGTGTCCTTCGGACCTGTGACTAGACTGGCGTCATCTCCCGCATTCTTCGAGGAATTGATAATGAGCATGACGTTTTCCGGACAGGTCGCCGTGGTCACGGGTGCAGCTGCGGGCATTGGCCGTGCGACGGCCCAGGCGTTCGCGGCAGAAGGCCTGAAAGTGGTGGCGGCCGACCTGGACGTAGCGGGTGGTGAAGGCACCGTGCAGTCGATTCGCGAGGCGGGCGGTGAAGCGGTGTTCGTGCGCTGCGACGTAACGCTGGAAAGCGACGTGCAGAACCTGATGAACGAAGTGATCAATGCCTATGGCCGCCTTGACTACGCCTTCAACAACGCTGGGATCGAGATCGAAAAGGGCAAGTTGGCTGATGGCACCCTCGATGAATTCGACGCAATCATGGGCGTCAATGTGAAGGGCGTCTGGCTGTGCATGAAATATCAGTTGCCGTTGCTGCTGGCCCAAGGGGGTGGTGCCATCGTCAATACCGCCTCGGTGGCAGGCCTGGGGGCGGCGCCGAAGATGAGTATCTATGCGGCGTCCAAGCACGCGGTGATCGGCTTGACCAAGTCGGCGGCCATCGAATACGCCAAGAAAAAAATCCGCGTCAACGCGGTTTGCCCGGCGGTGATCGACACCGACATGTTCCGCCGTGCCTATGAAGCGGATCCAAAAAAAGCTGAGTTCGCCAACGCCATGCATCCGGTAGGACGGATCGGCAAGGTCGAGGAAATCGCCAGCGCAGTGCTGTACCTGTGCAGCGATGGCGCGGCCTTCACCACCGGTCATTCGCTGGCGGTGGATGGCGGTGTCACGGCTTTCTGAAGGAAGCTGCGATCAGCTCGTAGGACGAGGCCCGCACTAGTTGTGGGCTTTTTCTTTGGAGGTCAAAAAGTCCCAGTATAAGCCCCTCAATGTGTTTCAAAGGGTGAGAATCGGCGGTTTTGGTGATGTTGTCGTACATCGTCTGGAGGCAGCCTGTGCTTAACTGTTTCCAGAGATAAAACAGTTGCTTAGGAGCTTGGTTACTCATGGAGTTGAGAATCGACCGGCAGGCCCTGGTGCCTGTCGTACAGCAAATTGTCGATGCGCTGGCCGGCTGGATTCGACAGGATGCGGTTCAACCGGGGACTCGCCTGCCATCCATCCGCCAACTGGCGCGGGAAAATCTGCTCAGCCAGTCCAGTGTCAGTGAAGCGTGTGAACGCCTGGTGGCGCAAGGCGTATTGGCGTCTCGCCATGGCTCGAGTTTTTTTGTCGCGCCGCTCCCTTCGTCCGGGCAGGAACCCACCGACCAAGGCTGGCAGGAAGAGGCGCGGGGGGACCAGGATAATTTGACCGACAGTTGGCAATGGGAGCTGAAACTGGGTGGTGGGGGGCTGCCCGAAAGCTGGCGCGAAAGCGATGACTTGGGCTATGCGATCCGCCAGGTTACCCGCACCGATATGGCGGGGTTGTTCAATTACAGCACGCCGATGGGACTGCCCGCTTTGCGCGAACAACTGTCCAGGCGTCTGAAACAATTCAATATCGAAGCCGATAAAAACCTGATTCTGACCACCACGGGCGCGACCCACGGCCTGGACCTGATTGTGCGCACACTGCTTCAACCTGGCTGTTGCGTGGTGGTGGAGAGCCCCGGTTACTCGAATCTGTTTGACCTGCTCAGACTTCATAAAATCAACATGATCGAACTACCCAGGACCCCACGCGGCCCGGACGTTGAGGCACTTCAGTACCTCTTGGCGACGCACCGGCCCTGTGCCCTGTTCGTCAACAGTGCCTGCCACAACCCGACCGGTAGTAGCCTGGCCCCGGTCGTGGCTCAGCAACTGCTGCAAGTGGCGAAAAAACACGCCGTTCTGGTGGTCGAAGATGATGTCTATGCCGACTTCCAGGGCTCGACGCGGACCCGGCTGGCAGCGCTGGATGCTGACGTGGTGTACGTGGGCAGTTTCTCGAAAACCCTGAGCAGCTCGTTGCGGGTCGGCTTCGTGGTGGCCGGTTCTTCTGTCATCGCCCGCCTGAGGGAGGTCAAGGGCATCACCAGTATGGGCAGTTCGCGGTTCTGTGAGTCGGTGCTGGCCAATCTCTTGGCCAATGGCGCCTATCGCAAACTGGTCCAGCGTCAGCGGCAACGTTTGAGCGGCGATATGGCAGCGGTGTTGCAGGTGCTGGAGGATGCGGATTGGGAGGTTTTTGGTAAACCGGCTGGCGGGCTGTTCATCTGGGCGCGTCCACCGTTATGCGACTACGCTGCATTGCAGCGCCTGGCCAAGCGGTTCGGCATAGTGCTTTCTTCCCGTACAGCGTTCAGCCCTTCGGGCGCTAACAGTGACTGGCTACGGATCAACGTGGCCCACGCCAGCGATTCGAGGGCCCTGGCATTCTTCCGGGCCGCGGCTCTGGATCGACCTCAAGTGTCCTGAAAGCGACGGCGCTGTAGCTTTTTGCCATTATTCCGACGCCAGCATCTTGTGCTACAGGGCGTCTCGTTGCGAATCTGCAATCAACACACACTGGCAGGGGACTGGGCGCAATGATTTCGGCCGTGCAAAGACGTTTTGCCAACTTGGGTATGGCAAAAAAACTGGGTCTGGGGTTTCTCCTGGTGCTGCTGCTTACCGCAGTGGTGGCGGCCATTGGTGTCTGGTCCCTGCAAACCATCAGCCATCGCTTCAATGGTTTGAAGCAGATGTCGTCCCTCAACAGCGGGTTGCTCAAGGTCCGGCTGCTTGAGCAGGAGTACGCCTTGCGCTCGGACCCCAAAACGGTCGATGCCTTGCGGCTGGGTGTGGACGGGTTGATTGCCCAGGCCAACGAACTCAAGGCGCAATCGGCGGCCAATGTGCCGGTGATGAATGACGTGGAGCAGGCCCTGGCGGCTTACCGCAAGGCGTTCGACGAATTCGTCGAGTTGAGCCAGAGCAAAGACCTGGCACTGGAAATGGCCAGTTGGTCAGTCTCCAGCGTTGCCAACAACCTGGATGTGCTGCAAGCGGGGCTGGCGGATGATGGCGCCTATACATTGAAAGAGTCCGAAGGCAAGGAGGGCGCCGAATTCATTGAGCAGGCCAATCAGGTCAGCGAAGTGTCACGGTTGATGTTGCAGGCCATGAACGAAGCGCGGGTCCGCCTGGACCAAAGCCGTAAAGGCTCTGACGAGGGCGCCGGGCAGGGCACTATTGAACAGGCCGAGCAAGCCATGAAGCAGGCCGAGGTGCTCAAGACCACCGTCAAGGACCCGGGATACCAGACCGTGCTTAACGAAGTGGCCGGGCACATCGCCGGTTTCAACGAAAAACTCGCTGAATACACCGGTCTGCTGGCCCAGGAGAAAATCGTTTACCAGCAACTGCATGAGCGTGCCTCCCAGGTAGTGGAGCGGGTTGACCAGGCTTACACAGCCGAGGACGGTGCCATGCAGGCGGAATTGAAGAAGAATTCGCTGCTGATCATTGGCTCGTCGGCCCTGGCGCTGCTGGTGGGACTGATTGCGGCCTGGGTTATCACGCGGCTGATCGTCGGGCCTTTGCGCAGTGTCATCCGCGTTGCACAGAAGATTGCCTCGGGCGACTTGAGCGCAACGGTGCAGGTGACGCGCCAGGATGAAATCGGTCAACTGATGCTCGCCATGCAACAGATGGGGGCGGGCCTGAGCGGTATCGTCAGCGGTTTGCAGGCCGGTATCGAACAGTTGGCCAACTCTGCCCAATCGCTGTCGGCTGTGACCGAGCAGACCAACCTGGAAGTCAGCAGCCAGAAGGAGGAGACCGAGCAGGTCGCCACGGCCATGAACCAGATGACCGCCACCGTGCACGACGTGGCACGTAATGCCGAGGAAGCGGCCCAGGCGGCCCAGACCGCCGACGATAAGGTTGAAAGCGGTCAGCAGGTGGTGCGCCAGAGCATGGTGCGCATTGAACAATTAGCCGATTCGGCCACGTCAGCCAGCAGCAGTATTGAAAGCCTCAGCGCTGAGATCCAGAACATTGGCACAGTGTTGAGCGTGATCAAGAGCGTGGCTGAACAGACCAACTTGCTGGCGCTCAATGCGGCCATCGAAGCCGCCAGGGCCGGTGAGCAGGGCAGGGGCTTTGCGGTGGTGGCCGATGAAGTGCGGGCCCTGGCCAAGCGCACGCAACAGTCCACCGAGGAAATCGAACGACTGGTGAGCGCCTTGCGCTCAGCCGCCCAGACCTCCGTGCAGCAGATCCAGAGCAGTGGCGAGCTGGTGAAAATGGCGGTCAGTGACGCACTGCAAACCGAAAGCGCCTTGGGGAGCATTGCGGCGGCGGTGTCGCTGATCCAGCAGATGAACCAGCAGATCGCGGCGGCGGCCGAGCAACAAAGTTCGGTAGCTGAAGAGATTAACCGCAGTGTCACCAGCATCCGCGCCAGTGCCGATCAATCTTCCCTGGCGATGCAGGGCAATGCCGCGTCGAGCATTGAGCTGGCGCAGCTGGGGGTTGAGCTCAAGGGAATGGTGGGGCATTTCAGGTTGTGAGCTGACGACGGAGCACTTGGGGCGAGGGGATAAGTCCCCTCGCCACAGATGAGTCAGGCTTGAGAGCCCAACCCTAATATCAGTCGTAAACCTTCTTCTTCTTCCACTCGTCGTTTACTTCGGCGTCCTTCAGCCCTTCGGTCAACTGGTTGACTTCGCCTTCGACGGGTTGGGTGCTGGCCAGAACCATGGCGTTGGCGCGGGCCAGGAGTTTTTCCAGGTAGGCCAGTTGCTCGGCATAGACCTGTGGTTCCTGTTGCTTGCGCAGGTACTGCACGCCACGTTCGAACGCCAGGCGGGCCTGTCCCGGTTGTTCCTGCTGCAAGGCTTGCTGGCCGAGGTTGTTGAAAAACTCGATGTGCAACAGCACCAGGATGTGCCGCACTTCGCGGATCCAGCGCTTGGCTTCGTTGGGCGGCAGGAAACCGTCCTGGGCAGCGCGGGTGATCTGACCGTGCAGGGCTTCGAGCAGAAACCGCACATCCTTGGCCTTGGCTTCAGTCTGGATCGGTGCCGGTGGATTGTTCACCGGGATTGATTCGCCCTGGGCGGCCAGCGCATTCAGTTCGTCCAGGCGCGCCTTGACCGCTGTATTGGTTTTCTCCAGGTTCAGCAGGCGTTGGCAGACGTTGATCTCAAGACGCGTGATCAACAGCTTCAGGGCCGGGGTCATCAGTTGTCCGGGGAAGGTCTCGGTGAGCTCGCCACAACGACGTAAACGGTCGTTGAGTTCAACCTTGGTACGGGCCTTTTCCAGCTTGTTGTTTTCCACCACATGGTTCATGTAGCCAATGGCGATCAACAGTGCGATCCCGGCTACGACGAGCAGGGTGATCATGAGTGGTGTCACCGGTAAGACCTCTTTATTGGGGTTCGCATATCAAGAGTGTAGTGGCTTGGCTTTTAAGCGCATAGGCCCGCGCGATGCGATTAGACAGGCGTTGCGCTGTGTATGAACGTGCGGCGAATGTGGGTGCACATTGCCACTATTTGTCGGACACGACTATAACGTCTTGGCGGACGACAGAATATAGGCGCCAGAGGCCAGGCGGGCAAAATGTGCGAACAGGCCTCAAACCGGGCGAAGTCATTGATTTAAATAAATTTATATCTGGGGGTTGACGACCCAGCAATCCATCCATAGAATGCGCGCCACTTACAGCGTAAAGCACTTAGCCAAACGCGATAAGCAGTGAATGTTGTACGTGTGTCCCCTTCGTCTAGTGGCCTAGGACACCGCCCTTTCACGGCGGTAACAGGGGTTCGAGTCCCCTAGGGGACGCCAATGCGGGAATAGCTCAGTTGGTAGAGCACGACCTTGCCAAGGTCGGGGTCGCGAGTTCGAGTCTCGTTTCCCGCTCCAATTTTAAACAGCGTTGCCTTCGGGCAGGGCTGAGTGAAACCAGAACCGATATCTTCGGGTACGGATCTGGGCACTGGAACACACACCATGTGTTCCGGGCAGCGTGTCCCCTTCGTCTAGTGGCCTAGGACACCGCCCTTTCACGGCGGTAACAGGGGTTCGAGTCCCCTAGGGGACGCCATTTGCGGGAATAGCTCAGTTGGTAGAGCACGACCTTGCCAAGGTCGGGGTCGCGAGTTCGAGTCTCGTTTCCCGCTCCAAATTCAAAAAAACGCCGCTCATTGAGCGGCGTTTTTTTTCGTCCGTGAAAAAGCGATCTCAACCTTCGAGGCTATCCACCAGACTCTCTAGTACGTCTGCACTCTCGTCTTCCGGCGACTCGGGCGCGGGAGTCATTGTCCGCTTCTGCCGAGCCAAGCGGTATTCGCTGGGTGTGCAGTTGGCGTATTGCTTGAAGGCGCGGGCGAAGTAGGAGGGATCCTTGAAACCGGCCTCATAGCCGATGCTGGTGATAGGCATCTGGCTATTGTCGAGCAGTTCCTTGGCAAAGCTCATGCGTTTGTTCAGCACGTAATCGGTGAAGCCAAGCCCGTTGGCTTCCTTGAACACACGGCTGAAGCGAAACGTGGTCATGCCGCATCGCTTGGCCAGGTCCCGCTGATCGATGCTGTCGCGAAAATGCTGGTCGATGTACAGCATGATGTGGCTCAGGGCCTGGTGTTTCTGGTGTCCGGAGGTCAGACGAATGCTGTCCGGCAGGGTTGGCGCGTGGTCGATCAGCGAAGTCTTGCGCGGGCCACTGGTGTGGCGACGTAGCTCGCATAATTGCACCAGGGCCGTCAGGTAGCGCTTCCTCTCCGTGGCCGACAGGGGCAATACCATGTATTCCCAAACGCTAGAGCGCATGGCCCATACCGCCAGTTCCTCAGAGTGCTGCACGGTGAACATGGTAATGGGTGTGGCGGGAACGGTGTGCTTGATCTCCAGTAACCGCCTCAGGCCCGGCGTGTCCGGGCGATCGAAGTGGATGCAGATCATGTCTGCCTGTTCCCCGCCGGGCAGCAGGGCGTCTTTTGCCTGGGTACAGTCGCAAGAGTCCTCGAACTGGCTGACAAGTTCCGGGGTGGACCGATCGTGAGTCAGATCGAACCACAACAGCTTTGGCTTTCTGGTCAGATTCGGCGTCATGTGCCTACCACTCAGCGGTACTACTGCTCTTAAGCTAGCAGTATTGCCAATGTGCCATCACTTCGCCGAATAATTTTTTATAAAAAGCTTTTTTTAAAGCGCCGCAAGTTCAAAAACGGCAGAGCGCAAATCATTGCGAGTTGCAATTGCAATATATGCCTGGCCCCCCGCGCAAAATAATCCTAGCGATACGCAAAATCCTCCTAACGGCTATCCCCACCCGCTGACTAGGGTTGCATCAGGCAGTTGCAAAAGTACTGCCCCTGAAAACAACCCTGATGAGGTGCGCAAAATGACTCTTCAAACAATCAAGGCTTCGGTGCTGAAGTTCGCCAAAGATGAAGACGGCCTGACCATTGTGGAATACGCCGTGGCCGGTGGGTTGATTACGGTGTTGGTGGCCGCCGCCTTCGTTCTTCTGGGCGGTGCCGTGAATACCAAAATCCGCGCGCTGTGCCAGGCCGTCAACGGCAACGTCGCCTGCTGATAGCAACAACTGCGCGGGGACACGGCAATGTTTACGGAATCGTCGCTTGCGACTCTTTTGCTGTGAGTACAACGAATAATTCAAATGGACTTGGCGTTGTCCCCGACAACTAAGTTCATGGCGGTACAGCCTTTCTCAACGTTGAGGTGAAGAAAATGACTCTGCACACAATAAGAACTGCGATCAGCCGGTTCGCCAAAGATGAAGACGGCCTGACCATTGTTGAATACGCCGTAGCGGGTGGTTTGATCACCGTGTTGGTGGCGGCAGCCTTCGTCCTTCTCGGCGGCGCGGTGGACACCAAGATCCGTGCGCTGTGCCAGGCCGTCAACGGTAACGTGGCCTGCTAACGATAACTGCAACAGGGAGACGCGCCATGTCCATGGAATTGCTGGTGTCGACGGTACTGCTGCTGGGACTGCTAGGCGTGGCGGTGGTGAGCGATTTGCTTCGCCACCGCATCCCCAACACGCTGGTCCTGTTAGGCCTGGCCTTGGGCTTGGCCGGTCAGACTTATATAGGCGGGATCAGCGGAACGGGTGACAGCCTGCTGGGGATGCTGATCTGTTTCGCGCTGTTTTTACCCATGTATGCGGTGGGCGGCATGGCGGCCGGTGACGTCAAGTTGATGGCCATGGTGGGCAGTTTCCTGCCGGTTCATTACGCCTTGTGGGCTGCGCTGTTCAGCCTGATTGCCGGTGGCGTGTGCGGTTTCCTGATCGTGCTGGCCCGCGGTCAGTTGCTCCAGACCCTCCAGCGTTACTGGTTGATCGTGCGGGCCCAGGCTTACCTGGCGCCTACTGCGGATGAAGTGGCCGGCAAACCTTTTCCTTATTCGATCGCGATCCTGATCGGCACCTTGAACAGCGTCTACTGGCAGCTGGTTGCCGACGGCTGGGGAGTCTAGTCATGCACGTCATCAACGATAGTGATGCCTACCCCAGTGAACGGGAAGCGGTGCAACGCCTGGCACCTCAGCCATGCACGATTCAAGACACTGGCCTGAGCGACAGTTTTCTCGGCGAGCTGGTCTGCAAGCATCTGCACGACGCCGGGGTGTTGGACCTGCCACGGCTGGTGGAGCGCATGGCGCTGACCGGTGCGGTACTGGAAGAAGTCCTGGCGTTCCTGCGCAAGGACGGTCGGGTCGAAGTACTCGGCCAGCTCGGGCAGACGAGCGTACAGGCCTTGCGTTACAGCTTGACCGAACGTGGCCGCAGTGCCGCCCGCGATGCCCTGGCTCGCAGTGGTTATATCGGTGCGGCACCTTTTCCGGTGAGTAGCTATCGATCCCTGATCAAGATCCAGACCATTCACCATGGGCGTATTACCGCCACCGACATGCAACGTGCCCTAGCCGGCATGGTGCTGTCGCAAGGCATGCTCGATCAGTTGGGCGTGGCGTTGAATTCCGGGCGGGCGATCATGATTTACGGCCCGGCGGGCACTGGTAAGACATACGTCAGCAGTCGTCTTATCCGGCTGTTCGCCGAGGCCATCTGGGTGCCCCATGCGATCGTCATCAACGAGTCGGTGATCGAGATCTACGACCCACAGGTGCATCAGCGCCTGGATGACAAGAGCCAATCGAACAATCTGATGCTCAATGAAGGCATCGACCGTCGGTTGTTGTGCTGCAAACGCCCGATCGTCATCACGGGCGGGGAGTTGAACATGGAACAGCTGGATGTTCGCTACGACCCCTTTACCCGCCAGTACCAGGCCGCATTGCAACTCAAGGCCAGCAACGGCCTGTTCATCATCGATGACATGGGCCGCCAGCGCATGGCCCCGGCCGAGCTGCTCAACCGCTGGATCGTACCAATGGAAGAAAAGCGCGACTTCATCAACCTGGGCGGTGGTCGCCATTGCGAGTTGCCGTTCGATCTGGTCCTGGTGTTTTCCACCAACCTCAACCCCCTGGAACTGGCTGACGAGGCCTTTCTGCGCCGCATTGGCTACAAGGTGCAATTCGGTTATCTCAAGCCCGAAGAATACGAACGCATCTGGCGCCAGGAGTGCGAACGCCTGGGCATTCCCCATGATCCGTCGCTGGTGCGCTATGTGCTGCAGCAGCTTTATGCAGGCGAAGGCATGCCGCTGGTGCCTTGCCATCCCCGTGACTTGTTGAACATGGCGCTCGACCGCCAGCGTTACCTGGGCGGATCAGGCCCTTTGTTGCCGCAAGAGTTGGAATGGGCCTGGCACAACTACTTCGTTCAGCTCGACTTCCTTTGAATCGGAGATACCGACATGAGCTCTCGTACGCTTTCGCTGATTGGCGTTTCCCTGGTAATGGGCCTGGGGGCCGCATGGATGGCTGACTCCTGGCTGAGCGCACGACTTAACGCCAAACCCGATGACCACTTGCGAAGCGTGGTGGTAGCCACCGTGCCAATTCCTTTCGGGCAGATGGTCGAGGCCCAACAGGTCACGACCGTGCGCATGCCCATGGATACGATCCCGGACGATGCCTTTGATTCCAGCGAACAGGCGGTGGGCAAGATCGCGACGTTCGACATTCTGCGCGGAGACATCGTCCGGGGTGCGCGTCTGAGTGAGCACCTGGGTGGCAGCACCCTGGCGTCTCTGATCGATCCTGACAAACGCGCCATATCGGTACGGGTCGATGATGTGGTCGGTGTGGGTGGGTTCCTGTTGCCCGGGAACCGGGTCGACGTGCTGGCAACCAAGACCACCAGCGCCGGCAGTAACAACGCCGTGTCCCGGACCATCCTTGAAAACCTGCGGGTGCTGGCGGTGGATCAGACGGCGGGCACCGACAAGACCCAGCCGGTGGTGGTACGGGCCGTGACGCTGGAAATGTCGGCCACTGAAGCCGAGGCGCTGGTGACTGCGCAGACTGAAGGCAAGTTACAACTGGCCTTGCGTAACCCGCTGAACCTGGAGAAAAAAACCGTGGTCGTGGCGCCCCCTCCTGCTCCGGTGATGGCGGTGGCACCCGCAGCGATGCCCAGGCCCGTGGTGCAGCGCAGCCCCAAAGCGCAGGGCAGCGGGATCACGGTGATCCGTGGAATCGAAAGCAGTGTCGTCAACGTTCGCTGAAAACGCGTAGAAAAATGCCTGGCCCCTTCGGCCATGGCGATGCCGATCCTCACGCGTCGGCAAACGAGGGCTCGATCATGAATCCCAGTATCCGGCAGCCTGTCACTGCGACGTTTCGGCGCCAGGAAGGAGCAGTGAGTGTATTGATGGTGATCGCGTTAATGGCGATTTCCATGATGGCGGCATTGGCCCTGGATGGCGGACACATGCTACTGAACAAGACCCGCCTGCAGAATGCCGTGGATGCCGCCGCCCTGAGCGGCGCCAAGACCCTGAGCCAGGTGACGGGCGGTCTCAACATGGCCAGCACGACTCGGGCCGCCGCCCTGGACACGCTGACACGAAATGCCGACGCGGCAGGCAACGCTGAATTGGCAACCGCTGTCGCCGGCAACCCGGGTGCGTTCGCCGTGGTGGAGCTGGCCAGCAGCGTTTATGGCCCGTTCTCCTATCCTGGGCCTGCGGATGCCAAATACGTGCGAGTGTCGGTGTCCAGTTATCGCTTGAGCGGTTTTTTCTGGAGTTTCGTGCAAGCGATGGGCAGTGCCGGTCTGGGCAATAAGGCCGTGGCGGCGCTCGCCACCGCAGGCCCCAGCCCGACGGCTCCGTGTGATCTTGCGCCCTTGATGGTCTGCGGCGACACCAGCCAATACGACCCCGCTGCCGGGAATTTCTGGAGTTACCGCTTTGGCGACCTGACGGTGCTGAAGACGGCGGCGGGCAACACTTCGCCCATCGGCCCGGGCAATTTCCAACTGCTCGATTTCGGCTCCGGCGGCAGCGCAGTGCGCGAAGACCTGGCGGGCGGGGGTTCGGTCTGCCGCAGTGTCGGGGACAACGTCCAGACCGCGCCGGGCAACAAAGCCGGCCCGACGTCCCAGGGCTTGAACACGCGATTCGGTATCTATAACGGCCCGGTCAGTTCTTCGGACTATCCACCCGACCTGGTCACCACTTCGAGCAACCCGGCGATGACCTATGACGATTCGCTCTCCCAGGCGCAATACAAAGGACAGCCCATTACTTCGAGCAACGGCGATCTCACGGCCGGCGGCGAGGCAATTCTGGACTACAACGACTGGCGAACAACGGTCGCCGCCTGTGTGGCCGGAGCTGGCAATGGCTGCGAGGGCAACGGGGTTTTCGAACGGCGGATGCTCAAGATCGTGATCGGTGACTGCACCGGCAAACTGAGCGGTTCTACCTCGATTCCCGTCCTGGGTTTTGGCTGCTATTTCGTTGTGCAGCCGGTTAATGGCGGAGGTTCGGACTCCATCATCTTTGGCCAGTTCGTCCAGGAATGCGAAGGCGATAATGTGCCCGGCCCCACGCCGGTCAGCGATACCGGCCCGCAGATCATTCAGCTCTACAAAACCTATCTCAACGGCAGCGGCACTCCGAGCACCGACTCGTAGGAGGCGTCATGAGACTTGCCCATTTCAAACCAGCGCAGGCCCAGAAAGGCGTGGCGCTGGTGGAATTCACCCTGGTATTGCCGTTGTTGTTGCTGCTGTTGCTGGCTTTTGGCGAGTTCGGCCGCATGCTCTTCCAATACAACGTGCTGCTACAGGCCAGTCGTGATGCCAATCGATTCGTCGCCGGCCAGGCCTGGAATACCACCCTGGGCAGCATCACCCTGAACAACACGCTGCAGACCCAGACGAAAAACGTCGCGGTGTATGGCACCCCGAGCCAGGCCGGCGCCGCTGTGGTGGCCGGCTTGACCACGGCTAACGTGGAGGTCGCGGCGGTGGGTGTTGACCATGTGCGTGTCACCATCACCTACACCTTTTGCCCGGTGATTGGAGCGGGCAATTGCGGCGGAACAATTCCCGGTTTTTTCGGCAGTGCCATTGCGCTGGGTATCCCGCTGGTCGCGACCACCGTCATGAGGGCGTTGTGATGAACAACAAGCACATGCAAGGCACCTATATCGTGGAGTTCGCCTTCGTTGGCCTGCTGGTGTTCATCCTGCTGTTTGGTGTGGTGGAGATGGGCCGGCTGTACTTCACTGCCAGCGCCTTGGATGAAGCGGCGCGGCGCGGCGCGCGCCTGGCGGCGGTGTGCAATATCAACGATCCGGTGGTGTTGCGCCGGGCCATCTTCAACGCCGCGACGGACGCAGGCACCAGTCAACTGATCAGCAGCCTCGCCACCTCGAACCTGGCGCTGACCTATCTGGATGTGAACGGCGCGGTGGTGGCGAACCCCGCCGACACGGTCAGCGCCAACGGATTTCGCGCGATCCGCTACGTCCAGTTGAGCGTGCAGAACTTCGTTTTCAATCTGTTCATTCCCGGGTTTGGCGTGCCCATTACCTTGCCCGCGTTCCGGGCGACGTTGCCACGCGAAAGCCTTGGGCGTCATTCCGATTCCGGGGAGATCACACCATGCTGAATACCAGGGAAACTCCACTCTCCACCATCACCGGCAAACCCGGGCTGCGGCTACTGATCAGCAGTCGTGACGCTTCGTCCCTGCGTGATTTGCAATGTGTCTGCCAGCGCATGCCTTGCCTGGAAGTGAGCACACGTCTGGTGAGCAACGGCCATGTCGATCCGCTCTACGGCCTGGAGCGGATGCCCGACCTGCTGCTGTTGCGGGTTAGTCACTTGTGGCGCGAAGAGTTGGCGGCGTTGCTGCAGCGTCCGGCCCATGAGCGTCCACCGATGCTGGTGTGCGGTCTGATGGGCGAGCAGGAAGGCATGCGCTTGGCGATGCAGGCCGGCGCCCGGGACGTGCTGCCTGAACCTTTCGCCGAGACGGAACTGGTGGCCGCCTTGAATCGTCTGGTTGCGGAGGTCCGCGTCGGTCAAGGCGCCGAGGGCAAACTGGTCGCCGTGATCAGCGCCAAGGGTGGTTCCGGCGCAACCCTGGTGGCCTGCAACCTGGCCCAGCAACTCAGCGCCCAGGCAGGTACCACCCTGTTGCTGGATATGGACCTGCAATTTGGCAGCGTGACCCATTACCTGGATGTCGCCCAGTCCCATAGCCATCTGCAAGTGCTGCAACAGGTCGAGGACCTGGACAGCATTGCCCTGCGGGGTTTTTGCAGTCACTTCAGTCCGACCCTGCACGTGCTGGGTGGCCGCAGCGGTGAGTTGTGCCTGCCACAGGACGCTCAGCCGGAACAACTCGACGCCCTGTTGCAACTGGCCCGTGCCAGCTATGACTGGGTGGTAGTGGACCTGCCGCGCCAGATCGACCACCTCACCGGTTCCGTGCTGGAGCAGGTCGACCGGGTCTACGTGGTGGTTCAACAAAGCGTCAGCCATCTGCGCGATGCCAGCGCGCTGGTGCGGATCCTTCGCGAGGACCTGGGCGTGCGCGGGGACCAGTTGCAGATAGTGGTCAACCGCTATGACAAGGCGGCCGCGGTCAGCCTCAAGGATGTCGCAGAAGCCCTGCGGTGCACCAACCTGTCGAAATTACCCAATGACTTCAACCTGGTCAGCCAGAGTCAGAACACTGGCGTGCCGTTGGGGCTGCATGCGCCGAGGGCGGCCATCACCGTTGCCCTGCGCGATTTGACCGAAGACCTGGTCGGTCACCAGATGGCCGCAGACAAAGGCCTGCTCAAACGTGCCTTCAACCGTTTTTTCGGGGGGTGACCCATGATCAGCGACTTCCGCAACCGCTTGCGTAAACAGTCCGGTAAACCTGCCATTGAGCTGGCTGGCGACAGCCTGCCGGATCCCACCCAGCAATTGATGGCCTGGGAGCATGCCATCCCCGACGTGCTCTACGAAACCCGAAGCCAGGTGACCCCGGTGGAGGCCCAGTGGCGAGAAAAAATCTACCAGCAGCTGCTCAAGGTCATGGACCTGTCCTTGCTCGACTCTCTCGAGCAGGCCGAAGCCACGAGGCAGATACGTGATATCTGCCTGCGTTTGCTCGATGAGCATTCGGCGCCGGTAAGCTCTGCCAGCCGTCAGTTGATCATCAAGCAGATCACCGACGAAGTGCTCGGTCTGGGGCCTTTGGAACCATTGCTGGCCGACCATAGCGTGTCCGATATCCTGGTCAACGGTTTTGCCTCGGTCTATGTCGAACGCTTCGGCAAGCTGCAAAGAACCGACGTGCGCTTTCGCGACGACCAGCATTTGCTGAACATCATTGATCGCATCGTCTCCAGCCTGGGGCGGCGTATCGATGAGTCGTCACCTCTGGTGGATGCCCGTCTCAAGGACGGCTCACGGGTCAACGCAATCATCCCGCCACTGGCCATCGACGGTCCGAGCATGTCGATCCGTCGCTTTGCGATCGACCTGCTCAATACCGACAGCCTGATCCAGGTTGGCACCATGACCCCGGCCATTGCCTTGTTGCTCAAGGCGATTGTCCGTGGGCGCTTGAACGTGCTGATTTCCGGCGGCACCGGCAGCGGCAAGACCACCATGCTCAACGTGCTGTCCAGTTTCATCCCCCACAACGAACGCATCGTCACCATCGAGGATTCGGCCGAACTGCAGCTGCAGCAACCTCACGTGGTACGCCTGGAAACCCGTCCTTCGAACATCGAGGGGCGCGGCGAGGTGAGTCAGCGGGAGCTGGTGCGCAACAGCCTGCGGATGCGACCGGACCGCATTGTCATCGGCGAAGTGCGCGGCGCTGAAGCGCTGGACATGCTCACCGCCATGAACACCGGTCACGACGGCTCCCTGACCACGATCCACGCCAATACAGCGCGTGATGCGTTGGGGCGAATCGAGAACATGGTGTCGATGACCGGCGCAACTTTTCCGATCAAGGCCATGCGTCAACAAATTGCCTCCGCCATCGATGTGGTGATCCAACTGGAGCGTCAAGAAGACGGCAAACGACGGGTGGTGAGCATGCAGGAGATCAATGGCATGGAAGGAGAGATCATCACCATGACCGAAATTTTCTCCTTTTCGCGCCAAGGCATCGGTGAAAACGGCGAGGTGCTGGGGGATTATCGGCCCAGCGGCATGATCCCGGCCTTTCGCGATGTGTTGGCCAGGCGCGGCATCGAGTTGCCGCTGACCCTGTTCCGCCCTGAGTGGATGGAGGCCCGGTCGTCATGAACAACATCCCCAGTGAGTTCATCCTGATTTTTCTCGCCATGGTGTTCATCGCCGTCTTCCTTCTGTCCCAAGGCGTGGTGGTGCCGGTGTTCGGCGAGGCCGGCAAAATGCGCAAGCGCATCCGTGGGCGCCTGCATGTGCTGGAGAAAGCCAACCATCTGCCCAACATGCAGACCGTATTGCGGCAGAAGTACCTGACGCGCCTGTCACCCCTGGAAGCCCGGCTTGAACAGTTGCCGTTCATGGCCAACCTGACTCAGTTGATCGAGCAGGCCGGCCACGAATACCGGGCTTATCGGGTGATGGTGCTCGGGCTGGCCCTGGGCGTGGCGGCCGGTGCCGTGGTGCTGATGTTCTGGCCGGTATGGTGGATGGCGCTGCTGGTGGCCTTTGCGGTGACCTGGCTGCCGGTGCTGAAAATCATGCGTGACCGTAACAAGCGTTTCGCCGCCTTCGAGGAAGGTTTGCCGGATGCACTGGACGCCATGTGCCGGGCCTTGCGCGCCGGGCACCCGTTCAACGAAACCCTGCGTCTGGTCGCCGAGGAGCATAAGGGCCCGGTCGCCCAGGAGTTCGGCATGACCTTCGCCGACATCAACTATGGCAACGATGTGCGCCGGGCCATGCTCGGCCTCCTGGAACGCATGCCGAGCATGACGGTGATGATGCTGGTGACCTCCATACTTATCCACCGCGAAACCGGTGGCAATCTGACCGAAGTACTGGAGCGCCTGAGCCGCTTGATCCGCGGGCGCTTCCGCTTCCAGCGCAAGATCCGGACCCTGTCGGCGGAAGGGCGCATGTCGGCCTGGGTACTGGTGGCGATCCCCTTCGTGCTGGCGATCGCCATTGTGCTCACCAGCCCCAGCTATATGCCGGTGCTGATCAATGACCCTATAGGTCACAAGCTGATCATCGGCGCGTTCTGCGCCATGTTGCTCGGGATTCTCTGGATACGAAAAATCATCCGGATCCAGGTTTAAGCGCCCTTGCGGCGAGAGGTATCAGTCATGGATTTTCTGCTCGGGTTGTTCAGTCGGTTTACGGGAAACGAGGAGGCGGCACGGCTGTTGTTCATCGCCGTGATCGGCCTCAGTACGGTACTGGCGGTCGTCGCCATGATCCTGCTGATGCTGGGCCTGCAGGACCCGGTGCAACGGCGCCTGGCGTTGATCAAACGGGGGTATTCCGGCAGCACGCAAGGGCAGGAGGCGCCAGGTAACCTGCAACTCTTGCTGGAACGGGTCGGCCAGCGTTTCGCAGCGACTGACCCGACCCAGGCCAGCGCCACCCTGACCCTGCTCACACACGCCGGCTACCGTTCCGCCTCGGCGGTGCAGATGTACTGGGCCGTGCGCCTGATGCTGCCGTTGCTGCTGCTTGGCGTTACGTTGCTGCTACTGCCGCTGATCAAGGTGTCCCTGATTGTCGGTTTGCTGGTGGCGACGCTGATGGCGGGTATTGGATGGCTGCTGCCGGCGCTTTACGTCGGCAAGCGCAAACAGGCGCGACAAGCCCGGCTGCGGGCGGCATTTCCCGATGCGCTGGACCTGATGGTGGTGTGCGTCGAGTCAGGCCTGGCCCTGCCCACCACCATAGAACGGGTGGCTGAAGAGATGTCGGTCAGCCAGGTTGAGCTGGCCGAAGAGCTGGCTCTGGTGAACGCGCAGATCCGCGCCGGTATCACCAGCACCGATGCTCTCAAGCAACTGGCCCTGCGCACCGGCCTGGACGATATCCAGGGCCTGGTCAGCCTGTTGGCCCAGAGCATCCGCTTCGGCACCAGCGTGGCCGACACCCTGCGCATCTACGCCGATGAGTTTCGTGACCGGCGCACCCAGGCGGCGGAGGAAATGGGCGCCAAAATCGGCACCAAGCTGATCTTTCCGCTGATTTTCTGCCTCTGGCCAAGCTTCTTCCTGGTCGCCATCGGCCCCGCCATGATTGGTGTGTTCAGGGCCTTTGGAAATATGTAGAGGCGCGTACGACCCCATCTGGACAAGCCTGTGGCGAGGGAGCCTGCTCCCGCTCGAGCAGCGCAGCGGCCCCGTTTTGCGGCTGCTACGCAGCCGAGCGGGAGCAAGCTCCCTCGCCACGATGATGACTGCCTGAAAGCCAACACCCAGCCGGGCACACAAAGGTCACCCTCTCAAAGTCCATACCCAACCGAACACTACCCCGTTGGGCCGCGTAGCGGTCCTGAAAACCAGGATACGGTATGTCACCCACTGGCCGGCCCCGCGCAAGACTCAGTTTGAATGGGGATGTGCTTCCTGGGTGGGGCAACCCAACGGGGATAGATCCCTCGCCACAAACAGGGGCGCTCGACCTGATGCAAGGCAAACCAAAAGATCGCAGCCTTCGACAATGCCTACCCCGGATCGGATGTAGGGATTGTCGAAGGCTGCGATCTATTGGTTTTCCACTGTGTGTCAGTTGCTGCTGGTGATTTCCCCTCCCGAGTCCTGTTCGAAGAATTCCGGGATCGGGTAATTGAAACTATTGAGCCAGCGCTGCATGGCCAGTTCGCGTTCGCTGGCCGAGGCGGTTTGCAGGTGAGTTGAGGCCACCACCCCGCGAATCTGCAACTGCATCCAGCTCTCCGTGCCCTGTTGCGCGGCCGAAGAGGGGCCAGGTTCAATGGCCCAGGCGGTGGTGGACAGGCAAGTCATGCACACGATCAACAGTTGTCTGGTTTTCATCTCTTGGACTCCTCGTAAGGCTCTACTTGACCGCATCGGATGAAGCGTCGGCCATATCGGTCAAACGGTTCGCGGGTGACGTCACCCCGGTAGGGGTCGAGCCTCTGATTTTTTCCGCCCGGGCTTGAGCATCGGCCACTTGTTTAGGGCTCAGGTTGGCCATATTTGCGAGTTCGGCTGCCTGCTTCCAGTTGTCCTGGTAAATCAGCAGCGTCACCATGTTGAAGGCGGCCAGTGAGTCTGACTGTCTGAGCTCCATGGCGGTCATGAACTCGAAGCGGGCTTCAGGGATCCGTCGCTGATTGAGATAGACAACCCCCAGGTCATTGCGGATTTTCCCTTCGGTGGGGGACATTTTCACCGCGCGCTCAAGGTGTTCGGTGGCGCCAGCATGATCATGTCTGGCGGCAGCCAACTGGCCGAGGCCATGCTCGCCATCGGCGGCCAGGCAAGTGCCGAGCAGGCTCTGGTACAACGGCTCTGCTTCGTTACGTCCCATCAGGCGCAGCACGCGCGCCTTGCGCAGGCGGACCTGGACCAGATCCTCCGGCAGACCTTCAAGGTTCGCCAGGCTGGCGTACAAACGACCATCATTGGCCATGTCATCGGCCAGGTTCAGCGCCAGTTCCTGATCGGATCCGGGCTTGGCACAACTGGCCGGGCGTGAAGCCACGCCATTGCTGGCGCAGCCGACCAGCAGCACCGTTGCGGCTATCGCGATCACCGCTTTCATTGAATGTCCCCTCGTATCAGGTTGAACACGTGGATGCTTGCACTTCAGGCGCCGGCTCATTGGGACAGCCCGTTACGGTTGTCGAACTCGCCGTTTTCGAGGAAGTACATGCGGTAGAAACTGGGGTCGTAATTGCGCAGCTGTTCGCCCGGCAACGTGGGCAGTTGTGCGTCGGCGGCCAGGGGTTGGACCAGGTGCGGCGTGACGATCATCAGCAGCTCGCGTTCTTCACGATTGATGGAGTTATCGCGAAAGAACGCGCCGAGAATCGGAATATCACCTAACCCTGGCAATTTGTTCACCTGGGAGGCGTTACGCGTACTGATCAGGCCGCTGATGACGAAGCTTTCGCCATCGGCCAGGGCGATACTGGTATCGGTACGGCGTACGGTGAGCGCCGGAACCAGCGTGCCGGCGATGTTCACCGCGTTGGTGAAGTCCAGTTCACTGACTTCCGGTGCCACCTTGAGCATGATGCGGTTTGTTCCGATGACGGTGGGCGTCAAGGTCAGACGAATCCCGAATTCCTTGTACTCGATGGACACGTTGTCGCTGCCGGCGCTGGGCACCGGGATTGGCACTTCGCCGCCGGCCAGGAAGCTCGCGCTTTGCCCGCTCAGGGCCACCAGACTCGGCCGCGCCAGGGTGTAGGCGAAGCCGCTGCCTTCCAGCGCATTGATCATCAGCAGGGTTTGTCCGGTGGCGAAGGACAGGTTGAACATGTCGTTATTGACCGGCAATGACGGCCGGACCACGCCACCGATGGTGGGCAGGGTTCTCGGCGCGCCGAACAGGAAGTTGCCACGGCTACCGAAAATAGAGGTTGAGGCTTCCTTGAGCTTGGTCCGGCTGACTTCGACGAAACGGATGTCGGTCTGCACCTGGGCGAGCAGCATAGGGTCTTCGGAGGGGACGTTCGCTGCGCTGGTCAGTGCTGTAGTGGCCCTGCCTTTGACGAAGATCATGCTCTGGCGGGGGATTTTTGAACATGCCGTCCAGACCATCAGGCTGGTGGCACCGGGCGCCAGGCCCGTGAGAATGAAGGCATCGCTGCCGCTGGGCTGTACGTCGGCAATCTTCGGGTCGCCCACCGCCAGCTTCGTTACGGGGGCCAGGATACGCAGTTCGTTCTGGAGCCCTTGGCCAACCTCGAAGGTCGCTGGCAAATTGTCCAACTGAGCACAATTTGCCGTGGCGGCCTGGGCCGCTTCCAGGCCTAGGCCCATCCAGAACAGACCATGAATCAATTGCTTTAACGCGGGCAGGGTACGATAGCTCATGAAGTGATCCTCGACAGAGAGGCCGTCCTAGGCTTACCAGATGCCTCGGATCACTTAAGGGGCCCGGGCTGCCCCTTGTATTTCACCCGTTCATCGAGCGGCTGCGGTGAGCGCCTCGTCGCTAAAGCGAGCGGGCGCATCCCACCGGCCTGACTGAATGGCAGGCAGCTTTCGAAAAACCTTTTGAGCCCCGCGATACCGGGGTGGCGAGTAGGGTGACCGGTTGATCAGGTCGCCCGAGGGGTGATTTATTCACCGCCGTGCCCGCTTCTTTCTGAAGGTAGTTCATGCATGGCAAAGCGCCACGCCATAAACGAAAAAAACGACTAAAAAGTGACGGGAGGGGAAAACTCGGCAAAGTAGCCGTCAATAATTTGTCTTTTGTTCGGTTTCGTGGGCGTATTCGCAGGGAAAGGATCAGCCGCCCAGCAAACAGAATCAGGATCACGCCCATGGTCCGTTCGAACCAATGTCCCAAGCGCATGAACACTTCCCGCACCCGGGCGCTGGAAAAAAACAACGCGACGACGATAAACCACAGTGCATTCACCAGGCACATCCAGACCCCGTACAAGGCCTGGATCTGCAGCGGTGTGGTGGTGCTGATCAGCGTGGTGAAGATGGCCAGGAAAAACAGCGTGGCTTTCGGGTTGGTCGCGTTGGTCAGAAACCCGGTGACAAACGCTTTGAATGGCGTTTGCCGGGCAGTGGTTTGATTGTTGGTTTGCTCGCCTTCAAGGGTGGATTTGGGTTGGCTGCGCAGCAGGCTGACACCCAGGTAAAGAATGTAGGCACCGCCCACCACCTTGGCGACCATCAGCAACCAGGGGAAGGTGTGCATCAGCGCACCCACGCCAAGTAAGGTGTAGATCACATGCACCGAGATGCCGGCGCCTATGCCCAACGCTGTGCAGATCCCGACCCAGCGGCCAAAACGAACGCTTTGGCGGATCGTCACGGCGAAATCAGGACCGGGTGCGACCACCGCAAGAAAATGAACGGTGGCCAGGGCCAGGAATTCGCCAACGTAGCTGGATAGCATTTCAACTCCGAACGGTCAGGGCGAGGCATCGCGGCGATAACCGATTAAAAAGAGAAAAGGCTCAGGCGCGGATATTTCATACCCGCATCGGAATGTGTGCGGGATTATAAGTTGTGTGAAAACGGGTGATAATCCGTTCAAATTACACAGGGCTTTTGCTTCATGAGCACAAATCAATCACTGGCCTTGCTCGCCGAAATGGCCATTTTCGTCAAGGTCGTGGAGACCGGCAGTTTCTCCGAAGCGGCCAGGCAGTCAGGCTTGTCACCGTCGGCTGTCAGCCGCAGCATCTCTCGTCTGGAAAAGGCCTTGGCGACCCGATTGCTGCAACGCACCACTCGCAAGCTGCGCTTGAGCGATGGTGGCGAAGAAGTGTTCAAGCGCTGTCGGGAAATGGTCGCCGCCGCTCGGTCGGTGATGGAAGTCAGCGGCCAGTTCACCGATGAAGCCGAGGGGCGGATCCGGGTCAGCGTGCCCAAGGCGGTAGGACGCTTTGTCATTCATCCCCACATGTCCGAGTTTTTGCGTCGCTATCCCAAGGTCGATGTGGAGTTACTGCTGGAAGATCGGCAGGTCGATCTGATCGACGATCACGTTGACCTGGCTTTGCGGATCACCGACCAGCCGCCGGTCGGGCTGGTGGGACGTCAACTATTGACCATTGACCACCTGCTCTGCGCCACGCCGCGCTACCTGGCCGAGCACGGCATCCCCGAGCATCCCCACGATCTGCTGGAGCACAGCTGCATCTACTTGGGAGAAACCCCACACGACGCTCGCTGGAAACTCAGGAAAGGCACCCGGTCCGTCACCGTCGGCGTGCGTGGGCGCTATGCCGCCAATCATACGGGCGTGCGGCTGGAGGCTGTTTTGCAGGACATTGGCATCGGCAGCTTGCCGTACTTCACGGCCCGCCATGCGCTGGAGCAAGGGTTGATCGTACAGGTGCTGGCGGATTGGACGTTTCTGGCCTCCTACCAGGGTGGTTTGTGGCTGCTGCATTCGCCAACCCGCTACCTGCCGCCCAAGTTACGGGTGTTCATTGATTATCTGGTGGAGTGCCTGGAGAAGGAGCCCACCTTGAATACCGCGCCCCACAAAAAAGGCCCGCCGGATTAACCGTGCGGGCCTTTGCATGACTGATCGCAATCAGTGCTTGCTGTCCTGATCGGACATCGCCAGTAATTGTTTTTCCTGGTTCCAGTCGAAGGGTTCGTCGTTTTGCTCCGCTTCGAAACGACGTTCTTCCAGAGCCTGGTACAAGGCGATTTCTTCGTCGGGCATATAATGCAGGCAGTCACCAGCGAAGTACCACAGCAGGTCACGAGGCACCAGGTGGGCGATCTGTGGATAACGGACAATGACCTGACACATCAGGTCCTGGCCCAGGTACTGGCTTTCGATCGGATCAACGGGCAACTGCGCGCGCAATTCGTCGAAGCGCTCCAGAAACAGGGCATGGCTTTCTTCGGGAACCTGTTCTGCCTCACCCACGGCGACCAAGATGCTGCGCAAGTGGTCAAGCAAGACAAGGTGATCGGCAACGACGTTGGACACGAGATAAGTCCTCAAGAGCAAAACGGGCGCAAGAGTATAAAGCGCTTGCGCCCGTTTTTACATGGCACAGAGCACAGGGTCGCCAGAATCAGCGGACCTTGTCCTCGGCGAGCGTGAGCGCCTCCTTGTCGAAATCATCCACGTCGATCACTTTACGTCGGGCCGCTTCGGCCTCGCGCAGGGTTTGGGCTTCGCCGGCCTGTAGCACGCCGGCTTCGAGGGCCGCGTCGATGACCTGTTCGCCAGGGGCGGGGTTGAGCTGACCCTGTTTGAGCGCACCGTGCAGTTTCTTGTGCAGCGGATGAGCAGCGGCCAGCAGGTCGCAAGCGTGCTGCAGCGCCCCCACCGGATCGTCGACCGATTGCGGGCGATAGCAACCCTGCAGCAGCTCCTCAAGGGTCGGGTCACCCTTGGCCCGACCGATCACCGCGGCCACTTCAGCGTCCAGCCTGTCGCTCGGACCTTTGTGGCGGCGGCCGAAGGGGAACACCACCACGCGTAACAGACAGCCGAGCACGCGGTTCGGGAAGTTAGCCAGCAGTTCGTCCAGCGCACGCTCCGCCTGGCCCAGGCTTTCTTCCATGGCCCAGGTGAACAGCGGTTCCATATGGTCCGGCGAGTCCAGGTCGTGGTAGCGCTTGAGCGCTGCGGAGGCAAGATAGAGGTTGCTCAATACATCCCCAAGGCGCGCCGACAAGCGTTCGCGACGTTTGAGTTCGCCGCCCAGCAACATCATGCTCAGGTCCGCCAGCAGGGCGAATGCCGCCGCTTGCCGATTGAGGGCGCGGAAATAACCCTGGCTCAAGGCGTTGCCGGGGGCTCTTTCGAAACGCCCCAGGCCCAGGTTCAGCACCACGGTGCTGGCGGCGTTGCTGATGGCAAAACCGATGTGTTTGAGCAGCAACCCGTCGAATTCGATCAGCGCCTGGTCTTTATCTTCTCGCGTGGCCAAGGCCATTTCCTTGAGCACGAACGGATGGCAGCGAATCGCACCCTGGCCGAAGATCATCAGGTTGCGTGACAGGATGTTCGCGCCTTCGACCGTGATGAAGATCGGTGCGCCTTGCCAACTGCGCCCCAGGTAGTTGTTTGGCCCCATGATGATGCCCTTGCCGCCGTGGACGTCCATGGCGTGGCTGATGCATTCACGGCCCCGTTCGGTCAGGTGGTACTTGAGGATCGCCGACAGCACCGAAGGTTTTTCTCCCAGGTCCACCGCGTTGGCGGTCAGCATCCGGGCGGCGTCCATCATCCAGGCGTTGCCGCCGATACGGGCCATGGCTTCCTGAATACCTTCGAAGGCCGACAATGGCACGTTGAACTGCTCGCGTACCTGGGTGTACTGGCCGGTCACCAGGCTGGTGAACTTCGCCGCCCCGGTGCCCACTGCCGGGAGGGAAATCGACCGACCGACCGACAGGCAGTTCATCAGCATCATCCAGCCCTTGCCGAGCATGGGCTGGCCGCCGATGAGAAAGTCCAGCGGGATGAACACGTCCTTGCCCCAGTTCGGTCCGTTCATGAAAGCGGCGCCAAGGGGCAGGTGACGACGGCCGATATTGACGCCAGGGGTGTCGGTGGGAATCAGGGCGAGGCTGATGCCCAGGTCTTCTTCATCGCCCAGCAGGTGATCGGGGTCATAGGCCTTGAAGGCCAGGCCGAGGAGGGTGGCCACCGGTCCCAGGGTGATGTAGCGCTTTTCCCAGTTCAGGCGCAGGCCCAGGGTCTCCTGGCCTTCCCATTCGCCCTTGCAGATGATGCCGGTGTCGGGCATCGCCCCGGCGTCTGAGCCCGCCAGCGGCCCGGTCAGGGCGAAGCAGGGGATGTCGTCGCCGCGGGCCAACCGTGGCAGGTAATGGTTGCGTTGTTCGTCGGTGCCGTAGTGCAACAGCAATTCGGCTGGGCCGAGGGAGTTGGGGACCATCACCGTGGAAGCCAGGTCGCCGCTACGGGTGGCCAGTTTCATCGCCACCTGGGAATGGGCATAGGCGGAGAAGCCCTTGCCGCCGTATTCCTTGGGGATGATGAGCGCGAAGAACCCGTGCTCCTTGATGTGTGCCCAGGCGGCGGGCGGCAGGTCCATGGCCTGGCCGATCTGCCAGTCGCTGACCATGGCGCAGAGTTCTTCGGTGGGGCCGTTGAGGAAAGCCTGTTCCTCCTCGCTCAGTTGCACCTTGGGATAGGCCAGCAACGTGTCCCAGTCCGGCCGGCCACTGAACAGTTCACCGTCCCACCACACCGTACCGGCGTCGATGGCGTCGCGATCGGTTTCTGACATGGGAGGCAGGGTCTTCTGGAACCAGTTGAACATCGGCGCGCTGAAATACTTGCGGCGCAGGTCCGGCAGCAGCAGTGGGGCCGCGACAGCGGCGAGCGCCACCCAGAGAATAAACATCAGCCAACCGGGAGCGGGACTGAAGAGGCTCATGGCCAACAGGTAGACCGCGATGATACCCAGCGCAGGCAACGGGGCGGTGCGCCGGTGCGCCAGCCAGGCTTTACCGACGACCAGAACCAGTATCCACAACAACAGCATATGTAATCCTCCGTGAACCAGGGCAAAACCGACCCTCAGAGCTTAGACGGCATCTGCAAAACCGGCGGTCGGCGCGATGTGATTGATTTCGTGGGAAACCCTGGATGCATTGCGCCAGTCTGGTTGGCAACAGCCGTGGGAAATCGTTCGTTAACAAAGTGAGAAAGCGCCATTGTTTGGCGTAAACGCCGTTATCGCTGGGCTGTGGCTGTGGATAGACTCGTGGCAAGCCGCGCAGGAGCTGCCGAAGGCTGCGATCTTTTGATCTTGATCTTTCGCTCAGGATTCAATTGACTGGGAAAAGATCGCAGCCTCGTTGCACTCGGCAGCTCCTACGGACGCTGGCGTTTTCCCAGAGGTCTTTACCATGCAGCAATACCTGAACCCCAGCCGCTTCATCGACAGTGATCACCCCGCCGTCATCGAGTTCGCCGAAACCCATCGCGGCACTGATCGCGACCCACGGGCACAGGCAATCAGCCTGTATTACGCGGTGCGCGAGGCCGTGCGTTACAACCCCTATACCTTCAGTCGCGATCCGCAGACCCTGCGTGGCAGTTACGCACTGGCCTGCGGTGAAAGCTATTGCGTGCCCAAGGCGACCTTGCTGGCCGCCTGCGCCCGCCATTGTGGTATCCCGGCGCGCATCGGTCTGGCGGATGTGCGTAATCACTTGTCCACTGCGCGCCTGCTGGAGTTGCTCAAGAGTGACGTGTTCGCCATGCACGGTTATACCGAGCTCTACCTGAACGAGCGCTGGGTCAAGGCCACGCCGGCCTTCAATCAAGGTTTGTGTGAGTTGTTCGACATAGCCCCCCTGGAATTCGACGGCCTCCAAGACAGCGTTTTCCACCCGTTCAATCGCCAGGGCGCCAAGCTGATGGAGTACGTCACCGACCACGGCCAATTCGCCGATGTGCCCGAAGCGTTCTTCTTCGAACACCTGGAAAAATGCTACCCGCACTTGTTCGACGAGCAAATGCCGCCCCTGCTTGGCGACATGCAGAGCGATTTGAGCCGCGGCTGATCCGGCGTATGCTGCTGCGGCATTTATTCATCGGAGCAAGCCGTGATGCTGAAGATCTGGGGTCGGAAAAATTCATCGAATGTGCGCAAGGCGCTGTGGTGCGCCGAAGAACTGGGGCTGGCCTACGAGGCCATCGATGCGGGTGGTGCGTTCGGTGTGGTGGACACGCCTGAGTATCGTGCAAAGAACCCCAATGGCCGCGTCCCGATGATCGAAGACGACGGTTTCGTGCTTTGGGAGTCCAACACCATCGTGCGTTATCTGGTGTCTCGCCACGCTCCGGGTTCGGCCTGGTATCCGGCAGACCCCCAGGCTCGGGCCATGGCTGATAAGTGGATGGACTGGACCACCTCCTCGTTTGCCGATCCGTTTCGCACCGTGTTCTGGGGTGTGTTGCGCACCCCTGCCGAGCAGCAGGACTGGGCGGCGATCCATGCGGCCATCAAGGTCTGCGACGGCTTGCTAGCGATGGCGGACCAGACGTTGAGCGAGCAACCCTACCTCAGCGGGGATGAAATCGGCATGGGCGATATTCCCTTGGGCAGTTTCATTTATGCCTGGTTCGAGATGCCCATCGAACGTGCTGCGCTGCCTCATCTACAAGCCTGGTACGCCCGGCTGCAGCAGCGTCCGGCGTATCGCAAGGCGGTGATGACCGCGTTGACTTAATACTTACTATCGACACGCTTGACTGTACTTGTGCGGCGACGCCACGCACCATTGCCTTCGTGCGCCGTGGTTGTATTGCTCGCCGTGCGCCCTTATCTAATTCTTTCTTCCCCTTCTTGGTGCGTAATCCGATATGAGTTCCGCTCTGTCCATCCGGCAGCTAACCAAAACCTACGGCAACGGTTTCCAGGCCTTGAGTGGTATCGATCTGGACGTCGCCGAAGGTGATTTTTTCGCCTTGCTCGGCCCCAACGGTGCTGGCAAATCCACCACCATCGGCATTCTTTCCACCCTGGTGAATAAAACCAGCGGTACGGTGAATATCTTCGGTCATGATCTGGACCGTGAACCCGCCGCTCTCAAGCGCTGCATCGGCGTGGTGCCCCAGGAGTTCAATTTCAACCAGTTCGAAAAGACCTTCGACATCGTTGTGACCCAGGCCGGTTACTACGGTATTCCGCCGAAGATCGCCAATGAGCGCGCCGAGAAGTATCTGACTCAATTGGGGTTGTGGGACAAGCGTGATGTGCCGTCCCGTTCCTTGTCCGGCGGCATGAAGCGACGCCTGATGATTGCTCGTGCCCTGGTGCATGAGCCACGCCTGCTGATCCTCGACGAACCCACCGCGGGGGTCGACATCGAGCTGCGTCGTTCGATGTGGACCTTCCTGACCGAGCTGAACCAGAAAGGCATCACCATCATCCTCACCACCCATTATCTGGAAGAGGCCGAGCAGCTGTGCCGCAACATCGGCATCATCGACCATGGCACCATCGTCGAGAACACCAGCATGCGACAGTTGCTCAGCCAATTGCATGTTGAGACGTTCCTGCTGGACCTGAAGAGCGATCTGAAGACCGTGCCGCAACTTATCGGTTATCCGGCCCGCCTGGTGGACCATCACACACTGGAAGTCCAGGTGGATAAAGCCGTCGGCATTACCGGCTTGTTCTCGCAACTGGCGCTGCAAAACATTGAAGTGCAGAGCCTGCGCAACAAAACCAATCGCCTCGAGGAGTTGTTCGTGTCTCTGGTGGAAAAAAATCTGGCGAAGGTGGCTGTATGAGTTCCGAACTGCGACCCAACCTCATTGCCCTCAACACGATCGTTTATCGCGAAGTCCGACGCTTCATGCGGATCTGGCCGCAGACCCTGCTGCCGCCGGCAATCACCATGGTTTTGTACTTCGTGATTTTCGGCAACCTGATCGGCCGGCAGATCGGCGACATGGGTGGCTTCACGTACATGGACTACATCGTGCCGGGGCTGATCATGATGTCGGTGATCACCAACTCCTACGGTAATGTGGTCTCCAGTTTCTTCGGCAGCAAGTTCCAGCGCTCGATCGAGGAACTGATGGTCTCGCCGGTTTCGCCCCATACGATCCTGATCGGCTACACCTTGGGCGGTGTATTGCGTGGGTTGGCGGTGGGCTTGATCGTGACCTTGCTGTCACTGTTCTTCACCGATCTGCAAGTGCATCATTTGGGCGTGACGATATTGGTGGTGGTGTTCACCGCCACGATCTTTTCGCTGCTGGGGTTCATCAATGCGGTGTTCGCGCGCAACTTCGATGATATTTCCATCATCCCGACGTTCGTGCTCACGCCACTGACTTACCTGGGCGGAGTGTTCTACTCGATCTCCCTGCTGCCACCGTTCTGGCAGACCGTGTCCCTGGCCAACCCGGTGCTGCACATGGTCAACGCGTTCCGCTACGGCATCCTAGGGGTGTCGGACATCCGGATCAGCGTTGCGATCACCTTCATGCTGGTGGCAACCGTGGTGCTCTATGTCGGTTGTGCGCGGCTGTTGGTCAGTGGGCGGGGGATGCGTACTTAGAACCCGGCAGGTGTGCTGACTGACATACCGCTATCGCGAGCAGGCTCGCTCCCACATGGAAATGCAAAAAAGGCCTCCATTCACTGGAGGCCTTTTTGCATTTCACATCCGGCTTTTCTTGCGCCGTCTCCACTGCCGCGCCACCCACCAGCGCCAATAGATCATGGTCATGAAATAGGCCAGGGCGCCCAGCACCAGGCCGGTCACCACCGACCCCAACAGAAACGGCTGCCACAAGGTGGACAGCTGGTTGGTGATCCATTCCCAGGTCAGTTCTTCCGGTAACGTGCGGGCAGGCACGTCCATCAACCAGGCGCCGGTCTGGTAGGTGCAGAAAAATACAGCGGGCATGGTGAGAGGGTTGGTCAGCCAGACCAGGCTCACCGCAATTGGTATGTTGCCGCGTACCGTGATGGCCAGTGCGGCGGCCAGCAGCATCTGCAAGGGGATCGGCAAAAAGGCGGCAAACAGGCCGACAGCCATCGCCCGAGCCACCGAGTGTCGGTTGAGGTGCCAAAGGTTGGGGTCGTGGAGCAATGAACCGAGAAAGCGTAAGGATTTATGTTCCCGAATACTCGCTGGGTCAGGCATGTAACGTTTGAAAAGGCGCCGGGGCATAAGGCTTCTCGGTCGGTTCAAAGCGGTAAGGCCGCAAGTATGTCCGCATTCTACGGCTGACTGATTCAGACTTTGTGACAATTGTTAACGCGCACCGTGCCGTAGACCGACTATGCCTGAAGAGAAGACTCTCAAGGACAGGCTTATGCGCACAGGGATGGTCGCGCTTGCACTGGGGCTATTGACCCCGGTTTTTTTTCCGGCGCTGCCGCCGTTGTGGCTGATTGCGGTCATGCCAGTGCTTGCGCTGATGTTTTTACCGTTTCGAACTCATTCATTGGGCTTTTTCCTGCTTGGATTGGCCTGGGCGTGTCTGTCAGCGCAGTTGGCCTTGGACGAGCGGTTGCCTGTCGCGCTGGACGGAGAAACCCGCTGGGTCGAAGGGCGCGTCGTCGGTTTACCGCAATACAGTGAGGGTGTGGTGCGTTTCGAACTGGCCGATGCCCATTCCCGCCGCACACGGCTGCCGTCGTCGATGCGCCTGGCCTGGTTCGGTGGACCGCCTGTGAGCAGCGGCGAGCAATGGCGATTGGCGGTGAAGCTCAAGCGCCCCGTCGGTCTCCTGAACCCCCATGGCTTCGATTACCAAGCCTGGCTGTTGAGTCGGGGCATCGGCGCGACCGGTACGGTAAAGGACGGTCATCTCCAGCAACCTGCCCAAGGCGCCTGGCGCGACGGCGTGCGTCAGGCGCTGGCGCAAGTTGATGCCCAGGGTCGCTCCGGGGCGCTGGCGGCATTGGTCCTGGGGGACGGCGGCGGATTGAGCCGCGATGACTGGCAGGTGCTGCAAGACACCGGCACGGTCCATCTGTTGGTGATTTCCGGGCAACATATCGGGCTGCTCGCCGGGCTGGTGTATCTGCTGGTGGCCGGTGCGGCGCGCTATGGTGTGTGGCCGGTGCGTCTGCCGTGGCTACCTTGGGCCTGCGCGCTGGCCTTTATCGCGGCCCTGGGTTATGGCTTGCTCGCCGGCTTCGAGGTGCCGGTGCGGCGAGCCTGCGCCATGATCGCCCTGGTGCTGCTGTGGCGCTTGCGTTACCGGCATCCGGACCCGTGGTGGGCGTGGCTGCTGGCTTTTAATGGGGTGCTGGTGTTCGACCCGCTGGCCAGCCTGCGGCCGGGATTCTGGCTGTCGTTCGCCGCGGTGGCGATCCTGATGTTTACTTTCGGCGCTCGGCTGGGACCCTGGCGCTGGTGGCAAACCTGGACCCGTGCCCAGTGGCTGGTTGCGGTCGGGCTGTGCCCGATATTGTTGGTATTGGGTTTGCCGGTCAGCCTCAGCGGGCCCTTGGTGAACCTGGTGGCGGTGCCCTGGGTCAGCCTGTTGGTGTTGCCGCCAGCGCTGCTCGGTACGGCGTTACTGCCGTTGCCGTTCGTGGGTGAGGGACTGCTTTGGATCGCTGGCGGGTTGCTCGATCTGCTATTCAAGGGGCTGGCACTGGTGGCCGGACGAATGCCGGCATGGGTCCCGACGGCTATCTCCGGCTGGGCATGGAGCGTGGCGGCTCTTGGGGCTCTGTTGCTGTTGCTACCGAAAGGCGTACCGATGCGGGTCCTGGGATGGCCGATGTTGCTGCTGGTGGTTTTTCCTCCTCGGGAGGAAGTACCCCCAGGCCAAGCCGAAATCTGGCAACTGGACGTAGGCCAAGGGCTGGCGGTATTGGTGCGCACCCGTCGTCATACACTGCTTTACGACGCGGGGCCGCGCTTTGGCGAGGCCGACGCAGGTGAGCGCGTGGTGCTGCCCACCTTGCGCAAGCTGGGCGTCGTCGGATTGGACCTGATGCTGCTCAGCCATGCCGACGCCGATCACGCCGGTGGCGCCGGCGCGGTGCGCAACGGGTTACCAACGACTCGGGTCGCCAGCGGAGACCCTGCCGCGTTGCCTGCCGATCTGCGGGCAGAGGCGTGTGACAGTGGCGCGCGCTGGGAATGGGACGGGGTCTGGTTCGAGCTGTGGCAATGGTCATCGGCCCTTGAAAGCAACCAGAGGTCCTGCGTTCTGCTGATCGAGGCCGGCGGTGAGCGGTTGTTACTCACCGGAGACATCGATAGCCATGCCGAGCGCGCCTTGCTTGACGGGCCTCTGGCGGTGCCGATCCAGTGGCTGGCGGCGCCTCATCACGGTAGCCGCAGTTCATCGTCGATGGTGCTGCTGTCACGCCTCAAACCCCATTCGGTGCTGATCTCCCGAGGTCAAGGCAATGCATTCGGACATCCTCATCCTCGGGTGATGGCTCGCTATCGCCGCTTGGGCATGGCGATCTACGACAGCGCCGAACAGGGTGCCATTCGTCTGCAACTGGGAGCCTTCGAACCGCCGCGCCTCCAGGCCGACCAACGACGATACTGGCGCGACCCACCGACGGCGGGACCGCAGACGCCACATTGATCCGGGTCAGCTGCCGCGACGGGGTTATCGCTGGAGCGGGCCTGCAAGGCGAGTCTGTATGATAAAGTGGCGCACTTTTTCGAGGGGGCTGTCACTGTGTGGGAATTGGTCAAATCCGGCGGCTGGATGATGTTGCCGATCATTCTGAGTTCCATCGTGGCGCTGGGGATTGTTGCCGAACGGCTGTGGACCCTGCGGGCCAGTCGCGTGACCCCGGAGCATTTGCTTGGCCAGGTCTGGGTCTGGATCAAGGACAAGAAGCTGAACAAGGACCGGCTCAAGGAGCTGCGGGCCAGTTCACCTCTGGGTGAAATCCTCGCTGCGGGCCTGGCAAATTCCAAGCATGGTCGCGAGATCATGAAGGAGTGCATCGAAGAAGCCGCCGCCCGGGTCATCCATGAGCTGGAACGCTACATCAATGCCCTGGGCACCATCGCCGCCATGGCCCCGTTGCTGGGCCTGCTGGGCACGGTGCTGGGCATGATCGACATTTTCAGTTCGTTCACCGGCGCCGGCATGACCGCCAATGCCTCGGTGCTGGCAGGGGGGATTTCCAAGGCCTTGATCACCACGGCCGCCGGGTTGATGGTGGGGATACCTTCCGTGTTTTTCCATCGCTTCCTGCAACGGCGCATCGATGAACTGGTGGTGGGCATGGAGCAGGAAGCCATCAAGCTGGTCGAGGTGGTGCAAGGCGACCGTGACGTGGACCTGGCCGAGGGCAAGAAGTGAAATTCCGCCGCAAACCACGGGAAACGGTCGAGATCAACCTTGCGTCGCTGATTGACGTGGTGTTCATCCTGCTGCTGTTTTTCGTCGTGACCACCACCTTCACCCGGGAAACCCAGCTCAAGGTGGAATTGCCGGAAGCGGTCAGCGGCTCGCCGGCCGAAGACCAGCAGCTCAAGAACCTGGAAGTCACCATCAGCGCAGAAGGGACGTTTTCGGTGAACAATCAGTTGCTGCCCAAGAGCGACCTGGCGAGCCTGATCGATGCGCTGCAGAAAGAGTCCGGCGGCGATACCAGCCTGCCGCTGTCCATCAGCGCCGACGGCAAGACCCCCCATCAATCCGTCATCACCGCCATGGACGCGGCCGGCAAGCTCGGCTTCAGCCATCTGCGCATGACCACCGTCGAGGCGGCGCCGGCGCCCTGATGGCCATGTCTGATCGATTGCTTGCCGCCTGGTACGACGGTCACCCGGCCCTGACGCTGTTGCGGCCGTTGGAGTGGTTGTACCGGCGGGTGGTCGTGGGCAAGCGCGAGCGTTTCCTGGCGGGCGAGGGTGAGATTTACCAACCGCCCGTGCCGTTGGTGGTAGTGGGTAACATCACCGTAGGCGGCACCGGCAAGACGCCGTTGATCCTGTGGATGATCCAGCATTGCCAGCGCAGTGGCCTGCGGGTCGGCGTGGTGAGCCGGGGTTATGGCGCTAAACCACCCCATCTGCCGTGGCGAGTCGAGGCCGGGCAGGGCGCCGACGTCGCGGGCGACGAGCCTCTGCTGATTGTCCAGCGTACCGGCGTGCCGTTGGTGATCGATCCGGATCGCAGTCGGGCGGTCCGGGCGCTGCTGGAGGCTCAACCGCTGGACCTGATCCTGTCCGACGACGGCATGCAACATTACCGCCTGGCCCGGGACCTTGAGTTGGTGCTGATCGACAACGCTCGCGGCCTGGGCAATCGACGTTGTCTGCCTGCCGGTCCGTTGCGTGAACCCGTTGAGCGTCTGCAATCGGTCGATGCCGTGCTGTATAACGGCGCCAGCGCCGACCGCGAAGACGGCTTTGCCTTCGAGCTGCGCCCCACTGCCCTGGTGAATCTGGCCAGCGGCGAACGGCGGCCACTGGACCATTTTCCGCCTGGCCAGGCCCTGCATGCGGTGGCCGGAATCGGCAATCCCCGACGTTTCTTCAATACCCTCGAAACGCTACACTGGCGACCTATACCGCACGGGTTTGCCGACCACGCCCAATACAGCGCCCAGGCATTGAATTTCACGCCGTCGTTGCCGGTGGTCATGACGGAAAAGGACGCGGTCAAATGCCGTGCCTTCGCCGAACCCCACTGGTGGTACCTGGCGGTGGACGCCGCGCCGTCGCCGGCCTTCGCGGACTGGTTCGATACCCAGTTGATGCGCCTGCTGCCGGACCGGCTTTTGCCTTAAAACCATTTATCCAGGGAAATATTCATGGACACCAAATTGCTCGACATTCTGGCCTGCCCGGTCTGCAAAGGTCCGCTCAAGCTCAGCGCTGACAAGACCGAGCTGATCAGCAAGGGCGCCGGCCTGGCCTATCCGATTCGCGATGGCATCCCGGTGATGCTCGAAAGCGAAGCCCGTACCCTGACCACCGACGAGCGCCTGGATAAATGACCGCAGCCTTTACCGTTGTCATTCCGTCGCGCTTTGCCTCGACGCGCCTGCCCGGCAAACCGTTGCTGTTGATCGCCGGCAAGCCGATGATCCAGCACGTGTGGGAACAGGCTTGCAAAAGCAGCGCCCAGCGCGTGGTAGTGGCGACCGACAATGCGCGCATCGTGGAGGCCTGCAAGGGCTTTGGCGCCGAAGTGGTGCTGACTCGCGAGGATCACAACTCCGGGACTGATCGCCTGGCGGAAGTCGCCGCCAAGCTGGGCCTGGAGCCCGACGCCATTGTGGTCAATGTGCAGGGCGATGAACCGTTGATCCCGCCCAGCGTGATCGATCAGGTTGCAAACAATCTGGCCGCCCACCCCGAAGCGCGTATGGCCACCCTGGCCGAGCCGATCGAGGATCTGCAAACCCTGTTCAACCCCAACGTGGTCAAGGTCGTCAGCGATCTCAATGGCCTGGCGCTGACCTTCAGCCGCGCCACCTTGCCCTGGGCCCGGGATGCATTCGCGCACAACCGGGACGTCATGCCTGACGGCGTGCCGTACCGCCGCCACATCGGCATCTACGCTTACCGCGCCGGTTTCCTTCAGGACTTCGTCGCCTGGGGCCCGTGCTGGCTGGAAAACACCGAATCCCTGGAGCAACTGCGTGCCCTGTGGCACGGCGTGCGAATCCACGTCGCCGATGCGCTGATTGCCCCGCCGACCGGCGTCGACACCGTAGAAGACCTCGAGCGCGTTCGTCGCCTGCTGGAGGCCTGATGCGGGTTTTGTTTGTCTGCCTCGGCAACATCTGCCGATCACCCACCGCTGAAGGCATCCTGCGGCACAAGCTGCGCGAGGCCGGGCTGGCCGAACAGGTGGAAGTCGCTTCCGCCGGCACCGGTGACTGGCATGTCGGCAAGGCTCCGGACAAACGCAGCCAGGCTGCGGCCCTGCGACGCGGCTATGACCTGTCGGCCCAGCGTGCCCGCCAAGTCAGCCGGGCCGATTTTGCCGCTTATGACCTGATTCTGGCGATGGACGGCAGCAACCTGCGCAATTTAAAAGCCCTGCAACCGAGCAATGGCAGGGCCGAACTGGATCTGTTCCTGCGCCGCTACGAGGCTGAGCTCGATGACGTGCCGGATCCGTACTACGACGGCGAGCAGGGTTTCGAGCAAGTGCTGGACCTGATCGAGCGTGCCACGGATCGCCTGGTGCTCGAATTGAAGGGGCGGTTATGACCTTGCAGGTGCGGGCCGACGTCAGCCTCAAACCATTCAACAGCTTTGGCGTGGACGTTACCGCCCGGTTGTTCGCCGAAGCTCACAGCGATGCCGATGTTCGCGAGGCGCTGGCCTATGCCAGTGCCAATGATGTGCCGTTGCTGGTGATCGGTGGCGGCAGCAACCTGCTGCTGACTGGCGATATTGACGCGCTGGTGCTGCGCATGGCCAGCCAAGGCATTCGCCTGCTCAGCGATGATGGCGAGCGGGTGCTGATCGAAGCCGAAGCAGGAGAACCGTGGCACCCCTTCGTCCAGTACACGCTGGCGCAAGGCTGGTCGGGACTGGAGAACCTCAGCCTGATCCCCGGTACGGTGGGGGCCGCGCCGATGCAAAACATCGGTGCCTACGGCGTGGAGATCAAGGATGTCTTCGCGGGCCTCACCGCCCTGGATCGCCAAACCGGTGAACAGCACGATTTCACCCTCGAAGAATGCCGTTTCGCCTACCGCGACAGTCTGTTCAAGCAGCAAACGGGTCGCTGGCTGATCCTGCGGGTGCGCTTTGCCCTCAGTCGCGCCGCGCTTTTACACTTGGAGTACGGTCCGGTCCGCCAGCGGTTGACCGAACTGGGCATTGAACAGGCGACCCCCTTGGATGTCAGTCGGGCCATTTGCAGCATTCGCAGCGAAAAGCTCCCTGACCCGGCCGTGCTGGGCAATGCCGGCAGTTTCTTCAAGAACCCGTTGGTGCCGGCTTCGCACGTCGCGCAACTCAAGCTGCAATACCCGGACCTGGTGGCTTATCCACAGCCCGAAGGGCAGATGAAAATCGCCGCCGGTTGGTTGATCGAGCGGGCCGGCTGGAAGGGGGTTCGCGAAGGCGACGCCGGGGTGCATAAGTTGCAGGCGCTGGTGCTGGTCAACTACGGCTGCGCCACCGGTCCGCAGCTGCTGGATCTGGCCCTGCGCATCCAGAAAGACATTGCCGAACGTTTTCAGGTCGATCTGGAAATGGAACCCAATCGGTACTGAATCTGGCTTTCACCAACGGCCCTGCACAAACCTCGCACAAGGATCATTTGTGCAGGATTGTGCAGGGCTTTTTGCTTAATCCTGGGTTAATTTAATGGGCTAACGATGCGACCATCGCATTATTGAAGGCCCGGTGCAGGCGCTTGCGTGTTTGCACAAGAGAGCCCGATTAGCCTGAGTCAGTCTGCGCCAACCGAACCGTTGCCCAAACGGCAGATTGCTCGACCCCATAACTCGATCACTATGCGGGCGTGCTCATGATTACCCTGAAGCTCAATGGAAAAGATCACCAACTGGATGTGACCGAGGACATGCCGCTGTTATGGGCTATCCGCGATGTAGCCGGTTACAACGGCACCAAATTTGGCTGCGGCATGGGCCTGTGCGGCGCCTGCACCATCCACGTCGACGGTGCCCCGGTGCGTAGTTGCATCACCCCGATTGGCTCGGTGAAAGGCCAGAATGTCACCACCATCGATGCGCTTCACGTCGACCCGGTCGGGCAAATTGTCCAGAAGGCCTGGCTCGATACGGCAGTGGCCCAGTGTGGTTACTGTCAGGGCGGGCAAATCATGTCCGCGACCGCTTTGCTCAAGACCAATCCCAACCCGAGCGATGAGCAGATCGAAGAGGCCATGGTCGGCAACATCTGCCGCTGCGGTACCTATAACCGGATCAAGACTGCGATCCGTCAGGCTTCCACCCACCTGAAGGAGGCCAAGGCATGAGCCGCTTACCTAATGATTTTGTGCTGAGCAACCTCAGCCGGCGTGGTTTCCTCAAAGGCGCGAGCGCCACTGGCGTGTTGGTGCTGGCCGCCAGTTGGGGCCTGCCGGACGCCTTTGCCGAGGACAAGAAGTTCGGTGGCGAGGGCATGCCCAATGGTGTGATCGACGACCCGAAGGTGTACGTGAGCATCGCCGCCGATGGCAGTGTGACGGTGATCTGCAACCGTTCGGAGATGGGCCAGGGCGTGCGTACCAGCCTGACCATGGTGGTAGCCGATGAACTGGACGCTGATTGGGCGCGGGTCAAGGTGCTGCAGGCACCGGCTGATGAGGTCCGCTTCGGCAACCAGGACACCGACGGTTCGCGCAGCATGCGCCACTGGTACGAGCCGATGCGTCGTTGCGGGGCCGCGGCCCGGACCATGCTGGAACTGGCCGCTGCTGCCCAGTGGAACGTCCCGGTAAGCGAGTGTCGTGCTCAATTGCACAACGTCGTGCACCAGCCTTCCGGTCGGGAACTGGGGTATGGCGCGTTGGCCGCCGCGGCCAGTGCCTTGCCAGTTCCAGCCCGTGACAGCCTGCGCCTCAAGCAGCCTTCGGAGTTTCGCTACATCGGTAAGGAGTCGAGCCGGGCCATCGATGGCGAAGACGTCGTCAACGGTCGTGCCGTGTTCGGCGCCGATGTGCATTTCGATGGCATGCTCTATGCCGTCGTGGCTCGCCCGCCAGTCTATGGCGGCAAGGTCAAGAGCGTGGACAGCAGCGCGGCGCTGAAAGTACCGGGCGTGGTCAAGGTGCTGCAGATCGAAGGACGTCCGCTGCCCTCGGAGTTCCAGCCTTTGGGCGGCGTGGCGGTGGTGGCGAAAAACACCTGGGCGGCGATCAAGGGCCGCGAGGCGCTGAAAATCGAATGGGACGACGGTCCGAATGCCGGCTATGACTCCGTCGCCTATCGCAAGGAGCTGGAAGCCGCCGCCCTCAAGCCTGGCAAAGTCTTGCGCAACACGGGCGACCTCGACGAGGCGCTGGCCAAGGCCGGCTCGACCCTGGAGGCGTCCTATTACCTGCCGCACCTGTCTCAGTCGCCGATGGAGCCGATGGTCGCTGTCGCCCGGTTCAAGGATGGCCAGTGCGAAGCCTGGGCACCGAGCCAGGCGCCGCAGGTCACCCGTGAACGCGTCGCCGAGCGATTGGGGATCCCTTTCGACAAGGTCACGGTGCACATCACGCTGCTGGGTGGTGGTTTCGGGCGTAAGTCCAAGCCCGATTTTGTCCTCGAAGCGGCCGTGTTGGCCAAGGAGTTTCCAGGCCAGGCGGTACGGGTGCAGTGGACCCGCGAAGATGACATCCATCATTCGTATTTCCACACCGTATCGGCCGAATACCTCAAGGCTGGCCTGAACCAGGACGGGATGCCGTCCGGCTGGCTGCATCGCACCGTAGCCCCGAGCATCACCGCACTGTTTGCACCGGGCATGACCCACGAAGCGCCGTTCGAAGTGGGCATGGGCGTGACCAACATGGCCTATGCGATTGCCAACATGCGCCTGGAGAATCCCGAAGCGGTGGCCCATACGAGGGTCGGCTGGTACCGCTCGGTGTCGAACATTCCCCACGGTTTTGCGATTCAGAGTTTCATCGACGAATTGGCCCACAAGGCCGGCCAGGATCCACTGGCGTATCACGTCAAATTGCTTGGCCCGGACCGTAAGATCGATCCGCGTACCTTGAATGAAGAATGGAATTACGGCGAATCCCCTGAGCGTTATCCCATCGATACGGCGCGAATCCGCACGGTGCTGGAAACCGCCGCCAAGGCCGCCGGTTGGGGCCGTAAACTGCCCAAGGGCCGTGGCCTGGGGCTGGCGGTGCATTACAGCTTCGTCACCTACGTGGCGGCAGCGCTTGAGGTGGAGGTCAAGGACGATGGTACGTTGATCGTGCACAAGGCCGATATTGCCGTGGACTGCGGCCCGCAGATCAACCCCGAGCGCATCCGCTCCCAGTTCGAAGGCGCCTGTGTCATGGGCTTGGGCAATGCGGTGGTGGGGGAGATCAGCTTCAAGGACGGCAAGGTCCAGCAAGACAACTTCCACATGTACGAAGTGGCGCGCATGTCCCTGGCACCCAAGGAAGTGGCCGTGCATCTGGTCACGCCGCCGGGCGAGGTGCCGTTGGGCGGGGTAGGTGAGCCGGGTGTACCGCCGATTGCGCCGGCGCTGTGCAACGCGATTTTTGCCGCCACCGGCAAGCGCATCCGTGAGTTGCCCGTGCGTTACCAGTTGCAAGGTTGGCAGCAGGCCAAGGCCTGATGGACAGCGTTGATCTGAACGTCCTGCGTAGCGTGCTTCAATGGCGCCGCGCCGGGCAGCGGGTGGTGTTGTTTACGGTGGTCCAGACCTGGGGCACCGCGCCGAGGCCGCCGGGGGCGATGTTGGCCCTGCGCGAGGACGGCGTGGTGATTGGCTCGGTGTCGGGTGGCTGTGTCGAGGATGACCTGATCGCCCGGCTGCACGACGGGCGTATTCCGGCGGACGGTCCGCCGGTGCAGTTCATCACCTATGGCGTGACTCGTGAGGAGGCGGCGCGTTTCGGCCTGCCGTGCGGCGGCACCTTGCGCTTGACCGAAGAACGGGTCGGCGATTGGCAGTGGGTCGCAGAGCTGCTGGAGCGCTGCGAAGACCATGAGATTGTCGCCCGAGAGCTGACCGTCGCCACAGGCGAGGTGGTGCTGACGCCAGCGAGCAAAACCGACGCCTTGGTATTCGACGGTCAAGTCTTGCGGACCCTCTACGGCCCGCGCTGGCGGCTGCTGTTGATCGGTGCAGGACAACTGTCGCGTTATGTGGCAGAAATGGCCCGGTTGCTGGATTTCGAGGTGTTGATCTGCGATCCGCGCAAGGAATTTGTCTACGGGTGGGAAGAGCAGCATGGCCGCTTCGTTTCCGGCATGCCTGACGAAGCGGTGTTGAGCATCCAGACTGACGAGCGCACGGCCATTGTCGCCCTGACCCATGATCCACGATTGGACGACATGGCGTTGCTCACGGCCCTGGACTCCAAGGCTTTTTATGTCGGGGCCTTGGGCTCCCGGGTCAACAGCCAGAAGCGCCGGGACAACCTGGCTCAGCTAGGCTTGTCAGCACAGGCTATCGAGCGGCTGCACGGGCCGATCGGTTTGCACATCGGCAGTCATACGCCGGCGGAAATTGCCTTGTCGTTGCTGGCTGAAATCGTGGCGATCAAGAATGGCGTCGAGTTGCGCCAGAAGAAGCCGCTGTAATCAGCCGGCGAGGAGGAGGGATGTCTGGATCGATTGGCGTGATCATTCTCGCGGCAGGATCGGGCAGTCGTTTCCGTGAGGTGGCAGGCCAGGACAAAGATAAGTTGCTGGCCGATTGCACGGGCCGTGATGGCGCCGTCCGATCGGTCATTGAGCAGGTGTTGGTGAACTTGCCTGCCTCCTTGGAAAAGCGTGTGCTGGTGACCCGCGAGGATCGTCCACAGGCGATTCGCATGGCGCAGGCTTATGGGTGTGATTTTGTCGAGCTGGACTCGCCCGGCCTGGGTGACAGTATCGCCGCGGGTGTCCAGGCTTGCCCGGACCTTGATGGCTGGTTGATCGTGCTGGGTGACATGCCGTTCATCCTGCCGTCGAGCATCGAGCAGGTGGTGGCGCAGATCAGCGAGGATGGCATCAGTGTGCCGGTCCTTGGGGGTGAATATGGGCATCCTGTCGGATTTGGCCGTGCGTTTGGTGCGAAATTGATGGCATTGACCGCAGATCGCGGCGCCAAGGTGTTGTTTGCCGGGGCACGAGTGGTTGAGGTGGCGGTGGACGATCCTGGCGTGACGTGGGATGTCGATGTGCCAGAGGCCCTGGCCTTCAAATAACAGACGACGCAGAACCCTGTGGGAGCGGGCTTGCTCGCGATAGCGGTCTGACATTCAGCATTGATGTAGCTGATCCAACGCTATCGCGAGCAAGCTTTGCTCCCACAGTGGATCTTCAGCGGGCATAAAACTTGTGCCCGGCCGCAGTTCGCAGCTTCTCCTGTGGGAGCCAAGCTTGCTCGCGAAAGCGGTCTGACATTCAGCATTGATGCAAGCTGACCCGGCGCCATCGCGAGCAGGCTCGCTCCCACAGTGGATCTTCAGCGGGCATAAAACTTGTGCCCGGCCGCAGTTCGCAGCTCCCCCTGAGGGAGCCAAGCTTGCTGGCGATAGCGGTCTGACATTCAGCATTGATGCAAGCTGACCCGGCGCCATCGCGAG
>NZ_JAKNQY010000014.1 GCF_024494355.1 Pseudomonas sp. Q11 | reverse complement strand
GCATCCCGGCAAGCTGACCCGCCGCTATCGCGAGCAAGCTTTGCTCCCACAGGGTTTTTGGGCAAATACAACGCCTGCGCACGACTCGGAAAAACTGTGGGAGCGAGCCCGCTCGCGATGACGGCGGCACATTCAACATCTCCTGCAAGCTGACCCGCCGCTATCGCGAGCAAGCTTTGCTCCCACAGGTCTTTTGGGACGAATACAACGCCTGCGCATGACTCGGAAAACGGTGGGGGCGAGCCTGCCCCCACTGGATTGCATTCCGCGCCTTGGTTAGTACCTCTATTTCAGCCTCTGACAAAAGTTGGAAGGCTTCTTGCAATACCCCGTCTGCGCCCGTTCCGGGCGTCAAAAGTTTGCTTCACAGGAACGGGGATTATTGGTGGATCGCTCTCAGTTACTCAGCACCGCGCGCAACAACGTAGCCGACCTCAGCCGGGGTAATCTGGGCGTGCCGTTGCTGCTGCTGGTCATGCTCGCCATGATGATGCTGCCGGTGCCCCCGTTTTTGCTGGACGTGTTCTTCACGTTCAACATTGCGTTGTCCATCGTAGTACTGCTGGTGTGTGTGTACGCATTGCGGCCACTGGATTTTGCAGTGTTCCCGACCATTCTGCTGGTGGCGACGCTGATGCGACTGGCGCTCAACGTGGCGTCCACCCGGGTGGTGATGATCCACGGGCATGAAGGCCACGCCGCTGCCGGTAAGGTGATCCAGGCCTTCGGTGAGGTGGTGATTGGCGGAAACTACGTGGTGGGTATCGTCGTCTTCGCCATTTTGATGATCATCAACTTTGTCGTGGTGACCAAGGGTGCCGGGCGGATCTCCGAAGTGAGCGCGCGTTTCACCCTCGATGCCATGCCCGGCAAGCAAATGGCAATCGACGCCGACCTCAACGCCGGCCTGATCGACCAGGGCCAGGCCAAGGCCCGTCGCCTGGAAGTCGCCCAGGAAGCCGAGTTCTATGGCTCTATGGACGGTGCCAGCAAATTCGTGCGCGGCGACGCCATCGCCGGTCTGCTGATCCTCTTTATCAACCTGATCGGCGGTATGGCTGTCGGTATCTTCCAGCATGGCATGACGTTTGGTGAGTCCGGCAAGGTTTACGCGCTGTTAACCATTGGTGACGGTTTGGTGGCGCAATTGCCATCACTGTTGTTATCCACAGCTGCCGCGATCATGGTGACTCGTGCTTCGGGTTCCGAAGACATGGGCAAGCAGATCGGCCGGCAAATGTTTGCTTCGCCCAAGGCGTTGGCCGTTGCAGCCGGACTGATGGCGGTGATGGGCCTGGTTCCCGGGATGCCCCATTTCTCGTTTCTGAGCATGGCCGCCCTGGCGGCGGGTGCTGCCTACCTGTTCTGGAAGAAGCAGAACGTGCAAAAGGTCCAGGCCCTGCAGGAGGTCAAGCGCCAGCAGGAACTGCTGCCATCGCCGGCTCGGGCCATGGAAACCAAGGAGCTGGGCTGGGACGACGTGACGCCCATTGACATGATCGGCCTGGAAGTCGGCTACCGCCTGATCCCCTTGGTGGACCGCAATCAGGGTGGTCAATTGCTCGCGCGGATCAAGGGTGTGCGCAAGAAGCTGTCCCAGGACCTGGGCTTCCTGATGCCCACCGTACATATTCGAGACAACCTCGACCTGGCGCCAAGTGCCTATCGCTTGACGCTGATGGGGGTGATCCTGGCCGAAGCCGAAATTTACCCGGACCGTGAACTGGCGATCAACCCGGGGCAGGTCTACGGTTCGCTCAACGGCATTACCGCCAAGGATCCGGCTTTTGGTCTGGAAGCGGTGTGGATCGAAATCAGCCAGCGGGCCCAGGCCCAGTCCCTCGGCTATACCGTGGTGGACGCCAGTACCGTGGTCGCGACTCACCTGAACCAGATTCTGTACAAGCACTCCAGCGAGCTGATCGGTCACGAAGAAGTCCAGCAATTGCTGCAAGTACTGGCCAAAGGCTCGCCCAAACTGGCCGAAGAACTGGTGCCCGGCGTGGTTTCGTTGTCGCAATTGCTCAAGGTGTTGCAGGCGCTGTTGGCCGAGCAGGTGCCGGTGCGCGACATTCGCAGCATTGCCGAGGCTATCGCCAACAACGCTTCCAAGAGTCAAGATACCGCCGCTCTGGTCGCTGCGGTACGGGTTGGCGTATCGCGCGCAATCGTCCAAAGCATTGTAGGTACTGAGTCCGAGCTGCCTGTGATCACGCTGGAGCCAAGGTTGGAACAGATATTGCTCAATAGTCTGCAGAAGGCAGGACAAGGCTCGGAAGAGGGTGTTCTGCTGGAGCCAAGCATGGCCGAGAAGCTGCAGCGTTCGCTGATCGATGCAGCCCAGCGGCAGGAGATGCAAGGCCAACCGGTGATCCTGCTGGTGGCCGGTCCGATTCGCGCGATGCTCTCGCGATTCGGGCGCCTCGCGGTCCCGGGGCTGCATGTGCTGGCGTACCAGGAAATACCGGACAACAAGCAAGTGACCATCGTTGCGACAGTAGGGCCCAACGGCTGAGGTAGTGGTTTATGCAAGTGAAGCGTTTTTTCGCCGCCGATATGCGTCAGGCCATGAAGCTGGTTCGTGACGAGCTGGGCGCTGAAGCAGCCATCATCGGCAACCGCCGGATCGCCGGCGGTGTCGAGCTGACGGCGGCTCTGGATTACAAGTTGTCGGCGCTGGCCCCACGCGTTCCCAACATGGAGCTCGAGGATGAGCTGCGCAAGACCCAGTCGCGCATCGCCAGTGCCCAGGCCGAATTGAGCTTGCGCAGCAGCGATGGTGAAGCCAGCGCGGGCACCAATCGTCAATTGTTCGCCGGCCAGCCACTGACCGCCGGACTGCCGTTGACTGCTGCCGAGCCGCTGGTCGAGCAGGCCAAGGCCGAGCCGCGTCGTCCGGCACCAGCCCAGGTAGCGTCAGGCGGTGGCGTCGATCCGCGTGCCCTGGACTCGATGCGCTTCGAACTCAACAGCCTGCGTGAACTGATGGAAGTTCAGCTCGGCTCCCTGGCCTGGAACCAGTTGCAAGGCAACCGTCCGGCCCAGGCTAACCTGTGGCGTCGCCTGCAACGCATCGGCCTGTCCGGCCCGTTGTCCCGCGACCTGCTGGCGCTGATCAACGATATCGAAGAACCTCGCCAGGCCTGGCGCATGCTGCTGGCGCACCTGGCGCGGATGATCGCCACGCCAGAAGTCGAGCCGCTGGAAGAGGGTGGAGTCATTGCCATGGTCGGCCCGGCCGGCATGGGCAAGACCACCACCCTGGCCAAGCTCGCGGCGCGTTATGTACTCAAGTACGGCGCCCAGAGCATCGCCCTGGTGAGCATGGACAGTTTCCGTATCGGTGCCCAGGAACAACTCAAGACCCTGGGTCGGATCCTCAATGTGTCGGTGACCCATGTGGATCCGGGCCAGTCCCTGGCCCAAGCGCTGGAACCGCTGCTGCGCAAGCGCGTCGTGCTGATCGATACCGCCGGCCTGCAAGCCAGTGATCCGGCCTTGCGCATGCAGCTTGAAAGCCTGGCCGGGCGCGGTATCCGGTCAAAAAATTATCTCGTGTTGGCAACCACCAGCCAGAAACAGGTTCTAACCGCCGCATACCACAGCTACAAGCGCTGCGGGCTGGCCGGCTGCATCCTGACTAAACTGGACGAAACGGCAAGCCTGGGCGAGGTGTTGAGCCTGGCGATCGGTCATGATTTACCGGTGGCCTACCTGACCGACGGGCCGCGGATCCCGGATGATTTACATCTGCCGCGCCGTCATCAACTGGTCAGTCGTGCCGTGAGTGTGCAAATGCAGGAAGAACCCAGCGAAGAAGCCATGGCTGATATGTTCGCTGATATCTACCACAGCCCGACCAAACAGGTCGGCTGAGGTAATCATGAATATTTTTTGTACCTACATCGATGGTCTGCCATGCATTGTTCCTTCATGCGAGCGCGCAGCCAGTAATGTGGCCTCCGTCTAAGTAAGACAAGGTAAAGAACGAACATGGGCAGCATGCATCCCGTACAGGTGATCGCGGTGACCGGCGGCAAAGGTGGCGTCGGCAAGACTAACGTGTCAGTGAACTTGTCCCTGGCTCTGGCAGAGCTTGGCCGACGGGTCATGCTGCTGGACGCCGACCTGGGCCTGGCGAACGTCGACGTGCTGCTGGGGCTCACCCCCAAGCGCACGCTGGCGGATGTGATCGAGGGCCGCTGCGAACTGCGCGACGTGCTGTTGCAGGGGCCCGGCGGAATCCGCATCGTGCCCGCGGCGTCCGGCACCCAGAGCATGGTTCACCTGACCCCGGCCCAACACGCCGGTCTGATCCAGGCTTTCAGCGACATCGGTGACAACCTCGATGTGCTGGTGATCGATACTGCTGCCGGTATTGGTGACTCGGTCGTCAGTTTCGTACGCGCTGCCCAGGAAGTGCTCCTGGTGGTCTGCGATGAACCGACGTCCATCACCGACGCCTATGCCCTGATCAAGTTATTGAACCGCGACTACGGCATGAACCGCTTCCGCGTCCTGGCCAACATGGCCCAGAGCCCCCAGGAAGGACGCAACCTGTTCGCCAAGTTGACAAAGGTCACGGATCGTTTCCTGGACGTCGCCCTACAATACGTCGGCGCTGTGCCCTACGACGAAAGCGTACGCAAGGCCGTCCAGAAGCAACGTGCGGTTTATGAAGCCTTTCCCCGTTCCAAATGCGCGCTGGCGTTCAAGGCTATTGCCCAGAAGGTTGATACCTGGCCACTGCCGGCCAACCCGCGCGGGCATCTGGAGTTTTTCGTCGAGCGTCTCGTGCAACAAACAGCAGGGCCCGTGTTATGACAGCCAGCGGTTACAACCATCTCTACAAGAAATCGGCACGGGACGCCCAATACGAACTGATCGAGCGTTACGCGCCTCTGGTCAAGCGTATCGCCTATCACTTGCTGGCGCGTTTGCCGGCCAGTGTCCAGGTCGAAGACCTGATCCAGGCGGGCATGATCGGCCTGCTCGAAGTGTCGAACAAATACGACGCGAGCAAGGGCGCCAGTTTCGAGACCTATGCCGGTATTCGCATTCGCGGGGCGATGCTCGATGAAGTCCGCAAGGGTGATTGGGCACCGCGTTCGGTGCATCGCAATACCCGTATGGTCAGTGACGCAATTCGCGCCATTGAAGCTAAAACCGGGCGTGACGCTAAAGATCACGAGGTTGCGGCCGAACTCCAATTGAGTCTCGATGATTATTACGGGATTTTGAACGATACCTTGGGCAGTCGCCTGTTCAGTTTCGACGACCTGTTGCAGGACGGCGAACACGAAGGGCTGCACGAGGATGGCGCAAGTGCTCACATGGAGCCATCGCGTGATCTGGAAGACGAGCGTTTCCAGAGCGCGCTGGCGGATGCGATTGCCAATTTGCCGGAGCGTGAGCGACTGGTCTTGGCGCTGTACTACGACGAAGAGCTGAACCTCAAGGAAATCGGTGAGGTCCTGGGGGTCAGCGAATCGCGGGTCAGCCAGTTACACAGCCAGTGCGCGGCCCGTTTGCGGGGGCGTTTGGGGGAGTGGCGAGCGCGCTGACAAGCAGTGTGGGGACACTGCGAACGGGATTGGCACGGCTTGCGCCGGGCCAGTCTCCATCCGTTGTGCTCCAGGCCGTTGTCGAGTGTTGTGCCGGATTGATTGAAATGGCGCGTTCAGGTGCTGGGCGCGTTTAAGACTGCTTGGAGGTCGAATTGGACAAGAACATGAAAATCCTCATCGTTGATGACTTCTCAACGATGCGGCGGATCATAAAAAACCTGTTGCGTGACCTTGGGTTCACCAACACGGTCGAGGCCGACGATGGCATCACTGCCATTCCGGTTCTCAACAGCGGAAGCATCGACTTTCTGGTGACTGACTGGAACATGCCCGGCATGACCGGTATCGACTTGCTGCGCCATGTGCGCGCCGACGAAAAACTCAAGCACCTTCCGGTGCTGATGGTCACTGCCGAAGCCAAGCGCGAGCAGATCATCGAAGCGGCCCAGGCCGGTGTGAACGGCTATGTGGTCAAACCCTTCACGGCCCAGGCGTTGAAAGAGAAGATTGAAAAAATCTTCGAACGCATCGGTTAACGGCGCCACGGGGGAGAGCTATGGATAACGAATCTTCAATGGGCGACTTTGAATCGACCCTGAAAAAACATGCCCGCGAACTGGTCGACAGCCTTGAAAAAGGTCGTTTTGGCGATGCGGTTCAAATGATCCATGAGCTCAACCAGACCCGTGACCGCGGTCTGTATCAGGAAGTGGGCAAGCTCACGCGTGAACTGCACAGCGCGATTGTCAATTTTCAGATTGATCCGAATATGCCGCAGGCCGAGGAGGTCTCGCAGATCACCGACGCGACCGAGCGTCTGGGGTATGTGGTCAAGCTGACCGAGGCCGCAGCCAACCGCACCATGGACCTGGTGGAGAGCGCAACGCCGCTGGTCAATGGCCTGAGCGATGAAGCCCAGGCCTTGAGCACCGATTGGGGACGCTTCATGCGGCGCGAAGTCGGAGCTGAGGAGTTTCGGGAACTGGCCCGCCGGGTCGACGGTTTCCTGACGCGCAGCAGTACCGAGAACCGCGCCGTTGCAGGCAACCTCAACGACATTCTGCTGGCTCAGGACTATCAAGACCTGACCGGTCAGGTGATCAAACGGGTGACCCAACTGGTCACCGAAGTGGAAAGCAACCTGCTCAAACTGGTGTTGATGGCCAGCCAGGTCGACCGCTTTGCGGGCATCGAACACGACCGTGAAGCGATGCTCGCTGAAAAAGATCCGCAAAAACATCTCTCTCAGGGTGAAGGTCCGCAAATTCATGCCGATAAAAGAGAAGACGTTGTGTCCGGTCAGGACGATGTGGACGATTTGCTGTCCAGCCTTGGATTTTAGGTTTTAGACCTCTAGGAGCACCCATTAATGAGCTTCGGCGCCGATGAAGAGATCCTTCAGGATTTCCTGGTTGAGGCCGGCGAGATTCTAGAGCAACTGTCCGAACAGCTGGTCGAGCTGGAAAGCCGACCAGATGATGCGGATCTGCTCAATGCAATTTTTCGCGGTTTCCACACTGTAAAAGGAGGCGCCGGCTTCCTCCAGCTCAATGAGCTGGTGGAGTGCTGTCACATTGCCGAGAACGTGTTCGACATCCTGCGCAAGGGTGAGCGTCGCGTTGACTCGGAATTGATGGACGTGGTGCTCGAAGCGCTGGACGCGGTCAACAGCATGTTCAGCGAAGTGCGTGAGCGCTCACCGATCACCGCTGCTACGCCTGAGCTGCTCGCCGCGCTGTCGCGCCTGGCCGAGCCGCAATCGGCTGACGAAGCGGCACCCGCCGCCGAACCGGTCGTTGCCGAGCCGGTCGCCGAGGAGTCGGGTGACATCACCGATAACGAATTCGAACAGCTGCTGGACTCGCTGAATGCCGTCAAGGCCCAAGCCCAGGCCCCGGCAGCGCCTGTTGCTCCGGTTGCCTCGGCGGGTGATGCAGGCAGCGATGAAATCACCGACGCCGAGTTCGAGTCGTTGCTTGATCAGCTTCACGGTAAGGGCCAGTTTGCCGCCGATGCGGTCGTTCCAGCGGCGACCCCGGCCGCCCCGAAAAAAGCGGCGGGCGACAACTCCGATATCACTGACGACGAATTCGAAGCCCTGCTCGATCAGTTGCATGGCAAGGGCACCTTTGCCGTTGATGCACTGGATTCAGCCATCGCTTCGGCGCCGACCCCGGCCAAGCCCGCCGCCGCAGCGGCTGGCAGCGACCTGATCAGCGATCACGAATTCGAATCACTGCTCGACGAGCTGCACGGCAAAGGCAAGTTCAGCGAAGTCGGCACGGCCTCAACTGCCGCGCCTGCCGCAACTGCCGCTGCGCCGGCGCAGACTGCAGCACCCAAACCCGCTGCCAAGGCGCCGGAACCGAAAGCCGAGACACCCAAACCCGCCGCTGCCGCCGCACCGGCGCCAGCCCGTGCGCCGGCGGCTGCACCGGCGGAAAAGCCGGCCAGCGAAGCCGAGACCACCGTTCGGGTCGACACCGCCCGCCTGGACGAGATCATGAACATGGTCGGCGAACTGGTGTTGGTGCGTAACCGCCTGGTGCGCCTGGGCCTTAACAGCCAGGACGAAGCCATGTCCAAGGCCGTGTCGAACCTGGACGTGGTCACGGCCGATTTGCAGACCGCGGTCATGAAGACCCGGATGCAGCCGATCAAGAAAGTTTTCGGGCGCTTCCCACGCCTGGTTCGTGACCTGGCTCGCCAGCTCAAGAAAGAAATCAACCTCGAACTGATGGGCGAAGAGACCGACCTGGACAAGAACCTTGTCGAGGCCTTGGCCGATCCGCTGGTCCACTTGGTGCGCAACGCTGTCGACCACGGCATCGAGTCGCCGCAAGAACGCGAAGAATCAGGCAAGCCCCGTAGCGGCAAGGTCGTGCTGGCCGCCGAGCAGGAGGGCGACCACATCCTGCTGTCGATCTCCGACGATGGCAAAGGCATGGACCCGAATGTGCTGCGCGCCATCGCCGTGAAGCGTGGCGTCATGGACAAGGATGCCGCCGACCGCCTGAGCGACTCCGAGTGCTACAACCTGATCTTTGCTCCGGGCTTCTCGACCAAGACCGAGATTTCCGATGTGTCGGGCCGTGGCGTGGGCATGGACGTGGTGAAAACCAAGATTTCCCAGCTCAACGGTTCGATCAACATCTACTCGACCAAGGGCCAGGGCTCGAAAATCGTCATCAAGGTCCCGCTGACCCTGGCGATCATGCCAACCCTGATGGTGATGCTGGGCAACCAGGCGTTCGCCTTCCCGCTGGTCAATGTCAACGAGATCTTCCACCTCGACCTGTCGCGCACCAACGTGGTGGACGGCCAGGAAGTGGTGATCGTGCGGGACAAGGCACTGCCGCTGTTCTACCTCAAGCGCTGGCTGGTCAGTTCCGCTGCTCATGTCGAGCAGGGCGAAGGCCATGTGGTGATCCTTTCGGTGGGCACTCAGCGGATCGGCTTCGTCGTCGACCAGTTGGTGGGCCAGGAAGAAGTGGTCATCAAGCCGTTGGGCAAGATGCTCCAGGGCACCCCGGGCATGTCCGGCGCCACCATCACCGGTGACGGTCGCATCGCGCTGATCCTCGATGTGCCAAGCATGCTCAAGCGTTACGCCGCACGGCGTATTTGATTCTGGAGGGGCGCGGCCCGCAGCCGCGTCTCGTCTAACGGAGTGTTTATGGTAGTTAAAGTCCTGGTGGTGGACGATTCGGGGTTTTTCCGCCGCCGCGTCTCGGAAATTCTCTCGGCGGACCCGAGTATTCAGGTCGTCGGTACGGCGACCAACGGTAAAGAGGCGATCGATCAGGCACTGGCACTCAAGCCGGACGTGATCACCATGGACTACGAGATGCCAATGATGGATGGCATCACGGCGGTGCGGCATATCATGCAGCGCTGCCCGACCCCTGTATTGATGTTCTCCTCCCTGACCCATGAAGGCGCCCGAGTGACCCTCGATGCGCTGGACGCCGGGGCGGTGGATTTCCTGCCGAAAAATTTCGAAGACATCTCGCGCAACCCCGACAAAGTTCGGCAATTGCTGTGCGAGAAGGTCCACAGCATTTCCCGCAGCAACCGGCGTGTCGGTACCTATAGCGCACCTGCACCTGCACCAGCCCCGGCTTCGTCAGGCAGCTTCAACCCGCCTCCTGCGCGCAGTGCTGCGGCCCCTGTGCCAGCTCGCCCCGCGCCAGCCAGTGCGTCGTCGCCAGCTCCCAAGCGCAAAGCCTACAAACTGGTCGCCATTGGTACGTCCACCGGCGGCCCGGTTGCCTTGCAGCGGGTCTTGACCCAGTTGCCGGCCAACTTTCCGGCTCCGATCGTACTGATCCAGCATATGCCCGCAGCCTTCACCAAGGCGTTCGCTGAACGCCTCGACAAGCTGTGTCGCATCAGCGTCAAGGAGGCCGAGGATGGCGACATCCTGCGTCCGGGCCTGGCGCTGCTGGCGCCGGGCGGCAAGCAGATGATGATCGATGGTCGCGGCGCGGTGAAAATCCTGCCCGGCGATGAGCGCCTCAATTACAAACCGTGCGTGGACATCACTTTCGGTTCCGCGGCTAAATCCTACGGCGACAAAGTTCTGGCGGTGGTGCTTACCGGTATGGGCGCCGACGGTCGCGAAGGCGCGCGCCTGCTCAAGCAGGGCGGCAGCGCCATTTGGGCCCAGGATGAAGCCAGTTGCGTGATCTATGGCATGCCGATGGCGATTGTCAAAGCCGATCTGGCCGACGCGGTGTACGGGCTGGACGACATAGGTAGACACCTGATCGAGGCGTGCCTGTAATGGATGTGCTCAGCCTGATCGGCATCATCATGGCGTTCGTCGCCATTATTGGTGGCAATTACCTGGAAGGCGGTCACCTGGGAGCCTTGGCCAACGGCCCGGCGGCGTTGATCGTGATCGGTGGCACCATCGGCGCTGCGCTGCTGCAGTCGCCCATGAGTGCCTTCAAGCGCGCCATGCAAGTGCTCATCTGGATTCTGTTCCCGCCGCGAGTCGACCTGGCCGGTGGCATCGATCGCGTGGTGAACTGGAGTCTGACCGCTCGCAAGGAAGGCTTGCTGGGGCTGGAAGGGGTGGCCGATGCCGAACCCGACAACTACTCGCGCAAAGGCCTGCAACTGCTGGTGGACGGCGCTGAGCCGGAAGCCATCCGCAGCATCCTGGAAGTGGATTTCTACACTCAGGAAAGCCGTGACATCGAAGCGGCCAAAGTCTTCGAAAGCATGGGTGGCTATGCGCCGACCATCGGCATCATCGGTGCGGTGATGGGCCTGATCCACGTGATGGGCAACCTGGCCGATCCGTCGCAACTGGGCAGCGGCATCGCCGTGGCCTTCGTCGCGACCATTTATGGTGTGGCCAGTGCCAACCTGGTGCTATTGCCGATCGCCGCCAAGCTCAAGTCCATTGCGCTGCGCCAGTCGCGTTATCGCGAGATGTTGCTGGAAGGGATCCTGTCGATCGCCGAAGGTGAAAATCCGCGCTCCATTGAGTTGAAGCTTCAGGGCTTCATGGACTGATGGGAGACATGGAAAATGGCACGTCGCAGGCATCGTGAAGAACACGTCAACCATGAACGCTGGCTCGTTTCTTACGCCGACTTCATCACGCTGCTGTTCGCTTTTTTCGTGGTCATGTATTCGATCTCGTCGGTCAACGAAGGCAAGTACAAGGTTATTTCCGAGGCGCTGATCGGGGTCTTTACCGACTCGGACCGCGCCCTCAAACCCATCCCCATTGGCGATGAGCGACCCAAGACCACCACGCCGGCCAAACCGTTGGTCAGGGACTCCGAGCAGATCGATGCCGGTATCGCCGGCGGCAGTGATCCGTTGAAAAGCATTGCCGATGACATCAGCGCGGCGTTTGGCGACCTGATCAGCTCCAATCAGATGACCGTGCGCGGCAACGAGTTGTGGGTTGAGATCGAACTCAATTCCAGCCTGTTGTTTGGCAGCGGTGATGCCATGCCCAGCGACATGGCGTTCAACATCATCGATAAAGTGGCCGCGATCCTCAGGCCCTTCGACAACCCGATCCACGTCGAAGGCTTCACTGACGACCAGCCGATCCGCACCGCGCAGTACCCGACCAACTGGGAACTGTCATCGGCCCGTTCGGCGAGCATCGTGCGCATGCTCGCCATGCAAGGCGTAAACCCCGGCCGACTGGCGTCGGTGGGCTATGGTGAATTCCAGCCGGTGGCCAACAATGCCACCGCCGAAGGGCGGGCGCGCAACCGGCGGGTGGTGCTGGTGGTGTCGCGCAACCTTGAGGTGCGCCGTAGCCTGACCGGTACCGGCACCGCCCATGCAACACCGGATGCGGCATTGAAGCGCGCTGGCACACAAACTGCACCGACCCAGCCCAAGTCGCCGGGAAGACAGAGCGCCGTCAATTCTCCGTCACCCGCTTTATAACCGAGCTATTTCTCGGCCGAGCCTGTATCGGCCGGGAGGAACAATCCGAATGAGAGTCTGGGCAGTCGCCAATCAAAAAGGTGGTGTGGGTAAAACCACATCTTCCATCGCTTTAGCCGGATTGCTGGCCGAGGCGGGCAAGCGCGTGGTCATGGTCGATCTGGACCCCCACGGCTCGATGACCAGCTACTTTGGTTATGATCCCGATAGCCTGGAGCACAGCAACTACGACCTGTTCCTGCACAAGGGCGGTGTGCCCGAAGGCCTGCCGGGGCAGTTGTTGCAGTCCACCAGTGATGAGCGGATATCCCTGCTGCCATCCAGCACCGCCCTGGCGACCCTGGAACGGCAGTCGCCGGGACAAAGCGGCCTGGGCCTGGTGATCGCCAAGAGTCTGGCGCAACTGTGGCAAGATTTCGATTACGCGATCATCGACAGCCCGCCGCTACTTGGCGTGCTGATGGTCAACGCCCTGGCGGCCAGCCAGCAACTGGTTATCCCGGTGCAGACCGAGCACCTGGCAGTCAAGGGCCTGGAGCGCATGGTCAATACCCTGGCGATGATCAACCGCTCGCGCAAGCAAACGTTGGCTTTCAACATCGTGCCGACCCTGTTTGACCGTCGCACCCAGGCGTCCCTGAGCACCCTGCGCGTCCTGCGGGACATGTACCCGGATGACATCTGGCAAGGCTACATTCCAGTCGACACGCGTTTGCGTGACGCCAGTCGTGCCGGCGTGACCCCTTCGCAATTCGATGGCAAGAGCCGCGGCGTGCTGGCCTACCGGGCGCTGCTCAAGCACCTGCTGGCCCAGCAGCTCGTTTCGCAGCAGGTGGCTTAAGGTGACGAGGCTTACCAAAGGCATTGCGCTCGCTTGTGAGCGCTCAAGTCCTGGCGCATGCATGCCGATAACCTTTTCAAGTGGCGCACTGTTCCTATGAGCCGCCCGATAAAGACAACCTCGCGTCCGCAGTTGGCCCTGCAGTCCTATCTGGATGGGTTGCTGCAGGAAGCAACCGAAGAATTGCCACCGCAAGCGAGCGTGATCGAGGCGTTGCCCGAGCCCGTAGAAGCCGAGGGTGTGCTGGATGAATTTCAAGCGGCCGTGCTCGAAGAGCAGGCTCGTGATGCACAGAAAACAGTGATTGCCGCGGCAGTCGAGGCGCCATTTATCAAGCCTCAGGTGGCAGTGATGGAGGCGCCTGCGCCGATCCTGGCGCCGGTCTCGACCGTTGCACCGTTGCTGCAGGGCCTGGTGACGCCGGTGGTGGAAGTCCATCTGCCACCGAGCAGCCCACCGCCGCCGGTGCCGGCCGACGACCGTCCGGCCTGGGCAGCTGAGCCGTTCGAGTGTTTGTTGTTCGATGTGGCCGGGTTGACCCTGGCGGTGCCGTTGGTATGCCTGGGATCGATTTATTCCCTGGCCGGGCAGGAGCTGACGCCGTTGTTCGGCCAGCCGGAATGGTTTCTGGGGATCCTGCCGAGCCAGGCCGGCAACTTGAAAGTGCTGGATACCGCGCGCTGGGTAATGCCGGACCGTTATCGTGATGACTTTCGCCAAGGCCTGCAGTACGTGATTTCAGTGCAAGGTTATGAATGGGGTTTGGCGGTACATCAGGTCAGTCGCTCGCTGCGCCTGGACCCGAACGAGATCAAGTGGCGCAGCCATCGAGGGCAACGGCCATGGTTGGCCGGTACGGTGATCGAGCATATGTGCGCCTTGCTGGACGTTTCCGAGCTGGCTGAGTTGATCGCCAGCGGCGGGGCAAAACACCTGGGCGGCGCCAAGCCGGTCCAGAAACCGAAATAAGACAACCGGTGACGCACAGCGTCACGGGGCAGAACACACACCGCCACAGGCGGTTTTTCGAGGGGTCAGGGTATGAATGATAAGGCGTCGTCTCTCAAGGGTTCCGAAGATCCGATTTTGCAATGGGTAACCTTCAAGCTCGATAACGAAACCTACGGCATCAACGTGATGCGCGTTCAGGAAGTGCTGCGCTATACCGAGATCGCCCCGGTACCGGGTGCGCCAAGCTACGTGCTGGGCATCATCAACCTGCGCGGTAACGTGGTCACGGTGATCGACACTCGCCAGCGGTTTGGCCTTAATTCCACCGAGGTCAACGACAACACCCGGATCGTGATCATCGAGGCCGACAAGCAAGTGGTCGGCATTCTCGTCGACAGCGTCGCTGAAGTGGTTTACTTGCGTCAGTCGGAGATCGAAACCGCGCCTAACGTCGGTAACGAAGAGTCAGCCAAGTTCATCCAGGGTGTGTGCAACAAGAACAACGAGTTGCTGATCCTGGTCGAGCTGGAGAAGATGATGAGCGAAGAGGAATGGTCGGAACTGGAGAGTATCTGATTTGATTCTTGAGGTAGCAGTCATTGTCCTGTTCCTTTTCTGGGCAGGCACGCTGGCGATGTTTGTCGCGTACATACGCGGCCAGCGGCAGATCGCCGCTCAGCAGGCCCAGGGCGATGCGTTGCGCGATCAACGCATCAGGGACCTGGCCAAACGCGTCGACGATTACCAGAACGGCACCGTGCGCATGGGCGAAGCCCTGCACGAGCTACGCGCCGTGGTTGCCCCGTTGCCGGACAAACTGGCCCAACTGGAACAGCGCGACCCCTCCAGCCTGTCCTTCGCCCAGGCCGCTCGCTTGGTGGGCATGGGCGCCAGCGTCGACGAACTGACCCAAGCCTGCGGCCTGACGCAGGCCGAGGCGGAGTTGATGAGTAAGTTGCATAAGGGCAGTTGATAGCGTTAAGCGGCAAGCTGCAAGAAAGATCAAGAGACCGCAGCCTTTGGCAGTTCCCACAGAGGTTCACATCCCCTGTAGGCGCTGGCGAAGGCTGCGATTTTTTTTGACAAAGGCCCACCCATCTTCAGTGAATACATCACCGTGGCGAGGGAGCTTGCTCCCGCTGGGCTGCGCAGTGGCCCCCACGCTTTTTGCAGTCGCTGCGCCTGGGGCGGCTGCGCCACCCAGCGGGAGCAAGCTCCCTCGCCACAAGAGCGGTCCTTGCAGGATTTTTGAGATCAATAATCGTCGCCGCGCTCTGTCACATCCTTCTCGACACTTGGCGCGTTCGGGTCGTAGCCCTGGGGGAATTTCCCTTTCAAATTCCAGGCAAAGGCGATGATCTCGGCAATCGTGCGGTACAACTCTTCCGGGATGCTGTCGCCCAACTCCATCCGCGCCAACAGCTTCACCAGCTCGGCATTTTCATAGATTGGCACTTCGCTTTCCCGGGCGATCCGCAGGATTTCCTCGGCCAGGGCTTCATCGCCCTTGGCGGTGAGGGTCGGGGCGTGGAGGCCGTCGTACTTGAGGGCGATGGCCTGGCGTGGTGCGGTGTCGGTTGTCATGCGGTTTCGTCCACCCAGCGTTGTTCCAGCCGAGTCTTGGGGCCTTGGGGTGGGGTGCCGAGGTGGCAGTCCAGGTCGCCAACGTTCAAGCCGCAGGTCACCAGGCGCTCACGCAGCGCTATCAGATTGCTTTCGATCAGGCTCGCGGTGTATGGCCGCTCGGCCCACAGCTGGCTCGACAGGCTGCCGCTGAGCAATTGGGCCTGAATCTGCAGCGGCCCAAGCGGCTCCATGTCGAACGCCAGCTCGACCCGCCAGAGCTGTTGTCTCGGCTCGCGTTCTTCACGGCGTTCCTGTGACTCTTCCCGGGGCGGGGTTTCCTCGCGCTGGAATTTGACCTGCAGCGGCACGATGTCCTGCAGGTTGCGCATGGGGATTTCCAACTGCCAGGTACTCATCAGCCGACCGTCGTCGGTCAGGCCGGTTTGTTCCAGGCTCGACAACTGATGGCTTTGCAGGCGCGACACGGCGGCGGCGGCCAGGCGCAGCAGTTGTTCCAGATCGCCTTCGTCGTCCTGGCCTTTCAGCAGGCGCGAGGGCAGGGGGAAACTGGTGGGTTGCGGCTTGACGCTGACCTGGCCGAGGGTTCCCAGAGCATTACGCACGAAGCTGGGCAGCGCCTGGGCCAACGTGTTGGCGGCAATGATGGCGGTGAGGTTGGTTGAGGCGGGCAGGGCCGGTGTCAGTTGGGCGATCAGTTTCAGCAGATCGCCCTTCATGTCTGGTGCCAGGCTCGGTCCTTGCCCGGCCAGCAGTTTGCTTTCCAGGAACGTGCCGCTGGCGGCCATGGCCAGGGCCAGCCCTTTGGGCGTACTCAGTTGCTGGACATCCGGCAGGCCCGCCAACAGACGTGTCACTGCGGCGCGCAGCTCGGCGCCAGTGTCGTCGCCGGTCGGAAGCTTTTGCAGCGCGCTGATCAAACTGTCCAGCGAGCCCTGGCGGTTCATCTGCGTGACCAGTTGCTGGCTCACCGCCAGTTGTTCCTGGCGGTTGCTCAGGGGGACGAATTTCAAGGTCTGGGCATCCTGCACCTGAGCGCTCAACAGCGTGCCGATGCGCAGCGGCTGCGGGCTGTCGATGTCCAGGGTACTGCCGGCCTGGACGGTGTTGAGCAGGCCCACCAGCGAGCGGTAAACCGCCGGTTGCCCCGGCAATTGCGGCAATGCCTGGCTGGTGAGTACCTTGCCTTGCAACAGAGTGCCGACTGGCATCTGTGCCGTGTCGATTCGGGTCAGGGTGGCGACGCTGGAGGCGATGGCCTGCTGCACGGTAATTGCCAGGTTGCTGGCGGACGGCTGAGTCACGGCCAGGCTGGTGCCTTGGGGCAATGGCTGGGTACTGGTGGCTTGCACGGTGGTTTGGCGGCCGCTCTCCAAGGTGACCTTGAGCAACAGCTGGAAGGCCTGTTCCGCTTGCTTGAGCGACAACACCTCGGCCTTGGCGATCTGGCCTGCACCGATCAGGCCTTCGACCGGCGTCAGCAATTTGAGCAGTTCGCCCGTGACCGCCGGCATACGTGTCGTTGCCGGGGCCTGAGGCAGCGGCGGGATGTTCATGTCGCCTGTCATCTGCGGTCTTACCTTGGGAAACTAATTGAGCACGCCCCCTGGGGCATGACATGTATAATGCCGCCGGTCTTTCAGGGAGTGGCGAAAACCTTGCAATTGTTTGACGCAGCTCTGTGGAACCGGCCACCAAAGCATCTATGCTGCACCTCTTTAACGGCCGCTGCATTGCCGACTTGAACCGTATAAGGCCCGCGATCCCTTGACCAGTCCTCTCCTGCAAACCGTCGGCCTCGCCTGTGAGCGAGATTTGCGTCTGCTTTTCGAAAGTCTCGAATTGAGACTCTCGCGTGGCGATATGGTGCAGATCAGCGGTCCCAACGGCAGTGGCAAGACCAGCCTGTTGCGCCTGTTGGCCGGGTTGATGCAGCCGACCGCAGGCCAAGTGCTGCTCAATGGCCAGCCGTTGCACAGCCAGCGCAGCGAACTGGCCCGTAATCTGCTCTGGATTGGCCATGCCGCCGGCATCAAGGATTTGCTGACGCCTGAAGAGAACCTCAGTTGGCTCTGCGCGCTGCATCGACCGGCCGGGCGCGAGGCGATCTGGCAGGCGCTGGCGACGGTGGGCCTGCGCGGCTTCGAAGACGTGCCGTGCCACACCCTCTCCGCCGGCCAACAGCGCCGCGTGGCCCTGGCCCGGTTATATCTGGACAGCCCACCGCTATGGATTCTCGACGAGCCGTTCACCGCCCTGGACAAGCAAGGCGTGGCGCAGCTCGAGGAGCACCTGGCCGGGCACTGCGAGGGTGGCGGCATGGTGCTGTTGACCACCCACCATACATTGGCGCGGATGCCGTCCGGTTATCGCAACATTGATCTGGGGAACTGGGCCGTATGAGTGTGTTTGGCTTGTTGCTTGCCCGCGAGGCGCGCCTGTTGTTCCGCCGTCCGGCCGAACTGGCCAATCCGCTGGTGTTTTTTGCGATCGTCATTGCTTTGTTCCCTTTGGCGGTGGGTCCTGAGACTCAATTGTTGCAAACCTTGTCGCCGGGGTTGGTCTGGGTGGCAGCGCTTTTATCGGTCCTGCTCTCGCTGGACGGGCTTTTCCGCAGTGATTTCGAGGACGGTTCCCTGGAGCAGTGGGTCCTTTCGTCGCACCCCCTGGCCCTTCTGGTTTTGGCCAAGGTACTGGCACACTGGGTTTTTTCCGGCCTGGCGCTGGTGCTGCTCTCGCCGCTGCTGGCGATGATGCTGGGCTTGCCCGCCGCCTGCATACCGGTATTGTTGGCGTCTCTGTTGCTGGGCACGCCGGTGTTGAGCCTGCTCGGTGCAGTCGGTGCAGCATTGACGGTGGGGTTGAAGCGCGGTGGCCTGTTGTTGGCGCTGCTGATCCTGCCGTTGTATATCCCGGTGTTGATCCTGGGCAGTGGCGCTTTGCAAGCCGCACTGCAAGGCATGCCGGCAACCGGTTATCTGCTGTGGCTTGGGAGCCTGACCGCCCTGGCGATAACCCTGACACCCTTTGCAATAGCCGCTGGCCTGAAGATCAGCGTCGGCGAATAATAATGAGGCCTGGTCAAGAACTGACCACTTCTTTTGAAGTAAAGGCTGACCTGGCGGCTCGTGATGGCGAGCCGCCACCGTGATGGAAACAGCAATGAACTGGACCTGGTTTCATAAGCTCGGCTCACCCAAGTGGTTCTACGGCATCAGCGGCAAACTGCTGCCCTGGTTGAGCCTCTTCGCGCTGCTGCTGATCGGCGTCGGCGTGGTCTGGGGCCTGGCATTCGCACCGCCGGACTACCAGCAAGGCAACAGCTTTCGCATCATCTACATTCACGTTCCCACGGCGCTGCTGGCCCAGTCCATCTACGTGATGCTGGCGGTGTGCGGCGTGGTCGGGCTGGTGTGGAAGATGAAGCTGGCGGACGTGGCCCTGCAATGCGCCGCGCCCATCGGTGCCTGGATGACCGCCGTGGCACTGGTCACCGGCGCGATCTGGGGCAAGCCGACCTGGGGCTCGTGGTGGGTCTGGGATGCCCGACTGACGTCGATGCTGATCCTGCTGTTTTTGTACTTCGGTCTTATTGCGCTGGGCAACGCCATCAGCAATCGTGACAGCGCCGCCAAGGCCTGCGCGGTGCTGGCGATTGTCGGCGTGATCAACATCCCGATCATCAAGTACTCGGTGGAGTGGTGGAACACCCTGCACCAGGGCGCGACCTTCACCCTCACGGAAAAACCGGCGATGCCCGTGCAGATGTGGCTGCCGCTGTTGTTGACCGTGCTGGGTTTCTACTGCTTCTTCGGCGCGGTGCTGTTATTGCGCATGCGCCTGGAAGTGCTCAAGCGCGAGTCCCGGGCCAGTTGGGTGAAGGCAGAAGTACAGAACAGCCTGGAGGCCGCTCGATGAGTTTTGCATCATTCGGCGATTTTCTCGCCATGGGCCATCACGGCCTGTATGTCTGGTCCGCCTATGGCATCTGCCTGGCGGTGCTGGCCCTCAACGTGGCGGCGCCGATCCTGGCCCGCAAGCGGTATCTGCAACAAGAGGCGCGTCGTCTGCGCCGGGAGAACGGTCAGTGAATCCGCTGCGCAAAAAACGTCTTGTCATCATTCTTGCCATCCTGGTGGGGGTCGGCGCCGCGGTCGGCCTGGCCCTGAGCGCCCTGCAACAGAACATCAACCTGTTCTACACCCCGACCCAGATTGCCAACGGCGAAGCGCCCAAGGACACGCGCATTCGTGCAGGCGGCATGGTGGAGGAGGGATCCCTGGTGCGTACCGGGGATTCGCTGGACGTGAAATTCAACGTCACCGATTTCAACAAGACGGTGACCATCACCTATCGTGGCATCCTGCCGGACCTGTTTCGCGAAGGGCAGGGCATCGTCGCCCTGGGCAAACTCAACGCCGATGGCGTGGTGGTGGCCGATGAAGTCCTGGCCAAGCACGACGAAAAATACATGCCGCCGGAAGTGACCAAGGCTTTGAAAGACAGCGGCCAGTCGGCGCCCGCTCCCGTGAAGGAGGGTTGATCGATGACCGGTCTTTATATTCCTGAGTTGGGCCACCTGGCGATGATCCTGGCCTTGTGTTTCTCCATCGTTCAGGCGGTGGTGCCTTTGCTCGGTGCCTGGCGTGGTGATCGTTTGTGGATGAGCCTGGCCCAGCCGGCGGCGTGGGGGCAGTTCGCTTTCATGTTGTTCGCCTTCGGGTGCCTGACCTACGCGTTCATGGCCGATGATTTTTCCGTAGCCTACGTTGCCGGCAACTCCAACAGCGCCTTGCCTTGGTATTACAAGTTCAGCGCGGTGTGGGGTGCCCATGAAGGGTCTCTGTTGCTCTGGGCATTGATCCTCGCCGGCTGGACCTTCGCGGTCTCGGTGTTCTCCCGGCAGTTGCCCCAGGTGATGCTGGCCCGGGTGCTGGCGGTGATGGGGATGATCAGCATCGGTTTCCTGTTGTTCCTGATCGTGACCTCCAACCCGTTCGAGCGCATCCTGCCCCAGGTGCCGATGGATGGCCGTGACCTCAACCCGTTGCTGCAGGACATCGGTCTGATCGTTCACCCGCCGATGCTCTACATGGGTTACGTCGGATTTTCCGTGGCCTTCGCCTTCGCCATCGCCGCGCTGCTGGGCGGTCGTCTCGATGCCGCATGGGCGCGCTGGTCGCGCCCCTGGACCATCGTCGCCTGGGCCTTCCTGGGCGTTGGCATCACCCTTGGTTCGTGGTGGGCCTACTACGAACTGGGCTGGGGCGGCTGGTGGTTCTGGGATCCGGTGGAAAACGCCTCCTTCATGCCCTGGCTGGTGGGCACCGCGCTGATTCACTCCCTGGCCGTCACGGAAAAACGTGGCGTGTTCAAGAGCTGGACCGTGCTGTTGGCCATCGCGGCATTCTCCCTGAGCCTGCTGGGAACCTTCCTGGTGCGTTCCGGGGTACTGACTTCGGTGCATGCCTTTGCCTCCGACCCTGAGCGTGGGGTGTTCATCCTGATGTTCCTGCTGTTCGTGGTCGGCGGCTCGTTGACGCTGTTCGCCTTGCGGGCGCCGGTGGTGAAAAGCCAGGTCGGTTTCAACCTCTGGTCCCGGGAAACCCTGTTGCTGGGCAACAACCTGGTGCTGGTGGTCGCGGCGTCGATGATCCTGCTGGGCACGCTGTACCCGCTGGTGCTCGACGCGCTGACCGGCGCCAAGCTGTCGGTCGGACCGCCGTACTTCAATGCCTTGTTCATTCCGCTGATGGCGATCTTGATGGTGGTCATGGCTGTCGGCATGCTGGTGCGCTGGAAAGACACGCCGGTCAAATGGCTGATGAACATGCTGACGCCCGTGCTGTTGGGCACTGCTGCCCTGGCCGTCATCGCCGGGATCGCGTATGGCGATTTCAACTGGGCGGTGCTGGCGACCTTCATGCTGGCGGCCTGGGTGTTGCTGGCCGGCGTCAGGGACATCTTCGACAAGACCCGCCACAAGGGCCTGATCAAGGGCCTGCCAACCCTGACCCGCAGCTACTGGGGCATGCAGCTCGCTCACCTGGGTATCGCGGTCTGCGCCTTGGGCGTGGTGCTGTCCAGCCAGAACAGCGCCGAGCGCGACCTGCGCCTGGCACCCGGGGAGTCCATGGATCTGGGTGGCTACCAGTTCGTGTTCGAGGGTGCCAAGCATTACGAAGGCCCGAACTTTACGTCCGACAAGGGCACCGTGCGGGTGCTGCGCGACGGTCAGCAAGTGACGGTGCTGCATCCTGAAAAACGCCTCTACACCGTGCAGAATTCGGTGATGACCGAAGCCGGGATCGATGCCGGCTTCACCCGCGACCTCTATGTAGCGCTGGGTGAGTCTTTGGGCGATGGCGCGTGGGCGGTGCGGGTCCACGTCAAGCCGTTCGTGCGCTGGATCTGGTTCGGTGGCCTGCTTACCGGCCTGGGTGGCGTGCTGGCGGCACTGGATCGTCGCTATCGGGTCAAGGTAAAAAACCGGGTGCGTGAAACCCTGGGCATGACGGGAGCCCCTGCATGAAACGTTGGTTGATGCTGTTGCCGCTGGCGCTGTTTCTGTTGATGGCGGTGTTTTTGTACCGGGGGCTCTACCTGAACCCGGCCGAATTGCCGTCGGCGATGATCGGCAAGCCGTTCCCTGAATTTTCCCTGCCGTCGGTGCAGGGCGACAAGACACTGACGCGGGCGGACCTGCTGGGCAAACCGGCGCTGGTCAATGTCTGGGGCACCTGGTGCATTTCCTGCCGGGTCGAACATCCGGTATTGAACAAACTGGCCCAGAACGGCGTGGTGATCTACGGCGTCAACTACAAGGACGTCAATGCCGATGCCTTGAAATGGCTGGCCGAGTTCCATAACCCGTATCAACTGGACATTCGCGATGAAGAAGGCTCCCTGGGCCTGAACCTGGGCGTCTACGGGGCGCCGGAAACGTTCTTCATCGACGCCAAGGGGGTCATCCGCGACAAGTTCGTCGGCGTGATCGACGAACAGGTCTGGCGCGAGAAACTGGCCGCCAAGTATCAGGCGCTGGTCGATGAGGCCAAGCCATGAAGCGCTGGTTAGCAGCCGTCATCCTCGGGGTGAGCCTGGCTGGCGTGGCCCACGCCGCCATCGACACCTACGAATTCGCCAACGAGGGCGAGCGCGAGCGGTTTCGTGAACTGACCAAGGAACTGCGCTGCCCCAAGTGCCAGAACCAGGACATCGCCGATTCCAACGCCCCGATTGCCGCCGACCTGCGCAAGGAAATTTTCCGCATGCTCGGCGAGGGCAAGGACAACCAGCAGATCATCGACTTCATGGTGGACCGCTACGGTGAGTTCGTACGCTACAACCCGGCCTTGACCTCCAAGACCGCGCTGCTCTGGTTTGGCCCCGCCGGACTGTTGTTCGGTGGTGTCGTGGTCATCGCGGTGATTGTGCGCCGTCGTCGGGTCCAGCGCACGGCTGCCCCGGACACGCTTTCTGTCGAAGAGCGCCAGCGCCTCGACCAACTGTTGGATAAAACCAAGCATGATTGATTTCTGGCTCGCCGCAGGTCTGCTTCTCCTGGTTGCCCTGAGTTTTCTGTTGATCCCCGTATTGCGCGTTCGCCGCGCCCAGCGTGAAGAGGACCGTACCGCACTCAACGTGGCGCTGTACCAGGAGCGCGTCGCCGAGTTGCAGTCCGAACAGGAAGAGGGCGTGCTGAACGCCGCGCAACTGGACACCGGCCGCGCCGAAGCCGCTCGTGAGCTGCTCGCCGACACCGAAGGCGCCGATGCGCCGCGCGAGTCTCGCTTGGGTAAGCCGTTGCCGTTGCTCGCTGCCGTGCTGGTGCCGGTGCTGGGCCTGGGGCTGTATCTGCATTTCGGCGCCAGCGACAAGGTCGAACTGACCCGTGAATTCGCCCAGGCGCCGCAGTCGATGGAAGAAATGACCCTGCGCCTGGAACGCGCAGTGGCTGCGCAACCGGATAACGCCGAAGGCTTGTATTTCCTCGGCCGCACTTACATGGCGCAGGACCGACCGGCGGATGCGGCGAAGGTCTTCGAGCGCACCGTGGCGGTGGCCGGTCGCCAACCCGAGCTGTTGGGCCAGTGGGCTCAGGCGCAGTATTTCGCCGATGGCAAGAAATGGTCGGACAAGGTCCAGGCCCTGACCGACGAGGCGCTCAAGCTCGATCCCAAGGAAGTCACCAGCCTGGGCCTGTTGGGAATCGCCGCGTTCGAAGGCGAGCGCTATCAGGAGGCCATTGATTACTGGGGCCGTCTGCTCGCGCAATTGCCGGAAGGCGACAAGTCTCGTGAGGCGCTGCAGGGCGGCATCACTCGCGCCACCGAGAAGCTTGAAGCCAGCGGCGGCAAGGTCGCCCAGGCGCCAGTGACCAAGGCTGCGGCATTGCTCAAAGTGCGCGTCGAGCTGGCGCCAGCGCTCAAGGCCAAGGTGCAACCGGGCGACAGCGTGTTCATCTTTGCCCGCGCCGCTTCCGGCCCGCCGGCGCCGCTGGCGGCCAAGCGCCTGACGGTCGCTGACCTGCCTGTTACCGTGGAGCTGGGCGATGCGGACGCCATGATGCCGCAACTGAAACTGTCGAACTTCCCCGAAGTCCAACTGGTGGCGCGCATTTCCCGGGCCGGTCAGCCGACCGCTGGCGAATGGATCGGCCGCAGCAAGCCTCTGGCGAGCAGCACCACGGCGCAGCAACAACTGACTATCGACAGCCCGGACCAATAACAGGAATTCGCACCATGACCGCCATCGCTCGTATCACCCTGCTCACGCTCGTCCTGGGCCTGAGTGCTTGTGCGGTCCAGCGTCCGCCGCAGCCGTCGGCGCCGCTGCCTCCCATCCCGTCTTCCGGCCCGGCCACCAAACCGGGGCCTTCGACCGCCCCAAGCAAGCCTGTCACGCCGAACACACCGGCCAAGCCGTTGCCTCGTACTTCCGCCAGCTTCGCCCCACCACCCGGGGGCAATAGCCACTGGGACGCGAAACTTGGGGTCTATGTGCTGGACAACCACACCAACACCTTCTATCGCCAGCGCACCTATTACCGCTGGAGCAACGGCTGGAGCCGCTCCATCAGCCCGAACGGGCCGTGGGAAGAAACCAACATCGAAGGCGTTCCGGCGGGGTTGGGGCGTCAATTCCACTAAGAGAGACCACCCTGTGGCGAGCCGGCTCGCTCCTGCCTGGGCTCTGTAGGAGCTGTCGAGTGAAGCGAGGCTGCGATCTTTCACCAAGACCCAAGCGTTTGTGAAAAGATCGCAGCCTCGCTTCACTCGACAGCCCCTACGCAGTTTCGCCGGTGATGAGTCTTCAAGGTTCGACCTGTCATGCCCGGCGTCGTAGAATGCGCGCCTTTGCGAGCCTTCACCGGCCAACCGCGTATTTATCGGAGCACCTGACCATGACGACTACCCCGACCGGCGACTACCTGGAAACCCTCTACGAAGGCTACGGCCAGCGTTTTCGGATGGACAAGCTGCTGCACGAGGTGCGCACCGAGCACCAGCACCTGGTGATTTTCGAGAACCCGCGCATGGGCCGGGTGATGGCGCTGGATGGCGTGATCCAGACCACCGAAGCCGACGAATTCATCTACCACGAAATGCTGACCCACGTACCGATCCTTGCCCACGGCGCGGCCAAGCGCGTGTTGATCATCGGCGGTGGCGACGGTGGCATGTTGCGTGAGGTGACCAAGCACCTGGGCGTCGAGCACATCACCATGGTGGAAATCGACGGCACCGTGGTGGACATGTGCAAGGAGTTCCTGCCCAACCACTCCAAAGGCGCCTACGACGACCCGCGGCTGAACCTGGTGATCGACGACGGCATGCGTTTCGTCTCTACCACCCAGGAGAAGTTCGACGTCATCATTTCCGACTCCACCGACCCGATCGGTCCGGGTGAAGTGTTGTTTTCGGAAAACTTCTACCAGGCCTGTCACCGCTGCCTGAACGAAGGCGGCATTCTGGTGACCCAGAATGGCACGCCGTTCATGCAACTGGGCGAAGTACAAACCACCGCCGGGCGTCTGCGTGGACTGTTTGCCGACTGGCATTTCTACCAGGCCGCCGTGCCGACCTACATTGGTGGCGCCATGACTTTCGCCTGGGGCTCGACGAATAGCGCCTTTCGCAAGCTGTCCCGCGAAACCTTGCGCGAGCGTTTCATTGGCAGCGGCATCGTTACCCGCTACTACAACCCCGAAATTCACATCGGCGCGTTCGCCATGCCGCAGTACGTCTTGCAAGCGATCAACAAGCCAAGTAACGACTGATCAGGATTCACACCGACCTGTGGCGGGGGAATGTATCCCCTGACCACAGTGAGGTTCGGCACAGACCCATCGGGCAATCCGCGGCTTTTGTATTTCCGAACATTCATTGAACAAAATTTTCACAGGACCTTGCGGACAATCCCGGCGCTTGTTGCCGTCGGTGAATGAATGGCGATGCCCAGCCATTCATACAACGCACGCGCACTCGCGAGACCCAGGGACCCGGGTGATGGTCGGCATAGGACACGCCGTTGTTCTATTCGCCCTCCCATCCCATTAGGTCCTTACACGACATGGCAATCCCGGACGCCCTGAGTCAGCAACGCACCACGCATCGCTTGCTGCAACCGACCGTCAAATCGCACCTGTCCTACACGTTGCTCTGTGCCCTGGTCTTGATGATCATGTTCAGCCTGTTGCGCGTGGCGTTGCTGGCCTACAACCGCGAAATGATCCTCGACACCCCGGCCTCGACCTTCGTTGAAGCGTTCGTCAATGGTCTGCGTTTTGACCTGCGTCTGGTGATCTACCTGTGTGTCCCACTGCTGCTGGCATTGTTCAGCGCACGGGCGATGGCGGCCCGCGGGTTTTTTCGTTTCTGGCTGACCGTGACCGCCAGCATCGCGCTGTTCCTCGGCCTGATGGAGATGGACTTTTATCGCGAGTTTCACCAGCGTCTCAACGGCCTGGTCTTCCAGTATGTGCAGGAAGACCCGAAAACCGTAATGAGCATGCTCTGGTATGGTTTCCCGGTGGTGCGCTACCTGTTGGCGTGGGCCGTGGGCACGGTGATTCTCAGTATGGCGTTCAAAGGCGCCGACCGCGCCACCCGACCGCGCGGACCGTTCAGTGGCGGCACCATCGGCATACGTCAGGTTGCTCCGTGGTACGGGCGTGTCGCGGTGTTCATGGTCTGTTTGGTCGTGGCCGTGGGAGCCGCCCGGGGCACAATGCGCCAGGGGCCGCCCCTGCGCTGGGGGGACGTCTACACCACCGATTCGAACTTTGCCAATCAGTTGGGCCTTAATGGCACGTTGTCGCTGGTGGCAGCGGCCAAGAGCCGGATGTCCGAACACCGTGACAATATCTGGAAAGCCACCCTCGAGCAGCCCGTGGCACAGCAGACGGTACGTGACATGTTGGTGATGCCCGACGACAAACTGGTCGATGCAGACACCGCTGCCGTACGTCGCGACTACACGCCACCCGCCGACAAGACTTTGCCGATCAAGAACGTGGTCGTGATTCTCATGGAAAGCATGGCGGGTCACTCGGTCGGTGCCCTGGGCGCGCCGGGCAATATCACGCCTTACTTGGACAAGCTGTCCAAGGAAGGTCTGTTGTTTGACCGCTTCTTCTCCAATGGCACCCACACCCACCAGGGCATGTTCGCCACCATGGCGTGCTTCCCGAACCTGCCGGGCTTCGAGTATTTGATGCAGACACCTGAAGGCAGCCACAAGTTTTCGGGGCTGCCACAACTGCTCAGCGCCCGTGACTACGACGACGTGTATGTCTACAACGGCGACTTCGCCTGGGACAACCAGTCGGGTTTCTTCAGCGGCCAGGGCATGACCACTTTCATCGGGCGTAATGATTATGTGAACCCGGTGTTCTCCGACCCGACCTGGGGCGTGTCCGACCAGGATATGTTCGACCGTAGTCTGATCGAACTCAAGGCACGGGAAAACGGCAAGCCGTTCTATGCGTTGCTGCAAACCCTGTCCAACCATACGCCGTATGCGCTGCCGACACCGTTGCCGGTGGAGCCGGTCACCGACCGTGGCAGCCTGAATACGCATCTGACTGCCATGCGTTATTCCGATTGGGCGCTGGGCCAGTTCTTCGAAAAAGCACGCAAGGAGGCTTATTTCAAGGAAACGCTGTTTGTCATCGTCGGTGACCACGGCTTTGGTAACGAGCACCAGATTACCGAAATGGACTTGGGCCGTTTCAACGTACCGATGCTGTTGATCGGGCCGGGTATCCAGGAAAAGTTCGGCCAGCGCAACCACACCGTGGGCACTCAGGTCGATATCGTCCCGACCATCATGGGCCGTATTGGCGGGCCAGTGCGTAACCAGTGTTGGGGCCGCGATCTGTTGAACCTGCCGTCAGGCGACAGTGGATTTGGCGTGATCAAACCGTCGGGCAGCGACCAGACCACCGCGATCATCCGCGACGACAAAATCCTGGTGCTGCCAAAGGAAAAGGAAATGGCGCCGAAGATGTACCGCTACCAACTCGGTGCCAACCCGCGGGCGGATCTCATCCCGAACGCAGCGGACGCGGCCGAAATGAAGTTGAAACTTGAAGCGTTTCTGCAGACCGCCACCAAGAGCCTGCTGGATAACACCGCCGGCGTGGTGGATGGCGTACCGGACTGAGCAGTGCAGCGCATAAAAAAAGAGGCCTTAACGGGCCTCTTTTTTTTGTCACTTAGTGGTTCATATCTTGCCCAGTAATAGCAGAATCAACAGCACTACCAGTACGACACCGATGATTCCGGACGGACCGTAACCCCAACTTCTGGAGTGCGGGAAGACCGGCAGGCCACCGATCAGCAGGAGGATCAGGATAATGATGAGTATTGTGCCCATTGTTGATTTCCTTATTGGTCAGTTCTGGAGTGATGCAACTTTCAACTACCAGCACGCATGCGTTAAATCCGGGCGGCTTAATAAGTACGACCGTAGCGCCCTGTAGAAAATTCAAAGTCTTTTTGGGGCGTGAAAGAACCCGTTTTTTGGGAGTAACGCGTGCTCGCGCTGCAAGCGACACCATCTTCCAGAACTGCCTCGCGCCGATCGCGAGCAAGCTTTGCTCCCACAGGCGGTTCCACTGGGTTGTTCCCTCAAAACCTATCAAGGTTTGCCCCCGCCATTCAGCAATCTGATGGAGCGTGGGTGCGGCGGGGTCCTTCGCTACACTCGGCTCATCTCTCCCGGAACAACAAGGCTGTTTGCTATGCAAAATCGCATGATGATTACCGGTGCCGGTTCTGGCCTGGGTCGCGAAATCGCGCTGCGCTGGGCCCGCGAAGGCTGGCGACTGGCCTTGTCGGATGTCAGTGAACCGGGCGTTCAGGAAACCCTCAGGCTGGTGCGTGATGCCGGCGGCGATGGTTTCGTTCAGCGCTGTGATGTGCGCGACTACAGCCAACTGACGGCGTTTGCCCAGGCCTGCGAAGAGAAATTCGGCGGCATTGACATCATCGTCAACAATGCCGGCGTAGCCTCCGGCGGATTCTTCAGTGAGCTGTCCCTGGAGGATTGGGACTGGCAGATCGCGATCAACCTGATGGGCGTGGTCAAGGGTTGCAAGGCGTTCTTGCCGTTGCTGGAAAAAAGCCACGGCAAGATCATCAACATCGCCTCCATGGCCGCCCTGATGCAGGGCCCGGCCATGAGCAACTACAACGTGGCCAAGGCCGGCGTGGTGGCGCTGTCGGAAAGTTTGTTGATCGAACTGGCGCAGCAGGAAGTCGGTGTGCATGTGGTGTGCCCGTCGTTTTTCCAGACCAATCTGCTGGATTCCTTCCGCGGCCCGACCCCGGCGATGAAAGCCCAGGTTGGCAAGTTGCTGGAAAGCTCGCCGATCAGCGCGGCCGATATTGCCGACTACATCTATGAACAGGTCGCCCAAGGCCAGTTCATGATCCTGCCCCACGAGCAAGGCCGCATGGCCTGGGCCCTCAAGCAGAAGAATCCGCAGTTGCTCTACGACGAAATGACCGTCATGGCCGACAAGATGCGCGCCAAGGCTCGACAGAACCCGAGTTGACCTGGGTGCCCGGCGTCCTCAGGATGGCGGCATTCGGCCCTCCTGATGGACGCTCCCATGCTCAACTACTTTTGGTTTCTTCTCGCTGCGCTGTTTGAAATCGCCGGCTGCTACGCGTTCTGGATGTGGCTGCGCCAGGGCAAGAGCGCCTGGTGGATCGCGCCGGCGCTGCTGAGTCTTACGCTGTTCGCCCTGTTGCTGACCCGCATCGAAGCGACTTACGCCGGGCGTGCCTTCGCCGCCTATGGCGGTATCTATATCATCGCCTCGATCGGCTGGCTGGCCGTGGTGGAGCGAGCGCGGCCGCTGAGCTCCGACTGGGTGGGTGTGGCGCTCTGCGTGCTGGGTGCGAGTGTGATTCTGTTCGGTCCGCGGATTTCGGCCGCTTGAATAAACCCGCTATCTGACAGGGTTTTGCAGGAAGTTTCCTTCAGTTGCCAGAGTGTTGTTTGTAGGGCATTACTGAATTCTTGAGGGTGTCTTGAGAACCTCAAGCGGGCCGGGCATGGTCAAGGTCCAGATATTCTTAAGGACAAGAACCATGCTCGTACTTAGCCGCGCTGTGGGTGAACTGATTTCCATCGGTGATGATATTTCCGTCCGAGTGCTCTCGGTCAACGGCAGCACTGTTCGTTTCGGCGTGGAAGCGCCACGGCATATCGACGTGCATCGCTCCGAGATATACGAAAAGATTCAGAAAAAAAGGGCCCAGGCCAGTCGCAAGGTCTGTTCAGTCGAATAGATGCTTGGGCACGTCGTGCTTGAGCATCAACTGGCACTGTTCGCTTTCCGGGTCGAAGACGATCATCGCCTGGCCTTTGGTCAAGGCCTGCCGGACCCGCAACACGCGGGTCTCCAGCGGCGTGTCATCGCCATTGTCGGTGCCGTCGCGGGTCACGAAATCTTCGATCAGGCGAGTGAGCGTGTCGACTTCGAGTTGGTCGTAAGGGATCAGCATGGGGTACCTCGGCTAGACAATGTCGCGATGCTACGACCAAAGGGCTTTTGCGGCTAGCCTGGCTTGGGGCTTGCGATGTCTGTTGCGGCGCCATCGCGAGCAGGCTCGCTCCCACAGTTGGCCGGCGTCGAGCACCCACTTTATGCTCAACGAAGGTCTCCTTGTGGGAGCGAGCCTGCTCGCGATGGCGTCATGACTGGCACTGAGATTCTGGAATCTTTGCTCAGTTATCCGACCGCTGCCCAATCAAGCTGTCCACCGATGGCACCCGGGTATCGCTTTCCATCTGCGCATCGTGTTCGAGTTGATGGCTGAAGCGGTCCAGTGAACCCTGGGCCGGTTGGGCGTCGCTGGCGAATACCGGTGGGCTGAGGATGTAGGCGCCCAGCAGGCGGCTCAGGGCGGCGAGGCTGTCGATGTGAGTGCGTTCGTAGCCATGGGTGGCGTCGCAGCCGAAGGCGAGCAGGGCGGTGCGGATATCGTGGCCGGCGGTGACGGCGGAATGGGCGTCGCTGAAGTAATAACGGAACAGATCGCGGCGCGCCGGCAGTTCGTTTTCCCTGGCCAGCTTCAGCAAGTGCCGGGACAGGTGATAGTCATAGGGCCCGCCGGAATCCTGCATCGCCACGCTCACCGCGTGTTCGCTCGAGTGCTGGCCCGGTGCGACCGGCGCGATATCGATGCCGACGAACTCGCTGACATCCCAAGGCAGAGCCGCCGCCGCGCCGCTGCCGGTTTCTTCGGTAATGGTGAAGAGCGGGTGGCAGTCGATCAACAGCTCTTCGCCGCTGTCGACAATTGCCTTGAGCGCCGCCAGCAGCGCCGCGACCCCGGCTTTGTCGTCCAGGTGCCGGGCGCTGATATGGCCACTCTCGGTGAATTCCGGCAAAGGGTCGAAAGCCACATAATCGCCAATGCCCACCCCCAGCGTTTCGCAATCGGCGCGGGTGGTGCAGTAGGCGTCCAGGCGCAGTTCGATGTGGTCCCAGCTGATGGGCATTTCATCCACGGCGGTATTGAATGCATGCCCGGACGCCATCAACGGCAGTACGCTGCCGCGGATCACGCCCGTGTCGGTAAACAGGCTGACTCGACTGCCCTCGGCAAACCGGCTGGACCAGCAGCCCACGGGAGCCAGGGTCAGGCGCCCGTTGTCCTTGATGGCGCGCACCGAGGCGCCGATGGTGTCCAGGTGAGCCGACACGGCCCGGTCGGGGCTGCTCTTGCGGCCCTTGAGGGTGGCGCGGATCGTGCCGCGCCGGGTCATTTCAAACTCGATACCCAATTCTTCGAGCCGCTCGGCGACATAGCGCACGATGGTGTCGGTGAAGCCGGTGGGGCTGGGAATGGCGAGCATTTCCAGCAGGACCTTTTGCAGGTATTCGAGATCCGGTTCGGGAATTTTGCTGATCATGGAAACTCCTCCAGGAAGGTTTAAGTAAGGGAAACCTGTGGCGAGGGAGCTTGCTCCCGCTCGACCGCGAAGCGGTCGCCGTTCAGATATCCGGCCTGTCCCACAAACCCGGTAATAGATGGAGGGGGCTGCTTCGCAGCCCAGCGGGAGCAAGCTCCCTCGCCACAGAGAAAAGGCCTAGGCCACCGCCTGACTATGGGGAAACAATAAATCCACAAAGCGTTCGGCAGTGGGTTGCGGTTCGTGGTTGGCCAGGCCAGCGCGTTCGTTGGCTTCGATGAACACGTATTCGGGCTGATCGGCCGCCGGCACTAACAGGTCGAGGCCAACCATGGGGATATCCAGCGCCCGCGCGGCGCGTACTGCGGCTTCGCTCAGGGTCGGATGGAGGATGCCCGTGACATCTTCCAGCACGCCGCCGGTATGAAGGTTCGCCGTACGCCGTACGAACAAATGTTTGCCGGCGGGCAGCACACTGTCGTAGTCATAGCCTGCCGCGCTCAATGTGCGTTGGGTCTCGGCGTCCATCGGAATCTTGCTTTCACCCCCCGTGGCCGCTTGTCGCCGGCGGCTCTGGGCTTCGATCAGCGCACCGATGGTGTGCCGACCGTCGCCGATCACCTCCGCCGGCCGCCGAATCGCCGCTGCCACCACTTCAAAGCCGATCACCAGCACGCGCAGGTCCAGGCCTTCGTGGAAGCTTTCCAGCAGCACCCGAGTGTCGAACTGGCGGGCTGTTTCAATCGCGCCCTGCACCTCTTCAATCGTGCGCAGATCCACCGCTACCCCTTGGCCCTGTTCACCGTCCAGAGGCTTGACCACCACCCGTTCGTGCTCATCGAGAAATGCCAGGTTGTCATCGGCATTGCCTGCCAACTGTTGGGCCGGCAAGTTCAAGCCTGCGTTCTTCAGCACCTTGTGGGTCAGGCTTTTGTTCTGGCACAGGGTCATGCTGATAGCGCTGGTCAGGTCGCTGAGGGATTCACGGCACCGGACCCGGCGACTGCCATGGACCAGGGTAAACAATCCACCTTCGGCGTCGTCCACCTGGACTTCGATGCCCCGGCGGTGAGCTTCTTCGACAATGATGCGCGCATAAGGATTGAACTGCGCCTCGGGGCCTGGCCCGAGGAACAGCGGCTGGTTGATGCAATTCTTGCGTTTGATGGCGAACGTCGAAAGATTTCGAAACCCGAGTTTGGCGTAGAGACTTTTCGCCAGGCGATTGTCGTGCAGCACCGACAGATCCAGGTAACTCAGGCCACGGCTCATGAAGTGCTCGATGAGGTGGCGCACCAGCACTTCACCGACGCCGGGCCGCGAACACTGCGGATCCACGGCCAGGCACCAGAGGCTGCTGCCGTTTTCAGGGTCGTTGAAGGCTTTCTGATGATTCAGGCCCATGACGCTGCCGATCACCGCGCCGGTGTCATCATCTTCGGCCAGCCAGTAGACCGGCCCGCCCTCATGACGCGGCGTGAGCCGTTGCGGATCGATGGGTAGCATGCCCCGGGCCTGATACAGCAGGTTGATCGCTTGCCAGTCGGCATCGCTCTGGGCCCGGCGAATCCGGAACCCGCGAAATACCCGGGTGGCCTGGCGATAGTCGCTGAACCACAGGCGCAAGGTGTCGGATGGATCGAGAAACAGCTGCGCCGGCTCCAGCCCGAGTATTTGCTGGGGCGCGGCGACGTACAAGGCAATGTCGCGCTCGCCGGATTGTTCATTGAGCAGCTCTTGGGCCAGGCTCGCCGGGTCCGGGAAGGTGTGGCCGATCAGCAATCGGCCCCAGCCGCAGTGCACCGCGATCGGGTCGGCGCCCAGTTCGCTGCCGTCTTCGGCCAGGCGTGCCTGCAGACGTTCATAGGAGGGCGCCTGGCCCCGCAGCAGGCGTTGATTGTGGGGTTTCATCGATCAGATTCCTTGCTCGCTGAGCCACAGGTTCAGCGCAGCCAGTTGCCACAGCCTTGAGCCGCGCAACGGGGTGAGCTGGCCGTTGGGGTCGGTCAGCAGTCGATCAAGCATCGCCGGGTTGAACAGGCCGCGATCCTGGCTCGGATCCAGCAGCAGTTCCCGGACCCAGGCCAAGGTGTTGCCTTCCAGATGCTTGAGACCCGGTACAGGGAAATAGCCTTTTTTGCGGTCGATGACCTCGCCGGGGATCACCCGTCGGGCGGCTTCCTTGAGGACTTGTTTGCCACCGTCGGGCAGCTTGAATTTCGCCGGGACCCGCGCCGAGAGCTCCACCAGTCGGTAATCCAGGAATGGCGTGCGCGCTTCCAGGCCCCAGGCCATGGTCATGTTGTCGACGCGCTTGACCGGGTCGTCCACCAGCATCACGGTGCTGTCCAGGCGCAGGGCCTTGTCCACCGCGGCGTCGGCGCCCGGCTGGGCGAAGTGTTCCTTGACGAAGTCGCCGGCCGCGTCGTTGGCCGTCAGCCATTTGGGCTGCACGGTGGCGGCATATTCCTCGTAGCTGCGATCGAAGAATGCGGCGCGATAGGCCGCGTACGGGTCACTGGCGCCGTCCACCTGTGGATACCAGTGGTAACCGGCGAACAGTTCATCGGCGCCCTGACCGCTTTGCACCACTTTGCAATGCTTGGACACTTCCCGCGACAGCAGGTAGAAGGCGATGCAGTCGTGACTGACCATCGGCTCGCTCATGGCACGAAACGCCGCCGGCAGTTGTTCGATGATTTCTTTTTCGTCGATGCGCAACTGGTGGTGGTGAGTGCCGTAGTGCTTGGCGATCAAGTCCGAATACTGGAACTCGTCACCGCGCTCGCCACCGGCATCCTGGAAGCCGATGGAGAATGTGGAAAGGTTTTCTACACCAACCTCGCGCAGCAGGCCCACCAGCATGCTCGAGTCCACACCGCCGGAAAGCAGCACGCCCACATCCACAGCGGCACGCTGACGAATGGCAACCGCTTCGCGGGTGCTGTCGAGTACGCGGTCGATCCAGTCTTGCAGGTTCAGGTTTTGCTCATCGGCCCGTGGGCCGTAGGGCAGGGTCCACCAGGTTTTCTGTTCGGTGGTGCCGTCGGCTTCGACCCGCATCCAGGTGGCGGGTGGGAGCTTTTCAACGCCGGCCAGCAAGGTGCGGGGTGCCGGGACCACGGCATGGAAGTTCAGGTAATGGTTCAGCGCCACCGGGTCGAGCATCGGGCTGATGTCACCGCCCTTGAGCAGCGCCGGCAACGCCGAGGCAAAGCGCAGGCGCTGGCCGGTGCGCGACAGGTACAGCGGCTTGACGCCGAGACGGTCGCGGGCGATGAACAGCCGCTTGGCGTCACGCTCCCAGATGGCGAAGGCAAACATGCCATTGAGCTTGGGTAATAGTGCTTCGCCCCAGGCGTGATAGCCCTTGAGCAGCACTTCGGTGTCGCCACCGGAATAGAAGGCGTAGCCCAGGCCTTCCAGCTCGGCGCGCAATTCAGGGTAGTTGTAGATCGCGCCGTTGAAGGCCAGGGACAGGCCCAGTTGATTGTCGATCATTGGCTGGGCCGAGCCGTCGGACAGGTCCATGATTTTCAGGCGCCGATGGCCCAGGGCAATGGGGCCCTGACTGTGGAAACCCCACGCGTCGGGGCCGCGAGGGGCCAGGTGATGGGTGATTCGCTCTACGGCCGCAAGGTCCGCAGGTTGTTGATCGAAACGTAACTCTCCAGCTAATCCGCACATAGGTCCTTACCGGTTTTTCCGTTGGGGAGGGTCAAACAGCATACGCCAAAATGGCGGGTACTTTGAAACTGACCGATGGGATTGGCGTGAGTTTTAGATCAATGCGTTATAAGCCGATGGGTGGGGCTGCAGGGATTGCCGCGCGATTCAAGCATAAGAGGACCCTGACCCTGTGGGAGCTGAGCTTGCTCGCGATAGCGGCGTATCAGTCTACTAAGATGCTGGCTGATCTACCGCAATCGCGAGCAAGCTCAGCTCCTACAGGGTTTGTGGTGTGTCCCCCACAGGGTTTGTGGTGTGTCTGCGATCTGCGCTAGGCCTTGCCCCGAACCAGCGCCCGCAACGCAAACCGGTTCGGATGGCAGGCCTCGGCCACGCTTCGGGGCAGGGGCAAAGGTTCGTTGTCCAGCCAGGCGGCAATCAACTCGCCCGACAACGGCGCGGTGATCAGGCCCCGGGAACCGTGGCCGCTGTTGATGTACAAGCCATCGAGCCAGGGACATGGACAGTCCGGCACCTGGCGGGCGTCCTTGCTCAGCGCCGAATACGCCTGGGTGAAGGCCTGACTCTCAGCCAAGGGGCCGACAATCGGCAAATAATCCGGGCTGGTGCAACGGAACGCCGCGCGGCCCTGAAGGTGTTCCGGGTCCAGGGTGCTGGCGTCCAGGCGCTCTACCAGATCAGTGGAGATTTGCTCCAGCATCTGCAGGTTACCGGCGTGCTCGGCGGCGGTGGGGGTCAGGTCGTCGTTCTTGAAATCGAAACTGGCACCCAGGGTGTGCTCGCCTAACCGTGCCGGGGCCACGTAGCCTTCGGCGCAGACCACCGTGCGCAATGCCTGGCTGCGTACGGTTTGCGACAGGCGGGTGATTTGTCCGCGAATGCGCTTGAGGGGCAACTCGGCGGCCGCGTCGAAGCGTTTGATCTCGGCGGCGCTGGCAAGGATCACTACCGGTGCGCTGGCCAGGCAACGCCCGCCATCCCAGGCCTGCCACTGACCATCAACGCGCCGCAGCTCCAGGACTTCATGGTGGGCGTGTACCTCAATCTCGGCGGCGGATGCCTGCCAGCGGCACAGTGCGGGCGGATGTACCCAGCCGCCTTGCGGGTAAAACAGACCGCCACAGGCCAGGCCGATACCGGACTGCGCCTCGGCCTGGGGCTGATCCAGGACATGCAGCAAATCCTCGGCAAAGGCCTCGGCCAATTGCGCCTGGCGCTCGGCTTCCTTGTCGCTGAAGGCCAGTTGCAAGACACCGCAGCCGTCCCAGTCAACACCACGCTGCAGATGTTCGAGCAGGCGCCGGGTGTAACCGAAACCGCTGAGGATCATTTGCGACAAGGCGGTGCCATGGGCCGAAAGCTTGAGATACAGCACGCCCTGCGGGTTGCCGGACGCTTCTTCGGCCAACCCGGCATGCCGTTCCAGCAGCGCCACCTGCCAGCCACGGGCCGCGAGGCTGGACGCGCTGGCGCAACCGGCCAGGCCGCCACCGATCACCAGGGCCCGACGCTCGCCGCTGTGCGCAGCGGGGCGGGCGTACCAGGGTTTTACCGGGGGCGGTGTGGGCGTCAGTTGCGGCCAACCGAGAAACATCCCGCGCAGGATTTCCCATTTGTGGCCGATGCCTGGCGTGCGTTTCATCTTGAAGCCTGCCGCATTCAATAACCGTCGCACCCAGCCGGTGCTGGTGAAGGTGCTGAGGGTCGCGCCGGGGGCGGCCAACCGCGCCAGTTCGGCAAACAGCTCGGCGGTCCACATCTCGGGATTTTTCGCCGGCGCGAAACCGTCCAGGAACCACGCATCGATTTGCGCATCCAGTTGCGGCAATTGCTCCAGGGCATCGCCGATCAACAACGTCAGGGTGACCCGGCCACCTGCCAGCGTCAGGCGCTGGAAGCCTTGATGGATTGCGACGTACTGCGCAAGCAATTGATCCGCCTGAAGCTTGAGTGGCGGCCACAAGTCCAGTGCCCGGCGCAGGTCGGGCGGGCTCAAGGGGAATTTTTCGACACTGACAAAATGCAGCCGCGCCCCGGCCGGTGCGCACTGCTCGAACAACTGCCAGGCGCAGAGAAAATTCAGCCCGGTGCCAAACCCGGTCTCGCCGATCACCAGCCGCCCGTCGTCCGGCAGCGCGGCAAAACGCTCGGCCAGGTTGTTTTGTTCAAGGAACACGTAGCGGGTTTCTTCCAGGCCCGACTGGTCGGAAAAATACACATCGTCGAACACCCGGGAGCGCGGGCGACCCTGATCGTCCCAGTCGAGTTGGGCGTGGTGCTGTACGGGTGTCATGGCAGGCTCGGTGAAAACTGGGAGGGTATTCTAGCCGATCGATTACCGATTGCTCCCATGCGTATGCATCTGTAGGAGCTGTCGAGTGCAACGAGGCTGCGATCTTGTCCCAAACAATTGAGTGGAAAGCGAACGATCAAGATCAAAAGATCGCAGCCTCGCTTCGCTCGACAGCTCCTACACACAAACATACGGGGGGGCGTCCAATCCGCTAGTCTTGCCCCATTCCCTGGAAGGAGCTGTCCATGTTCGAATCCGCTGAAATCGGTCACGTCGTTGATAAAGACACGTATGACGCCCAAGTGCCGGCACTGCGTGAGGCGTTGCTCGAAGCCCAGTACGAGCTGCACCAGCAGAGTCGTTTTCCGGTCATTGTGCTGATCAACGGCATCGAAGGGGCGGGCAAGGGCGAGACGGTGAAATTGCTCAACGAATGGATGGATCCGCGGTTGATCGAAGTGCGCACGTTCGATCAACAGACCGACGAGGAACTGGCGCGGCCACCGGCCTGGCGCTATTGGCGGATGCTGCCGGCCAAGGGGCGCATGGGGATTTTCTTTGGCAATTGGTACAGCCAGATGTTGCAGGGGCGCGTTCATGGCCAGATCAAGGACCCACGGCTCGATCAGGCCATCAATGGGGCTGAGCGCTTGGAGAAAATGCTCTGCGACGAAGGCGCGCTGATCTTCAAGTTCTGGTTCCACCTGTCCAAGAAACAGATGAAAGCCCGGCTCAAGGGGCTCAAGGACGACCCGCTGCACAGCTGGCGCATCAGCCCGCTGGACTGGCAGCAATCCCAGACCTACGACAAGTTCGTCAAATACGGTGAGCGTGTACTGCGCCGAACCAGTCGTGACTACGCCCCATGGCATGTGATCGAAGGCATGGACAGCTGTTATCGAAGCCTTACGGTCGGACGGATCTTGCTCGAAGGGATGCGCCAGGCCCTGGACCGATCAAAGATCAAGGCGGAGAAGGTCAACGTGGCGCCACTGCCGCCGCTGGACGACCAAATCACGCTGTTGGACAGCCTGGACATGACCCTGCGCCTGGATAAGGCCGATTACGAAGAACAACTGATCACCGAGCAGGCGCGGTTTTCCGGGCTGCTGCGCGACAAGCGCATGCGCCGCCATGCCCTGGTGGCGGTGTTTGAAGGTAACGATGCGGCGGGCAAGGGGGGAGCCATCCGGCGGGTCGCGGCGGCCCTCGACCCGCGCCAGTACAGCATCGTGCCGATTGCCGCGCCCACCGAGGAAGAGCGCGCCCATCCCTACATGTGGCGGTTCTGGCGGCATATCCCGGCGCGGGGCAAGTTCACCGTGTTCGACCGCTCCTGGTATGGCCGGGTGCTGGTGGAGCGGGTCGAAGGTTTTTGCAGCAAGGCCGACTGGCTGCGGGCCTACGGCGAAATCAACGATTTCGAGGAGCAGATTGCCGATGCCGAAGTCGTGGTCGTCAAATTTTGGCTGGCCATCGACAAGGAGACTCAACTGGAGCGCTTCCAGGAGCGCGAGGAGATCCCCTTCAAACGCTTCAAGATTACCGAAGACGACTGGCGCAACCGTGACAAATGGGATGACTACCGGGCGGCGGTGTGCGACATGGTCGACCGCACCAGTACTGAGATTTCTCCCTGGACGCTGATAGAAGCCAACGACAAACGCTGGGCGCGGGTCAAGGTGTTGCGCACGCTCAATGAAGCGCTGGAGGAGGCGTTCGAGCGCTCTGGGAAGCAGGCCCGCAAGGCGAGGAAGGGCAGGTAGCGGACGATGGGAGCGCATACGCGGGGTGAATGATTGTCGCGCTCGGTTATGCAGTGGATTTATGCTCGATTCACTCCTAACCGACAACAACAATTGAGGTACAGCCATGCGTGAAGTGGTGATCGTCGACAGCGTGCGGACCGGCCTGGCCAAATCCTTTCGCGGCAAGTTCAACATGACCCGTCCGGACGACATGGCGGCCCATTGTGTCGATGCATTGTTGGCGCGCAACGGGATTGATCCAGCCAGCGTCGAGGACTGTATCGTCGGCGCCGGTTCCAACGAGGGCGCCCAGGGCTATAACATCGGTCGTAACGTGGCGGTACTTTCGCAATTGGGCATCGGCACCGCCGGCATGACCCTCAACCGCTTCTGTTCCTCGGGCTTGCAGGCCATCGCCATCGCCGCCAACCAGATTGCCTCCGGTTGCAGCGACATCATCGTTGCCGGTGGCGTGGAATCCATCAGCCTGACGATGAAAAGCGTCAATACCGATCACCTGATCAACCCGCTGCTCAAGGAGCAAGTGCCGGGGATTTATTTCCCCATGGGCCAGACCGCCGAGATCGTCGCCCGCCGTTATCAGGTCAGCCGTGAAGAACAGGACCGCTACGCCTTGCAGAGCCAGCAACGCACTGCCCAGGCCCAGGCGACCGGGCTGTTCAACGACGAGATCGTACCGATGGCGGTCAAGTACAAGGTCGAGGACAAGAACAGCGGTGCGGTGCAGATTCTCGACGGCGTGGTCGATCGCGACGATTGCAACCGCCCCGACACTACCTATGAAAGCCTGGCGGGCTTGAAACCGGTGTTCGCTGAAGACGGTTCGGTGACGGCGGGCAACTCGTCGCAGTTGTCCGACGGGGCCTCGATGACCCTGGTAATGAGCCTGGAAAAAGCCCTGGCCCTGGGGCTCAAGCCCAAGGCTTTTTTCCGTGGCTTTACCGTGGCCGGTTGCGAACCGGACGAAATGGGTATCGGTCCGGTGTTTTCGGTACCAAAATTGCTCAAGGCCAAGGGTTTGCAGATCGCCGATATCGACCTGTGGGAACTCAATGAGGCCTTCGCATCCCAATGCCTCTACAGCCGCAACCGGCTGGAAATCGATAACGAGAAGTACAACGTCAACGGCGGTTCGATTTCCATCGGCCACCCGTTCGGCATGACCGGTTCGCGCCAAGTGGGGCACCTGGTGCGTGAGCTGCAACGGCGCAGCCTGCGCTACGGTATCGTGACCATGTGCGTGGGAGGCGGGATGGGAGCCACGGGGTTGTTTGAGGCGGTTCGTTAATCGCCACGGCGCTGGTTGAATTCAGCTTATGGCGTCACGGGCTTTTGTGGCGAGGGAGCTTGCTCCCGCTCGGCTGCGAAGCAGTCGTCAGCCTTTAGGTACACGGTGTATTGGGGGCATTGGGGCCGCTTTGCGGCCCAGCGGGAGCAAGCTCCCTCGCCACACATAAATCCTCGCGCACAGATGTTGTGATTCAAGCTCCAGGGGGCGGGTTGAGCTCAACTAGGGAAGTGGCGTTCAACTGGCTTGGAACACTGACCTGCATCCGCGCGATATACGCTTTTATCTCCCGTTCTGCCGCCTCGCGGCTGGCGAACGGGCCTTCCTGGGTGCCTTCCCGGGTATTGAAATAAAACTCGCCGTTTACCCGGCAGATCCGGTCACTGCGAAAAATCGTCGTAGGGGCAGGATCCTGGGCGCGTTTGCCAAACATGGCGGGTCTCCAAAAGGGCAGCGAAGTCGGTTTATCTGAGCTTATGTGCAGTCCTTGATTCGCGCCTGGCCAGGCGATCGACGGCAACGACCCGTACAGTCTCATGGACGTCCACGACCTAACTGTCCCTGTGTCCCCGCGCAATCCGCGCCTAGAATGGAGGCTCTTTGTCTTGAGCTTCGAGGATTGCATGCACATATCGTCCGGTCGCTGGGTCTACGGCCTGCTCCTCGCCCTGCTGACCGCCCTGCTGTGGGGCATTCTGCCGATCAAGCTCAAGCAAGTGCTGCAAGTGATGGACCCGGTCACCGTGACCTGGTTTCGCTTGCTGGTGTCTGGCGGCTTGCTGTTCATCTATCTGACGGCCACCGGGCGTTTGCCCAGTCGCAAGGTGCTGGGCCCTCGCGGCGGCTGGCTGGTGGCGATGGCGGTGCTGGGGCTGGTCGGCAACTACGTGTTGTACCTGATGGGCCTCAATCGCTTGAGCCCCGGCACCGCGCAACTGGTGGTGCAGATGGGGCCGATCATGTTGCTGGTCGCCAGCCTGTTTGTGTTCAAGGAGCGTTTCAGCGTGGGGCAGGGCATCGGCCTGCTGGTGTTGTTGATCGGTTTCGCGCTGTTTTTCAACCAGCGCCTCGGCGAACTGCTGACTTCCTTGAGCGATTACACCGCCGGGGTGCTGATGGTGTTGCTGGCGTCGACGGTCTGGACCTTCTATGCCCTGGGCCAGAAGCAACTGTTGACGGTGTGGAACTCGTTGCAGGTCATGATGGTGATCTACCTGTTCTGCGCGCTATTGCTCACGCCCTGGGTGCATCCGCTGGAGGCGCTGCAACTGAGCCCGTTGCAAGGCTGGCTACTGCTTGCTTGTTGCCTCAATACGCTGATCGCCTACGGCGCGTTTGCCGAGGCCCTGGCTCACTGGGAAGCGTCACGGGTCAGCGCGACCCTGGCTATCACCCCGCTGGTGACCTTCGCCGCAGTGGCGTTGGCAGCCTGGTGGTGGCCCGATTACGTGCATGCCGAGCAGATCAATCTGTTGGGGTATGGCGGGGCGGTACTGGTGGTGTTGGGTTCGGCGCTGGTTGCCCTGGGGCCTTCGCTGATTGCCGGGCTCAGGGCCCGGCGCGGGCGACTGGCTGTCGGGCGATAGACCGCGACTGCAAGAAGAACAGCTCTTTTGTGGGAGCGAGCCTGCTCGCGATAGCGGCCTGGTAGTCGACAATGATGTCGAGCCGACCGGCCTCATCGCGAGCAGGCTCGCTCCCACAGGGGGGCTGTGTTGAGCGCACTCTTTGCGCCCAACGAAGCACACATCTCAGCCCTGGCTACCCGCCTCCAGCATATTTTCCGGCCGCACCCAGGCATCGAACTCTTCATCGGTCAGATACCCCAGCTGCAAGGCCGCTTCGCGCAGGGTCAGCCCTTCGCCGTAGGCTTTCTTGGCGATTTCGGCGGATTTGTCGTAGCCGATGTGTGGGTTCAGGGCGGTGACCAACATCAAGCCACGTTCCAGATGCGCCGCCATCTGCTCGGCATCCGGTTCGAGCCCGGCGATGCAGTGCTGCTGGAAATTGCTGCAGCCATCGGCCAGCAGCCGGATCGACTGCAGCAGGTTGTGAATGATCACCGGCTTGAACACGTTCAGTTGCAAATGGCCCTGGCTGGCGGCGAAACCGATGGTCACGTCATTGCCCATGACCTGGCAGGCGAGCATCGACAAGGCTTCGCACTGGGTCGGATTGACCTTGCCGGGCATGATGGAACTGCCGGGCTCATTGGCCGGCAGTTTCACTTCGGCGAACCCGGCGCGTGGCCCGGAACCCAACAGGCGCAGATCATTGGCAATCTTCATCAGGGTCACGGCCAGGGTCTTCAGCGCGCCGGACAACGTGGTCAGGGGCTCATGGCCGGCCAACGCCGCGAACTTGTTGGGCGCGGTGACAAATGGCAGGCCGGACAGCGCCGCCAGTTCAGCGGCAATTGCTTCGCCGAAACCGTGGGGCGAATTGAGCCCGGTGCCCACTGCCGTGCCGCCCTGGGCAAGCTCGCAAACCGCTGGCAGCGCTGCGCGGATCGCCCGTTCGGCGTAATCGAGCTGGGCGATGAAGGCCGACAGTTCCTGGCCGAAGGTGATCGGCGTGGCATCCATCATGTGGGTGCGACCAGTCTTGACCAGTTTCATATGGCGCGCCGCCAGCTCTGCCAACGCGCCGGACAACTCGGCGATCGCCGGCAGTAATTGCTGATGGACAGCCTGGGCGGCGGCGATGTGCATGGCGGTGGGGAAACAGTCGTTGGAACTCTGGGAGCGATTGACGTGATCGTTCGGGTGGACCGGGCTCTTGCCGCCGCGCGGATTGCCCGCCAGCTCGTTGGCGCGCCCGGCGATCACTTCGTTGGCGTTCATGTTGCTTTGGGTTCCGCTGCCGGTCTGCCAGACCACCAGCGGGAATTGGTCGTCATGCTGGCCGGCCAGGACTTCGTCGGCGGCCTGTTCGATCAGGCGCGCGATGTCGGCGGGCAAGTCGCCATTGCGGTCATTGACCCGCGCGGCGGCTTTCTTGATCAGCGCCAGGGCGTGCAGCACCGACAGCGGCATGCGTTCGTTGCCAATGGCAAAGTTGATCATGGAGCGCTGCGTCTGGGCGCCCCAGTAGGCTTCATCCGGGACTTCAACCTGGCCAAGGCTGTCGGTTTCGATACGGCTCATCGGGTCAAACTCCTGTAGGTCTGAATGCGCAGTTTAGGCCCTGAAGGGCGGCACGGGTTCCCTCAATCGTTTTTCTATCGGTCCGGCCCGTCAATCGGACGCGCAGAGCAATGGGGTTGAGGCCCGGCGTTTATTAGGCGCAGAATGATCGCCCTTGGGGTTTTACCTCGCCTGTAGAAAAGGAAACTCGATGACCCGTCTTCGTGCCATCTGTACCGCAGTTGCTCTGGTGTGTGCCAGCGGTCCTGTTTTTGCCGATACCGCCAGCCACAACGCCAGTGCCGAAGAGTTCCTGACCCTGGCGCACGCTGACAAACTGGGTACCCCGGTGTACATGCAAGTGCAGCAGATGTTCGCCCAGCGCTTTGAACAGACCAAGGCCCCCGAGTCGAAAAAAGCCACCCTCGAAACCTACCAGGCCAAGGCCAACGCCGCGCTGGACCAGGCCATCGGCTGGAAGAAGCTCAAGCCGGACATGGTCAAGCTCTATACCTCCAACTTCAGCGAGCCGGAACTCAAGGAGCTGGTGTCCTTCTACCGCTCGCCCCTGGGCAAGAAAGTCCTGGAAAAAATGCCTCAGCTGACCCAGCAATCGGCCCAGTTGACCCAGGCCAAGCTGGAAAGCGCGGTGCCGGTGGTCAACAAGCTGCTGGCGGACATGACTGCTGAACTTGAGCCAAAAGCCGCCCCTGCCAAGAAAAAGCCGTAAGCGGAGCCCGGTATGAGCATGCAACAACGTATCGAATCAACGCTCGGGCTGTTACAGCCCGAGCACCTGCAAGTGCTGGACGAAAGCCACATGCACAGTCGTGGGCTACAGACCCATTTCAAGGCCGTGGTGGTCAGTCGCCAGTTTGAGGGGCTCAATCGCGTCAAGCGTCATCAGAAGGTCTACGGCACGCTGGGCGAGCTGATGGGCGAGTTCCATGCGTTGGCGCTGCACACCTACACCCCCGAGGAATGGGCGCAGATCGATACAGCCCCGGCTTCGCCGACTTGTGCCGGTGGTAGCAAGGGGTAGAGAGCTACAAGTTTCAAGCTATCAGCTACAAGCTATAGCGCAGTGGCTTGCAGCTCGAAGCTTGGAGCTTGAAGCTGCTTTTTTGCTAGAATCCGCAACGCGCCTCACAGGGCGCGTTTTTTTTCGCATCCGGTTCACCCTTTGCGAGGGTAGCCACCTGGAGAAATACCCATGACACCATCCATTGTCGTGGCGGCACTGTATAAGTTCGTCACCCTGGAAGATTACGTCGAGCTGCGTGAGCCATTGCTCAAGGCCATGCTCGACAACGGCATCAAAGGCACGCTGCTGATCGCCGAAGAAGGCATCAACGGCACCGTTTCCGGCACCCGCGAAGGCGTCGACGGATTGCTGGCCTGGCTCAAGAACGACCCGCGCATGATCGACATCGACCACAAGGAGTCGTACTGCGATGAGCAGCCGTTCTACCGCACCAAGGTCAAGCTCAAGAAGGAAATCGTCACCCTCGGCGTCGACGGCGTGGACCCCAACAAGCAGGTTGGCACTTATGTCGAACCGCAGGACTGGAACGCGCTGATCAGCGACCCGGAGGTCTTGCTGATCGACACTCGCAACGACTACGAAGTGTCCATCGGCACCTTCGAAGGCGCGGTCGATCCCAAGACCACCAGTTTTCGCGAGTTCCCCGAGTACATCAAAGCCAACTTCGACCCGGCCAGGCACAAGAAAGTCGCGATGTTCTGCACCGGCGGCATTCGATGCGAGAAAGCCTCCAGCTACATGCTCGGCCAGGGCTTCGACGAGGTCTATCACCTCAAGGGCGGTATCCTGAAATACCTTGAAGAGGTGCCTCAGGAGCAAACCAAATGGCGCGGCGACTGCTTCGTGTTCGATAACCGCGTGACCGTCCGCCATGACCTTAGCGAAGGTGACTACGATCAATGTCATGCCTGTCGTACACCGGTGAGCGTAGAAGACCGCGCTTCGGAGCACTACGTGCCAGGCATCAGTTGCCCGCATTGCTGGGATAAGCTGAGCGAGAAGACCCGTCGTAGTGCCATCGACCGGCAAAAACAGATCGAACTGGCCAAGGCCCGCAACATGCCGCATCCGATCGGCTACAACTATAAGCAATCACCTTCCGAGGCTTGAACCATGGCGCCACGCTTGCTCTATGTGATGGACCCGATGTGTTCCTGGTGCTGGGGTTTTGCGCCGGTCGCCCAGGCACTGGTCGAGCAGGCGCAGGCCGCCGGGGTAGAACTGCACCTGGTGGTGGGCGGTTTGCGCACCGGCAGCGGTTCGGCCCTGGAGCCGACCACTCGACGCTACATCCTTGAACATTGGCAGGCCGTCACCCAGGCCACCGGCCAGACGTTCAAGCTTGAAGGTGCGTTGCCGGACGGTTTTGTCTATGACACCGAACCTGCCTGCCGGGCGGTGGTGACGGCCCGCGGCCTGGCGCCGGAGTTGGCCTGGAAGCTGTTGAAGCTGATCCAGCAGGCGTTTTATGTCGAAGGTCGTGATGTGACCCACGCCAGCGTCCTGGTGGAGCTGGCTGAACAGGCCGGGCTGCCACGTATCGAGTTCGCCGCGGCATTTGACCGCGCCGAGCAACATGCGGCCACTGCCGCGGATTTCACCTGGGTGCAGGACCTTGGCATCGCTGGTTTCCCTACGCTGTTGGCCGAGCGTGACGGTCAGTTGGCCTTGCTCACCAACGGCTACCAACCCTTGAGCCAGTTGTCTCCACTGCTGGGCCGCTGGCTGGAGCGCGCAGCCTGTGCCTGAGCGGGCCTATGACGCTTCGACTGCACAGCGCGTCGACCGGTTGAGCTGGGCAGAAATTCGCCGCCTGGCCCTTAAACACAAAAAAGCCCTGTGGATCGCCAACGGCGTGGCCGTGCTGGCGACGCTGTGCAGCGTACCGATCCCGCTGCTGTTGCCGCTTTTGGTGGACGAAGTGCTGCTGGGCCAGGGCGACGCAGCATTGAAGGTCATGAACCATGCATTGCCGACCGGTTGGCAAAGCGCGGCCGGCTATATCGGCCTGATGCTGGTGGTGACCCTGGCCCTGCGCTGCGGCGCTCTGCTGTTCAACGTGCTGCAGGCGCGATTGTTCGCCAGGCTGGCCAAGGACATCGTCTATCGCATTCGCATCCGGTTGATCGAACGGCTCAAGCGTATTTCCCTGGGCGAATACGAAAGCCTGGGCAGCGGTACCGTGACCACGCACCTGGTCACCGACCTGGACACCCTCGATAAATTCGTCGGCGAAACCCTCAGTCGTTTCCTGGTGGCGATGCTGACACTGGTGGGCACTGCCGGCATTCTGATGTGGATGCACTGGCAACTGGCGCTGCTGATCCTGTTGTTCAACCCGTTGGTGATCTACGCCACGGTGCAGTTGGGCAAACGGGTCAAGCACCTCAAGAAGCTGGAGAACGACAGCACCTCGCGCTTCACCCAGGCCCTGACCGAAACCCTGGATGCCATCCAGGAGGTGCGCGCCGGAAACCGCCAGGGCTTTTTCCTTGGTCGATTGGGAACACGCGCCAGGGAGGTCCGTGATTACGCAGTGAGTTCACAGTGGAAAACCGATGCCTCGAACCGTGCCAGCGGTTTGCTGTTTCAGTTTGGTATCGATATTTTTCGCGCCGCGGCGATGCTCACTGTGTTGTTTTCCGATCTCTCCATCGGCCAGATGCTGGCGGTGTTCAGCTACCTGTGGTTCATGATCGGACCGGTGGAACAACTGCTCAATCTGCAGTACGCCTTTTATGCCGCAGGTGGCGCGTTGTCGCGGATCAATGAGTTGCTGGCCCGTGCCGACGAACCGCAATACACCGGCAGTGTTAACCCGTTCCAGGGGCGCGATACCTTGGGTATGGAAGTTCAGGGGCTGAGTTTCGGTTACGGCGACGAGTTGGTGTTGAACCAGATGAACCTGTCGATTGCCCCCGGTGAAAAAGTCGCGATTGTCGGTGCCAGCGGGGGTGGCAAAAGTACCTTGGTGCAGTTGCTGCTGGGTCTGTACACGCCGCTGGCCGGGACCATCCGTTTCGGCGGTTCGACTCAGCAAGAGATCGGCCTGGAAACCGTGCGCGACAATGTCGCCGTGGTCCTGCAGCATCCCGCGCTGTTCAACGACACGGTTCGGGCCAACCTGACCATGGGCCGTGAACGCACGGACGAGGCCTGTTGGCAGGCACTGGAAATCGCGCAACTGCACCATACGATCCTGAACCTGCCCAACGGTCTGGACAGCATCGTCGGGCGTTCCGGCGTGCGTCTGTCCGGCGGGCAACGTCAGCGTCTGGCAATTGCCCGAATGGTGCTGGCCGAGCCCAAGATCGTGATCCTCGACGAGGCCACGTCCGCGCTGGACGCCGCCACCGAGTACAACCTGCATCAGGCGTTGGCGCGGTTCTTGAGCAACCGTACCACCTTGATCATCGCGCACCGCTTGTCGGCTGTGAAGCAGGCCGACCGGGTGCTGGTGTTCGACGGCGGACAAATCGCCGAGGATGGCGACCATCAGCAACTGATTGCTGACGGCGGTTTATACGCCAAGCTTTACGGGCATTTGCAGCAGCATTGATCGCCTGGGGTCAATCGGATTCGGTTGAAGCGTTCATTTCAGCTGCCGGACGCTTACGGCGCTGTCCCCATATGACGTTCAACGCATCGGCTCCGCGCTCATGACCGAGCTCCTTCAGGACAATCGCGCAGGATTCGCAGGGAGGCAGGGGGCAAATAGTGTTCGGCCTCTTGCGGGGAACTGCTACGCCTCCTAGTCTTGCGGGAATGAGCGGTCTGAATGCTGATCGCCTACGCCTATGCAAGGGATCTCATGACTCAAGCGCGGACTCTCGGAACCCCCCGGTTGTTGGGCATCGTCTGGCCTTTTATCGCCGTCGTCCTGTTTCAGGCACTGTTGGGAGGCGTCAGTCTTTACGTGTTGTCCGCAGTTCGTGGCTATGTGGCGGGAGAGAGTCTCTGGTCCAAGGGCCAGAAAGACGCCATTTACTACCTCAACCTTTATGCCGACAGCCGCGACGAAGCGATCTTTCAAAAATACCAGCGCGCTATTGCCGTACCAGAAGGGGGGCATGAGTTACGGGTGGCCCTGGACCGTCAGCCGCCGGATCTGGAAGCCGCACGCACGGGGATCCTCAAGGGCGGCAACCACCCGGACGACGTGTCCAGTGTGATCTGGCTCTACCTGAATTTTCGGCACTTCAGTTATCTGGAAGAGGCTATCGATCTCTGGACCGTGGGCGACGGATACCTGATTGAACTGGATAATGTCGCCCGCCAGATGCACAGCCGCATCGCCGCGGGTGAGGTTTCGGAGGCCGATATCCGCGGCTGGAAAGCAAAAATCTTTGCCATCAACGATTCTGTCACCCCGGCGGCCAAGGCGTTCAGCGATGCGCTGGGGGAGGGGTCGCGCGTCATCCTGCGCCTGTTGCTGGTGACCAACTTCGCCACCGCCCTGGGGTTGATCGTGCTGGCGCTGTTGCGCACTCATAAACTGTTGGCCCAGCGACAGGTTTTCGCCAACGCCCTGCAACTGGAAAAAGAGCGGGCGCAGATCACATTGCAATCCATTGGTGACGGAGTGATCACCACCGATGTGGAAGGGGCTATCGCCTACATGAATCCCGCTGCCGAAGCGATGACTCACTGGAAGGCTGAACACGCCACGGGTCTGCCCTTGGCCGCACTGTTCAATTTGCTCGATGACAACGCCCAGAGTGAAGGCTTGACCCTGATCGAACACATTCTCAGCGGTCGGCTCGGTGGCGGCAGCGAGCATTCCAAGCTGATCCAGCGCCTGGATGGCAGCACCGTGTCAGTCACCCTGGTGGGCGCGCCGATCCGCCATGCCGGCAAGGTCAGCGGAGCGGTCCTGGTGTTGCATGACATGACCCAGGAGCGCCAATACATCGCCAACCTGTCGTGGCAGGCAACCCATGATGCCCTGACCGGCCTGGCCAACCGCCGGGAATTTGAATATCGCCTTGAGCAAGCCTTGCATAATCTTACGCGCCAGATCGGGCGTCATGCGTTGATGTTCCTCGATCTGGACCAGTTCAAGCTGGTCAACGACACCTGCGGCCATGCAGCGGGTGACGAGTTGTTGCGCCATATCTGCGCGTTGCTGCAATCGGGGTTGCGAGAAAACGACACCCTGGCCCGGTTGGGGGGCGATGAGTTCGGTATCTTGCTGGAGAACTGCTCCCCGGACGCCGCGGAAAAGATCGCCGAAGGGCTGCGCCAGACCGTACAGAACCTGCACTTTGTCTGGAAGGGTCGCCCGTTCGTGACCACCGTGAGCATCGGCCTGGTGCATATCGCCCAGAGCCCGACGACGCTGGAGTCGTCCCTTCGCGCCGCCGATATGGCCTGTTACATGGCCAAGGAAAAGGGTCGCAACCGCGTCCAGGTCTATCACGCCGATGATTCTGAACTGTCCCTGCGTTTCGGTGAAATGGCTTGGGTCCAGCGCCTGCATATGGCCCTGGAGGAAAATCGCTTCTGTCTCTATGCCCAGGAAATCGCCGCGCTGGGCCCGGGCGACCATGGCGGCGGGCATATCGAGATCCTGCTGCGCCTGCATGACGAAGCCGGAAGGATGATCCTGCCGGACAGCTTCATTCCCGCGGCAGAACGTTATGGTTTGATGACTTCCCTGGATCGCTGGGTGGTGGAGAACGTCTTCAAGATCATCCGCCAGTGCCTGAACGATTCGCGACAGGGACCCATGGCCATGTGTGCGATTAATCTGTCAGGCACAACTATCGGAGATCAGGCATTCCTTGATTTCCTGCGTAAACAGTTTGCGGCCTACTCGATTCCACCAGAAATGATTTGTTTTGAAATAACCGAGACCAGTGCTATTTCGAATTTGGGCAGCGCCATCCGCTTTATCAACGAACTCAAGAGCTTGGGTTGTTATTTTTCGCTGGATGACTTTTGTGCCGGAATGTCTTCATTCGCGTACTTGAAACATTTACCTGTAGACTTCCTGAAGATCGACGGGAGTTTCGTAAAGGATATGCTGGACGACCCGATTAACCGTGCAATGGTCGAGGTGATCAATCACATCGGCCACGTCATGGGTAAGCGCACCATTGCCGAGTTTGTTGAAACTACCCAGATCGAGCAGGCACTGCTGGAGATCGGGGTGGATTACGCTCAAGGGTATGTGATCGAACGCCCGCAATTGTTTACCTGTGATACGTTGCAATGCAGGCCGGCCCGACCCCAGCCGCTGTTATTCAAGGCCCCCGGCACGTTCCGCTGAATCTCTTGTTGATCTGGAAAAATCACAATCAAAAGGAGCCCGACAGTGATCGACACATTCAACCGAACAGGCCCGCTCATGGACGCCACAAGCTATCCGAAATGGGCACAACAGCTCATTACCGATTGCAGCGAGAGCAAACGCCGGGTTGTCGAACACGAGCTGTATCAGCGCATGCGCGATAACAAGCTCAGTGCCAAGACCATGCGCCACTACCTTATTGGTGGTTGGCCGGTCGTTGAACAGTTCGCCTTGTACATGGCACAGAACCTCACCAAGACTCGCTTTGCCCGCCACCCCGGCGAGGACATGGCGCGCCGCTGGCTGATGCGCAACATTCGTGTCGAACTCAACCATGCCGACTACTGGGTCAACTGGAGCGCCGCCCATGGCGTGACTCTGGAAGATTTACAAGCCCAACGGGTGCCGCCCGAACTCCATGCCCTGAGCCACTGGTGCTGGCATACGAGCTCTTCGGACTCGCTGATCGTGGCCATCGCCGCGACCAACTATGCCATCGAAGGGGCAACCGGGGAGTGGTCGGCATTGGTGTGTTCCAATGGCATCTATGCGGCGGCTTTTGCCGAGGAAGACCGCAAGCGAGCCATGAAATGGCTGAAGATGCACGCTCAGTATGATGATGCCCACCCTTGGGAAGCCCTGGAAATCATCTGCACCCTGGCGGGCATGAACCCGAGCAAGGCCCTGCAAATCGAGCTACGACAGGCCGTCTGCAAGAGCTATGACTACATGTACCTCTTCCTGGAGCGCTGCATGCAACTGGAGCAATCGGAATCCGTGGGGAAAACCTCATCGACCCGTGAGCGCCTGGCGCTGGCCGGGAGCTGATACCCGATAGCCAACCCATGTGGGAGCGAGCGTGCTCGCGAAGGGGTCTGGACAGTCAACGGGGAGGTTGACTGTCTGATCGCCATCGCGAGCAGGCTCGCTCCCACAAGGGTATTTGCGGTGGATACCGAATCGGTTAACCCTGAAAAACCAATGTGGGAGCAAGGCTTGCCCGCGATGACGGCGGCACATTCAACACTGGTTTTCACCCCGCCATCGCCAGCCGGTTACGACCCTCGCGTTTGGCCACGTACAACGCGTTGTCGGCCCTGCGCAGCAGGCTCTCGACTGACTCGCCCGGCAGCAGCGTCGCGCAACCCAGGCTGACGGTCAGTTCGATCCTCGTGCCTGCGGCAAAATAATCCTGCGCCTGGGCGGCATGACGCAACCGTTCTCCGACCAAGGCCGCGGCGTCCCGGCTGGTGTTCGAGAGCAGAATCAGGAATTCTTCGCCGCCGAACCTGAACACCATGTCCACATTGCGCAGCTGATTCTTGATGGCCTCGGCAACACCCTTCAACACCTCATCGCCGATACCGTGCCCATGACTGTCATTGACACGCTTGAAGTGATCGATGTCCAGCATCAACAGTGACAGCGGTTGCAAATGACGCTTGGCCATATCAACTTCTCGGATCAGCGTCTGGTCCATGGCGATGCGGTTGCCCGTGCCGGTCAGCGGGTCACGCAGGGCGCTTTGGGTCGCGGCACGGTAGAGCAGAGCATTGCGCAACGGAAACAGCAGCGTCGACAACACTGACTCAAGGTCGGCTTGTTCGGTCTCGGTGAAACGCTGGTTACGGCGAAATACCAGTTCACCCAAGTACTCGCCTTCATGGCTGAGGTTATAGGTGAGGGTGTGATGCCCACGTTGCCCCAGTTCCAGGCGCAGATCGCTGGGGCTGTGCCGGTAGATCAGCGCGTCCAGAGGCACCAGCCGCTGAACCTCGCGGAAAAACAGACCCAGGATCCGTTGCGGCTCCAGGCTGGTCTGCAATTGCTGACCCAGTTGCTGGCGCAATTGCGAAAGATTGACGGAGCGTGCCACCAGTGGTGATGGCTGGCCAAATCCCAGGCGCTGCAGTTTGGCGCTGTCGAAATCAATCGCGTTGATCTGGGTTGGCGTTTTCATATGGCGTGAGCCCCTAAGCAATCTGTCCTGACAGGTTGGGTGAGGCAGCTTTGGGCGGCGCGTCGTACTGCTCCTTCAGTCCCGTAAGACATCTGATTTGAGTTTAGTCCGCTTTACCCCGGCAGGCCTAAGTCTCATCTCAACGTCCATTACCCGCCGAACATGGCGTGTTTGAGGATCTTTAGAGCGAAAGTCGTGCCATTCGGTTCATTAGAATAAAAACCGATTGCAAATCAATGAATTGACCTCAAGCGGCGAGGCCCCACCGGCATTGGGTGACATGGGCTTGGCGGTTCGCCTGGCTACGCATCGGGGTCAGTGGCGTCGCGACGGTAAACCGGCGCGACGCCAAGGTGGGCAATTACTGGGCGTTGAAAGCCTGACCGTTGATGCCTGTGCTATCCGGCCCCATGAGGTACAGGTAGATCGGCATGATTTCTTCAGGCGTAGGGTTGTTGAGCGGGTTTTCTCCCGGGTAGGCCTGGGCGCGCATGCTGGTGCGGGTGGCCCCGGGGTTGATGCTGTTGGCGCGCATCGGTGCGACGGTCTCGACTTCGTCGGCCAGGGTTTGCATCAGCCCCTCGGTGGCAAACTTGGAGACGCCATAAGCGCCCCAATAAGCCCGTCCCTTACGCCCGACGCTGCTGGAGGTGAATACCACGGAGGCGTCCTTGGACAGCTTGAGCAGCGGCAGCAAGGTGCTGGTGAGCATGAACATGGCGTTAACGTTCACCTGCATCACCCGCATGAAGTTCTCGCCGGACAATTGCTCCAGCGGCGTACGCGGGCCGATGATCGAGGCGTTGTGCAGCAGGCCGTCCAGATGGCCGAACTCGGTTTCGATCATGGCCGCCAGTTCATCGTACTGATGGGGCAGGGCAGTTTCGAGGTTGAACGGAATCACCGCCGGCTGTGGATGCCCGGCCGCTTCGATTTCATCGTAGACCTGGGTCAGGTTGGCTTCGGTCTTGCCCAGCAGCAATACGGTAGCGCCGTGGGCGGCATAGGCCTTGGCAACTGCGGCGCCGATGCCGCGACCGGCACCGGTGATCAGGATGACCCGGCCATTGAGCAGGTCGGGGCGGGCGGAATACTCAAACATAAAAAACCTCAACAATTAAAGCAGCACGGTTCCTATGGCACAGAACTGTCATGGCAAGTGAGCTTTTGTGGCGAGGGAGCTTGCTCCCGCTGGACCGCGAAGCGGTCACTGAGTCAACTGGCGACGGCTTCGCCGCCGAGCGGGAGCAAGCTCCCTCGCCACAAGAGCGATCAGCTCAGCAACTGCACAACGCGTTATCCAGCACTTCACGCAGCGCCGAGGGGTGGTCGATCACGACATCCGCGCCCCAATGTTTCGGGTTGTCGTCCGGATGAATGTAGCCGTAGGTCACCGCGCAAGTCCGGGTGCCGGCGCTGCGACCGGACTCGATGTCCCGCAGGTCGTCGCCCACGAACAATACGCTGGCCGGGTCCAGGTCGAGCATCTTGCACGCCAGGGTCAGCGGCTCCGGGTCCGGCTTGCTGTTTTTTACATGGTCAGGGCAGATCAGCACTTTCGAGCGCTCGGCCAGGCCCAGTTGCTGCATTATTGGCTCCGCGAAGCGCACCGGTTTGTTGGTGACCACCCCCCAGATCAGGTTGGCCGCTTCAATGTCGGCCAGCACCTGGGCCATGCCGTCAAACAGATGGCTGTGGACCGCGCACCCCTTGAGGTAGCGGTCGAGGAATTCCTGGCGCAGCTCCTCGAAGCCCGGCGATTCAGGGTCCATGGAAAAGGTCACCGCGACCATCGCCCGGGCGCCACCGGAAATCTCGTCGCGAATATGTTGCGTGTTGATCGGTGGCAAGCCACGGTCGGCACGCATGGCCTGGCAGATGGCGATGAAGTCCGGCGCGGTGTCGAGCAGCGTGCCGTCCATGTCGAAGAGAACCGCTTTGAGACGCATCGACTTACTCCTCGCGCAAGGTCTGGATCATGTAGTTGACGTCAACGTCGGCGGCCAGCTTGTAGTGCTTGGTCAGCGGGTTGTACGTCAAGCCAATGATGTCTTTGACGGTCAGCCCGGCCATGCGGCTCCAGGCGCCCAACTCCGAAGGCCGGATGAATTTCTTGAAATCGTGAGTGCCACGTGGCAACAGCTTCATGATGTATTCGGCGCCGATGATGGCGAACAGGTAAGCCTTCGGATTGCGGTTGATGGTGGAGAAGAACACCTGGCCACCGGGCTTGACCATGCGAAAGCACGCGCGAATGACCGATGACGGATCCGGCACGTGTTCGAGCATTTCCAGGCAGGTGACTACATCGAACTGTTCGGGCATTTCCTCGGCCAGGGCTTCGGCGGTGGTCTGCCGGTATTCCACACTGACGCCGGATTCCAGTTGATGCAGTTGCGCAACCGCCAGCGGCGCTTCGCCCATGTCGATGCCCATCACCGTCGCCCCGCGCTGGGCCATGGCTTCGCTGAGGATGCCGCCGCCGCAGCCGACATCGAGCACTTTCTTGCCGGCAAGGTTGACCCGTTCGTCAATCCAGTTGACCCGCAGCGGGTTGATGTCGTGCAGCGGTTTGAATTCGCTTTCACGGTCCCACCAGCGATGGGCCAGGGCTTCGAATTTGGCGATTTCGGCGTGGTCGACGTTGCTCATGTACAGATCCTCGAAAAACTTGAAAAATCGTAGGCCCCGAGCCGTGGCTCAAGGGACCGGGTTATTCGTTGTGGCCGCTGATGCGACGACCCCATGCCTGTGCCGTGGCACTGAGCTGCGATTCGTCCAGGCGGGTCAGGCGGCCGTCCTCAAGCAAGGGCTTGCCGGCCACCCACAGATGTTTCACGCAGTCGCGACCGGTGGCGTAGATCAGTTGCGACACCGGGTCATAGACCGGCTGCTGGGCCAGCCCCGACAAGTCAAAGGCCACCAGGTCAGCGGCCTTGCCGACTTCCAGCGAGCCGACCGTCGCTTCGATGCCCAGTGCCCGGGCGCCATTGAGCGTGGCCATGCGCAACGCCCGGTGGGCGTCCAAGGCCGTGGCTGAACCGGCGACGGCCTTGGCCAGCAACGCGGCGGTGCGAGTTTCACCCAGCAGGTCCAGATCGTTGTTGCTCGCTGCCCCGTCAGTACCGACCGCGACATTGACCCCGGCCTGCCACAGGCGCTCCACCGGGCAGAAACCGCTGGCCAGCTTCATGTTCGATTCCGGGCAATGGATCACGCTGCAGTTGCTTTCTACCAGCAAAGCCTGGTCTTCATCGCTGACCTGAGTCATGTGCACCGCCTGAAAGCGTGGCCCCAGCAGGCCCAGGCGCCCCAGTCGGGCCATGGGCCGCTCGCCGGTGTTATCCACAGCCTGCTGCACTTCGAAGGCGGTTTCGTGAACGTGCATATGGATGGCCGCGTCCAGCTCCTCGGCGATCACCCGGATTTTCTCCAGATTTTCATCACCGACGGTGTAGGGCGCATGGGGGCCGAATGCTACTTTGATCCGTGGATGATGCTTGAGGTCGCCAAACAATTCGATGCCCTGACGAATGGCATCGTCGGCGCTGGCGGCACCGGGAATCGGAAAATCGAGGATCGGAATGGCGATTTGCGCGCGGATACCGCTGTTATGCACACGCTCGCTGGCAACCTTGGGGTAAAAATACATGTCCGAGAAGCATGTGATGCCGCCCTTGAGCTGCTCGGCGATCGCCAGGTCGGTGCCGTCGCGGACAAACTCTTCATCGACCCATTTGCCCTCGGCCGGCCAGATGTGTTGTTCGAGCCAGGTCATTAAGGGCAGGTCGTCGGCCAAGCCGCGGAACAGAGTCATCGCCGCATGCCCGTGGGCGTTGATCAATCCGGGGCTGAGGAGCATGCCCGGCAGTTCGCGGACCTGGGCTGCGTCACACTTCAGGGCTTCTGCCCGCGGGCCGATGAACACGATGCAGCCGTCGCGGATGCCCAGGCCATGATCCTTGAGCACGACACCGGCGGGTTCGACAGGCACCAACCAGGTCGGCAGCAATAATAAGTCGAGCGCAACGGCTGGCTTGGGCATCGTGGAACGGTTCCATGGCGTATAAAGGATGGCGAAGTATACCCGAGCGTCTTCGCGGAGGGATCGCTATAATCGGCGGCTTTTGTTCATGAGTGCGGGGTGTGGGATGCGCGATCGACTGTTGGCTGCGGAGAAGGTGAAGGCCATCGATTGGCGTGATGGCGCCCTCTATCTGTTGGATCAGCGTATTTTGCCGTTCGAGGAAACCTGGATCGCCTATACCTCGGCGGCCGGCGTGGCCGAGGCTATTCGCTCGATGGTGGTGCGTGGCGCGCCCGCCATTGGCATCAGCGCGGCCTATGGCGTGGTGCTGGCAGCGCGGGCTCGGGTGGCCGAGGGTGGGGACTGGCAGGCGGCGCTGGAAGCCGATTTTGCCCTGCTGGCCGACTCCCGGCCGACGGCGGTGAACCTGTTCTGGGCACTGGACCGGATGCGTGACCGGCTGGGGCGCTTGAAAGAGCATGCTGAACCGCTGGCGGCCCTTGAGGCCGAAGCCGTCGCAATCCATGAAAGCGACCGCGAAGCCAACCTGACCATGGCTCAGTTGGGTGTCGACCTGATCCGCAAGCATCAGGGCAACGCCCAGGCCATCCTGACCCATTGCAACACGGGTGCCCTGGCCACCGGCGGCTTTGGCACGGCGCTTGGGGTGATCCGGGGGGCGTTCCTCGAGGGTATGGTCGAGCGGGTCTACGCCGACGAAACCCGTCCGTGGCTGCAAGGCTCGCGCCTCACCGCGTGGGAGCTGGCCAATGAAGGCATCCCGGTGACCCTCAATGCCGATTCCGCCGCCGCCCACATCATGAAGACCAAGGGCGTGACCTGGGTGATCGTCGGCGCCGACCGCATCACGGCCAATGGCGACGTGGCGAACAAGATCGGTACCTATCAACTGGCGGTCTGCGCCATGCACCACGGTGTGCGCTTCATGGTGGTGGCGCCGAGTTCGACCATCGACATGAACCTGGCCAGCGGCGAAGACATTCCGATCGAAGAGCGTGACGGGCGCGAACTGCTGGAGGTTGGCGGCAAGCGGGTCGGGGCGGATGTGGATGCCTTCAACCCGGTGTTCGACGTCACCCCGGCGGACCTGATCGACGCCATTGTCACCGAAAAAGGCATCGTCGAGCGCCCGGACATGGCGAAGATGGCGCAGTTGATGTGTCGCAAGCGGTTGCATTGAGAGGGGTCGTTGTCAGGTATATCGCTATCGCGAGCAGGCTCGCTCCCACATTGGATCGGTGTTGTGACCGGAGTTTCAGGCATACACAGATCCCCTGTGGGAGCGAGCCTGCTCGCGATGAGGCCCTGAAAGCCAGCAAATGAGCCTGAATTGAACCTCGAATCTGCTTTCAGCAAGCCTCTAAGCCCCTCTCGTCCCATATCAGCCTGTCACCGGTCAACTAACTATGCTCCATGCGCATCAGGGGGATAGGTGCGTGGCGGCTCTTGTGATAACATCCGGCGGTTTCCAGGGCTGCCTCGCGAGGTAGCCTTTACTGCGCAGATCCATGGCATAACTCGTTGATTTGTCGTAAGTCGCTGCATGGCACTTGTTCTGCAGCGGCGAGCTTCGTTCGTCCCATCTGGATGTGACGAGGTTTCACCAGAAAAAGGAATCAGGCTTCTCATGGGCGAACTGGCCAAAGAAATCCTCCCGGTCAATATCGAAGACGAGCTGAAACAGTCCTACCTCGACTACGCAATGAGCGTAATCGTCGGGCGAGCGCTGCCGGATGCGCGCGATGGCTTGAAGCCCGTGCACCGGCGCGTGCTGTTCGCGATGAGCGAGCTGGGCAACGACTTCAACAAGCCGTACAAGAAATCAGCCCGTGTCGTCGGTGACGTGATCGGTAAGTATCACCCCCACGGTGACACTGCGGTGTACGACACCATCGTCCGGATGGCCCAGCCATTCTCCCTGCGCTACTTGCTGGTAGACGGCCAGGGCAACTTCGGTTCCGTGGACGGCGATAACGCCGCAGCCATGCGATACACCGAAGTGCGCATGACCAAGCTGGCCCACGAACTGCTGGCCGACCTGCATAAAGAAACCGTGGACTGGGTGCCGAACTACGACGGCACCGAAATGATCCCGGCGGTCATGCCGACCCGTATCCCGAACCTGCTGGTCAACGGCTCCAGCGGTATCGCCGTGGGCATGGCGACCAACATCCCGCCGCACAACCTCGGTGAAGTCATCGACGGTTGCCTGGCCCTCATCGACAATCCCGAGCTGACGATCGATGAGCTGATGCAGTACATCCCCGGTCCCGACTTCCCGACCGCCGCGATCATCAATGGTCGCGCCGGTATCATCGAAGCCTACCGCACCGGTCGCGGGCGCATTTACATGCGCGCCCGCTCGACCATCGAAGACATCGACAAGGTCGGTGGCCGCCAGCAGATCGTCATCACCGAACTCCCGTACCAGCTGAACAAGGCCCGTCTGATTGAGAAGATCGCCGAGCTGGTGAAAGAGAAGAAGCTTGAAGGCATCACCGAGCTGCGGGACGAGTCCGACAAGGACGGCATGCGCGTCGTGATCGAACTGCGTCGCGGCGAAGTGCCCGAGGTGATTCTCAACAACCTCTACGCCCAGACCCAGCTGCAAGCGGTGTTCGGCATCAACATCGTGGCGCTGATCGATGGCCGTCCGCGGATCCTGAACCTCAAGGACCTGCTGGAAGCCTTCGTGCGTCACCGTCGCGAAGTGGTCACCCGCCGCACCGTGTTCGAACTGCGCAAGGCTCGCGAGCGTGGTCATATCCTCGAAGGCCAGGCCGTTGCCCTGTCGAACATCGACCCGGTCATCGCCCTGATCAAGGCCTCGCCAACGCCGTCGGAAGCCAAGGAAGCGCTGATCAGCACGCCTTGGGAATCCACCGCGGTCGTGGCGATGGTCGAGCGTGCCGGCGCCGACTCGTGCCGTCCGGAAAACCTCGACCCGCAATACGGCCTGCGCGACGGCAAGTACTTCCTGTCCCCGGAACAGGCGCAAGCCATCCTGGAACTGCGTCTGCACCGCCTGACCGGCCTGGAACACGAGAAGCTGCTGGCTGAATACCAGGAAATCCTCAACCAGATCGGCGAGCTGATCCGCATCCTCAACAGCGCCACGCGCCTGATGGAAGTGATCCGCGAAGAGCTGGAAGTGATCCGCGCCGAATATGGCGACGTGCGCCGTACCGAGATTCTCGATGCGCGCCTGGACCTGACCCTGGGTGACATGATCCCGGAAGAAGAGCGCGTGGTGACCATTTCCCACGGCGGCTACGCCAAGACCCAGCCGTTGGCCGCCTATCAGGCCCAGCGTCGCGGTGGCAAAGGCAAGTCGGCCACAGGCGTCAAGGACGAGGACTACATCGCTCACTTGCTGGTTGCCAACAGCCACACCACGCTGTTGCTGTTCTCCAGCAAGGGCAAGGTGTACTGGCTCAAGACCTACGAAATCCCCGAAGCGTCTCGTGCCGCCCGTGGTCGTCCGCTGGTCAACCTGCTGCCCCTCGATAGTGATGAATACATCACCACCATGCTGCCGGTGGAGGAATACACCGAAGGTCACTTCATCTTCATGGCCACCGCCAAGGGCACCGTGAAGAAGACGCCGCTGGAATCCTTCAGCCGTCAGCGCAGTGTCGGCCTGATCGCGCTGGAGCTGGACGAAGGTGACGTGCTGATTTCCGCCGCCATCACCGACGGTGAACGTGAGGTCATGCTGTTCTCCGACGGCGGCAAGGTTACCCGTTTCAAGGAGTCCGACGTTCGCGCCATGGGCCGTACCGCCCGCGGTGTGCGCGGCATGCGCCTGCCGGAAGGCCAGAAGCTGATTTCCATGCTGATCCCCGAAGAAGGCAGCCAGATCCTCACCGCTTCGGCGCGTGGTTATGGCAAGCGCACGGCTATCGGCGAGTTCCCTGAGTACAAGCGTGGCGGCCAGGGCGTGATCGCCATGGTCAGCAACGACCGTAACGGTCGTCTGGTCGGCGCTGTCCAGGTCCTTGATGGCGAGGAGATCATGTTGATCTCCGACCAGGGCACCCTGGTGCGCACGCGGGTTGCCGAAGTGTCGAGCCTGGGTCGTAACACCCAGGGCGTGACGCTGATCAAGCTGGCCAGCGACGAGACGCTGGTAGGGCTTGAGCGAGTGCAGGAGCCATCGGAAGTCGAAGACGAGGAGCTGGAAAGCGAGGAGGGCGTGGAGTTCGACGGTACTCTTGCTACCGACGTTGACGACATGACCGGCGACCAACCGCTCGACGCTGCCGCAGACGAAGAAGAACCGCAGGACTAAGCGGACATGCAGGGGGCGGATGAAGATTCGCCCCCTTGTTGTTTGTCCCGTTTGAAATTTCGTATCAAATTGCAGCTTTGTGAGAGCAAGGCTTGTGTGGGAGCAAGGCTTGTGGGAGCAAGGCTTGCCCGCGATGGCGCTAGACCAGTCAACATCAATGGTGAATGACAGTCTGCTATCGCGGGCAAGCCTTGCTCCCACACCTTTGCTTCTCCACCCTAGGCCCACAGTGCGCACCACCTGATACCGTATTCATTGCGTGAACCCCCAGATCAGAGCGAGATTGGATGTGAGCAAGAGAGCCTATAACTTCTGTGCCGGCCCGGCGGCGCTTCCTGAAGCGGTCCTGAAGCGTGCCCAAGGTGAACTTCTCGACTGGCATGGCAAGGGCCTGTCCGTCATGGAAATGAGCCATCGCAGCGATGAGTTCGTGTCCATTGCCACCAAGGCCGAGCAGGACTTGCGTGATCTGCTGAACATCCCCTCCAACTACAAAGTGCTGTTCCTGCAGGGCGGCGCCAGCCAGCAGTTCGCGCAGATTCCGCTGAACCTGCTGCCCGAAAGCGGCAAGGCCGACTACATCGACACCGGGATCTGGTCGCAGAAAGCCATCGAAGAAGCCTCGCGCTACGGCCACGTCAATGTCGCGGCCAGCGCCAAGCCCTACGACTATTTCGCCATTCCCGGCCAGAACGAGTGGAACCTGTCCAAGGATGCGGCCTACGTTCATTACGCGCCGAACGAAACCATCGGCGGCCTGGAATTCAACTGGATTCCGGAAACTGGCGACGTGCCATTGGTGGCTGACATGTCTTCGGACATCCTGTCGCGCCCTGTGGATGTTTCCCGTTTCGGCATGATCTACGCCGGCGCCCAGAAGAACATCGGTCCCAGCGGCATCCTGGTCAACATCATTCGCGAAGACCTGCTGGGACGCGCCCGTTCCTTGTGCCCGACCATGCTCAACTACAAGGTCGCCGCCGACAACGGCTCGATGTACAACACCCCGCCGACCCTGGCCTGGTACCTGTCTGGCCTGGTATTCGAGTGGCTGAAAGAGCAGGGCGGTGTCGAGGCCATCGGCAAGCTCAACGAAGTGAAGCAGCGCACGCTCTATGACTTCATTGATGCCAGCGGCCTCTACAGCAACCCGATCAACAAGACTGATCGTTCGTGGATGAACGTACCGTTCCGCCTGGCCGACGATCGTCTCGACAAGCCATTCCTGGCCGGTGCCGACGAGCGCGGGCTGCTGAATCTCAAGGGCCACCGTTCGGTCGGCGGCATGCGCGCTTCCATCTACAACGCCGTCGATATCAACGCGGTCAATGCGCTGATTTCCTACATGGCAGAGTTCGAGAAGGAACATGGTTGATGTCTGAGCAAGAACTCAAGGCGCTGCGCCTGCGCATCGATGCCCTGGACGAAAAGGTCCTGGAACTGATCAGCGAGCGCGCGCGCTGCGCCCAGGAAGTGGCACGGGTGAAAATGGCCTCCCTGGCCGAAGGCGAAGTACCGGTGTTCTATCGCCCGGAACGTGAGGCGCAGGTACTCAAGCGCGTCATGGAGCGCAACAAGGGGCCTCTGGGCAATGAAGAAATGGCGCGGTTGTTCCGCGAAATCATGTCTTCGTGCCTGGCCCTCGAGCAGCCGTTGAAAGTCGCTTACCTGGGCCCTGAAGGCACCTTCACCCAAGCTGCCGCCATGAAGCATTTCGGCCACGCCGTGATCAGCAAGCCGATGGCGGCCATCGACGAAGTCTTCCGCGAAGTGGCGGCGGGCGCGGTGAATTTCGGCGTGGTGCCGGTGGAAAACTCCACCGAAGGTGCGGTCAACCACACGCTGGACAGTTTCCTTGAGCACGACATGGTGATCTGCGGCGAAGTCGAGCTGCGCATCCACCATCACCTGCTGGTGGGAGAGAACACCAAGACCGACAGCATCAGCCGGATCTACTCCCACGCCCAGTCCCTGGCCCAGTGCCGCAAGTGGCTGGATGCCCATTATCCGAATGTCGAGCGCGTGGCGGTGTCCAGCAACGCCGAGGCGGCCAAGCGGGTCAAGGGTGAATGGAACTCAGCGGCGATTGCTGGCGACATGGCGGCCGGCCTCTACGGCCTGACCCGCCTGGCGGAAAAAATCGAGGATCGCCCGGACAACTCCACGCGATTCCTGATGATTGGCAGCCAGGAAGTGCCGCCGACCGGCGACGACAAGACGTCGATCATCGTCTCCATGAGCAACAAACCCGGCGCGCTCCATGAGCTGCTGGTGCCGTTCCATGACAATGGCATCGATCTGACACGGATCGAGACCCGTCCGTCGCGCAGCGGTAAATGGACCTACGTGTTTTTCATCGATTTTGTCGGCCACCACCGCGATCCACTGGTAAAAGGTGTGCTGGAAAAAATCAGTCAGGAAGCAGTGGCACTCAAGGTGCTGGGTTCCTACCCCAAAGCAGTTCTTTAAGGGCGGATAGCTAATGAGTGGCAACTTCCTCGCTCTGGCTCAGCCAGGCGTGCAACAACTCTCGCCTTACGTTCCAGGCAAGCCGGTGGACGAATTGGCCCGTGAGCTGGATCTGGATCCGGCCAGCATCGTCAAGCTGGCAAGCAACGAAAACCCTTTGGGGGCGAGCCCCAAGGCGATGGAGGCGATCCGGAACGAGCTGGCCGAGCTGACCCGTTATCCCGACGGCAACGGTTTCGCCCTCAAAAGCCTGCTGGCCGAGCGCTGTGGCGTCGAACTGAACCAGGTCACCCTGGGTAACGGGTCCAATGACATTCTCGAACTGGTGGCGCGTGCCTACCTGGCGCCGGGCCTCAATGCCGTGTTCAGCGAACATGCGTTTGCGGTCTACCCGATCGCCACCCAGGCCGTCGGCGCCGACGCCCGTGTGGTCCCGGCCAAGGATTGGGGGCACGACCTGCCCGCCATGCTGGCGGCCATCGACGCCAACACGCGCGTAGTCTTCATTGCCAACCCAAACAATCCGACCGGCACCTGGTTCGACGCCCAGGCGTTGGACGACTTCCTGCAAGACGTGCCCGAGCATGTGCTGGTGGTGCTGGATGAGGCCTACATCGAATACGCTGAAGGCAGCGATTTGCCCGATGGCCTTGATTTTCTCGCGGCCTACCCGAACCTGCTGGTCTCGCGCACGTTCTCCAAGGCCTATGGCCTGGCGTCGCTGCGGGTTGGCTACGGCCTGTCCACCGCGGTGGTGGCCGATGTGCTCAACCGCGTGCGTCAGCCGTTCAACGTCAACAGCTTCGCCCTGGCCGCTGCCTGCGCTGCGCTTGGGGACGATGCCTACCTGGCCGAAAGTCGCCGCCTGAACGAGGCGGGCATGCAACAGTTGGAAGCCGGGTTCCGCGAGCTGGGCCTGAGCTGGATTCCATCGAAAGGCAACTTCATCTGCGTCGACCTCGGCCGTGTCGCAGCCCCGGTGTTCCAGGGCCTGTTGCGTGAGGGTGTGATCGTGCGTCCGGTGGCCAACTACAGCATGCCGAACCATTTGCGCGTCACCATTGGCCTGCCTGCGGAAAACAGCCGCTTCCTTGAGGCGTTGAGCAAGGTTCTGGCTCGTGGTTGATGTCACTTCACTGCAACCTGCTGCACCTATGATCGGTCGCCTGGTGGTGGTCGGTCTGGGGTTGATCGGCGGCTCGTTCGCCAAAGGCCTGCGCGAAAGCGGTCTGTGCCGTGAAGTGGTGGGTGTCGACCTGGATCCGCAGTCGCGCAAGCTGGCGGTGGAGCTGGGGGTGGTCGATCGCTGCGAGGACGACCTGGCGATCGCTTGCCAGGGCGCGGACGTGATCCAGTTGGCCGTGCCGATCCTGGCCATGGAGAAACTGCTGGTGCGCCTGGCGACCATGGACCTGGGGCAAGCGATTCTCACGGATGTCGGCAGTGCCAAGGGCAATGTCGTGCGGGCGGCCACCGAAGCTTTCGGCGGGATGCCGGCGCGCTTTGTGCCCGGTCATCCGATTGCCGGTTCCGAGCAGAGCGGGGTGGAAGCCTCCAACGCAGAGCTGTTTCGTCGCCACAAAGTGATACTGACGCCATTGGACCAGACCGATCCGGCTGCGCTGGCCGTGGTGGATCGCCTGTGGCGCGAGCTGGGCGCGGACGTCGAGCACATGCAGGTCGAGCGCCACGATGAAGTATTGGCCGCCACCAGTCATTTGCCGCACCTGCTGGCGTTCGGTCTGGTGGATTCATTGGCCAAACGCAATGAAAATCTCGAGATCTTCCGTTACGCTGCCGGCGGTTTCCGCGATTTCACGAGAATCGCCGGTAGCGACCCGGTCATGTGGCACGACATCTTCCTCGCCAACCGCGAAGCTGTCCTGCGCACACTCGATACATTTCGCAGCGACCTCGACGCCTTGCGCGACGCGGTCGATGCAGGGGACGGGCACCAATTGCTGGGCGTTTTCACACGCGCCAGGGTGGCCCGCGAGCATTTCAGTAAAATCCTGGCCCGTCGGGCCTATGTGGACGCTATGAACTCCAACGATCTGATTTTCCTGGCACAACCTGGTGGCTCCCTGAGTGGGCGTATTCGTGTACCGGGCGATAAATCGATTTCCCACCGTTCGATCATGCTCGGCTCCCTGGCCGAAGGCGTGACCGAAGTGGAAGGCTTTCTCGAAGGTGAAGACGCCCTGGCGACGCTGCAAGCGTTCCGCGACATGGGCGTGGTCATCGAAGGCCCGCACCACGGTCGCGTGACCATCCATGGTGTTGGCCTGCACGGCCTCAAGCCGGCCCCGGGCCCGATCTATCTGGGCAACTCCGGTACATCGATGCGCCTGCTGTCCGGCCTGCTGGCCGCTCAGGACTTCGACAGCACCCTGACCGGTGACGCTTCGCTGTCCAAGCGGCCGATGAATCGCGTGGCCAACCCCCTGCGGGAAATGGGCGCGGTGATCGAGACGGCGGCCGAAGGTCGTCCGCCAATGATCATTCGCGGTGGCAACAAGCTCAAGGGCCTGACCTACACCATGCCGATGGCCAGCGCCCAGGTGAAATCCTGCCTGCTGTTGGCCGGTCTCTATGCCGAAGGCAAGACCACTGTCACCGAGCCGGCCCCGACCCGCGACCACACCGAGCGCATGCTGCGCGGCTTCGGCTACCCGGTCACGGTCAACGGTGCCACGGCCTCCGTCGAGTCCGGCAGCAAACTGACCGCGACCCACATTGAAGTGCCGGGCGATATCTCGTCCTCGGCGTTCTTCCTGGTGGCCGCGTCGATTGCCGAAGGCTCTGATCTGGTGCTCGAGCATGTGGGCATCAACCCGACCCGTACCGGCGTGATCGACATCCTGCGGCTGATGGGCGCTGACATCACCCTGGAAAACCAGCGTGAAGTGGGCGGCGAGCCAGTTGCAGACCTGCGCGTACGAGCAGCTAAACTCAAGGGTATTGAGATTCCCGAAGCGCTGGTGCCGCTGGCCATCGACGAATTCCCGGTGCTGTTCGTGGCGGCGGCCTGTGCCGAAGGGCGCACCGTGCTGACCGGCGCCGAAGAGCTTCGGGTCAAGGAATCGGATCGTATCCAGGTGATGGCCGACGGCCTGATCGCGTTGGGCGTGAAATGCCAGCCGACGCCGGACGGCATCATCATCGATGGCGGCCAGATCGGCGGCGGCGAAGTCCATGGTCACGGTGATCATCGTATCGCCATGGCCTTCAGCGTTGCGTCTTTGCGCGCCAGTGCGCCGATCCGCATCCATGATTGCGCCAACGTCGCGACGTCGTTCCCGAACTTCCTGGCGCTGTGTGCCCAGGTCGGTATTCGAGTAGCACAAGAGGCACAGTCGTGAACATCAAGGCACCGGTCATCACCATCGATGGCCCAAGCGGTTCAGGCAAGGGCACCATCGCCGGAATACTGGCCAAGCAATTGGGCTGGAACCTGCTCGACTCGGGTGCCTTGTATCGCCTGCTGGCGTTCGCCGCCGCCAATCATGGCGTCGATCTGACCAACGAAGAGTTGCTCAAGGCCCTGGCTGCGCATCTGGACGTGCAGTTCATCGCGGCGACCGACGGTCAGTTGCAGCGCATCATTCTGGAGGGTGACGAAGTCAGCAACGTCATTCGTACCGAAAGCGTGGGTGCCGGGGCTTCCCAGGTCGCCGCGCTGCCGGCGGTGCGCGAGGCATTGCTGCAACGTCAGCGCGCGTTCCAGGAACCGCCAGGATTGGTGGCCGATGGGCGCGACATGGGTACCGTGGTGTTTCCCGATGCGCCGCTGAAGATTTTTCTCACCGCCAGCGCCGAGGAGAGGGCTCGTCGGCGATATTTGCAGTTGAAGGGCAAAGGTGAGGATGTTAGTCTGTCGAGTCTGCTAGATGAGATCCGTGCACGCGACGAGCGTGATACCCAGCGCGCAGTAGCCCCGCTCAAGCCGGCGGCTGACGCGATACAGCTGGATTCCACGGAGTTGTCCATCGATCAGGTGTTGCAACGCATCATGAGCGAGATCGCCATTCGCGATATCGCCGGGTGACCAGGAAGCTCCGCAGGGGACCAGTCATAGTCCTGCGGTGCTTCTTTTATATGAAACTAACCCACACCGTCTGGGGTGTGGAGGCGGGCGTATTCTTCGCCCTAATCAACAGGAATTAAAATGAGCGAAAGCTTTGCGGAACTCTTTGAAGAAAGCCTGAAAACCCTGAACCTTCAGGCAGGCTCCATCATCACCGGTGTTATCGTTGATATCGATTACCAAGCTCGCTGGGTAACCGTTCACGCTGGTCTGAAGTCTGAAGCACTCATCCCGCTTGAGCAGTTCTACAACGACGCTGGCGAACTGAACATCAACGTCGGTGACGAAGTTCACGTTGCGCTGGACTCGGTTGAAGATGGCTTCGGTGAAACCAAGCTGTCCCGTGAAAAAGCCAAGCGCGCTGAATGCTGGATCGTTCTGGAAGCGGCTTTCGCAGCTGAGGAAGTGGTCAAGGGCGTTATCAACGGTAAGGTTAAAGGCGGCTTCACTGTCGACGTTAACGGCATCCGTGCGTTCCTGCCAGGTTCCCTGGTTGACGTCCGTCCAGTGCGCGACACCACGCACCTGGAAGGCAAAGAGCTGGAATTCAAGGTCATCAAGCTGGACCAGAAGCGCAACAACGTTGTCGTTTCCCGTCGCAGTGTCCTGGAAGCCGAGAACTCCGCCGAGCGTGAAGCTCTGCTGGAATCGCTGCAGGAAGGCCAGCAGGTCAAGGGTATCGTCAAGAACCTCACCGATTACGGCGCATTCGTCGATCTGGGTGGCGTCGATGGCCTGCTGCACATCACCGACATGGCCTGGAAGCGTATCAAGCATCCTTCGGAAATCGTCAACGTTGGCGACGAGATCGATGTCAAGGTTCTGAAGTACGATCGCGAGCGCAATCGTGTTTCCCTGGGCCTCAAGCAACTGGGTGAAGATCCATGGGTTGCTATCAAAGCCCGTTACCCAGAAAGCACCCGCGTCACCGCTCGTGTTACCAACCTCACTGACTACGGCTGCTTCGCTGAGCTGGAAGAAGGCGTTGAAGGTCTGGTACACGTTTCCGAAATGGACTGGACCAACAAGAACATCCACCCTTCGAAAGTCGTACAAGTCGGCGACGAAGTGGAAGTCATGGTTCTGGACATCGACGAAGAGCGTCGTCGTATCTCCCTGGGCATCAAGCAGTGCAAATCTAACCCATGGGAAGATTTCTCTGGCCAGTTCAACAAGGGCGATAAAATCTCCGGCACCATCAAGTCGATCACCGATTTCGGTATCTTCATTGGTCTGGACGGCGGCATCGACGGTCTGGTTCACCTGTCCGACATCTCCTGGAACGAAGTGGGCGAAGAAGCCGTACGCCGCTTCAAGAAGGGCGACGAGCTGGACACCGTTATCCTGTCGGTTGACCCAGAGCGCGAGCGCATCTCCCTGGGCATCAAGCAACTGGAAAGCGATCCGTTCTCCGAGTACGTTCAAGAGAACGATAAAGGCGCAATCGTTAAGGGCATCGTGAAAGAAGTTGACGCTAAAGGCGCCATCATCACCCTGGCCGACGATATCGAAGCGACTCTGAAAGCCTCCGAAATCAGCCGTGACCGCGTTGAAGACGCGCGCAACGTTCTGAAAGAAGGCGAAGAAGTAGAAGCCAAGATCATCAGCGTTGACCGCAAGAGCCGCGTAATCCAGCTCTCCATCAAGTCGAAAGACGATGCTGAAGAGAAAGAAGCAATCCAGAGCCTGCGCGACAAGCCAGCCACCTCTGACATTGCTGCTGGTCCTACCACTCTGGGCGACCTGCTGCGTGCACAGATGGAAAAGCAGAACTGAGTTCTGTCAGACCATAGAAAAAGGGCGACTTCGGTCGCCCTTTTTTGTGGGCGCGATTCGGGAAAACCTGGCCTGTTCGTAAGTCAGCTCCCTGTCTTGCTCAGGAGTGAAACCAATCCTGCAACCAAACTGTCTCTTTCTTTAAGCAGATCAATCACCTATTCAGGGCTAGACTGCGGATGCCCTAGTCTCCCCGGGCCAGTGTGGGAGCGAGCCTGCTCGCGATAGCGCCAGGTCAGACACCACCCAGTCGGGTGCTGAACATTCAAGGAGATTAATGAACAGGCTCATCCTGGTATTCGCGGTATTGGCCTTGGCAGGTTGCACCACAAGCGCCAAGACCCATGCTATGCGTGGCGTCAGTGGCATCGAGGTCGACTGTTCCGGTCTGGGGTCAGGCTGGGAAAAATGCCATAAGCGCGCGGCGAAGGAGTGCAAGGGCGCAGGGTACAAAGTCATTACTCGCTCCGATGATGCCAAGGATGAAGATCAATACCCTTTCGGCTTCAATCCAGCGGGTTATCTGACCCGCACGATGTTGGTCATTTGTCGCTGAATGCCCTCAAGTGCAACGCCTGTGCAGAAACGGGGCAAATACGACAGGGTGAAGATATGTCAAGACTTGGGCTGTTCAAATTCCTCCGGTCATGCTAAAACCTTTTCAAGCGATTTTCCTAGCTGCTTGAAAAAGAAGGGAAAAATATGACGAAGTCGGAGTTGATCGAACGAATTGTCACCCATCAAGGGCTGCTCTCATCCAAAGATGTGGAGCTGGCCATCAAGACCATGCTTGAGCAAATGTCCCAGTGCCTTGCCACGGGTGATCGAATTGAGATCCGTGGGTTTGGCAGTTTCTCCCTGCACTACCGCGCCCCGCGGGTAGGCCGCAATCCTAAAACCGGTCAGTCCGTGAGCCTTGACGGCAAGTTCGTGCCTCATTTCAAGCCGGGTAAGGAACTCAGGGATCGTGTCAATGAGGAGGAGGGGGATGAGCTGTAAGGAGGCGTCTATGCAAGGGGGAATTCATGCGCAGCTTTAAACGTCTTGCTCTTGTCGTGCTCGTGTTGCTTGTGGCCGCAGTCATTGTCCTGTTTGTGCTTGAGAATACCCAGCCTGTCGCATTGTTGTTCCTGGGCTGGCCGACGCCGCAGGTTCCTGTTTCGGTTTTCGTGCTGTTGGCGTTTCTCGCTGGTATGATGTTGGGCCCGTTACTCGCGTGGTTCATGGGCCTGCGCCGACGGTTTAAATAATGGATGTGTGAGCCCGGAAATCTTTGTGTAAAGGATCACTGTCTACAACTTTTTTCTGGCTTTTGGGTGCGTTTTGATCGTATTTAATCTAACTCAGTTTACTGCGGTATCTGCCGAAGGCCTGATCGTTTTGCCTTTTAGCGCGTCCAGTTTGTGTGCGGGCGCCATGTCAAAAAAAGGACACGAGGCCTCAGATGCAAAATAATCAAGTCGAAACCCATCGCTCTGATGAGATTGACCTTATCGCCCTCGCGCAGGGGCTTTGGTCCCAAAAATGGCTGATCCTCGGTGTGACTCTTTTAGTCACGGTAGGTGCGGCTGCGTATGCGTTTCTCAGCAAGCCGGTCTATGAGTCCAAGCTTTTCATCATGCCGCCGACGCAGAACGATATAGCCGAGCTCAATTATGGTCGTGGGAAAAGCACTGAGCTAGAACCTTATTCGATCAAGTATGTTTATGACGTTTTTGCCAGAAACCTTCAAGGCGAGTCCCTGCGTCAGAAGTTCTTCAATGAGATTTATCTTCCCTCCCTCGATGAGTCTCAGCGACAGGGTGCGCTCGACCGTTTGTACGCGCGTTTTTCCCGGGAACTGGTGATCAAAGGGCCGGGAAAAGATACGCCAGATCGCTTTTCGGTGGCCGTTCAAGGTGGGGACCCTGCTCAGGCCACCGAATGGGCAAAGATCTACGTCCAACAGGCCAGTGAGGTTGCCGAGTCGGAACTGGTCAAGAACGTGACCACAGAAGCATCGGTAAATGCGCGTAACCTTGAGCAGCAAATTGTGAGCTTGCGCGAGACTGCGCAGCGAGTTCGCGAGGACCGGATTCAGCAGTTGCGGGAGGCGTTGCAGATTGCTGAAGCGATCGGTTTGACTTCGCCGATAATCAACTCTTCTGCAGCGGTGGATATCACGGTAGATACCGGCGATAAAATGGATTACCAGCGGGGTAGCAAAGCACTGGCGGCGGAAATCAATGCGCTGGAGTCCAGGTCTTCTGATGATGCATTTATCACTGATTTACGGCCGCTTCAGATGCAGTACGGTTTTTATCGTAAGTTGAATGTTGATCCTGAAAGGATTTCGGTTTATCGGCAGGATGGTAGTGTTGAGGTGCCGGAGAGTCCGATAAAGCCTAGAAAAACAGTAATCTTGATATTGGCTGTTTTCGCTGGCTTGGTGATGGGTACTTTTATCGCTCTAATTAAGCTTGGCTTCGATCGGAAGAAACGTGAAGACGAGTTAGCCTGAGTGTATATGCCGTCGATCATGCTGCCGACGGCCTAAAATTATTTTTAATATTGAGAAGCGTTATCTTCTACGGCTGCCCAAATCACGCCCGATCCGGGAGGCTCGATCGTCCCCCGGTACGGTTTGGTTGGACGCGTAAACTCGTCATATCATTCAGTTCCATCAAGCTATGCCTGAAAAATCCTAAATGATGTGCAAGGACGAAAGCACAAAGCTCTGTTCCGGCGGGTCTAAGGATCGAATGCGGATAGGAAGTCCGCTATGAGGGCCTGGGAGTAGGTGTCCGGTCAAGCCTCGACATGATTTTTTTCATCCAGTATCTGCGTTTCTTTAGGTGTCAGCGTAGGATCGGCTTGTCCGCTTCAAAAATTCGAATAGATCACACCAATTTATGATAAAAAAGCGTATTGCAAAAAATACCAGACGTGAAGGGCATGCGGTTAGCCTAAGGACGTCAGCGTTTTTCAGTACCAGCTACTGATTTTCAACGTTTTAAACTATTTATCATGTGGGCTTCGATTATGCGTCAGCTGGAAGAAATCAAATTAGCCATTATTGGTCTGGGTTATGTTGGCTTGCCTTTAGCTGTTGAGTTTGGAAAGCGTCGTACTGTTATTGGATTTGATATTAACCAGCGACGGATTCATGCTTTAGCGGCTGGCCATGATTCTACACTTGAGGTGTCGGATGATGAGCTAAAACAAGCTATTTCCTTGAGCTATACTTCGAGGTTGGATGAAGTTGAGCAATGTAATGTTTTTATCGTTACGGTTCCAACTCCCATTGATCAATACAAACAACCCGATCTGACACCCTTAATAAAAGCTTCGGAAAGTATTGGTAAGGTTCTGAAGAGGGGCGATATAGTAATTTATGAGTCGACTGTTTATCCGGGTGCGACTGAAGAAGATTGTGTCCCTGTGCTTGAAAAAGTATCGGGTCTAAAATTCAACGTCGATTTCTTCGCTGGATATAGTCCTGAAAGAATTAATCCCGGTGACAAAGAACATCGCGTAACTACCATTAAGAAAGTTACATCAGGCTCCACGCCCGAAGTCGCCGTGCTTGTTGATGCATTATATAATCAGATAATTACTGCTGGTACCTACCAGGCAAGTAGCATCAAGGTAGCGGAGGCGGCAAAGGTCATTGAGAATACGCAGCGTGATCTCAATATAGCATTGATCAATGAGTTGGCTATCATTTTCAATAGGATGGGAATCGACACAGAGGAGGTTCTAAAGGCAGCAGGTACGAAATGGAACTTTCTACCATTTCGACCAGGCTTGGTCGGTGGGCACTGTATAGGGGTTGATCCGTATTATCTTACTCATAAGGCCCAAGCTATAGGTTACCATCCTGAAATTATCCTGGCTGGTCGTCGTTTGAACGATAGCATGAGCGCTTATGTGGCTTCGCAACTGATAAAAGCCATGCTCAAACGACGTATTCATGTGGATGGTGCTCGTGTACTTGTTATGGGACTGACATTTAAGGAGAACTGTCCGGATCTGCGTAACACTAAAGTGGTGGATATCGTGCGCGAATTGACTGACTACAATGTAAACGTAGACGTCTATGATCCCTGGGTTGTCGCCGAGGAAGCGCAACACGAGTATGGACTTACCCCTATATCTGAACCAAGTATTGGAGCCTACGATGGTATTATTTTGGCCGTAGCACACGATCAATTCAGGGCCATGGGCCCCGCGAATATACGTCTTTTAGGGAAGAAGACGCATATTCTTTACGATCTTAAATATCTTCTGAATGCCGCGGAAACGGATCTGAGACTTTAAGTCAAGGCGTAATGGAACAGCCTTGTACCCAAACTCAACCTTGAAGGAAGATACCTATGACGCGCTATGAGACTTTGCTGAAAACGTTGCCTAATGACGCTAAAACCTGGCTTATTACCGGTATTGCAGGCTTCATCGGCTCAAATCTACTGGAAACCTTACTCAAGCTTGATCAACGAGTAGTGGGTTTGGATAATTTTTCCACCGGTCACCAACGAAATCTGGATGAAGTCCGGCAATCAGTAAGCAAAGAGCAGTGGTCGCGCTTGGTTTTCATTGAGGCGGATATCCGTAATCTGGAGGATTGTCACCGGGCATGCGTAGGTGTTGATTATGTATTGCATCAAGCTGCTCTTGGATCGGTGCCGCGCTCTATCAATGATCCAATTACGTCGAATGAAACCAACATTGGTGGTTTTCTCAATATGTTAGTCGCTGCTCGTGATGCGAAGGTGAGCAGCTTTACCTACGCCGCGAGCAGTTCCACATACGGAGATCATCCAGGCTTGCCAAAGGTCGAAGATTTAATTGGCAAACCATTATCCCCATATGCCGTTACCAAGTACGTCAATGAGTTGTATGCGGATGTATTTTTTCGTTGTTATGAATTTGGCACAATTGGTCTGCGCTATTTTAATGTATTTGGTAAGCGCCAAGATCCGAATGGTGCCTATGCAGCGGTGATCCCTAAATGGACCGGTGCGATGATAAACGACGAAGATGTGTTCATGAATGGTGATGGGGAAACAAGTCGCGATTTTTGTTTTATTGATAATGCAGTTCAAGCAAATCTCTTGGCGGCAACTGCAAAGGTAGATGCAAAAAATGAAATATATAATGTTGCCCTGGGAGATAGGACAAGTCTTAATGAGTTGTTTTCTTATCTTACCGAGACGCTGAGAGATAATGGTGTTCACTATTTGAAAGAACCGATATATCGGGACTTCCGTGAGGGCGATGTGCGCCATTCACAGGCAGATATTAGTAAGGCACGCAAATATCTTGATTACCAGCCGCTTTATAATATTAGGTCAGGAATTTCCCAGGCGATGCCTTGGTATATCAAACTGTATAAATCAAAGCCTTGAACGGTTAAACACCGAATATGCGGAGGTGTATTTAATGAGCTCTAATAGCTCCTGTGTTTGGTGGCTGGCTAATTAGAGAGATTCGATGATGGATAAAGGTACGATAATTTATATAGGTGGCTTCGAGCTTCCGGATAAAAATGCTGCTGCACATCGAGTTCTAGCGAACGGAAAAATCTTTCGGGAACTGGGATACAATGTGATTTTCATCGGCGTGAACAGCTCCAGCAGATCGGGTACAGGGTTAAAGAGAGCAGATTTTTCTGGCTTCGAATGTTGGAGTGTTCCGTACCCTAAGGGAAGCCTCGCTTGGTTAAAGTATATATCAGGGGCTTCAGATATACTGGGACTTTTGAGGCAGCAGCGACAACTCACAAGAGTTGTAGGCGTTGTTTGCTATAATTATCCAGCGATTGCCCAGTTGCGTATAAAAAAAATATGCAGGGAAGCAAATATAAAAATAATGGCTGATGCTACGGAATGGTACGACGCAAGTGCTGGAAGTCTATTTTATCGGATTGTAAAGTGTATTGATACCTCGTTGCGTATGCATTGGGTTCATAAGGCTACAGATGGCGTTATTACCACAAGCCGGTATCTGACTGATTATTATAGTGAGCAAGGAAAGATAACTGTAGAGCTTCCTACTCTGTTTGATGTGAGAAAATTTAATTCACCATTGATAAGGGATAACAGCACGAAGATAAAATTCATTTATGTGGGCTCTCCTTTCGATGCAGGCCGCGTGAACAAAGAGCGGACTAATTTAAAAGAGCGGTTAGATGTTTGCATCGAAGTGTTTTTTGAGCTTCATAGGTCGGGTGAAGATTTTAGTTTCGATATTTACGGGCTCACTGCGAACGAATATCTTCAGGTGTTTCCGGAGCATGCGGGAATGTTGCAGGAAATGGTCGGATGCACTTCGTTCAAGGGTAGGCAGCCTAATGAAATTATACTGAGGCACATCGCATGCAGCGATTTCAGTATTTTCTTTCGAGATAAGACTCGTGTTACCTTGGCTGGTTTTCCATCAAAGTTGGCTGAGTCAATCAGCTGTGGCACGCCGGTGATATCCAATACCATGGTCAGTCTGCTGAGTTACGAGGGAACTGCTGGTCTCTTCCTGGCCAAGCGGGGGGAGGAACTAGAGTTGGTCAGGAAGTTAATAAAAAGTACTCCAAGTGACATTAATTTTATAAAACAGCATGCTTATTCTTCTCGTGTATTTGATTATAGAAATTATACTCTGAAAGTTGCCCAGTTCTTGGATAAGGTGGGGGTCTGATGTGAATGCTTTTAGATTGTTAAAGATTTTCACGGCGCCTATTAATATGCTGCATGCCGCTTTATATCCTGTGTCATATGCTAAAAAAATAGGGGTCCAAGTAAAGGGTCGGTTGATGATATATGGCTCTAGTTATGAAATGTTTAGTACCGAACCATATTTAGTTACTCTCGGTGATAACGTGTTCATCAGTATAAAGGCAAAGTTCGTTTGTCATGACGGGTCCACTCTCCCATTTAGAAAAGACATACCAGATCTGGAGTTGGCGGGCGAGATTAACGTTGGTAATAACGTTTTTATTGGTATGGGGGCACTGATTCTCCCCAATGTTCGTGTCGGAAATGATTGCATTGTCGGCGCAAATGCTGTGGTAACAAAAGATGTCGCTGATGGAACTATTGTCGCAGGCAATCCTGCTCGCGTAGTCAGTTCAACTAAGGATTTTTTGGAGCGGGCACAAACGAAATCCTTAAAAATCGGGGATTTAGTAGGGAAGGAAAAAGTGCAAGCGTATAAAAAGATTTTTAAAAAAATATGAAGATTCTAAGCTATAGATACTTGCCATTAAATTTGTATGTTGCTTACTCCTTATTTGTGCTGTTTTGTCTCCTCGTTGGGCCTGTTGAGTACAGGGGGATGGATTACCTTGTCTTAGTTCCGTTTGTGCTGGGGATGTTGTTTTTATTTTTTATTGGGTATGTTTTGGGCTCTCGCGGGGATTATCGAATTGGTCGGGATTTATTGGATGGGCGTGCGCTTTCCTACCGGCGACTAAGTTACTTGGTAAATGCTCTATTGGTTCTCGGTGTGCTCAGTTCGTTCATTCAACTTTATGTGTTTCTCTCTTCTGGTGGGGAGTTGAGTTTAAATAGTATTGGTGATAATTATGTTGCTGGCTATAAGGGCTATGAGCGAGGGCAAGCCAATGTTGATCTGATATATATTCTAAATATTCTTGAGCAAGCGCTCACTTTGTTTTTGATCTTGATTTGTTTCTACTATTTTTCCGTCATGAGGAAAGTACCACGTTGTGCATTTCTATTTGTTGTTGTGACGTATTTGCTCGTTAATGTCATAGGGAGTGGGAAGCAGAAGTATTTGGGCGATATAATAATCTTTACTTTTTTTTGTATGATGATAAATTTCGCCGCCAAGCAAGTTAAACTCAAAGCGTGGATATTTTTACTGGGTGGCGGGGCAGCTACTATTGTATTTTTAATGTTTATCGAGATCCTTCGACAGCGCTATCAAGCTGCGGGTATCACGTTGGATAACATCTACGAGAAAACGCATCCTTTAATATCGTGGGATGAAAGTTCTTGGATATTCAGCTGGGTAAGCTTTGATTATGGACTTGCCTTGGGAATATTCTTGGGCTATTTCACCAATGGCTTGTACGGGCTATATCTAAGTTTAACGTTGCCCTTTGAATGGACGTACTTTGTCGGAAATTCATATTCATTGGGAAGGATTGTGGAGATTGTTGTCTCCGAAAATGGCTCCGTTCTTGAACACACCTACCCATATCGTGTGGGGCAGGAGTATGGTTGGGGGTTCGATAAATGGCATTCATTGTTTGCTTGGATGGCGTCAGATATTAGTTTTGCTGGTGTGCTTCTAATAACACCTATTTTTGCATTTTGTTATGCAAGACTTTGGATGCAAGCCGTTCAAGCCAGTAATCCATTTGCAGGTCCATTGTTTATTTATCTTTCCATGGGGCTAATATTTAGTTATGCCAATAATCAAATAATGCACGGCTTGGCGGGCGTGATTGTACTCTTTTCGCTCCTTGTGGGGTGGTTGTTTTTTTATAATAAAAAAGTATCGATCGCATCAAGTGATCAGGCGTCTGGCCACGGTGATCCCTCATGAGTCGATACCGAAGCGTTGTCGTGATACTGGGGCTAGTAGTTTTAGGTAAAGCCACCGGTTTTCTAAAGGATTTAATATTTACGTTCTATTATGGTGTATCGAGTATTACAGATGCTTATTTTTTGGCTAATTCGATTTCATCTGTTATTTATATGGCTATTTACTCTGCCATACCAGTTTTGATCGTCCCATTGTATTCGCGTCTTATGGCTTCTGGTTGCCAAAAGAGTGTCAATGCTGGACTCTCTTCTGGGATCGCTTTCTTTTTTATTATTTCTTTCTGTATCACCTTTTTTGTATTTGGCTGCGCACATTTGTTGGTCACTGCTTTTTCGGGTGATGTGAATGAGCAAGTCAGGGACCTTGCGTCCGTCTTCCTTGCTATAATGGCGTTGACTTTCGTCTTGTCGACGCTCGTTTCTCTGTTTAATTCTATGCAATCAGTCAACGGTCTCGTCATCCCTAGCTATATTGTTCCCGTGGTAAATAATGTTGTTTTTTGTGGAGGGTTATACTTCTATAATTCTGCTGAGGATTTCCATCTGGTTCTTGTTCTTGGGGTGATTGCCTGGTTTTTTTTAGTTCTCACTAATTTTTATATTGCGCGAAAGTACTTCATATTCGAAATGCAGTCAGCGTTTGCTTTCTTTAAGGATAAAAACTTTATATTTATTTTTCTACCGGCTGTTTTGTCATTTTATATAGAGCAAGTTAACGGATTTGTCGGTGTGTATTTTGCTACGGAGCTAGGGCTGGGGGCAATATCGGTATTTGCTTATGCAAACAAATTGAATCTGATTTTTCTGTCAGTGTTTTTGGTTTTTCTAACCGCTTCATTGTTCCCTCGTATCGCCGCGGTGGCAGCACGAAACGATCAGGTCGAACTGTTGCACTATCTTACCTCTTGCCTCCGCATTGTCATTATCTGTTCATTTCCTATAGTGCTTTACATGAGTTTTTACTCTCATGAAATTGTAGATATTCTTTTTCAGCGTGGAAAATTTATGGATGACGATGTAACAAAGGTTGCGTCAATATTTTCTATTGTTCTACTTGCTCTGCCTTTATGTTTAATCAGAGATATCATGAATCGGGTGTTTTTTTCTCACGGTAATACGCTCACGCCGGTATTTCTATCGCTATTTGCGCTGACCATTAATTTTTCAATTTGCTTAGTGTTTTATAAAAAATATGGCTTGGTGGCGCTGGCAGTGGCTGTTGTAGTGTCGACAGTTTTTAATTGTATTGTCGCTATTTACCTAGTGCAAAAAAGCGCGCCTTCTGTTCTTTTTGTTTCAGGTCTGAAGGTGCTGATGATTTGCGGCATTGGTGGTGCCATCGCCTATAGTGTTCTCAGTTGGCTTAATGGCATGTTTGCTACGTATTGGTTGGTTATTTTTATTCCGTTTATTTTTGTTTATTTTGTCTGCCTTCAGATCATGCGCGTCCACGAGATTGGAGTTGTCACGACTCATTTGAGAAATTTATTCTCTAGGGGAGCGTGACAATGGTATATAGTTTGAGTTAAGCACTTTGGCGGATGGTGATATCGTCCGGGCTTCGAAGTCTAAGATTGGAGGTTAATTATGCGTATACTAGTCCTTGGTGCTTCTGGAATGTTGGGTAGTTCTGTGCTCAATGTATTCTGCGAGGATAGCTCTTATGAAGCATGGGGAACGCTTCGTAGTGAGTCTTCGAAGCGTTTCTTTAAAAAGGAACGTCATTCAAGGCTTATTTCGGGTATTGATGTGTTGGATCAGGACGCGTTGGTTCGCGTGCTAGAAGAAGTAAAGCCAGATGCGGTAATCAATTGTGTCGGGCTTATCAAACAGCTTGCTCATGCACACGACCCGCTTTCTACACTGCCAGTAAATGCGATGTTCCCCCATCGGCTTGCTCAGCTGTGCTCGCTTATGCAGGCTCGTTTAGTTCATATTAGCACCGACTGCGTTTTTTCCGGTCGGAAGGGTATGTATAGAGAGTCTGATCTATCGGATGCTGAGGATTTGTATGGCAAATCTAAATTTATAGGTGAGCTTCATAATCGACTCAACGCAATCACATTGCGAACCTCAATTATTGGTCACGAGTTGAATAGTCATCTTGCACTCGTGGAATGGTTTCTAGCTCAAAAAGGCCCTGTCAAAGGATACTCGAAAGCGATATTTAGCGGATTACCAACAGTGGAGTTAGCCTTGATTATAAAGGACTATGTAATAAAGAACCCGCAGCTCCATGGTTTGTACCATGTAGCGGCTTCTCCGGTTAGTAAACTGGACCTGTTACGGCTGGTTTCTGCTCGCTATGGTAAGAACATCCAGATCCTTCCCGACGAAAATGTCGTGATTGACCGCTCTCTCAATGAAGAGCGTTTTCGTGTCGCCACTGGTTATATTGCACCCGCATGGCCAGAGCTGATTAAAAAAATGTATGATGACAATAAACGTGGTGCTCTGTAAGGTTCATATAGAGTGGTTTTGCTGGTTGTAGCTATGTGTTGTAATCACAGGTGAATGTCTGGCACTAGTCGATTTGAGAAATTTTCTATACTATTGGTGATTATATGTTCGACGATAAGATTCTCATGATAACCGGGGGGACCGGTTCTTTTGGTAATACTGTACTTAAGCGTTTTCTTAATACAGGTGTTCGTGAAATACGTATTTTTAGTCGTGATGAGAAGAAGCAAGAGGATATGCGTATTGCTTTGTCAAATGATAAAGTAAAGTTTTATATTGGCGACGTCCGAGATTATCAAAGTTTGGTCCAAGCGATGACAGGCGTTGATTATATTTTTCATGCGGCAGCGTTAAAGCAAGTTCCCTCCTGCGAGTTTTATCCGATGGAAGCGGTTAAGACCAATATTAATGGGACTGAGAATGTTTTGAATGCAGCTATTAGCTGCGGCGTGAAACGTGTCGTTGTGCTCAGCACAGACAAGGCTGTATATCCCATCAACGCAATGGGTATTTCCAAGGCAATGGCTGAAAAGTTGGTGGTTGCCAAATCTCGAATGATTCCAGATCAAGGTACGGTGATTTGTGCTACACGTTATGGAAACGTGATGGCCTCACGCGGATCGGTTATTCCATTGTTTGTAGGTCAACTCAAAGAGGGGGAGCCCCTAACGGTTACCGATCCAGAGATGACTCGATTTCTTATGTCGCTAGAGGATTCCGTGGACCTTGTTTTGCATGCTTTCGAGCATGGACAGCAGGGAGATATATTTATTCAAAAAGCCCCTGCGTCCACTGTTGGAGATCTAGCTGTTGCTCTAAAGGAGCTGCTTGGCAGTAATTCTCCAATAAAGGTTATCGGAACTCGGCATGGAGAGAAACTTTATGAGTCTCTTGTGTCGAGAGAGGAGATGGCCAAATCGGAGGATATGGGGCGTTACTATCGAATTCCTGCGGATAATCGGGACCTTAATTACAAAAAATACTTTGTTGAGGGCGAGCAGAAAATTTCCGAGCAAGACGATTATACGTCTCATAATACTCAGCGGCTTGACGTCAGTGGCGTAAAAGAAGTGTTGCTGAAGCTTGACTATATCCGGGAGGTACTAAATGCTTAAAGTTATGACGCTCGTTGGTACTCGTCCCGAGCTAATAAAAATGAGTCGGGTCATTGCTGAGCTGGATAAGCAGGTGACTCACGTACTTGTTCATTCAGGGCAAAATTATGACTATGAGTTGAATCAAGTTTTTTTTGATGAGCTCGGAATCCGCAAGCCGGATCATTTTTTGGGTGCAGTAGGGAATACGGTTGCCCAGACGATTGCGGAGATTATTAGTAAGGCTGATGAGATTTTCGAGTTAGAGAAACCGGACGCTGTTCTCCTCTATGGAGATACCAATACCTGTTTGGCAGTTATAGCAGCTAAGCGACGAAAAATTCCAGTCTTTCATATGGAAGCCGGCAATCGTTGTTTCGATCAGCGGGTGCCTGAAGAGCTAAATCGCAAGGTTTTGGACCACCTTAGTGATATCAATATGGTGCTCACCGAGCATGCGCGACGGTATCTTATTGCTGAGGGTATACGGCCGGAGACCATTATAAAGACTGGATCTCATATGGCTGAGGTTTTAGATTTTTATCTGCCTAAAATTCGCCAGTCTGATGTGCTGAGCCGTATGTCTTTGGACGAAGATAAGTTTTTTATCGTTAGCGCACATCGAGAGGAGAATGTTGATAGCCCGGAAAATCTTAGGGATCTGATCGACACTCTTAATGCCTTAGCTGATCATTATAAGTATCCGATAATAGTCTCTACGCACCCTCGTACCCGAAAGCGTCTTGAAGCTTGTGGTATTGCAATGGATCATCCACTGATACAGTTCATGAAGCCATTCGGTTTGCTGGATTACATAAAACTGCAGATGTCTGCATTTTGCGTGCTTTCAGACAGCGGGACTATTACAGAAGAGGCCTCTCTGTTGAACTTGCCCGCTATCACCATTCGAAATGCTCATGAGCGGCCTGAAGGGATGGATGAAGGAACATTGATAATGAGCGGTTTGAAAGTTGAACGCGTGCTGGAAGCGGTAAGGATTGTTACCAATCAACATAACCGTAACCACCAGATGATTCCGGTTGTAAAGGATTATCAGGGAGGGCCTGTGTCTATCCAGGTTGTGCGTATAGTATTGAGTTATGTTGATTATATTAACCGAACTGTATGGGGCAAGGCCTAGATGGGGTGCGGGGTCTTTGGGCATTATTTTTTTGACATCGACATATATGGAGCGTATTGAATGTTTCCAATCTGGCTCGGTGCTCGCTGATGACACCTACTTTTCTCATGATTGTCAACGATCCTGCTTTTTTCATTTCGCACCGCTTGGCCGTTGCCGAGGGAGCTAGAAAAGCTGGTTATAGGGTCCATGTTGCGACCATGGATGGCGGTGCGGTGAGGGCAATTGAGGACAACGGGTTTGTTCACCACATTTTACCTCTAACCCGTAGTGGGCGTAATCCATTTCGTGAACTGGCAGCACTATTCTCTGTTTGGCGTTTACTGTGGCGCATCAGGCCAAACTTGTTGCATTTAGTCACCATAAAGCCTGTTGTTTATGGGGGAATCGCTGCTCGATTGGCGCCAGTCGGAGGTGTCGTCGCAGCTGTATCAGGACTAGGTTTTGTATTTCTTGTACGCGGTTTCAAGGCATCTTTATTACGTAAAATGATCGGTTTTTTTTATTGGCTGGCATTGGGTAAAAAAAATCTTCGTGTCATTTTTCAGAACTCGGATGACCGTGAGCTATTGATAAGTTTGGGGGTGTTGGATCCTGCGAAAGCTGAACTGATTCGAGGTTCCGGTGTGGATATGAGCCTCTATTCTTTTCGTCCTGAGCCCCATACGTCATCCCCTGTAGTCTGTCTTGCTGCTCGCCTTCTGCGAGACAAGGGGGTGCTGGAGTTTGTTGAGGCTGCGCGAATCCTTCAAGAGAGAGGAGTCAAGGCTCGATTTCAATTAATTGGAGCCATTGACCCTGGGAACCCTGCCACTATCACTGAAGCTGAAATCGCTGCTTGGCGAGACGAAGGGTTAATCGAGATATTGGGTTACCGCAACGACATATCTGCACTGTTTGCCGAAGCCCACGTTGTGACCTTACCTTCCTATCGGGAGGGGCTTCCGAAGGTCCTGGTTGAAGCGGCGGCTTCTGGTCGCGCGGTTGTCACGACGGATGTACCCGGTTGTCGTGATGCGATTGATCCGAATGTTACGGGCTTGCTGGTTCCCGTATGCAACGCCGTTGCGTTAGCCGATGGACTACAGCTGTTGATCGATGATGCAAGCTTGCGGCAACGTATGGGGGCCGCAGGACGCGCATTGGCCGAAAGTGAATTCAACTTGGAAAAAATAGTGCAACAGCACCTGAAAATTTATTCAAAGCTTGAGCGAACTTTTGATCATGAGTGAAAAAATTCTTGTTACTGGCGCTACCGGTTTTGTCGGCTCCGCTTTGGTGGAACGGCTTTTATCCTGTCAGGAAAAACAGGTCGTCGCGCTCGTTCGGCAAAAGGAGGTGAGTTTTCCTACTGAGGTTTTAGTTTCGGTAGTTTCGGAGAAAGGCGAGTTTGCGGAACTATCCTTTGATGACGTGAAATCAATTGTTCATTGCGCGGCGCGTGTTCATATAATGAATGATCGCTCAGTAAATCCCTTGGCTGATTTTCGCGAAGTAAATGTGAAGTTTACCTTGGACTTGGCGCGTAGGGCTGCTGAAGCTGGGGTGAAGCGTTTTGTTTTTCTCAGTTCGATCAAAGTCAATGGTGAGGAAACGTCCCCGGGTTTTCCTTTCCAAGCGGATGATATTCCTGCCCCCGTGGACCCTTACGGTTGTTCAAAAATGGAGGCTGAACAAGGGTTAAGGCGTATTTCAGAGGAGCTAGGGATTGAGGTAGTAATTATTCGTCCTGTACTGGTTTACGGTCCCGGTGTAAAGGCAAATTTTCGTAGCATGATGAATTGGTTAGATAAGGGCTTTCCTTTACCGTTTGGCGCCATCCAGAATAAGCGTAGCTTGGTGTCTTTGGATAATCTGGTCGACTTGATTATTACCTGCTTGGATCATCCCGGCGCGGCTAATCAGATATTTATGGTCAGTGATGGTGAAGATGTATCCACTACCGATTTGTTAATCAAGATGGGTAACGCGTTGGGGAAGCCGGCTAGGCTAATACCGATACCCTCTATGTTTATTAATGTAGGCGCTGTTTTGTCGGGGCGCAGAGATCTAGCGCGACGGCTCAATGGCTCTCTTCAGGTTGATATTCAGAAGACTCGTAAATTGCTTGATTGGAGCCCTATTGAAAGCCTTGATGAGGGGTTAGTAAAGGTGGCGAAAGATTTTAGATCAGGTTCCAATTAGGCTGGGTGCTATAGTCTGGCGAATGGCTGACGAATGGGGTTTTTGATGACATTGCTGCTTTGGTTGATGTTTGCTGTTGTTTTTATGGCATTCTTTTTAACTTGGATATTACGACGCTATGCATTGAGCCGCAGCTTGATTGATGTCCCCAATGCTAGAAGCTCGCACTCGTTACCGACTCCCCGCGGGGGAGGGTTGGCGATTGTGTTAAGTTTTCTGGTAACCGTGACTTTCTTAGCTGTGGGAGGTGAGCTGACATGGAATTTTGCGTGCGCCTTGCTGGGAGCGGGAGCAATGGTCGCGATATTAGGTTTTCTTGATGATCATGGTCATATCGCAGCTCGCTGGCGTCTTTTGGGGCACTTTTTTGCCGCTGCCTGGGCATTATTTTGGATAGGAGGGCTGCCAACGATTAGCTTGGCCAACATCACAGTGAGTTTTGGGTGGGTAGGTCACGTCTTGGCCGCGTTTTATCTGGTCTGGATGCTCAATCTCTATAATTTCATGGATGGTATCGACGGTATCGCGAGCGTGGAGGCCATTTGTGCCTGCTTCGGAGCCTCCCTGTTGTACTGGCTGGCCGGTTTTGACACCTTATTGGTCGCTCCCTTGGTACTAGCAATGGCCGTAGCCGGCTTTCTTTATTGGAACTTCCCTCCCGCAAGAATTTTCATGGGGGATGCAGGCAGCGGCTTCCTTGGCATCATCCTTGGGTTACTCTCATTACAAGCTGCTTGGTTCTCTTCAAAGCTGCTTTGGGTATGGTTGATCCTGCTTGGAGTCTTTATTGTTGATGCTTCAGTCACGTTGATACGACGTCTGTTGCGAGGGGATAAAGTTTATGAGGCTCACCGTAGCCACGCCTATCAGTTTGCGTCGCGTCAGTATGGCCAGCATCTACCCGTGACGCTGGCGGTGGCTGCGATTAACCTGTTCTGGTTGCTACCGCTTGCGGCGTGTGTCGTGTTGTGGAATGTGGATGGCGCATTGGTTTTGGTAGTGGCCTATGTGCCGTTGGTTCTGCTGGCTATCAGGTTTCATGCGGGTGAGTTTGAGGCGGTCTGATTCCAAGGCTGTGTTCGTACGTTTTGTATCAGATGTCCAATGGTCGTTAAGATAACCGCAGGCATCAGGAATGGATTGGTTTTAGGAGCTGGTCAAGGTGCGTAAAGGGTTTATGGATAAATTAAGAATAGCCTTGCTTGGCTTGCCAAGACGTCACAAACGGGCAATCCAGGTGGCCACAGATGTGGTTCTGGTTTGGGTCGCCCTATGGTTGGCATTCGTCGTTCGACTCGGTGTCGACGCCTTGGCGAGCCCGATCGAAACGCATCTTTGGCTTTTCGCATCTGCTCCGCTGATCGCTATCCCGATTTTCATCCGCTTTGGCATGTACCGCGCCGTCATGCGTTATTTCGGCAATGACGCGCTGATCACTATCTGCAAGGCAGTCAGTCTCTCTGCCTTGCTGTTGGCTCTCTTGGTATATTGGTACAGCAACCATAAAAACGTGGTCCCACGCTCCATCATCTTCAACTATTGGTGGCTCAGCCTGATCATGATCGGCGGTTTGCGCCTCATGATGCGTCAATACTTTCTGGGAGACTGGTTCACCGCAGCCCAGCATGTCCCCTTCACCAACCGTGACGATGGTTTGCCCAAAGTCGCTATTTATGGTGCTGGTGCCGCGGGTAACCAACTCGTCGCGGCATTGCGTATGGGGCGGGTAATGCGTCCGGTCGCGTTCATCGATGATGATCGCAGCATTGCAGACCGGGTGATCGCCGGGCTTCAGGTCTACCAACCGAAACACATTCAAAAAATGATCGATGCGACCGGCGCGCAAGAGATTTTGTTGGCGATCCCGTCTTCGTCACGAGGTCGTCGTCGTGAAATATTGACGTTGCTGGAAGGCTTCCCGCTGCATGTGCGCAGTGTGCCCGGCTTCATGGATCTGGCGAGTGGCCGGGTCAAGGTCGATGACATCCAGGAAGTGGACATTGCGGATCTTCTTGGGCGCGATCCTGTGCCTGCACAAGCTGACTTGCTTGAGCATTGCATCGCCGGACAGTCGGTTTTGGTAACAGGGGCGGGAGGTTCAATCGGTTCTGAGCTTTGTCGGCAAATCGTAGCGCTCAAACCCACTACGCTGCTGCTATTCGAGCATAGTGAGTTCAATCTCTACAGTATTCTGTCTGAACTTGAGCCGAGAATCGCTCGGGAATCGTTGTCTGTTCGCTTGCTGCCTATCCTGGGTTCGGTGCGCGATCAGCACAAGTTGCTGGACGTGATGAAGACCTGGAATGTCGATACGGTCTATCACGCCGCCGCTTATAAGCATGTGCCCATGGTTGAGCACAATATTGCCGAAGGTGTCTTGAACAACGTGATCGGGACGTTGAACACTGCGCAAGCCGCGTTGCAGGCGGGCGTCTCGAATTTTGTATTGATTTCCACCGACAAAGCCGTGCGCCCCACCAACGTGATGGGCAGCACCAAGCGCCTTGCAGAACTGACCTTGCAGGCCCTGAGCCGCGAACTGGCGCCAGTGCTGTTCGGCGATAAGGCCAATGTCTCGCGAGTTAATAAAACCCGCTTCACCATGGTCCGGTTCGGAAATGTACTGGGCTCGTCAGGGTCGGTTATTCCGCTGTTCCATAAGCAGATCAAGTCCGGCGGCCCGTTAACCGTTACACATCCCAAGATCACGCGTTATTTCATGACCATTCCCGAGGCCGCGCAGTTGGTGATTCAGGCCGGTTCCATGGGCTTGGGTGGGGATGTGTTTGTACTGGACATGGGCGAACCGGTGAAGATTGTCGAGCTGGCGGAGAAGATGATTCACCTGTCTGGTTTGAGTGTTCGTTCGGAAAAGAACCCTCATGGCGACATTTCAGTCGAGTTCACGGGGCTGCGTCCTGGCGAGAAGCTTTACGAGGAGTTACTGATTGGCGATAACGTCGTCGCCACCTCGCACCCTATGATCATGAGTGCCAACGAAGATCACCTGCCCTGGGATGTGCTCAAGGCCCGGCTGGCGGAGCTGCTGGCTGCCATCGAACACGATGACTACGCCAGAGTCCGTCAGTTGCTGCGCGATACCGTCAGTGGCTACGCCCCGGACGGCGAGATCGTCGACTGGATCTACCAGCAACGTCGCCTGGAACCTTGATTGTTACACACCCTGTAACGTACACACTTTTGACAGCCCCCCATCATCGCCTAAGTTTGAGGAGCAGCTTCGGAAAAGCTGCTTCTCTCTTAACGATGTCATGGAGCGTCACTTATGCGTACAGGCTATTTCTACTCTCTGGTTTTTGCCCTTCTGACCAGTGCCTCGATAGCTGTTATCGCTGCGCCCGCAGTCAAGCCCGAGACGACGGCTGCGCCGCAGGCACTGGAACTTTCAGCTAAACCGCAAGGCGCCAAGGTGGATCTGAACGTGGCGGACGCCGCGATGCTGCAACGCGAGCTGGCGGGGATAGGCAAGGCCAAGGCAGATGCGATTGTTGCGTATCGTGAGAGTAATGGAGCCTTCTCTTCGGTGGATGAGTTGCTGGAGGTCAAGGGGATTGGCAAGGCGATTCTCGACAGGAATCGTGACAAGCTGGAAGTGAACTGAGGTGTGATGGTGAAAGAGGCCGGTCGAATATGACTGGCCTTTTTGCGTTTTGGCCCAATGCCACCTAAAACGATGATTCGGATGCGTCTTGGTGTAGGTTCGACCATCCCCTTTTGGAGCTTCGTTCCCGCCAATCACCTCAGATCAAGGACCCACCCCCATGCACAAAAACTACCCAGCCGCCTACCAAGTCAGCAAAGGCTCGGCCCTGCAAGTGGACAAACCCTTCTACGACCGCATCCGCACCCAGCAGGACAAGCGCACCCTGATCGAACAGTTCGAGGTGCCCATCCGCACCGGCCGCGCTTGGCACGTACCCGCCGGTCATGTGTTCCGCGTCACGACCCCCGTGGGCCCGCAGGTGGGGGACTTCAACGTCTGGAATGCCCACGATCCACGGGAGCGTCTGTGGGCGGCCCGTACCCGTCAGCTTCAGGGCGCCCACGTCAGCACTCATGACCGGCTGTGGTCGAACTTGCCGTTTTTGCGGCCATTGGTGACCATTACCGATGACAGTCTGGCCGATTATGGGATCGACGAGCATGGTGGACGGTTGCACGATCTGCTCGGTACGCGCTGTGATCCGTACGTGAACAGGATGCTCACCGGCGAGGATTTTCACCATCATTGCCACTCGAACCTGACCCGCGCGGTATTACCCCATGGTCTGACCGAGTTCGATGTGCACGATGTGCTGAATATTTTCCAATGTACCGGGCTCAATCATGACGACATGTACTTCATGAAGGCTTGTCCGGCGCAGAAGGGCGATTATTTGGAGTTTTTTGCCGAGATCGATTTGCTGTGTGCCTTGTCCACTTGCCCCGGCGGCGATTTGTCGCTGGCGATGTGGGGGCCGGATGCGCAGGATCCCCTCAGTGTCTGTCGTCCGTTGGGGGTGGAGATCTATCGGTTGGAGGATTCATTGCTGGCGGGCTGGAGCCAGCCTGAGCGGGCGGCGTACAAGGGGTTGCATGGCTTGCAGATTGCCAAGGCGGATTGGGAGCAGTGATGTAGCAAGCGCTGGCTTTTGTGGCGAGGGAGCTTGCTCCCGCTGGGTTTTGTAGGAGCTGGCGAAGCCTGCGATCTCTTGATCTTCGCTCCAGACTCAATGGAGAGGGGAAAGATCGCAGCCTCGTTGCACTCGACAGCTCCTACAGGCAGGCCCAGCCGCCACAAAAGCGGTGTGCAGCAATCAACGATCCTTGGCCTCCTTCGCATCCATCTCGGCATTGCGCTCGGCAACACGCTTGCGCTGTTCATCCGTCAGTTCGACCTTGTTGGCGGTGTCGCGCAGCATCATCAAGCCACCAACGATCGAGCCGATTGCAACAATCAGAATTAACCAGGCGTACCAGGGCATAGGGCTCTCCTTGAGGGGGCGATGGATGACGAAGATTTCGCCTGTCCATCGCACCTACCACTTATGAGCGAAGGTTGTTCGCAGTGGTTCCATACTACGCCCGTTCTGCCGGGTTCACCTCAAAGCCCGGTGAGCATCGCATCGGCCGGGGCATCGGCGCGCAGTTGCGCCGTTAGCATGAAGTACAGGAAGCCTACTGCCATGAAACCGAGGAAGATCAGCCCGATCAGCGCGTTGAACCAGGCCATCGCCACCAGGCACACCACTGCCAGTACCAGGGCGATACCCGGGATGATCGGATAGCCCGGCGCGCGGAAGGTGCGTTCCAGGTTGGGTTCGGTTTTACGCAGTTTGAACAGGCTGAGCATGCTCATGATGTACATGACGATGGCACCGAATACGGCCATGGTGATCATCGCTGCGGTCAGGGTCATGCCGCCGAGGTTGATCAGACCGTCGCTGTAGATCGCTGCGATGCCGATCAGGCCGCCGGCGATGATGGCCCGGTGCGGGGTCTGGAAACGTGACAGTTTGGCGAGTGAGGCGGGCAGGTAGCCGGCGCGGGCGAGGGCGAAGAACTGGCGCGAGTAGCCGAGGATGATGCCGTGGAAGCTTGCCACCAGGCCGAACAGGCCGATCCACACCAGCATGTGCAACCAGCCGGAGCTTTCGCCAACTACGGTTTTCATGGCTTGGGGCAGCGGGTCGTTGATGTTGGACAGGGTGCGCCAGTCGCCCACGCCTCCGGCGAAAAACATCACGCCCATGGCCAGGAACACCAGGGTCAGGATGCCGCTGATGTAGGCCTTGGGAATTGTGCGTTTCGGGTCCTTGGCTTCTTCGGCGGCCATGGCCGCGCCCTCAATGGCCAGGAAAAACCAGATGGCGAAGGGGATTGCGGCGAACATCCCGGCAATGGCCGGCGCGCCGAACACATCGGAACCGGCCCAGCCGTTCAAGGCGAAGCTGCTGAAGCTGAACGCCGGGGCGACCACGCCCATGAACACCAGCAATTCGGCCACCGCCAGCACGCAGACGATCAGCTCGAAGGTCGCCGCCAGTTTCACCCCGAGGATGTTCAGGCCCATGAACACGATATAGGCACCGACCGCCGCGTGTTTTGGGTCCAGGGCCGGGAATTGCACGTTCAGGTAGGCGCCGATGGCTAGGGCGATGGCCGGTGGCGCGAAGACGAATTCGATCAGCGTTGCCAGACCGGCGACCAACCCGCCTTTTTCGCCGAATGCCCGACGGCTGTAGGCGAACGGTCCGCCGGCGTGGGGAATGGCGGTGGTCAGTTCGGTGAAGCTGAAGATGAAGCAGGTGTACATGGCCGCGACCATGAATGATGTCACTAGAAAGCCCAGCGTTCCGGCAACGCCCCAGCCGTAGCTCCAGCCGAAGTACTCGCCGGAGATCACCAGCCCGACGGCAATACCCCATAGATGCAGGGTGCCCAGGGTGGGTTTGAGTTGTGTGTTCATCGGTGGCTCCCCCTCGATCCATAGCAAAAGCGCTGGGGTGGGGCAGTGCAGTGGGCGTGCCAGTGTGGTCGCGCTGGTCGTAATGGGTGAAATTGTGTCGTATCGGGGATGTTCGCTGCCTGATGGCTCGATTTTGTGCTCCAGTTCGGAGCGTCAGTGCCGGGGCGGGCCTCATCGCGAGCAGGCTCGCTCCCACATTTGATCTGTTGTGAATAGAGAATTTTCCTCCACTGACAATCCCCTGTGGGAGCGAGCCTGCTCGCGATGAGGCCCGCCCAGCCAACCACAAACCCATTTTTTACACATTCTTTATCCCCCAACCCCTCTCTCGATCTCGTTCCTTTACGCCCTCCCTGCCGACAATCACTCCAGACACGGCATGACGCCGTACGACGGAGAAATCCCATGAGCCTTCTGGACGGGGTGTCGCTGCTGCTGGCCGCGGCGCTGTTCATTTATCTACTGATTGCGCTGTTGCGCGCGGATCGGAACTAGGAGTGGCTATGCACGGTTATGACTACGGGCTGATCTTCGCCTTCTTCGCGCTGGTGCTGATCCCTGCACCGTTTCTGGGGCGTTTTTACTACCGGGTGATGGAAGGCCAGCGCACTTGGCTTTCACCTGTTCTTGGCCCGGTGGAGCGTGGTTGCTATCGCTTGGCCGGTGTCGATCCGGCCGTTGAGCAAAGCTGGCAGAAATACGCCTTGGCCTTGCTCGCTTTCAACCTGGCCGGTTTTTCGCTGTTGTTCGCCATTCTGCTGTTACAGGGGCATTTGCCACTCAACCCCGAAAAAGTGCCGGGTATGGAGTGGACCCAGGCATTCAACACGGCGGTGAGTTTCACCACCAATACCAATTGGCAGTCCTACAGCGGTGAAGCGTCGTTGAGCTACCTGAGCCAGATGCTTGGCCTGGCCGTGCAGAACTTTGTCAGCGCCGCCACGGGCCTGGCCGTGCTGGTGGCGCTGTGTCGCGGAATTGGGCGCAAATCCGCTGCAACGCTGGGTAACTTCTGGGTCGACATGACCCGCGCCACCCTCTACGGGCTGTTACCGCTGTGCCTGTTGCTGGCGCTGTTCCTGGTGTGGCAGGGCGTGCCGCAAACCTTCGCCCACTATGTGCACGGGTTGACGATGCAGGGCGCGGATCAAGTGATTCCATTGGGCCCGGCCGCCAGCCAGATCGCGATCAAGCAACTGGGCACCAACGGGGGTGGTTTCTTCGGCGTCAATTCGGCGCACCCGTTCGAGAACCCGACGGCCTGGAGCAACCTGTTCGAAGTCGCGTCGATCATCCTGATTTCCGCCGCGCTGGTGTTCACCTTCGGCCATTACGTCAAGGACCTGCGCCAGAGCCGGGCGATCATCGCCTGCATGCTCGCACTGTTTCTGATCGGCGGCGCCACCTCGTTGTGGGCCGAATCCCAACCCAACCCGGCGCTGTACAACGCTTCGGTGGAGCAGACCGCTCCACTGGAAGGCAAGGAGGCGCGCTTTGGCACCACGGCCACGGTGCTGTGGTCCGTCACCACCACGGCGGCATCCAATGGCTCGGTCAATGGCATGCATGACAGCCTCAATCCTCTGAGCGGCATGGTCTCGCTGGTGAACATGATGGTCGGCGAAGTCATTTTCGGCGGCGTCGGCGCGGGGCTCTACGGGATGCTGCTGAACGTGCTGATCGCAGTGTTCCTGGCTGGATTGATGATTGGCCGTACCCCGGAATACCTGGGCAAGAAGCTCGCTGCCAGGGAAGTGCAACTGCTGGTGGTGACCCTGTTGGTCATGCCGGTGAGTGTGCTGGGGCTGGGGGCGATTGCTGCGAGCCTGCCCGGGCCTGCTGCTGCGGTGAGCAACCCTGGCGCCCACGGCTTCAGCCAGTTGTTGTATGCCTACACCTCGGCGGGGGCGAACAACGGTTCGGCCTTCGCCGGCTTTGGTGCCAACACACCCTTCCACAATTTGATGCTGGGGCTGGGCATGTTGATCGGCCGTTTCGGCTACATCCTGCCGGTGCTGGCCTTGGCCGGTAGCCTGGCGCTGAAGAAAACCGCGCCGATCGGCCCGAACAGCTTTCCGACCCACGGCCCGCTGTTCGTCACCTTGCTCACCGTGACCATTCTGTTGGTGGGCGGCCTGACCTTCCTGCCGACCCTGGCCCTGGGGCCGATTGCCGAACACCTGAGCCTGGGCTTCTGAGGATCTGATGATGAATATGCCAATGAGCAAAACCGTCGTCGCCAAGGCGCCGGAGCAACCGAAAACCGCGATCTCGGCCTTGTGGCGGCCAGCGCTGCTGCAAGCGTTCGTCAAGCTCGACCCGCGCCAGTTGCACCGCGCCCCGGTGATGCTGGTGGTGGAACTGACCGCGATTCTCACCACGATGTTGTGTTTCGTTCCGGACAGCAGTGTGCCGACCTTTGTTGCCGCGCAAATTGCCCTGTGGTTGTGGTTCACGGTGTTGTTCGCCAACTTTGCCGAAGCCCTGGCCGAGGGTCGCGGCAAGGCCCGGGCAGACAGTCTCAAGGCCGGTAGCGAAGGCCTGAGCGCACGCCGCCAGACGGCCAACGGCTTTGAGGTGATAGCCGCCGCCCGCCTGCGAAAGGGTGACGTGGTACGCGTCGAGGCGGGGGAGATGATTCCTGGCGATGGCGAAGTGATCGAAGGCATCGCGGCCGTCAACGAGGCGGCGATTACCGGCGAATCGGCCCCGGTGATCCGCGAGTCCGGCGGCGATCGTTCAGCCGTCACCGGCAACACGCGCCTGGTCTCCGACTGGCTGCTGGTGCGCGTCACCAGTAACCCCGGTGAATCCACCCTGGACCGCATGATCGCTCTCGTCGAAGGCGCCAAGCGGCAGAAGACGCCCAACGAAGTGGCGCTGGATATTTTGCTGATCGGCCTGACGCTGATCTTCCTGCTGGTGGTGGTGACGCTGCAGCCGTTCGCGCATTTCGCCAACGGTAATTTGCCGCTGGTGTTTCTGGTGGCGCTGTTGGTGACGTTGATTCCCACTACCATCGGCGGGCTGTTGTCGGCCATCGGTATCGCCGGGATGGATCGGCTGGTGCGCCTGAACGTGATCGCCAAGTCCGGTCGCGCGGTGGAAGCGGCGGGGGACGTGCATGTGCTGATGCTGGACAAGACCGGCACCATCACCTTCGGCAATCGTCGCTGTACCGCGGTTCACGCCGCGCCCGGTGTAAGCGTCAAGGAGCTGACCGAAGGGGCGTTATTCGCTTCGTTGGCCGACGACACGGCGGAGGGCAAGTCCATCGTCGAGTACCTGCGGGGTTTGCATTCGCAACCCGAGCCGGGCGCCGAACTGCTGACCGCTGTGCCGTTCAGTGCCGAAACCCGATTGTCCGGTGTCGATTATCAGGGCCGGGTGTACCGCAAGGGTGCCGTGGATTCGCTGCTGAGTTTTATCGGCCTGTCGAAAAGCGAACTGCTACCTGCACTGGCGCGGGAGGTGGACAAGATCGCCCAGAGCGGCGGTACCCCTTTGCTGGTGTGCGTTGACGGCAGGCTGCTGGGGGCGATTCATCTGAAGGACGTGGTCAAGCCCGGTATCCGCGAGCGCTTTGCCGAGCTGCGCAAGTTAGGGATTCGCACGGTGATGGTTACCGGCGACAACCCGCTGACCGCCGCCGCCATTGCTGCCGAGGCCGGCGTCGATGACGTGCTGGCCGAGGCCACGCCGGAGAAAAAACTGGCGCGCATCCGTCATGAGCAGAATGACGGTCGTCTGGTGGCGATGTGTGGTGACGGCGCCAACGATGCGCCGGCCCTGGCCCAGGCTGACGTCGGCATGGCGATGAACGACGGCACACAGGCGGCGCGAGAGGCGGCCAACATGGTCGACCTCGACAGCGACCCGACCAAGTTGCTGGACGTGGTGCAAATCGGCAAGGAACTGCTGGTGACCCGTGGGGCCTTGACGACGTTTTCCATCGCCAACGACATCGCCAAGTACTTCGCCATCCTGCCGGCGCTATTTGCTTCGATCTATCCACAACTGGGGGGGCTGAACGTGATGCACCTGAGCAGCCCGCAAAGCGCGATTCTGTCGGCGATTGTGTTCAACGCCTTGATCATCGTGGTGCTGATCCCGTTGGCGTTGCGTGGTGTGCGGGTGCAGGCCGCCAGCGCGGCGGCGCTGCTGCGGCGCAATCTGCTGATCTATGGCCTGGGTGGGATCGTGGTGCCGTTTGTGGGGATCAAGGCGATCGACATGTTGCTGACGGCGCTGGGGCTGGTTTGAGCGGACAACCAACGCTCATCTTCACCCTGTGGGAGCAAGGCTTGCCCGCGATGGACGATGACACGGTGTTGGTTCAGACCGAGGTGACTGCATCGCGAGCAAGCTTTGCTCCCACAAGGTGGTTTCCACAGGTAATTTTTTATTCAATTCGAGGATTTCTGGATGTTCACTCTGATACGCCCGGCCTTGAGCCTATTGCTTCTGATGACCCTGATCACCGGCGTTGCGTACCCCTTACTGGTTACGGGCGTGGCCCAGGTCGCGTTTCCCGCCCAGGCCAACGGCAGCCTGATCGTTGATGCCGGCGGCAAGGTCCGTGGCTCCCTGTTGATCGCCCAGGATTTCCAGGGTGATGCCTGGTTCCATCCGCGTCCATCGGCCGGCGCTTTCGCCACGGTAGCCAGCGGCGCCAGCAACTTTTCCCCGAGCAATCCGGCCCTGGCCGCGCGGGTGATCGATGACGCCCAGGCATTGCAAGTGCCCGGTCAAGGCCCTGTGCCGCTGGCGCTGCTGACCACCTCGGGCAGCGGACTGGATCCCCACTTGCCACCGGCGGCGATTGCCTATCAACTGGCGCGTGTCGCCGCCGCACGCAATCTGCCGGTGGCGTCCGTGCAGCAACTGCTCGACGCTCACATCGAGCAACCGCTGGTGGGGCCGCCAGTGGTGAATGTGCTGGCGCTGAACCTGGCGCTGGAAAAACTGTAGACCTCTGTGGGAGTGGAGTGGGGCCTGTGGGAGCAAAGTGAAATCTGTGGGAGCAAAGGCTGTGGAAGCAAGCCTTGTGGGAGCAAGCCCTGTAGGAGCAGGCCCTGTGGGAGCAAAGCTTGCTCGCGATCAGGACGACACGGTTCAACTGCCGAACCGCGTTATTGTTCATCGCGAGCAAGCTTTGCTCCCACAGGGGCTGCTCTCACAGATTCCATTTTGCTCCCACAGGGCTTGCTCTCACAGATTCCACTTTGCTCCCACAGGGGCTTGCTCTCACAGGTTCCATTTTGCTCCCGCAGGGGCAGCTCTCACAGGTTCCACTTTGCTTCCACCGGCCTGCTCCCACCGGCCGTTTGATCAACCTCTGAAAGAGAACCCCAACACATGAGCGACTCCGGCCGCGCCGACGCACTGTTAGCCAAGCTGCCCCGCACCGACCGTGGCCGGCTCAAGGTTTTCCTGGGTGCGTCGCCGGGTGTCGGCAAGACCTACGCCATGCTGCAGGCGGCCCACACGCAACTGCGCCAAGGTGTCAGGGTGGTCGCCGGCGTGGTGGAGACTCACGGCCGCAGTGAAACGGAAGCGCTGCTCGGCGGTCTGGTGCAGCAGCCGCTGGTGCGTTCGGAGTATCGCGGGGTGGTGCTCGAGGAAATGGACCTTGATGGTCTGCTCGCGACTCGGCCGGCCTTGGTGCTGGTGGACGAACTGGCCCACAGCAACGCGCCCGGCAGCCGTCACGCCAAACGCTGGCAAGACATTCAGGAGTTGCTGGCCGCCGGCATCGATGTCTACACCACCGTCAACGTCCAGCACCTGGAAAGTCTCAACGATCAGGTGCGCGGTATCACCGGCGTGCAAGTTCGCGAGACGCTGCCCGACTGGGTCCTGCAGGAGGCCGATGAACTGCTGCTGATCGACCTGCCACCGCGCGAGCTGCTGGAGCGCCTGCGCGATGGCAAGGTGTATGTGCCTGAACAGGCGCGCGCAGCGATCGATGCTTTTTTCAGCCAGACCAACCTCACCGCATTGCGTGAGCTGGCCATGCAAACCGCCGCCGCACAGGTGGACAACGATCTTGCCCAGGGCTACCGGCAACTGGGCCAGGCGGCTCCGGCGGTGCGGGGACGATTGTTGGTGGGGGTCGACGGTGATGACCAGGCCGAACGTCTGGTGCGCCATGCCAGCCGCGTCGCCCAGCGTCGGCATCTTCCCTGGAGCCTGGTACACGTGGACAACGGCAGCACGCGGGACGAGCCATCGCGCCAGCGCCTGCAAAATGCCCAGCAACTGGCCGAGCGCCTTGGCGGGGAAGTGGTGCTGCTACGGGCCGGTGAAGTCGCCAGGACCCTGATCCAGCACGCCACCGAACGTCGCGCCACGCTGGTGCTGGTGGGACAGTCCAGGCCGCGACTGCGTCGGCGGCTGTTGGGTGGTGGCTTGGCTTCACGCTTGCTGCGCGATACCAGGGGGCTGGAACTCAACGTGCTGGACCGCGATGAACAGCGCCCTGTGGCCCGCGTGCGTTCAAACGCCGTCCTGAGCGGGTTCGACTACGTGCTGGCGCTGGTGGCGACGGCGGCGGCCAGTGCGCTGGCCTGGGGGATCTCCGGGCTTCTGCCCTTGCCCAATATCTCCTTGGTGTTTCTGATGGCGGTGTTGCTGGTGGCGGTTCGTAGCAGCCTCGGCCCGGCGCTGGCCTGCGCGGCGCTGTCATTCCTGGCCTATGACTTTCTGTTCATCCCACCGAATTTTTCCTTCACCATCCAGCGTGAAGAAGACGTACTCACCCTGGTGTTTTTCTTGCTCATGGCGGCCCTGACCGGCAACCTTGCGGCCCGCCAGCGACGACAGTTGCAGGCGCTGCGCGAGACCCAGCAGGAAACCGGCGAGCTGCTTGACCTGTCCCGCAAGCTGACCGCCGCGACTGACCGCCAAGCGGTGATCAGCGCCGCCGCGCAGCACCTCAACGGCTGGCACGACCTGCAACTGTGCCTGCTCAACCGTGACGGTCAGGGTGACTGGAAGGTCGAAACGGCCGAACCGTTGACCTTCACCGAAGCTGAGCGCGCGGCCGCCGATTGGGCTTGGCAACACGACCAACCGGCCGGCGCCGGCACCGGAACACTGCCGTCCGGGCGCTGGTGGTGGTGGCCGTTGTCGACAGAGGAGGGGCCGCTGGCGTTGCTGGGCGTGTGCTCGAAAGAAGGCAAGCCGTTGAGCGGCCAGCGGCGTCGTCTGTTGGCTGCCCTCAGTCAGCCATTGGCGCAGGCCCTGGCTCGGGCGCAACTGGCCCAGGATCTGGAAGCGGCGCGCCTGCACGGTGAAACCGAGCAACTGCGCAGTGCGTTGTTGGCCTCGGTGTCCCACGATTTGCGCACGCCGCTGACCTCCATGCGCGGCAGTATCGACAGTCTGTTGGCGTTGGGCGAGGCGATCCCGCTGGCCGATCGCCGCGAACTGCTGGAAGGCACCCGCGATGAAGCCGAGCGCCTGGATCGCTACATTCAGAACCTGCTGGACATGACCCGGCTCGGCCACGGCGCCCTGAAGCTGGCGCGGGACTGGGTATCGCCGGCCGACATCGTCGGCAGCGCGTTGAACCGGCTGCGGGCGGTGCTGGCGCCGTTGGCGGTGGGCATCGAGGTGCCGACCGAGTTGCCGTTGTTGTATGTTCACGCGGCGCTGATCGAACAGGCGCTGGTGAATGTGCTGGAGAATGCCGCACGATTTTCTCCGACTCACGGGCGTCTGCTGCTGAGCGCAGGGGCGACGGACAGCGAAGTTTTTTTCGCCGTGGCCGACGAGGGGCCCGGGATCCCTGAAGAAGAGCGCGAGAAAATCTTCGACATGTTCTACACCGCTGCGCGCGGTGATCGCGGCGGGCAGGGTACCGGGCTGGGACTGGCGATCTGTCAGGGCATGGTCGGTGCCCATGGCGGGCGAATCAGCGTGGACACCGGCCTGGACGGGCGCGGTACCTGCATCATCTTGCATCTGCCATTGCAGGCGCAACCGGGCCTGGACGATGAAGCCTGAGCGGCGCTGGGTTACTCTCTTTCCCCTTGATTGCATTGAACGGACCTCATGAGCCAGACCGCGACCCTTTTGGTCATCGATGACGAACCGCAGATCCGCAAATTCCTGCGCATCAGCCTGGCCTCCCAAGGCTACAAGGTGCTCGAAGCCGGCACTGGCACCGAAGGCCTGGCCCAGGCGGCGCTGAACAAACCCGATTTGCTGGTGCTCGATTTGGGCCTGCCGGACATGGACGGCCAGCAGGTGCTGCGCGAGTTTCGGCAATGGTCCACGGTGCCGGTGCTGGTGCTCTCGGTGCGGGCCAGCGAAGCTCAGAAGGTCGAGGCGCTGGACAACGGCGCCAATGATTACGTGACCAAGCCGTTCGGCATCCAGGAGTTCCTGGCGCGCATTCGTGCCCTGCTGCGTCAGGCCCCGGCGGGCGAGGCGCGGGAAGCGGCGCTGACGTTCGGTCCGCTGACGGTGGACCTGGCTTATCGCCGAGTCCTGCTCGATGGCACCGAAGTGGCCCTGACCCGCAAGGAATACGCCGTGCTGGCGCAATTGGCGCGCCATCCTGGGCGGGTCATCACCCAGCAGCAATTGCTCAAGGATATCTGGGGCCCGACGCACACCGAAGACACCCACTACTTGCGGATCGTGGTCGGTCATCTGCGTCAAAAACTGGCCGACGACCCGACCCGGCCCCGGTTCATTGCGACCGAGGCGGGGGTTGGGTATCGGTTGTTGGGGGAGGGTGGACTTTGAGTTTGATGCTGGCTGAGCTGCCGTCATCGCGAGCAGGCTCGCTCCCACAGGCGTTGTGATGTTCTTGAATCCGCAGATCCATGTGGGAGCGAGCCTGCTCGCGATGAGACCCTCACTGCCACGAGCGCTCCATCAGTTCTGCTCATTCTCATAACGATCCAGCGTGTCACTGGCAATCTCCCGCCCCAGGGCGATCAGCTCCGGCGCCTTGTAGAACTCGAAAAACCGGCACACCCGTTTTGGCACGTTGATCAGCACATCCGGTGGATATCCGGCGATCTTGTACTGGGCCAGGGAGGTCTGCATCACCTCGAAACTCTGGTTGATCAAATCCAGCAGCGAGGCCGGGCCGACGTTGTCGATGATGAACGAACCGGTCGCCGATTTCGGCGCACCTTCGGACTCCGGCGCGGCGGCGGGTTGCTGGCCTTCGGGCTCGGCGGATCCGAGCCAGGGGTTGATCTCGGCGGCCTCGGCTTTTAGCGCCTCCTGTTCCAGCAGCAGTAACTGCTCGGCTTGCTTGCGACGAAACGGCAGTCGCGAACCCAGGGAACTGACGAGGGTGTCGAAGCGACGCTTGAACGCTGCCGGGCGCTGGATTACGGGCAGTCTGTATTGTTTCTGGTTGGTGGCGTTGAGGTTGACCGCGATGATCAGGTCGCAATGGCTCGACACCACCGGCACGATAGGCAACGGATTGAGCAGGCCGCCATCGACCAGCATGCGGTTGCCTTGCATTACGGGGGTGAACAGGCTGGGAATCGCCGCCGAGGCGCGCATCGCCTGATGCAGGCAACCTTCCTGGAACCAGATTTCCTGCTGATTGGTCAGGTCGGTGGCCACGGCAGTATAGGGAATGCGCAGGTCTTCGATATTGAGTTCGCCGACGATCTTTCGGATCTGCCCGAAGACTTTCTCGCCGCGAATAGCCCCCAGGCGAAAGCTGACGTCCACCAGCCGCAGCACATCCAGGTAATCCAGGCTTTCGATCCAGTTACGGTAATCATCGAGCTTGCCCGCGGCATAGATCCCGCCCACGACGGCGCCCATGGAGCAACCGGCGATGCAGGCAATGTCGTAGCCACGTCGTTCGATTTCTTCGATCACCCCGATATGGGCGTAGCCCCGGGCGCCACCCGATCCCAGTACCAATGCGACACGTTTTGTCATGACCCGGCCTCTTGTAAAACAGACTTTAACAATGCACTTATCGACGGCTGGGCTCAATCGTTGTGGCGCAGGTGTCGTTTTTTGATACGCCGCGCCGGCATTTGCGTATGCTCGCCCACACTTGAATTTACACGATCAGGCCTTGGCACTTTTTGCCGGCTGGACCGTCTTACCTGCACGACTGTTGACCTGACTTGAGGTGTAATTGATGAAAGCCCGGATTTGTCTACCCCTGGTGGCATCCTTGATGGTGTTGGCCCTGACCGGTTGTGCCGGCAAGACCGCTTACCGCGACAGCTGCGGCAGCCAGCTCGACAGCGCCTGGCGTGAACTGGACCTGGCCAAGGCCGAAGGTTTTGCCGGCACTGTGAGTTATTCCAAGGCCCTGTCGCTGCTGACCGGCGCCAAGACCCAGCAGCAGTTCGAGGCATTTGAAGGGTGCACCAATAAGGCCGAGAAAGCCCGTTTCTACATCCGCGAATCTCGCGCTGGGCGTTAAAAACAGCGACAAGCCGTCAGCCGCAAGCTACAAGTTAAGGGGGCACGCTGCTCCTCACTTGAAGCTTGCAGCTTGACCCTCGAAGCTACGTACGGAGTACGTCCCCATGATTGATCGGCTGGTGGCCCGGATATTGGGCCTGGAAGTCCGGCTGCTGGCCTGTCAGGCCCGCCTCAATGCCCATACCGACAGTGAAGCCCTGCATGACTTGCGGACCACGGTTCGCCGTTTGCGCAGCCTGCTTCGTCCGTTGCGCGGTTTGCCCGGCGTCGAACAGCTGGAAACAGCCGCTTCGGCGGTGGGTACGTTGACCACGCCCTTGCGGGACCGGGAAGTGCTGGCCGCTTACCTTGAACAACACGGCAAGACCGAAGCCGCGCGGCGGCGCCAGGTACAAATGGCCGATGCCTATCCCGCCGTTGCCGGCAGCCCGGAGCTGGCCCAATTGCTGATGGTGCTCGACGCCTTCCCGCGCTTCATTCGCGCGGCGCAACGTCAGGACCTGCTTAAAGGTCTGCGCAAACGCATCGAAAAGCGCTTGGACAAACAATGGAAAAAACTCGGCGAAGCCCTGCGCGATCCGGCTCATGACCGCCATCGTTTGCGGCTGTTGATCAAGCGCGTGCGCTACGCCATCGAAGCCTACCCTGAACTTGACCGCCTGCCCGAAGCGGCCATGCCACGGCTCAAGTCCGCCCAGGGCGCACTGGGTGACTGGCACGATTGCTGGCAATGGCTGGCCAGGGCCAAGCAGGAAAGCGACTTGCAATCCTGTGTGCCGATCTGGCTCAGCACCATGGAAAAGGCCGAGGCCAAGTCCGATAAAGTGCTCGATAAACTGATTGCCAGTTGCTTCAAAAAATCCTGAGCCTTGCAGATATTCCCGTGTGGGAGCGAGCCTGCTCGCGATAGCGCCGCGTCAGTCAACAGTTATTCAAGCTGACTCACCGCTATCGCGAGCAGGCTCGCTCCCACAGTGGATTGTTGGGGATTGGGACGCCGCGACCTATCTGTCAGTCTCTTTGGCCGGAATGAGTGCTGTGCCAACCGTCTGGGCTGGTTAAGATTCCTGCATCTTTTTCCCATGTTCTCGAGGTTGTCATGCGCTTTTCCGATTTGATCGATGCCGTGCGTCGTCAGCCAGACGCCGTGACCATCGCGCCTGAGTGGGGTCAGGGGCGCGCCAGTTTTGGCGGGCTGGTGGCGGCGCTGCAATATGAAGCGATGCGTGCGCGGGTCCCGGCGGATCGCCCGGTGCGTTCGCTGGCGATCACCTTTGTCGGGCCGGTAGAGGCCGACGTGCCCGTCAGTTTCGAAGTCGATGTATTGCGTGAAGGCAAGGCGGTCAGCCAGGTATTGGGGCGAGCGGTACAGAACGGTCAGGTAGTGACCGTGGTACAAGGCAGCTTCGGCGCATCGCGCTCCTCGGTGGTGGCGGTGCAGGCCGACCCCGCGCCTGAGTTCAAAAGCGTGGAGCAATGCCAGGAACTGCCCTACATCAAGGGCGGTACGCCGGAATTCATGCGTCACCTGGCGCTGTGCTGGAGCGTCGGTGGCCTGCCGTTTACCGGCAACAAATCCCGCAGCATGGGCGGCTGGGTGCGTTTGCGCGGTGATGTCAAAGAGGAGCCGCTGAACGAGGCGCACATCCTGGCATTGGTCGATGCCTGGCCTCCGGCGCTGTTACCCCATCTCACTCAAATGGCACCGGGCAGTACGCTCACCTGGACCATTGAATTCGTCCAGCCACTGCTGGCACTCACGACACTGGACTGGTGTAAATACCTGGCCGAGATCGAGCATGCCCAGGATGGCTACGGCCATGTCGCCGCCAGGTTCTGGAGCGCTGATGGTCGTTTGATCGCCATGAGCCGGCAGACGGTGACAATTTTCGGCTAAGGCTCTTCATGACTGCGGCACTGCAACACGAGTGCGGCAATCATGCCGAGGGAGCCGATGGCAACATTGGCCAGGCTCAGGCTGAATACCCCCGATACCATCAGCAAAAACGCGACGATGAACAGCGGTACGGCAATCTGGTGCAACACCGGATTGCTCGGGTGACCAGGATGGTCAAGGCAGTTGCGCCATTGCCAGACCGGGAAGTGGGGGGGACGTTTGCCCATGATGCTGATCCTTAAGTTCGCTAAACCGAATAACCCAAGCGTAAGCCCGACCGGGCAGCGCGACGAATCGCCGTTGGCTATCGACGTGATAGGTGGCCATAGCCTTTCACCGACGAACTGCTTGTTTGTGGCAAGGGGATTCATCTGTGGGAGCAAGGCTTGCCCGCGATGAAGACGATGTGGTCTCCCTGGGGAGCGAGGCGCCTGCATCGCGGGCAAGCCTTGCTCCCACAGATAAACCCCCAGGCAGCAAGAGTTCTGCCAGGCAGGTCAACGGGCTGCGGTGTCCTAAAGCCTGAGCTGCCCGATCGCCTTGTTCAGTTCCCCCGCCAACGTTGCCAGCTCATGGCTGGTGGTGGCCGAGTCCACCGTCTGGCGCACGGTGTTTTCAGTCACGTCACGAATACTCACGACCGCCCGGTTCATTTCCTCGGCAACCTGGCTTTGCTGTTCGGCCGCCACAGCGATCTGCGTGTTGCTCTCGCGCATCTGCGCCACCGCCCCGGTGATCTGCGCCAGCGCCTCACCGGCTTCCCGAGCCTGTTGCACGCATTCGTCGGCCTTGTAGGAGCTTTCCTGCATGAAATCCACCGCGTCCCGGGTTCCGGCCTGCAAGGCAGAGACCATGGTGGTGATTTCATCCGTGGAGGTTTGCACTCGTTTTGCCAGGTTACGCACTTCGTCGGCGACCACCGCAAACCCTCGACCCATTTCCCCGGCCCGCGCTGCCTCAATGGCCGCGTTGAGGGCCAGTAGATTGGTTTGTTCGGCGATGCTGTGGATCACGCTGACCACGCTGTTGATCTTCTGGCTGTCCTCGGCCAGGCGCTGGATCATTTCGGCGGTCTGCTGCACGCCGCAGGAGAGCCCGGTGATGGACTGTTGCACCCGGCTGACCACTTCGCGGCCATTGCCGGCCAGGGTATCGGCGGTTTTCGACAGGTCGCGGGTGGCGCCGGCATGCTGGGCGATGTGATAAACCGTGGCGGACATCTCGTTGATCGCCGTGGCCGCCTGATCGGTTTCGCTTTGCTGGCCGAGCATACCGTGGCGAACATCGTTCATGCTCGAGGCCAGGCGTGCTGCACCGCTGTCCAGTTGCCGGGCAGTGCTGGCAACGGTATCAACCACACGTTGATACCCAGCTTGCATGGCGTTGAACGCCGCGGCCATCTGGCCTACCTCGTCCTTGCAGGCCAGGGGCACGCGGGCGGACAGGTCACCGGTTTTCTCCACGTGCAACATCACATCCTTCAGGGTGTTGAGCTGGCTGAGCAGAAACCGGATTAGCAACTGCGATGCGCCCAGCATCGCCAGCATCAGCACGAACACCGCCACGGCGTATTGGCTGAAGCGCTCCGCGAACACCTGGCTCAGGCTTGCGCCCTGGGCCAGCACGGCGAGCTGTTGGCCGTCACCGCCACGGATCACTTCGGCACCCAGCAGTGGATTGTCGCCGAACAGGGAGCTGGCCGAGAGTGCTACCCAGCCGCCGGCTTCTGCCAGGGAGGGTAATGATTGATCGTTGAACATGGGGATCTGGCCGCGCTGGAATGCCAGCAGGTGATCGACCTTGGGCAAAGGCTGCCCGGCGGGCCAGGCCGCCAGCAATCGCGCCTGGGCCTGGGCGTTCGCCTGGGCCGCATGGTTGCGCGCCTGTTGTTCGAGTTGCACCGCGTAGAGTACGAGCAGCAAGGTCGTGACAAAGGCGACCGCATTGACCGCCCAGAATTTGTATTTCAGTGAGATATTGCTAAGCCAGGCACCCATGGAAGGTCTTCTCTGATAGCGGAAACAGTTTTGGCAAGGTGCCATTATTCTGCCTCTACTCAGGTTCCAGCGTTTTGATGTGCGTCAACAGACCACAAAATCCCTTGTGGGAGCGAGCCTGCTCGCGATTGCAGTGGATCAGCTTGCCCCTAGGCCGACTGATACACCGCTATCGCGAGCAGGCTCGCTCCCACAGGGTCTCATTGGGTCAGGAAATGATGGGCAACCCAAAAAACGCCCGGGCACAGGCGCTGCTATGGGCGGCCAGGTCTTGCTGGCTTTCGCCCCGATGCAAAGCGACTTCGCGCAACGTTTCGGTCAGGTAGGCCGGTTCGTTGCGGCCATTCTTGGGTTTGGGGCGCAGCGTGCGAGGCAACAGGTACGGTGCATCGCTTTCAAGCATCAAGCGAGCGCGGGGAATCTCCCGCACCAATGGATGCAGATGTGTCCCCCGGCGCTCATCGCAGATCCAGCCTGTGATGCCTATATGCAAGTCCAGGTCGAGATAGGCGAACAGGGCCTTTTTTTCACCGGTAAAGCAGTGCACCACCGCTGCGGGCAATTGGTCGCGAAACTCCCGCAGGATTTCCAGCAGCCGCTGATCGGCATCACGTTCGTGAAGGAAGACCGGCAATTGCAACTCCACTGCCAGGGCGAGGTGTTCTTCCAGGACTTTTTCCTGCTGCGGGCGCGGGGAGAAGTCCCGGTTGAAATCCAGTCCGCATTCACCCACTGCGCGGACGCGGTCTTGCGTCAGCAGGTCTTTGAGATGCCTGGCGCTATCGGCGTTCCAGTCGCTGGCGCTGTGAGGGTGAATACCGGCGGTGGAAAACAGCCGCTCCCCGGTGTCATCGAGGCGCTGGCATAACTCAAGCGCCTGTTCGCTACCCTCGACGCTGGTACCGGTCAAGACCAGTTGGCAGACACCGGCTGCATAGGCGCGCTCAAGCACCGCCTGGTGTTTGTCGGCAAAACTGGGGTTGGTCAGGTTGACGCCGATATCGATGAGTTGCATGGTGCTACCTCGACCCAAAGGCCGCAAAGCATATCAGAGCTGTAGATTTATAAGAAAAGCCAAGAACTACAACGAGTTGAGGCTGTCTGTTGAGGCCACCAGACCGGTCGGGTTGGTATAAACGCCAGCACTGTGCCAGTCTTTCGCACTTTTCAGCGCCCCAGGTGCTCTGTTTCTGTCGACCCCAGCTTCGATATTTCAAGACTGCGGGCCGCGGTATCCTTTCGGAGAGTGGATGACACGTCCCCAAGTGTTATTGCTGCTGTGTTGTTCGCTGTTGCTGCCGATGCTGGCCGAGGCGCGGCTGCCCGGGCCGGTACAGGTGGTAGTGCCGACGACGGTGCGCGACCTCGCGCAAATCCGCAGCAGCCGGGTCCTGAAAGTACTGGTCAACCAGAGCCGCAACAGCTCTGGCGAAGTCAAGGGGCAACCCATTGGCGTCGAATATCATCGGTTGCGTGCCTTCGAGCAATACCTCAACGGCCACGCTCGCGATGACCAGAAAATCACCCTCAAGATCATTCCCAAGGCCAAGGACCAACTGCTGGGCGCCTTGCAGCGTGGAGAGGGCGACCTGGTCGCGCCCGGTGAGTTGCTCGAGCCCCAGGCTGGCCATGCGGTCAGCGCCAGCCATCCGATTCGCACCGACGTGCCGTTGCTTCTGGTGGGAGCCAAGGGCCAGCGGCGCTACACGCGCGTAGAGCAACTGTCGGGCAAGACCTTGGCCCTGCCCAACGGTAGCGCCGCGGGGGAGGCCCTGGGGCAGATCAACCAGAAGCTGGCGCTGCGTAAACTGCCGCCGGTGAAGATCGAGTGGGTCGACCCGACCCTGGCGGTGGAAGATGTGCTGGAAATGGTTCAGGCCGGGATTTTCCACCTGACCATCGTCGAGCAGCCCATCGCCGAGCGTTGGGGCAAGCTCCTGCCCAAGCTGCGTTTCGACCGGCAGGTGCTCATTGGCGAACCGGCTGATGAATATTGGTTTGTCCGCCGTGACGCCGCCATGCTGCGAGCGAGCATCGACCGCTTCCTGACGACCTATAAGGCGCCCTCCAACCAGGACGCCGCGTTTCTGCGCATCTATCGCCGCTTGTACCGGGTTCACAATCCGCTGGCCCGTGCCAATCGCCAGCGTCTTGAAAAATTGCGCCCGGTGCTGCAAAAACATGCTGCGGCCCAGGGCATGGATTGGCTCAACCTGGCGGCGCTGGCCTTCAAGGAGTCCTCCCTTCAACCCCGCGCCCGCAGCGGCAGCGGCCCGACCGGTCTGATGCAGATTACCCCGTCGGCAGCCCGGCGGGTCGGGGTCCACAACATCCAGAACCTGGACGCCAACGTGCAGGCCGGCGCCAAGTACCTGGCCATGATCCGCCGCAAGTTTTTTGCCAGCCCCAAGCTCAACGAGCGCGAGCGGATGGCCTTCGTCCTGGCCGCCTACAACATGGGGCCTGAGCGGGTCCAAGGCATGCGCGCCGAGGCCAGGCGGCGGGGGCTGAACCCCAATCAGTGGTTCTTCCAGGTCGAACGCATCGCCATGGAGCAGGTGGGAATGGGCGCAGTAAGCTACGTTAATAGTGTGAACAAATACTATCTGGCGTTTGATCGTGAACGGGAGTCGCTGGAACCCAGGGAGCAAAAGGTTGTTGTACGTAAATGATCGAGTAAATTGATTGGTATCACGGATTTTTTCCGCTTTTATCATGCATTTTTTTGATTAATATAGCGGCCAACCCCACTTATCCCAAGGAATGAACCTAATGAGCACTTTCATCAACAAAGTACTGTTTACCCAAGCTGGCTATGGCCTGACCGTCCTGCGCATCGTTGTCGGGATCATCTTTGCCGCCCACGGCTCACAGAAACTCTTCGGCCTGTTCGGTGGCTACGGCTTGACGGGGACAGCGCAGTGGATGGAAAGCATCGGCCTGACTCCCGGTTACCTGATGGCGACACTGGCGGGCGGCACCGAGTTTTTCGCCGGGCTGGCATTGATCATCGGCCTGTTGGCACGTCCCGCGGCGTTGGGACTGGCCTTCCTGTCGCTGGTGGCGATTTTCTCCGTGCACATTGGCAACGGGTTGTTCATGGCCAACAACGGTTATGAGTTTGCCCTGGCGTTGCTGGCAGGCAGCGTTGCGGTGCTGATCGAAGGTGCGGGCAAGCTGTCGGTCGACCAGGCCATCGCTCGCTGATTGCACACCTGAATCATTGAAGGCCCGTCTGGAACGGGCCTTTTTTGTGCGCGCAGATTCTTGACACTGGCCGGTCAGCTTCTCTAGGATGCCGCTCATGCGCCGATTTAAACAGCTACTTGCGGGGCGCCAGGTGACTCATTCAGTCACCGATAGAAGCCGGTAAAACAGGGCTTCGAAATACCGCTAAAGCGCTGGTTCGGTGTTGCCTCTCACCTGCCATGCAGACTTTTGAGGCAGAGACACGACACGATGAACGCATCCAGCCCCCTTGTACGTCTTGCGCCGATCACGGCGAACCTTCTGCAACGCAATCCAAAAATCCTCCTGGGTGGTACTCACCAGCCAACGCTATTGCGTTATCTCGACGGCTGGCCGCGACGCAAGCATGGACCGGCGGCGTTCCTTATTCAGTTTGTCGAAGACGGTGAGTCCTTGGCGCGTTTTGCCAACGACAGTTTCGATCTGGCCGTTATCCAGTCCCCCAGTGCGGCGCACGCCAGCGAAATGATCCGGCAATTGACCCGCGTGGCCCGACAGGGGCTGATTACTCGCCGCTGAGGTGAGCGGAGCGGATGGGCAAGCGTGCAGTTTTTGCACACTGAGGTTGCGGAGCCGACCCGTCAGACGTTCAGAGTAATGACTTGGTTTTTCGGGCCTGGGTCGCTGAAGCTTTATATGTATTCAATGTGAGTGACATATAAAAGTTGTTCCCCGGCGGGTGTTTGAACCTTGATTTCAGCATCCAGCGCTTTGCCGATCAACGCCCGCGCCAATGGTGAGTCGATGCTGATGAGGTTCTTTTTCAGGTCCAGTTCGTCGGGGCCAACGATGCGATAGCGAGACTCTTTGCCGTCCTCATCTTCAACCGTGACCCAGGCGCCGAAATACACTTTGTTCGGGTCGCTGGGTTTTTCACTGACCACCTTGAGGGCTTCCAGGCGCTTGGTGAGGAAACGCACGCGGCTGTCGATTTCCCGCAGCATTTTCTTGCCATAGGTGTATTCGGCATTTTCCGAGCGATCCCCCTGGGCCGCCGCCTCGCTGACCGCCTGGGTCACCTGAGGACGGCGCACATGCCACAACTCATGAAATTCGGCGCGCATCCGCGCCTCGCCCTCGGGGGTGATCAGCGCGGTGCCGGCGGTGCGGGGTGGGCGATAACGGCTCATGGCAACTTCTTGTGATGGAGAAGCCGGGAGTCTATCAACCCTCGCGCAAGACTGTCAGCGGGCTGGCGTTGAGCGCTCGACGGGTGCCGAACACGCCGGCGGCGCCGATCAATAATGCTCCCACCAGCGGCAGTACCAGCAGCCATGGATGCGGATGCCAGGGCAGGTCGAACGCGTAACGGTAAAGCACCAGGCTCACCAGTTCCGAACCCAGGGCCGCGAGCAAGCCACTGACCGCTCCCAGCAGGCCGAATTCGATGCGCCGGGCCTTGACCAATAACGTTCGTTCGGCGCCCAGTGCGCGTAACAGCGCACCCTGGTGGATCCGCTCATCGAGGGTTGCCTGCAGGCCGGAGAACAGCACGGCCATTCCTGCCGCCAGTACAAACAGCAACACATACTCCACGGCCAGGGTCACCTGGGCCAGGATACTGCGCAGTTGCTCGAGCAGGGCTTCGACTTGCAGGATCGTCACCGCCGGGAAGGCCCGGGACAGGTCGACAATCTGCTGGTCGTGGCCTGCCGAGAGGTAGAAGCTGGTGAGGTAGGTGGCCGGTAGATCCTTCAGCGTGCCAGGCTGGAAGATCATGAAAAAGTTAGGCTGGAAGTTGTCCCAGTTGATCTCTCGCAAGCTGGTGACCTTCGCCTCACGATTGACCCCGCCCACGTTGAAAACCAGACGGTCCCCCAGCACGATCTTGAGGTTCTCGGCCACCTTGCCTTCTACCGAAACGCCCGGAATATCGTCCGGCGGTTGCTGCGGCCACCAGGTCCCTGCGGTGACGACGTTGCCCGCCGGCAGGTCCGCGGCCCAGGTCAGGCTCAGGTCGCGTTGCAGCGCCCGGTCCCCGGCCGAGTCCTTGGTGACAAACTCCTTGGCCGGCTCGCCGTTGATACTGATCAGGCGTCCCGGTACCACGGGGTAGAGCGGGGCCGATTGCGCCGACAATTCCAGCAGTTTGTCGGTGAAGGCCTGCTTGTCATTGGGCAGAATGTTCAGGGCGAAATAGTTCGGGGCGTTTTTCGGCAACTGGTTTTGCCAGGTGTCCAGCAGCTCGCCGCGCAATAGGGCGATCAGCGCCATGGACAATAGAATCAGGCCGAACGCCAACGCCTGGCCGGCTGCCGCCAAAGGGTGGCGCAATAGCTGGCCCAGGCCGAGCCGCCAGGGCAGCGAGGCGCGTGCCAGCATCCTGCGCAGGCTCTGGAGCAGCAGCAACAGCAGGCCGCCGAGCACCAACGCTGCGATGACGCCGCCGCCAAGCAGGGCGAAGGTCAGGACCAGGTCCAGGCTCAAGCGCCACATGATCAGGCCGAGGGCACCCAGGGCGGCGCCATAGACCACCCAGGTGCTGGAAGGAATCGGCAGCATGTCCCGGCGCAAGACGCGCAAGGGGGGGACGCGTCCCAATGCAGCCAATGGGGGCAGGGCGAAGCCCGCCAACGCCACCATTCCGGTACCGATTCCGGCAATGGCCGGCAGCAGGCCACCCGGCGGGACGGTGGTGGGTAGCAGGTCATGCAGTAGCGCAAACAGCCCCAGTTGGGCGATCCAGCCGAGCAGGGCACCGCTGAGGCTGGCCAGCAGGCCCAGCACGGTTAACTGCAGGCTGAACAGCACCATGGTTTCCCGGCGTGACAACCCCAGGCAGCGCAGCAGCGCGCTGGCATCAAAACGACGGGTGGCGAAGCGGTTGGCTGAGAGGGCGACGGCGACGCCGGACAGCAGCACCGCCACCAGGCTGGCCATGTTCAAGTACCGTTCGGCCTTGCCCAGGGCGCCTCCGATCTGCCGGTTGCCATCGCGTGCATCCTGCAGACGCTGGTTGGGCTCCAGGCCCGGCTTGATCAGGTCGCGGTAGGTTTGCAGCGCTGGCGCCGGGCCGCGCCACAGGTCGCGATAACTGACGCGGCTGCCGGGCTGCACCACGCCGGTGGCGTCCAGGTCCTTGAGGTTAATCATGACCCGGGGCGTGAGGCTGTAGAAATTGCCGGCGCGATCTGGTTCGTAGGTCAAAACACGGCTCAGGCGCAGGGGCTGGTTGCCGACGTCGATGCTGTCGCCAATTTTCAGGTCCAGCGCCGTCAGCAGCCGCGCTTCGACCCAGGCCTCGCCAGGGTTCGGTCGTCCGCCGGTTTCTTCCGGGGCGAACGGGGCCGGGGCGCTTTTCAGTTCGCCGCGCAAGGGGTAGATGTCATCGACGGCCTTGACGCTGGAAAGCTGAATGCCATTGTCGGTGGCCACGACGCTGGAGAACTCCACCACCCGGGAATGTTCGAGGCCCAGGTCGGTGCCACCGCGAATCTGTTCGGGGCGGGCAGGCGAGCTGCCTTCGAGCAGCAGGTCGGCGCCAAGGAATTCGGTGGCGCGCATCATCATCGCGCCGTTGAGGCGGGCCCCGAAGTAGCCGATGGCGGTACTCGCTGCCACCGCCACCAGTAGGGCGAAGAACAGCACGCGCAACTCGCCGGCGCGGGCGTCGCGCAGCAATTGACGGACAGCGAGACTGAACAGGCGCAACAGCGGCAAGCGTGCCATCAAGGCTCCAGGGGGGCGACCATCTGGCCGGCTTCAAGTCGAATCAGGCGCCGGCAACGATGGGCCAGGCGTTCGTCATGGGTGACCAGCACCAGCGTGGTGCCGCTTTCCTTGTTCAATTCGAACAGAAGATCGCTGATGCGCTCACCGGTGTGGCTGTCGAGGTTGCCAGTGGGTTCGTCGGCAAACAGCACGTCCGGCTCGGCCGCAAAGGCACGGGCAATCGCCACGCGTTGCTGCTCGCCGCCGGAGAGCTGGCGAGGCGAATGGGTCAGGCGCTGGCCCAGGCCGACCCGCTGCAGTAATTCCGTCGCGCGTTCGCGGGCATCCTTGCGCCCGTCAAGCTCCAACGGCAGCATGACGTTTTCCAGCGCATTGAGGCTGTCGAGCAGTTGGAACGACTGGAAGACAAAGCCGACATGCTCGGCGCGGATCCGCGCCCGCTGGTCTTCATCCAGAACGCTGAGGGCTTGACCTGCGAGGGTCACTTCACCGCTGCTGGGCAGATCGAGACCGGCCAGCAGGCCCAGGAGGGTGGATTTGCCGGAACCGGATGCGCCGACGATGGCCAGGCTGTCGCCCGTGTTCAGTTCCAGGCTGAGTTCGTGCAGGATAGTCAGTTCACCTTCCGCGCTGGGAACCACTTTGCTAAGGTCCTTCGCGGTGAGAATGCTTGAGCCCATGGAGAATCCGATGCGTGTGTGGTTTTTGAGTGCCGGCCTGGCCTTGATGTGCATGGCCCAGAACGCAGCGGCGGGTACAGTCCTGATCGTTGGCGATAGTATCAGCGCCGCTTTCGGCCTGGATACCCGGCAAGGTTGGGTATCCTTGCTCGAACAACGGCTCAAGGCCGAAGGTTTCGACGACAAAGTGGTCAATGCTTCTATCAGTGGCGACACCAGTGCAGGCGGCCAGGCGCGGCTGCCGGCGCTGCTTGCAGCCCATAAGCCGGACCTGGTGATCCTGGAGCTGGGGGGTAACGATGGCTTGCGCGGACAGCCACCCACGCAATTGCAACAAAACCTTGCAGCGATGATCGACAGCTCCCGCGCCAGCGGTGCCAAGGTGCTGCTGCTGGGCATGCAGTTGCCGCCCAATTATGGGCGGCGCTACACCGATGCCTTCGCCCGGGTCTACAGCACCCTGGCCGAAGAGAAAAAAGTACCGCTGGTGCCGTTTTTCCTTCAGGACGTTGGCGGTGTTCCGGGGATGATGCAGGGCGATGGCTTGCACCCGTCCGTCGCGGCCCAGGGCAAGTTGCTGGAAAATGTCTGGCCGACGCTAAAACCGCTGCTTTGACGCTTTTCTACAGGCGGTCTTTCGGCTAATGTGGCGCCCCCGATTTGGAGCCCCCGATGCCGCGTCCCGCCTGGTCCCTGTTTGCCTACCAACTGATCGAGCCTGACGAACAGCTGGACCTGTTCGCCTGCCAGGAAGTGCGGGTGCATCTGGTGACCCGGCAACTGGAACTCGGTGGCTCGGCCGACCGGACCCTGTGCGGCAGCCTGCTGCCAGCCCAGCCGCGCTGGTCGGCCGTTGATCGCAAGATATTCCAGGATCATCGCCTGTGTTCATTGTGCCGAGCGATCCTGGAGTCCCAGAAGCGCGGCACCTCGCCGATCTGGCCGGAACTGCGGTTCGAGTTGTAATCCCCCTGATTCCCGGTATGTCCCTTGTGGGAGCGAGCCTGCTCGCGATGGCGGCGCCACATTCAATATTAATGCAAGCAGGCCCACCGCTATCGCGAGCAGGCTCGCTCCCACAGGGTTCTATTTCGGTCTCTGGAAATGCTACGCATCGGACACCTCATTGCCTCTCTCCCCGAAATAACGGGGGGCGGTGTACAATCACAGTCTTCATACCCTCTGTTCGACCTGCAAAGGATTTCCCGGATGTTGCTGCGCTTGCCTGCCGTCACCCGCTGCCTATCTCTTGCCGCCCTGTGCATGGCTGGTCCCGTTGCCGCTCTGGAGCTGCCTTTGCCTCCGCCAGGCGAAGACATTGTCGGCCAGGTGCAGGTCATCAAGGCCAAATACGAAGACACCTTCGCCGACCTGGGCACTACCTACGACCTGGGCTACACCGAGATGGTCGCTGCCAACCCGGGCGTCGATCCCTGGTTGCCGGGCGCGGGCACCGAGATCGTGCTGCCGACCCGTTTCATCCTGCCGCCTGGCCCGCGCGAGGGCATCGTGATCAACCTCGCCGAGTACCGCCTCTATTACTTCCCCAAGGGCCGGAACGTGGTCTACACCTTCCCGCTGGGGATTGGTCGTGAAGGTTGGGGATCGCCGATCGCCCACACCAGCATCATTGCCAAGACACCGAACCCGACCTGGACCCCGCCGGCCTCGATCAAGGCCGAGCATGCCGCCGACGGCGATCCGCTGCCGAACGTGGTGCCGGCCGGTCCCGATAACCCCTTGGGTCCGTTCAAGTTCACCCTGGGCACTCCGGGTTACCTGATCCATGGTTCGAACAAGAAGTTCGGCATCGGCATGCGCACCAGCCACGGTTGTTTCCGGATGTTCAACAACAACGTGCTGCAGATGGCCGACATGGTGCCGGTGGGCACCTCGGTACGGATCATCAGCGATCCCTACAAGCTGGGTGTGAGCGGCGGGAAGGTTTATCTGGAGGCCCATACACCGCTGGACGACAACGGCAACCCGTCGGTAGTGGACAAGCACACCGCGGTGATCAACACGATGCTCAAGCGTGAGGACATCACCAGCAACCTGCGTATGGACTGGGATGTGGTGCGTGACGTGGTGGCTGCCGAAGACGGCCTGCCGGTCGAGATCGCCGTTCCGAATACTTCGGCACCCATGGTCTCGAGCGCGCCGATCGATCTGCAACAGTAAAACCTGCCATAGAGACCCGCCGGCGTTTCGCGATGTCGGCGGGTTTTTTATCGTCTGGGGAAACGTCGGGCAATAAAAAAGCCGACCCAAAAAATGGGTCGGCTCGATAACAATCCCGGAGGACTATTACTTGCGGCTAGCTTTTTCCAGCATGCGCAGAGCACGCTCGTTAGCTTCGTCAGCAGTCTGTTGTGCTTTTTGAGCAGCAGCCAGAGCTTCATCAGCTTTACGGTAAGCTTCGTCTGCACGAGCTTGGGCGCGAGCTGCTGAGTCTTCGGTAGCAGTCAGACGTGCTTCGGTTTCTTTCGATGCGCTGCTGCAACCGGTAGCCAGAACTGCGGCCAGGGCCAGAGCAGAGAATTTCAGAACGTTGTTCATCGTGTTCCCCTTCAAGGACTTTCTATTAAATGACTGTCTCCTCACAGTGAGGAGTTAGCCGGCGTACATACTACCCATTACTTGTAGTAAGTAAACTGACGTAGCGCAAGAAGCAAAAAAATTGTAGGCGGTGATTCTTTTTCGAGCAACTTTTTGGGGTGTTGTTTAAAAAATATGCAGCCTCAGGCTCCTCGCTTGAGCGCGTCATTGAGCAAAAGTTCCGTCCAGAGAGAACTTTTCTTCAACCCCGTTAACGTCGTTGTTTATTGATTCGCCTAAACTTTTGAGCGTTTTTTGCTCAGTGGGTTGGGTATCTTTATTGGTGTTGGCGGTGACTTTAATAACCGGCGCTCGTCTCACGACTCAACAACTGGCGATGTTCAGCTATTGCGCCTTGGCCGACTAGCGCGTGACGGGTGGCGCTCAATCGATAAACCCGATCGGGTTTTACCCTCATTGACGGGCGTGCCTTGAGCATTTGCGTCATTGGTGCCTACTATTCACGACGTGCTCGGGGTTGAGCGGTGGGTGTTGGCGCTCGGTGACCAGACAGGCACGGGGTGGCGTAGATGTTCCTTCGCCGGAAAAACATCGGTAAGGTAGGGGTCAGCATTCAGACCCGCGAGGAGTAGTGATGAGCGAGGCGTTGTCCATCCACCATGACCAGGCTGGTCATCAGTTCGAGACCAATGTGGACGGTCATCGTGCCTATCTGACTTATATGGATCTGGGCAAACAGACCCTGGATATCTATCGCACCTTCGTGCCCAACGCCTTGCGCGGCCGCGGCATTGCGGCGGCATTGACTGAAAGGGCACTGCAATACGCCGACGAAATGGGTTACACGGTGATCCCGTCATGCTCCTACGTGGAGCGCTACATGGAGCGTCACCAGCGCCACGCGGCCAAGCTCTGATTCAACGGATACCATAAAAAAACGCCGGGCTGAAAAGCCCGGCGTTTTTTTATGCCTTGAGGAGAGCAAAGATCGCAGGCTTCACCAGCGCCTACGCATAGCCGGTGTAGGAGCTGGTAGGAACTGGTAGGAGCTGTCGAGTGCAACGAGGCTGCGATCTTTTCTACCCGCGCTGACGTCCAGGCAACACATCCTTGAGCTTGGCGTGCATGCTGCGCAGGGTGTTCTCGGTCGCGCTCCAGTCGATACAGGCATCGGTGATGGACACGCCGTACTGCAAGTCCGCCAGATCCTTGGGGATCGCCTGGCAGCCCCAGTTCAGATGGCTTTCGACCATCAGGCCGATGATCGACTGGTTGCCTTCCAGGATCTGGTTGGCCACATTTTCCATCACCAGTGGTTGCAGCGCCGGATCCTTGTTGGAGTTGGCGTGACTGCAGTCGACCATGATGTTCGGCTTGATCTTGGCCTTGTTCAGCGCCTGTTCACACAGCGCGACGCTGACCGAATCGTAGTTCGGTTTGCCGTTGCCACCGCGCAACACCACGTGACCATAGGCGTTGCCCTTGGTGGTGACGATCGATACGCCACCTTCCTGGTTGATGCCCAGGAAGCGGTGAGGGCTGGAAACCGATTGCAGGGCGTTGATGGCCACGGTGAGGCCACCGTCGGTGCCATTCTTGAAACCCACGGCCGAGGACAGGCCCGAAGCCATTTCACGGTGAGTCTGGGATTCGGTGGTCCGTGCACCGATGGCCGACCAGCTGATCAGGTCCTGCAAGTACTGCGGGGAGATCGGGTCCAGGGCTTCGGTAGCGGTGGGCAGGCCCATTTCGGCCAGGTCCAGCAGCAACTGGCGACCGATGTGCAGGCCGTCCTGGATCTTGAAGGAGTCGTCCAGGTACGGGTCGTTGATCAGGCCTTTCCAGCCGACGGTAGTCCGAGGCTTCTCGAAATACACGCGCATCACCAGGTACAAGGTATCGCTGACTTCCGCCGCCAGCACTTTCAGGCGTTCGGCATATTCGTGGGCGGCCTTGAGGTCATGGATCGAGCAGGGCCCGATGACCACGAACAGGCGATGGTCGGTGCCGTCGAGAATGTTGCGAATGACTTCCCGGCCCTTGGTCACGGTGCGCAGTGCAGCGTTGCTCAAGGGGATATCGCGCTTGAGCTGGTCAGGCGTGATGAGGGTCTCGTTGGAGGCGACGTTTAGGTCATTGATCGGTAAATCAGCCATCGTGTTACTCGTCAGGTCACGGGTGCCGGCCGCCAGCGATCCCCGCGCGGCGGTGCACAGCGGATTTAAGCGCGTCGGGGAGCCGAACCTTAGCGCGTTACGAGGTTGCTCGACAATGGGCAGGCACGGGTTTAATTGTGGCAAGGGCGCTTGCTCCCACTGGACTCGTAGGAGCTGTCGAGCGAAGCGAGGCTGCGATCTTTCCACAGCCGAGTGAGTCGAGAGCGAAAGATCAAAAGATCGCAGGCTTCGCCAGCTCCTACAGAGCCAGGCTATGCAATGATGCGCATGGGCTGTTTACCAGAGGAGTAGCAATGATGCAGGCAGGCGTTAAACCGCGGGTCGGGATGATCGGCACCGGTGCGATCGGCGGGTTCTATGGCGTGATGCTGGCTCGCGCCGGTTTTGACGTGCACTTTTTACTGCGCAGCGAATTCGGGACGGTGGCCGACGGCGGCTTGCGAGTCGACAGCGCGGTTCACGGCGCGCTGACGCTCAACCCGGTCCAGGCGTATCGTTCGGCAGCCGACATGCCATCCTGCGACTGGTTATTGGTCGGTGCCAAGACCACCAGCAATGCCGATCTGGCCCCGGCCATCATCCAGGCCGCCGCTGAGGGGGCGAAAGTCCTGTTGCTGCAGAATGGCCTTGATGTTGAAGACGACCTTCGACCGTTGCTGCCTGATTCACTGCACCTGCTGGGCGGTCTGTGCCTGATCTGTGTACATCGCGCCGGCCCCGGCGTTATCACTCACCAGGCCCTGGGTGCGGTCAACATCGGTTACCACAGTGGCCCTTGCCGCGATCAGGCTGAGCGCATGGCGATTGTCGAGCAAGGGGCAGGGCTGTTCCGTACCGCCGGTGTGGATTCCCAGGCCATGCCCGACCTGCAGCAGGCGCGCTGGCAGAAACTGGTGTGGAATGTGCCGTACAACGGCCTTTCGGTTCTGCTGGATGCCAGTACCACGCCGTTGATGGCCGATAGTGACAGCCGCGGGTTGATCCAGGCTTTGATGGGGGAGGTGGTGCGTGGCGCCCAGGCTTGCGGCCACCACATTGCGCCGGGCTACGCCGAATATTTGTTTGCGATGACCGAAAAAATGCCCGACTACTGGCCGAGTATGTATCACGATTATTCGCACCAGCGCGCGCTGGAGCTGGAGGCTATTTACAGCCGACCCTTGGCGGCGGCGAAACGGGCCGGTTGTGAGCTGCCGAAAATTGAAGCCTTGTATCAGGCGTTGGCATATATAGACCGCCGAAACCGCTGATCGGGCGAAAGGGGAGCGACATGGCAAACAACATCGACGACAAACTGGTGCTGGCGATTTCATCGCGTGCGCTGTTCGATCTGAGTGACAGTCACAAGGTGTATCTGTCGGGCGGTGTCGAGGCCTACCGGCAATATCAGATTGAACATGAGGACGAAGTCCTCGAACCCGGCGACGCCTTCGCTCTCGTGCAAAAGCTGCTGAGTCTCAACGAGCATCTGGGGCGTGCGCGGGTCGAGGTGATTCTGGTGTCGCGCAACAGCGCCGACACTGGCCTGCGAGTGTTCAACTCGATTCATCATTATGGTCTGGCGATTTCCCGCGCGGCGTTCGTCGGCGGTCGCAGTCCTTACCCTTATTTGAAGGCGTTCGGCTGTGATCTTTTTCTCTCTACCCACGCTGAGGATGTGCGCAGTGCCCTGGACGCCGGGTTTGCCGCGGCGACCATTCTGTCGGGCGGTGCCAGCCGCGCCGCGAGCGAGGAACTGCGCATCGCTTTCGACGGTGATGCGGTGTTGTTTTCCGACGAATCCGAGCGTGTCTATCAGAGCGGCGGCCTGGCCGCGTTCCAGGCCAGCGAGCGGCAGGCGGCCCGTGAGCCGCTGCGCGGCGGGCCGTTCAAGGGCTTTTTGGCGGCACTCAATGCACTGCAACGTGAGTTCCCCGAAGACGCCTGCCCAATTCGCACGGCGCTGGTCACTGCCCGTTCGGCACCGGCCCACGAGCGTGTCATTCGTACGCTGCGCGAATGGGATATTCGTCTGGATGAGTCGCTGTTTCTGGGCGGCCTGACCAAATCGGCGTTTCTCGAAGCCTTCGCCGCCGACGTCTTTTTCGACGACCAGACCGGCCACTGCGAACTGGCGCGCGAGGTAGTCGCCACCGGTCATGTGCCCCACGGCATCAGTAACGAAGTGAAGCTCTGACCGCCCGTTGTTCGGACGTTACAGCAAACGTCGTACTCCTCAAGGCGCTGCTAAGCTGAATCCATCTCCGCCATTCTGGCACGCGAGGAGGTCACATGATTGGTTCGATGCTGTACGCCACAGACCTGGGACTTTACGCCCCTTATGTGATGCAGCATGCCTTGGCGTTGGCACGGACGTTTGGAGCCGAGTTGTATGTGGTGCATGCGGTAGAGCCGATGGGGCTGTTCGCGGAGTCGGTGTTACAAAGCTATCTCGACGAGCAGGCGCTGAACGAATTTCATCGCCAAGGTCTGAGTACGGTGATGGCCAATATTGAGCAACGGGTGCTTGACAGCTTTCGCGAAGAGCTGGGGGAGGGGCAGCAGGACTTGAAGCTGATCAAGTCGGTCAGGGTGTTTCAGGGCGATCCATCCCAGGTCATTCTCGAACAGGCTGCGAAACTCTCTGTCGATTTGCTGATCGTAGGCAGTCATTGCCAGGGGGCGAGCGGTGAAACGCCTCTGGGCAGGACCGCTGCGCGGGTATTGCAGTTATCCCGGGTGCCGGTCTACCTGGTGCCGCTGGTGCAGCGGCGACGTCAGGGAGAGGCTTGAGGCAAAGTAGTGGCTTTTTTATAAAAAGTTCTAGATTAATTAATACAGCCATTCATATAGTTATATACCGTCGCTGATGCCCGTGGCGTCCAACTGCTTTGAGGGATACATATGAAGCTTCAACAACTGCGCTACATCTGGGAAGTGGCGCACCACGACCTCAACGTTTCCGCTACTGCCCAAAGCCTCTATACGTCGCAACCCGGCATCAGCAAGCAGATCCGCCTGTTGGAGGATGAGCTGGGGGTCGAAGTTTTCGCCCGCAGCGGCAAGCACCTGACCCGCGTGACCCCGGCCGGTGAGCGCATCATCACCACGGCCGGGGAGATCCTGCGCAAGGTCGAAAGCATCAAGCAGATTGCCCAGGAGTTTTCCAACGAGAAAAAAGGCACTCTGTCGATTGCCACCACCCACACCCAGGCCCGTTATGCGTTGCCGCCGGTAATCAGCAACTTCATCAAGCAATACCCGGACGTAGCCCTGCATATGCACCAGGGCTCGCCGATGCAGATCGCTGAAATGGCGGCTGATGGCACCGTGGATTTCGCCATCGCCACCGAGGCCCTGGAATTGTTCGGTGACCTGGTGATGATGCCCTGCTATCGCTGGAACCGCTGCGTGGTCGTGCCCCAGGGCCATCCGCTGACCAAACTGCCAAAGTTGACCCTCGAGGCCCTGGCCGAATACCCCATCGTGACTTATGTGTTCGGTTTCACCGGTCGTTCGAAACTCGACGAAGCCTTCAGCCATCGCGGCCTGACCCCGAAAGTGGTGTTCACCGCCGCCGACGCCGACGTCATCAAGACCTATGTGCGCCTTGGCCTGGGCGTGGGCATCGTGGCGAAAATGGCCGTCGACACCAAGCTGGACGGCGACCTGGTGGTGCTGGATGCCAGTGAGTTGTTCGAGTCCAGCGTGACCAAGATCGGTTTCCGGCGCGGTACCTTCCTGCGTGGTTTCATGTGCGACTTCATCGAAAAGTTCGCGCCCCACCTGACCCGGGAAGTCATGGCCAAGGCCATCCAGTGCCACAACAAGCAGGAACTCGAAGAGCTGTTCGACGGTGTGGAATTACCGGTGCACTGAGCAGTGAGCGCTAGATCGCCTCGGTGACAGTGAACTGTTGCCGGGCGCCCGCGACGACGATCTCCACTTCATCCCCTTCGAATTTGCCCAGCAGGCTTCGTCCCAGCGGCGAGCGAGGGGTGATGACGGTGATCGGTTGCCCCACCAACGACACTTTCAACCCCGCTGCATCCGGCCCCAAAAACAGCCATTGCTGACGGTCATCCTCATCCGCCAGTCCGATCAACGTGCCAATCTGTATGCCGCGCTGTTCGTCGTAGGGCCTTAGTATCAGGTTCTGGCAGAGAGCGAGGGCCTGGCGGATTTCTTCAACACGCCTGGCCTGCCCGGCGGCGAGGTAAGACGCTTCAAGGCCCAGGGTGTCGTATTTGTTCTCGGCGATGTTTTCCTCGTGGGTCGCGGTTTCGTAGGCCGTCTGCGCGGCGCGCTCGGCGATCCCGAGGTCAATCCTGAGTTTGTCGAGAATCAGTTGGTGGACGATCTGTTTGTTCATGATCAATCGCAAAATTGCAGAACGTTGGCGCGGCTCTTTTCACTGGGCGCATTCTGGTCCTGTTGCAGCCAGAACTGACACTTGGGATTGGACAGATTGCGAGGATCGCTGCGAGCTTGATCCAGGGCCTGTCGTTGTTCGTTGCGTTGCAGATTTTGCTGGTATTGCTCGAACATGGGGGTTGGCGGTTCCGGGGCCGGTTGCACCGCCGGCGGTTGCCTCAGTTGCTGCACGGCCGCGGCCACTGGCGCCAGTTGTTCGTTGAGCAGGAATCTGGACAGCAGCCAACCAGTCAACACGATGGCGAGGAATCCCAGCCACAGGCCCAGGGCAATGCTGACGGTCAATTGCAAGGCGGTAAGGCGTGGCGCTGGCGGGTGATCGGACATGGCTGCTTCCTGGCAATGGACACGTGATAGGCGGCGATTGTCGCATGAAGATTAATCGCCGTCGGCTCTTCTGCATCATCGGTTTAATGCGGGACAATCGGGCCTTTGCCACAGGGAGTCGGGAATGACCGTGCGCTGGGATATTTTTTGCACCGTCGTCGATAACTTTGGCGACATCGGCGTCACTTGGCGCCTGGCTCGGCAATTGGTGGCCGAGCATCAATGTGCGGTGCGGTTATGGGTCGATGACCTGCGAGCCTTCGAACGATTGTGTCCGCAAATCGACATTACGCTTTGCGAGCAATGGCAACAGGGTGTGCAAGTGTGCCATTGGCCTGAGCACTGGCCGTCCACCGAAGCCGCCGATGTGGTGATCGCCGCGTTTGCCTGCCAGTTGCCGAGCGCCTACATGGACGCGATGGCCGAGCGTCAGACCACGCCGTTGTGGATGAACCTCGATTACCTGAGTGCGGAGGATTGGGTCATCGGGTGCCACGGATTACCCTCGGTCAAATACAAGCACGTGCAGAAGTATTTCTTTTTTCCGGGCTTTCGGGAGGGAACGGGGGGGCTGCTGCGTGAAGCCGGCCTTCTGGAGCAGCGTCGGCAGTTTCAGCAGGATGCCCAGGCGCAACGGATTTTTCTGGAGGCGTTGGGAGTCCATCGGACGCCGGGCTCGCGTCTGATCTCGCTGTTTGCCTACGAAAACGCCGGGCTTGCCAGTTGGTTCGATGCCATGGTGGCCGATCCCCACGCCTATCATGTGTTGATTCCCGAAGGGCGGGTGCTCGGCGATGTCCAGCGCTGGCTTGGCATCGATGGCCTGAAGGCCGGTGCGGTACATCAACGTGGCGCCCTGACGGTGCAGGTGCTGCCGTTCGTCCGGCAGGATCAATATGATCAACTCTTATGGTGCTGCGATTTCAATGCCGTGCGGGGTGAGGACTCCTTTGTGCGCGCCCAATGGGCCGGTCGACCGCTGCTCTGGCATATCTACCAGCAGGAAGAAGACGTCCACCTGGAAAAACTCGAGGCATTTCTCCGGCTGTACACCCACGGTCTTTCGGAGCCGGCACAAACAGCGATCAGCGGTCTCTGGCGATCCTGGAATGCTGGCCAGGGCATGGCCGAACACTGGAAAATGGTCGAACAACAGCAACAGGAACTGCTCGAGCATGCCCAGGCATGGTGTCTGGAACAGGCCTCGCGACCCGATCTTGCCGCAGCGCTGGTGAAGTTTTATGTAAATTGGCTATGATACGCGGCCTAGATTTTTGTAAATCCCATCCAAATTCGGATATTCGCAATGAAAACTGGTAAAGAACTGAAACCCGGGACCGTGATCCGTCTCGAAAACGATCCTTGGCTGGTTCAGAAAGCTGAGTTCACCAAGTCGGGTCGTAACAGCGCGATCATGAAGACCAAGCTGAAGAACCTGCTGACCGGTTACAAGACCGAGATCGTCTACAGCGCCGATGACAAACTGGACGATGTGATCCTCGATCGCAAAGAAGCGACCCTGTCCTTCATCAGCGGTGACACCTACACGTTCATGGACACCACTGACTACACCATGTACGAGCTGAACGCCGAAGACATCGAAAGCGTTCTGCCGTTCATCGAAGAAGGCATGACCGACGTCTGCGAAGCGGTGTTCTTCGAAGAGCGCCTGGTATCCGTAGAACTGCCGACCACCATCGTGCGTCAGGTTGACTACACCGAAGGTTCCGCTCGCGGTGACACTTCCGGCAAGGTCATGAAGCCTGCCAAACTGAAGAACGGTACCGAACTGTCGGTCGCTGACTTCATCGAAATCGGCGACATGATCGAGATCGATACCCGCGAAGGCGGTTCCTACAAAGGCCGCGCTAAATAAGCGAAGTCTTGTGTATGAAAAAGCCCGACCATTGAGTCGGGCTTTTTTATTTCTGCTGGATCATGTTTAGACACCGGGAACAGAGGGAGCGGGTGGCGAAGCTTGTGTGGGAGCAAAGCTTGCTCGCGATTCAGACGCTCCGGTTCCAGAGATACCACGCTGTGTTCATCGCGGGCAAGCCTTGCTCCCACAGGGTTTCGCCACAAGTCACTTCAGATGTTGTTTCAGTTCTTGAGACACCTGCAAAATCGCCGAGCGCACCGCCGGGACCTGGCTCACTACGTTGAGCAAACCATAATCGTGAATCATGCCGTTGTAGCGAACGGCCGTGACCGGTACGCCAGCAGCGTCCAGTTTGCGGGCGTAGGCTTCACCTTCATCGCGCAACACATCGGCCTCGGCGGTCTGAACCAGCGCTGGCGGCAGGCCCTTGAGTTGTGCAGGGGTGGCCCGCAGCGGCGAGGCATAAATCTCGTTACGTTGCCCGGCATCGGTGGTGTAGTTGTCCCAAAACCACTTCATCATGTTGCGGGTGAGGAAGTGTCCTTCGGCGAACTGGTTGTAGGATGCGGTCTCGAAGCTGGCGTCGGTCACCGGCCATAACAAGGCCTGGAATTTGATCGCCGGGGTACCTTTGTCCTTGGCCATCAGTGCCACGACAGCGGCCATGTTACCGCCAACGCTGTTGCCCGCCACCGCGAGGCGCTTGCCGTCGACATTGATTTGCTTGCCGTTCTCGGCCACCCATTTTGTGGCGGCGTAGGCCTGGTTGATCGCCACCGGATAGTGCGCTTCGGGTGAGGGCGTGTAGTTGACGAACACTGCGACGGCACCTGATCCGGCCACCAGATCCCGAACCAGCCGTTCGTGAGTTGGGAAATCTCCCAGTACCCAACCACCGCCGTGGAAGAACATGAACACCGGCAACTCACCCTTGACCCCGGCCGGCCGGACGATGGTCAGGCTGATTGGCTGGCCATCGACCTCAATGGTCTTCTCGCTGACGTCGGCCTTGGGCAAGCTCAGTTTCACCCCTGCCTGGGCGCCGACCAGTACCGCGCGGGCGTCCTTGGGCGACAGTTGTTCCAATGGCTTGCCGGTGCCGGCATTCAGCGCATCGAGAAACGCCTGGGTGTTGTGTTCGACGATGCCGTCGGCCAAAGCGTTGCCGACGCTCAGTGCCAGAAGGGTGCCGGTCAAGGCTTTGCTGAAGGTGTTCATGTGCATCTCCTTAAATACAGGCCGTAAGAGGTTGGTTAAACGGTGACGTGCAGGCGCACATCGACGTTGCCGCGGGTGGCGTTGGAGTACGGGCAGACCTGGTGAGCTGCTTCCACCAAGCTCTGTGCATCGGCCTGGTCCAGACCGGGCAAGCTGATGTGCAGGTCGATGTCGAGGCCGAAACCACCGGGAATCTGGCCGATGCCGACATGGGCGGTGATCGAGGCGTCGTCCGCAATTTTGCGCTTGCTTTGGCTTGCGACGAATTTCAAGGCGCCGATGAAGCAGGCCGAGTACCCGGCGGCGAACAGCTGTTCCGGGTTGGTTGCCGCGCCGCCTGCGCCGCCGAGTTCTTTGGGGGTGGCGAGTTTGACGTCGAGGATGTTGTCGCTGGAGATTGCCCGACCATCACGGCCGCCGGTGGAAGTTGCGATTGCGGTGTAGAGAGTTTGCATGGTGAGAGCCTCGCTTCTGAGTTGTTGTTGAAGCGCTAAATATTTGCGCGCTAAGTAGGTGTGAGGCAAATGTATAGCGCTAATATTTTGCGCGCAATATAAATTTTCGAAGTGCATGGAGTTTCACCCGCTAAAACGGCGTGGATCCCTTGAGCTAGAGCGTTTTCATCAGATTAAAATTTTTCCCGGGAGGGACGAAGGGGTCAGGAGGTGATCGGACTGTCGCCATCGCGAGCAGGCTCGCTCCCACATTTTGATCTTTGGTGGACGCACTTTTTGTGTCCAACACAGATCGTTGTGGGAGCGAGCCTGCTCGCGATAGCGTTGGGGCAGTTGACGGTGCTGCTGGACAGGCTGTGTTTCAGAGGCTGTCTTGCAAATGCCCGCGCAGCTCTTGCAGGTCAAGCTGCAGTTTCTTCAACTGCTCCAGGGTCTGGCCACTGGCGCCGAGAATGCACTGGGGAATGTCGAGAGCCTTTTCCCGCAAGGCACGGCCTTGCTCGGTGAGCTCTACGATGACCACCCGTTCATCTTCACGGCTGCGGGTGCGGCTCAGTAAACCCTCGGCCTCCAGGCGCTTGAGCAATGGGGTCAGTGAACCCGGATCGGTGAGCAAGCGGTTGCTGATTTCACCGACAGTCAGGCCGTCCTTTTCCCACAACACCATCATCGCCAGGTACTGCGGATACGTCAGGCCCAGGGCTTGCAGCAGCGGCTTGTAGACTTTGGTCATCAGCAGCGACGTGGAGTGCAGGGCGAAGCACACCTGATTGTCGAGCAACAGGGCTTCGCAGGGTTCGGGGGTGTCGCGCTGGGTACTCATGGCAGAACCTTCATTCAATGATCGTTACGAATCTAGCGGGCGAACCTTTAATGCGCCAGATAATTCTAACGTGCTGATCAGATGTTGCGTTCCCCCGTAGGCGCCGACTGCGTAGGATAAGCGCCCTGATTAAGGGGGAATCGGTTGTGATCGAAGGTGTGATGTATCTGGCGTTCGGTGCCGCATTAGGCACTTTGGGGGGATTGTTCGGGATTGGTGGCGGGTTGATTGCCATTCCGGTGCTGGGTGTGTTGTTCGGACTCGACCAGCAGATTGCCCAGGGGACGGCCTTGGTGATGGTCGTTCCAAACGTGATGCTCGCCTTGTGGCGCTACCACCAGCGCAATCGCATTGAAATGCGTCATGTACTGCCACTGGCCTCCATGGGTTTTTGCTTTGCCTGGCTTGGCTCGATCTGGGCCGTGGGCATCGATGCGCAAAGCATGCGAATCGGCTTCGTGGCCTTCATGATCGTCCTGGCGGCCTACAACCTGATCCGCCTGTTCGCCGCCAGCGCACCGGCTTCGGCGCAGATGCGGTATGGCTGGCCGTGGCTCGCCGTGCTGGGGGCGGCGTCGGGGACCATGGGCGGGTTGTTCGGTGTCGGCGGGGCGGTCGTCGCGACGCCATTCCTGACCAGCCTGTTCGGCACCAGTCAGGTGGTCGCCCAGGGATTGTCCCTCTCGCTGGCCTTGCCCAGTACCGGCGTGACCCTTGCCACGTATGCGGTGCATCATCAAGTGGACTGGTGGATCGGCCTGCCGCTGGCCGCTGGCGGCCTGCTCAGTATCAGTTGGGGGGTAAAGGTCGCCCACGCCATGCCGGAGCGGCTGCTGCGCGGGCTGTTCTGCGGTTTCCTGGTGCTGTGCGCGATCTTGCTCGCCCTTAAAGTTTGAAACCTTCGACGATGTGCTCGGCCAGGCACTCGGTGATCGGCGACGGATGATGAAGGTTGCGGATCAGCATGATGCTGGCCTCGGGCAACTCCGGCAGGTTTTCCGCCTCGCCCAGCACGCGCATGTCCGGGGTCAGCAGGCTTTCCAGTTGCGCGGTGATCGCCAGGCCCGCGCCGACCACCGCCATGAGCGCCGACAGGCTGGAGCTGTTGTACGCCACGCGATAATCGCGGCCCATGGCATCCAGTGCATTGCAGGCCCATTGCCGGCAGAAGCAATCACTGTTGAACATCGCCAACGGCAGCGGTGTTTGCTCATGCACGCTGAAGCACGCCGCTTCGGCCCAGACAAAGCGCTCCTTGCGCAATAGCTGGCCGATTTCGTCCCCCGGTTTGCGGGTGACGATGGACAGGTCCAGATCCTGGCGCAGCAGCAACTGCTTGGACGACTCGCAGTGCACTTCAATTTCGATCAAGGGATAGAACTGGGCGAAGCGCTGCAGGATCCCCGGCAAAAAACGCATCACATAATCGTCCGGGGTGCCGATGCGCACCGTGCCGACCATGTGCGGTTCACGCAGGGTGTTGAACACCTCGCTGTGCAGCTTGAGGATCCGCCGGGCGTAGCCCAGCAACACCTGGCCTTCGGCGGTGAGCTTGACCTGGCGTCCATCACGCTCGAACAGCCGGCGCTGCAATACATCTTCTTCCAGCCGCTTCATCTGCATGCTGACGGCGGACTGGGTGCGATTGACCAGCTCCCCGGCGCGAGTGAAACCGCCCTGGTCAGCGATGGCGACAAAGGTACGCAGCACTTCCGTATCGATGCTCGGGTAACTCGACAATTGATCAATCTCCGAGATGTATTGCATAAGAAACATTCGTTGGATTGATCTTAGCGTTGGCGCGAGACTTGGGCCATCCCCAACGGAGGACATCACGATGAAAGGTCAAAAAGGTTATCTACTGATAGGAAAACTCTCATCCCATGGCTTTTCGATCAGCGCTCTGCTGCACAAGTTTAGCCGCTGGTACGAATTGCACCACGAACGCGAACTGCTTGCCGGAATGAGCGATGAGGCGCTCAAGGACATCGGCGTCAGCCGTGCCGACGTCGAAAAGGAAGTGGTTCGGCCATTCTGGGATGACCCGATGCACAAATGAGTCATCCTTCCCTACACAAACCGCTTAATGGTGAGGTAGGTTGCGAGCAGACAAGGAGATCTTCATGCCCGCGACTCTGTCCTTTACCCTCAAACAGGCCCGGCGTCTGGCGCTGGCCGCCCAAGGATTCGACGGGCGGCCAACGTCAGCTTCGGTGCAACCGGCGCGCGTTAACCGCCTGATTGAACGCCTTGGCGTCCTGCAGATCGACTCAGTCAATGCATTGGTGCGTTCGCACTACCTTCCGCTGTTCTCCCGTCTCGGTCACTACACCCCCGATTTGCTCGACCAGGCAGCCTGGAGCCAGGGCCGACGTCGTACGCTGTTCGAATACTGGGGCCATGAAGCGTCGCTGCTGCCGATGGCGATGTATCCGCTGATGCGCTGGCGCATGGAGCGTGCGTCCCGCGGAGAGGGCATTTATCGACAGTTGGCGCAGTTCGGTCAGGAGCGCCAGGATGTCATCCGTCGCGTACTGGCTTCGGTCCGTGAGCAAGGCGCCGTGGGGGCGGGCAGCTTGTCCACGCGCCAGGAAAAGGCCGGTCCCTGGTGGGACTGGAGCGCCGAGAAACTTGCGCTGGAATGGCTGTTCGCGGCGGGCGAGGTGACGGTGGCAGGTCGGCGGGGCTTCGAGCGGCTTTACGACTTGCCGGAGCGGGTATTGCCGGCATCGGTCCTGCAACAACCGCTGCCGGACGAGCCCCAGGCCCAGCGCGCCTTGCTGCTGCATGCAGCCCAAGCCTTGGGCGTGGGCACCGAGAAAGATTTGCGCGACTATTTTCGTCTCGATCCGGCCGATAGCCGTGGGCGACTGGCCGAGTTGGAGGAAGCCGGTGAACTGGTGCGCTGCCAGGTGCAAGGCTGGAAGCAACCGGCCTGGTGCTCACCCACCGTGAAAATCCCGCGCAAGGTGGCAGTCAGTGCGTTGTTGTCGCCGTTCGATTCCTTGGTCTGGGAGCGCAGCCGTACCGAGCGGCTGTTCGACTTCCGTTATCGACTGGAGATTTATACCCCGGCGCACAAGCGGGTGTATGGCTATTACGTGTTGCCATTCCTGCACAACGAACGCATTGCGGCGCGGGTCGACCTGCGGGCGGAACGGGCTTTGGGTCGATTGGCGGTGCATGCCGTGCACGAGGAAGAGCCGGGGCTGGACGAGGAGGGGCTGCAGGCCCTGGCGTTGAATCTGCGACGTTTGGCTGACTGGCTGGGATTGGCGCGGGTCCAGCTTAATTGCGCTCGGGTGGGCGGGGTTCGGTTGGCGGGGGCGCTGGCTGAGACGGGTGGAGACTGAACTGGCCCCATCGCGAGCAGGCTCGCTCCCACAGTTGATCTTTGCTGGACACAGTATTTGTGTACGGCGCGGTCAATGTGGGAGCGAGCCTGCTCGCGATAGCCATCCTACAAGCGACGAATGACTGACTGACTCAGCGCCTCACCTGCTTCAACGTCTCGGCAATCAAAAACGCCAGTTCCAGCGACTGATCGGCATTCATCCGCGGGTCGCAATGAGTGTGGTAACGGTCCGACAGCCCGTCCTCGGTTATCGGTCGTGCACCGCCAATGCACTCGGTGACGTTCTGTCCGGTCATTTCGATGTGAATCCCGCCGGCATAAGTGCCTTCGGCTTCGTGAACCTGGAAGAACTGCTTCACTTCGCCGAGGATCTGCGCGAAATCCCGGGTCTTGTAACCGCTGCTGGCCTTGATGGTGTTGCCGTGCATCGGGTCTGAACTCCACAGCACCTGCTTGCCTTCGCGCTGTACGGCGCGCAATAGCTGCGGCAGGTGATCGCCGACTTTGTTCGCGCCCATTCGCGCGATCAGGTTCAACCGGCCCGGATCATTGTCCGGGTTGAGCACGTCGATCAGGCGGATCAGATCATCAGGATTCATGCTCGGGCCGACCTTGACCCCGATCGGGTTGTTTACCCCGCGCAGGAATTCGACATGGGCGCCGTCCAGCTGACGGGTGCGGTCGCCGATCCACAGCATGTGGGCCGAGCAGTCGTAGTAGTCGTTGGTCAGGCTGTCGCGGCGCACGAACGCTTCTTCGTAATTGAGCAACAGCGCTTCGTGGGCGGTGAAAAAACTGGTTTCGCGCAATTGCGGCGAGCTGTCCATGCCGCAGGCGCGCATGAAGGCCAGGGTTTCGTCGATACGGTCGGCCAGGTGGCTGTACTTCTCAGCCAGGGCCGAGTTGGCGATGAAGTCCAGGTTCCACTTGTGCACCTGATGCAGGTCGGCGAATCCGCCCTGGGCGAAGGCCCGCAGCAGGTTCAAGGTGGCCGTGGACTGGTGGTAGGACTGCAACAGCCGCTCCGGGTCTGGTACGCGGCTTTTTTCGTCGAAGGCGATGCCGTTGACGATGTCGCCCCGGTAGGCTGGCAGGGTCACACCGTCGATGGTTTCATCGTTGGCCGAGCGCGGCTTGGCGAACTGCCCGGCCATGCGACCGACCTTGACCACCGGGCAACCGGCGGCAAAGGTCATGACGATGGCCATTTGCAGCAACACCTTGAAGGTGTCGCGGATCTTCGCCGCCGAGAACTCGGCGAAACTTTCGGCGCAGTCGCCGCCTTGCAGCAGGAAGGCCCGCCCCTGGGTGACTTCGGCGAACTGACGGCGCAACTCCCGCGCTTCACCGGCAAACACCAGCGGCGGATAACTGGCCAGGGTCTGCTCGACGTGCAGCAAATGCGCCGCGTCGGGGTATCGGGGTTGCTGCTGGATCGGCAGGGCGCGCCAGCTGTCAGGGCTCCAGGGTTGGCTCATCATGATCTCTAGGTGGTGTACGCTCGGGCTGCCATGTTATCAGCAAATTAGTGCGTGACCTGTTTGCGTCGCTTCGCGGACAATCGCGCTTTTGCCCCCGGTTGCGTTCAGGGTCTGCGTAGCCACAGGAGATGAAATGACAGAGGAGCGCGTCGAGCATTTGCTCGCCGAAGTGCACGACGAGTTCGGTGTTATCCGGGTTCTTGAAGTGGCGGACTACCGTTTTCTGGAGTTTGGCGACGCCATCGAACAGAGCTGCGTGTTCACGGCCGACCCGAGCTGGCTCGAATATGATTACACCCGCGCCATGTTGATTGGCGCGTTGTGCCACGAGCAGCCGGAAAGCGCGCTGTTTCTTGGGCTGGGCGCCGGGACGCTGACCCAGGCCTGCCTCAAGTTTCTGCCGCTGGAAGATGTCGAAGCCATCGAACTGCGTCCCGATGTACCGCGCCTGGCCATCCAATACCTGGGGCTGGACGACGATCCGCGGCTGTACATCCGCGTCGGCGATGCCCTGGAGTTGCTTGAAACCGCCGAGCCTGCGGACCTGATCTTCGTCGACCTCTACACTGACGTCGGTCCCGGCGTCGGGCATCTGGCCTGGCGTTTTCTGGAAAACTGCCAGAAACGCCTCAACCCGGGCGGCTGGCTGGTGATCAACCAATGGGCCACCGACGATGGCAAGCCATTGGGCGCGGCGCTGCTGCGGGGCCTGTACCACCGGCATTACTGGGAGCTGCCGGTGAAGGAGGGCAATGTCATCCTGATCGTGCCGGCGGATCTGGACCAGGAACCGGACATGCAAGGACTGGTCGCCCGGGCCGAAGGGCTGGCGCCACGACTGGGCTATTCATTGCAGTCGTTGATCAAGGCCATTCGCCCGGCGACTTGACACTCGTCCAAGGTGTGACGCCCCCCTGTGGGAGCAAAGCTTGCTCGCGATAAACACAGCTCAGTGCTTGCGCAAGTGCGCAGTGTTTGCATCGCGAGCAAGCTTTGCTCCCACAGGTAATGATGAACCGTTTTAGCACCCCGCCCCCGCAACGCCGTGCCGGTGCAAAACAAACGGTTGTACCGTGAACCCCAGGGCCTGCGACAGCGAGGCCCATGACCGGGTTCTGGCAATAAAAAATCTCCCTTTTTTGGCGAATTCCGGTATAGTGCGCGCCGGCCTTTAGCCGGGCCGCGTCAAGGTAGCGCAATTTCCCGAAGCCAGCTTCGGCTGCATGTCCGCACAACGGATGCTTCCGCGACGTTCTTTTCATTCATTCGTTTTCGCAAATCCCCGCCGACAAAGCAGCCAGGGCGACTCTTGAGTCTCAACACGGCATGCGCAGCTTTGGAGCATGGGTCTTTGCGGATGCACTTAGAGGCAGACCCATGACCCAGGAAACCGGCGGCTTCGTCGCTTTTAATCTTAATCCGAACATTCTTGCAGCCGTCATTGCGACCGGCTACGAAGAACCTTCGGCTATTCAGCAGCAATCGATCCCGATCATCATGGCCGGTCACGACATGATTGGTCAGGCGCAAACCGGTACGGGTAAAACCGCCGCGTTCGCCCTGCCGATCCTGCATCGCATCGATCCTGCTAAGCGCGAACCGCAAGCCCTGATCCTGGCGCCAACTCGTGAGTTGGCGCTGCAAGTAGCCACCGCTTTTGAAACTTACTCCAAGCAGATGCCTGGTGTAACCGTCGTGGCTGTTTACGGCGGCGCTCCGATGGGCCCGCAATTGAAAGCCATCCGTAACGGCGCGCAAATCGTTGTCGCCACTCCGGGGCGTCTGTGCGACCACCTGCGTCGTGACGAAAAAGTACTGGCCACCGTGAACCACCTGGTTCTCGATGAAGCCGACGAAATGCTCAAGCTGGGTTTCATGGATGACCTGGAAGTCATCTTCAAGGCCCTGCCAGCGACCCGTCAGACGGTATTGTTCTCGGCCACACTGCCGCAGTCGATCCGCGCCATTGCCGAGCGTCACCTGCGCGATCCGCAACACGTAAAGATCCAGACCAAGACCCAGACCGTCACCGCGATCGAGCAGGCTCACCTGCTGGTTCACGCCGACCAGAAGACCTCGGCCGTACTGAGCCTGCTGGAAGTCGAGGATTTCGACGCCCTGATCATGTTCGTCCGTACCAAGCAAGCGACCCTGGACCTGGCCAGTGCCCTGGAAGCCAAAGGCTACAAAGCCGCTGCGCTGAACGGTGACATTGCCCAGAACCAGCGCGAGCGCGTGATCGACTCCCTCAAGGATGGCCGTCTGGACATCGTTGTGGCGACCGACGTTGCCGCCCGTGGCCTGGACGTTCCGCGCATCACCCACGTGTTCAACGTGGACATGCCGTACGATCCGGAATCCTACGTTCACCGTATCGGCCGTACAGGCCGTGCCGGTCGCGAAGGTCGTGCACTGCTGCTGGTCACCCCGCGTGAGCGCCGCATGCTGCAAGTGATTGAGCGTGTAACCGGTCAGAAGGTCGCTGAAGTTCGCCTGCCGGACGCCCAGGCAGTTCTCGATGCCCGCATCAAGAAACTCACCAACAGCCTGTCGCCACTGGTGGCTGACGCCGAATCGACCCACGGTGATCTGCTTGATCGCCTGACCGCCGACATCGGTTGCACCCCCCGTGCCCTGGCCGCTGCTCTGCTGCGCAAGGCCACCAATGGCCAGGCGCTGACCCTGGCTGCGATCGAGAAGGAACGTCCACTGGTGCCGAACAACGCACCGCGTGGCGACCGTCCAGAGCGTAGCGGTGATCGTCCGGACCGTGGTGATCGCGAGCGTCGCGCACCGATCCCGCTGGCCGAAGGCCGTGCACGTTGCCGTACTGCGCTGGGTGCTCGTGACGGCATCGCGGCCAAGAACCTGCTGGGCGCCATCCTCAACGAAGGCGGCCTGGCCCGTGAGGCCATCGGTCGCATCCAGGTACGTGACAGCTTCAGCCTGGTAGAGCTGCCGGAAGATGGTCTGGAGAAGTTGCTGACCAAACTGAAGGACACTCGTGTCGCCGGCAAGCAGCTCAAACTGCGTCGCTATCGCGAAGATTGATCCGCTCTCGGGCTGATTGATCGAACATAAAAATCCCCGACTGGTTCGGGGATTTTTTATGCCTGACGTTTGGTGTTTTTCAGGGAGAGCATGGGGAGCCCAATCGCGAGCAGGCTCGCTCCCACAGTGGTATGGGCAAATGCAGGTCCATTGTGGGAGCGAGCCTGCTCGCGATTGAAGACGACTCGGTTTAAAGGTCAGTCAAACCGATAAATGTCCATCCCCAAGGCCCCCATGGTGAACCCCTGGTGGGCAACGCTGAATTGACCCCCCGCACCCCGGGCGAAATACAACGGCAGCAGATGCTCATCACTGGGATGGCTGCGCACGGCGTTCGGCGCCTGGCGACGGTAATCATGCAGCGCGGCCTCATCGTCGGCCTCCAGCTTCTCAACCATCCAATCGCGAAACGCCTTGGCCCAGGGCTCAATGCTGTCGGGGCCGGCGTTCCAGTCCAGGTCGCGCAGGTTATGGGTGATGCTGCCTGAGCCGATCAGCAGGACACCCTGTTGGCGTAGGTTCGCCAGGGCCTGGCCGACCTGGGTCTGCAACACCGGCCCCTGGCGGCTGGGCAGGGAAACCTGCACCACTGGGATGTCGGCCTCGGGGTACATCAAAGACAACGGCACCCACACGCCATGATCGGATGGTCGCTCTGTGTCGAGGCGTGCCGGCAGGTGCGCGGCGTTGAGCAGGTCCGCCACTTGCACTGCCAGTTGCGGATCGCCCGGCGCCGGATATTGCACCTCGTACAGAGCTGGCGGGAAGCCGCCGAAGTCATGCCAGGTACGTGGATGCGGATTGGCGCTGACCAACAGCTCACTGCTTTCCCAGTGCGCGGACACGATGATGATGGCTTTGGGTGTGGGCAGTTGCGCGGCGAGGCGAGCCAGTGCCGGACCGCTGTCTCCAGGTTCCAGGGCGAGCATCGGTGAGCCATGGGAGATAAACAGGCTGGGCAGCATGAACGGACTCCTGAGCGTTAAGATGTCGCCATCTTCTGTCAGGTCTATGATCTAAATCTAATATAAGTTTTAGCCCGTTTTAATCGGTTTTTTTGGAGTGAGTCATGGAGCCCGAGTTTTGGCACAAGCGCTGGTCAACCAATCAGATTGGCTTTCATTTGCCAGAAGTGAACCCCTATCTGCAATGTTTCTGGCCGCAACTGGGGGTAGAGCAGGGCAGTCGGGTGCTGGTACCCCTATGCGGGAAAACGCTCGACCTCTTGTGGCTCGCCCAGCAGGGGTATTCGGTACTGGGGGTGGAGCTGTCGGAAAAAGCCGCAGAGGATTTCTTTCTTGAGCATCAGCTTGAGCCGAGCGTGAGTGAAGAGGGTGCGTTCAAGGTGTTTCGTGCCGGGGATATCGAAATCCGCTGCGGTGATTTTTTTGCCTTGGGCGCTGGGGATGTGGCTGGTTGCGCGGCGCTGTACGACCGCGCCGCATTGATCGCTTTGCCTGTGGCGATGCGAGAGCGGTACGCGACCCATTTGCAGAAGATCTTGCCGGAGTGTGTTGGACTGTTGATTACCCTGGATTACAACCAGGATGAAATGCCCGGCCCGCCGTTTTCCGTAGGGGATGACGAAGTGCAGCGGCTGTTGGGCGAGGTCTGGCGGCTGGAGGTCTTGCAGGAGCAGGATGTGCTGGGCGAAAGCTGGAAGTTCTTGCAGGCTGGAGTCAAAAGGCTGGATGAGCGGGTGTATCGGGTTTCCAGTCGTTGATGTGGCGTGTCCGCTGACTTTATCGCGAGCAGGCTCGCTCACATTGCCCCTATGGGAGCAAGGCTTGCCCGCGATGGGGCCAGATCAGGTAATTCATAAATCAGGCAGACAAAAAAAGCCCGCATTGCTGCGGGCTTTCTCTTGAAGCTTGAGCCTGTCAGCCGCGACGACGCAGTGCGTCGATACGCTCTTCCAGTGGCGGATGGCTCATGAACATGCGAGCCAGGCCCTGCTTGATACCACCGTTGATGCCAAAGGCATTCAGGGTGTCGGGCATGTGTACGGGCAAACCTTGCTCGGCACGCAGGCGTTGCAGGGCGCCGATCATGGCACTGGTGCCCGCCAGGCGTGCGCCGGCGTCATCTGCGCGGAACTCACGTTTGCGCGAGAACCACATGACGATGGCGCTGGCGAGGATGCCCAATACCAGCTCGGCGAAAATGGTCGCCACGTAGTAGGCGATGCCCTGGCCCTCTTCATTCTTGAAGATCACCTTGTCGACGAAGTTGCCGATGATGCGGGCAAAAAACATGACGAAGGTGTTCACCACACCCTGGATCAGCGCCAGGGTCACCATGTCGCCGTTGGCGACGTGGCCGATCTCATGGGCCAGCACGGCCTTGACTTCATCCGGCGAAAACCGTTCGAGCAGGCCCTGGCTGACAGCGACCAATGCATCGTTCTTGTTCCAGCCGGTGGCGAAGGCGTTGGCCTCGTAGGCTGGGAAGATGCCCACTTCCGGCATCTTGATGCCAGCTTCGCGGGATAGCTGCTCGACGGTTTGCAGCAGCCATTGTTCGTGGCGAGTGCGCGGCTGAGTGATGATCTGCGTGCTGGTGCTCATCTTCGCCATCCATTTGGAGATGAACAGCGAGAACAGGGAACCGGCGAAACCGAACACCGCACAGAAGATCAGCAGCTGACTGAGGTTGAGGTCAACCCCGTTGGCCGCCATGAACCCGTTGAAGCCGAAAAGGCTCAGGGTGATGCTGGCAATCAGCACGACCGCCAGGTTAGTGGCCAAAAACAGCAGGATGCGCATCATGGTTGTGGAAATCTCCTCATGCTAAAGATGTAGCGTTATGCGGGGTATATAAGGTGCCGCCGCAGGCTATTCAACACGCCGACTATTTCAAACTGTGTCCTACAGGCGTCCTAAATGATTGAAAGACTTTTCTGAAAGTGGCCGTGGAAAAAAAATAGGGCGTCGGTACCCCGTGAACGTTGAGTTGCGCTGCGCACTGCCTGCCGAGGCTTCAGTGTAGAAGGCCTGTTCAAGTTGGCGAAACGGATATGTTGCTGAATCAAACAGCGTGCGAGGCGAGGCCCTCGCACGTCATTTGGTTTACTGGCGGTAGGATTTGAGGAAATTGCCGATGCGGCCAATGGCCTGGTCCAGGTCGTCGACCCGAGGCAGGGTCACGACGCGGAAGTGATCCGGCCACGGCCAGTTGAACGCCGTGCCCTGGACCACCAGCAGCTTTTCGGACAGCAACAGGTCGAGTACGAATTTTTCATCGTTGTGGATCGGGCAGACCTTTGGGTCGATCCGTGGGAAGGCGTACAACGCACCCATCGGCTTGACGCAACTGACGCCAGGAATGTCGTTGAGCAGTTCCCAGGTGCGGTTGCGCTGTTCCAGCAACCGGCCCTGTGGCAGGACCAGGTCATTGATGCTCTGGTAGCCGCCCAGCGCTGTCTGGATCGCATGCTGGCTCGGTACGTTGGCACACAGACGCATGTTGGCCAGCATGTCGATGCCCTCGATGTAGCTCTGGGCGTGATGCTTGGGGCCGGAGATGGCGATCCAGCCGGAGCGGAAACCTGCCACCCGGTAGGATTTGGACAAGCCGTTGAAGGTCAGGCACAGCAGGTCTGGAGCCAGGGACGCGGTGCAGACGTGCACGGCATCGTCGTACAGGATCTTGTCGTAGATCTCGTCGGAAAACACCACCAGGTTGTGCTGGCGAGCCAGTTCCAGCATGCCCAGCAAGACTTCCCTGGAGTACACCGCGCCGGTCGGATTGTTCGGGTTGATGATCACCAGTGCCTTGGTGTTCGGGGTGATCTTGGCCTTGATGTCCGCCAGGTCCGGGAACCAGTTGGCCTGTTCGTCGCACAGGTAATGCACCGGGTTACCGCCTGACAGGCTCACGGCGGCGGTCCACAATGGGTAGTCCGGGGCTGGCACCAGCACTTCGTCGCCGTTGTTGAGCAAGGCTTGCATCGACATTACGATCAGTTCGGACACGCCGTTACCCAGGTAGATGTCTTCGATACCGACACCTTCGACCTGTTTTTGCTGGTAGTACTGCATCACGGCCTTGCGGGCGCTGAACAGGCCTTTGGAGTCGCTGTAGCCCTGGGCGGTCGGCAGGTTGCGGATGACGTCCTGGAGGATTTCATCGGGCGCTTCGAAACCAAAGGGTGCCGGGTTGCCGATGTTCAGCTTGAGGATGCGATGGCCTTCCTCTTCCAGGCGCTTGGCGTGCTTGAGCACTGGGCCGCGAATGTCATAGCAGACGTTGGCGAGCTTGTTCGATTTGCTGACCTGCATGGCGATGTGTTCCCGAAAATGAACGATCCAGGCGGCGAGTGAACTACCGTACTGGGGATCCTGCGTCTGTGCTCAGGCTTGACGCGGTACATGCGTGACAATCCGTTTGAATACGCATGACGTGGCTGCCAGACTGGCGCCTGACGAGGCGCAATCATACGTGCCGCCCGATCTGTGGAAAAGCGTCGGATCGGGCTTTTTCAATTGCCGAGGTAGGACGATGGAAAAGTTGCAGAAAACCCTTGAAGAATGGCGCGCCATGCTCGACCCGGAGCAGTACAACGTCTGTCGGCTGAAGGGCACCGAACGGCCATTTTCCGGTAAGTACAACGACACCAAGACTGACGGCGTTTACCACTGCATCTGCTGCAACGAGCCGCTGTTCGATTCGCAGACCAAATTCGATTCCGGCTGCGGCTGGCCAAGTTTCTACGCGCCGCTCGAAGGCAGCGCGGTGGTGGAAGTGCGCGATGTCAGCCACGGCATGATCCGCACTGAAGTGGTCTGCGCCAAGTGTGATGCACACCTGGGCCACGTCTTCCCCGACGGCCCGCCACCTACGGGGCTGCGTTACTGCATCAACTCGGTGTGCCTGGATATGGTGCCCCGAGGGTAACTCTGTGGCAGCAAAGCTTGCTCGCGCAACAGGCACCTCGATCTCTGAAAGACCGTGTCGCCTTCATCGCGGGCAAGCCTTGCTCCCACAGTCTGTGATACGGGTATTTCTTGATAATTAAATTGCATGCAATTTAATTGCTCGCTATCTTCAGGAACCTCTTCTTTCCACCTGGAGCCTTGCCATGAGCGACAACCTGCTGAGCATCCCATGCACCACTATCAAGGGTGAGCAAAAGACCCTCGCCGATTTCGCTGGCAAGGCTGTGTTGGTGGTCAACACCGCCAGCCAGTGCGGCTTCACCCCGCAGTACAAAGGGCTCGAAGCGCTCTGGCAAACCTATAAGGACCAGGGCCTGGTGGTGGTGGGCTTTCCCTGCAACCAGTTTGGCAAGCAGGAGCCGGGCAACGAGGGGGCGATCTCCGAGTTCTGCGAGCTGAACTTCGGTGTGAGTTTTCCGCTGTTCAAGAAAATCGATGTCAACGGTGCCAATGCCCATCCGCTGTTTGTCCAGCTCAAGCAGCGTGCGCCCGGTGTACTGGGGTCCAAAGGCATCAAGTGGAATTTCACCAAGTTCCTGATTGGCAAGGACGGTCAGGTGGTCAAGCGTTTTGCACCGACCACCAAGCCCCAGGACCTGACCGGTGAGATCGAAGCCTTGCTCAAATGAATGATCTGTCAGTCGATTCGCTGAAGCTCGACAGCCAATTGTGCTTCAAGCTGTACGCTGCGTCGCGGGCGGTCATCCGCGGCTACAAGCCGATGCTCGATCAGCTCGGCCTGACCTATCCGCAATACCTGGCAATGCTGGTGCTGTGGGAGTGGCAGGAGAATGCGCCGGAACAACCCACGGTCAAGGCCTTGGGCGAGCGTCTGCTGCTGGATTCGGGCACGTTGACGCCGTTGCTCAAACGCCTGGAACAACTGAGCCTGGTTCAGCGCCAGCGTTCGGTCCGCGATGAGCGGGAGGTGCATTTGAGCCTGACGCAAGCTGGTTGGGCGTTGCGTGAGCAGGTCGGTCCGCTCAAGGCTCGCCTGTTATGCGATAGCGGGATTGACCTTGACCGCCTGGGGGAGTTGCGAGACGGTCTCGATCATCTGTTGGGGCAGATCAAAGCGCTGGCGTAGTGGGCGCCCATTGATCCAGCAACGCCGCCAGTTCTTCGCGGCGGAACGGCTTGGACAGGTAATCGTTCATGCCGGCAGCCCTGCATCGCTCACGTTCCTCGGGCATGGCATTGGCCGTCAGGGCAACAATCGGCAGATCCGGCCAGCGCCCGCTGCGACGGATCTGGCGACTGGCTTCGTAACCGTCCATGACCGGCATGTTGCAATCCATCAGGACCAGGTCGAAATCCCTCTGTTCGAGCTGATCCAGGGCCTCGGCACCATGGGCCGCGACGATGACTTCACAGCCCAGCTTCACCAGCATGCCCTTGGCCACCAGTTGATTGACCGGGTTGTCTTCCACCAGCAAGACCCGCCCGCGTTTGGAAGGCGCCAGGGTTTCGACTTGAGCATCATTGATGGTGGTGGCGTCGCTTTGCAAGGCGCGACGCAGGATCTGATAAAGGGCTTGGCGCGCCAGGGGGCGGGCCTGTTGTAACAAGGGGGCGAGGGCGGCGGCTTCTTCACTGGGCAGAAAACTGCCATAGGCGGTGACCAGCAGGATCGGGGCGTCGAACGTGGGACGCATATTGAACAGGCATTCCGGGCAGTCGGTAATCAGAATATCGGGCTTGAGGCCCAGCAACCCGTCATCCACCGAACGTCTTTCGTAGTCCAGCCCCCAGCCGGGCAATAGCATGTTGAGCAACTCGGCCAGTCCACTGCTGCTGGCGGTAATGGCAACGACATTACCGCGCAAGGGCTCGGCGGGCGCCGCAGGGGTATGGCACGGCAGGGGCAGGTCAGCGCAGAACTGACTGCCGAAACCGGCTTCGGAGGTGATCGTCAATCGGCCCTGCATGGCTTCGCAGAGGTTGTAGGTCAGCGCCAGGCCCAGCCCGGTGCCACCGAACTGGCGGGTAATACCAACACCGGCTTGGGTGAACGGCTGGAGGATTCTCGCTTGAGCCTCTTGAGGGATGCCGATGCCGGTGTCACAGATCTCGATCCGCACACCGTCTTCACGTGGGCTCAAGCGTACATCGACCCGGCCGAAGCGCGTGAATTTCAGTGCGTTGGACAACAGGTTGCTGACGATCTGGCGCACCCGGGTCGGGTCGCCCAATACCTGTGTCGGGAACGCCGGATCGATCAGGCAGGCCAGTTCGACGCTTGGGGCGGCGTTCTGGGAAAGCAGGTTGGCGGTGTCTTCGACCAGGGAGCCAAGGTCGAACGGGATGTGTTCGAGTTCCAGTTGACCGGCGTCGAATTTCGACAGGTCGAGGATATCGTTGAGCAATTCCACCAATACCTTGCCTGAGTCATGGGCGATCGATAGCTGTTGCTGTTGTTCGGCCGTCAGGGGGCCATCCAGTGACAGCGCGATCATTCCCAACAGGCCATTGAGCGGCGTACGGATCTCATGGCTCATGTTGGCCAGAAAGACGGAGCGGGCTTCTGCCATGTCCAGGGCCGTGCGCCGGGCCACTTCCAACTCCTCATTGGACTGGCTGAGGCGGGCATTGATGGCTTTGAGTTCGGCGGTACGGGCCGAGACAATGTTTTCCAACTGCGCGAGATAATCGGTGAGACGATTTTCCGCCGTGCGCCGCTGCTGAATCTCGGTGGCGATATTTTCGAACTGCTGATTGGCCACCGAGACCAGTACGCCGATCTCGTCGTGCTGGTGGCCGGAGGGGCATTCCAGGCGACTCTGCTCGCCGCTACTGGGATCGCGGCTGCTCAGTTCGCGGATGACCCGCACCAGGGGCTTGGTCAGCATCACATAAAACAACGCCAGGAGCAGACCGGTCAGGATCAGGCTGCGGGCAAAACCGTTGAGCAGCGTCACTTCGGCCCGGCGCAGGAAGCGGCTGCCGAATGCATAGGTGTCGACGTCCAGTCGCAGCGCACCCAAAGACTCTGCGGGCAGATGGTCCAGGTAGAGACGGTCTTCGAACTGCCGCCGCGCGCCGAACAGAAAGTCGCTGATAAAACGGTTACTGCTTTGGAGTTCGGGGCGTTTGACGCTGGCCAGCACCGTATTGTTGTTGTCGATCAGCTCGGCGCCGATGATGGCCGGTGAGCGCAACAGGCCCAGGGCCAGCTCCTGGGCGAGTTCGGCATCAATGTTATAGGCGATGCGCGAAGCCGGATTGTGGCTGATTTCCAGCAACGACAGGATTTCACGGTTGATAGACGCGTCTTCGCTGGCATAATCGATGCCGATCTGCATCAGGCTGAGCAAAGTGCCCAGCGCGAAACCCACCAGAACGGTCAGCCGGGCCTGCTTGTAGGACAGCCGTTGGGTGAATCTGATGTCCATGGAATGATGAACCACTACGTTTCCCTTCGCCGCTCAAGCATAGCTGATCATCTCTGAATACCGGTGCAACCGGTATATGTTGTGTGGGATAGACCCGCCATTGGATACGGCGTTTCGTCGCTGTAGCGCCATCATTACTGTGAACCTGTCCGAGGATAAGACGTGGACTCTCGATTGAATGCTTTTCTTGAGCGCGCCGATGCGGTGCTGGCCCGTATAGAGCCCCTGTTGCCCGCTCCCCGACCCACTATCGACTGGACCCGGACACTGGCCGCCCGCTGGCAGCGCGACGGGCGCAGTGGTTACCTGTTGCCGCTTGAGGTCAGCCTCGACATGCGCCTGTCGGACCTGATCGGTGTGGACCGTCAGGTTGAACAGTTGGGTCGCAACACCCGGCAGTTCATCGATGGCATGCCGGCCAACCATGCCTTGCTGTGGGGCTCGCGTGGCACTGGCAAGTCGTCCCTGGTGCGCGCGTTGCTGGCCGAACATGCCCAGCATGGCCTGCGGTTGATCGAGATTGAGCGCGATCACCTGGCCGATCTGCCGCGAGTGGTCGAGCAAATTGCCAAACTCGCGCAGCGCTTCGTGCTGTTTTGCGATGACCTGTCGTTCGAGTCCGGTGAAGGCGATTACCGTGTCCTTAAGAGCGTGCTGGATGGATCCCTCGAGCAGGCGCCGGACAATGTGCTGTTGTATGCCACCTCCAACCGTCGCCATCTGGTGCCCGAAAAGGAAAGCGACAATGAGAACTGGAAGCGCGTCGACGGCGAGCTTCACCCCAGCGAAGCCGTGGAGGACAAGATCGCGTTGTCTGACCGTTTCGGCTTGTGGCTGTCGTTTTATCCGTTTACCCAGGAGCATTTCCTCAACGTGGTGGAACACTGGATCGGCGAGCTGGCGGCCAAGGCCGGGCTAACCTGGCAGCGCGATGAAGCGCTGGATGTGCAAGCGGTGCGTTGGGCCACCGGACGCGGCAACCGCAACGGACGTTGCGCCTATCAGTTTGCCCGGTATTGGGTGGGCCTCAAACTTCTGGAGAACAAGGCATGATCGATTTGAAAGGCACGGGCGAAGGCCTCGACGGCTACGGCTTGTTAGCGGCACAGCTTGAGTCCTTGCTGGCCGATGAGCGGGATTTCATCGCCAACGCCGCGCAGTTTTCGGCTTTCCTGTTCAGTCAGCTGGACGACTTGAACTGGGCCGGCTTCTACCTCAATCGCAACGAAGAATTGGTACTCGGCCCATTCCAGGGGCAAATCGCCTGTGTGCGGATTCCCTTTGGTCGTGGCGTGTGCGGTACGGCAGCGGCGACCCGCCAGACCCAGCGCGTCGAAGATGTCCATGCCTTCGCCGGTCATATCGCCTGCGACAGCGCGTCGAACAGCGAACTGGTGGTGCCGCTGGTCAAGGGCGGGCGCCTGATTGGCGTGCTCGATCTGGACAGTCCGAAACTGGCGCGCTTTACCGAGCATGACCGGGCCGGTATCGAGCAGTTGGCTGATATTTTCCTGCGCCTGACAGACTGCTGACCCGCTTCCTATAGGAATTGGCGAAGGCTCGGGCCGCGTTCGGACGATCTTTTGATCTTTCGCATGAGATTCAAGCGTCAGGAGAAAGATCGCAGTTTCGCTTTGCTCGGCAACGCCTGCCGGAATACCGTTCATGCCTGCAACCCCGCTTTGGCCAGCAGGCTGTCCGGGTCGACTTCATCGATCTGGCGCGGGTCGAGAAACTGGTTGGCGTAGCTCAGGTAGATTTTTTCATCGATGAACAGTCCGAACAGCTCTGGATCGATGTGGGCGTCACGGCACATGGTGGCCATGATGCCCAGGGCTTCACTCAGTTTCTTGGCTTTCTTGTAAGGCCTGTCGGCCGCCGTCAGCGCTTCGAAAATGTCCGCAATCGCCATCATGCGTGCCGGTAGACTCATTTCCTCGCGCTTGAGTCGCTTGGGATATCCCGTACCGTCCATCTTTTCATGGTGCCCGCCGGCGATCTCCGCCACGTTGTCCAAATGGCTGGGGAAGGGCAACTGGCTGAGCATCAGGATGGTTTGCACCATGTGATGATTGATGACATAGCGCTCCTCTCGCGTCAGCGTGCCCCGCGTAATGCTGAGGTTGTAGAGCTCGCCGCGATTGTATTTCCAGGGCGGCACATCGAGCTGGAAGCCCCATGGGTTGTCCGTCGGGATCAGTTCGGCTTCGTGCCTCTGCACCAAGTGCTCGGGCTTGTCCATCAGCAACTGTTCAGTGACTGGAAGCGTTGGTTTTGGCGTGCGTGCCTGGCGCTGGTTCTCTTCCCAGGAAACCCCCAGGCGATCATCCAGAGTCCGGGTCCACGGACGTTGGGCGATACGTTGCAAGCGTTGCAGGTCGGCGTCGGCCATGGCCTCGGAGCCCAGGTTGCAGTGGGCGACAAAGGCAAAGTCGTCATCGAGGCTGGCCAGTATGGCGTCGCGCTGCGGGGCCAGGGACGACGACTCGCCACCCGCTGCCAGGGCCTTCCAGTAATCGACCCAGGCGTCGCGCTTGAGCACCTCGAAGCGAGTGCGGATCTCGTGGATCCGATCGTTCAGGGTTTCCAGTTTGGTGGCTTTGTCCACCACATATTCGGGTGTGGTGACCTTGCCGCAATCGTGCAACCAGGCGGCGATGTGCAGTGCTTCCCACTCATCTTCCGTGGGTCGGTAGGCCTGGAACGCTGGCGCCTGGCTGGCAGCGGCGGCCTGGGCGAGCATCAGTGTCAAGGCTGGGACCCGCTGGCAATGACCGCCCGTGTAGGGGCTCTTGGCATCGATCGCTCCGGCCAGCAGTTGAATGAACGAATCGAGCAGCTGTTTTTGTCGGGCTTGCAGGCGCTGGCCTTCAATACTCACGGTGGCGGCGCCGGACACGGCCTGCAGGAAGGCGATGCGGTCCGGCTGCAGTTTTTCCAGATCGGCTTCGGTGCCGCTGTCGGTCATCAGCAACACCAGAACCCCGACGGTTTCCTGATGACGATTGCGCAGGCGGATACCGATCAGGTGAACCCGTGGAGCGTCCAGTGCCAGCAAGACACTCTTGAGATCGGCGGCCTGCTCGAAGCCCAGTGAAGTGACGAGGTTGTCCGAGGCGTCCAGTTGCTGCAGCCATGGCGGGCTGTCCTGTGCCTTGAGCGCATGACCTTGCAACCCGAAAGCGGCAAGGTCCCGAGGCGTTCCATCGATAACCAGCCCGTAGGGCCTGACCCGCTCGTCATCGTTCTCGCGCAGGTAAATCAGGCCAGCCTGGGCCTGACCGATCTTCACCGTCTCGAACAACACCCGCTCCAGCAAAGGGGCGAAGCGGGTTTCGGCGCGCAGGCTGGCGGTGATTTCGAAGAAGCTTGCCAGGGTCTCTTTCATTCGCGCCATCGAAACGCCCAACTGATCGACCTCCAGCACGGGAGAGCGACGGGACACCGGGTAGTTGAAATCAAAGCTGCGAATGGCATCGGCCTCCTGCACCAGTGCGCGCAGGGGCTTGACCAGAATCCTGGAGGTCAACCAGCCCAGGGGCAGGCACAACAGCAGGGTGGCGAGGGTGATCAGCGCGCCTTGCCAGCGCATGCGGTAGGCATCGGCCAGCAACTCATCTTCAGGGACCAGCAACGCCAGTTCCAGGCCTTGTGGTCCGCCTTCCTGCATGTGGCTGCGCGAAACGATCCATTGGCGTCCGCCGACTTCCAGGCGTGGGGTGTCAGTGTTGTCGTCGAGTGCGGCGGCGATGGCCGGGCTGAGCTCGCGTGCCTTGATCAGGTGTGCCGACTGAGTGTCGGTGATCAGTCGTTGACTGTCGGGGTAGGCGACCGTATTGCCTTGGCGGTCGAGCAGCACGATTTCGGTGCCGGCGGTCACCCTGTGCTTGGCCAGGGTCTGGGACAGGGACGCCAGGGTCAGGTCGGCAGCGATGACTGCCTGTTCACCGCTGCGCCGGGCGAGAGTGGTGCCCAGGTTTTGGGTGGAGAAGAATACGTAGGGTTCGGTGGTGATTTGCTCGGTGCTGCCCAGTGCGCTTCGAAACCAGCCTCGGTTGCGTGGATCGTAGGATTCGTCGGCAATGTCCTGGCGATCGATGAGCGCCAGGGCCTGGTCGTAGAACAGCGACTGGGCGCGAACCTGGCCGTCGGTCTCTGTCCGATCCACGGTCCAGACCTGGTAGGCGGCGTTGGCCGGCGCTTTCAGCGCGGTTTTCAGGGCTTCGCTGCGCAAGGGACGGACCATCAGGAAGTCGCCATTGCTGTCGGCCAGATACAACGACGCCAGGTTCGGGTTGTCCCGCAGCGCCTGGCTGAAGGGTGCGAGCAGGGCCAGGCGCTGAGCTATCCGGGGTTCACGTGTCGCCGGGTAATCGGCCAACAGGCCCAGCAGGTGGCGGATGGGTTCATAGGTGTCATACAAGTCCAGGCGTACGTCCTGCTCAATGCGGTTGAACAGTTTTTCACTGCTGGACAGGATGATTTGTGTGGTTTGGCGGTAGTTGAAAATCCCTAGTACCACACCGGTCAGCAGCAAGAGCAAGGTAAACATCACGCTGATGTGTACGTGCAAGGGAAACCGGCGTTGTTGCGGACGCGGTGCGCTGGGCATTGCAGTCACTCCAAGTGTGAGGGGGCGTTCCCAACTAATTTCCTGCCGCGCCGGGGGAAACCAACTGAGAACGCCCCTGGTGCGCACTGCTGAGCGAACAGCATAGTAAACACTGGATTATTTTGCCTTGGCGATCTCGATTTCCAGGGCTCGCTCAAGATCAATCAGGGCGTGATCGAGGGCCTTGGTGTATTCGCCAATGGGCTCAGGCCCCTGAGCCTTATGGCAGGCGTGTTCCAGTGCTTCGCATCGCTGAATCAGCGAGGTCGCCTGCACAATTCGGGCGACGCCTTTTATTTTGTGCGCCGTTTCGGTCAGTGCCTGCCGGTCCCCACCGCGGGCGACGTCGAGCAACTCCCGGCGGTCCGAGCGATTGCTGTTGAGCAGTTCTTCCAACAGGCGCCGGATTGACAAGGGGTTGCCACCGGTCAATGCCTGCAGGCTCTGCACATTGAAAACCCCTGGCCGGCTGGCGGATTTGACCGTTTTCATCCATCGGCTCAAGGCGCTCAGGCTGATGGGTTTGAATAGGCAGTCGTCCATTCCGGCCTCCTGGCAGCGTTGTTTTTCCTCCGGTTGTGCATTGGCGGTAAACCCCAGGATGGTGCAGCGCGGCAGTGCTCGTTCGTCCTCATGGCGACGAATCGACCTGGCCAGTTCGTAACCGTTCATGATGGGCATGTTGCAGTCGGCAATGACCAGATCGAAATCCCCTTCACACCAGGCCTTGAGCCCTTGCGCGCCATCATGGGCGACATGGTAGTGATGACCCAGGTATTCCAGTTGTTGCGACATCAACAACCGATTGGCCGGATGATCATCCACGACGAGAACGCTCAGGGCGGCCGCGGCTGTATCGATGACAGGCTCAGGGGACGCGCAGACTGCTGTCTTTGGCAGGGTGGTCAGTTGCAGGGAAACCTGGACCTGGGTACCGATGCCCGGCTGGCTGTTCATGTGCAGACTACCGCCCATCATCTGACACAGGTTGCGACTGATCACCAGGCCAAGCCCCGCACCCGTTCGCGCCATCCGGCCGGTATTGTCGACTTGGGAAAAAGGCTCGAACAGGCGCTGCAGGTCTGCCGGACTGATGCCGATGCCGGTGTCGCTGACCTCCAGTTGCATGTGCAGGGCATCATCCCGGGCGACTCGAGACAGTTGGGCCTTGATCTGGACCTGACCCTCTTCGGTAAATTTGAGGGCATTGCTGATCAGGTTCGAGAGCACCTGTTTGAATCGCAAGGGGTCTATCAGGACGTCCGGGTTGCCTTCGACTGGGTCGAACTGCAGCGACAAATCCAGGTTCTTCTGCCGGGCTATGCCTTCGAAAACCCGTATGACCGATTGCAGCATGGCCCTGAGATTGACCCGTTCGGGTGCCAGGCTCAGATGCCCTGATTCGATACGTGCAATGTCCAGGATATCGCCTATCAGCTCCAGCATGCCGGAAGCTGATTCGTACGCGACTTCTATTGTCGAGCGGTCCAGATGACCCTTGTCGGCATGTTTCAAGGCCAGCTCAAGCATGCCGATCACTGCATTCATGGGGGTGCGGATTTCATGGCTCATGGTCGCCAGAAACGTGCTCTTGGCCCGGTTGGCGCTGTCTGCCCGCTCCTTGGCGGCTCGCAGTTCATCGAACAGCTGCCGTCGTTCGCTGATGTCGATCCAGCCACCGATGATACCCTGTACTTCAGCGCTGGAATTGCGGTAGGGGAGGATCCAGTGGTAGATGGTCAGTTCCTGATCCCCAATGTGCAGGGGACGATCCATGATCAGTGGGATGCCTTCGGCCATGACACGCTGATAGTCCGCCAGGTATTGCTGCGCTTCGAACGCGTTGCTCATGGATGGGGGCAGGATGTTCTTGCCGATGACGTCTTCGCGTTTCACGTTGAACGTCTTCAGGTAGCTGTCGTTGCAACTTTGCAGGCGGCCGCTGCGATCTCTCACATAAATGGGGTGAGGTGTACCGTTGAGCAGCGAGTGCATGAACTCGAGCTGGTCATTGAGGGCCAGTTCTGCCCGTTGGCGTTGCCTGATCTGCCGTTGCATGTAGCCATTCCATGCCAGGGAAAGCAGCAATAACAGGCCCACGCCCGCGACGATCTGGAAAAACAGGCGGTTATAGGCGCGCCAAGTGTGTTCCGAGGCCGAGACGTAGCCGCGCCAGCGGTTGTTGATCACACCCAGTTCGTCGGGATCGATGCTGGTCAAGGCCTTGTCGAGAATGGAGCTAAGCTCCGTGGCAGTTCTTGCGGTGGCCAGCGAGAACATGGCCTGCTGAGTCCCTACGGTGCTGCTGATTTGCAACTTGTCTTTGAACGAGTGGGACGAGATGAAGTAGTTAGCCATGACCAGCGAGTTCACGCCACCGTCGGCCTGGCCTTGGGCGATCATTTCAGCGGCGCGCAAGGAACCGACGGTTTCGATTATTTTGATGCTTGGGTACTGGTTGCGTAGGAACTCTATGATCGGATTGCTTTTGGCGATTGCCAGGCTTTTGTCCCCAAACTGGTCGAGGGTGGTGGGTGTATCGGAGTGTTTGCGGGTCAGCAGAACGAATGAGCTATCGAGGTAAGGGCGGCTTAACTTCATCTGTTGTTGCCGTTCGCTGCTGGGTAAAAGTGCCGCAATCACGTCGGCCTGACCCTCCAGGACCGCGCCAATCATGTCGTTGTCGTTCTGGTGGCGTTGTATGTCCAGGCGCATGCCGGTACGCAACCGGATCAGCTCCAGCAGGTCGGCGCTGATCCCGCGAAAATCGCCGTCCGAATCAAAAAAAGTGAACGGTGCAGCAGTCTCGTTCACCGCCACCCGAACCACCGGGTGCCTGGTCAGCCAGCGTTCTTCCCGGTCGGTCAGTTGTATCTTGTGCTCTGTGAGGTACAGGTCGCTGCCGGCACTCCAACGCTTGGAGATAGCCGCTTGCTCGGCGATGGAGATCTGGTTCAGCGTGGCGTTGATGACCTCCAGCAACCGGGTATCGTTGCGTCGCACCGCGAACCCGAACCCGTAGGATTCATGTTTGCCGAAGCGCGCCATGCGGATGTTGCTCAAGTAGCCCTTGCTGATCATGTAGTGGGTGGAAATCGTATCGCCGAGGAAGACATCGGCCTGGCCGAAAGCCACGGCGTTTATGGCATTTTGGTAGGAGGGGTAGGTGGTGATAATCGCCTTGGGATAAAGCTTTTCAATTTCCCGCAGCGGCAGGTAGTGATAAACCATGCTTAGCCGCAGCCCCTTCAAATCTTCAGTCAGGGAACGGCTTTCATTCGTCCGGGTGACGAGAACGGGCTGATCGACTGCATAAGGCGTCGATAGCACAATACCGGGGGTGCGGGCTTCGAAACCATTGGCGGTGCCGAGCATGTCGATTTTCCCATTCTTGAGCGCCGCAATGGCCTCATCCCGGGAACCGAATCGCAAGACCCGCATTGGCAGACTGGTCGCCTTGGCGATCACGCCGGCGTAATCGGCGGTCATGCCCTCGTAGTCGCGGCCGCTGGTTGAAAGATCGAAGGGCGGATAATCCGGCGCGGACGTGCCCAAGACCAATTCCTGCCGGTCCTGTAACCGGCCACGGTGGGCGTCATCGAGCAGGACTTCGATATGAGCCGCAGTCGAACGCCCCATGAGCGTGTAGGGCTCGGGCACTCCCGGCGTCGCCATGAGGACTTGCGCATATAACCCCGCGCTTAACGGCAGGAGGTATTTTTTTATGCATTTGAGCATCCTGTTTTTTCTCACACCAGCGCGTTGCGCTTTGCCATTTCAATCAGCTCTACCAGGGATTTGACTTTGAGTTTCTGCATCAGCCTTTTTTTGTAAGTGCTGACGGTCTTGTTGCTTAGAAACATGCCTTTGGCTATTTCCTTGTTAGTACGGCCTTGAGCAAAAAGTTGCAGCACCATCAACTCCCGGTCATTGACACTTTTGAAAAGTTCCAACTCCATGCTGCGCGGATCATCATGACGGACAGGGTTCAGCGCTTGGCTGGGGAAATAGTTGTAGCCTGACAGCACGGCTTTGATTGCGCTGACCAGCTCGCTGAGGTCTTCTTGTTTACAAACGTAACCGGAGGCGCCGGATTGCATGCATCGGATACCGAAGAGCGTTGGGGATTGGGCCGTGAGCACCAATGTTTTAAGCGGAGTGGTCATGGCGTTGAAGCGCGAGAGGATTTCCAGCCCGTCAAGTTTGGGTATGCTGATGTCCAGGATGACCAGGTCCGGCATGCATTCGCGCACCATTTGCATCGCATCGACGCCGTTGTCAGTTTCCCCTACGACTTTATAACCTTCATGCTCCAGGAGCATGCGCACGGCGAGGCGGATGACTGGATGGTCGTCGACAATGAAAACGGAGTTCATGAATAAAGTCCCTACGAGCTTATAAAGCGCGCACCTTAGCCCAGTTAAAGCCGAGGTCGTATGAGGAGACAGGCGTACATCTTCAATTTCAGAGGTTTCCTACAAAAAAAGAGGCACGGTACTACGAGGTAATTAGGGATGCGGTAGGCAGGTAAGAAGAGTCGCGTCAGTTTTATATTGCAAAGTTATAGAAGGCCGGGTGTTTCTTTGGGGAAGTTGTTTATTAAAGTAAGTCGGAGGTGATTGGTTAGACTGTTTGCCCGTACGTTCATGTGCAACTTTCGCGACGAGCCGTTGTGAGCGAGCCTGCGTGCGATAGCAGGCTCGTTCACACCAGGGCGGTGGCTTTGACGAATCCATGGCGTCGGCTGGCGGTGGAGGCCGACGTCAGTTTTCACTGGCGGGTACGGCCTGTCATCTCCTGGGCCATTTCGCTGGCGTAACTGTCGGTCATCCCGGCGATAAAATCGATCATTCGCAAGAACGAACCATGCAAAGAGCCGTTCGGATCGGGCGCGTTGTTGCCCAGCAGGTCAAGAATGCGGCGATTCTTGAACGAGGGCGTACGACCGCCATGCTGCTCCAGGGCGGCGCCGCAAAATCCGTTGAGGAGGATTTCCAGCGTGGTGTATGCGCCGATCTCATGCAGGGTCTTGCGCTTATCCTGAAATATTTTCTTGCGCGCCATGTCCTTGGCATTCAGTACACAACGTTTGGCTGGGCCATGCATATGCTCCACCAGGTCCCCTGGCAGCGTGCCGTCTAGCAATGCTTGCTGCTGCTCGACGAAAGCCCTGGCCGCGGCGTTGGTCAGGTGCTCGATGGCCTTGCCCCGCAGGATCGCCAGTTTGCGTCGTCGGGAGTCCAGCGGCCCAAGCTGACGGTAAGTGTCCGGGAGATCGTCGCCCACCAGGTCCAGAAGCAGTGACTCCACTTGCGGGTATTCCAGAAGCTCCATTTCCACGCCGTCTTCCAGGTCGATCAGCGCGTAGCAGATGTCATCGGCGGCTTCCATCAGGTAAACGAGCGGATGCCGTGCCCAGCGTTGGTCTTCGAGCTGAGGCAGGCCGAGTTTGTGGGCGATCTGCTCCAGCAACGGCAGTTCGCTCTGGTAGCAGCCGAACTTGTGCTTCTTGTAGCCCAGGGAGTCTGCGTGACGAGCGGTCCAGGGGTATTTCAGGTAGGTGCCGAGGGTGGCGTAAGTCAGCCGGGTACCGCCGTCGAACTGGTGGTATTCAAGTTGCGTGAGAACCCGAAACCCTTGGGCATTGCCTTCGAAATTGAGAAAGTCGTTGCGCTCGGCTTCGCTCATGGCGTCAAGCCAACCGCGGCCTGCCGCCTGTTGGAACCAATAGCGGATGGCATCCTCGCCGGAGTGACCGAATGGCGGGTTGCCGATGTCATGGGCCAGACAGGCCGATTGCACCACCATGCCCAAGTCGCTTGGCTCACACCAATCAGGCAGCACGTTGCGGATGGTTTCTCCCACGCGCATGCCCAGGGAACGTCCGACGCAACTGACTTCCAGCGAATGGGTCAGGCGTGTATGGATGTGGTCGTTGCTGGAGACCGGATGCACTTGCGTCTTACGTCCGAGGCGCCGGAACGCGCCAGAAAAAATAATGCGGTCGTGGTCTTTGTGGAAAGGGCTGCGACCCAGTTCTTCCGGGCTGTGCAGCGGTTTTCCGAGGCGTTCGCGAGTCAGAAGGGTATGCCAATCCAAGGCCGGTTGCTCCGTTTGATGAGGTCGATGTCCTAGCTTCCCGGTTCGCGGGGCACCTCGCAAGGCCTATGGGCTATCGCTACGTCAAGGTTTACGCACGCTTTTGGCCAGCTTGATCAGCGGCAGCAGCGTCGTTGCCAGGCGGATCAGTCCCGTTACGCTGCTGGTGCGGCCGCTGCGGGTCCGTTTGCCGGTGAGGAAACCGAGCAAGGACACCGCCGCCACGCCCCAAAGCGGTGCGTGCTTGATGCCGAAGCCTTCGTGCCAACTCTGGGTAAAGCCGCGCACCCGTTGCAGCGGTTGCAGCAGTTGACGGGTTTCCTGGCGGATTTCCTGTCGATGCATTTCCATGCGCAGACGCACCAGCGCCTTGCGCATTTCCTGGCGTGTCCGCGCTTGAGGGATATCAGGCAGGCTCATGGCAACAGGCGCTCCCGGTCGTTGGCCAATTCTTCCAAGGTGGCATGGAAGGGTGAGGACTCGTCATAGATTGCTGCCTTGAGCCGCAGACCGCAGAACAGCGCCGCCAGCAGATAAAACAGGCACAGGCCGATAATCCCCGCCAGACGATAGGTATCCCATACCAGGATCAGTACCAGCGCCGACAGCCCGACCAGCAGCAGCAACGCGAATACAAGCGCCAGCCCTGCGAACAACAGCAGACTGACGGTGCGCGCCTTCTGTTCCTGAAGTTCAATGCCGAACAATTCGACATGGCTGTGCAGCAACCCGAGAAACGCTGCGCCCAGGCGGCGCGCCGTAGGTTGTGTGCCCGCTTCGGACGAGCCGGATTCGTCAACGCCCATCATTAGCGCCGTGTCGCCAGCAGGCCGATCAGAAAGCCCACGCCCGCTGCGATGCCGACGGATTGCCACGGATTGGCCTGTACGTATTCCTCGGTAGCGGTCACCGCAGCCTGGCCGCGCTCACGCACGGAGTCTTCGGTCAACTTGAGGGTGTCGCGGGCGCGCAGGAGGGTTTCGTGGATCTGACTGCGCAGCTCATCAGCCTGGTCGCCGGCCAGTGTCGCGGTGTGATCCAACAACCGTTCGGTGTCGCTGACCAGCGTCTGAAAATCTTCCATCAGGATTTCTTGAGCAGTCTTTGCCTGGGTTCTGGCCATGGGTAGATCTCCGTAAGTGACGTCTGAAGCGTTCGAGTATGAGCCTTGCCGGAAGGTTCAGTGAAACTGACTGGTACAACTTTTGCTCAGGGTTCTGCCATGTACTGGTGCGACACCCTTCGCCCGTGCGCTGAAGCTGGGCGTAAGCCCGAGAAACCTTAACCCAAAAAATCAAAACCCGCGAAGCACGCCAAGGGGAGCACCGCGCTGTCGGTTTTTTTGCACTTGTTCGGTTCATCGGCTTTTCGACAGCTAGATGGGATGTTTCGACTTGGTGCGCCGGCAGGGCGAACGAACCGGTTTGGTGCTTTTTTCAACTTTTCAGGTCTGCCAACACCATGGAAAATATGCAAAGCGCCGTGGACAATCTGGTCCATAGCTCCAACACGCTGTTCATTCTGCTCGGTGCGGTCATGGTTCTGGCGATGCATGCCGGTTTCGCGTTCCTTGAAGTGGGGACCGTCCGGCAGAAGAACCAGGTTAATGCACTGTCGAAAATTCTCAGCGATTTCGCCGTATCGACCCTGGCCTATTTCTTCGTAGGCTACTGGATTTCCTACGGCGTGACCTTCCTGCAACCTGCTGCGGCGCTCAACGTCGATCATGGTTACAGCCTGGTGAAGTTTTTCTTCCTGTTGACGTTCGCCGCCGCGATCCCGGCGATCATTTCGGGTGGTATTGCCGAGCGTGCCCGATTTGCGCCTCAGTTGTGCGCCACGGTGTTGATCGTGGCGTTTGTTTATCCGTTCTTTGAAGGCGTGGTCTGGAACGGCAATTTTGGCTTGCAAGCCTGGTTGCAATCCCGGTTCGGCGCGGGTTTTCATGATTTCGCAGGCTCCGTGGTCGTGCATGCCATGGGCGGATGGCTGGCGCTGGCCGCTGTGCTCTTGCTAGGGCCGCGTAACGGCCGCTATCGGGATGGTCGCTTGGTCGCGTTCGCGCCTTCGAGCATTCCTTTCCTGGCCTTGGGGTCGTGGATCCTGATTGTCGGCTGGTTCGGCTTCAACGTGATGAGCGCACAGACGTTGCCGGCGGTGAGCGGGTTGGTGGCAATCAATTCATTGATGGCCATGGTTGGCGGGACCGTGGCGGCTTTGATCGTCGGGCGCAACGACCCCGGCTTTCTGCATAACGGTCCGTTGGCCGGGCTGGTCGCGATCTGTGCCGGCTCGGACCTGATGCACCCGATCGGCGCGCTCGTGACCGGAGCTATCGCCGGCGCCTTGTTTGTCTGGTGTTTCACCGCGGCCCAGGGCAAGTGGAAGATCGACGATGTGCTCGGTGTCTGGCCGCTCCACGGACTGTGCGGTGTCTGGGGCGGCATTGCCTGCGGCATCTTCGGCCAGAGCGCTCTGGGCGGCTTGGGCGGGGTCAGCCTGATCAGCCAACTGATCGGCACCACGCTGGGCGTTGTCGTTGCCCTGTGCGGTGGCTTCGCGGTCTATGGCGCGATCAAGGTTGTGCTGGGGCTGCGACTGACTCAGGAGCAGGAGTATCATGGCGCCGACCTTTCGATCCACAAGATCGGCGCGGTCAGTCAGGACTGATCCTACGGCTCTTTATCCTGATTTCCAGGGTAAAAACCGTGTAGCAAGCGATAGCGGTCGTGGCGGACCTGATCTACATGCTGCTGGACCTGTTGGTTCGGCAGCCCGAGCATGATCAGGGCGTGGGAGGCCAGCATCAGGCTTGACTCCAGCAGCTCCGGGACCACTTCGCTGGCCCCGGCAGCCTGCAACTCGGCCAATTGGCTGTCATCGCGGGTGCGCACCAGAATCGGCACCTGCGGATTGAGCCGGCGGGCTTCCTTGAGCACGCTGATGGCGATGTCGGTTTTGTCCACGGCGATCACCAGCAGCTTGGCGCGACTCAGTCCGACGGCGGCCAGCAGGTCGCCCCGGCGTGAATCTCCATAGTGCACGCAGCTTTCCCCGACGCTGGCCTCCTGAATGATGACCGGGTCGTCATCCAGGGCGACGAACGCCTGGTTTTCCCGGCGTAGAAACCTTCCGATTGACTGGCCGACGCGACCATATCCGCAAATGACCACATGACCTGATAAGTCGGCATTGAGCGCGCTTATCTGGTCCAGTTGCGCCTCTTCGTTGGGTTTGCGGTGCAGGCGAGCGGCGATACGCGGCGCGGCACGCAGCAGCAGTGGCGTCAGCAGCATCGAGCAGAAGGTCGCTGCCAGCAGCAGGCCGCTGATGTCGGCGGGCATGAGGCGGTTCTGCTGCATCAGGGCCATCAGGGCAAAACAGAATTCGCCGCCCTGGGCCAGGGCCAGGCCACTGCGCCAGGAGGTTTCGCCGTCGTCCCCTTGCCATTTCACCAGCGCTGCGACCACGCAGCCCTTGATGAGCATCAATCCCAGGGTCAACCCGAGGATCAGCAAGCCGTCCTCCACAAACAATTGCAGATCGATCAGCATGCCGATGCTGACGAAAAACAGCCCCAGCAGAATGTCGCGGAACGGCCGTATGTCGGCCTCGATCTGATGTCGGTAATGACTTTCCCCCAACAACATGCCTGCCAGAAACGCCCCAAGGGCCGGTGACAGACCCAGCAGATGTGTCAGCCACGCCGTCAACAATACGATCACCAGGGCCAGCAGCACGAACAGCTCAGCGGACCGGGATTCGGCCACTTCATGGAACAACCGGGGCAACAACAGACGGCTGGCCAGCAGTAAGCCGCCGAACAGCACCAGGGTCTTGCCCAAGGTCAGCGGCAACGCCCAGTACCATGGTTGCTCGCTGCTGCCGGCGAACACGGGGACGAGGGTCAACAGCAGCACCGCGACAACATCCTGAAACAGCAGCACACCGATTGCGTTCTGGCCATGGCTACTGAATATTTCTCCCAGGCTGGTCAGCTCCTTGCTGACAATAGCGGTGGATGACAAGGCCAGCCCGGCGCCGAGCAGCATTGCCGCGATAGGGGGGGCGCCGGCGAGGAGTAACAAACCGCCCAGCAGTATCCCTGAGCACAGCACCTGCAGGCTGCCAAGGCCGAACACGACCCTGCGCAGTTCGATCATCTTCGCCAGGGAGAACTCGAGCCCCAACGAGAACAACAGGAAAACCACCCCGAGCTCGGCCAGGTCTGGCAGTTCTTCGCTGTCGTTCACCCAGTCCAGAGCGGTGGGGCCAATCGCCAGGCCGACACAGAGATAACCCAGTACCGGTGGCAGGCGCAGTCGCCTGAACAGCGCGATGACCACCAGGGACGAGGCAAGAATGATCAGTAGATTGGCAAACAAGGGGTACTCCGTTTCAAGGTTTGCGTCACACAGCGTAGACGGAAAAAAACCGCCAGGTATTACCGGAAAAGTATTGGCGCTCAATGATTTGCATCAGCGTTTTACCGAAGCGCTGCCAGATGTTCTACCTGGCTCGACGGTTTGGCAGGGTGGGCCTAGAATGACCGTCTCTCTTTAGTGGGTCTACCTGCCATGCCTCCTGAATGCCAGTTGTTCGGCACCCTGGGTTGTCATCTTTGTGAAGTTGCCGAAGGTGTGTTGATGTCTTTCGTCGAGCATGGATTGTTGGTGGAGCTGGTGGATATCGCCGAGAGCGAGGCTTTATTCGAGCGTTATGGGCTACGAATCCCGGTCCTGCGCCGGATCGATACCGGCGCGGAACTGGATTGGCCTTTCGATGATGCTGATCAGGTGGCCGCTTTCCTGAGTTGAACCCTGCCATACGTCGAGTCCGGGCACTGCCATTGGCGAAAGTCCCCTTCTTCGGTTACTGTATGCCCATACAGTTATCTGGAGTGCGTCCCTTGGTCAATGTCGAACAACTTAAAAACAGCGTGAACCGGATGTCCGTGGACGTTGTGCGCGAGGCGGTCCAGGAGCTGCGCCTGGACGGGCTGGTAACCGAAGGCAAGACGCCCTTCAACAAACTGCATTTCAACACCTGCTTCGCCGAGATCGAGGCATTGTTCCAGCGTGCCGGCTACCACAAGCAACTGGATGTGGTGGGTTATCAGGGACTGTTGTATGCGTTGTACGATCCGGGTCGCTGGGAGGCGGTGGAGGTGCTGCGCTGGTTGAAAGAGTTCACCGAAGCGGCAGCAAAGACGACGTCGATCCCGGCGTGAAGCAATCATTGCTGGGCTGGCATGCGCGGCTGGCGGATAATGCCGCCCTGCCAAAAGATTAGAGTTTCCAATGTCCCGGTCATCGTTTTGCGCCGCACACCATCAGGCCAGCACCTTATATCTTCCGCCCGGCTCCTGGCAGACGGTGCTGGAGTGCCTGTGCGAGCATTTCAGCACCATCAGTCGTGAGCAGTGGCTGGACCGGATCGCCCGGGGCCGGGTATTGGACGGCGAGGGCAAGGCCATTGCTGCCGGCCTGCCGTACCGGGAGGGCTTGCGCATCCACTATTTTCGCGAGGTGCCCGACGAGAAGCCGATACCGGTCGTGGAGTCGATTCTGTATGCCGACGAACATCTGGTGGTGGCAGACAAACCGCATTTTCTGCCTGTCACTCCGGCGGGCGAGTATGTCGAGCAAACCCTGTTGCGCCGTCTGATCCGACGGCTGAACAATCCCCATTTGGTGCCCCTGCACCGTATCGACCGGCATACGGCCGGGCTGGTGCTGTTTTCAGCCAACCCCCAGAGCCGTTCGGCTTATCAATCGCTGTTTCCAACACGACGGATTGAAAAACGCTACCAGGCCATCGCCCGTGCGTTACCCCGGCTGACCTTTCCTCGGGTGCATAAAAGCCGACTGATCGATGGCGAGCCTTTCTTCCGGATGCAGGAAGGGCCGGGTGAGCCCAATACCGAAACGGCCATCGAAGTCCTGGAAAAAAACGGCGAGTTGTGGCGCTACGGTCTGTCTCCGGTCACGGGCAAGAAGCACCAGTTGCGAGTACATATGAATGCTCTCGGGGCGGCTATCTGTAACGATCCGTTCTACCCCGATGTGCTGCGGGACGTGGCGGACGATTACGCCAACCCGCTCAAGTTGCTGGCCCAGGGGTTGAGTTTTATCGACCCTGTCACCGGTCAGGAACGTGTTTTTCAAAGCGATATCAGCTTGCAGTGGTAATCGGGCTGACTTTCGAACAGGCATCAAAAAGCCCGCAAGTATCGCGTAATGCTGTTCACTTAAGGAAATGGCGCTTTCTGAGGGGGATAGGGTCGTTTTCTTTTGGGTTGGACTGGACTGGACTGGATTGGGTGCATATCCGTTGCTGCGGTAACGGCAACTTAAGGTTTCGCCCTTACGGCGAGTCACTTTTGGAAGAGCCGGGAGCCGGACCTGCCAAAAGTAACCAAAAGCGCATTGCCCCACCACTTGGCACCTCGCTTAGGCTCGGTGTGCCCTCACTCCGGCATTGCTCCGTGGGCCGCCGCGAAGGGCCATCCATGGCCCAGCGCGGCTACCTCGGCATCCATGCCGAG
>NZ_JAKNQY010000013.1:93720-164278 GCF_024494355.1 Pseudomonas sp. Q11 | reverse complement strand
TCGACAACCCGGTCCGGTTCGAAGGCGAGGGAAGACCGGGTGTCGGGCAAGTGGTGAGCTGGTTCAATCCGGATGAAGTCTGGGCTCCGGATCTCAACGTCGAAGCCGGTGGGTGGCAGGGCGGGGCGTCGCAATCGCTGTCCGTTGGCGGTAACTGGTGCCGGTTCAGGCAGACCATCACCGACACGGCGGACGGCGCGACGGCTTCCGATTGGGTTGAGAGCGGGCGCTTCGAAGTCCGGCCGCCCACCAGCCCGACCCAGGCATCGAACTCCCGATGAGCGGTCATTAAACCTGTCGGTTCTGACAGTAGACGACTTGGGCTCTCAAGCGCCAAATCACGTTAACCAAACGCTCGGCCTGACGGCTTCGTCGGGCCGCTCCGGGCCGTTATCGAATTCGAGGACTCGTCCATGGCTGACCCCCGTCCCGCTTTACAGCTGCTGAATCAGGTGTTCAGTGACCAGCAACTCACCCACTACGCGGCGCTGCAAACGTACCTCGAAGAGGGCGGTTCGATCTTTACGCTGGTGGAAAAGGGCGTACAGGGGGTGGTGAGAGACTTTGGCGTGAGCCCCGATGACGCCCTTCAGCTGTTACGGCACCTCAACAGCATGGCCATTTATCTGCGGCGTCAGTTCATCGAACACAGCCTGTACGGTTCTGCAAAAGAGTGGCGGCGGGCAAGCAGTGGCTTGCTGTCGATGGTTCAAGGCCCCAGTTTCGAGCTCTTGTTCAACCCCCGCTTCGACAGCTTGTGCCCACCCCAGGCCCTGGAGTCTATCGCGTCACCCGTGGCGTATTTGATTGAGTTGATGCGGTGGATCGAGCAACGCATCGAAGCGGCTTCAAGCGACGCCAGCAAGTTGCCGTTGCATGACCGGCGCAAAGACCTGAAGCCGCTGAGCGTCGATTTCAATGCGGTGCATCAATCGGTGTCGTCGGTGGACATCATCGTCCCGGTGCTGGAGAAGTTCATCAATGTGCCTGCGGCGGACCTTGAGCAGGCCATGATCGAGGCGCGCTATCCCAATGGGCTTCCTTACTTCCAGCATTGGGTCACGGTGGATACGGTCACCCGTCACCATGGCCTGTCGGTGGGCAGTTTTGCCCAAAGCGTGAGCCCGTCCTTTCCGTATTTTTTCCAGACCCAGGCCTGGTACAGCGATGTGGGCCCGGCCCTGGCCCATGCGTCACGGCTGGGACCTTATCAGCGATGGTTGCTTACCGAACCGCCCTTCACCAGTGCGAACCGCACAGCCTTCTATTTGGAGAACTTCGGGGCTGGGGAGCAGGCGTGGGAAGAGCTTGATCAGGTGTCTTTCTTCGGTGAGCGAACCAAGCTCGACACCCAGGGGCTCGAGGCTTTGCTGTCGGTACGCGGCTTTGCGCCTGCGCGTTCGGCCAATGTGACCTACTCGTCGCAAACGGTGCCTGAAGACCCGGAAAGCGGGCGCTCCGGTTCGGTTTACCTCAACGCCAATGCCCACCCCGCTGTCCATATTACCGGTAGCGGAGAGGACAATTCGTTTCTTCATAAACTCTCCGTGAGCCCAGGCGACGCCGCGGGACTTGCGCATTACGACCGAATGAATCGCAAGTTGCGCCTGGATCAATGGCTGGCGCTGCCCAGCGAGCAGGTGGATGCGCTGCTGGTGGCGGCCATCAAGGCTGAGGTGCGCGGTGGTGCGCCGGCCGATAGCTGGTGGATCACCGAACAGGTCGTGCATGCCCTCGGGCTGTTTCAGTCGCTACGTGAGCGCTGTGAATGCCCGGTGAACGACTTTGCCGTGTTTATCGACGAGTTGTCGGTTTACGGTCGCGGTGAAGCACTCTCCCAATTCGATCAGGTCTTCAATGGCCAGGGCGATTACCGTGACCCCTTGAAGCTCGACGACGGAACGTTTCCGATCGTGCCGGCCCCTGAGGTGCCCGACCTGACCGTCAGCCAACTGTGCAGCGCGTTGGGCATCGACCTGCAGACCTACAACTACCTGGCCCTGGCGATTGCCAACGCCCATGGCATCACCGGCGACAGCCTGCCGCGTAACCTGGCGATCATGTCCAGTTTCTACCGCATGGTGAAGCTGCCCCGGCTGTTGGGCATCACCCCGGTCGAAGGCGTGCTGATGCTGACGGTGCTGGGTGGGGCGCCTTGGCTCAACGGCCTGGCGGGTGTGCCCCTGATCAACTCCACCGCAAGCGAAAGCCCGGATGTGCTGAATCTCATCCATGCCATGCAATTGTGTGTGGACTGGTGTGCCGATCACGACCTGCCGGTGCTCTGGATGGTGCAGCAGGTCTCGCAGCCTTCCGTGCCGGACGCCTCCCTGGACGCTGAGGGTCGGCTTTTTGAGCAGGTGCTCAACCTGTTGTCCGGCGCACTGCTGACCCACTCGGCGATCCTGATGGGCGGTGTGCCGGCGATGGCGGGCGCCAGTTGGCTGGAACTGCTGGGGATGCAGACGACATTGGTCGAGTCCGATGGGCTGGTGAAGTCGCGCACGGGAACAGAGGCTCGATACCTGGACTTTGCCCGAAGAGAGCTTGATCACGCCGTGACCATCGGCCTCGGTGAACAATATGAACTGGAGCGCCCCGCCATCGTCGAGCGGCTGCTCGCTGTGGTGTTGGAGGCCAGGGACGCCCAGGTGTCGGTGGTCAAGGAGTGCCTGGCGGTTTACACGAGTATCGGTGCCGAGCAAGCGCTCGAGGTGCTGGCGTGGGCCAATTCAACGGTGAGCGGCCTGCTGCGCCTGGTGCTTGAGCGCGACCTCTCCAATGTTGAAGGTTTGGTGAAGGGCCGCAACGCATTGGCTGACCCATTGCTTGCGCTGTTGGCCGATGTGCTCCGTCGCAGTGCGGTGGTGGCGAAACTGGGGCTGAGCGCCGAGGTGTTGCGCGACTATCTGGATTACGGCCATAAAGCCTGGCTGGACCAGGACGACAAGCACGCGTTCACGGTGCGCACGCTTTATTACCTGACCACCCTCAACCGTGCGTTTGAATTGAGCGAGCAACCGGCGCAGACGCTGCTCGACTACCTGCGCGAGGTCAATGCGCTGCCTTCTCCGATAGGGGGGCATGCCCTGCGTCTGGCCGAGCAAGCGGCGTCCATCCGGCTGGCCGGGTTTTTTGACTGGAGCGTGCAAGAGGTGCGTGAGTGCGTCAGCCGCATCGAGTCCGGGCACAAAATCCTGAAGAACCTGCCCCAACTGGATCTGTTGATGCGAGTGCGGGTGCTGGCGGCGCGCACCGGCATGGATGCCTTGACGATTTTCCTGATGGGCAGACTGCCGGAAGAGGTCGACAAACCCGCCTACAAGGACGCCGCCGAGCATGCGTTGCTGAGCCTGTCCGAATCCGATCGGCCGCTGGTGACCTTCACCGGGGATCTGAAGCAGCTCGTTACCGTGACGTGCGACCCGGACAATACCGAAGTGGTGGCGGCGCCTGGGGGAAAAATCACCTTCACCGTCACCCTTATGGACAGCGACGGGAAGCCGTTGAGCGGAGTCAACGTTTACTGGAGCGCCGAGTTGGGAACCATTGAAACCCAGGCGACGAATATCGACGGCGTGGTTGAGGCCGATTACATACCGGGCAAGGTGACGGGGTGGGATACGCCGCAATTCTGGCTCGATCTGTTTGAGCGCGAGTATGCCCCGACCGTCGAGGTCACTATCGATACTCAAAACATAGCCATCCCATCACGGCACATGTCACCGGTACCTCTGCAAGCGGTACCTGCCGGTCAGGAAGTCGAACTCTACGCCACCATCAAGGACATCCATGGAAACCTTGCGAAAAACCATCTGACGCGCTGGTTAACCACGGCTATGGATGGTGGTGAAGGCACGGTGGTTTATCGACCGGATCAGAGCTACACCAACCAGGAAGGCCGGGCCCGCACATTTGCTTCCAGCCCTACCGGCGGAAGGTTCAAGATCAGTGTTGCCCCTGAAGGTGGCGTGTTAGCTGATTTTCCGCCCATCACCTTTGAAAGTGAGGAGCAAGTCCCATGACACGGAACACGATGAGTGACTTGCTCGAAAAACGCCGGACCGCCCTGATCGAATACAGCCTCGGGCATGTTGGTAAAAGTGGTGCGAATCCTCCCTACAACTTCCTGCGTACCCCGGCGGACCTGTTCGAATTGCTGCGCCTGGATCCCCTGGACAGTTACCCGGTGCAGAGCTCCTGGGTCGCCGAAGCGACCAGCTGCGCCCAACAGTTCATCCACGCCGCCTACCGCAAGCTGGAACCTGGCTATGCCGACACCGAGTTCGACAAGCGGGACCTGGCCACCTGGGAGCTTTACAACAACTACCCGGATTGGTCGGCGTTGCAAATGATCGCCCTTTACCCGGAAAACTTCATCAACCCCTTCGTGCGGCAGCGCAAGACCAGTCTGTTCAAGACCCTTGAAAACAACCTCAACCAGGCACGCCTGAACAGCGATTCCGTTCAGATCGCTTTGCAGGAGTACCTGCAAACGTTCGAGCAAACCTGCAACCTGGAGGTGCTCAGCAGCTACATGGACAGCGTTTCGCCCGCGCGGGCCGACTACTACTTTGTCGGCCGTCAGCGAGTACCGCCTTACCAGTATTTCTGGCGCAAGGCCGAGGTCGAGCTCTCCTCCAGTTGCACCGCCATTAACCCGGCGGCGTGGAGTGAATGGCTGCCGGTGGATACGCCCACGGGCGTGATGGTGATGGACATCCGGCCGGTGTTCTGGAGTGGGCGACTGTGCCTGGTGTGGGCCGAGTGGCAGTACAAGGTCGAAAACGAGGACGAGAGCCGCGAGGTCAATGTAAGCCTGCCGCACCGCCTGGATATCAAAGTGGCGTTCATGGCCCAGAATGGCCGATGGTCGGCGCCGCTGAGCCTGCACAGCAGCGTGCAGGACGACGACCTTTCCCAAGGCGCCCGGTTGATTGCGACGGTGTGGGCCGACCCTTACAACCCCAAGGGCAAGCTGGGCGTTTTTCTGACCAACAACGAGGATTCCCTCAAGGTGTTTGCGGTGCGCGATGTGCTGTTCCGCCCTGTGGCCTGGGACGATGGCGGCTGGTTGGAGCACGCGGCGCTCAAGCGTTTTGTCACGGCTGAGACGGTGCAACATCCGCTGATGAATCAGCCGACCATGGTCACTGTCGTGGACAGGCCGGGCACGATGACACCCTTCCTGAGTCTGCAGGCTGCGGTGTTTCGCGTCGATGGCGACGATGTGCTGGTGGTCTGCGGTTACTGCCGGCCAACGGGTTTGACCGGAGGCGATGTCACCCTGGACTTGACGTTGGTCAATCCCACCGAAGATGATCCACCGGATCTCTCGGAGGCTTTTCCCGTTGCTGGTGGCTGGAGTACCGAGTGGCGGGTTTATAGACGGGAGCGCGGTTCATGGTCGCAGCCGACCACCTTTACGTTGGGTACCTCCTCGGGTGCGCAGGGCCAAAATAAGTTTCAACTCACCATTATCAATGTGACGAGTTTCCCCCCTGTCTCCCTGCTCAAGAACAGCCTCGATGCAGCGCAGTTTCTCTCCCTCAACCAGCCCGAGCTGACCCTCAAGTACGCCCGCCTGAATTCGCTGTTCGGCCCCGAGCTGGTGCAGCGCTCGAATATTTCCGTCGAGGCGGTGCTGGATTGGGACACGCAATTTCTGTCGGAGCCGCCCCCGGAAACCAAAACGATCAGTGAGCCCAACGGGGCCTTCGATGGCGCTAACGGTCTCTTTTTCTGGGAGCTGTTTTTCCACCTGCCGCACCTGGTGGCGACGCGCTTGCGCGCCGAGGACCGCTTCCTGGAAGCGCAGAACTGGTTGCATTACCTGTTCGACCCGCAAGCGCCGGCCGACCCTGGCAACGACCCTCAATACCCGAATCCCAAACCGGCGTATTGGCGCTGCCGCCCCTTGAGTAGCGCTGGCAACCTGGGCTGTGAAACCCAGGCCCCCACTGACCCCGACGCCATCGGCTATTCGGCGCCCAGGCACTTTCAAATCCTGGTGTTCTCGGAGTACGTCAAGAACCTGATGGCCTGGGGAGACTGGTACTACCGCCAACTCACCCGTGACAGTCTGGTAGCGGCCAAGCTGTGTTACGTGCAGGCCGAATTCCTGATGGGCAAAGCACCGGCGGTGCGAACGGTCAACCGCTGGGAGACCGACACGGTGGACAGCTTGATCAACAAAAGCACGTCGCGCCCGGCCCTTGAACAGTTCGAGCAAAACCTTGCCTTCAGCCTGGCGGACTTTCCCGCCGCCTCCGAAGCACCGCCGCTGCTTGGGTTGTTGGCCAACGAGCCCTTCAAACAACCGATCAATGAGCAGTTGCTCGCACTGTACGACTTGCCCGGCCAGCGCCTGCATAACCTGCGCAACAACCTCACCCTGGACGGCAAACCACTGGAGGTGCCGCTTTTCAGTCCGCCTACCGATCCCAACGCCTTGTTGCGCGACCTGGCGGCCGGCGGTGCCGGTGCGCCAAGGCCCATGGGCGGCCGATTGGTGGTAGGGGCGTTCCGCTGGCGCACGACGTTCGAGGTGGCATTGCGCGCCGTGCAGGCGCTCCAGGATCACGGCGCCCAGGTGCTGCGTTTGCTCGAACAACGGGACCAGGCCGAGCAGCAGGAACTGCAACAGAACCATCTGGTGGAGTTGGGAGCCTATGCCCAGACGGTGCAGGAAGAGAACATCAGTCAGCTAGAGGCGAGCAAGACCGCGCTGGAGCAAAGCCGGGCGGTGGCACAGGAGCGGGCAGCCGCTTATGGACGTCTCTATGAGGAAAACGTGTCGAAGGTTGAGTACGAGGTCATGGAGAGCCTGCAGCTTTCCAAAGCGCTGTCGTTGACGTCGGCCAGCATCAAACCCGCGGGCGCTGTGATTGCCTCGCTTCCCACCATCTTCGGCCTGGCCAACGGCGGGCATCGTCTCGACAAAATCGCCGACGCGGTGTGTTTCGGCTTGGATATAGCCGCCTCGGTGATGCAAATGGACGCCGACAAACAGGCTACCACCGAGAGTTACCGTCGTCGGCGCGAGGAGTGGAAGCTGCAACGCGATCAGGCGTTGGCGGAAGTGCGTGCCATTGACGCGCAAATCGTCGCCCAAGACCACGCCGTGCAAGCCACCCAAACCACCCTGGAGCAAACCCTCGTGGCCAACAGTCAGGCTTTGACGGTTTACAACTTCATCAAAAAGCGCGCGACCAATGCCGAGCTGTTCGGCTGGCTGCTGGGCCAGTTTAAGGCGTTGCACTATCAGGCCTACGATGCCGTCGTCAGTCTGTGTCTCAGCGCCCAGGCCTCGCTGAGTGCTGAAACCGGTGACTATGATTCGCAGATGCCCTTGCCCCAGGTCTGGCTCGATAACCGCCACGGTCTGACGGCAGGCGAGCACCTGCGCGGGCATTTGATGCGCATGGAGCGCGAGTACCTGCAACGCTATGAACGGCGGTTGGAACTGGTCAAGACCATTTCCTTGCGCCACTTGTTCGACGATGCGAGCGACCCGCAGACGGGTATCGACAGTTGGGACAGAGCGCTGGTGCAGCTAAAAAAAGGCACGCTGGAGTTCAAGCTCTCTCAACTGCTGTTCGACCGCGACCACCCGGGGCACTACTGCCGGCAAATCAGCTCGGTCGAGGTCGACCTGCCCGTGCTGACCGGACCTTATGAACATGTACGTGCCACCTTGCTGCAGATCAGCAGCATGACGGCTACCAAGGCCTCCATTCCGGCAGTGGAGTACTTGCATGACCCGGCGGGTAAAGTGGCGCCTTCCGATGTGCAGATCAACCTGCGCAGCGGTCAGCAGATCGCCTTGTCGATGGGGCTGGGCGACCACGGCATGGTGGCGATGAAATCCGATGACAGCATGCTCAACCCCTTCGAAAACACCGGGGTGGTTTCGCGCTGGCTGTTGAGTTTTCCAAGGCCGGAAAAGGAACCGCAGAAAAGTATGCTGCTGTCGTTGACGGACATCATCGTGCGCATCCGTTACATGGCCAGGGCTGGCGAGCCGCCGTTTGTGCGGGCCGTCGAGGATCAGATCACCAAGACTGAAATCACCCCCCCCTCCTCAACCGTCGAAGGAGCAGGCCGTCATGAATAAGCCGATTATCCTGGCTAATGAAAATCTGGTGCTCAATGGCGACTTCGCAGACTGGATCGAACACTGGATACGTGGACCGATTCTGGGTGACTTGGGCACTGGGATGGAATGGTATGACGGGGAGGGCCAGTACATTAGTTTTCTGACTGCCGGCGATGGGGCTTCGGTCAGTCAGGCGCTGATGGCGCCCAAGGACCCGGGGGCTCAAGCTCGTTACATCCTCACCTTCCTGTGCGAGACGAGGCATACCGAACCGGGCAGGCTGGTCATTAGCAGCGATAAACAGCCGCAGGAGCAGGAAGTCCTGTTGCCGCGGGGAGCGGCCCGGGATGTGGAGGAGGATCAGGCACGGCTGAGGGACGGTCAGCCGCTGGATTACAGACCGATTGCCTACGACGTACCGTTGGAGCTGCCGTTCAACGCTCAAGACACCCTTACGGTGAGTATTTACAGCCCGCGAAACGCCCCGGATGACGACCTCTCGGCCATCCGTATCACGCGCATCAACCTTCAGCTGCACCTTGAGCCAGCGCTGATGCAAACGTTCAAGCTTGATGAGCAAACACTGCCGGTAACCGGGCCTTTATACGTGTGCCTGGGGGCCTCGGGTGACTTGGCTCATCAGCTGGAGTTTGTTCCCGATCCGGGCAATGCCTGGGCCGGCACCCAAGCCGCGTTGACCAGCGCCGACAATCCCCAGGGTGCGGTGATCGCGACTCCCGCCTGGGGCGTGGATCACCCGTTGGATTCGGCGTGGACTCTGGACTGCCCGGCAATCGGTGATGACGGTCCGTATCTGTTCTCGATGGACGTGGTCAACCAGTACGCCGCCGAGGTCTATCCGGTGCAGGTCTCCCTGGGGCACCATCGATTGGCCTTTCGTGAAGTGCTCGAGGCGGCGTATTACCCGGTGCTGGAATACGACCAAAGTGTGCGCTTGGGGGTGCAGGTCAGTTCCTATTACACCGGGCAACCCTTGAGCGACCGCACCGTGAACTGGACCTCCACGACCGGGCAGGTCAGCGGCGTTGCCGTCAGCCGAACTGACGGCTGGGCCTACTTTGATTTTCAGCCGACGCAGGCTGGTGATGTCGAGATCCAGGCGTCGGTCGAGAGCCTGTACTACGCCTCTGGCACGTTGACTCAAACCCTGACGGTGCGGGTGCTGGCCACGGACCCGTGGAAGGATGTGCTGACGGTGGTCGAGGGGGTTGAGTCGCGTTGGGAGGAAAAAACCGGCTACCCCAATCGCGGCTCGGATTATCCCCTCGACGTGAAACTGCCCGCCGCCAGTCCCTTGCAGGGGACGGATCTGTCGTTGCACTGGAGCGGTGATTCCCACGAGCAATTGGGGGTGGCTGTCAGCCCGGCCCTTGAAGCTCCGGTGCCGGTCGCCGGCGCCGAGCTGGCCTGGACCCTGACCAGCGAAGATCGTTATGACGGTCGGTTCGAGCTGCAACTGGCCTGCTCGAAACTGTTGCTGCCTTCACCGAAAAAAGCCATGTCGCTGGCGCGCAATCTGGTCCGGGTGGGCGAAGTCCGAGAGGCCAACAAGTTTCCCGTGGTGGACGAAAACGAAAGCGTGCTGTTGCGGGTGCAGGTGGTGCACTTCGTGGCCAGCGGCGACGGCGATCCGGTCATCAATGCCCAGGTCGAATGGAAAACCGGGGACCAGACGCTACCCACCGTTACCACCGGCATCGGCGGCTGGGCCAGTGTGTTGTACACGCCGCAGAGTGCGGGGGACAAAGTGGTCATCGCCAGCATCAAGGCCCACGCGCAAGCCGTTGCGGTGGAGCAGCCTTTCGATGTGACGGCGATTGCGACCAGCCCTTGGAAAAGTGAAGTCAGTATTCTGCTCGATGGCGAGGTGGTCGAGCGCAATACGCTCGGTGTGCTCTGTCGGCGCGGGCAGACGCACACACTCAAAGTCGTGCCCAACTCCGGCAGCACGTGGATCGGTAAAAACATCAGTTTGCATTGGCGAGGGGCCGCGCCGGAGATTGGCCTGGTGCCCAGTGACCTTGGCACGCCCAAGCAGTTGGTAGCGGCTGGCGCCCAATGGACGCTCGCCTCACAGGTCAATAGCAGCACCAGCAGCCTGTTTGAGCTGGAGTTGCGCCTCGAGAGTGTTTCAGTCGTCCGCGAGCTGACGGGGCGATTGGTGTCCGAGGACCTGGCGGAAGAAGTCAGCCTGAGACTCGACCAGATTGCCGCCGCACTGGACGCCCAGGCGCTTTATCCGTGCCTGGGGGCGCTTCATCGGTTTAGCGTTTTGCCCAATGCGCTGAGCCCGCTGGTGGGGTTGGAGTCAACACTGGCATGGTCCGGGACATCCGCCGAGGAATTGGCGGCAACGGTTCGCCCGGCGCTGAATCTTGCGCAACCGATCAACGACGGCGGCGCGATCTGGACGCTGGACTTTACCGCCAGTGAACAACCGGGTGAGTTTGCCCTGGCTTGGGCAGTGCCTGCGCTGGACTTCGTCGCCACGGCCAAGCCGATGACGCTGGCCCATAACAAAGTCAGGATCCAGGGCTGGCGCGAATCGCCGGTCGACCCGGTGGTCGGGCAGGATCCTGCGTGGCTGTGGGTCCAGGTGGTTTCCCACTTCACCGGGCGTGCCGTGGATCAGGTTCCGGTGACCTGGACAGCGGGCGGTTCAAGCGCACAGCCCACCGACGCCGATGGTTGGTCCGGTTTTGCCGTGGCGCCGGCCGCCGCCGGCAGCCAGGCAGTGAAGGCCTCGGTGAGCGGTCGTTACGACAGCTACGAAGAGGAGCGCAACTTTGAGGTCATGGCGCTGGCAAGTGATCCGTGGGCGGGGCTGACGGTCAGGTTCGATGGCGCACCCGCGCGACCCTGGGGCGAAAAAACCTACTTTCCGCGCCGCAAGGGCGAACATGTTTTTGAGCTGATGGCCTCCGAGAACAGTCCGTTGTTCGAGCGTGAGCTGACGCTTGGCATGACCGGAACCGGGCCCACCGAACTGGGCATCAGCTTTTTGCCTGACCCTTTGGGAATGCCTCGCGAGTTTCCCAGCGAGGGCCTGCGTTTCACGCTCAAGGCTGGCGATCTGAAGGACGGCAGCTTTGCCTTGCGCCTGGCGTCCCAGCGTCTGGCCAGCCTTTCCCCGGCGAACGCGATGTCGTTGGGCGAGGGCGAGCAAGTGCTGGAGATCCGCTGGGACAGCGGGGTTCAGCAAATACTGGACTGGGGGCAGGAGATGGTCGAACAGGTCACCGTGATCTCATCCATCAGCGGCAAGCCGATTGCCGGGGTGACTGTGACATGGCGCGGTGATGACCTAGGGGAAGTGACCACCGTGACCGATTATTACGGGAGGGCGCGAGTGCGTTATGTGCCCACCACGCCCGGCGCGGCGCAGTTGACTGCGACGGTGGGGGAAGGGCCGTACGCGGCATCGGTGGTGCTGTCGTACTTCTTGCACGAGCCCCGGGAAATCCAGTCGCTCACCAGCGATCAAGCCAATGGTCATATCGGCGAGCTGGTTTCAGCGGTGGTGACCGTGGTGTCGGCCATGACTGGCGAGCCTTTGGAGGACGTCGAGGTGCGGTGGGAGTACCCCGACATCACGATTGCTCCGACCAGGACCAATGCCGATGGGCAAACCTCGGTGCAATTCAGTCTGCCCGGAGTCAGGAAGGGGGTTCTATACGCCATTGTCACGGGGGGCTATGCGGGATGGGAGGTGGCAGGTCTGACCTTTGAATTGCTGCCCAATGACATGACATGGTTGCAGGATTTCAGACCTTACGTTAATGGCAAATCCGTAGAGTGGCCTGAAGTCAAGTTGAATGTATTCGCTGGACAGGTTTGCACGTTGAAGTTGGACTATGGGGGCAGTTGGCTGATTGGCGAGCCGGATGCCCAGATCCGTCTGCAATTCAAGCCGGGCGAAGAGGTGCAGGGTCTGGTGTTCGATCCGCCGTTGGACCAATTGGTTGCGATGGAGCAAGGCAGTACTTCCTTGAGTTGGACTATTTTTACCGACCAGGCGCAAAACAGGCCTTTTGTTCTGGAATTCGATATTCCCTTGATAACCGAAATGCCACCGTCGCCTCCTTTGCCAGGGATTACTCGCGATGAAGATAGTTGGGTGCAGGAATTCACGCTTTGGCTGAACGGAGACCCGGTCGATATGGAGTATCTGCCCTCCAGGCCGCTGTATCTGATTCATGGCAGAAGCCACGTTCTGGAGTTGAGAGTCAATGAGGACAGCACCTTGATGGACGAGACTGAAGTTGCCCTGTTCGGCACCCCACCCATCGGCTTGGGATTGGTGTTTGATCCGGGCTTGTATGTATACCGGCCAGTCACGGCGACGCCCATGGGCTGGACGATCGAGACTCAGGACCAGGCCTACGGTAACTTCGAGGTGGAACTGCGCAGCCCGGACCTGCCATCACGGACGTTACCGTGCGTGGTGAATGTCCAGCCCTAGTGGCCTACAGATTCCCGGCCTTCTTCCACGCCAGATACAACGTCACCAGCTCGGCCCCCAACTCCCCGGGCCGGGCTTGCAGCACGGCCACCCCATGGGCATTCAAGCGCTCATGCAGTTCGGCTCGGGCGTTCAAATAATCCACCGTTCCGCAATAGCTCAGGGCTTCGGGCAGGGTTTGCACCGGTGTCTGGCGTAAACGGTCGAGTGCCTCTTCCCGCAGGCTCGCCACCAGAACCCGATGCCGTTGGCCCAGGCGTTTGACGGCGGTCAGCAGTTCTTCATCGTCGTCGTCCCGCAGGTTGGTCACCAGCACCACCAGGGCTCGGCGTTTCTGCCGGGCCAGCAGTTGGGTGACGGCGGCCTGGTAGTCGGCCGGGTGTTGGCTGCTGTCCAGGTCATACACGGTGTTGAGCAACACGTTGAGTTGACCGGTGCCTTTGACCGGTGCGAGGTAGCGTGGCTGTTCGCTGGCGAAGGTGCTCAGGCCCACGGCGTCGCCTTGGCGTAGCGCGGTGTAGCTGAGCAACAGGCAGGCGTTGAGGGCGTGGTCGAAGTGCGCCAGTTCGCCGTCCTGGCTGCGCATGCGTCGGCCACAATCGAGCATGAAGATGATCTGCTGGTCGCGCTCGTCCTCGTACTCCCGGGCAATCGGTGTGCGATGGCGGGCGGTGGCTTTCCAGTCGATCTGGCGCAGGCTGTCGCCCTCGCGAAATTCGCGCAGTTGATGAAATTCCTGGCCCTGGCCCCGCCGTTGGCGCTGGCGGATACCCAATTGGCTGAGCCAGTTGTCCACCGCCAGCAGTTGACCGCCGTAGAGCCTGGCGAAGTCCGGGTAGACGCGGGTGTGGTCGAGTGCGTCCAGCAGACGTTTGCCGGCCCACAGGCCCAGTGGGCTGGGCAGGCTGATTTCGCAGTGTTCAAAGCTGAAGTGACCGCGCTTGAGCGGGCGTAGGCGGTAGCCAATCTGGCTGTGTTGACCGGGTTTCAGCTCGACCGACAGGGGGAGGTTTTCGAAGTCCAGGCCGTCGGGAACATGATCGAAGATCTCAACGTTCAGCGGCTGCTCAAAGTCATGGCTGATCTGTAGTCGTATCTCACTCCAGCGACCCAATGCCAGGCTGCCGGGCATCTGCCGTTGCACCCGGGGCGAGGGCAAGCGCTTGAGGCGCACGGCATCGAGTATGGCCAGGGCCAGCAGGGCCAGCAGCAGCCCCCAGTGGATCGACAACAACATCGATGGAACCGCAAAGCCCTGCGCCCGCAACGTGCCCAGCACGATGCCGAGGGCCAGCAGAATGGCGAGCCAGGTCAGCAGCAGGCGCGAGGGTTTCATGGGGGCGTTCCCTTGGAGAGGGTATTTGCTTTGATAAAAGAGTCTGCTGCCAAGAGGTTTCCTGTGGCGAGGGAGCTTGCTCCCGCTGGACGCGTAGCGTCCCCTTGCGCTGTGCCAGGCAAAACCAGGGGGCTGCTTCGCAGCCCAGCGGGAGCAAGCTCCCTCGCCACAGAAAGCGCTCTTGCCTCAAGAAGTGCTCTTGGCACAAAAGGTGTTTTTGGCACAGGCCGCCTCCTCACAACCGCGGCGCTGGCACTTGATCGAGCAGTTGCCCCAGCACCTGATCCACCGAAAGGCCTTCGATGTCCAGCTCCGGCGCCAGCCGCACCCGGTGGCGCAGCACGGCCAGGGCGCAGCCCTTGATGTCATCCGGCACGACAAATTCGCCGCCGCGCAACAATGCCCGGGCCCGGGCGCAACGTACCAGGGCAATCGAGGCACGGGGCCCGGCGCCCAGGGTCAGTCCTGGCCAGCTGCGGGTGGTGCGGGCCAGGCGCACGGCGTAGTCGAGCACCTGATCGTCCATCGGCAGGTCACTGGCGATGCGTTGCAGCGCTTGCACGTCCTTGGCCTGCAACACCGTGCGCAACGGTTGCACATCGAGCATGTCGGCCCGGGTCGAACGGCTGACCTGACGGACCATGTTCAATTCCTGGTCGGCGTCAGGGTAGTCCATGCGTACTTTGAGCATGAAACGGTCGAGCTCGGCTTCCGGCAGCGGGTAGGTGCCTTCCTGTTCGATCGGGTTCTGGGTGGCGAGCACCATGAACGGTTGGGCGATGGGCAAGGCGCGGCCTTCGAGGGTGACCTGGCGTTCTTGCATGGCTTCGAGCAGCGCGGCCTGGGTCTTGGCCGGGGCGCGGTTGATTTCGTCGGCCAGCAGCAGGTTGGTAAACACCGGCCCCTTGCGCAGCTTGAACTGCTCGCTCTGCAAGTCGTACACCGCGTGTCCGGTGACGTCGCTGGGCATCAGGTCGGGGGTGAACTGGATGCGCGCGAATTCGCCGCCGAAACAGCGGGCCAGGGCGCGTACCAGCAGCGTCTTGCCCAATCCTGGAACTCCTTCGAGCAAGACGTGCCCACCGGCGATCAGGGCCGTGAGCACATCGTCAATTACCGCGGCCTGGCCGACCACCGCCTTGTGCAACTCGGTGCGGATGGCCTGGGCCAGTTGACTGGCGCGCTGGCGCTGTTGGGCGGCGTGGGTCTGGCCGCCGGCAGGTTCGTTCTCTTCAGTCATAAGGCATTCCTGAGGGTTTGCAGATGGGCGACTTGACGGCAGAACTCAGCGCTGGACATGCGCTGTTGCGGTCGGGGGCTTAAGGCCTGGCTGATGGCCCGCGTGGGTTGGCGGGTCAGGCGGGCGAGCACTTGCCATTGCTCGGCCACGGCCAGTTGTTCGAAACCGGGGTGCAGATGGCGTGCCCGGCGCAGCACGTCCTGTTGCAAGCTGTGCAGCAGATGTTGCCGGCCATTGTGGCGCAGATGAAAAGCGGCGCTGGCCTGCAGGTGTTCCTCCAACTGGCGCCGCGCTTTGGAGGCCGGTTGTTGCAGTGGGCCCTGACGCACCGCCGAACGCCAGAGCCAGAGGGCGATCAAGGCCAGCAGCGCCACCAAGGCCTGGGGGAAATAGCGCAGTAGCAGGGTCAGCAGGTTGTCGTGATCGATGTCGTACAGCAGCGTCACCTGCGTGTCGGCGCTCAAATACCAGAGCAGCCAGGCATTGTCGTATTGGTCGATATGGTCGTTCTTCCACAGCTCGGCGTCGGTGAGCACGGTGATCGAGCCCAGGCCGTGGTTGAGTTGCATCATGTGGGTCGCCAACGCGCTGTTGGCCCAGGCCTGGGCGAGGTTCTGCGGGTCTTCGAGGTGGAAGTCGGTGTCGAAGCCGACATACGCAGGCGCTTCTTCGTCCTCCAGGTACAGCTTGGTCAGCTTGGGGTAGCGATCCTTGATGAGTTCGGGCTCCGGCGCCTTGAGGTCCTTGCTCAGGAATTGACGCAGGCGCACACGGTCGAGCAATAAGTCGCCGCTGCTGGCGGTGCTGTTATCCCACAAGGCCTCGGCGACAAACAGCAATCGTCCACCGGCCTGGGCCCAGTTCATCAACTGGTCGACTTCCCGTGGGGTCATGTGGGTGCGTTCACCCAACAACAGCAGGCTGCGCTGATCAGGCTCAAGGTTGGGCAGGACGTCCAGGTTATTGGCGTGCTCGACGTTTATGCCCTGCCGGCGCAGGAAATGTTCGGCTGCCAGGTAGGGATTGGCCTGGGCCTCGGGGGAGGGGCCGTGATCGATGGTTTCCTGATAGGGCACCGCTTTCAGGAACAGGTAGAAGCCCAAGACGCACACCAGCGCGGCCACCCCTGCGCCGATCAACAGCCCTGCGCGGCGATTCATCGAGACACCTGCGGCCCGAACAATCCGCGCCAGTCGTCGCACAGTTGCTGTTGCAGATGGGGCGGCGGCGGGCGATGGCCGTACGCAATGTTTTGCCAGTGCTGGGTCAGGTGTTGGCTGAACGTCAGCAGGCGTTCATGCTCCAGCTGTTCGATGCGTTGCAGCACCTGGCCTTCGGTGTCGGCCGGTTTCAAGGGCATCGCAAAGTCATGATGCAAGCGGCTGAGCAAGGCCCGATACAGCAGCCCCAGCGCCTGGCGAGGGTCCGCGGCCCATAGTTGTTCAACGCTGGTGGCCACGTCGTCCGGCAAGCTCTCTTCGCGGATATCCAGGCCGAACATCTGCGCCGGCACCGGTCGTGCCACGGGTGGGCGTTTTGTCGGTCGCAGATTCACCAAGGCCCTGAGCCTTTCCCGGTAGCGCCAGGCCAGCCAGGCAATCGCCGCCACCAGGCAGGCCCACAGTACGATCTGGATCAGCGCGGCGGCGATGTCGAAGCGTTGGCCGCTCATCCATTTGAACCATGCCTTGAGCCAGCCCGGCGCTTCGTCGGTCTCGGGCGTTTCGGCGGTTTCTTCACCCAGGCGATAGCGGGTAAGCGTTTCCGGGTTCTTGAACGGCGGGGCCTGGAGGATCGCCTTGATGCTGTCCCTGGAGGCCTCGCTGGTAAGAGGTTGGTTGAGCAGCCGCGGGCTGTCGGGGGCGGTGCTGTCTTCGGCGGCCCAGGCCGGCGGTGCCAGCGGCAACAGCAGCAGTGCCAGCAACATCAGCGCGGGGACCGTGCTGCTCAGACGTTGGCGCAGGCGCCGGAATACCAGTTCGATGTCCCAGGCCTCGAGTAGGGTGCGCCGGTTCAGGTAGAGGCTGAAGCCGCAGGCGACATACACCGGCTCCCAGACGATCAGCAGCAGGGGATACAACAGGTTGATCAGGTGCTCGAGCCACAACCAGTCGTGCTCGGCGACGGCGATCAGCGTCTGCCAGTTCCATTGCAGTTCTACCTGCTGCGGCACGAGCAGGTAGAACAAGGCCATGAGGCCGAACCACAAGGCGATTTCCAGGTGGACACCGATCACGGTCAGCCATTGCGCTGCACCACGGTTGCGTTGCAGCAGCACCCGCAAGCGCTGTTCGCGCGCCTCGCCGTCGAGTCCTTCGAGTTGCACCACGGGCATCAGGAAGCTGCGGCTCAGGCTCAGCCGTCGCCAGGTCAGGCTCGCCAGCAACTGGGGTTTGAGCAGCGTAGGCCACTGGCGCACGGCCTGTTTCAACGTTGGTGTTTCGCCAAACAGCGCCTTGGAGAGGATGTACAGGGGCAAACGGTCAAAGGCCGGTTTCAACCACCAGAACAGGAACATCGCCAGGGATGGCGAATCCCACAGCAGCAGGGACAACAGGGCAAACAGCGGCAAGGTGACAACGGCCCAACTGGTCATGAGCAAACGTCGATGCTGCTGGCTCATCAGCACGCCCAGGTCCATGGCTTCCCAGGTGGTGCGCGGGCGGATGACCACGGTGGCATCACTCAGGCGCATGGCGGGCCCGTCCGGCAAACGCCAGGTAACTGATCACCAAAAGCCACAACAAGGCGCCGACCGTGTATTTGGTGGCGGCTGTCACGGCGCTGGAGGACCAGTACGCTTCGATGAACGCGGCAATCAGCAGCAACAGCATCACGCCGCCGACCATCAACACGCTTTTGCCGGCGGCGATCCGCAAGGCCTCGCCTCGAGTGAGGCGCCCCGGCGCGATCAACGCCCAGCCCAGTTGCAGGCCGGCGGCACCGGCCAACGTGATGGCGGTGAGTTCGAAGGCGCCATGGCCAATCACGAACGACCAGAATGTCCCACCCGAACCGATCTGGCTCAGGTGCCCGGCCACCGCACCAATGGTCAGGCCGTTGAAAAACAGGAAGAACGCGCTGCCCAGGCCAAACATCAAGCCACTGGCGAAGGTCTGAAAGGCGATGCCGGTGTTGTGCATGATGTAGTAGCCGAACATGACCCAGTCCTCGCTGGAGGCCCGCTCGATCGAACGCCCCAGGTGCCCGGCGGCCGGGTCGTACATGCCGCGTATCTGGCTGACTTCTTCGGCGCTCAACAGGCTGTAGACCAGTTCCGGAAACAGATAGACCAGCAGCCCGATACCGATCAGGCTGCCCATGAACATCACCCCGGCGGCCAGTACGAAACGCCATTGTTCCCGCACGAGTCGGGGGAAACCGGCCAGGATAAACGCCGAAAGGCTGGTCGATGGCCGGCTGCGGTCCCGATAGAGTTGCTGGTGGCCGCGCAGCGCCAACTGTTGCAGTGTGTCGACCAGCAGGCTGCTGTAACCGCGTGCCTGGGCCAGCGCCAGATGATGACAAAGCCTGCGGTAGGCGGCAGGAAAGTCGCCGCTTTGGGGCACGTTGCGGCTGCGCTCCAGTTGATCGAGTTGCCGGGACAGGCGGTCCCATTCCCCTTGGTGGCGGCTTTCGAACAGGCTTTGTTTCATGTTGGCCCCAGCAGGCCACGGGCGATGCCATTGAGTTCGGCCACGGCTTTGGGGGCCTGGACGTTCAGTGGCGCGGCCAGGATGGTCGCCAGTTCGTTGACCCGCGCTTCGGACAGTTCAGCCTGGCGTTCAGCGAAACCCAGCACGGCGCGTTGCTCGTTCAGGCTCAGGGCAAAAGGTGGCCGTATCGGCTGCGCCGGGGGCAGCGCGGGACGTTTGACCGGTTGCTCGCGATACACCACCAGGGTGCCGGCTGCCAGGTCTCCCAGGCGTTTGAAGGCAGGATGTTGCAGGCAACTGATTGCCCCGAACGTGTAGCCGAAGGGCAGCATGTCGACAAAACGCAGCAGGTTGCGGATCAATGAGGCGGACCAGCCGATGGGCCTGCCGTCGTCCTGCACCACTCGTAACCCCATGATCTGTTTGCCGGGGGAGCGTCCCTGGTTCAGCACCTCGAACAGCACCATGTACCACCAACTGACGACGAACAGCAGGATGGAGCCCAGGCCAATGCCCAGTTCACCAAAAAACGCCAGGATGATGAACATCAGCCCCAGGACCAGCCCGCGTATGCCCAGGTCGATGGCAAAGGCCAGCGCACGAGACATCAACCCCGCCGGGCGCAGTGGCAGGTCGATGCCTTCGGGCGTTTCAACCTGATACCGCGTATCCAGTGCCGGGGGCAGCGTCGCGTTCCTTTGCTGTGCTGGTCTCTCGAGCATGGGCAACCTGAGTGATGGGCCGGTTCGAACGTTCAATCTCGGCCCCGATGCTAGCAGTCTTCGTGCGAGCAAACGACATAACTATGTATGTCATTTCATGGCTTGCAACAGGATTCAGGCCCCGAACACAAAGTAGAACCACTGTGGGAGCGAGCCTGCTCGCGATGACGGCGGCACATCCAACATCGCCGTTTCAGGCAGACCGCTATCGCGAGCAGGCTCGCTCCCACAGTGGATTTGTGGTGGATGTGGATCTGCGAACGACTCGGAAAACTGTGGGAGCAAGGCTTGCCCGCGATGACGGCGGCACATCCAACATCACCGTTTCAGGCATACCGCTATCGCGAGCAGGCTCGCTCCCACAGGAGGGGTTCAGTGTTCACGGATCTGGTGTCTGTCTTAGCTCCCATTTGGATTTCAAAAAGTATGCAGCGCTGGCCGTGGGTGGGCTCGAAGGCCTAGACTTCGCCAGTCTTCAACCCAGGAACAACCCGTGACTTCCATCTTCTGGTACGACTACGAAACCACCGGCATCAACCCGCGTTGCGACCGACCCTTGCAGGTGGCGGGGATCCGTACCGATTTCGAACTCAATGAAATCGATGAGCCGGTGAATCTGTATTGCCGGCCCAGCGATGACATCCTGCCCCATCCGGCGGCTTGTGCGATTACCGGTATCACGCCGGCATGCCTGGCCGAAAAAGGCTTGGGCGAAGCCGATTTCATGACCCGTGTCCACACGCAACTGGCCGCGCCTGGCACCTGTGGCGCCGGTTACAACACCCTGCGCTTCGACGATGAAATGACCCGCTACAGCCTCTACCGGAATTTTTTCGATCCGTACGCGCGGGAATGGCAGGGTGGCAACAGCCGCTGGGATCTGATCGACCTGGTGCGCGCCGCGTATGCGCTGCGCCCCGAAGGCATTGTCTGGCCGCAAGAGGAGGGCCGCGTCACGCTCAAGCTCGAGCGCCTGACCGCCGCCAATGGTATCGACCACGGCCAGGCACACGATGCGTTATCGGACGTGCGCGCGACGATCGCCCTGGCCCGACTGATCCGCCAGAAACAACCCAGGCTCTACGACTGGCTGTTCCAGTTACGCAGCAAACAGAAAGTCATGGATCAGCTCCGCCTGTTGCAGCCGTTGGTGCATATTTCCGGGCGTTTCTCGGCTGCGCGGAACTATATCGGTGTTGTTTTGCCATTGGCCTGGCACCCGAAAAATCGCAATGCCCTGATTGTCTGCGACCTGCACATGGACCCCCAAGGCCTGTTCGACCACGATGCCGAAACCCTGCGTCAGCGGTTGTATACCCGCCGTGAAGAACTGCTCGAAGGTGAGTTGCCGGTGCCTCTCAAGCTCATTCATATCAACAAGTGCCCGGTGGTCGCGCCGCTGTCGGTGCTGCGTGCCGAGGACCAGCAGCGGCTGCAACTGGACATGGACGTTTACAAGGCGCGTGCGCTGCGGCTAACTGACGCACAGCAAGTTTGGCAGGACAAACTTGAGGCTATTTATGGTGGCGAGGATTTCACGGCCAGTGAGGATCCCGAGCAGCAGTTATACGCGGGCTTCATCGGCGACCGCGATCGTCGATTGTGTGAACAAGTGCGCATGGCTGATCCTGCTCAATTGGCGCAAGAGCGCTGGCCTTTTGATGATGAGCGTTTGCCGCAATTATTGTTCCGATATCGCGCGCGCAACTTCCCGGACACGTTGACCGCCGAAGAGCAGGAACACTGGAGACTTTTCTGTCAGCAACGTTTGTCCTCCCCGGAATGGGGCGCGCCTAATACCTTGCAAAGTTTTGATGAGGCGATGGGGGAATGGATGGCCGTTTCTACGCCATTGCAGCGTGAGGTTCTCGTAGAGTGGCAGGGCTACAGCCAGCAATTGCGTAAACGTTTAAGCCTTTGAGTGGTGATGATTGAAATGGGTAAATGACAGGCATGAAAAACGCCAGCAATCGCTGGCGTTGTTCTTGTTCGCTTAAAGCGGCGCGAACCGGCGAGGCTTAGCCCAGCAGGGTAGCCCAGCCTTCAACCACGTCACCGCCCCACTTGGCTTTCCACTCTTTCAGAGTCTTGTGGTTGCCACCTTTGGTTTCGATGACTTCGCCGTTGTGCGGGTTCTTGTATTGCTTAACTTTACGAGCGCGTTTGGTGCCGGTAGTTTTTACCGCGCCACGGGTTGCTTTGCCCGATTTGGCTTCTGGATCCAGCATGGCAATGATGTCACGCAGCGATTTTTGGTATTCACCCATCAGCGTGCGCAGTTTGCCTTCGAATTCCAGTTCTTTCTGCAGCTTGTCGTCTGCGGACAGGGCTTTCAGACGTTCTTGCAGTTCTTTGATTGCTTCTTCGGTGCTGCGGTATTCATTGATCAAGGACATGAGGACTACCTTATGTAGGACGCGGGTGACAAGGAGACAGTGAGGCAATAGTAATCAGACAGTTTCATCAAGTAAACATTTAACCGGTGTTTTATTTAATTAATTAGTGCGGCCTCACAAAAACGGCGTTGCAGTTAAATACTGAAACACAGTCTTCACATCGGCTCACAAATATAGCGTGTTGCCAAAGGTCCGCCCCCATTGCTGGCGGGGTACACAAATGTGCGCGGCCTGTCATCGATACTGCAGTTTTGCCGCGCAATGGCTAGAATGGCCGCCTTTGTGAAGTTCTGGAGTTCCCCTAATGCGCACTTTTCGGCTGGTGATCGCTTGCCCGGACCGCGTCGGCATCGTTGCTAAAGTCAGTAATTTTCTGGCGTCCCATAACGGTTGGATCACTGAAGCGAGCCATCACTCGGACACTCACAGTGGCTGGTTTTTCATGCGTCACGAGATTCGTGCCGACTCGCTTCCCTTCGGCATCGAAGCCTTTCGTGAGGCGTTCGCGCCGATTGCCGAAGAGTTTTCGATGGACTGGCGAATCACCGATACCGCGCAGAAAAAACGCGTGGTGCTGATGGCCAGTAAAGAGTCCCACTGTCTGGCCGATTTGCTGCACCGCTGGCACAGCGATGAGCTTGATTGCGACATTGCCTGTGTCATTTCCAACCATGACGCCTTGCGCAGCATGGTGGAGTGGCACGGTATCCCGTATTACCACGTCCCGGTCGACCCTCAGGACAAGCAGCCGGCATTTGCCGAAGTTTCGCGGCTGGTCAAGCAGCACGATGCCGAGGTGGTGGTGCTGGCCCGCTACATGCAAATCCTGCCACCAGCCCTGTGTAGCGAATACGCGCACAAGGTCATCAATATCCACCACAGTTTCCTGCCCTCGTTCGTCGGTGCCAAGCCGTATCACCAGGCCTCGATGCGTGGCGTGAAGCTGATTGGCGCCACCTGCCACTACGTGACCGAAGAGCTGGACGCGGGGCCGATCATCGAGCAGGACGTTGTGCGCGTCAGCCACAGCGACAGCATCGAAGACATGGTGCGTTTCGGCCGTGACGTGGAAAAAATGGTACTGGCGCGGGGTTTGCGTTATCACCTGGAAGACCGGGTGCTGGTGCACGGCAACAAGACCGTGGTGTTCTGACTACACTGCAAAGGGCCTGGGGGAATGATCACCAGGCCCTTTTTTCATGAGGTTCGCCATGACCGATCCGTTGGAAAAAGCTACCTCCCGAGCCCCGGCCACCTTGGGCGAGGGCTGCCTGAGCCGTTACGATCCTGAAGCGTTGAGTCCAGAAGATGGCACGGACTTTCCCGACGCGGCGCAACTGTGGAAACAAACGCACCCCGAGGACGAACAAGCGCCTACGAAGCCTGAAAGCGGTGATGTCTAAATGGAAGTCACGCCTGTCGCAGCTTGATCAGCTTCTTGATCAACGGTCGCCCGACCATCAAAAAGAACACTGGCCCACCGGCGACCAGATAAAAGTAATAAGTCACCGCTCGCCAGATCAGAATGGCTGCTGCCGCGGTGGATTTGCCCACCATGGGCGCCAGCAGCGCCGCCGAGGTCAACTCTGCCGCCCCGGCGCCGCCCGGCAGCAGGCTGAACTGCCCCGCGCTCAAGGAGAGCATCTGGATCAGGAAACTCCAGGCCCACTGCAAATCCGCCCCCAGTCCTCTCAACGCCAGATACAACACGCTGTAACGCAGGGCCCAGTGAAGGCACGTCAGGCCGAAGACCTGAAACAGGGTCTGACGGGGCAATTTCAGGGTGTCGGTAAATGCCGCCAGAAAGTGCAGGATCTTGCGTCCCCAGCGTTGGCGAGTGGCGGTTTTTACCCGCAAATGTCGCAATAACCGAGCACCCAGCAGAATCAGTTTGCGGTGGTAGCGGGCCACCAGCGCGCAGCCGAACAGTCCGCCAAACAACGAGAAGGCACTCAATGCCAGCATCCATTCGATGCTCTGGCTGAGGTTCTGGAACAAGGCATAAAACAGGATGCCGACCAAGGCGCAGAAGAAGAACAGCAGATCGCTCAACTGATCCATGGCAAACACCGCGCTGCCATGAGCCGGACGCACGCCATTGCGCGCCAGCAACGCCATCAGTGTCAGTGGCCCGCCACTGCCGCCGGGCGTTGCACACATGGCGAACTCGGTGGACATGATTACGCCAATGCTTTTCAGCCGGCCGACGCGCCCGCGGTGTTCACCCAGCAGCAAACGCAGACGTACGGAATTCAGGCCCCAGCACAGGACAATCATGCCGAGCATGGTCAGCAGCAGCGACAAGGGAAAGCGCTGCACCCGCGACCACATCTCCCCACCACCCATCAGCCACGGCACCAGTAACGCCATGAGCAAGGCGGCGCTCAGCCAGATCAGCCGTTTCATGCGGCGCTGCTGACCGGCAGGCCCTGGGTCGCCAGCCATTGGACCTTGGTCATCGGTACGCGGCCGTCGTTGAGCAGGCGTTCGAGGGTGCGCAACCAATAATCCCGGGAGAACCCATGGCGCATGTCGACGGGATGCAGGCCGAGGCGAATGACCGGTGCCTGGCGCCAGCGCTGTTCACGTTGATCATTGATGACTTTGGAAAGGCCACGGCGCCAGGCGCTGCGGGCGCTCCATACCAGTCCCGGGGCGTCGATCGGCGTGAAGTCCGGCAAGCGAAAGAGATGCTGGGGATCGCTGGTGTAACTCAGTGGCAACTGGCGCAGTGCCTGGCGCGTGCCTTCGCTCATGAGCCAGGCCGGAGCGACGAAACCCTCCAGCGGCCACTGGTAACGCTGGAAAGTTTCGACACCCGCGCGCAGGCGGGCGAGGGCGGCCTCCTCGGACAGGCTGTAGAACTCGCCTTCGTGGGTGTACACCCGGCGCATGAACCAGTCCTTGGGACGAGTCGCCGGCGGACCGTCGTCGCAATGGTAATAGCCGTGCAGCACCAGTTCATCGCCGCGCTCGACCCGACCGTCGAGCAGGCGCCGAAAACCTGGGTGATCCTCCAGCGCGTTGGCGTGGTGAAAGTCCGGCACCACCAGCCAGGTCATTGGCACCTGGCCGAGGGCATCGACGGCTTCGACGAAGGGCTGGTAGTCGGGCCAGGTTTGCGGCGCCACGTCGTGCAGCACCAATAGCAGGCTGGGCGAGTGATTCATCGACACGGACTTCACCTCAACCATTGGCCAACAGGGGCAGTTGTTCACCCAGTACGCTGTGGTAATGCCCCAACAGGCTGTTGACCACCGAGTCCCAGGCGTAGTGACGCTCCACATGCTGGCGTGCCAGCACACCGCGTCGCTGGCAGCCGTCGGCAAACAGTTGCCGTACGGCGTTGGCCATGGCCTGTGGATTATTGGGCGTGCACAGCAGGCCACAGTCTTCGTGGACGATTTCGGTGAAGGCCCCGGCTGCCACCGCCACCACGGGGATGCCGCTGGCCATGGCTTCGAGAATCACCAGACCGAAGGTTTCCTGGTCGCCGGCATGCACCAATGCATCGGCACTGGCCATGAGCCGGGCGACTTGCGCTGCCGGACAGAATTCATCGACCACCGTAACGTTATCCGGCACCACCGCGGGCATGGACGAGCCCACCAACAGCAGGTGATAGCGTTCACCCAGGCGTTTCATGCATTTGAGCAGCACCGGCAGGTTTTTTTCCCTGGAACCGCGACCGGCGAAAATCAGTAGGTGCGTGTCTTCGGCGATCCCCAGCTCAGCTCGCAGTTCCGGGTCGCGGGCGGTGGGGTTGAAGGTTTGCAGGTCCACGCCCAAAGGTTGCACGTAGACATTCTTGACCCCCAGCCCGATCAATTTGTCGGCCATGACTTGGCTCGGCGCCAGGACCCGGTCGAAATTGCTGTACAACTTGCTGACATAGGCTTCGATGTTGGGCGTGAACCAGTTGCCCATGCGGTTGCTGACCAGCAGCGGCAGGTCGGAGTGATAGAACCCGATCACCGGTACATCGAGCTGGCGCCGGGCATCCAGGGCGGCCCATGCGGTCAGGTAGGGATCGCCGACTTCAATCAGATCCGGTTGTAAATCACGCAGGACATTGCGCCAAGGCGCCAGGCGAAGCGGGAAGCGATAGCCCTTGCCGAAAGGTAGCGCGGGGGCCGGAACCTTATAAATCCCGTCGTGTTCGCTCAGATGCGCGCCGGGGATCAACAGACTGTGGCGAATTCCGGGCCGATCACTCAGGCGCCGGTGCTTGGCATCCAGATAAGTGCGCACGCCGCCGCTGGCGGGGGCGTAGAACATGGTTATGTCCGCTATGTGCACGATGAACATCCCTCCGGTCTGTATTCTCCTTTGTTGACCTTTAGTAAGAATAGATGTTCGGTTGGGGTTATGTGCGGCGGGATGTCGGTCAGCAGTGGGTTGTTTGAGAGGGGCCTATCGCGCGAACAGGCTCGCTCCCACCGTGGATCTGTGTTGTGCACAAAACCCTGTGGGAGCGAGCCTGCTCGCGATGGCGTCAGATACGGAAACTGCCCACCAATTGCTTCAACCGCGCCGCCTGCTGCTCAAGGTCTGAACAGGCTCGCAATGTCGATTGCAGGTTCTCCACACCTTCCTGGTTCAGGGTGTTGATCTCGGTGATGTCCACATTGATGGATTCCACCACCGCCGTCTGCTCCTCAGTGGCGGTGGCCACTGACTGGTTCATGCCGTCGATTTCGCCGATACGCTGGGTCACGCTGTTCAGGCGCTCGCCGGCCAGGTTGGCGATTTCCACGCTTTCCTGGCTGTGGCGCTGGCTGTCGTTCATGGTCGTGACCGAATCCCGGGCGCCGACCTGCAACTCCTCAATCATGGTCTGCACCTGTTGCGCCGATTCCTGGGTACGGTGGGCCAGGTTGCGCACTTCATCGGCTACCACGGCAAACCCGCGCCCGGCCTCACCGGCCCGGGCCGCCTCGATCGCGGCATTGAGAGCCAGCAGGTTGGTTTGCTGGGAAATGCTGGTGATCACTTCCAGGATCTGACCGATGTTCACGGTTTTGCTGTTCAGCGATTCAACGTTGCTGCTCGAAGTACTCAGCAAGTCGGACAAGCGATTCATCGCGGCAATGCTGCGATCCACCACCTGTTGGCCGTCCTCGGCCAGGCCTCGAGCGTCACTGGCCTGATGGGAGGCTTGCGCTGCATTGCGGGCGATTTCCTGGGCGGCGGCGCCCAATTGATTGATGGCCGCAGCGACACTGTTGGTGCGGCTGGCCTGCTCGTCGGAATTGACCATCGAGGAGTTCGAGGCGCTCACCACCCGCAAGGCGACTTCGTTGACGTGTTCGGTGGCGGAGGACACTTCGCGGATCGAGGTATGGATACGCTCCACGAAACGGTTGAACGCCGTGCCCAGAATGCCGAATTCGTCCTGGTTCTGGATCGTCAGGCGTTTGGTCAGGTCGCCGTCGCCATCGGCGATGTCTTCCATCGCGCGGGTCATCACATGCAACGGCTGGATCAGCAAGCGGATCAACATGCTCAGCAGCGCAATAATGAACGCCACGGCAATGACCGTAGCTACGACGGCCGAGGTACGGAAATCGCTGAGCATCGAGTAGGCCTTGTCTTTATCCACCGACACGCCGACATACCAGTTCACCGAGGGCAGGCCTTTGATCGGCGTGAAGGTCACGATGCGCGTATGGCCATCGACCGTGACTTCGCTGATCTGGTCGCTGATCTTCGGGGTGTTCGTCGGGTAGGCTTCGGCCAGGGTCTTCATGACCAGGGCTTTATCCGGGTGTACCAGGATCTTGCCGTCGGCGCTGATCAGGTAGGCATAGCCCATGCCATCAAAATCCACGGTCTTGAGGTTGTCTACAATGGTCTGCAGGCTCAGGTCGCCGCCGACGACACCGACATTTTGCGTGGCGTTTTTCGCGGCGCTGGCGATGGAAATGATCAGCCCGCCGCTGGCAGCGTCGATGTAGGGTTCGGTCAGGGTCGAGGTGCTGCTGCTTTGTGCGCCTTTGTACCAGGGACGTACGCGCGGATCGAAACCGTCAGGCATCTTCGCATCGGGGCGAATGATGAAACTGCCCTGGGCATCGCCAAGGTAGGACGCCATGAAAGTCGAGGTCAGCGCTTTCTGCTCCAGCAGGTGGGTGACGCTGGTCGGGTCGGGGGTGACGGCGATGTTCTGGGCCAGGTTCTCGATGAGCAGGATGCGGCCGGTTAGCCAGGTTTGGATGTTATTTGCCGTGACAGCACCCATTTCATGCAGGTAGCTGTCCAGGTCGTCACGGATGGCGTTGCGTTGCAGGTAATCGTTGTACGTGGTGAAGGACGCAAAGGCAGCAATCACGATGAGCGCGGCGGCAATTAGAATTTTATGGCTAAAGCGCAGGTTTTTATTCATGGCTCGGGGTCCGCTAAGGTCTTGATACGCTAAGCGTGCTTATATATAAGCGCGCAAAAATGGCTTCATAGTGAAAAAAAGCTGATATTTCCTTCTCTCCTTAGGGAATTATCCGACCTTGTTTTCAGTAGGGTCTGTCGCTTCAGATATCGGCCATGCAAGGCCATAGATTAACCACAGGTGACGAAATGCCTGACTCATCGCAACTTGTTATCGGCGCCGACCTTGCCGGCCAACCCATCGGCCAGGCCATGCGCCTGGCCAACCGTCATGGTCTGGTGGCGGGCGCCACCGGCACCGGCAAGACCGTCACCTTGCAACGCCTGGCCGAGACGTTCAGCGATGCCGGCGTGGCGGTATTTGCCGCAGACATCAAGGGTGACCTGTGTGGCCTCGGTGCCGCCGGCAATCCCCAGGGCAAGGTCGCCGAGCGTATCGCCGGCATGTCCTGGCTTGGCCACAAACCCCAGGCTTATCCGGTGACCTTGTGGGACATTCACGGCAAATCCGGTCATCCGCTGCGCACTACCCTGAGTGAAATGGGCCCGCTGTTGCTCGGCAGCCTGTTGGAGCTCACGGATAGCCAGCAATCGGCGTTGTACGCGGCCTTCAAGGTTGCCGACCGCGAAGGCCTGTTACTGCTGGATCTCAAGGACTTGAAGGCGTTGCTCAATCACCTCAGGGACAACCCCGAGCTGCTGGGGGACGACGCCGCCTTGATGACCACCGGCTCCAGCCAGGCTTTGCTGCGGCGCTTGGCCACATTAGAGCAACAAGGCGCGGATGCGTTGTTCGGTGAGCCGGCCTTGCAGCTTGAAGACATCCTGCAACCGGCCAGCGACGGCCGCGGTCGCATCCATTTGCTGGACGCCAGCCGCCTGGTCCATGAGGCACCCAAAGTCTACGCAACGTTCCTGCTCTGGCTGCTGGCCGAGTTGTTCGAACAATTGCCCGAGCGCGGCGATGCGGACAAACCGCTGCTGGCGCTGTTCTTCGATGAGGCCCATCTGCTCTTTGCCGATACCCCCAAGGCATTGCAAGAGCGGCTGGAACAAGTCGTGCGGCTGATTCGCTCCAAGGGTGTGGGAGTGTACTTCGTGACCCAGTCGCCAGGAGACTTGCCGGACGACGTGCTGGCGCAGTTGGGGTTGCGCATCCAGCACGGGCTGCGGGCCTTCACCACCAAGGAGCAGAAATCCCTGCGGGCGGTGGCGGACGGTTTTCGGCCCAATCCGCAATTCGATGCCTTGGCGGTGCTCACCGAACTGGGTATTGGCGAAGCCCTGGTGGGCACCTTGCAGGAAAAGGGCACGCCGGAGATGGTCCAGCGTGTGCTCGTGGCGCCGCCACAGTCGCGGATCGGACCGTTGACCGAGGCCGAGCGTGCCGGGTTGATTGCCGGTTCGCCGTTGCAGGGGCGCTATGAAAAACCCATCGATCGCGAATCGGCTTATGAAGTGCTGATGGGGCGTAAGGGCTTGGAGCCGCAAGCCGAAGAGGCACAAGGCACAGCGACCGCTGAAGAACCGAGCTTCACCGACAAGGCCGGGGAATTTCTCGGTACGGCGGCCGGCCAGGCATTGAAGTCGGCGATGCGCCAGGCCGCCAATCAGTTGGGGCGGCAACTGGTGCGCGGGTTGATGGGGTCATTGCTGGGGAGCAAAAAGCGCCGGTAGCTCGACACAGTTCAAATTGTGGGAGCGAGCCTGCTCGCGATGGCGATTCAACTGGCGACAGATGTGTCGACTGACTTGCCGCTATCGCGAGCAGGCTCGCTCCCACAATTGATCTGTGTCGTACACAGAATCTGAGTCCAGCGAAGATCCCCTGTGGGAGCGGGCTTGCTCGCGAAGGCGGTCGATCATCCAACAGAGATATTCAGATTCAATCCTTGGGTCGCCCATGCGCCGCCAACCGCTCCAGCGCCGCCCGCAGGTTGGGGTCGGTGATGCCGTCCGCGGTGGCCTGGATGGTGGCGGCTGCATCGGTGGACAAATCCAGCGTGTGCCCCTTGACGGCGACCTGTACCGTGGGCGGTTGTACCTTGAACAGAATCCGCGTCAGGCCGGTAAATTCCTCGAAGTCCTGCAGTTGCCGTAGCAGGCGCTTTTGCTGATAGCGCAAGCGCGTGGCCCAGTGACCGTCCGTGACGATCAGCAGCAGGCTGCCTTCGCGCCAGGACGCCACGTGGCAATGCTCGCGAGCGGCAGGCTGTAATTGGCTGTCCAGCAGGCGCTGCAAGTGACCCAGTCGTTTGGCGTGGCCGAAGATGGCTTTCAGCGGTTTGGCTTCGCGCAGCAGAACGGCGGGAACCTTGGCTGGAAGAGGGCGAAAGGCCATTAACGAATACCGCAAGTGACTGGGACGCCATGGTAGCAGAAAGCGCCAGGTGCGCCGCGACCGCTCGCCAGGGGCGACCTTACCCGCGCAATCAATGAATAACTTCTCTCGTTTGTGGGTTGAAGTTCCCGTAAAAGCCCTTATTTTAGGGAGGCCCCGTCACAGCGCTGTGCCAGCATCGTGGAATAACGCCACTTTCCTCACCATCGTTTCCGGGTAGAATGCTCGTTCGCATGCGGCCATGAGGGCTGCACGGGCGACTCACGGGGCCGCCCTCCATCCCTTTAGTGTGGAAGATCCTGCCGATATGTTTGCGCCTTTGTTAAAGAAACTTTTTGGAAGCAAGAACGAGCGTGAAGTCAAACGCATGCTCAAGACGGTACAGATCGTCAATGCCTTCGAAGAGCAAATGGTGGCCCTTTCGGACGATCAGTTACGCGCCAAGACTGCCGAATTCAAGGACCGCATCGCCAAGGGGGAAACCCTTGACCAGCTCCTGCCCGAAGCCTTTGCGGTTGCCCGTGAAGCCGGCAAGCGGGTGATGGGCATGCGTCACTTCGACGTTCAGTTGATCGGCGGCATGACCTTGCACGAAGGCAAGATTGCCGAAATGCGTACCGGCGAGGGCAAGACCCTGGTGGCAACACTGGCGGTCTACCTCAACGCACTGTCCGGCAAGGGCGTGCATGTGGTGACGGTCAACGACTACCTGGCCCGCCGCGACGCCAACTGGATGCGCCCGCTGTATGAATTCCTCGGCCTGACGGTCGGCGTGGTCACGCCGTTCCAGCCGCCGGAAGAAAAGCGCGCCGCCTACGCGTCGGACATCACCTACGGCACCAACAACGAATTCGGTTTCGACTACCTGCGCGACAACATGGCGTTCAGCCTGGAAGAGAAGTTCCAGCGTGAACTCAATTTTTCGGTAATCGACGAAGTCGACTCCATTCTCATCGACGAAGCCCGTACCCCGCTGATCATTTCCGGTCAGGCCGAGGACAGTTCCAAGCTGTACATCGAGATCAACAAGCTGATCCCGCAGCTGGAACTTCACGTCGAAGAAGTCGAAGGTGAAGTGACCAAGGCCGGCCATTACACGGTCGACGAGAAGACCCGTCAGGTCGAGCTCAACGAAGCCGGTCACCAGTTCATCGAAGAAATGCTTACCCGTGTCGGCCTGCTGGCCGAAGGCGAGAGCCTGTACTCGGCCCATAACCTGGGCCTGCTGACCCACGTCTATGCCGGCCTGCGTGCCCACAAGCTGTTCCATCGCAATGTCGAGTACATCGTGCAGGACGGCCAGGTCGTGCTGGTGGATGAACATACCGGCCGGACCATGCCGGGCCGTCGTCTGTCCGAAGGCCTGCACCAGGCCATCGAAGCCAAGGAAGGTCTGAACATCCAGGCCGAGAGCCAGACCCTGGCCTCGACCACCTTCCAGAACTACTTCCGCCTGTACAACAAGCTGTCCGGCATGACCGGCACCGCCGACACCGAAGCGTTCGAATTCCATCAGATCTACGGCCTGCAAGTGATGGTGATCCCGCCTAACAAGCCGCTGGCCCGTAAAGACTACAACGACCTGGTGTTCCTCACCGCCGATGAGAAGTACGCGGCAATCATCGCCGACATCAAGGAGTGCATGGCCCAGGGCCGTCCTATCCTGGTGGGTACCGCCACGATCGAAACCTCCGAGCACATGTCCGCCTTGCTCAATAAGGAAGGCATCGAGCACAAGGTCCTCAACGCCAAGTTCCACGAAAAGGAAGCCGAGATCATCGCCCAGGCCGGTCGCCCGGGTGCGCTGACCATTGCCACCAACATGGCCGGCCGTGGTACCGACATCCTGTTGGGCGGCAACTGGGAAGTGGAAGTCGCCTCCCTGGAAAACCCGACGCCCGAGCAGATCGCGCAGATCAAGGCCGACTGGCAGAAGCGTCATCAGCAGGTGCTCGAGTCCGGTGGTTTGCAGGTGATCGCTTCCGAGCGTCACGAATCGCGCCGTATCGACAACCAGTTGCGTGGCCGTGCCGGTCGTCAGGGCGATGCCGGTTCCAGCCGCTTCTATCTGTCGTTGGAAGATAGCCTGATGCGTATCTTCGCCTCTGATCGGGTGAAGAACTTCATGAAGGCCTTGGGCATGCAGCCTGGCGAAGCGATCGAACACCGGATGGTCACCAACGCCATCGAGAAAGCCCAGCGCAAGGTCGAGGGCCGCAACTTCGATATCCGTAAGCAATTGCTGGAGTTCGACGACGTCAACAACGAACAGCGTAAAGTGATTTATCACATGCGTAACAGTTTGTTGGCCGCCGACAACATTGGCGAAACCATCGCCGATTTCCGCCAGGACGTGCTCAACGCAACCATCAGCGCCCACATTCCGCCGCAGTCGCTGCCTGAGCAGTGGGATGTCGCCGGTCTGGAAGCTGCCTTGCAGAGCGACTTCGGCGTGGCGTTGCCGATCCAGCAATGGCTGGACGAAGACGATCACCTGTACGAAGAAACCCTGCGCGAGAAGCTGCTCGCCGAACTGATCGCCGCGTACAACGAGAAGGAAGACCAGGCCGGCGAAGAAGCGCTGCGTTCCTTCGAGAAGCAGATCGTGCTGCGGGTGCTGGACGACCTGTGGAAAGACCATCTGTCGACCATGGATCACTTGCGCCACGGTATCCACCTGCGTGGTTACGCCCAGAAGAACCCCAAGCAGGAATACAAGCGCGAGTCCTTCACGCTGTTCTCCGAGCTGCTGGATTCGATCAAGCGCGACTCGATCCGCGTGCTGTCTCACGTTCAGGTTCGCCGCGAAGACCCGGTCGAAGAAGAAGCCCGTCTGCGTCAGGAAGCCGAAGCGCTGGCCGCGCGCATGCAGTTCGAGCACGCCCAGGCCCCAGGCCTGGAAGTTGCCCGGGAGGAGGGCGCCGAGGTAGATGTTGCCCTGGCGACCGCTCCGGTACGCAACGAGCAGAAGCTGGGCCGCAACGAACTGTGCTATTGCGGTTCGGGCAAGAAATACAAGCATTGTCACGGGCAGATTCAGTAACACCCGTTTCAAACGCTGAACGACCCGCGCCGCGACAGGCCTTCCGCCGTCGCGGCGTTTTGCCATTTGTTTTGTCGTCTCGATGAAGACGGCTTCGATTACATCTATTTAGGAGCGCATTCATGGCTGTTGGTCTTGGTCCGTTGCCAACGTTGCACCCAGTTGCCGGTTTTGAACTCGGTATCGCCTCGGCGGGCATCAAGCGCCCAGGGCGCAAGGATGTCGTGGTCATGCGTTGCGCCGAAGGTTCGACAGTTGCCGGCGTGTTCACCCTCAACGCTTTTTGCGCCGCCCCCGTCATCCTGGCCAAGCAACGTGCCCAGGGACCGGTGCGTTATCTGCTGACCAACACCGGAAATGCCAACGCCGGCACCGGTGCCCCAGGCCTGGCCGCCGCCGAGCGCACTTGCGCCAAACTGGCCGAGCTGACCGGCGTCGCCGCCAGCCAGGTGCTGCCGTACTCCACCGGTGTGATCGGGGAACCGCTGCCGGTCGAGAAGATCGAAGGCGCGTTGCAGGCCGCTCTGGATGACCTGTCGGAAAACAACTGGGCCGCTGCCGCCACCGGCATCATGACCACCGACACACTGCCCAAGGGCGCGAGCCGCCAGTTCCAGCACGACGGCGTAACCATCACCGTCACTGGCATCAGTAAAGGCGCCGGCATGATCCGCCCGAACATGGCGACCATGCTTGGTTATATCGCCACTGACGCCAAAGTCTCTCGCCAGGTGCTGCAAGACCTGATGCTCGACGGCGCCAACAAGTCGTTCAACCGCATCACCATCGACGGCGACACCTCCACCAACGACTGCTGCATGCTGATCGCCACCGGCAAGGCCGACCTGCCGGAAATTACCCAAGCCAGCGGTGCGCTGTTCGCCGCCCTGAAGCAGGCCGTGTTCGAGGTGTGCATGGAAGTGGCCCAGGCCATCGTCCGTGACGGTGAAGGCGCGACCAAGTTCGTGACCGTGCAGGTCAACGGTGGCGGCAATCATCAGGAATGCCTGGATGTCGGCTACACCGTGGCGCATTCGCCCCTGATCAAGACCGCGCTGTTCGCCTCCGACCCGAACTGGGGCCGGATCCTCGCCGCCGTCGGCCGTGCCGGTGTGCCGGAGCTGGATGTGAGCAAGATCGACGTGTTCCTTGGTGAAGTCTGCATCGCCAGCCAAGGCGCACGCGCCGCCACCTACACCGAAGCCCAGGGCGCGGCGGTGATGCAGCAGGAAGAAATCACCATTCGTATCGAACTGGGGCGTGGTGATTGCAGCGAAACCATCTGGACAACCGACCTGTCCCACGAGTATGTGAAGATTAACGCTGAGTATCGGACTTAACAGTTCGGGACCGAGTTGCTGCCATCGCGAGCAGGCTCGCTCCCACAGGGATTGGTTGGGTGACCTGGACCTGTTCACGCCACCGATCCACTGTGGGAGCGAGCCTGCTCGCGATGGCGCCAGTACAGCCTCCACAACACCCCAAGAAAGGATTCCAGACATGAGCCTGCACCTGATCATCGGCGACAAACACCTCTCCTCCTGGTCCCTGCGCGGCGCGCTGGCCCTGGCGTTGACGGGCGCAAAGTACACCGAAGAGCTGGTCAGGCTCGACCAGCCCGACACCCGCGAGAAGCTGCTCAAGTATTCAGCCACCGCCAAGGTCCCGTTGCTCAAGACCGAATTTGGGGTGATCGCCGACTCCCTGGCGATTGCCGAATACCTGGCTGAACAGTTTCCAGACGCCGGCCTCTGGCCCAGGGACGTAGCCGCCCGGGCTCAGGCGCGTTCGGCCTGTGCACAAATGCACAGCGGTTTTTTTGCAATCCGTAGCAACATGCCATTTGACCTGGCCCACGATGCGCCGCTGGTGCCCATGCCGGCGGAGGTTCAGGCGGAAATCCAGCGGATGCTGGCACTGTGGGCCGAATGCCGTGCGGCGGCCACTGAAGCCGGGCCCTACCTGTTTGGCAGCTTGAGCCTGGCCGACGTGTTCTTCGCGCCGGTGGCGGTGCGCTTGCGCACCTATCAGGTGGAGCTGCCCGAGGTCGATGCGGCCTATGTCGAAACTATCTATCAATGGCCGGCGTTCAAGGCGTGGCAACAGGCCGGTCTGGAGGAAACAGCGCGGTGAAACGAGTCCATGTAGCGGCGGCGGTCATTCGTGACGCTGCCGGCAAAATCCTCATCGCCCGGCGGGCCGACACTCAGCACCAGGGCGGCCTTTGGGAGTTTCCCGGTGGCAAGGTCGAGGCGGGTGAGTCCGTCGAAACCGCCCTGGCCCGGGAGCTTCATGAAGAACTGGGCATTGTGGTCAGTACGGCCCGGCCGTTGATCAAGGTGCGCCACGATTATCCGGATAAACAGGTACTGCTGGATGTCTGGGACGTCTCAGCGTTCACCGGCCAGCCCCATGGTGCCGAAGGGCAACCGCTGGCCTGGGTCACTGCCCGGGAGCTTTTGAACCATGAGTTTCCGGCGGCCAACCAGCCGATCGTCGCGGCGGCTCGTTTGCCCGGCGAGTATTTGATCACCCCTGAAGGCCTCGAAACGCCGCAGTTGCTGCGCGGCATGCAGAAGGCTATCGCCGGCGGGATCAAACTGCTCCAGTTGCGCGCCCCCAACGGCTACGACCCGAAGTATCGCGATCTGGCGGTGGATGCGGCAGGTTTGTGCGCCGGCAAGGCCCAGTTGATGCTCAAGGGGCCTTTCGAATGGCTGGGGGATTTCCCGTCCGCTGGCTGGCACATTACCGCCGCGCAATTGCGCAAGCATGCTGCAGCCGGTCGACCTTTTGGCAAAGACCGTTGGTTGGCCGCCTCCTGCCACAGCGCAGAAGAGCTGTCCCTGGCGCAGCAGATGGACGTGGACTTCGTGACGCTCTCGCCGGTACAACCGACCCAGACCCATCCCGAGGCCCAACCGCTGGGTTGGGAAGAGGCTTCGCGGTTGATCGAGGGCTTCGACAGGCCGGTGTATCTGTTGGGCGGAGTGGGGCCTGACGAACGGCAAAAAGCCTGGGAGGCCGGGGCGCAGGGTGTGGCGGGGATTCGGGCGTTTTGGCCTGAGGCTTGATTGGGTGGGGTGTTCGCGGGCCTCATCGCGAGCAGGCTCGCTCCCACAGAGAATCTGTTGCGTGACATGGATATTGGTTACACCACAAATCCCATGTGGGAGCGAGCCTGCTCGCGATGAGGTCCTGACAGGCGACCCAGTTCAACTCCCAGGCTTGGCAGCCGCCACCCACAGCACCTCCGCCACCCCTTGTCGCCGGGCAACGACCCGCGCGGCGACGAACAACAGATCCGACAACCGATTGATATACGCCAGCCCCGGCCCGGCCAACGGCTCGACGGCGTTCAACTGCTGGCAACGGCGTTCGGCGCTACGGGCCAGGCTGCGGCAGACGTGGGCCTGGGCGATCAGTGTCGAGCCGCCGGGCAGGATAAAATTCTCCAGCGGCCCGACTTCTTCGTTCCATGCATCGATGGCTGCTTCCAGGCGCTCGACTTCCAGCACGTTCAAGGCCTGATAAGCCGGCATCGCCAGTTCACCGCCCAGGTCGAACAGCCGGTGCTGACAAGGCGCCAAGACCTCGATCAGCTCCTGTAGCGCGGGATACTCAGCTGCCTCTACCGCGAGGCTGGCGAGCAACAATCCCAACTGACTGTTGAGCGTGTCCACCTCGCCAATGGCCTCGACCCGTGGATGATCCTTGGCTACGCGGCGACCATCTCCCAACCCTGTTTCACCTTTGTCGCCGGTGCGGGTGTAAATCTTCGACAGACGAAAGCCCATGTTCAGCGCTCCAGTTGCTTGTGTTCCTGCGGCACCATTGAAGTACCGGTCAACGGCAGGCGCAAGGTGAAGCAGGTGCCCTGACCCGGCGCCGACTGCACTTCCATCTGGCCCTTGTGGTTATTGGTGATGATGAAATACGACACCGACAGCCCCAGCCCTGTCCCTTGGCCGATTTCCTTGGTGGTGAAGAACGGCTCGAAGGTGCGTTTACGCACGTTCTCGCTCATGCCGATGCCGTTGTCCTCCACCTGGATCTCCGCCCACGGTGGGTTCAGCCGCGTGCGCAGGATGATGCGGCCGGGTTCGCTGTCGTCCTGGCGTTGGTGGATCGCCTGGGCGGCGTTTTTCAGCAGATTGAGCAGTACCTGCTCCAGCTCGTTGGCGGTGCCGGGCACCGGGCCCAGGTTCGGGTCGAACTGCCGGGTGATCGCCTGGCCTTTGAAGTCGAAACCGATCGCCAGGTCGAAGTCGTTCCCGGCGATCTCTACCGCCTGATCGATCAGCGCCGGCAGGTCGCAGGGGGCCATCTGCCGGGTGCTGCGTCGGCTGAAGCTGAGCATGTGGGTGACGATTTTCGCCGCCCGGGCCCCGGCCTGCTGGATGCCATCGAGCAACTGCGGGATTTCCCGGCTTTGCAGGTAAAGGTTCACCCTTTGCAGTTCGATATTCAGTTGTTCGGCCTGTTCGATGTTCTTCGGCAGTTCCGGCGACAGACGCCGACGGATGTTTTGCACGTTGTGCAGGATGGCTCCCAACGGGTTGTTGATTTCATGGGCCATGCCCGCCGCGAGGCCGCCGACCGAGAGCATTTTCTCCGACTGCACCATCATTTCTTCCAGCGACAGGCGCTGGGTGATGTCATCGATGCGGATCACCACGCCGCGCCCGGCACCGCCCATCAGTGGATAGAAGGTGAGGGCGTAGTGCCGGGCCTCGTCGTCCTTTGTCCAGGTGACGCGTTCGATCTTCGCCACCGTATGCTGTTCGACCGTTTGCTTGAGCTGTGGCAGGTAAGGCTTGAGCGGTTCGAAGGCGAGGAAGATCGGCTGGTTCAGCGCCTCGTCCAGGCGCGTGCCCGAAAGGGCGCTGGCTTCCTGGTTCCATTGGGTGACATACAGCTGTTCGTCGAGGGCGATCAGGGCCGAGGGCATGGAGTCGATAATACTGTTGAGGTAGTTCTGAAAGCCGGTGAGCTTTTTCTCGATCTTGCTGCGCACCTGGACTTCCAGCTCCAGCTTGCGATTGGTGTGGCGGGTTTCTTCGGCCAGGCCCTGGGCCTGGTCGTAGGCGGCCTGGGAATCGTCCCGCGCGCGCTTGAGTTGCTGCTCCCGGGCTTCGATCCGCGAGAGCATGGTGTTGAACGCCTCGGCCAGGCTGCCGATTTCGTCGTGGTTGCCGCGGGCGGCGCGCAGTGAATAGTTCTCCTCGCGGGTGACCTGGCGTGACAGCTCTTCGAGCTGATGAATCGGTCGGGTAATCAGGCGCTTGATCTGCTGGGCAATGACCAGCCACAGCAACACGCTGAAAATCAGGATGCCGAGGCTGGCGGTCAGGGTGCCGGTGTAGAACGCCGTCGGCAGTTCGCTGCTGGCCACCAGCAACAGGTGACCCGGCGCCGTCCCCGGACGGGGCAGGGTGATGACCTGGTTGCTGCGAAACTCACTGGCTTGCCACGCCTGCATATGGCGGTAATGGTCCGGCAGCTTGAGCTTTTCGCCCTGTTGCAGTTGGGCCAGGCGTGCGCCCTCGCCGTCATACAACGCAGCGGCCCGCAAGGGTGCGTAGCTGTTGAGCTCATCCAGCAGGCGCTGGGCGGTCTGGGGCGATTGCAGGGCGTCGGCGATCAGGCTTGGGTTGGCCACCAGCCGACCGATGGTCTGCAGGGCTTGGGGCGCCATGCTTTCCTGGGAAATGTAATAGGCGGCGCTGATAAAGGTCAGGTTGGCCACCAGCAGAACGGTGGTCAACAACACCAGCAGGGCGGCCAGCAGTTTCTGGCCGACCGGGAGGTTTTCAAGGCGCTGGCGCAATGGCATCGGACTCTTCGTTAAAAAGGAACACGTGGGCCAGCGTAGCCGCTGCTCAGTCGCCGGGCAATCCGAGGTTGTTCAAGTGGGCAATCAGTCGCTGACGCACTTGTTCCAGATGTGGCACCGTCAACTGATGGCGCCCGGCAACCTTGCAAGCGTGGCCGAGCAGGTAGCTGATTTCGGTGCGGCGCCCATGGGCGACGTCCTGGTACATCGAGGAGTAGTTGGCGGCGGTGGCCTGAATGACCCGTTCGACTTCCGGCTGCAGGTCTTCGGCCGCCATGGGCTGGCCGCAGCGCTCCAGCAGGTCCGTAAGTTCTGCGCAGAGGGTCGCCACTTCGCAGTGATGTGCCTGCAAGCCGCCGTTCTTGCAGTGATGCAGGACGGTCAGCGGGTTGATCGCACAGTTGAGCGCCAGTTTGCGCCAGAGCCGGGTGAGGATGTCCGCCGTCCATTCGTGGGGTATACCGGCGGCGTTGAGGTCGTCCAGCCAGATCGGTGCCACCGGGTGGGCGGGATCGCCCAGCCAGGTATAGCCGTGGCCGGCGAACACCACGCGCCAGTCACCGTCGCGGAACGCCCCTTCGGTACTGGAGGCACTGATGCAACGGGCCTGGGGAACACGATTGGCGACCGCGTCCTGACTGCCGAGGCCGTTCTGCAGCAGGATCAGCTCCGCATCGGCGCTCAGGCGATGGGCCACGGAAGCCACGGCCGCTTCGGCGTCATAGGCTTTGCAGGCCAGGAGCAGGCGTTTGATCGGTTCAGGGGCGTCGGCTGTTTGCCCAGGTACCGGGTAATGCCGGGCTTGGCCCTGTTCCACCAGCGTCAGGCCACCGGCGGCCCGATAGGCCTGCAACCGTTGTTCATTGCGCAGTACCAGCCGCACCGGCAGACCGGCCCGGGCCAGGCGCGCCGCCCATAACGTGCCGAGGCTGCCGGCCCCCAGGACATGCCAGGTAGTAGGCATCAGTTTTTTACTCGGTTTGGCGCAGGCATCGGGGGGCTCGCAGTGTCGACAGGAAAAGACCCGTTATAATGAGCCCGATTTTAACCACAAGCCAAGCACGCGCCTTTGTTACGGGCGCGTCTTTTTTATTGGAGAACACTACATGCCGTCATTCGACGTGGTATCCGAACTGGACAAACACGAAGTCACCAACGCCGTTGAAAACGCCGTCAAGGAACTCGACCGTCGTTATGACCTCAAGGGCAAGGGCAGTTTCGAGTTCAAGGAGAAGGACCTGACCGTCAACCTGACCGCCGAGGCCGACTTCCAGCTTGAGGCAATGATCGAGATCCTCAAGCTGGCCCTGGTCAAGCGCAAGATCGACGTGCAGTGCCTGGAGGTCAAGGACGCCTATGCCTCGGGCAAGCTGATGAAGCAGGAAGCCGTGCTCAAGGAAGGCATCGATAAGGAACTGGCGAAGAAAATCGTTGTTCATATCAAGGACGCCAAACTCAAGGTGCAAGCCGCCATCCAGGGTGAGCAAGTGCGCGTCACCGGCAAAAAGCGCGATGACTTGCAGGAAGCCATCGCGGCACTGCGGGGCAAGGAATTCGGCATGCCTTTGCAGTTCAATAACTTCCGTGACTGATACGTAGGAGCTGCCGAAGGCTGCGATCTTTTGATCTTTCGCTTGAGGTTCGGGGGGGGGGAAGATCGCAGCCTCGTTTCACTCGACAGCTCCTACGCAGCTTCTACGCAGCGGCAGCGGTGCGGTGGGAGCAAGGTGTTTGCATCGGTCTTACGTGGTAGCAGGAATAAAGGAGAGGTAGATGGACTTGAACGCTGAAGTGGACAACTTGATCAAGGCGTCCGAGGCCTGGATCCCCATGATCATGGAGTACGGCAGCCGCGTGCTGCTGGCGGTGATTACGCTGGCCATCGGCTGGTGGCTGATCAACAAGGTAACCCGCAAACTCGGCGGACTGCTGGCACTGCGCAATGCCGACCTGGCGCTGCAAGGGTTTATCAGTAACCTGGCGAACATCATCCTCAAGATCCTGCTGATCGTCAGCGTGGCGTCGATGATCGGCATTGAAACCACCTCGTTCATCGCGGCTATCGGTGCGGCAGGCCTGGCGATCGGCTTGGCGTTGCAGGGCAGCCTGGCGAACTTCGCCGGCGGTGTGCTGATTCTGTTGTTCCGCCCGTTCCGCATCGGTGACTGGGTCGAGGCCCAGGGCGTGGCCGGTACGGTCGACAGCATCCAGATCTTCCATACCGTGATTCGTACCGGTGACAACAAAACCGTCATCGTGCCCAACGGCAACCTGTCGAACGGCATCATCATCAACACCAATCGCCAGCCGACCCGCAAAGTGGTGTTCGATGTAGGCGTGGATTACCAAGCGGACCTGCAAAAGGCTCGCGAAGTGTTGTTGGAACTGGCCAAGGATGAGCGCGTGCTGAGTGACCCGGCGCCGGAAGCGGTGATTTCGACCTTGGGCGACAGTTCGATCACGGTGTCGTTGCGGGTATGGGTCAAGACCGCGGATTACTGGAGCGTGATGTTCATGTTCAATGAACAGGCCCGGGACCGGTTGAAGGACGCGGGGATCGATATTCCGTTTCCACAGCGGGTTATTCGTATGGTCCACGAAGGGGCAGCGCAGTAACGCTTCGGCTCATGAGGCTAATGTTAGTTAGCTTGCTAATTACGAAGTTGCTTTTAAGCTGACATATGATGGGCACAAAAAAACCGCTCACCTGAATCAGGTGAGCGGTTTTTTATTTGTTGCCGGTGTAACTATCGAATGACCGCTGAATTACAAGATGCTCAGAGGGTATTCGACGATGAAGCGGAAGTCGTTGTTGTCGTTGCGGGAGGGGTCAACGGCATCGTTCGAACGATAGAACGCGCTACGAATGCGGAAAGACAGGTCTTTGGCTGGTCCGCTTTGCATCACGTATTTGGTTTCGAAGTCCCACTCGTGCTCTTTACCTTCTTCGCCGCCAATACCTTCAATATTGTCACCGGTGATGTAACGGGTCATGAAGCTCAGGCCAGGAACGCCATAAGTTTTCATGTTCAGGTCGTAGCGAGCCTGCCAGGAGCGCTCGTCTTGTTTTTCGAAGTCGGAGTACTGGACGGAGTTGGAGAGGAAGATAGTGCCGCCGCCGTCAACGCCGTAAACGTAGCCCGTGTCACCGGTGGAGCGCTGGTGAGCCACGGTGAACTTATGTGCGCCGATGCTATAGGCAGCAGCGAGGGACCAGATGCGGTTGTCGACATCGCCGCCCCGCTCTTGACCCTGGCTCTTGCTGTCGTAGCCGTTGAAGTCGAAGTTCAGAGACTGATCTTCGTTGATTGGCAGAGTGTAGTTCAGGTTGATGTACTTCTTCTTGAAGTAATCTTCAACGTCCGAAGCAGCCACGCCAGCTACGAAATTGTCGGTGAACTGGTAGGTTGCGCCTGCAATGTTGGCGGAGGTCAGGCCAGGGTTACGGATGCCAGTAACGCCGTCACGACCATTGATGCTGTCACGGCCCATGCCAGTTTGATTGCTCAAGGAAGTGAAGCGACCTGCGCTCAGCTCCAAGCCCTTGATTTCGTTGCTGGTGATCAAGGTGCCGGTGGCAACTTCAGGCAGCAGACGACTGTCGTCGGTGGAGAATACTGGGCTGCTGGTGAATTGGTTGCCGTATTTCAGGACGGTGTCGGACAGGCGGAATTTAACCGCGCCACCAGCCTTCGATTGAGTTTTTTCCAGATCGCCATCGCTGTCCGCGGCGAACAAACCGTTACCGGCACGACCCGAGCCGCCGTCGAAGCGGGCCGAGCCCAATGCGAAAGCGTCAACGCCTACGCCGACGGTACCTTGGGTAAAGCCCGATTCGTAAATGGCGCGTACACCAAGGCCGGCTTCTTCACGATAGCTTTGGTCAGTTTCGTTTTTGAAATCACGATTCATGTACAGCATACGGCTCAGAACGTTCAGGCTCTGATCTTCAAAAAAGCCCTTGGATTCTTCCTGGGAAGAGGCCATTGCGAACTGCGAGGTACTGGCCGAAACAGCCAGTGCGATCATGCTCCACTTCATCACGCGCATCGTGATTTGCTCCTTTGGTTTTTAGAAGAGTCTTGCCGTCCCACCTGTTTTTTTATCTGGGCGGCTCTTTCTTTTTGTGTCGGCGCGAACTTATATCACGACGACATTCATTGGCGATACTTGCCCATCCAATCTTTCAGCTTCTTTACGACCCTGTCGCCAATGGCTCGATCCATGTCGTATTTCAGCTGTTCCGGCGCAATCGGACTTACAACTCGAAGTTGCTTCTTTTTTCCGGCGACGGTGTAAAGAGTCCTTTATTACTGCGCTTGAAGCTCCTTGAGGGCAGCCTTGCCACTTTATTCTCAAGCCTGCAGGTTCTCGCTTGCAGCGGTGCCCTGTAGACGATGTGGGGATGAATGCAACAAGCATGCTCAAACCCGGTTTTTGTTCACGTTTTTTTCACATTCTTCCTGCTGGCGCGGTGAAACCTCATGAAACCGGGCTCCAAAGGCCTTGTTTTAATTAGGGTTGACTGCTGTGTCGCTCTCGTGTTTACAGCCGTTAAACGCCTCGCGACAACTAAAAACGTTACCGGTTCACCCTGTCGGTGGGTAGATCACGGATGCTTCGTGCACTGAGCGTAGACGCGTTGTGCTGTTTTGGTGCAAAAAATCTCTACCTTGTACGAAAATTTTACAGGTCCGGTGCAGGAGGCGGTGTTCGCAGCGCCCGTCTCAAGCTGATGTGTTGCCGGCTGCGCTGAGTTGGTGCGCGCGCTCTAAAAAAAGCATCGGACAGGGTCATGACTGTACGCAGTGAACCCTTCGGCGTTCAAGGGTATGCTGCGCTTCTGTGTCCGACGCAGGCCTGCTGCGTCGGGCAAAAACGATAACCAGCGAGGAGTGTGCGCGGTGTTTGCTTTAGATCCACAACTGCAACAAGACACGTTGGTCATGGGTGATTTCCCGCTGTGCCGGTTGCTCTTGTCGAACGACTCCAATTACCCGTGGTTCATCCTCGTGCCGCGACGGGAAAGTATCAGCGAATTGTTTCAATTGGATGACGCCGACCAGCGGCAGCTGTGGAAGGAAACCACGGTCCTGGCCGAAACCCTCAAGGACTCGTTCAATGCAGACAAGCTGAACGTTGCAACTTTGGGTAACGTAGTCAGCCAGTTGCACATGCACGTCATCGTGCGAAAACGTGATGACGCGGCCTGGCCAGCGCCGGTCTGGGGCAAGCACCCGGCCAGGCCTTATACTACTGAACAGGTGACGGTCATTCGCGACAGACTGCGAGCGGCCCTGACCGATGATTTCAAGTTTCTGGAGGACTGAGACCATGAACCTTGAAGAGCGTGTAACGGATCTGGAAAGCCGCCTGGCGTTTCAGGATGACACTATCCAGGCATTAAATGACGTGCTGGTGGGGCAGCAGCGAGTGGTCGAGCGCCTGCAGCTGCAAATGGCCGCTTTGCTCAAGCGCCAGGAAGAGATGGCCGGGCAATTCGAAACCTTTGAAGAAGAAGCGCCTCCGCCTCACTACTGACCGACCGGAACGGCAGGCGATAAAAAACCGCGAGCAGCCTGGCTGCATCGCGGTTTTTTTACGCTTGGGATCAGCGGCGCGGTAGCGCGGCGATCACATCTTCGGCCTGCAGGCCCTTGTCGCGGTTCATCACGGAGAACTCCACGCGCTGGCCTTCGACCAGTACGCGGTGGCCTTCGCCACGAATGGCCCGGAAATGCACAAAAATGTCATCGCCGGAGTCGCGGGAGATGAAACCGAACCCCTTGGACGTGTTGAACCACTTCACGGTGCCGGTATCGCGGTTGGACATGTCGTAGTTCTGCGGTGCGGCGGCCGGTGACGACTTCTTATAGAAGCTGACAGCCAGGTGCAGTGCCACGGCGAGCAGTGCTGCGGTCAGGCTGAACAGCACGGCCGGTTGACCGGCGATTTGCGGCATGGGTGCCAGCAGGGTCAGGGTTTGCAGGGCAACGGCCAGCACCAGCAAGACGCTGACCAGGTTTTGCAGTTGATGACGTGGACCTTTGTTCCAGTAGGGGATAACAGGTGCAAGGGTGAGGTTGAGCAGGCCGAAAAAGGCCAGGTAAAGCGCATCGGGATGTTGCAGGTAAGGCGTGGCTTCGGAACCCAGGCTAGGGATGAAGGACAGCAGCAGGGCAGCTGCGCCCATTAGCAAGTGGACGATTTTCAACATTTTGATTGACTCACGGTTAAGACGGATCACAAGGAAGAGCTGGTCGGGGCGGTTCGCTTCGGAACAATAGAGAGGCGTTGGACACATTCCCGAATCAGCCTATGCGCCATGCCCGGAAAAATAGGCGTAGCGACACACTGCCTATTTAACAGCAAAGCCCCGGCCTTCTCAAACCCGTACCACGCTGTTCGTCGGCGCAACGGCGGCAGGTGTCAGACAAAGGCGTTGAATCTTCCCGCCTTCTCGGAACCGTCCGGTGTCCCGGCTTGTCGGTTCAGGAGGGCTGGCGATTTGTCGCAGGCTGCCGGCGGCAACACCCGCTAGAGTTGAAGGGCCGCTGTCGAATTCATCACCGCAGGAGATCAACCATCATGGCAATTGATATCGGGATCAGTGAAGAAGATCGCAAGTCCATCGTCGACGGGCTTTCACGCCTGCTGTCGGACACCTATGTCTTGTACCTCAAGACCCATAATTTTCACTGGAACGTCACGGGGCCGATGTTTCGTACCCTGCACCTGATGTTCGAGGAGCAATACAACGAGCTGGCGCTGGCGGTGGACCTGATTGCCGAGCGCATTCGCGCCCTCGGCTTTCCCGCGCCGGGCGCCTACTCTGTGTATGCACGTTTGTCTTCTATCAAGGAAGAAGAGGGTGTGCCTGGCGCCGAAGACATGATTCGCCAGTTGGTCGAGGGTCAGGAAGCCGTGACGCGTACGGCCCGCAGCATCCTTCCTTTGTCGGACAAGGTCAGTGACGAACCGACCACCGATCTGCTGACCCAGCGCATGCAGGTCCATGAGAAAACCGCCTGGATGTTGCGCGCACTGTTGGAAGACCGGTAAGCGCCAAACAAGGGGATGACAGGGGCGCTGGCATTATCGTCTGCACTTTGTGTAGGACGTCGTAATTCGTCGCCTGCCTGCTGCTGGCTTGTCCTACGCCGATGGTCATAAAGTCATCTGGATATGGCGATGCCGTTGAGCTTCCATAGAGCCACAGATTGGTTGTTCCAACTGAGAGGCTCGTATGGCAAAGGAGTGTCAACGGTATGAATCAAGGAAAAGAACCCGGGGAGGGTGTGCATGGGCACTTTCACCCTATTACCATCGACCCGTTCGTCCGAGGGTTCGATATGCAACTGGCCCGCCCCCTGGCCCGATCGATCCGCCTGAACGGGTTCGCCACCTGTCTTCGGCTTGAGCAGGTCTATTGGGATATTCTCGGTGACATGGCCCAGCTCAACAGCTGTTCTGTCAGTACGCTGCTCTCCCATGTGGACCGGGAAGTGCACCTGCGCCATGGCGGGGTGCGCAACTTCAGCGGTTTAGTGCGCGTGGTTTGTGTGGTGCACAGTTTGAAATAGGCAGGGATTGGATCATGGTGCGGCGTAGGAGCTGCCGAAGGCTGCGATCTTTTGATCTTGATCTTTCGCTTGCGACTCAAGTGTCTGGGGCAAGATCGCAGCCTCGTTGCACTCGTCAGCTCCTACGCAGCACCTACGCGGCGATGGCTGTGCGGTCTTACGGCTGCACAGGCCGCATTTAATGGATATAATCCCGCTCTTTGCCGCAAAGCCCAGCCTTTGCGCGAGTAACCTGATCGCCGAGACAACCCCCATGCCGATGTACGACTATCAATGTGCTTCCTGTGGTCATCAGATGGAAGCCATTCAAAAGATCAGCGCGGCACCGCTGGTCGATTGCCCTGCCTGCCAGGCGCCGGAACTGAAAAAGATGCTGTCCATGCCAGGTTTCCGCCTCGGCGGCACCGGCTGGTATGAAACCGACTTCAAGACCGGCGCCAAGAAGAACCTGGCCGGTGGCGACAAAGCTGACTGAGTTGAACACGCGCGAGTTCTTGCACGGGCAGGGCCTCCAACCGAATTTCGAATTACGAGAAGTGAAACCACTACCATGATGCGCAGCCATTATTGCGGCCAACTGAACGAAAGCCTGGAAGGTCAGGAAGTTACTCTTTGCGGATGGGTCCATCGTCGCCGTGACCATGGCGGGGTGATTTTCCTCGATATCCGTGATCGTGAAGGCCTGGCCCAGGTAGTGTTCGATCCGGACCGCGCTGAAACCTTTGCCGCCGCCGACCGTGTGCGCAGCGAATACGTGGTCAAGATCACCGGCAAGGTGCGCCTGCGTCCGGCCGGCGCCGGCAACGCCAACATGACCTCAGGCATGATCGAAGTGCTGGGCTATGAGCTGCAAGTGCTCAACGAAGCGGAAACCCCGCCGTTCCCGCTCAACGAATACTCCGACGTGGGCGAAGAAACCCGCCTGCGCTACCGCTTCATCGACCTGCGTCGCCCGGAAATGGCCGAGAAGCTGCGTCTGCGTTCGCGCATGACCACCAGCATCCGTCGTTACCTGGACGAGAACGGCTTCCTCGACGTCGAAACGCCGATCCTGACCCGCGCAACGCCTGAAGGCGCTCGCGACTACCTGGTGCCGAGCCGTACCCACCCCGGCAGCTTCTTCGCCTTGCCGCAATCGCCGCAGTTGTTCAAGCAACTGTTGATGGTGGCCGGCTTCGACCGCTACTACCAGATCGCCAAGTGTTTCCGCGACGAAGACCTGCGTGCCGACCGTCAGCCTGAATTCACTCAGATCGACATCGAGACCAGCTTCCTCGACGAAAAAGACATCATGGGCCTGACCGAAGGCATGATCCGCAACCTGTTCAAGGAAGTGCTGGGTCTGGAATTCGGCGAGTTCCCGCACATGACCTTCGAAGAGGCCATGCGTCGCTACGGTTCCGACAAGCCGGACCTGCGTAACCCGCTGGAACTGGTGGACGTGGCCGACCAGCTCAAGGACGTCGACTTCAAGGTCTTCAGCGGCCCGGCCAACGACCCGAAATGCCGGATCGCAGCCGTGCGTGTGCCAGGCGGGGCAAGCATGCCGCGCAAGCAGATCGATGACTACACCAAGTTCGTCGGCATCTACGGTGCCAAGGGGCTGGCGTACATCAAGGTCAACGAGCGCGCCGCGGGTGTTGACGGCCTGCAATCGCCGATCGTGAAAAACATTCCTGAAGCCAACCTGAACGTGATCCTCGATCGCGTGGGTGCTGTCGATGGCGACATCGTGTTCTTCGGCGCCGACAAGGCCAAGATCGTCAGCGAGGCCCTGGGCGCACTGCGCATCAAGCTGGGTCACGACCTGAAGCTGTTGACCTGTGAGTGGGCTCCGATGTGGGTCGTCGACTTCCCGATGTTTGAAGAGAATGACGACGGCAGTTTCTCCGCGCTGCACCACCCGTTCACCGCGCCGAAGTGCTCACCTGAGGCGTTGGAGGCCAATCCGGCCACCGCCCTGTCGCGCGCTTACGACATGGTCTTGAACGGCACCGAGCTGGGTGGCGGTTCGATCCGTATCCATCGCAAGGAAATGCAACAGGCGGTCTTCCGTCTGCTGGGTATTAGCGAAGCGGAACAGGAAGAGAAATTCGGCTTCCTGCTCGATGCGTTGAAGTACGGTGCCCCGCCCCACGGTGGCCTGGCCTTTGGTCTGGACCGCCTGGTGATGCTGATGACCGGCGCCCAGTCGATCCGTGAAGTGATCGCGTTCCCGAAAACCCAGAGCGCGGCGGATGTCATGACCCAGGCGCCGGGTGTAGTGGATGCCAAGGCACTGCGCGAGTTGCACATCCGTCTGCGTGAACAGCCAAAGGCTGAGTAAGGCCGACACCTGAAGGCGCATCTTCGGATGCGCCTTTTCATTGGGGTCGATATTTCTGGTTGCCGGCTCTTGCGCGAGCGCAGGGCGGGCAAGTTTCAAAGAGAAACCGGAGCGAGTTATGGCAGGTCATTCCAAGTGGGCGAACATCAAGCACCGCAAAGAACGTCAGGATGCCAAGAGGGGCAAGATATTTACCAAGTGGATCCGTGAGCTGACGGTCGCTGCCCGCCAGGGTGGCGGCGATCCGGGTTCCAATCCACGTCTGCGCCTGGCCCTGGACAAGGCGCTGGGTGCGAACATGAGTCGCGACATTATCGACCGGGCCATCGCTCGTGGCGCGGGCGCGACCGAAGCCGACAACGTGGAAGAGCTGACCTACGAAGGTTACGGCCCGGGTGGCGTAGCGGTGATGGTCGAGTGCATGACCGACAACCGCAACCGTACCGCCGCCGCTGTGCGTCATGCCTTCAGCAAATGTGGTGGCAACCTGGGCACTGACGGTTCGGTGGCATACCTGTTCGAGCGCAAGGGGCAGATCAGTTTTGCGCCGGGCCTTGATGAAGATGCCCTGACGGAAGCGGCGTTGGAAGCCGACGCCGATGACGTGGTCAGTCATGAAGACGGTTCGTTCGACGTGTTCACCTCGTTCGCCAGCTTCTACGCCGTGCGCAATGCCCTGGAGGCGGCCGGTTTCAAGCCCGCCGACGCGGAAATCGTCATGCAACCGACCACCAGCGCCGAACTGGACCTGGAGGGCGCTGAGAAGGTCCTCAAGATGATCGACATGCTTGAAGACCTGGACGACGTGCAGAACGTCTACTCCAATGCCGAGATTCCGGAGTCGGTGGCTGAACAGCTAGGTTGACAGCGCTGTTGGTGCGACGGCCCGTTCAAATTGGCGTAGGTGCTTTATGTGGGAGCGAGCCTGCTCGCGATAGCGGTGGTCCAGCTTGCAAAAATGTTGCAGGAAGATCGCCTTCGCGAGCAGGCTCGCTCCCACAGGTTCAAACAACTCCTTAAAACCGCAGGCGCTATGACTTTAATCCTTGGTATCGACCCCGGTTCGCGCATCACCGGCTACGGCGTGGTTCGTGATACCGGGCGTGGCTGCGTGTACGTCGCTTCAGGCTGTATCCGTACCGGTGCCGGTGAGTTGCATGAGCGCTTGCAGATCGTTTATCGCGGTGTGCGCGAAGTCATCCAGACCTACGGCCCGGTTACCATGGGCATCGAAAAGGTCTTCATGGCGCGCAACGCCGATTCTGCCCTGAAGCTGGGGCAGGCCCGTGGGGCGGCCATTGTCGCCGGTGCCGAGGAAAACCTGGAAATCGCTGAGTACACCGCGACCCAGGTCAAGCAGGCGGTCGTTGGAACGGGCGCGGCGAACAAGGAGCAGGTGCAAATGATGGTGATGCATTTGCTGAAACTGGTCAGCAAGCCGCAGATAGACGCTTCCGACGCCCTGGCCATCGCCATTTGCCATGCCCATACCCGCTCCAGCCTGTTGCCTCATGGCTTGGGAGCCGCACGCAGTCGTGGCGGGCGCCTGCGTCTCTGATAGCATCAGCGCAATCTTTCGTGAGCCCGAGCATTTTGCGCCTGTGTCGTCGGCCTGCATGCTCCGGCCATTACTCGCCAGCCCGCAGCTGGCCTACGCCCAAGGATCTGAAACGTGATTGGACGCTTGCGCGGCACCCTGGCTGAAAAACAGCCGCCGCACCTGATTCTGGATGTAAATGGCCTGGGTTATGAGCTTGAAGTGCCCATGACCACGTTGTATCGCCTGCCGTCGGTCGGTGAACCGCTGACGCTGCACACCCATTTGGTCGTGCGCGAGGATGCCCAGTTACTCTATGGCTTCGTCGGCAAGCGCGAACGGGATTTCTTCCGCGAGCTGATCCGTCTCAACGGTGTCGGTCCGAAACTGGCCCTGGCCTTGATGTCGAGCCTGGAAGTCGACGAGCTTGTGCGCTGCGTGCAGTCCCAGGACACTTCAGCCCTGACCAAGGTGCCAGGTGTGGGCAAGAAAACCGCCGAGCGCCTGCTGGTTGAACTCAAGGACCGCTTCAAGGCCTGGGAAGCGGTGCCGGCCATGTTCGCGCTGGTGCCTAACCAACCGGACGCGCCAGCACCTGCGGTCAGTGCGGAAAACGATGCGGTCACCGCCCTGATCTCCCTGGGCTACAAGCCGCAGGAGGCCAGCAAGGCGATTTCCGCTATCAAGGAAAAAGGCCTGAGCACTGAAGATATGATTCGTCGTGCCCTGAAGGGAATGATTTAAGTGATTGAAGCCGATCGTCTGATCGCCGCCACGGGCGCCCCCCGTGACCGTGAAGAAGTACAAGACCGTGCGATCCGCCCCGTCAGCCTGGCCGATTACATCGGTCAGCCGGCCGTTCGCGAGCAAATGGAGCTGTTTATCCAGGCTGCCCGTGGTCGCAGCGAGTCCCTGGACCACACCTTGATCTTCGGCCCGCCCGGTTTGGGCAAGACCACCCTGGCCAACATCATTGCCCAGGAAATGGGCGTGTCGATCAAGAGTACATCCGGGCCGGTCCTGGAGCGACCGGGTGACCTCGCGGCGCTGCTGACCAATCTTGAGCCCCATGATGTGCTGTTCATCGACGAAATCCATCGGCTGTCGCCGATCGTCGAGGAAGTGCTGTACCCGGCCATGGAGGATTTCCAGCTCGACATCATGATCGGCGAGGGGCCGGCGGCACGTTCCATCAAGCTGGATCTGCCGCCGTTTACCCTGGTGGGTGCCACGACTCGCGCCGGCATGTTGACCAACCCGCTGCGGGACCGTTTCGGTATCGTCCAGCGCCTGGAGTTCTACAACAACGCCGATCTGGCGACGATTGTCGGTCGATCGGCAGGCATTCTCGGGTTGCCGCTGGACCCGGATGGCGCTTATGAGATCGCCCGTCGGGCGCGGGGGACGCCGCGCATCGCCAACCGGCTGCTGCGTCGGGTCCGGGATTTCGCCGAAGTCCGCGCCAAGGGCCACATCACCAAGCCGATTGCCGACCTGGCGCTGAACCTGCTGGACATCGATGAACGTGGTTTTGACCACCAGGACCGGCGCCTGCTGCTGACCATGATCGAGAAATTCGACGGCGGTCCGGTGGGGGTGGACAGCCTGGCGGCGGCCATCAGCGAAGAGCGCCATACCATCGAAGATGTGCTGGAACCGTACCTGATCCAGCAGGGTTACATCATGCGCACCCCTCGCGGGCGTGTGGTAACTCGTCACGCCTATCTGCATTTCGGCTTAAACATCCCGACACGAATGGGTGAGATGCCGGTGGTAGACGAATTCCTCGATGCCGTGGACGATTGAACGACCTCTGTGCAGCGACTTTTTTCAGGTTCGTGCTGTCCCAGACGACACCCGGAGCGTCATTGCATTCGAGAATGAAAAAACAGTTGCCTGGCCGATTGGCAACCTGAGGAGTAAGCACTAGAGTATGCGCGCGCAAAACGGGCTGGAGTCGTTCGCACATCGCTGTCGCGTTTATTACGAGGACACCGATGCCGGCGGCATCGTTTACTACGTCAATTACCTCAAGTTTATGGAACGGGCTCGAACCGAACGGCTGCGGGAACTGGGTTTTGCCCAATCCGCGCTGGCAGGGGAGGACCTGTTATTCGTCGTGCATTCCAGCGAAGCGCGCTACCACGCGCCGGCGCGACTGGACGACGAGCTTCTGGTAAGTGCCGATGTCATCGAATTGAACCGTGTCAGCCTGCGCTTCAAGCAGCAGGTCAGGCGGGCTACGGATAATGCGCTGCTCTGTGAAGGGCAGTTTCTGGTGGCCTGTGTGCGCACCCATAGTTTGAAACCCCGGGCCATTCCCGAAGCTCTACGCGCGGCCTTTGCCGGCGTGAGCGGCGCCGGTACATACTCAGAGCAGGAGATAAAGCGTGGAAGCTAACGTCGTCGACCATTCCTCCATGTGGAGCCTGGTCAGCAATGCCAGCGTTGTGGTGCAGTTGGTAATGCTGATCCTGGTAGCCGCATCGGTGACCTCATGGATCATGATTTTTCAGCGCAGCAACATGCTGCGCGCCGGTCGCCGTGCCCTGGAGAGCTTCGAAGAGCGCTTCTGGTCCGGTATCGACCTGTCCAAACTCTACCGTCAGGCCGGCAGCAACCCGGACCCGGATTCGGGTGTCGAACAGATCTTCCGCGCCGGCTTCAAGGAGTTCTCCCGTCTGCGCCAGCAACCAGGCGTGGACCCCGAGGCGGTGATGGAAGGTGTGGCCCGTGCCATGCGCGTCGCCATTTCCCGCGAGGAAGAAAAGCTCGAGCAGGGCCTGCCGTTCCTGGCTACCGTCGGTTCGGTCAGCCCGTACATCGGCCTGTTCGGTACCGTTTGGGGGATCATGAACTCCTTCCGTGGCCTGGCCACTGCCCAGCAAGCGACCCTGGCCACCGTGGCCCCGGGTATCGCCGAGGCATTGATCGCCACCGCCATCGGTCTGTTCGCGGCCATCCCGGCGGTTATCGCGTACAACCGCTTTGCTGCCCGCAGCGAAACGCTGACCAGTCGTTACTACACCTTCGCCGATGAATTCCAGGCGATCCTGCACCGCAAAGTGCACACCAGCGAAGAATAAGCAGGTATTTCCCAATGGCTTTAATCGCTCGAGCCCGAAAAAAGCGCAAGCCGGTTGCCGAGATGAACGTGGTGCCCTACATCGACGTGATGCTGGTGCTGCTGGTCATCTTCATGGTGACCGCGCCGATGCTCAATCAGGGCGTGAAGGTTGATCTGCCCAAGGTTTCCAGCGAAGCCTTGCCGCAGGACAACAACACCCAGGTACTGACCATTTCGATCAAGGCTGACAAGACCTACTACTGGAACCTTGGCAGCGAAGTCGACACCGAGAAGCAGCAGGACCGGGCCATGACCTTGCCGCAGATGACCGATGCGGTGACCAAGATCATCAATGCCGGCAACAGCAACGGCAAGCGCACCCAGGTCTTCATTCGCGGCGACAAGACCGTCGACTACGGTGCCGTGATGGGCGCCATGGGCGGCCTGCAAAAAGCCGGGGTCGGTAATGTTGGCTTAATCACTGAGGCGCCCTGATGCAGCAACAGCGAGAGCCGTCCGCCTCGGAAAGCTACTTCTGGCCTAGTGTCTGGGCGATTGGCCTGCATGTGCTGGTGTTTGGCATGCTGTTCGTCAGTTTTGCCATGACCCCAGAGCTGCCGCCGGCCAAGCCGATCGTGCAGGCGACCCTGTATCAGCTCAAGTCCAAGAGCCAGGCCACCACGCAGACCAACCAGAAGCTTGCCGGTGAGGCGAAGAAATCCGCCGCGCGCCAGACCGAAGTCGAGCAGATGGAGCAAAAGAAGGTCGAGCAGGAAGAGATAAGAGCTGCGGAACAAAAGAAAGAGCAGGCGGCTCAAAAGGCCGAAGAAGCCAGGAAGGCTGACGAAGCCAAGAAAGCCGACGAAGCGAAGAAGACCGCCGAGGCCAAAAAGGCAGAAGAGAAACAATTGGCTGATATAGCCAAGAAGAAATCCGAAGAAGAAGCCAAGAAAGCCGCTGAAGAAGAGGCCAAGAAAGCGGCCGCTGAAGAAGCGAAGAAAAAGATTGTCGAGGACGCGAAGAAAAAAGCGGCCGAAGACGCCAAGAAGAAAGCTGAAGCTGACGAGGCGAAAAAGAAAATCGCCGAAGACGCGAAGAAGAAAGCCGCCGCCGACGCCGCCAAGAAAAAGGCTCAGGACGCAGCGCGTAAATCCGCCGAAGAGAAGAAGGCCCAGGCCTTGGCAGATTTGCTTTCCGACACGCCAGAGCGTCAGCAGGCATTGGCTGATGAGCAGGGCGATGAAGTCGCCGGCAGTTTCGATGATTTGATTCGCGCCCGAGCGGCGGAAGGCTGGGCTCGTCCACCTTCGGCACGCAAAGGCATGACGGTAGTATTACAAATCGGCATGTTGCCCGACGGTACGGTTACCTCGGTCGGCGTGTCCAAGTCCAGCGGTGACGGCCCGTTCGACGCTTCGGCGGTCGCGGCGGTCAAGAACATTGGGCGATTGACGGAAATGCAAGGAATGAAACCGAGCGATTTTGCTCCCTATCGTTCATTCAAGATGACATTCACACCTGAGGATCTAGCCTTGTGAGAAACCTTCTTCGATCAATGCTGGTCGTTATCTGCTGCCTGGCAGGGATAGCGGTAGCAGAGGAAAAGAACATCCTGGTCACCAGCGGCAGCGACCGGGCGACCCCGATCGCCGTCGTACCGTTCGGCTGGCAGGGCGGTAGCGTCCTGCCGGACGACATGGCGGAAATCATCGGCAATGACCTGCGTAACTCGGGTTACTACGCGCCGATTCCGAAGCAGAACATGATCAGCCTGCCGACCCAGGCGAGCGAAGTCATCTACCGTGACTGGAAGGCCCTGGGCGCCCAGTACCTGATGGTCGGCAACATCGTGCCGGCCGGCGGTCGCCTGCAGGTGCAGTACACCCTGTTCAACGTCGCCACCGAGCAGCAAGTGCTGACCGGCAGTGTGTCGGGCAGCGTCGATCAACTGCGCGACATGGCGCACTACATCTCTGACCAGTCGTTCGAGAAACTCACTGGCATCAAGGGCGCGTTCTCTACCCGCATGCTCTACGTGACGGCCGAGCGCTTCTCCGAGAAAAACACCCGCTACACCCTGCAGCGTTCCGACTATGACGGCGCTCGCGCGGTGACCCTGCTGCAATCGCGCGAGCCGATCCTGTCGCCGCGTTTCGCCCCCGATGGCAAACGCATCGCCTACGTCTCGTTCGAGCAGAGGCGTCCGCGTATTTTCATGCAACACATCGACACCGGTCGCCGTGAGCAAATCACCAACTTTGAAGGCCTGAACGGTGCGCCAGCCTGGTCGCCGGACGGTACGCGCCTGGCGTTCGTGCTGTCCAAGGACGGTAACCCGGACATCTATGTGATGAATCTGGCTTCGCGGGCGATTTCTCGCGTGACCAACGGTCCCGGCATCAACACCGAACCGTTCTGGGGCAAGGATGGCTCGACCATCTACTTCACCTCAGACCGTGGCGGCAAGCCGCAGATCTACAAGACCAGCGCCAGTGGTGGCGGTGCCGAACGCGTGACGTTCGTCGGTAACTACAACGCCAACCCTAAACTGTCGGCGGACGAAAAGACCCTGGTGATGATCCATCGCCAGGATGGCTTTACCAATTTCAAGGTGGCGGCCCAGGATCTGCAGCGCGGTAGTGTAAAGATCCTCACTGATAGCACTCTGGACGAGTCGCCTACTGTTGCGCCCAACGGCACCATGGTAATCTACGCCACCCGCCAGCAGGGCCGGGGAGTCTTGATGCTCGTGTCCATTAATGGACGCGTGAGGCTCCCGCTTCCTACCGCACAAGGCGAAGTCAGAGAACCGTCCTGGTCCCCTTACCTGAACTGACGCGGCGCAACACGTTTTACTTAACACACTGGGGTTCATTAGGAGTTTCACGATGGAAATGCTGAAGTTTGGTAAATTTGCTGCGCTGGCTCTGGCCATGGCTGTAGCTGTAGGTTGCTCGTCCAAAGGCGGCGACAACGCCGGTGAAGGCGCTGTTGATCCAAACGCTGGTTACGGCGCTAACACGGGTGCAGTTGACGGCTCCATGAGCGAAGAAGCTGCTCTGCGCGCAATCACCACCTTCTACTTCGAATACGACAGCTCGGACCTGAAGCCAGAAGCCATGCGCGCTCTGGACGTTCACGCCAAAGACCTGAAGGCGAACGGTGCTCGCATCGTTCTGGAAGGCAACACCGACGAACGTGGTACTCGTGAGTACAACATGGCACTGGGCGAGCGTCGTGCGAAAGCCGTTCAACGCTACCTGGTACTGCAAGGTGTTTCCCCAGCTCAGCTGGAACTGGTTTCCTATGGCGAAGAGCGTCCAGTTGCTACCGGCAACGACGAACAGTCCTGGGCTCAAAACCGTCGCGTCGAACTGCGTAAGTAATTCGACATGCGAACGTGCCGCCGTGCTGTAACTGTTCTGGCTCTCAGCCTTGCGCCGCTTGCGGTGTGGGCTGCGGTTCCCGTGGTCGATAATGATTCCGGCTATAACAATAGCGCTAGCAATTATCCGCCTGCAGGTTACGGTACGAGCGGCGCCTATGCCGGGGGAGGGGTTTCGGCCCCTGTCTCGGCACAGGGCCAGCTGTTCAACCAACTGCAGCAAATGCAAGAGCAGCTTTCACGCCAACAGGGCGCGATCGAAGTTCTGCAAAATGAAGTTTCGCGCATGAAGCAGGAAAGTCTGGAGCGATACCAGGATCTTGATCGGCGCATAGGAACCGGCGTTGCACCTGCCGCGACTCCTGAGAATTCTCCAGCCGGTGGCGACTTGAACGCCCCTGGCGCAGCCGCAGGCGCGGGGGCAGCCGCTCCAGCACCTGCCGCCGGTGGCGAGCCGGCTGATCCGGCGAAGGAAAAGCTCTATTACGATGCTGCCTTCGATCTGATCAAGGCCAAGGATTTCGACAAGGCCAGCCTGGCTTTTGCCGCTTTCCTTCGCAAATACCCCAACAGCCAGTATGCGGGTAACGCCCAATATTGGCTGGGTGAAGTGAATCTGGCCAAGGGCGACCTGCAAGGTGCCGGTCAGGCATTCGCCAAGGTCTCGCAGCTCTATCCCAAGCACGCCAAGGTGCCGGACTCGCTCTACAAACTCGCTGACGTGGAGCGTCGCCTGGGTCACACCGACAAGGTCAAGGGCATTCTGGAGCAGGTGGTGGCCCAATACCCGGGCACATCCGCCGCCCAACTGGCCCAGCGTGACTTGCAGCGTATGTGAGGCTGTTTGATCCGTTTCGAAGAAACCCGCGCTTGTCGCGGGTTTTTTCGTTAGAATTCACGCCCTTTTTATGGAACACGCTTCTTGGGATCTGCGCGTCGGCGGGGTTTCTTGAAGTGCCTGACGGAGGCGGACAGCCTGTTTAGCTGTTACGCCCGTGGCGACTATGCAAGACACATTGAGAATCACCGAAGTTTTTTACTCGTTGCAGGGTGAAACGCGAACGGCCGGGCTGCCCACAGTATTTGTGCGCCTCACCGGCTGCCCGTTGCGTTGCCAATACTGCGACAGTGCCTACGCCTTCAGTGGCGGCACCCTGCGAGCCCTGGACGATATCCTTGAGCAAGTGGCTGGCTATCGCCCACGTTACGTCTGCGTCACGGGCGGCGAGCCACTGGCGCAACCCAACGCCATCCCCTTGCTCAAGCGGTTGTGCGATGCCGGTTACGAGGTCTCGCTGGAAACCAGCGGCGCCTTGGACATCTCGCCGGTTGACCCGCGGGTCAGCCGCGTCGTCGACCTGAAGACCCCAGGGTCCAAGGAGGCCCATCGCAACCGCTACGAGAACATCGAGCTGCTGACGCCCAACGATCAGGTCAAGTTCGTCATCTGTTCGCGGGAAGACTATGACTGGGCCGTGTCCAAGCTGATTCAGTACGGTCTCGACCAACGGGCCGGCGAGGTGTTGTTTTCGCCGAGTCATCATGACCTGAACGCCCGGGAGCTGGCTGACTGGGTGGTGGCGGACAATTTGCCGGTGCGCCTGCAATTGCAGCTGCATAAATATCTTTGGAACGACGAGCCGGGGCGCTGATATGACTGAACACTCGAACATTGCAGAAAAACGTGCGGTCATCCTGTTGTCCGGCGGTCTGGACTCCGCGACGGTCGTGGCCATGGCTCGCGCCGAGGGCTACCGCTGCTACACCATGAGTTTCGATTACGGCCAGCGTCATCGCGCTGAACTGCACGCCGCTGAACGGGTAGCCCGGGACCTGGGCGTCGTCGAACACAAGGTGATCGGCCTGAACCTCAACGGCATTGGCGGCTCGGCCTTGACCGACAGCGCTATCGACGTGCCCGAAGCGCCGAGCGAAGGCATTCCGGTGACCTACGTACCTGCGCGCAACACCGTGTTTCTTTCCCTGGCGCTGGGCTGGGCCGAGGTGCTGGGCGCCCGTGACATTTTCATTGGGGTCAACGCCGTGGATTATTCCGGCTACCCGGACTGCCGTCCGGAGTTCGTCGAAGCGTTCGAGCGCATGGCCAACCTGGCGACCAAGGCCGGTGTAGAAGGGCAGGGCTTCCGCATTCAGGCGCCACTGCAGAATCTCAGCAAGGCCGATATCGTCCGGGCCGGGGTGAAGCTGGGCGTGGACTACGGGCTCACCGTTTCTTGCTATCAGGCTGACGATCAGGGGCGTGCTTGCGGCAAATGTGACAGCTGTCGCCTGCGTGCCGAAGGCTTCGCGGCGGCGGGTGTGAGCGATCCAACCCCTTATTTTTGATTTATTTCAAATTAGGTGTTGAATAGTCCTTAGAAATCAGTATTATACGCGCCACCACACAGCGGGTCGTTAGCTCAGTTGGTAGAGCAGTTGGCTTTTAACCAATTGGTCGTAGGTTCGAATCCCACACGACCCACCATTTTTTGCAGTTTTAAAAGTCTGGAAGGCCCACGAAAGTGAGGATTTCCGGATTTTTTTTTGCCTGTAGAAAAGTCGCGGCTCGAAAAAACGGAACCACTCGATGATTCGAGTGGTTCCCTGGGCTCGTTAAAGCAGGCCGTCCTCGGCGCATACCTTCACGATCTGTTCGCGAAACCAGATGTTGGCGTTGTCCTGACCGGGTTTCTCGCTCCACATCATATCCAGCGTAAAATTCGGTAAGCCCGCTGGCGGCCTGCGATGGCTGTATTTGCCTTCATCGCAGGTCAACGCCTGGATGCGCCGAGGCAGGGTCAGGATGAAATCGGTCCCGGGAATCATATTCAGTGCTGCCACGTAGCTGTTGGCCCGGGCGACAATCTGTCGGTTGTAGCCTTGCCGGGCGAGCCAGCCATCCACCATGTTGGTGTCGGACGTCCAGGGCGTCGGAAACACATGCTGGCAGGCAACAAACGCCTCCAAATCAAATTCCTCCTTGGGCAGCGTAAAGTCTTTATCGACCACGCAGACCAACTCATCTTCCAGCAATATTTGCGATCGTAATCCCTTGGCGCCGCGATGAAAGTTGGGGCCGAAACAAATGACCAGATCGAAGCGACCCTCCATCAGTTCGTCAACTGGAATATCTTTGTGGAATTTCGTGATGTTAATGATGACGGGGAAACGACTGCCAATGAATCGTTTCACTAACTGGGGAAGTATAAGAAGTTCAAAATACTCCGGGGCGCAGATATTGAATGTTATTTCTTTTTGGGTCGGGTCGAAAGTTTGAATGCCGGAGTGGCATATATTAATGGTTTTTAGGATGGTGAGTACATGGCTGTACATGGCCGTGGCTTTGTTCGTGGGCCGCATGCCACTACGGGTATTGATGAATAACTCATCTTCAAAACTTGTGCGCAGCTTCTTCAGGCAGTAGCTCACGGTTGACTGGCTCACGCAAAGGGTCTCGGACACCTCGGTGACGCTGCTTTGCTCGTACACCGCGACAAACACCATCAGGTCCTGCATGTCCAGCTTTCTAAGCAAATTACTATTGAGCATAAGATCCTTCTCGGCGCAATCCATCAGGTAGCGTCCCTTGTTTTTATGACAAAGGGGTTTATTTATATATTAGCGGAAGGCATTTATTTTTTAAATGGCTTGTGGGAATTTTCTTAAATATGCTCGCCTCGCTTTTTATAGAAATCCTGCACAAGGACGGAGGAGGACGATATGCAAATTCGCGTCGCAGAAACTAAGACACCGTTATGGGTGCAAGCCACTGAAGTAGTGAAAGAGAAATTTCGCAGTTCTTATTCGGCATCGGTTGAGCCGAACCCACAATACTTTGCGGTCACCCAGGATCCGTCGGACCGTATTCTTGCCTGTGCCGGTATTACGTTCGCGGACCACCGCACACTGTTCTCCGAGCAATACCTGGCGCAACCGATAGAAGTGATTTTGTCCCAGCGCCAGGAGAAAGCGATCGACCGTTCAAACATTGTCGAGATCGGCAACCTGATCTCCCATCACCTGACGGCCGGGATGATTCTGGTCAACATGATTCCCCTGTTGTCCTGGTGTATGGGCGGGCATTACTTGTTGTGTACGGTGACGCCCCGGGTTCGGCAAATGATGGAAAGTTGCCAGATCGATTTCGAGCCGCTGCTGACAGCAGACCCTACACGCCTGACCGAAGACGGTGGCAAGAACTGGGGGACCTATTACTCCAAATTGCCGGTCACCGGGTTCATCCGGGTAGACCCGCAGCGCTCGCGCTTCGCGGCCATGACGCTCAACACCTCGTTCACCCAACTGCCCAGCGATTCACTGGCGAGGGCGCAGCCATGAGCGCAGGGTTTATCCATCACTTGCAAAGAGCGTTGCAAGACAATCGCCAGGCTGTCTGCGCGGTGGACTGGTCGGCCGCGGGCAGCGAGCCGGTGGCATTGACCTATGGCGAGCTGGAACATCGGGCGCTCAATCTGGCCGCCGAACTGCAACGGCGTTTCCCCAGCCCGGCCCATGGCGATCATGTGGTCTTGGGAGTTGCCACGCGTAACAGCAGTGACTGGCTGGTGGCCGACCTTGCTTGCCTGTTTGCCGGGATTACCGCGTTACCGTTGCCGTTGGCTTTCAGCCAGGCCCAGGCTGAACACCTGGCCGAGCGTTGCGACGGGTTTGTGGTGGATGCCGCCGGGCAGCGGACACTGGCGCAGCGTTGGAAGTTGAATTTCCCTGAAAGCCGTTTGCGCCACATCAGCGAGCCGGTCATCGAACAGCCGTTGTTGCACAGGCCCAACGGTGACGACGACTGGATCTGCAAAATCATTCACACCTCGGGCACGACCAGTCGGCCGAAGGGCGTGCAGTTAAGCAATCAGGCGGTCGGTGCGGTGCTGGCATCGCTGCGTCAACGCATGCCCGCCGATGCTCATCGCCGTTACCTGTCGCTGGTGCCCTTGAGTTTGCTGCTCGAACAGGTGACTGCCGCCTATCTGCCGTTGCTGGCGGGCGGAACCGTGCATTTCTTGCCGCCGAACGAAGCATTGCTCGGCGAGCCAGGGGCCTCGCCACAGCGTCTGGTCGACTGGATCCTGCAGGTCCAGCCAACGGCCTTGACGGTGCCGCCGGTCATGGTCAATCGCTTCCTGGAACAAATGGACGAGGGAGGCGAGCAGGGCGAGCGCCTGGCGGGCTATCTGCAATCGGGTGTGCATATTACCTGCGGCGGCGCGGCGGTCAGCATCGATGTGCTGCGCGGTCTGGCTGAGCGGGGCATTGCTGTGTACCAAGGCTACGGCCTGTCCGAGAACGCCTCGGTGGTCAGCATGAACACCTTCGAACAGCAGCGCCTGGGCAGCGTGGGCAAACCCTTGCCCCATGTCCAGGTGCGTATCGGCGCTGACCAGACCATCGAGGTCAAGAGCAGCTCACTGTTCAGCGGCTATTCCGGCACGGACCCCAGCGCCTGCTCCATGTCCGGTGATGGCTGGATGGACACCGGCGATCTGGGAGCGCTGGACGCTGATGGCTACCTCTACGTGCACGGGCGCAAGAAGAACGTGATCTGCCTGCCCAACGGGCGCAACGTCAGCCCCGAACAGGTTGAGCTGGAGTATCGCAAATACCCCGGCGTCAACGATGCCGCGGTGTTTTTCGATGAGCGCCACGGCCTGGTGGCGTTGCTGTGTGTCGAGTCGGCACCGGCGCGCGATGAACTGGTGGCCTGGTCCGCCGGGCGTTTTTCCGACATCGAACGACCGAGTCGACTCTGGTTATTAACCCAGGATGACCCGTTGATCGAGCAGCTTTACACCGTTACCGGCCGACCGAAACGCGCCGACATCGCCACTGTTTTTTCCACTCTGCAAGGGACTGCATCCAATGACCACACCTGCCTTTCACTTTGAAACCGCGGACATCTCCATCGTCGAGTCGCACCACTTTGCCAGCCTGGGCAAGAGCGAGCTGTATGAGCTGCTGGGTCATTACGGGGTCGTGCTGTTTCGCAACTGTATCCACAGTGCTGAAGATTTCAGCGCCTACGTCACGCAAAACAGCTCACGGCTGAGCCTGGATCCGGCCCGTGTCATGGTGGGCGGCGCGGCACAGTTGGTGGACGCCGGGCATCAGGCGGTTGGTCTGCACTGTGAAAACGGCAACTCGCCGTTCTGGCCGGACATGACTTGGTTCTATTGCCAGGAAGCACCACGCAAGGGCTCGCAAACGACGTTGTGTGACGGTGAGAAGGTGTTGGCGAAACTGTCCCCAGCCTGCCGCCGATTTTTTGAAGAAAACCCTATCCGTTACAGCCGTACCGTTGCGGGGGAAAAATGGCGTCGCCTGGTTTGCCACTATTCGCCAGCGTTGTCGGACCCAGCGGCCGTCGAAATCGAGGATCTGTGGCAAATCATCGGGGAGGACCCGCAGACGGTTATTTCCTTCAACCCGGCCGATGATTCGATTCATTACGCCTTCAGCACCCCGGCGATCCTCACGTCCGCGTTCAGCCAGCGTCCGGCCTTTGCCAACAGCATCCTGGGACCGTCCTTCAACTACGAAGCTCCGGTGATCGACACCGTGGGTGGGCAGCCGATCCCTGCCGGGTTTCTGCTGGAAATTGCCGAAGTGTCCGGCCAGTACACCTGCCCGGTTGGCTGGCGCGACCATGACGTGGTGATGATCGACAACCGTCGGGTCATGCACGGTCGTGAAACCATCGTCGACGAACGTCGACGCATCTTCAACGCCTTGAGCTATCGCTGAGACTCATCATGAAGAACAACAAATACATCATCAGCGGACAGTACGAGACCTACCTCGACGGCGATGGCCGGCAGATTATCGACCTGACCGGCGGATTCGGTTTCCAGGTGCCGCCCGTGATCGAGGCGGTCAGTCGCCAAGCGGACATCATGGGGCTATCCAACCGGGTGCTGATGTCCGAACCGCTGATTGCCTTGTGCCGACGCCTGGCCGAGCTGCTGCCCGCGCCGCTCGTCAACTCTTATGTGTGCAGCTCCGGGGATGAGGCGTTCGAGGGTGCATTGAAGTTGTGCAAGGGCCTCAAGCCCAAGGGCAACACCATCGTGTTCATCCAGGGTGGTGATTATGGCGCGCTGACCTACGGACGTTGCCTCAGCGCCGCGCAAGATGATCTGGCCGTGCAGAATTTTCTAGGGTTCAAGCGAGTGGCGATTCGGCATCTCGCTGACCTGGACACGGTGGACTGGAGTGATTGTTTCGCGGTGTGCCACAGCAACATCCGCGTGGACGCCAATGGCCGATTGCAACTGCTCGATCCTGCCCTGCTCGAGCAGTTGCATGCCCGCGCAGCACAGGCTTGCGCGCCGGTCATCGCGGTCGACACCCACAGTTGCCTCGGTAGCCTGGGTACGCTGTTCGGTTTCCAGCGTTATCGTCCTGTCCCGGACATTGTCGTGCTTGGGGGACCCTTGGGGGGCAGCGCGATTCCCATCGGCACCTATACCTGCAGCGAGCGCATGGCCTGGCAGGTCTATGGGCGAAGCAGTCCGGCCAAACACGGCAGCACCACCGCCGGTAACCCGATGGCGTGTGTCGCGGCCCTGGCCGCCCTGGACTATGTGCAGGCCCACGACTCGCCTCGTCATTGTCTGGAGAACGGTCAGCAGTTGGCGCAAACCCTTGCTTCATTCGGTGCCGTAGCCGTGGGCGGCTGGGTCAGCCTGCCGCTGGCCGATGATCTGCAACCGTCCCTGTTGTGCGAAGCGCTTTACCAGCAAGGCGTTTATATCAGCCCACCCCAGGGCCGCGAATTGATCTTGCGCTGCCCGATCACTGCACGTCCCGAACAGATTCAACGTGCCGCCCACCTCATCAAGGAGACGCTAAGCCATGTCCTTACTCAGGCCGCATGAACAACTGCTGGATGATTGCCAGCGGTACTGGAGCGCATCGGCGGCCAAGCTGTATCGCCTGGGCAAGACCAGCGTTGAACAGCAGACCGATGGCATTCATGTCACCGACCACACCGGCAAGCGCTTCATTGATTGTGCGTGCAGCTACGGGGTGTTTATCGTCGGGCATCGCAACCCGACGGTGCGTGAGCAGGTGCAGACGCAATTGAATCAGTTGGCCTGGGTCCCGGAAGGCCGGCGCCATCCGCTTCAAGACAAACTGTCCGAGCGGCTTTGCCAACTGGTGCCGGGAGAATGGGGCGACGTGCAATTCATGGTCTCGGGCGCCGAGGCCGTCGAGCAGAGCCTGCGTTATGCGCTGCGGATCCAGCCCCAGCGGCGCGGGATCGTGGTAATGAGCGGCTCCTACCATGGCAAGACCCTGGCAGCGATGAGCATTCTGGGCCAGCAACAGCATCACAGCAGTTATGGCATCGCTTGCCCCGACGTAACGTGTGTCCCCTACGGCGATTTCGCCGCCTTGCAAAAGGCCATGGGCGAGGGTGTCTGTGCGGTGTACGTCGAGCCGATCCTGGGCGGTGCTCATCTACAGGTGCCCCCGGTGGGCTACATGGCCAACCTTCGAGCCTTGTGCGACGCCACGGGCACCCTGCTGGTGGCGGATGAAATCCAAACCGGTTTCGGGCGCTGCGGCAAATGGTTCGCCGTGCAATATGACGACGTGGTGCCCGACATCATGATCCTCTCCAAGGGCCTGACCGGCGGCTACACCTCGTTCGCTTGTGCCATGTACAGCCAGCGCCTGGCCACCCAGTATCCGCTCAGCGAAATCGAACCCGACACGCGAACCAATGGCGGGCATCCGCTAGCCTGCGCTTCGGCGCTCGCGGCCATCGACTACATCGAGCAACACAACCTGGTGGAGTTGTCGCGCGTCAACGGCGGGGTGCTGCGCCACGGCCTGCAACGACTGGCCTTGCGTTATCCGCACATCGTCGAGGATGTGCCGGGCGTAGGCTTGATGACGGGCCTGCGCCTGCGTGGTTCGGTCTATGAGGCCCTGATGAGCATGGAACTGGGCAAGCGTGGCGTCCACGCCGGGCATTCGATGAATGAAAAGGCCGAACGCCCGGTGTTACGGTTCTATCCGCCGCTGAACATCACCCCGCAAGCCTTGCGGCATGTCCTGGCGATGATCGAAGAGTCCCTGCAAGCCATCGATCGGCGCCCGGCGCTGGCGGTGAAAGCGTTTTCCCTGGTGGTGCGCAACATGTATCAGTTGCCCAACAAGTGGCTGCGCGGCAAGGAGGCGTCATGAGCCTGTTCAACCCCGATACGCTGACCCTGCGGGAAATGGCCGGTTTGCTGCGACGTGGCGTACTGACCAGTGTCACGTTGCTGGAGTTTTACCTGCAACGCATCGCTGAGCGTAACCGGCAGATCAACGCACTGATCCAGTTGGCGCCGGTCGAGGAACTGCGGCGCCAGGCCCGCGAGGCGGACGAGATGGCGCGCGTTGGCCAGATCAGCGGTCCGTTGCATGGCATTCCCATCACCATCAAGGATGTCCTGCATGTGCGCGGGTTCAAGATGTCCCGGGGGCTGGGGGAGCTGTTGGGCGAGCCGAGCGAGCAGGACGCAACGGCCGTCGCTCGGCTTCGCCAGGCCGGGGCGATCATCCTGGGCATCAGCAATGTGCCCGAGCTGTGCATGGCCTTCGAAACCGAAAACCTGGTCTACGGCCGGACCCTGAACCCCCACGACCTGCAACGCTCCGCCGGCGGCAGCAGCGGCGGTGAGGCGGCGGCGATCGCTGCAGGATGTTCGCCGGCCGGGCTGGCGTCCGATGCGTGCGGCAGTGTGCGGATACCGGCGCACTTCAATGGCATCTGTGGTTTGAAACTGACCCAGGGAAGGGTGCCGTTGACCGGTCAGTTTCCCAATGACCGTTCCGGGCTGTTTCACATGACCTCGGCCTTTGGCGTGATGGGCCGCTATGTCGATGACCTGGCGCTGCTCGGCCAATTGATCAGCGGTGCCGACGGGCAGGATCCGGACACCGTCGATGTACCGTTCGCCGACAGCGAGCCGCTGGCCAGCCTGCGGGTGGCGCTGTTCTCGGCGTCGAGCCGCACGCCGGTCAGCGCGGCGGTGAGCCAGGTCTTGCAACACGTCGAACGGTGCCTGGGCCCGGTGGTGGCCGAGGTGAGTACGGTCGCGCCGCCGATGCTTGATGAGGCCTGCGATGTGCTGTGGCGGGTATTCATCACCGGCGCCGACGCCGGTCGCGGCTGGCGGCAACTGTTCGAGTCCATGAACAAGCGACGTTTTACCCCGGCCATCGCTCAACTGCTGGACATGAGCGAGGCGGTGGAGTTGACCGTGGATGAAGTCAAACGCGACTGGATCATGATCGATACGTTTCGCTATCAACTGGCGAAGTTCTTCAAGCAGCACGACCTGTTCATCTGCCCGGTCTTTCCGGACGTCGCGTTCCGCCATGGAGAGTCCCTGAAGGATCGCGACCAGTATGCCTTCGTGTTCCCGTTCAGCCTCAGCGGTTCCCCGGCCGTGGTGATCCGCGCCGGAACTGACCCGGCCACCGGGATGCCCATCGGCATCCAGATTGTCGGACCCCACTGGCAGGAAGAACGGTTGTTGGCGGTGGCCGCTTTCCTGGAGCGTGAGCTGGAGCGCTGGAGTCCGGTTACGCCCCGTCCGGCATCGACGTACTGACCACCCTCAAGCCGTAACGGCTCTGGCGTTACGGCTGCTGAGCACCAGTGCCAACATGCCGATAGCCACCAGTGCAGCACCGAGGATCTCGATCATCAACGGTAGCTGCCGGAGCCAGAACCAGTGCAGCACGGTCACGAACAGGGTGCTGAGGTAGACATAGGAAATCACCGTGGACGGCGCGATCACTCCGATTGCCCGGTGCAACAGCCAGAACGTGGCGAGGGTGCCGAACACGGCCAGGTACATCAGCCAGCCGATGTCCAGCGTCGACAACTGCACAGCGCTGCGCCAGCCGCCGCTGAACAGGCAAAACACCAGCAGAAACAGCGCACCGAACAGCATGTTCCAGAACGTCATCGTCACCGGGTCGCGACCTTTCAGCGCGGTGGCCTTGAATCGTTGGCTGAGGGGTGAATACAACGCCATCGCCAGGCAGCCGGCACCGAAAACCAGCACGGGATAGAGTGCCGGCAATTGTCCCGGGGCCGAACCCTTGAGGGTCAGCAGCACAGCGCCGATCGCCGCGACCGACATCGGCAGCAGGCGGGTCTTGAGGCTCGGGTTGGGCAACAGAAATACCTCGAAGAACAAGGTCATCAACGGCACCAGCGTGTACAGCGTCGCGGTATTGACCGCCGAGGTGTAGCGCAACGCTTCGAACAACGAACCGAAGTACGTCGCCAATAGTAGGCCAAGTACGGCGTGGGCCAGCAGGCCTTTGCCGGAGACCGGCGAGGTGTTGTTCAGGAGTAACAACGGCAGGAACATCAGGGCGGAAAACAGCAGTCGCAGTCCCGTGAGCAGGATCGGATCGATTGACTGACTGACCTGCGCCGCGGCAAAAAATGACGCCGCGATCAGCATCGCCCAGATGAGCATGCCCCAGTGAGCGGCCGCAAAACCGACGTTTTTCATCAAGGTCTTATTCCTGCTTTCAAATACCGGAACGTCATGAAAGACAAATTGGCCGGCCGTCATGGGTGAGTGTCAAACACAGGGCCGCGGTAACCGCGGCCCGTGACGCAACTAGCTGATATGTCGCGCGTATTGGTTGGGATTGAAGCGCAGGACCATCACGATCATCAGCGCCATGACCGCTGTGAGCGACCACCAGGCCCATTCGAAGCTGCCCAACTGATCGCGGATCATCCCGGCAATCAACGGCGAGAGCCCGGCGATCAGGTAGCCGATACCTTGCACGAACGCCGTCAGACCACCGGCCCGACGTGGGTTGTCCAGGTGATCAAGGGACACGATCAGGCTCATCGGGAACAGACCGCCAATGCCCAGCCCCAGCAGGCAAGGCCACAACAGACTGAAGCGGTCCGGGCTGAGGATCAGGCCGCAGAAACCAGCGATGATCAGGGCTAGTAAAACGGCCAGGACCAGGCGCTTGTCCTGGCTGCGGTTGGCAATCGCCGGGGTGACGAGGCCGGACAATACTTCCATCGCGGTGAGGAACCCCAGCAGCAGGCCGGCGTGCTGTTCGCTCCAGCCTTTCTCCACGTAGTACGGTGCCAGCCACGCCAGTACGCAGGTGTAGGAGGCGGTGCCGAGGCCGAAGAAGATCGCCAGCAGCCAGGCCCGCGAATTGCTGAAAAACGATTCCTGGCGCTGCGCCGCAGCTTCGGGCAAAGGCGTGACGGCCGCGCGCTGGGCATACCAGCAGCCCAGGGCGATCAGCGCCAGCAGTGCCCAGATCGCCAGGCCGATACGCCAACTGCCGGTCTGCGCCAGGACGAACGGTGAAAACGACGCGGCAATCGCCGCGCCGCCCATGATGGACGTGACGTACAGGCCCATGAACAACGAGACATTGTTGGCGAAGCGCGATTTGATCAGTGCCGGCATCACGGCCTGGATCAGGGCGATGCCGATCCCCGCCAGCACCGCGCTGATAATCAGCTCGGCAGCGCTGTCCAGGTACAGGCGCGATGCCGTGGCGATACCGATGATCAGCAGCGACAGCACGATGGTGCGGTGCTCACCGATGCGCAGGGCAATGCGCATGCCCAAAAACATCGCCAGGCCCATGGCCATGACCGGCAACATGGTCAGTAACGAAGCGGTGCTGAAACTCAGCGGCACCTCGCCGCGAATGGCTGACAACAACGGCCCGACCGCCGCCATAGAGGGGCGCAGGTTCAGTGCCACCAACACCACGCTGACCATCAGCCAGACGGCGTGGGTGCTTGAAGTTCGAACGTTTTCCATAACAGAGCCTTGCTGAATAAAGCTCCATTTAGGCTGGGATGTGAGGGGCGGAGCAAACTGAAATCTGGTGGGGGGTATTTAAAAATCAGCTGGTTCACTAGCCGGTCTGGCCACCGCCCCTGTGTACGAACCTGCTCGCGATGGCGGGTACGCTAGCGTGCATCCATGTTCAACACATCTTCTGTGGGAGCAAAGCTTGCTCGCGACAGCGCGGGGGCAGATTGCATCCATGTTGAATGTGGCTCAGTCCTCGCGAGCAAGCTTTGCTCCCACATTGAACCGC
>NZ_JAKNQY010000013.1:0-93620 GCF_024494355.1 Pseudomonas sp. Q11 | reverse complement strand
AGTCCTCGCGAGCAAGCTTTGCTCCCACATTGAACCGCGACAGCCTTCGATTTCCCGACCACCGACATGTCCTCTGTGGGAGCAAAGCTTGCTCGCGATGGCGGTGGGTCAGCTTGCCTCAATATTGGATGTGAAGGCCTCTTCGCGAGCAAGCGCACCCACACAGAACTGCTGGTTGATTGGACATTCCCTGGCAGCCTGTCAGTAGTCCATCTCCGGGCTCAACGTTCCCAGCCACGCCACTAACGCCAGTATTGCCACCGCTACGGACAACTCCAGAACCATGCTGCGTCGCAGGGCATTGACCGCAGCGCGGTGCTCGCCGGTCTGCCGGGCCTGTTCCAGCAAGGGCGTGAGATGAAAGCGGTTCAGCGAGGCGAACACCAGCATTGCCGCGAACAAGACGACTTTCAGTGCCAACAGTTGGCCGTAGGTGCCGTCGAGCAGCCCGTCGACGCGGGGGCCGACGATGAACAGATAATTCACCACCCCTGTCACACTGATCACCACCACAATCACCGCGCCGGCGGTTTCAAACCCGGTCAGGGTTCGCGTCAGGACCGGCAGACGGCGCTCAGCCTGGCGAAGCAGCAGGGCAAATGCAGCCAGGGCGCCCACCCAGCCGCCCGCCGCCCACAGGTGCATAAAATCGGTGATGAAGTGCCAGTTCCGGCGCTGGCCTTCGTCCATGGCGCCATGTCCGGCCCAGGCCAGTGTCGCAAGGGCCACGGCACCGCTCAGGGTGACCAGCCACAAGCTGGCGGTCGGTGCCGGGTGGTTCAGGGCCGCGGCTATTGTCGCCAGCGACAGCGCCGCGATCCGAACACTCCAACTCAAACCCACGTCGGTCTCGAACACCATCATTTCGATATGCGGCAACAGCTCGTTCCAGTCGGTGACACCGCTCATGGCCCAGGCCATGCACAGCATGGCGGCCGCGGACAGCAGCAGGCCGAACAGCGCTGTGGTCAGCAGAAGTGCCCTGAAATGCACCACCACGCCCGAGATCCGTTCTGGGCCGCGCAAGCTATACAGACCGAAAGCCGCCAGGCCGAACAACAACATCAAATCCAGGTACAGCGCCAAGCGCAGGACAATGTTGAGCAGATCGATGTTGATCGAGCCGCTCAAGTCACTTCACCTTGAACGTGACATTGCCGGTGATCGGATGAGTATCGGACGACACCGCGCGCCACTGGACCTGGTAGGTGCCGGCGGTGAGCGGGGCGTTCGGGGTAATGACCATGGTTTTGGGATCGTCGCTGCCGGAGACCTTGGCCTTCATGGGCATGGGCGAGTGCGCCGACATGCCGGGCATCCCGGTCATGACCAGCTTGGCGCCGGAGAATTTGGTCATCAGATTCTCGGAAAAATGCAGTTCGATTTTTGCCGGCGCCGCACCTTCAGCACCTTCGGCGGGCGTGGAGGAAAGCAGCTTTGGGTGCGCTTGGGCCAGGCCACTGATCAACAGGCCTGTGGACAACGCGACGGTAACTACAGCGGTTCTGATAAATGACATGCAAGGACTCCTACAGCACAGGTTTCTAGTTTTTTTGGTTGATTGCGATGACAAACACCCTCAGAACCACATGCGCACGCCCAGCACCAGGCGTGCCTCGCTGCGGTCTTCGCCTTCTTCGCGGGCGTAGTCGGCGGTGTTGCCGTAGACGCGGTTCCAGGTGACGCCGATGTAAGGGGCGAACTCGCGGCGGATTTCGTAGCGCAGTCGCACACCCACCTCAGTGTCCGCCAGCCCGGAGCCGACACCGCGATCGGGATCGTTCTTGCCGTAGAAGTTGGCTTCGGCGGTGGGTTGCAGGATCAGACGATTGGTCAGCAGGATGTCGTAGTCGCCCTCCAGGCGCAGCGCACTCTGACCGCCTTCACCGATGAACGCGGTGGCCTCGGCTTCGAAGTTGTACAGCGCCATGCCTTGTACGCCGAACGCGGCCCAGGTTTGCGGATCGCCCGGCTTGAAATCCTGGCGCACACCGGCGACCACGTCCCACCAGGGGCCGACGGCGTGGCCCCAGAGGGCCTGAAGCTCGGCTTCCTCGGTTTTGCCGTTGCTGCGTTCGCCTTCGGAGCGCAGCCACAAACGGTCGATGTCGCCGCCGATCCAGCCCGAGGCGTCCCAGCTCAGGGCGCTGCCATCATCGGCGTCCTGCCATTCCAGTTGATCGATCAGGAAGAACGAATTGACCGCGCTGTCATGCACCGCGTGGCCGCCGTGGTCTTCAAAGACGGCGGCGCGGTCGGCCGCGGTCAGCTCGGGGATCGGCGTGCGGCTGGTGGTGGGGGCTGACTCCATGGATTCCATGCCCTGCATCGAGTCCATGCCTTGCATCTGGCTATGGTCCATCCCCTGCATCTGACTGTGATCCATGCCTTGCATGTCATCGCTCGCGGCCCAGGCCGAGCCAGTGGCGCCCAGGGTGAGGCTGGCAATAAGTGCCAAGGGGTAGTGAAAAACACTGGTCATGGTCGGCTCCTCATTCCTGCACCCGAACTTCACGGAACATTCCCATCTCCATGTGGAACAGCAGGTGGCAGTGATATGCCCAGCGTCCGAGGGCGTCGGCGGTGACCCGGTAACTGCGTCTGGTGCCCGGCGGCACATCGATGGTGTGTTTACGCACCATGAACTGGCCGTCCTCGTCCTCCAGATCGCTCCACATACCGTGCAGGTGGATGGGGTGAGTCATCATGGTGTCGTTGATCAGCACGATGCGCAGGCGCTCGCCGTACTTGAGCAACAGCGGCGCGGCGTCGGAGAACTTCACGCCGTTGAATGACCAGACGAACTTTTCCATGTGCCCGGTCAGGTGCAATTCGAGGGTGCGGCCCGGTTCGCGGCCGTCCGGGTCGGGGAAGGTACTGCGCAAGTCCGAGTACGTGAGCACCTTGCGACCGTTGTTGCGCAGGCCCATGCCTGGATCATCGAGCTTGGGTGCGACGCTCATGGCCTGCATGTCCACCAGCGGGTTGTCTTTCTCGGAGTCTGGATGGGACAGCCCGTCGTCCATGCCTTGCATGGAACCGTGGTCCATTCCCGCCATTTGACTGTGATCCATACCCGCCATGCCCTGCATCGATCCGTGATCCATACCGCCCATGCCCATGTCGTCCATGGTGACCAGCGGTCGCGGATCCAGCGGCGGCACCACTGCCGAGAGACCAGTACGGGTCGCCAGGGTGCCACGGGCGTAGCCGGTGCGGTCCATGGATTGGGCAAACAGCGTGTAGGCTTCTTCGCTTGGCTCGACGATGACGTCATAGGTTTCGGCCACGGCGATGCGCAACTCATCGACGCTCACCGGCTTGACGTGCTGCCCGTCGGACGCCACCACGGTCATTTTCAGGCCGGGAATGCGTACGTCGAAATAGGTCATGGCGGAGCCATTGATCAAGCGCAGGCGAAGTCGCTCGCCGGGTTTGAACAGACCGGTCCAATTCATGTCCGGTGCCTGGCCGTTCATGAGGTAGGTGTAGGTGGCGCCACTGACATCGGCCAGGTCGGTGGGATTCATCTTCATTTCGGCCCACATCTTGCGATCGGCCACGGTGGCGGCCCAGCCGTTCTTGCCGACATCGTCGATAAAGTCACCGACGGTGCGTTTGTTGTAGTTGTAGTAATCCGACTGTTTCTTGAGCTTGCGGATGACATCGGCGGGGTCTTCGTCGGTCCAGTCGGTGAGCATCACCACGTAGTCGCGCTCGTACTGGAAGGGCTCGGGCTCCCTGGCATCGATCACCAATGGGCCGTAGACCCCGGACTGTTCCTGGAAACCGGAATGACTGTGGTACCAGTAAGTACCGTTTTGCCGGACCTTGAACTGATAGACGTACATGCCATCAGGCTCGATGCCCTTGAAGCTCAGCCCCGGTACGCCGTCCATGTTGGCCGGCAGCAGAATGCCGTGCCAGTGGATGGAGGTTGAGTCTTTCAAACGGTTGCGTACCCGCAGGGTCACGGTGTCGCCTTCGCGCCAGCGCAGCAGCGGGCCGGGAATGCCGCCGTTGATGGTCTGGGCGATGCGCGGATTACCGGTGAAGTTGACCGGGCTCTCGCCGATAAACAGGTCGAACTCAGTGCCCGTCAGCACGTTGGGTTGGCTCGGGCTGGTCACCGCCCAGACCGGCGCTCGCCACAAGCCCAGGCCACCCAGGATGCCGCCGGCAGCCAGGCCTTTTACGAAGGTTCGCCGGGAAGTAGTTGATTGCATGCCGTTTGAAATCCGTCAGTCGATTTGCAGGTTTGAAAAGAAGATGACACAGGCGGGAAGGGCGGGTGATTACATTTCAGTCAGGTTGGCGGGGGTGGAACAATCCTTGAGCACGACCTTCCGGCCAGTGGATTTGTCTGTGGGAGCAAAGCTTGCTCGCGAAACAGACGCCTCGATTTCTGAAAGACCGCATCGCCTTCATCGCGGGCAAGCCTTGCTCCCACAGATAAATCTCTCACCACAGCTGTTGTGTTCGGCTCGGCTGCCTTTAACTGGCCGGCCGGGCACAGATCAGAATGATCTTTTGCAACGGCGGGTTATTCTGTAGCCTTGCCGGCTTCACGCTATACCGTGCCTGATTGATACCCACTTTCCCGGCGGTACCCGAGTGGTCCGGAGCCGGGTGTATACTCGACTTTCGCGCAAACGCGCCTGCAGGTCTTGCGAACATGACGCAAATTTCCGAACGCCTTCTGGTTCAGGCCCATCTCGACGCCAAACAGCCCAAGCCGCTGACCGCCGAGCAAGAGGCCTGGTACCGCGCCGCCATCGCCGCCGAGCTCAAGGCTCAGGATGCAGTGCTGGTCGCGCACTTCTACTGCGACCCGATCATCCAGGCCCTGGCCGAAGAGACCGGGGGCTGTGTGTCCGACTCCCTGGAAATGGCCCGCTTCGGCAACGCCCATCCGGCCAAGACCGTGGTGGTGGCCGGGGTCAAGTTCATGGGCGAAACCGCCAAGATCCTCAACCCCGAAAAACGCGTGTTGATGCCGACCCTGGAAGCCACGTGCTCCCTGGACCTGGGTTGCCCGGTGGACGAGTTCTCGGCGTTCTGCGACCAGCACCCGGAGCGTACCGTGGTGGTGTACGCCAACACGTCGGCGGCGGTCAAAGCCCGGGCCGACTGGGTGGTGACGTCCAGTTGCGCACTGGAAATCGTCGAGAGCCTGATGGACAACGGCGAGACGATCATCTGGGGCCCCGACAAGCACCTGGGTACTTATATCCAGCGCAAGACCGGTGCCGACATGCTGCTCTGGGATGGCGCTTGCATCGTCCACGAGGAGTTCAAGTCCAAGCAGTTGGAGGACATGAAGGCGCTGTACCCGGACGCGGCGATCCTGGTGCACCCCGAGTCGCCAACTTCGGTGATTGAACTGGCCGACGCGGTGGGTTCCACCAGCCAGTTGATCGCCGCGGCCCAAAGCCTGCCGAACAAAACGCTGATCGTCGCCACTGACCGTGGCATCTTCTACAAGATGCAGCAGTTGTGCCCCGACAAGGTCTTCATCGAAGCCCCCACGGCCGGCAACGGCGCGGCATGCCGCAGTTGCGCGCACTGCCCGTGGATGGCGATGAATACCCTGGAGCGTACGCTCAAGAGCCTGCAGGAAGGCGCCAACGAAATATTCGTCGACCCGGCGCTGATCCCCCAGGCCATTCGCCCGCTCAAGCGCATGCTGGACTTCACCCAGGCGGCGCGGATGAAGCTGGCGGGAAATGCCTGATCGTTGGGCTGCGTGTAGGAGCTGCCGAAGGCTGCGATCTTTTGATCTTTTGATCTTTCGCTCTGGACTCAATTGGGGCGGATAAAGATCGCAGCCTCGTTGCACTCGACAGCTCCTACGCAGCTCCTACGCAGTCGAAGCGGGAGCAAGCCCCCTCGCCACAAAAGCTGTTTGGCCCTCGGGAGCTACTTGGTATTCTTGGGAACCCGCACCAACTGCGTATCCGAGTAGATGTCATGCCAGGTGCGCTTGCGCTTGTCGAACAGCGACCAGATGAAGCCCAGTCCCACCAGCAGCAATGACGCGATCGACACAACAAATCGCAACAGTGCCTGCCACAGGCTGATAGCCGTGCCATCGGCGTTCTGTACCCGAATGCACCACACCTGCATGCCCAGGGTCTGGCCGTTGTGGGTCCAGAACTTGGCGAAGAAGCCGAACAGCACGAAAAGCAGCACGGTAGACAGCAGCGGGTCGCCGTCCAGTGCGCCGGCGTCCGTGAGTGCGCGCATTTTTTCTTCGCCGATGATCGCCATCTGAATCATCTTGTAGACGCCACCGGTGACGATCAATAGCGCCGTGCACAGCAAAAAGTCATAAAACATCGCTGCCAGGCGACGGCCCAGGCCGACGGGAGGGAACTCGCCTTGCGGGATGAGCAGGTGTTTGGGCATGACAGTCTCGGACGAAAAAAGAAGCCCATTTTACGGATTTACGCCCATAAAAAAGCCCCTGATATCAATCAGGGGCTTTTTAGTTTCTCGAAAGCTTAGCCTTCGGCTAGAACCTCGTCAGCCTGCATGCCTTTCTGGCCCTGCACTGCAACGAAAGTGACTTTCTGGCCTTCTTTCAGGCTCTTGAAGCCGTTGCCCTGAATGGCGCGGAAATGCACGAACAGATCCGGACCGCTTTCAGGCGTGATAAAACCAAAACCTTTCTCGTCGTTGAACCACTTGACGGTACCGCTCTGACGCTCAGCCATTTTCTTATTTCCTTGACGCTAAATTAATGACAGCCTCTTTCACATGAAAGAGTACTGGGGCTGGGTTGCAGGAAAGTAAGAGACGTCGAGCGGGATGTAGCGAACTTCATAAGCTACTGCCCAGGTCACGATTCCAAGCGACCCATGCAAACACAGTGACCAAACTTTACGCCAACTATGAACAAAAAAACAACCCCCTCTGAAGGCCCCGTATTTGCTAAGCATTCTGGTGTTTACAGGGGCTGCGGGCTTGGGCTTATTCGATAGGCTAGTTCAATTGTTTTCAACGTTAGAGGTGCAATTTCAATATCGAGTAGATGCACCTTTTTATGGCGGTTACGTTACACATTAGTGCACGTATAACGTAGCCGCGTTACTTATAGAAACAGTCAATCATCCCCGGTAGTAGCGTTGTGGGACGAATGGCATTTTGCTTACAAGCAAAGGCACCTTTTTCCCACGCACCATGGCCCAAACCGGTGTGTTCAGTGCAACGTATTCACTGTCCAGATAACCCATGGCCAAGGGGCCGCCCAACGATGGGCCGAAACCGCCGCTGCACACGGCTCCGATGATCTGGCCCGCGTCATTGACCAGTTCGGCGCCTTCGCGCACCGGTGTGCGTTCCTGGGGCAGGAGGCCGACACGTTTGCGATTCACGCCGCTCTGTTGCTGGGCGAACACGGTTTCAGCCCCCGGGAAGCCACCGGCCCTGGTGCCGTCGGCGCGGCGGACCTTGGAGATCGCCCACAGCAGGCTGGCTTCGATCGGGGTCGTTTCAGTGTTCATGTCGTGCCCATAAAGGCACAGGCCGGCTTCCAGGCGCAGGGAGTCGCGGGCGCCGAGACCGATGGCGGCCACTTCCGGTTCGGCCAGCAGGGCGCGGGCCAGCTTTTCGGCACCGGCGGCGGGCACCGAGATCTCGAAACCGTCTTCACCGGTGTAGCCCGAACGGCTGACAAAGCAGTCCATACCCAGCAGCGTGACGCGCTGGAACTGCATGAAGGTCATCTTCGCCAGGTCTGGCGCCAGGCGTGCAAGCACGGTGACGGCGGCCGGGCCTTGCAGGGCGAGCAGGGCGCGGGCTTCGAACAGTGGCTCGATGCTGCACTGGTCGCCGATATGGGCGCGCAGGTGGGCTAGGTCCTGGTCCTTGCAGGCCGCGTTGACCACCAGGAACAGCTCGTCGTTGCCCAGGTTGGCGACCATCAGGTCGTCGAGGATGCCGCCGTTCTCGTTGGTGAACATGGCATAGCGCTGCATGCCCACCGGCAGGTCGATGATGTCCACCGGCACCAGGGTTTCCAAGGCTTTGGCGGCGTCTGCGCCGCTCAGGCGGATCTGGCCCATGTGGGACACGTCGAACAGCCCGGCCTGATCGCGGGTGTGCTGATGTTCTTTCATCACGCCCAATGGGTATTGCACCGGCATGTCATAGCCGGCGAACGGCACCATGCGGGCGCCGAGTTCGAGATGCAGAGCGTGCAATGGGGTCTTCAGCAGTTGTTCGGTGGACATATCAGCTCCTGGGAAAAATGTAGAAGTGAGGCAGGCGCATCAGCATTCGATGATGTTGACCGCCAGACCGCCGCGGGCGGTCTCCTTGTATTTGCTTTTCATGTCGGCGCCGGTCTGGCGCATGGTGCGGATGACTTTGTCGAGGGAAACGAAGTGATGCCCGTCGCCGCGCATGGCCATGCGCACCGCATTGATGGCTTTCACCGAGCCCATGGCGTTGCGCTCGATGCACGGCACTTGCACCAGGCCGCCGATGGGGTCGCAGGTCAGACCGAGGTTGTGTTCCATGCCGATCTCGGCGGCGTTTTCCACTTGTTGCACGCTGCCGCCGAGCACTTCGCACAGGGCGCCGGCGGCCATGGAACAGGCCACGCCGACTTCGCCCTGGCAACCGACTTCGGCGCCGGAGATGGAGGCGTTTTCCTTGTACAGGATGCCGATGGCGGCAGCGGTCAACAGAAACCGCACGACGCCGTCTTCATTGGCCCCAGGGATGAAGCGCATGTAGTAATGCAGCACGGCCGGGATGATTCCCGCCGCGCCGTTGGTCGGGGCGGTGACGACGCGGCCGCCGTAGGCGTTTTCTTCGTTGACGGCCAGGGCATACAAGTTGACCCAGTCCAGCACCGACAGCGGGTCGCGCAGCGCAGCTTCCGGGTTCTTGCACAACTGACGGTGCAGCGCCGCTGCCCGGCGCTTGACCTTCAGTCCGCCCGGCAGGATGCCTTCGTTGCGGCAGCCGGCCGCCACACAATCCTGCATCACCTGCCAGATTTTCAGCAGGCCGGCGCGGGTTTCGGCTTCGGGTCGCCAGGCGCTTTCGTTGGTCAGCATCACCTGGCTGATGGACAAGCCATAGGTGGTGCAGTGGCTCAACAAGTCCTTGGCGCTTTTGAACGGGAAGGTCAGCGGGGTGGCATCTTCGACGATACGGTCGGCGCCGGCAGCGCTGTCGTCGACGACAAAACCGCCGCCCACCGAGTAATACTCGCGGCTGCGCACCTGCAGGCCCGCCGCATCGAAGGCGCGGAAGATCATGCCGTTGGGATGAAAAGGCAGCGGCTTGCGAATCATCGCCAGGTGCAGTTTTTCATTGAATTCAATGCAATGTTCACCCAGCAGGTTCAGGCGCCCGTTGCTGCGGATTTCTCGCAAGCGGGCGTCGACCGTTTCAGTGTCCACGGTATCCGGGTGTTCGCCTTCCAGACCCAGCAGCACGGCCTTGTCACTGCCGTGGCCTTTGCCGGTGGCGCCGAGTGAGCCATAGAGCTCGACCTTGACGCTGGCGGTGGTGTTGAGCAGGTCATCACGACGCAGCCCTTCGACGAAACGGGCAGCGGCACGCATCGGGCCGACCGTGTGGGAACTGGAGGGGCCGATGCCGATTTTGAACAGGTCGAACACGCTTAACGACATGGTGTTTCTCCGGTTTCTTTTTATGAGGATCGACGGTTTAAGGTCTGGCATAGATCCTTGTGGGAGCGAGCCTGCTCGCGATAGCGGAGTGTCAGGCAACATCTCTATTGGCTGTTACGCCGCTATCGCGAGCAGGCTCGCTCCCACAGAGGATTCGGAGGGCTGGTAGATCGCCCTCCGCTCAGGTTAAGCGTAGCTTTCGATCGACGGGCAGGCGCAGACCAGGTTGCGGTCGCCGAACACGTTGTCGACCCGGCCCACCGGCGGCCAGTATTTGCCGTCGATCAACGACGCCACCGGGTACACCGCTTGTTCGCGGCTATAGGGGTGGGTCCACTCGCCAACGATTTCCGCGGCGGTGTGGGGGGCGTTTTTCAGTGGGTTGTCGTCTTTGTCCAGGCTGCCGTTTTCCACCGCGCGGATTTCTTCGCGGATGCAGATCATGGCGTCGCAGAAGCGGTCCAGTTCTTCCTTGGATTCGCTTTCGGTCGGCTCGATCATCAGTGTACCGGCCACTGGGAACGACATGGTCGGGGCGTGGAAGCCGAAGTCGATCAGGCGCTTGGCCACGTCATCGACGCTGATGCCGCTGCTGTCCTTGAGCGGGCGCAGGTCGAGGATACATTCGTGGGCCACCAGGCCGTTGCTGCCGGAGTAGAGCACCGGGTAATGCTCTTCCAGACGGCGGGCAATGTAGTTGGCGTTGAGGATTGCCAACTGCGAGGCACGCTTGAGGCCTGCACCGCCCATCATGCGGATGTACATCCAGGTGATCGGCAGGATGCTTGCGCTGCCAAATGGCGCCGCGCACACCGCGCCTTCCTTGCGCGCCATGTTGGCATGGCCCGGCAGGAACGGTGCCAGGTGGGACTTGACGCCGATCGGGCCGACACCCGGGCCGCCGCCACCGTGAGGAATGCAAAAGGTCTTGTGCAGGTTCAGGTGCGACACGTCGCCGCCGAACTTGCCCGGCGCGCAAAGGCCGACCATGGCGTTCATGTTGGCGCCGTCGATGTACACCTGGCCGCCGTTGTCATGAATGATCCCGCAGATTTCGCGGATGCCTTCTTCGAACACACCGTGGGTGGACGGGTAGGTGATCATCAGCGCCGCGAGGTGTTCGCGGTGTTCGATCGCCTTGGCCCGCAGGTCCTCGATGTCGACGTTGCCGCGGGCATCGCAGGCGGTGACCACGACACGCATGCCGGCCATGTTGGCGGTGGCCGGGTTGGTGCCGTGGGCCGACGATGGGATCAGGCAGATATCGCGACGGTCTTCGCCACGGCTCTGGTGATAGGCGCGGATCGCCAGCAGACCGGCGTATTCACCCTGGGAACCGGCGTTGGGTTGCAACGACACCGCGTCGTAACCGGTGGCGGCGCAGAGCATGGCTTCCAGTTCGTCGGTCAGTTGCTGGTAGCCGGCGCTCTGTTCGGCGGGGGCGAACGGGTGCAGGGCGCCGAACTCGGCCCAGGTCACCGGGATCATTTCGCTGGCGGCGTTGAGTTTCATGGTGCAGGAACCCAGCGGGATCATGGTGCGATCCAGGGCCAGGTCCTTGTCGGCGAGCTTGCGCAGGTAGCGCATCAGCTCGGTTTCGGAGTGATAGCGGTTGAACACCGGGTGGCTGAGGATCGCCGACTGGCGCACCAGTTCGGCTGGGATACGGCTTTGCACGGTGGTAGCCAGGGCGGCAAAGTCCGGCAGCGCCTTGCCGTCGGCCAACAGGCTCCACAGCGTTTCGACGTCAGCCTGACTGGTGGTTTCGTCCAGGGACAGGCCCAGGCGTTCAGCGTCCACCACACGCAGGTTGATGCGCTGGGCACGAGCCTTGTCGTGCAGGGCGGCGGTTTGCGCGCCGGTGTGCAGGGTCAGGGTGTCGAAAAAGCTGTCTTGTTCGACAGCCAGGCCCAACGCGCCCAGGCCCTTGGCGAGGATTGCGGTGAGGTGGTGAATGCGGTTGGCGATTTGCGCCAGGCCTTGAGGGCCGTGGTACACGGCGTACATGCTGGCGATGTTGGCCAGCAAGACCTGGGCGGTGCAAATGTTGCTCGTGGCTTTCTCGCGGCGGATGTGTTGTTCGCGGGTCTGCATCGCCAGGCGCAAGGCCGGCTTGCCGAAACGGTCCACGGAAACACCCACCAGACGCCCGGGCATATCGCGCTTGAAGGCATCCTTGGTGGAGAAATACGCCGCGTGCGGGCCGCCGAAGCCCAGGGGCACGCCGAAGCGCTGGGCGCTGCCGATGGCCACATCGGCGCCGAACTCACCCGGCGGGGTCAGCAGGGTCAGGGCCAGCAGATCTGCGGCAACGGCGACCAGGGCGTTGGCGGTGTGGAAGCGTTCGGTCAGTTCGCGGTAATCGAACAGGTCGCCGTTGCTGGCCGGGTATTGCAGCAGCGCGCCGAAGAAACTGCTGACATCGGTCAGTTCGCGTTCGTCGCCCACTACCACGTCGATGCCCAAGGGCTCGGCACGGGTGCGCAGCACGTCAAGGGTTTGCGGGTGGCAATGGCGCGAGGCGAAGAAGGCATTGCTGCTCTTGTTCTTGCTCAGGCGCTTGCAGAAGGTCATGGCTTCGGCGGCGGCGGTGGCTTCGTCCAGCAACGAGGCGTTGGCGATCGGCAGGCCGGTGAGGTCGCTGATCAGGGTCTGGAAGTTCAGCAGTGCTTCGAGACGGCCCTGGGAAATTTCCGGCTGGTAAGGGGTGTAGGCGGTGTACCAGGCCGGGTTCTCCAGCAGGTTGCGCAGGATCGGCGCCGGCGTGTGGCAATTGTAGTAGCCCTGGCCGATGTAGGTCTTGAACAGCTGGTTCTTGTCGGCGATGGCCTTGATCGAGGCCAGTGCATTGGCTTCACTCTGGCCGTCGCCCATGTCCAGCACGCCGGTGCCCTTGATGGATTCGGGAATTACGCTGGCGCTCAACGCTTCCAGGGAGTCGTAGCCCAGGCGCTCGAGCATGGCTTGCTCGTCGCTGGCCCGCGGGCCGATGTGGCGGGCGATGAATTCGTTGGCGGTGCCGAGATTAACGGTCATGTTGGGCTCCTCAGGCTTCGGCGTTGGCTTTGATCAGGCGGTCATAGGCGTCCTGATTCAGCAGTTGGCCAACTTGGCTGGCGTCGGCGGGCTTGAATCGGAAAAACCAGCCTGCGCCCATCGGATCTTCGTTGACCAGTTCCGGATTGCTTTCCAGGGCCGGGTTCACTTCGAGCACTTCACCGTCCAGCGGCATGTACACACCGCTGGCGGCTTTCACCGATTCCACGGTAGAGGCTTCGTCACCCTTGGCGTAGCTTTGCAGTTCCGGTAACTGAACATAGACCACATCGCCCAAGGCGTTCTGGGCAAACGCCGTGATACCGACTGTAACGCTGCCGTCGGCTTCAGTGCGCAGCCATTCGTGATCTTCAGTGAAACGCAACTCGCTCATGGAAACTCCTGGGGCCAGATTCGTCTGGTGGACGCGAAGAAAGGCGCGGGGCTTGGCCCGGCCGAATGGTTATATCCTTAGCAAGAATGCGGCCAATGCTAATAAATACTTAAATATCAATGAGTTGCTTTGTTCTGTCGAAAGCTAAACGTATTGAGCTGTAGCGAAATCGCTACAGCTGTGCGCCTGGAAAAAATCGTTGTGGGATCAAAGCCTTGCGCGGCGCGGCTTAGCGGCAAGTGTATCGATATCGTTCCGCTGTAGCGCTTTCAGTACAGGTGGAGGTCGGTTTTGAGCCAGGTTCCAAAGGCGCCGCAGGCCCAATGTGGGAGCGAGCCTGCTCGCGATAGCGGTGGGTCAGCCAGCACTGATGTTGACTGATACACCGCTATCGCGAGCAGGCTCGCTCCCACAGGGGGGCGGCGGTGGCTTACAGCTTGCCGGAAATCCCGTACTTGCGCAGCCGATGGGCAATCGCGGTATGGGAGGTTTGCAGGCGGCTGGCGAGCTGGCGGGTGGAGGGGTAGGTGACGTAGAGGCTTTCGAGCAGGTGTTTTTCGAAGGCTTCGACAGCTTGTTCAAGGCTCTCGACTTCCACGTCACCTTGGCGCGCTACGGAGGTACCGGCAATGTCCAGGTCGCCAATGTCCACCAGGCTGCTTTCGCAAATGGCTGCGGCCCGGAAGATTACGTTCTGCAGTTGCCGCACGTTGCCCGGCCAGCGGTTGCCCAGCAGCGCCGGGTAGGTGCCAGGCGCCAGGCGGCAGACCGGGCGCTGGATCTGCGCACAGGCCTGCTGCATGAAATAGCGCGCCAGCAGCAAGATGTCCTGGCCGCGCTCACGTAGCGGCGGGACTTCGACGTTGAGCACGTTCAGGCGATAGAACAGGTCTTCGCGGAACGAGCCTTCGCTGACCATTTTTTCCAGGTTGCGGTGGGTCGCGCTGAGGATCCGCACGTTCACCTTGATTTCCCGGTCGCCGCCGACCCGGCGGAAGCTGCCATCGTTCAAGAACCGTAGCAGTTTGGCTTGCAGGTAGGGTGACATCTCGCCGATTTCATCGAGAAATACCGTGCCCTGGTTTGCCAGTTCCATCAGCCCCGGCTTGCCACCCCGTTGCGCGCCAGTGAAGGCGCCGGGGGCGTAGCCAAACAGTTCGCTTTCGGCCAGGTTTTCCGGCAGCGCGGCGCAGTTCAAGGCCAGGAACGGCGCGCCATGACGAGCACTGATGGCGTGGCATGCCCGGGCGACCAGCTCTTTGCCGGTGCCCGTTTCGCCCTGGATCAGCAAAGGCGCATCCAGCGTTGCCACTCGCTGGGCCCGGGCCTTGAGGGTGCGGATCGCCGGGGATTCGCCCAGCAGCGCGTCAAACCCTTCAGCGTGGTCGTGGTGCAGCGCGGACAGGCGTTCGCCGATGCGATTTGGCTGATAGAGGGTCAGCAACGCACCGGCATTGGTGATGGGCGTGGCGTCCAGCATCAAGGTCTGGCCGTTGAGGGTGATTTCCCGCAGCGGCAGGCGGAAGCCGTTCTCCAGCAGGGTGCCCAGCAAGGCTTTGTCACCGAACAACTCGGCCACGCTTTCCCCGGCCGGTTCACGCCCATACAGGGCGATCAGCGCCGGGTTGGCCAGCAATACGTTGCCAGCGCTGTCCAGGGCCAGCACCGGGTCGGTCATGGCCGCGAGCAGGGCGTCGAGCTGCAAGTGCCGACGCTGGCCCGGCAGGATGTCCACCACGGTAACCGCCTGCACGCCCTGCACGCTGAACAGCGCCTCGCGTAATTCGTCCAGCACCTGCGGGCTGAGGGTCGGGGCGTCGATGTAGACGTTGGGCGGCACCATCTCCACCGCATCCAGATTGAGATTGCGCCCACCGAGCAAGGCCAGGACTTCCTGGGTAATGCCGACGCGGTCGATGAAACTGACGTGGATACGCATGGGGCGGTTCTGGGTTCTGGAATGCGGAGGGTGGCAAGTATGCCTTGGGGCGGGCTATTGGTGAAATCCTGGTGCATGACTTGAGGCTGTACAGAGAACCCCTGTGGGAGCGAGCCTGCTCGCGATAGCGGTGAATCAGTCAGCCTCTGTGTTGAATGCTAATGCGCATCGCGAGCAGGCTCGCTCCCACAGGGATCTCGATGAGGCCAATATGGTTTACAACCCCACATCCCACTCCGGCGTTTCGGGAAATTTGAGCACCAAAAAATCCAGCAGGCTGCGTAGCGCCGACGGCATGTGTTTGCGTGAGGCATACACCGCGTAGATGTTCATCCGGCGCGGTTCGGCGTGGGTCAGCAGGCGGATCAGCTCGCCGCTCTGGATGTGCGCCCCGGCCTGGTAGCTGGGCAGCATCGCCACGCCGGCGCCGGCCATGGTGGCTCGCAGCAGGGTGCTGGCCTCGTTGGCGCTGATGTTGCCCTGCACCGGCACTGAGACCTGTTCGCCGTCCTGCTCGAAATGCCACAGGCTCTTGCCGAAGTAGGAGTGGGTCAGGCAGTTGTGCCGGCTCAGGTCCTCGACCCGCCGTGGCGCCGGATGTTCGCGCAGGTAAGCGGGCGAGGCGCAGATCACCGAGCGACAAACCGTCAGGCGTCGGGCAATCAGGTTCGGGTCAAGGTCGTTGCTCATGCGGATCGCCAGGTCGATGCGTTCGTCCACCAGGTTCACCGTGCGATCGAGCATTTGCAGGTCGATGCTGACCCCTGGATAGCGCCTGACGAACTCGGCCATGGCCACCGCCAATTGGGCCTGGCCGAACGAGGTGCTGGCGCTGATGCGCAGCATGCCCCGTGGCGCGTCGTTCGGCGTACTGACGGCGGCCTGCATGTCGCCGGACAGTTCCAGCATCTGCCGACAGCGCGGCAGGGTTTCCAAACCCGCAGCCGTCAGGCTCAGCTTGCGGGTGGTGCGGTGCATCAGCCGGGCACCGACCCAGTCTTCCAGTTCCGCCAGATACCGTGAGACCACCGGTCGTGACAGGTCCAGGTGCTCGGCCGCCGCCGACTGACTGCCCAGTTCCACCACGGCGACGAACACTTGCATTGCTTGTAGACGATCCATGATTTGCCCGATTTCAGAAACAAACTATGTCCAAGCATCGCATTTTTTGAAACGAGTCAGGTCACTAAGCTCCGTTCATTCCCAATCGGGCCTTTGCACAACGGAGCACAACATGATCGGATCCACCTTATTCAAGCGTCTGCTGCTGGCAAGCGCTTCGATGGTTTTGGCGGCCAACAGCTGGGCAGCCGAGCTTGCGCTGGATGTCTACAACCCCGGCGCGGCGGCAATTTTCCCGGTGACCTCGGTATTGGTCAGTGGGGAAAAAGAGGTGGTGTTGGTGGACGCCCAGTTCGGCAAGTCCCAGGCCGAACAGTTGGTGCAGAAGATTCGCGCCAGCGGCAAACAATTGACCACGATTTACATCAGCCATGGCGATCCCGACTACTATTTTGGTCTGGAGACCCTGACCGCCGCGTTCCCGGATGCCAAGGTGCTGGCGTCTGCGCCGACCGTCGAACACATCAAGCACACCATGGACGGCAAGTTGAAATATTGGGGGCCGATCCTCAAGGCCGAGGCGCCGACTAAAGCGATTGTGCCTCAGGTACTCCAGGGCGATAGTCTGACCCTGGAGGGCAAGCGCTTGCAGGTCATTGGTCTTGATGGCCCGCAACCGGACCGCAGCTTCGTGTGGATCCCGTCGATCAAGGCCGTGGTCGGCGGCGTGGTGGTGGCCGAGAACATTCACGTCTGGATGGCCGACACGCAGACGCCGCAGTCCCACAAGGACTGGCTGGCGACTCTGGAAGGCATTGAAAAACTGCAACCGAGCACGGTGATTCCGGGTCACTACTTGGGTGACAGCGCCCGTTCCCTGGCCCCGGTGCGTTTCACCGCCGGTTACATCAAGGCCTTCGACGAAGAAACCGCCAAGGCCAAGGATTCCGCCGCGCTGATCAGCGCCATGAAACTGCGATATCCGGACCTGGGTGAAGACAGCTCCCTGGAACTGAGTGCCAAGGTGGTGAAGGGCGAGATGAAGTGGTGACAACCCTGATTCCAGGGTAGCGGATGCGCTTTTTGTGGCGAGGGAGCTTGCTCCCGCTGGGCTGCGAAGCGGCCCCAATGCCAGCAAACAGGTTGCACCTGATACACCGCATGAGCCGTTTTGCGGCTGCTTCGCAGCCGAGCGGGAGCAAGCTCCCTCGCCACAAACGTGTTCATGACGCCAAGACGCTTTCAAGCAACAGCTTCAATAGCCCCTATGTGTGATCACTGGAGAACACCATGAGCAGAATCGCAATCATCGGCGCCACCGGGCGCGCTGGCAGCCAACTGTTGGAAGAGGCCTTGCGCCGTGGTCACAGCGTGACGGCCATTGCCCGTAACACCGCGAAAATCGGCGAAAGGGCCGGAGTGGTCAGTAAGCAATTGGACGTATTGGACAGCGAGGCGTTGATAGCCGCCATCGACGGGCACGACGTGGTGATCTGCGCCGCCCATTTCGCCACCGTGCCGGCCGACAAGCTCGTTGCGCCGGTGAAAGCCGCCGGGGTCAAGCGCTTGCTGGTGGTGGGCGGGGCCGGTTCGTTGCTGCTGCCGGACAATAGTCGCGTGATCGACAGCGAAGGCTTCCCGGAGGAATACCTCGCCGAAGCCAGCGCCGGTGCATTGTTCCTGGATGTGCTGCTCAAGGAACAGGACCTGGACTGGACCTTCCTCTCGCCCTCGGCGGAGTTCGTCGAGACCGAGCGCACCGGTCAGTTCCGTATTGGCAAGGATCACCTGCTGTTCGACGCCACCGGGCGTAGCTGGATCAGCTTTGCCGATTACGCCATTGCAATGATCGATGAAGTGGAGACGCCGCAGTTTTCGCGGCAGCGCTTTACCGTCGGTTATTGATCTTGCACGACCTGCACGACCTCTCTGACCTGCGCGAACTGTAGGAGCTGCCGAGTGCAACGAGGCTGCGATCTTGCCCCTGGCAATTGAGTCGCGAGCGAAAGATCAAGATCAAGATCAAGATCAAAAGATCGCAGCCTTCGGCAGCTCCTACGGGATTCTCATCCACACGCTGACCAGTACCGTCGCCGCCATCAGCCACGCCACTGCCGCCACGGCCAGCGAAGCCTCGAGGCGCATACGGTCGACCATCACATACAGTGTCGCCAAGTACACGAAGTAGGGAATGATCGACCACATGCCAAACACGATGGTGGTCTTCAGGTCGTCCACCGACCGGCCCTTGCCAACAATGTAGTGGGCGATCAGGGCGAAGGTCGGGAACAACGGCACCAGCCCGGCGATGTAATAGTTTTTGGTCTTGGCGAGCATCGCCAGGATCACCACCACGGCTGCACCCAGCGCTGCTTTGAAAATAAGGTCCACAGGTTTACTGCCCCAGGTTAATGGCTAAGGCCATATTTTTTGACTTTGTCGAACAGCGTGGTCTTGGCCATGCCCAGCTCGAGACTGGCCTGGGTCAGGTTGCCACCGCTGCGTTGCAGGGCGTCCACCAGCAGGTTGCGTTCAAAGGCTTCCACCGCTTCGGCGAAGGCCAGGCCCTGGCTGGCGCCGCTGGCCCCCGACTTCTTGAAGGCCGGCAGGCCGAGTGCATAACGCTCGGCGACGTTGCGCAGTTCCCGCACGTTGCCCGGCCATTCGTGGCTCATCAGGTTGGACAGCGTCTGGTTGTCCAGCTCCGGCACCGTACGGTCGAAGCGCAGGGACGACTGCTGAAGAAAGTGCTCGAACAATTGCAGAATGTCTTCGCGGCGCTCGCGCAGTGGTGGCAGTTCCAGGGTCACCACGTTGAGGCGGTAGTACAAGTCGCTGCGAAACTGTCCGGCCCGGCCCAGTTCATCCAGGTCGGACTTGGTGGCGGCGATGACCCGGCAATCCACGGCCACGCTTTGGTTCGAACCCAGGCGCTCAAGGGTGCGTTCCTGCAACACTCGCAGCAACTTGATCTGCAAGGGCAGGGGCATGCTTTCCACTTCATCGAGAAACAGCGTCCCACCGTCAGCGTGCTCGATCTTGCCGATCCGCCGTTTGCCAGCGCCGGTAAAGGCATTGGCTTCGTGGCCGAAAATCTCGCTTTCGAACAGGTTCTCCGGCAGGCCGCCGCAGTTGAGCGCGACGAATTGTTTGCTGTGACGTCGGCTGAAATCGTGCAGGCAGCGCGCGACCAGTTCCTTGCCAGTGCCGGTTTCACCTTCGATCAGCACGTTGGCCGAGGTGTCGGCCACGTTGGCGATCAGCTCTCGCAGGTGTTGCATGGCCGGTGAGCGGCCGATGATCCGGCCTTCCAGAGAGTCGCGTTCGGCCAGTTGCCGACGCAGCGATGAAACCTCCCGGGCCAGGCTGCGCTGCTCCAGGGCGCGGCGTGCGACGTCCACCAGACGTTCGGGGGAGAAGGGTTTCTCCATGAAGTCATAGGCACCTTTTTGCATGGCGCCGACGGCCATGGAGATGTCCCCGTGCCCGGTGATCAGCACCACCGGCAGGCTGCGGTCCCGGGCCTTGAGGCGGGTCAGCAGCTCAAGACCATCGATGCCCGGCAGGCGAATGTCGCTGATGACGATGCCGGCAAAGTCATCGCCGACCCGCTCCAGGGCCTCTTCGGCGCTGCCCACGCCGATGCAGGGAATGTCTTCCAGGGTCAGGGCCTGCTGGCAACCCAGCAGGACATGGGGGTCGTCTTCGACGATCAGTACGCTCAGGTCGTTGTTCATGGCTGCTCGGCAGGTAAAGGGCTTACCAACGGTAAACTGAGGGCAAACGTGGTTCCACCTTCGGTCGGATGTTCGACCCCCAGATGCCCGCCCGCGGCGGCGGCCAGGCTCGCCGAGAGGGTCAGGCCCAGGCCCAGGCCCTGTTCGCCGGGTTTGGTGGTGAAGAAGGGTTCGAACAGATGCTTGCGCGCCTCGGGATCGATGCCATGACCGTTGTCCCGCACTCGCAGGCGATATTTGCCATCCGAGGCATTGCCTTCAAGCCACAGCCGCGGCTCGGGTTGGGTCTGCATGGCGTCCAGGGCGTTGCCGATCAGGTTCACCAGAATCTGCTCAAGGCGCGTCTGGTCGATCTGCACCTGTACATCGTCAAAACCGGCATGCACTTCGATGTTCAGGCTTTCGAGGCGGCCGCCCAGCAGTTGCAGCGCGGCTTCGACCGCCTTGCCGAGGCTGGCCCGGCCCTGGTCGTCCCCGCGCCGGGCAAAGGAGCGCAGGCTGGCAGTGATCCGGCCCATGCGGTCGATCAGGTCGTTGATGGTCTTGAGGTTGGCGCTGGCGATATCCAGCTGGCCACGCTCCAGGAAGCGTACGGTGTTGCCGGACAAGGTGCGCAGCGCGGCCAGCGGCTGGTTGAGTTCATGGGCGATGCTGGTGGACATCTGGCCGATGGCCGCGAGTTTACCGGCCTGCACCAGTTCGTCCTGGGCCCGGCGCAAGGTCTCTTCGGCCTGCCGCCGTTCGCGGATCTGACCCTTGAGCCGTTCGTTGCTGGCCCGCAGGTCGGTGGTGCGTTCGGTAATCCGACGTTCGAGCTGGTTGTTGGCTTCCTGCAAGGCTTCCCGGGCGGCGAGACGGGTGGCGATAACCTTGCGTCGCTCGTTCCAGGCGATCAGCAGGAACGCCACCAGCGCGAAGGCCACGGCCACCAGGATGCCCTGGTTGATCGCCTGGCGACGCAGGTCTTCAAGTGGCGTCAGCAGGGTGAAATTCCAGGGTGTGTCGCTCAAGGGGCGGGTCTGTGACAGGTAACTGATGGCCCGTTCGTCGGACACCAGTTCGGCGTTGGCCGGGAAGGTCAGTTTTTCCATGCCTTCGGCCAGCCGTTCCCGAGCCAGGGGAATCAGCTCGTTCAGTGGGAACCAGTAATATTGCAGGCTGCGGGCCAGGCGTTCCTTGGTTTCGTCGCTCAGCGGGCGCACGGACTTGAGCCGGCGCGCCGGGTCGCTGGACAGAATGATGATGCCATTCTCGTCGCTGACGAAAGCTTCCAGGCGCGCTCGCTGCCAGCGTTCTTCCATGGCTTCGAGGCGCACCTTGACCACGGCGACGCCGATGATCTTGCCCTGTTGTTCCAGGCCATGGGCCAGGTAGTAGCCAGGCTCGCCGCTGGTGCTGCCGATGCCATAGAAGCGCCCCGGTTGGCCGCGTACGGCGTTCTGGAAATAGGCGCGAAAGGACAGGTCTTCACCCAGGTAACTGTCGACGTCGCGCCAGTTACTGGTCGCCATGACCCGGCCTGTGGTGTCCATCACGTACACGGCCCGACTGCGGCTGCGCCGGTTCAGGCCTTCGAGGTATTCGTTGACAGTCTTGCGGTGCTCGGGCGTCGGGTCGTCGAGCAGTTGCGAAACGCTGGACTCAAGCTCCAGCAGGCTCGGCAGGTAGGTGTACTTGCTGATCTCGCTCTCGACCGCGCGGGCGTGCAGCTCCAGCTGACGCTCACCGTTCTCGCCCAGGTTGCGAATGCCGTAGTGCTCACTGATCCAGAAGCCGAGGTAACCCAGGCCGATCATCAGGGCAATGATCAGCGGCGGCAGGAACAGATGGCGAATCAGACGGGGCTTCACGGCGAGTGATGGCGGCGCGGCGCGATAGAGAGTGGGGTCGCATTTCATCACAGAAGCCTTGGGTCAACCACAACACTTACCGAAGTATCAGCGCAGTCCCTTGTGGGAGCGAGCCTGCTCGCGATAGCGGACTGACAGTCAACATCAAGGCTGACTGTACTGGCCTCATCGCGAGCAGGCTCGCTCCCACAGGGGAACTGGTGTTGTTTAGTGCTGCAGGATTTTCTCAAGGAAGTGCTGCGCACGTTCGGAGCGGGCGCTGATGTCGCCGAAGAACTCTTCCTTCTCGCAGTCTTCGATGATCTGGCCCTGGTCCATGAAAATCACCCGGTTTGCCACTTTGCGGGCGAAGCCCATTTCGTGGGTCACGCACATCATGGTCATGCCTTCGTGGGCCAGTTGCACCATCACGTCGAGCACTTCGTTGACCATTTCCGGGTCAAGGGCCGAGGTCGGTTCGTCGAACAGCATCACGATCGGGTCCATCGCCAGGGCACGGGCAATCGCCACGCGCTGCTGTTGGCCGCCGGAGAGCTGGCCCGGGTGCTTGTGGGCATGGGCCGACAGACCGACCCGCTCAAGCAGTTGCAGGCCTTTCTGGGTGGCTTCTTCCTTGCTGCGGCCCAGCACCTTGATCTGCGCGATGGTCAGGTTTTCGGTGATGGTCAGGTGTGGGAACAGCTCGAAGTGCTGGAACACCATGCCGACGCGCGAGCGCAGTTTTGGCAGGTTGGTCTTCGGGTCGGCGATGGACGTGCCGTCGACCACAACGTCACCTTCCTGGAACGGCTCCAGGGCGTTCACGCACTTGATCAGCGTGGACTTGCCCGAACCCGACGGGCCGCACACCACCACAACTTCACCCTTGCTGACCTCGGTGCTGCAATTGGTCAGTACCTGGAAGTCCCCATACCACTTGTTGATGTTCTTGATAGAGATCATACGGCGAACCTTTTTTGCAGACGCTTGACCAGCAGCGAGGCGGCAAAGCTGATTGTGAAGTACACGAGACCTGCAACGATCAGGAACTCATGGGAGCGGCCGATGATGTCGCCATTGGCCCGCGAAGCATTGAGGAAGTCCACCAGGCCAACCGTGTAGACCAGCGAGGTGTCCTGAAACAGGATGATGCTTTGTTGCAACAGCAACGGGGTCATCTTGCGAAACGCCTGGGGCAGGATGATCAGGCGCATGGTCTGGCCATAGTTCATGCCCAGCGCCTGGGCGGCGCCCATCTGACCCTTGGGGATCGACTGCACGCCGGCCCGCACGATTTCGCAGAAGTACGCCGCTTCGAACATCATGAACGCCACGACGCAGGAACCGAACGCACCAATCGGTGTGTCTTCGCCGGTGATCCAGCGCAGCACGAACGGCACTGCCAGGTAGAACCAGGTGATGACCAGCAGCAGCGGGATCGAGCGGAAGTAGTTGACGTACGCGCCGGCGATGCTGGAGATCAGCTTGTTGTGGGACAGGCGCATCAGCGCCAGGATCGTCCCCAGGATGATCCCGCCGACCACACCCAGGGCCATCAGCTTGAGGGTCATCACCATGCCGTTCCACAAACCGGGAATGGCCGGGATGATGCCTGTGAAGTCGAGTTCCATTATTTACCCCCCACGGAGATCAGGCCGGGCACCGCGACTTTCTTCTCGACCATGCGCATGAGCAGCATCAGGCTCATGTTCAGGGTGAAGTAGATCAGCGTCGCCAGGGTGAAGGCTTCGAACAGGTTGGCGGAGAACTCGGCGGTCTGTTTGGTCTGCGCGAGCAGTTCCATCAGGCCGATCAGCGAGGCCACGGAGGAGTTCTTGAAGACGTTCAAGAATTCCGAGGTAAGCGGCGGAATGATGATCCGGTAGGCCTGGGGCAGCAGGACGTTCCAGTAGATCTGCGGCAACTTGAAGCCCATGGCCCTGGCTGCGGCTTCCTGGCCGCGCGGCAACGCCTGGATACCGGTGCGAACCTGTTCGCAGACCCGGGCGGCAGTGAACAGGCCCAGGCACACGACGACGCTCAGGTAGGCCGAGGTGGTCGGGTTCAGGTCCTGCTTGTACCATTCCTGCAGGTCCGCAGGCAGCAGGTCGGGCACCAGGAAGTACCAGATGAACAGCTGAACCAGCAGCGGCACGTTACGGAACAGTTCCACGTAGCCGGTGGCGATACCGGACACCAGCCGGTTCGGTACGGTGCGCATCACGCCCAGGACCGAGCCCAGCAGTAGGGCGATGATCCAGGCCACGATGGCGATGGCGATGGTCCAGCCCAGGCCGGCCACGTACCAGTCGAGATAAATCTCGCTGCCGATGCCGGTGGACTTGAAGAACACGCCCCAGTCCCAGTTGTAATTCATTAGGGTCTCCCCTCAGATCGATCGATATGCAAATACCCGCCTGGGGAAACTCCATTCCCACCTGACCCTTGAGGGGCAGGCACACGCGATCGGCTCGACAGCCACCGGTTCGAGTGTTTCCAGATATGCCAGCAGGGAGTGACCATCCCCTGAAAGCGCAAAAGCACCTTCAGGGGACAAGGTTAGTCAGAAATCAGGATTTCTTTTCGTCGGCCGCTTTGTCGGTCGGTTCGGCGATCAGCTTCTTGAGCTCTTCGCTCATCGGGAAGTTCAGGTTCAGGCCTTTTGGCGGGATTGGCTGCATGAACCATTTTTCGTAGATCTTGTTGATTTCGCCAGAAGCGTAGGTGGCCTTGATGGCGTCATCGACAGCCTTTTTGAACGGCTCGTCACCCTTGCGCATCATGCAACCGTAGATTTCGAAGGACTGCGGAGTGCCGGTCACGGCCCAGTCGGCGGGTTTCTTGGCCTTGGCCATTTCACCGGCCAGCAAGGCGTCGTCCATCATGAAGGCAACGGCGCGGCCGCCTTCGAGCATGTTGAACGATTCGCCATGGTCCTTGGCCGAGATCACGTTCATGCCCATTTGCTTGTCAGCGTTCATGGACTTGAGGATGCGCTCGGACGTGGTGCCGGCGGTGGTCACGACGTTCTTGCCTTTGAGGTCGTCGAAATCCTTGTACTTGGAATCTTTCTTGGCCAGCAGCTTGGTGCCGATCTCGAAGATGCCCACGGAGAAGTCAACCTGTTGCTGACGCTCGACGTTGTTGGTGGTGGAACCGCATTCCAGGTCCACGGTGCCGTTTTGCACCAGCGGGATACGGGTTTGCGAGGTAACCAGGTTGTACTTGACCTGCAGGTTCGGCACGTCCAGCTCTTTTTTCAGGGCTTCGACGACTTTCAACTGAATGTCGTGGGAGTAGCCGACCGGTTTGCCGGACGCGTCGGCGATGTAGGAAAACGGAATGGAAGCGTCGCGATGCCCGAGCGTAATGACGCCGGACTCTTTGATCTTTTTCAGCGTGCCGGTCAGTTCGGCGGCGAAAACCGGAGTGCTGATCAGAGCGGCAGCAATGGCTGCGCCCAGGAGATGGGGAACGATGCGCATCGATATTTCCTCGACATTGTTTTTCTTATTCAGCCGGTTCGTCGGCCCTGAGTGCTTCGAAGTACCTGGCAGCTCCTGTTGTGTTGGCATGCAGGTATTTCGTCTCGAAGGAGTGTAGAGCATGAGTCGTGCCAGGCCAGTCGACTGTCATTAACTTTATGTTTTTAAAGGTAATTAATGTTTTGTTTGATGTTTTCGACAGGCTGTTTATCCGGTTTGCCGAATTGACTGGCGGGTTGTGTTCGGAAAACCGAATGGCTCTAGGGCCTAACACCAATCCACTGTGGGAGCGAGCCTGCTCGCGATAGCGGTATGTCAGACCCGTTGATGTGGAGTCCTATGGCCTCATCGCGAGCAGGCTCGCTCCCACATGGGGTCAGCGGAAGGTCCAGATAGCAAAAGCCCCTGAATCGCTGGATTCAGGGGCTTCGGGTTTAGCAGGCTATCGTTCAGGCCGCTTCGATCTTGCGACGGTTGTGCTCCACCTTGTCCAGGTATTGCTGCAGCTTTTGCTGTTCGGCCTCGGTGGTGAACAAGCCCAGCTTGCTGCGGCGCCACAGGATGTCCTGGGCATCGATGGCCCATTCATCGCTGCACAAGTAGTCGACTTCCCGGGTGTAGAGGCCAGCACCGATGTGTTCGCCCATGTCACCGAGGCTGTGCACGCCTTCAAGCATGCGCCAGGTGCGGCTGCCGTAGGTGGTGGCCCAGCGGCGGGCGAGCTCGGTCGGTACCCAGTCGAATTTGTCGCGAATGGCCGAGCACAGCGCTTGCGGGGTGCTCATGTTTTCGCCGCCGGGGAGGGTGGCTACCGCAGTCCAGCTCGGGCGCATTTGAGTAAAATACGGCGCCAATTGCGCCATGGCCGATTCGGCCAGTTTGCGGTAGGTCGTCAGTTTGCCGCCGAACACCGACAGCAGCGGGGCCTCTTCGCCACTGCCCGAGAGCGCCAGGGTGTAATCCCGGGTGACGGCCGAGGGATTGTCGGATTCGTCGTTGCACAACGGACGCACGCCGGAATAGCTGTGCAGGATTTCGTCGCGGCTGATCTGCTTCTTGAAGTGAGCGTTGACCACTTTGAGCAAATAATCGGTTTCGCCTTCGGTGATCGCCACTTTGGCCGGGTCGCCGGTGTATTCGCGGTCGGTCGTACCGATCAAGGTGAACCGGTTCAGATACGGAATGGTGAAGACGATGCGCTGGTCTTCGTTTTGAAGAATGTGCGCGTGCTCGCCTTCGTAGAGTTTCGGCACGATCAGGTGGCTGCCCTGGATCAGACGAATGCCATAAGGCGATTCCAGCTTCAGGTCGTCGCGAATGAACTTGGCAACCCAGGGACCGGCAGCATTCACCAGTGCCTTGGCACGGATCGAAAACAGACTGCCGTCGGCGCGTTCCAGATGCAAATGCCACAAGCCTTTACTGCGGCGGGCGTTCACGCAGCGTGTACGAGTGTGGACATGGGCGCCTTTTTCCCGGGCGGCCATGGCATTGAGCACCACCAGGCGCGCATCGTCGACCCAGCAGTCGGAATATTCGAAACCTTTGGTGATTTCACTTTTCAGCGCGCTGTCGGCACCGAATTTCAGGCTTTTGGAACCGGCAAGCTGCTCGCGCTTGCCCAGGTGATCGTAGAGGAACAGGCCGGCGCGAATCATCCAGGCGGGGCGCAAGTGCGGGCGGTGGGGCAATACGAAGCGCATCTGCTTGACGATGTGCGGAGCCTTGGTCAACAGCACTTCGCGCTCGGCCAGCGCTTCGCGCACCAGGCGGAATTCGTAATGCTCGAGGTAGCGCAGGCCGCCATGGATCAGCTTGCTGCTGGCCGACGAGGTATGGCTGGCCAGGTCGTCCTTTTCGCAAAGGAACACCGAAAGACCGCGCCCCGCAGCGTCCGCGGCAATCCCCACGCCGTTAATACCACCGCCAATGACGGCGACGTCGTAAACCTCTGCGAGAGGGGGCGTAGGCAAGGTAGAAGTGGGCATCGGCTGGCCTCGGGCTCTTTTTTCGAAATTTTTGAATTCGAACATTAATGTTCATTTGCGAAAATACTAGCCCATAAACACCGCAACAGCCAGCCGTCTTCGATTGAAAATACTGATCAAAGGAAGCTGAAAGGAAAATTTTCGAACACGAAGAGAGATGAAGCCGACAGGGAGGTATTGGTGGCGAAGGGATTTGTGGGAGCAAAGCTTGCTCGCGAAACAGGCGCCTCGTTTCATGGAGAAACCGTGTCGCCTGTTTCGCGGGCAAGCCTTGCTCCCACAGCGGCCTTGCCACAGGGTATTGGGAAAGGCGTTAAACCACTTCCAGCCGAATCTTGTGCTGGCTCAGCAATTGCGCCAGGGCCGGCACCGGTTGCTGGTCGGTCACCAGGCAATCGATCAGGCTGATCGGCCCCAGTCTGACCATGGCGTTGCGTCCGAATTTGCTGGAGTCCGCCGCCAGCAGCACTTGCCGGGCGTTGGCGATGATCGCTTGGGAAACCCGCACTTCCTGGTAGTCGAAGTCCAGCAGGCTGCCGTCTTCATCGATCCCGCTGATGCCCACCAGGGCGAAGTCGACCTTGAACTGGTTGATGAAGTCGACGCTGGCCTGGCCTACCACCCCTCCGTCACGCCTGACGTTGCCGCCGGCGATCAAGACTTCGAAGTCGTCTTTGGCGCTGAGGATCGAGGCCACATGCAGATTGTTGGTGATGACCTTCAGATGGTTGTGGTTGAGCAGCGCCCGGGCGATGGATTCGGTGGTGGTGCCGATGTTGATGAACAGCGAGGCGTGATCGGGAATCTGGGCGGCGATGGCTTCGGCGATGCGCTGTTTCTCGTCGCGCATCTGATCGGCGCGCATGGCGTAGGCAGTGTTTTCAACGCTCGAATCATAGGCGGCGCCGCCGTGGTAGCGACGCAGCAGGTTCAATTCCGCCAACTGATTGATGTCGCGGCGGATGGTTTGCGGGGTGACGACGAATAGCTGCGCCATTTCCTCGATGCTGACATAGCCGCGTTCGCGGACCAGCTCGAGGATTTGCTGCTGACGGGGAGGCAGATTCATGGGGCTTCCTTTGGGCTGCCATACAAAATTTGCCCATGATGCCGCAGGAATCCCCTCCCGACCAGTTTCACACCCTCGCCGTACCCAGCTTCGGCTTATTCAGCGTCTTCGTGAGGCTCCCAGTCGCGGGTGCGGCTGACCGCTTTCTGCCAGCCGGCGTAGAGTTTTTCCTTGGCCTGCTCGTCCAGTTGCGGTTCGAATTCGCGCTCAATCACCGCCTTGCCGCGCAGCTCTTCCAGGCTGCTCCAGAAACCGCACGCCAGGCCGGCCAGATAGGCGGCGCCCAAGGCTGTGGTTTCACGCATTTTAGGGCGTTCGACCCGGGTCCCTAGAATGTCCGCCTGGAATTGCATCAGGAAGTTGTTCGCTACCGCGCCGCCGTCTACGCGCAGGGCCTTGAGGCGTTCGCCAGAGTCCTGTTGCATGGCATCGAGTACGTCGCGGGTCTGGTAGGCAATCGATTCCAGCGCTGCACGAATGATGTGGTCGACCCGCACGCCGCGGGTCAGGCCGAACAGCGCGCCACGGGCATAGGGGTCCCAGTAGGGTGCGCCCAGGCCGGTGAAGGCGGGCACCAGGTACACGCCGTTGCTGTCCTTGACCTTGTTGGCGAAGTATTCGGTGTCGAGGGCGTCGTTGATGATTTTCAACTCATCGCGCAGCCATTGCACGGTGGAGCCACCGTTGAACACCGCGCCTTCCAAGGCGTAGGCCACTTCGCCGCGGGGGCCGCAGGCGATGGTGGTGAGCATGCCATGATTGGATTTGACCGCTTTGTCGCCGGTGTTCATCAGCAGGAAGCAGCCGGTGCCATAGGTGTTTTTCGCCTGGCCTGGCTCGACGCACATCTGGCCGAAGAGGGCGGCCTGCTGGTCGCCGGCGATGCCGCCGATGGCGATGCCGCTCTTGGTGCGGCCATAAATTTCCGAGGACGACTTCACTTGCGGCAGCATTTCGCGAGGGATGTCGAGAATCTCGAGCATCTTCGCGTCCCACTCCAGCGAGTGGATATTGAAGAGCATTGTGCGCGAGGCGTTGGTGTAGTCGGTGACGTGGACCTTGCCGCCAGTAAATTTCCAGATCAGCCAGCTGTCTACGGTGCCAAACAGCAGTTCACCATTGCGCGCACGTTCGCGGCTGCCTTCGACGTTGTCCAGGATCCACTTGAGCTTGGTGCCGGAGAAATACGGGTCGGTGACCAGGCCGGTGGTTTCGCTGATGTACGGTTCGTGGCCGTCACGCTTGAGCTGCTGGCAAATTTCGGTGCTGCGCCGACATTGCCAGACGATGGCGTTGTAGATCGGCCGGCCGGTGGTCTTGTCCCAGACCACGGTGGTTTCGCGCTGGTTGGTGATGCCGATCGCGGCGACCTGGTCATGATGCAGCCCAGCCTGGGCTAGGGCTTCCACCATCACCGCGCTCTGGGTGGCGAAGATTTCCATCGGGTCGTGTTCGACCCAGCCGGCCTGGGGGTAATGCTGGGCGAATTCGCGCTGGGCGGTGCAGACCACATTGGCGTCACGGTCGAAAATGATCGCCCGCGAGCTGGTCGTACCCTGGTCGAGGGCAATGATGTAGTTCTTGTTCTGAATGTCGGTCATGTCGATTGCCTTGGGACGTAAATAATGGGTGAGGCCATGGCGCACGCTGAGTTGGGCAGAAACGTGCGCCCACTGTTTCAGGACGTTCTGGGTTTGCCGTCAATGGCCGCTTTTGCATCCTCTGTAGCAGCCGTGGCGCTGGGCAAATGGCGGGCAATCAACCCGCGATAGGCCGCAGCGCCCAGGCATGCACCCACGATCGGTGCGAAAATTGGAACCAGGAAGTACGGGATGTCGCGTCCACCCGTGAGGGAAATTTCACCCCAGCCGGTGAAGAAAGTCATCAGTTTAGGGCCGAAGTCCCGTGCCGGGTTCATCGCGAAGCCTGTCAGCGGACCCATTGAGCTACCAATCACCGCGATCAGCAGGCCAATCAGCAGCGGCGCCAGCGGGCCGCGAGGCAACCCATTGTTGTCATCGGTCAGGGACATGATCACGCCCATCAAGATGGCGGTGATGATCACCTCTACTAGAAAGGCCTGGCCGGTGGACAGCGCCGGATGCGGATAGGTGGAAAATACCGAGGCCAGCTCAAGGCTGGCTTCAGTACCACGAATCATGTGTCGGGACTGTTCGAAATCGAAGAATAGATTGCTGTACAGCGTGTAGACCAGCAGCGCGCCACAAAAGGCGCCGGCCACCTGGCAAATAATGTAGAAGGGCAACTTACGCTTTTCAAAGTCGGTGAAAATACACAGGGCGATGCTGACGGCAGGGTTCAGGTGTGCGCCGGAAACGCCGGCGCTGAGGTAGATCGCCATGCTGACACCGACACCCCAGATGATACTGATTTCCCACAGGCCGAAACTCGCACCCGCGACCTTGAGCGCTGCAACGCAGCCGGTACCGAAAAAAATCAGCAGGGCAGTCCCCAGGAATTCGGCCAGGCATTGGCTGGAAAGGGGTGGCTGTTGTAAAGCAATTGTCATTCAAACCTCGGTTTTTGTTGTTGTCTGGCGCGACCGATAAAGCCCGATCGCGCGTTTATCGTCGAGGCAGGATCCTCATCCTGAACTCGGGGTGTTGTTTGAGACCTGCGTTTGTGTTTTCAGTTTCGAAAAAATATAGACAAGAAACGCTGGTGTCAAAGGTCGAAAGTGAACCATTGGTCACATTTAAACTATTCGTGGCGTGAATGACTGTTTCGCTGACGCGACGTCACTGGGGTTGGCAGCCCAGTTCCAGCGCCTTTTGGCCGACGATGACTTAGAATCCGGCCACTCTTATTCGATTTTCCTCAGGAGTGATCATGACACCGGCATTGGATCTGCTTAAAAAAGTGCGCGCCGAGCATCGCATTCACAGTTATGAGCACGATCCCAAGGCAGCCTCCTATGGCTTGGAAGCGGCAGAAAAGCTTGGACTGGATCCGGCGCAGGTCTTCAAGACGTTATTGGCCGCCAGCGAAAAAAATGAGTTGTTGGTGGCGGTGGTGCCTGTGGCCGGCAGCCTGGATTTGAAAGCCCTGGCCCATGCCGCCGGCGTAAAAAAAGTCGAGATGGCCGACCCCGCGGCCGCCCAGCGTTCGACCGGTTATCTGCTCGGCGGCATCAGTCCGTTGGGGCAGAAAAAACGTCTTCGCACGTTTATCGACCGTTCTGCCCAGCCGTTTGCCAGCATCTTTGTCAGTGCAGGAAGGCGGGGGTTGGAGGTAGAGCTGGCGCCTGCGGTGTTGGCCGAGCATACCGGGGCGACGTTTGCGGATATCGGGCGTGCTTGAGCCCAGCGGTGGGCGGGAACAAGTACCGTCGCCACAGGGGTGTAAGGCTTAAGCTTGCCGGGGGCTTCAGGGCTGTAGGGTGAAAATTCGTCGGATCTGTCACTGGAAAAACACTGTCTCGCCACCTCATGCTCATGCATCAATAACAAGGAGAAGTGCCATGCAGCTTGCGTTTCATCAAGTCGATGCGTTCAGTGATCGGCCGTTTGGCGGCAATCCGGCGATGGTCTATCGGCTCGACGCCTGGCTGGCCGATGACTTGATGCAAAGGATCGCCGCCGAACATAACCTGGCTGAAACGGCTTTTCTGGTGCGTGAAGGCCAGCATTGGCATATCCGCTGGTTCACGCCCACCACCGAGGTGCCGTTGTGCGGGCATGCCACCTTGGCCAGCGCCCATGTGCTGTTCGAGGTCTATCACGAAGCCGTCGAGCGACTGGACTTTATCTGTCGATCCGGGGCGTTGAGCGTCACTCGCGAAGGTGATCGGCTATGGCTGGATTTTCCAGCCATCCTCCCCAGCGAGTTGGGTGCGTCCCTGGTGGTCCAGGCTGCCCTGGGTGTGGAAGCGGTGGACGTGTTGAGCTCCAACGAACTGTTCGTCGTGCTGGAGTCGGAACAGGCGGTGCTCGATTGCAAGCCGGACATGGCGGCCTTGGCGAAACTGCCGTGGCCGGGCGCAATCGTGACTGCGCCGGGAAGTCGGCATGATTTTGTCTCGCGTTATTTCGCCCCGGCGATTGGCATCAATGAAGACCCGGTCACTGGCTCGACTCATTGCAGCCTGATTCCCTACTGGTCCAGGCGCCTGGGCAAGCTGGGGCTGACGGCTTTTCAGTGCTCGGCCAGGGGCGGCGAACTGTTTTGCCGACTGGAGGGGGAGCGGGTGAAGATTGGTGGGAATGCGACGTTGGTGGCCAGTGGGACGTTGATGTTGGGGGGAGCCGGTAACCTCATCTCAAATCTCTGAGGTCAAAATGTGGGAGCGAGCCTGCTCGCGATAGCGTTGGTTCAGCTTGCATCGATGCTGAATATGCCTACGCCATCGCGAGCAGGCTCGCTCCCACACTTGCTTCTCTAGTTGGCAGTACTGTAGCGCCGCACGCCGCTTTCCACGGGAGGGATATGGGCCGCCGTGCTCCCTGACGCCTGGAACAGCACCAGGTGTTCAGCCGCCACGCGGATGCCGACCTCGGCACCGACCTGATGGTCGGCATGGCTGGGGAAGATCGATTCCAACTGCGCTCCGGTCGGTAATTGCAGGCGATACAGGGTTGAAGCCCCCAGGAACGTCTTGCCGACAATCCTGCCTGTGAGCGCACTGTCCGGTGCATAGACGATATCGTCCGGGCGCAGAAGCACATCCACCGCGCCACCGATGGGCCAGGTGTAGGCCCGGTTGCCGCGCAGGATACCCAGCTCGGTTTGCACCGATTCCGGGCTGTCGAGCTGGCCGCGAATGAAATAACCCTGGCCAATGAAGCTGGCAACGAATGGCGTCAGCGGTTCATGGTACAGATTGTACGGTGTGTCCCACTGCTCCAGCCGACCTTCCTTGAACACCCCGACATGGTCACTCACTGCGAAGGCTTCTTCCTGATCGTGGGTCACCAGGATTGCGCTGGTGCCACGGGCCTTGAGAATGTCCCGCACTTCATGGCTGAGTTTGCGTCTCAGCTCACCATCAAGGTTGGAGAACGGCTCGTCGAGCAACAGCAACTGCGGTTCCGGCGCCAGGGCGCGGGCCAGGGCCACACGCTGTTGCTGGCCCCCGGACAGTTCATGGGGCAAGCGTTTGCCCAGGCTCTTCAGGTTGACCAGCTCCAGCAGTTCCTCGACCACGCGATCCTTGTTCGGATGCTTGCGAATGCCAAACGCCATGTTCTCGGCCACGCTCAGGTGGGGGAACAGCGCGTAATCTTGAAACACCATGCCGATGCGGCGTTTTTCCGGGGCGAGGGTGAAACCGGCGCGGGAAATGGTTTCCCCGGCCAGTTGAATCTCGCCTTCCTGTACCGGCTCGAAGCCGGCGATTGCCCTTAGCGTCGTGGTCTTGCCGCACCCGGACGAGCCAAGCAGGCAACCGATATCTCCGGCATTGAGGTGCAGGTTGAGGTTCTGGACGACCCGCTGGTTTTGATAACCACAAGTCAGGTTGTGCAGGTTCAGTAACAAGGAATGGCTCATGCGTGGTGGTACGCCGGCTCGACAAGAAACTCGAGCAAGGCCTTTTGGGCGTGAAGGCGATTTTCTGCCTGGTCCCAAGCCACGGAGCGTGGGTCGTCCAGCAGGTCGACGCTGATCTCCTCGCCGCGATGGGCCGGCAGGCAGTGCATAAAGAGCACGTCGGCGTCCGCCAGATCGAGCAGGGCGCGGTTGACCTGAAGCGGCGCGAACAATTTCAGACGCTTGGCGGTTTCTTCTTCCTGGCCCATGGAGGTCCAGACATCAGTGCTCACCAGGTGTGCGCCGGCCACGGCCAGTTTCGGATCACGGACGATGGTCACGCGGTCCCCGGCCTTGGCCACCAGTTCGGCACTGGGGTCATAGCCTTCCGGGCAGGCGATGCGTAGCTGGAAGTCGAACTGGATCGCGGCTTCTATATAGCTGTTGCACATGTTGTTGCCGTCACCGACCCAAGCCACGGTCTTGCCCTGGATCGAGCCGCGGTGTTCGAGGAACGTCTGCATGTCGGCCAGCAACTGGCAGGGGTGCAAGTCATCGGACAGACCATTGATCACCGGCACGCGGGAATGGGCCGCGAATTCGGTCAGGGTACTGTGGGCAAAGGTTCGGATCATCACCGCATCGAGCATGCTCGACATGACGATGGCGCAGTCGCCGATCGGTTCGCCACGGCCGAGCTGGGTATCGCGGGGCGACAGGAAAATTGCCTGGCCACCGAGCTGGATCATGCCGGCTTCGAAAGAAATACGGGTGCGGGTCGATGACTTCTCGAAGATCATCCCCAGCACACGGTTTTTCAGGGGCTCGAACAGTACGCCGCGATTACGCAGGTCCTTGAGCTCCACGCCTCGACGGATCACACCGAGCAACTCATCGGGCGTGAAATCCATCAGGGAGAGAAAGTGCCTTGCGCTCATGATTGACTACCTTTTGTCACTGATCGCAGATGCTCAAAGCCTTGTTTCATGAAAAAACGGGCGAGACCTGCGGCAAAAGCCGCACGGGGCGACGAAATAGGGGAAGGCGCGATCTTATAAGGAAATGTCGCGTCTTACCAATAGGGCTACAGTTTTAGGGGATTTCAGCGAGGTCATAGCAGACTTGTGAAGACGTGTATGAAGCCGGTTTCCTGACAGCAGCAACCCATTTGTACACTGGCCTTGCGCAGCTTGGCAATCAAACCGGGCGGGCACGCCATGGCGCAGGGTCGGTTTGCGGCCTGGTCTTGCGTGATTTCGCTGGTCGGTTGCTGGGCGTGAATATTTCCTAATGCCAGGGCCTGGGTTATAAATGAGCCTTACATGCCGGAGCCCCGAAATGGATTCGAAAGAGCAACAACTGATGGAACTACTGGGGCTGACAGCACGCTCCCTGACTCACCTGACCGCTTCGGTGACGTCCATGTCATTCGAATTGTTGCGCAGCGACGACGAGGTGACCAAGGCTGCCGGTCGTCGAATGATTGATCGCATGGCCACCATCAGCTCCGGGCTCGACGAGCATTGGCGCTTGATCGGTGAGTTGACGGGGGTGCCCCTCGCTCACGAACAAGTGGAAACCATCGAGGAAATCCAGTTGCTGGCGCCGCCCCCCGAGCAGCCTTGAGAGCACTTTATCGGCGGGCCTGATGCCCGGCAATTCACAGGACGCACGTCGCTGGCGCGGTGGCGGATCCCGCGCCATAGTTTTGTTCCCGCGGCCGAAAGCGCCCGCCACGAATAAAATAGAGACTGGCCATGACCAAGACTCTCCACCACCGTGCGTGCCATCTGTGTGAAGCCATCTGCGGCTTGACGCTTGAAACCACCGAAACCGAAGGTCAAGGCTTGGCGATCACCTCGATCAAGGGCGATCAGATGGACAGCTTCAGTCGCGGCCACATCTGTCCCAAGGCGGTGGCCCTGCAAGATATCCAGAACGATCCGGATCGCCTGCGCCAGCCCATGCGGCGGGTGGGTAGCGAGTGGCAGCCTATCGCCTGGGAGGAGGCCTTCGCGCTGGTGGCCGAACGCCTGGCGGGGATTCAGGAGCGCCACGGCCAGAACGCGGTGGCGGTCTACCAGGGCAACCCCAGCGTGCATAACTATGGGCTGATGACCCACAGCAACTATTTTTTGGGCCTGCTGAAAACCCGTAGCCGCTTCTCGGCGACCTCGGTGGACCAACTGCCCCACCACCTGGCCAGCCACCTGATGTACGGCCACGGTCTGCTGCTGCCGATTCCGGACATCGATCACACCGACTTCATGCTGATCCTGGGCGGCAACCCGCTGGCGTCCAATGGCAGCATCATGACCGTGCCGGACGTGGAAAAACGCCTCAAAGCGATCCAGGCCCGGGGCGGTAAAGTGGTGGTGGTCGATCCACGTCGCAGCGAAACGGCGGCGATGGCCGACCAGCACGTTTTCGTGCGCCCGGGTGGCGATGCGGCTTTGCTGTTTGGTGTGCTCAATACCCTGTTCAGCGAGGGCTTGACCTGTGACAGCCACCTGCCGGTGGATGGCCTGGAAGACGTGCGCCAGGCCGTCGTGACCTTCACTGCTGAAGCGATGAGCCCGCTCTGTGCCGTGCCGGCTACGCAGATCCGTCAGTTGGCCCGGGACTTCGCTGCCGCGCCTTCAGCGGTCTGTTATGGACGGATGGGCGTCTCGACCCAGGCGTTCGGCACGCTGTGTCACTGGCTGATTCAGGTGATCAACCTGGTGACCGGCAATCTTGATCGGGTCGGCGGGGCCCTGTGTACGGAGCCTGCGGTGGATCTGGTCGCCACCACCTCGGGAGGTCATTTCAATCGCTGGCAAAGCCGGGTGTCCGGGCGCCCCGAATACTCGGGCGAACTACCGGTTTCGGCTTTGGCCGAGGAGATGCTCACCGAGGGCGAAGGCCAGATTCGCGCGCTGGTCACCGTGGCGGGCAACCCGGTGCTGTCCACCCCTAACGGGCGACAACTGGAGCAGGCGCTGGACGGGCTGGAGTTCATGGTCAGCGTCGATCTGTACATCAACGAAACCACGCGCTACGCCGACCTGATCCTGCCTTCCACCTCGGCTCTGGAAAACGACCATTACGACACCACGTTCAACCTGTTCGCGGTGCGCAATGTGACCCGTTTCAACCGGGCGATCCTGCCCAAGCCTGAAGGGGCGCTGCACGACTGGGAAATTTTCGTCGGTCTGGCCAAGGCTTTCGCAGCCCGAACCGGCAAGGAACTCAAGCCGACCATGCCGCCGGCGCAAATGATCGATTTCGGCCTTCGTGCCGGCGCCTATGGCGATGCTTCACCGCACAAACTGTCCCTGGCGACCCTGTTCGATCACCCCCATGGCATCGACCTGGGTGCTCTCAAGCCCAACCTGGCTCCTCGGTTGAAAACCGACAACCAGCGTGTGCAGGCTGCTCCGGCGGTCATTCTTGCCGACCTCAAGCGCTTCGCCGCATTGCAAGCGCCAGAGGCGGATGAACTGCTGATGATTGGTCGTCGTCATGTGCGCAGCAATAATTCCTGGATGCACAATTTCCATCGTCTGGTGAAGGGCAAGCCGCGTCATCAACTACTGATGCACCCGGAGGATCTGAGCAGTCGCGGGTTGAGCGACGGGCAGCGGGTGAAAGTCAGTTCGCGGGTGGGTATGATCGAAGTCGAGGTGCAAGGCAGCCTGGAGATGATGAAAGGCGTGGTCAGCTTGCCTCACGGCTGGGGCCACGCCCGGCCGGGCGTGCAGATGAGCATTGCCAGCGCCCAGCCCGGTTCGAGTGCCAACGACCTGACCGATGACTGTCAGCTTGATGAGTTGTCCGGCAATGCCGCGCTCAACGGGGTTCCGGTGACGGTGGTGGCTGCGTGAATTTGTCTCTAGGGGAGACCGAGCAGCGTGCTCGGCTTTCCGTTACAATGCGCCACCGTGTCGACAACTGAAGTCGCAAAGTTTAAGCCGAGGTGCTCCGTGGATATCATCGAAACGATTAAAGACCAGATTGCCAACAACACCATCCTGCTTTACATGAAAGGCTCGCCGAACGCGCCACAGTGCGGCTTCTCGGCCAAGGCTGCTCAGGCTGTGATGGCGTGTGGCGAGAAGTTTGCCTACGTGGACATCCTGCAGAACCCGGAAATCCGCGCCAACCTGCCCAAGTTCGCCAACTGGCCGACCTTCCCGCAGCTGTGGGTGGGTGGTGAGCTGATCGGCGGTAGCGATATCATGACCGAGATGGCGGCCGACGGCTCTCTGCAGGCCACGATCAAGGCTGCTGCCGAGAAAGCTGCTGCGGACAAGACAGAAGCCTGATTCACGGATAAACAATGTGGGAGCGAGCCTGCTCGCGATGAGGGCGTGTCAGTCAATGTGTTTGTGACTGATAGACCGCTATCGCGAGCAGGCTCGCTCCCACAAAGGTTTTTCGGTGGCCTGGGAATCCAGGCAATAAAAAGCCCCGCCTCTCGAAAGAGGGCGGGGCTTTTTAGTGGCTTGCTTTTGGAGAAAGTTACTCTTCGCCCATCTGCGATTGCAGGTAGTTCTCAAGACCCACTTTGTCGATCAGACCCAGTTGGGTTTCCAGCCAGTCGATGTGTTCTTCCTCAGACTCGAGAATGTCCTCAAGCAGTTCACGGCTGCCAAAGTCACCGACGGCTTCGCAATGGGCGATGGCGACTTTCAGGTCGGCGTGGCCGGCACGCTCGATTGTCAGGTCGCACTCGAGCATTTCCTGAGTGTGTTCGCCAATGTGCAGCTTGCCCAGGTCCTGGACGTTCGGCAGCCCTTCGAGAAACAGGATGCGCTTGATCAGCTTGTCCGCGTGTTTCATCTCGTCGATGGACTCATGGTACTCGTGCTTGCCCAACTTGTTCAGGCCCCAATCCTCGTACATGCGCGCATGCAGGAAGTATTGGTTGATCGCGACCAGCTCATTGGCGAGGATTTTGTTGAGATGCTGGATGACTGTAACGTCGCCTTTCATGGTGAGGGCCTGCCCTGTAGTAGCTGTATATAAGGCTGAGTTTGAGCTGCGTACTGGCGGGTGTCAAACCTAAGTTATTGAATAATAAATGAAAATTAATCGGAATAAGAATGTTTGTGTTCCGCGTCTGGAGGCTAAGCGTTTGATTTACAGGCATAAAAAAACCGGGCATTGAGCCCGGTTCTTCAAGAAGCTGGATTTAAGCGGCAGTAAATTCTACCGGATAGGGAATCGAGGCCTGGGCCGTTTGCACTTTGGCGAGGGTTTCGCGAACCACTTCCTTGGCAAGGCAAGCACATTTTCCGCATTGGCTGGCTACGCCGGTGGCCTGGCGGACTTCGCGGTAGCTGCAGCAACCTTCATAGATCGCTTCGCGGATTTGTCCGTCGGTGACGCCAGTGCAGAGGCAAACATACATAAGCAAGAACCGTCGCTGGTTGTGACTCAATTGAGATGGATCTTAATGTTAACGAGAATGATTGTCAAAGTGCTTTCTGAAACCCTTGCGCCAGAGCTGACGAACGGTTTTTTATCCATGGCCAACGAGGGGACATACAAAGGGAAAGGATTTTTGGACTCGCCGAAAAACCGTTGAAGACAGTCCAAATTCGCGGTGTATGATGGTCGGCCCTTGCAAGCGGGTTCGTGTCACAGGGCTGTCGCCTGAGGGTGGCAGGCTGGCCCGGACCTTGTTTTCACGTTATTCACCAGGAGATATCCAATGAGCGTACTCGTAGGCAAACAAGCCCCTGACTTCACCGTTCCAGCCGTTCTGGGCAACGGCGAAATCGTCGACAGCTTCACCCTGTCCTCGGCCATCAAAGGCAAATACGGCCTGGTGTTTTTCTACCCGCTGGACTTCACTTTCGTCTGCCCATCCGAGCTGATCGCGCTGGATCACCGCATGGACGACTTCAAGGCCCGCAACGTTGAAGTGGTTGCCGTTTCGATCGACTCGCACTTCACCCACAACGCCTGGCGCAACACGCCTATCAACGGTGGTGGTATCGGCCAGGTGAAATACACCATGGCTGCTGACATGAAGCACGAAATCGCCAAGGCCTACGACGTTGAGTCCGAAGGCGGCGTGGCCTTCCGTGGCGCGTTCCTGATCGACGACAAGGGCGTTGTCCGTTCGCAGATCATCAACGACCTGCCGCTGGGCCGTAACATGGAAGAGCTGATCCGTCTGGTCGACGCGTTGCAGTTCCACGAAGAGCACGGCGAAGTTTGCCCGGCCAACTGGAAGAAAGGCGACAAGGGCATGACCGCATCTCCTGAAGGTGTTGCCGCCTACCTGGGCGAGCACAGCGACAAGCTGTAAGCGCAACAGGCATAAAAAAACCGGCCCTCGATGGGCCGGTTTTTTTATGGGGAAGGATTTATCCCCATTGTTGGAAAACACCCGCAACAGCTGTGGGAGCAAAGCTTGCTCGCGATACAGGCGCCTCGGTATCTCTGGGACACCGTGTCGTTTTCATCGCGGGCAAGCCTTGCTCCCACAGTCCTGATGCTTACTCAGCCTGTCAATCGTCGAAATCCTGCCAGCCACCCATGTCTTTCCACCGATTGACGATGCCGCAGAACAACTCGGCGGTCTTCTCGGTGTCGTAGCGGGCCGAGTGGGCTTCACGCCCATCAAAGTCGATGTCAGCCGCCTGACAGGCCTTGGCCAGGACGGTCTGGCCGTACGCCAGGCCCGCCAGGGTCGCGGTGTCGAAGCTGGAAAATGGATGGAACGGGTTACGCTTCATGTCCAGGCGCGCAACGGCGGCATTGAGAAAACCCAGGTCGAAGCTGCTGTTGTGGCCGACCAGGATCGCCCGTTTGCAACCGTTGGCTTTCAGCGCTTTGCGCACGCCACGGAAAATGTCGGTCAGGGCCGTCTCTTCGCTCACCGCCATGCGCAATGGGTGATCAAGCTTGATCCCGGTGAACTCCAGGGCCGCCGCTTCGATGTTGGCGCCTTCGAAAGGTTCGACGCGGAAGAAGTAGGTGTGATCGGGGAACACAAAACCTTTTTCGTCCATGCCAATGGTGGTCGCGGCGATCTCCAGCAGCGCATCGGTGGCGGAGTTGAAACCGCCGGTTTCTACGTCGACGACGACCGGCAGATAGCCTCGGAAGCGGGCTGCCATGGGGTGACGGGCACCGCCCGAGCCACCGTTGCCATCCTGCTCATCGTCGAAATGATCTTCACTCACACACTTTCCTCCAGCAGGCGCCAGCGCAGTTTTTCACCGGCGCGCAGCGGGATAACAGTCAGCTCGCCAAAAGGCAGGCTGGCGGGGGCGGTCCACTCGTCGCGAACCAGGGTAATACGATCGGTGTTCACTGGTAGACCGTAGAAACGCGGGCCATGCAGGCTGGCGAAGCCTTCGAGTTTGTCCAGCGCATTGCGTTGTTCGAACGCCTCGGCGTACATCTCGATGGCGGCGTAGGCGGTGTAGCAGCCGGCGCAACCACAGGCTGCTTCCTTGGCGTGGCGGGCGTGTGGCGCTGAGTCCGTACCGAGGAAAAACTTGGCGCTGCCGCTGGTGGCGGCGTCGAGCAAGGCCTCTTGATGGGTGTTGCGCTTGAGGATCGGCAGGCAATAGAAGTGCGGCCGGATCCCGCCCACCAGCATGTGGTTGCGGTTGTACAGCAGATGATGCGCGGTAATGGTCGCGCCAACGTTCGCCGGGGCTTCGTTGACGAACTGCACGGCATCACCGGTGGTGATGTGTTCGAACACCACCTTGAGCGTCGGGAAGCGCTCCACGACGCGACGCATGTGCTCATCGATGAAGATTTTCTCGCGGTCGAACACGTCGACGTCACTGCGAGTGACCTCACCGTGGATCAACAACGGCATGCCGACTTCGGCCATGGCCTCCAGCGCCGGGAAGATCTTGTCGATGCTGGTGACACCGGAATCGGAGTTGGTGGTGGCGCCAGCGGGGTACAGCTTGGCGGCATGGACGAAGCCGCTGGCCTTGGCATCGCGTATTTCTTCGGGCTGGGTGCGGTCGGTGAGGTACAGCACCATCAGCGGTTCGAAACGGCTGCCAGCCGGGCGTGCGTCGAGGATGCGCTTGCGATAGCCGTTGGCCTCGGCGGCGTTGCGCACTGGCGGAACCAGGTTAGGCATGATGATTGCGCGCCCGAAGGTGCGCGCGACATCGGCGACGGTATGGGTCAACACAGCACCATCGCGAAGATGAATATGCCAGTCGTCGGGACGCAGCAGGGTCAGGCGGTCGGACATTGGGGGGCTTCCAGGCGGGTCAAACTCTGGGGAATGCTACCGGAAAAGACCGATTCAGGCACCCGCTATCAAGTTCTGGCGCAAGTTACCGATAGCTCGTACAGGTGTGCCACGAATCAGTGGGGTGCCCCCGGACAGGCGTCATACTCTCAACGTGTGTCGATCTTCGTATAAAAAGCCATTGGAGCCTCCCGTGCGCCAGCGTTATTTAGCCTTGCTCAGTGTGTTTGCCAGCCTTCCCGCCATGGCGCTCACTTTCCAGACCCGTCTGGAGAGCATTGAGTGGACGGTCGAAGGCGACAAGTTCGAGTGCCGGCTGAGTCAGCCGGTCACCGATTTCGGCAGCGGCGAATTTGTGCGTCGGGCCGGCGAGCAGGCGATCTTCCGGCTCAAGTCCCATAACCCGATGCTCGGTGGCGGTTCCGCAACCTTGCTGGCGGCCGCCGCGCCTTGGCAACCCGGGCGGGGCGACATCAACCTGGGCTCGGTCAGGCTCGGCGGCGGCGATGTATTGTTCAACAGCTCCCAGGTCCAGGCGGGCCGTTTGATCAGCGGGCTGATGGAAGGTCGCAGTCCCGTGGTGCGGCGTAACACCGGGGACGGGCGGGTTTCGGAAGTCCGGCTGCTGCCTGTGCGCTTCAACAAGGCCTTCAACGATTACCAGGGCTGTGTGGCGAAACTGCTGCCAAAGAATTTCGAGCAGGTGAAGCATTCGCAAATCGGCTTTCCCGGCGAAGGGATTGAACTCGACGCCCGGGCCAAGGCTCAGTTGCAAGTCATGATCGATTTCATCAAGGCCGACCCGACCGTCAATCATGTCGAACTCGACGGTCACTCCGACAATACCGGCAACCGTCTGACCAACCGTGAGCTGTCGCGTCGCCGGGCCTTGGCGGTCCAGGATTTTTTCAAGGCCAACGGCTTTCAGGAATCACAGATCACCGTGCGGTTCCACGGCGAGCGGTACCCCCTGGTGCCCAACACCAGTGCCGCCAATCGGGCCAAGAACCGTCGTGTGGCCGTGCGCCTGGAGCGGGTGGCGGTGCCCGAAGCACCGGCACCGCAGGCCACACCTGCCGCGTCGCCCCCTGCCAAGGTTCCGGCGCCGACCGCGACGCCAGCCAGGCCCACTGCCGCCACCACCGCGCGGACATCCTGACCGATGTGCATCGTCGCGCGCTCGACATAATCTGTCGCTTCGTCGTCATAAGCTGTCGCGCCCCTGTAAATTATCCGCGCTGGACGTTAGACTTCCCGGCTTTCCGTACAACCCGTGGAGTGATGGCATGGCGGACGTAAACAAGGTCGTTCTGGCGTATTCCGGCGGCCTGGACACTTCGGTGATCCTCAAGTGGCTGCAGGACACTTATAACTGCGAAGTGGTGACCTTCACCGCTGACCTGGGGCAGGGCGAAGAAGTCGAACCTGCACGCGCCAAGGCTCAGGCCATGGGCGTCAAAGAGATCTACATCGATGACCTGCGCGAAGAGTTCGTCCGCGACTTCGTGTTCCCGATGTTCCGCGCCAACACTGTTTACGAAGGCGAGTACCTGCTGGGTACGTCCATCGCCCGTCCGTTGATCGCCAAGCGCCTGATCGAAATCGCCAACGAAACCGGTGCCGACGCCATTTCCCACGGTGCCACCGGCAAGGGCAACGATCAGGTACGTTTCGAGCTCGGTGCCTATGCCCTCAAACCCGGCGTGAAAGTCATCGCTCCGTGGCGCGAGTGGGACTTGCTGTCCCGTGAAAAGCTGATGGACTACGCCGAGAAGCACGCGATTCCGATCGAGCGTCATGGCAAGAAGAAATCCCCGTACTCGATGGACGCCAACCTGCTGCACATCTCCTATGAAGGCGGCGTGCTGGAAGACACCTGGACCGAGCACGAAGAAGACATGTGGCGCTGGACCGTCTCCCCGGAGAAGGCTCCTGACACCCCGCAATACCTGGAGCTGACCTATCGCAACGGCGATATCGTCGCGCTGGACGGCGTGGAAATGAGCCCGGCCACTGTGCTGGCGACCTTGAACCGCATCGGTGGCGAACACGGCATTGGTCGTCTGGACATCGTCGAGAACCGCTATGTCGGTATGAAGTCTCGTGGTTGCTACGAAACCCCGGGCGGTACCATCATGCTGCGCGCTCACCGCGCGATCGAGTCGATCACCCTGGACCGCGAAGTGGCTCACCTCAAAGACGAGTTGATGCCCAAGTACGCCAGCCTGATCTACACCGGTTACTGGTGGAGCCCGGAGCGTCTGATGCTGCAACAGATGATCGACGCCTCTCAGGTCAACGTGAATGGCGTCGTGCGCCTGAAACTGTACAAGGGCAATGTCATCGTCACCGGGCGCAAGTCTGACGACTCACTGTTCGATGCCAACATCGCGACCTTCGAAGAGGACGGTGGTGCTTACAACCAGGCCGATGCCGCCGGCTTCATCAAGCTTAACGCCCTGCGCATGCGCATCGCGGCGAACAAGGGTCGCAAGCTGTTCTGATCCTTGCTGCTCCATGAAAACGGCCTGCCATGTGCAGGCCGTTTTTTTTCGGGTTCCCTTTCTCATGTGCTGCTCATTCGTTGCGGCGCGGTCTCTTGACCACTCATCCATCCTGTCTGTCCGGTGCAACTTCTGCGTTGTCGCGGCTGCAAATGATGTAGATGACGATGGGTGTGTGTTCCGTGGTTTGCTTTGAGCGTTTTGGTCGATTGGCCTCGATCAAGTCTTCTGAAGGTTTGTGTACCAGGAAAATGACCCGTTGCGGTTCCTTTTTCCGTCGATGAAAACGTATCGGCAATCTTTTAACTTTGTTCGTCCGACGGAAGATGCGTTTACGCCGACTGCTCGAGTCATCCATGGTCTTCATGAAGTGTTTGCTCTTGCGAAAATCGGAAGGTGAATATAACGAACGATAGTTGAAATTGAGTGTGATGAAGAAAAGAAGCAATAAATAGAAAGGAAAGCTGATCAGAAACCAGAGGTAGTATTCACGGTCCTGATCGTCCAGGAAGGGCAGGGAAATAGCGGCGGAAGTCTCGGATAAAGTTGCGAATATAGCGATCAGTGTCATGGGGTTGGTGATGGTTTTCAATGGTTTGTTCATGGTTGATGCTCATCGGTTATTCGGGCTCGGTGATTGAAGTTGGCTGGAATGAAGAATTGCTAAGTTCAGTGTGGGGCTGATAATGCCAGCGGTTTCTGGACGGATGGGTTGAGTTAATTTCGCTTATTTTTTATGTTAGTTCAAATTCATTTAAATGGAGGTGTTGTTGTTTTGTTGGTAAATAATTCAGTTACTTTTTATGAACACGGTGACTTCCGGCAACATGCACAACGGGCGGTGGGGGAGTAAAGCAGCGCTTGATTCAGAGGGGGAGCGGGTCGCTGGACGAACCGTCCCCTCTCTGTAAAGAAATTCATGGCACGTTATTTTCAAAGGAATTTGTAGGATTTTTCTGTATCGCTTGTAGGTTGCGTCTCTCGGTGCGAGCAGTCAGGGGGGGCGGCATGCCAAGGTAGAATTGACTAGGCTATTGTGCGTGCTCTAAAAATTCGAACAGCGAAGTTGGATTTGCCCATGAATAAAGTGCTGATCGTGGATGATCATCCCGTCATTCGTCTTGCTGTACGTTTGCTAATGGAGCGTCATGGATATGAAGTTATTGCCGAAACCGATAATGGCGTCGATGCGTTGCAACTTGCCCGTGAACTTATGCCCGATATCGTTATTCTGGATATCGGTATTCCGAAACTGGACGGGTTGGAGGTCATCGCACGGCTGACTGCCAACCCTTCGCCTTTGAAAGTCCTGGTGCTGACTTCCCAGGCACCTGGACATTTTTCGATGCGGTGCATGCAGACGGGGGCGGCCGGTTATGTGTGCAAGCAACAGGATCTCACTGAGTTGCTCAGTGCAATCAAGGCGGTGCTGTCCGGTTACAGCTATTTCCCCAACCAGGCGCTGCATACCGTGCGTTCGAGCCTGGGGAACGCAAGCGAGTCCGATATGGTGGATCGTTTGTCCGGGCGAGAAATGATGGTCTTGCAGCAACTGGCTCGCGGAAAAACCAACAAGGAAATTGCCGATGGGATGTTCCTGAGTAACAAGACCGTCAGTACATACAAGACCCGCTTGTTGTTGAAGCTTAATGCTCGCTCGCTGGTGGATCTGATCGAACTGGCGCAGCGTAATGGGTTGGTGTGAGTTTTTCCCGGTCACGCGTGCTCAGTAAAAAGCCTCCATCAGGGAGGCTTTTACGTGTCAGAGGTCAAAGTCGTAATCGGCCAGTTGTTTCTGCAATCGACGCTCCTCCAGCAGATTATCGATCGTGCGACGTTTGCTCAGATTGGTCTTCGCTGTTTCCACGACCACGGGTTCAGCATCCTCGGTCTCTACGGCGATGAATTCGTCTTCTACATCCAGTTGTTCTTTGCCAGCACTCATGGGATCGACTCCAGGCTTAGACTGCCTTTGGCGCTCCTTATATCGACAAACCACCGGCGGGTAAAAAAGATTTTTTCAATCGTCGAATCAATAAAAGCAATAGCGCCTCAATCGTCGGAGGTCTTGTGCTTGTATTCGCATAGATCCTCGATCCGGCAACTGCCACAGCGGGGCTTGCGCGCCAGGCAGACGTAGCGTCCGTGAAGGATGAGCCAGTGGTGGGAATCGAGCAAAAATTCTTTCGGTACGAATTTCATCAATTTTTTTTCCACTTCCACAACATTTTTGCCCGGTGCCAACCCGGTTCGGTTGCTGACGCGGAAAATGTGGGTGTCGACCGCCATGGTCAACTGACGAAATGCGGTATTGAGCACCACGTTAGCGGTTTTGCGACCGACACCTGGAAGGGCTTCCAGCGCCTCGCGAGTTTGTGGGACTTCGCCACCGTGGCGCTCCGTCAGCAGGCGGCAGGTCTCGATGACGTTTTTCGCCTTGCTGTTGAAAAGGCCGATGGTCTTGATGTATTCGGACAGCCCTTCGACGCCCAGGGCGTGGATCGCCTGCGGCGTGTTGGCCACTGGAAACAGTTTGGCCGTGGCCTTGTTGACGCCGACGTCGGTGGACTGGGCCGACAGAATCACCGCGATCAACAGTTCGAACGGCGAGTTGTAGGCCAGTTCGGTCTTCGGTTCCGGGTTGTCTTCGTGCAAGCGACGGAATATTTCCAGGCGTTTTGCGGCGTTCATGGGCGCGGCGTTTCCTCGATCGTTGAGTGGGGTTTAGCGCCTGTCCAGGCCTGCCGTGCTGCCAGCAGCAGGCCGAGCAGAATGAATCCGCCAGGGGCGAGCAAGGCCAGTGATATTGCGTTGCCGATCAGCTCGCGCAGGGTGCCCAAGCCGATCATCAGCAGGCCGAACAGCCCCGCCAGCCTGAGATGTTCGGGCAGGCGCGAGCCGACGAAGGCGTCGTCATGCTCCAGCACCACGCAGCTCAAGGCGATCCAGCCAATGTAAAGGCTCAGCGGTTGATACAGTTCCAGTACCCAGGCTTGTGCAATAAGGCCTGCGCAAGCTGTCAGGGTTGCGGCCAGCACGACGGATGCGAGCAACCGCTGATTTGCTGTCAGGCGTGGCCGTAACAGCCCCATGGCCAAACCATGGCCGGCACTGATCAGTGCCCAGGCCAGCCATAAGCCCAGCGCGTTTACCAGCGAATCGCTGGCGCCGACCAAGGGGACAAGCAGCAGGCCGCGGGTCAGTACCAATGGTTTATTCATCAATGCTCACTCCGGTCAGTTGAGCCTTATGCTCGTCGAAGTAACGCAATGCATCGTGAACGGCCTGCAGGACTGACCGGGACGTGACGGTCGCGCCAGCCAGCTGATCGAACTGTCCCTGATCCTTTTTCAAGGCCCAGCCGCTGTCGGTGGGGGCTTGGAGCGATTTACCGTTGAAGGTTTGCAGCCAAGCGTTCGGCCAGCCGGCGATGGCCGCGCCCAGGCCGGGAGTTTCTGTCTGGCGCAGGGTTTTCACACCCAGCAACCGCCCCTGCGTATCGATAGCGACCAGTAATTCGATGCTGCCTTCATAGCCGAGCGTCTGGCTACGCAGCAATACTGCGCTGGGCTGGCTGGCGCGAGTCGCCAGATAACCGCGCAACAGCGTGCTATGGGCCAAGGCCACGGGGGCCGTTACGACAGGCTGCGCCAATGGTCGATTGTCATAACGGTCGGCCGGCAGTACCTCGAGCAAGGCTCTGTTCGCGATGGCTTGCTGCTGATCGTTGATGCGCTTTGCGGTACCCAGTTGGGTAAGGTAAGTGGCCCCGGTACCGAGACCGATCAGCAGAGCCAGGATGGCAACGCCATGGTGGTTTTTCATTGGGGCTGCCGCCTGTGTCGCGCCTCGGCGAAACGCTCCAGTGCGGGCACGCCGAGGTTCATCAGCAGCACCGCAAACGCCACGCCGTCCGGGTAACCACCCCAGGTTCGGATCAGATAAGCCAGCAGTCCTACGCCTGCGCCAAACAGCAGGCGAGCGAGGGGGGCTTTGGCGCCCGAAACCGGTTCGGTCACGATAAAAAACGCACCCAGCATGGTCGCGCCAGTGAGCAGATGAAACAACGGCGAGCCATTGGAGTCCGAGCCCGACCCGTTCCAGCACAACAAGCTGATGATGAACAAGCCAGCGAGCATGCCCACCGGCGCGTGCCAACTGAACACCCGTTGTTGCAGCAGGAACAGTCCGCCGGCCAGAAACGCCAGGTTGATCCACTCGACGCCGCGCCCACCCCAGCGTCCGAATGCCGGGTTGGCGGCGAACAATTCATCAATGGTCAGGCTTTTGTTGATTCGCAGGCTGTCCAGGGCCGTTGCGCCTGCCCACCCATCAGGCCCCGGTTGAACGCCGAACACCTGTTGCAAGCCTTCAGACAGGCCCAGGCCATGAAGTGCAGGCCATTGATTCAGTTGCTGGGGAAACGCTACCAGCACCAGGGTGTAGCCGAGCATCGCCGGGTTGAATGGGTTATTGCCGACACCGCCCCAAAGGTGCTTACCGAACACCAAGGCGCACGCCGTCGCTGTGACGGTCAGCCACCAGGGGCAATACGCCGGCAAGGCCAGCGCCAGTAGCGTGGCGCTGACCAGCGCGCTGGCATCGTTCAGTTCGGGTTTGAGCGGTCGGCGCCGCAAGCGCAACACCAGTGCTTCGACAGCCAGTGCGCTAAGGCCCGCGAGCAGCAGGTTGAGTACCACGCCCCAGCCATAAAACCACGTCAACGCCAGAATGCCGGGCAGTGTCGCCAGCAGCACCTGCAACATTGCCTGCCGCAGCCGTTCGTCCATGGGCTCAGGGAGCGACATGAGCATCCACCTGGCGTTCGGCGTCTTTCACCGCTTGTTCCAGGGCCTGCATGTGTTCATCCGGCGCCCCGGCGGCCCGGGCCTTGCTGAGTTCAGCGCGACGCATCGCCAATTGGATCTTGGCCCGCTTCAGCTCGGCACTTTGAACGGGTGCCGGGGTTGAAGTGATGGGCTGAGCAGCGCCTTCCAACTGCGTCAAGGCGTGTTGCGCCGCTTCGAACTGGCGCTGTAGCACGATCAATTGCGACTGTTGTTCGAAGGTCGGCGGGTGGCCGAATGCTTTCAAGGATTTGTTTAACTGCGCCCGGCTCATCGCCAGGTCGACCTTGGCTTTTTTCAAGGCTGCGTCGGCGTTCGCGGCTTTTTGCGCTCGTACACGTTCCAGTGCGGCTTGTACTGGATCGAGGGACGAGGTTTGGGCCTGGGAGGCATGCTGTGTACGGGCCAGGCGCTCGGCGAGACGCTGCTCCTCTTCGCGGCGCAGGCGTGCGTTGCGTTGTTCGAAGCGCCGGCGGGCATGATTGCGTTTGGCGGTGCGCGCCTGCTGCTCTTCGACGCTGGGGGCCAAGCCGCCAATCACTGGCACCACGGTTGCTGTCGGCAATGGGTGCATTTCGATGCAGTCGACGGGGCAGGGCGCCACGCAAAGATCGCAGCCTGTGCATTCGTCGACGAGGACCGTGTGCATCAGCTTTGCCGCGCCGACAATCGCGTCCACCGGACAGGCCTGGATGCATTTGGTGCAACCGATGCATTCGGCTTCGCGAATAAAAGCGATCTGTGCCGGGGCTGAACCACGGCTGGTATCCAGCTCAAGCACCGGCACTTTCATCAGGTCGGCCAAGGCCGCGATGGTCTCACTGCCTCCGGGCGGACACTTGTTGATCGACTCGCCCTGGGCGATGCCTTCGGCGTAGGGCTTGCACCCGGGGTGGCCGCACTTGCCGCATTGGGTCTGCGGCAACAGGGCGTCGATACGTTGAATCAGACTCATGCTTTGACCAGCCCGCGCAATCCAAGAAATGCCACCGCCATGAGCCCTGCGCCGATCAACTGGATCGGCAGGCCACGAAAGGGCCTGGGGATATCGTTATCGAAGGTGCGCTGACGCAAATCATCGAACAGGCTCAACACCAGCCAAAACCCCAGCCCGGCGCCCAGGCTGGAGGCGACGGCGAGGCCCAGGCCTTGGTCATCCCGGCTATTGAGCAGTGTGACGCCCAGTATGCCGGCATTGCCCAGCAACAGTGGCCACAAACCCTCGAACGGCAGCGTCGGCAGCCAGCGCCCCAGCCAGTGCAGCAACGGTGCAATCAGCAACACGCTCAAGGACAGCCATGCAAGCAGGCGCAGCGAGGTCAGGTTTGCCGGAACCAGCAGCCAATGATCGATTAGATAACCCAAGGTGCCGACCATCAGCATCAGGCATGCCGTTGCCAGGCCCAGGGCGTGGACTTGCGTTCTTCCATTTGCCGCCAGCAGCGGATTGACGCCCAGCGGCCAATGCAACACGAGGTTGTTGATCAGGGCGGCGCTGAACAGTGTAAGAACGATTTCGGTCATGGGCGTGCTGGCAAAAAGAACCTTTCTATAGAGGTTAGGCATTATCCGGCATGCCGGGAGGGTGAGCCAGATATGAAAATCCCACAGCCGCCTGCCGGGCGACTGTGGGATCGGTACAGCGCGCGGTCGCGTTACTTGATCCGCTGACCCGGCTTGGCGCCGCTGTCGGGGCTCAGCAGGTAGATTTCTTCACCGCCGGGGCCGGCCGCCATCACCATGCCTTCAGAGATACCGAAGCGCATTTTGCGTGGTTTGAGGTTGGCGATCATCATCGTCAGCCGGCCTTCGAGCTTGGCCGGGTCCGGATAGGCGCTCTTGATGCCGGAAAACACGTTGCGTTGCTCATCGCCGATGTCCAGCGTCAGGCGCAGCAACTTGTCGGCGCCCTCGACGGCTTCAGCCTTGACGATCAGGGCGACGCGCAGGTCGATGGCGGCAAAGGCGTCGAAGTCGATCTCCGGCGACAGCGGGTCCTTGGCCAGCTCGCCATTGCCGGCAGGGGCGCCGGTGTCGGTCTGGCTGGCGGCCAGGTCTTCTTTCGATGCGTCGATCATGGCTTGCACCTTGGTGGCATCAATACGAGTCATCAGCGGCTTGAACTCGTTCAGTTGATGGTTGCTTAGCAGCGTCCGGTGGTCGTCCCAGGTCAGCGGCGCGACGTTCAGGAATGCCTCGGCATCGGCGGTCAGCAGCGGCAGCACTGGTTTGAGGAAGATCACCAGTTGGCGGAACAGATTGATACCCAGGGCGCAGATCGCCTGGACTTCGTCCTGCTTGCCTTCCTGTTTGTTCAGTGACCACGGTGCCTTGTCGGCGATCCAGGCATTGGCGCGGTCGGCCAGGGCCATGATCTCGCGCATCGCACGGGCAAAGTCACGGGCCTCGTAGGCTTCGGCGATGCTTGGGGCCGCCGCCAGGAAGGCTTCGGTCAGCTCCGGTGCGGCGTTACCGGCCACCAGCACACCGGCGTTGCCCTTGTGGATGAAGCCGGCGCAACGGCTGGCGATGTTGACCACCTTGCCCACCAGGTCGGAGTTGACCTTCTGCACGAAGTCTTCGAGGTTCAGGTCCAGGTCGTCCACGCCACGGCCGAGCTTGGCCGCGTAGTAGTAGCGCAGGTATTCCGGCGACAGGTGATCCAGGTAGGTGCGGGCCTTGATGAAAGTGCCACGGGACTTGGACATTTTCTGGCCGTTGACGGTCAGGTAGCCGTGGACGTTGATGCCGGTCGGTTTACGGAAACCGGCGCCTTCGAGCATGGCGGGCCAGAACAGCGCGTGGAAGTTGACAATGTCCTTGCCGATGAAGTGATACACCTCGGCCGTGGAGTCCTTTGCCCAGAACGCGTCGAAGTCCAGCTCCGGGGTGCGGTCGCACAGGTTCTTGAAGCTCGCCATGTAGCCGATGGGCGCGTCCAGCCACACGTAGAAATACTTGCCCGGTTCGCCGGGGATTTCGAAGCCGAAGTACGGCGCATCGCGGGAAATGTCCCACTCTTGCAGGCCGGAATCGAGCCATTCGGCGAGCTTGTTGGCCACCGCGTCGTGCAACGTGCCGCTGCGGGTCCAGGTTTGCAGCATGTCCTGGAAGTCCGGCAGCTTGAAGAAGAAGTGCTGGGAGTCCCTGAGCACCGGGGTGGCGCCGGAAATCGCCGATTTCGGGTCTTTCAGGTCGGTCGGTGCATAGGTGGCGCCGCATTTTTCGCAGTTGTCGCCGTACTGGTCTTCGGTGCCACATTTCGGGCAGGTGCCCTTGATGAAGCGGTCGGCCAGGAACATGTTCTTTTCCGGGTCGAAATACTGGGTGACCGAACGCGTGGCGATGTGCCCGGCGTCACGCAGCTTCAGGTAGATCTGGCTCGACAGCTCACGGTTTTCTTCGGCGTGAGTGGAGTGGAAGTTGTCGAAGTCCACCAGGAACTCGGCAAAGTCGGCGCTGTGTTCGGCCTGGACGTTGGCGATCAGTTGTTCCGGGGTGATGCCTTCCTTTTCCGCACGCAGCATGATGGCCGAACCGTGGGCGTCGTCGGCGCAGACATAGATGCACTGGTTGCCGCGATGTTTCTGGAAGCGCGTCCACATATCGGTCTGGATGTATTCCAGCATATGGCCGAGGTGAATCGAACCATTGGCATAGGGCAGGGCGCTGGTGACGAGAATCTTGCGTGGCTCGGACATGGGGCTCGGCTACTTGATGAAACGGAGGTCGGCCACTATAAAGCGCCGGGGAATATATTTCACCCCACTGGCCTGTTTCCGGATGCATTGCTAGGGGCGGCGCAAGGATTAAGCCAGGCAGTGGCGAGGGGATTGTGGGAGCAAAGCTTGCTCGCGAAACAGGCGCCTCGATTTCTGAAAGATCGCATCGCCTGCATCGCGGGCAAGCCTTGCTCCCACACAGCGCAAGCAAGCTTCCTAGCCACAACAGTGCTTGCCTGCGTAAGCGGGTCGCCACAAAAGCACGCGGGGCGTAGGATAGCGGCCTGTTTTCAAGTCTTGCTATCGGAGTTGCCCATGAGCGCCGTCAATCGCGCAGCGGTGGAAGCCGTCCTTCGCCAGTACACCGACCCCTACCTGAACCAGGACCCGGTCAGCGCCGGATGCGTGCGCGCCATCGACATCCAGGGTGATCGCGTCAGCGTTCAACTGGAAATCGGCTACGCCGCCGATCTGTTCAAGAACGGCTGGGCGCAGATGCTGCAGATGGCGATCGAGGCGTTGGACGGTGTAGCCGCGGCCAAAGTCGAAGTCACCAGCGTGATCGCTGCCCACAAGGCCCAGGCGCAAGTGCCGGGGCTGGCGAACGTCAAGAACGTGATCGCCGTGGCCTCGGGCAAGGGCGGCGTGGGCAAGTCCACCACCGCAGCCAACCTGGCCCTGGCCCTGGCCCGTGAAGGCGCGAAGGTCGGGATTCTCGACGCGGACATCTATGGTCCGAGCCAGGGCATCATGTTCGGCGTTGCCGAGGGCACCCGGCCGCAGGTCAAGGATCAGAAGTGGTTCGTGCCGATCCAGTCCCATGGCGTGGAAGTGATGTCCATGGCCTTCCTGACCGATGACAACACGCCGATGGTCTGGCGCGGTCCGATGGTTTCCGGCGCCTTGCTGCAACTGGTGACGCAGACCGCCTGGGGTGATCTGGATTACCTGGTGATCGACATGCCGCCAGGCACCGGGGATATCCAGCTGACCCTGGCGCAGAAAGTCCCGGTGGCCGGCGCGGTGATCGTCACCACGCCGCAGGATCTGGCCCTGCTGGACGCCCGTAAGGGCGTGGAGATGTTCCGCAAAGTGAACATCCCGGTGCTGGGTGTGGTGGAAAACATGGCCGTGCACATCTGCTCGAACTGCGGACATGCAGAGCATCTGTTCGGCGAAGGTGGCGGGGAAAAACTCGCGAGCCAGTACGGCGTCGAACTGCTGGCCTCGCTGCCGCTGTCGATGCTGATTCGCGAGCAGGCCGATGGCGGCAAACCCACGGTCATCGCCGAGCCGGACAGCCAGATCGCCATGGTCTATCAGGAACTGGCCCGCCACGTGGGCGCGCGGATCGTGTTGCAAGAGGCCGCGTCACCGGCGATGCCGAATATCACCACCAGCGACGATTGATGCTTTGAAACACGATCCAATGTGGGGGCAAGCCTGGGGGAGCAAGCATGTGGGAGTAAGTCTGTGGGAGTAAGTCTGTGGGAGCAAACCTGTGGGAGCACAGCTTGCTCGCGATAGCGGTTTTAAAGCCACAGATGTGTTGTATGTGACGCCATCATCGCGAGCAAGCTGTGCTCCCACAGGCCTGCTCCCACATTTGGGTATGCGCTGGGTTTAGATCCGCAACCCGCCATCCATCTCCAGGATCCGGCCCGTGTAATAGTCGTTCTCGAAGATATACGCTGCCGAATGGGCGATCTCTTCGGGTTTGCCCATGCGTTTGAGCGGGATCCCGGAAGTCATTTTTTCCAGGGCTTCGGGTTTCATGCCCAGGGTCATTTCGGTTTCGATGAAGCCCGGCGCGATGCCGGCGACACGGATACCGTAGCGCGCCAGTTCCTTGGCCCAGGTTACCGTGGCCGCCGCGACGCCGGCCTTGGCCGCCGAATAGTTGGTTTGGCCGACATTGCCGGCGCGGGAGATCGACGAAATGTTGATGATCGCACCGCTGTTCTTCAGCTCGACCATTTTCGCTGCCACTTCACGGGTGCACAGGAAGACACCCGTCAGGTTGACATCGATCACCGCCTGCCACTGGGCCAGGCTCATTTTGCTCATTTCACCGTCCTTGACCTTGAGCAGCAAACCGTCGCGCAGAATCCCTGCGTTGTTGATCAAGCCGTGGATCGCGCCGAAATCCTCGGCGACCCGGGCGACCATGTCGCTCACTTGCTCTTCATTGGCAACGTTGCACAGATAAGCCCGGGCCTCGACGCCCTTGGCCGCGCAGGCGGCAACTGCCTGGTCGAGCTTTTCCTGGTTGAGGTCCACCAGAGCGAGCTTGGCGCCTTTGCCGGCGAAATACTCGGCCATGGAGCGGCCCAGACCCTGGCAACCGCCGGTGATAATGATTACTTTGTCGGTGAGTTGCATTCGCATGTCCAGATTGCAGAGCGGTGGGAGGATGTCCTTTTACTGGCCTCTCGATCGGCGACGGCGTAGCCCGGCTGCACATGAGAACTGCCCAAAGGCGCGCTGGTACATTGCTCCAGTCGCCTGACCGTTTCCAGACGGATTTGATCAAAGGAGTCATAATTTGAGCGTTGAAGCTGCCAAGCATGCACGAGAATTGCTGCTCAAGGAATACCGTGGAATGCTCTCCACCCATTCCAAATCCATGCCCGGTTTCCCGTTCGGCTCCGTGGTGCCGTATTGCCTGGATGACCAAGGCCGTCCACTGATCCTGATCAGCCGTATCGCCCAACACACCCACAACCTGCAAAAAGACCCCAAGTGTTCAATGCTCGTAGGTGAGCGGGGGGCCGAGGATGTGCAGGCCGTCGGGCGCCTGACTTATCTGGGCGAGGCGCACAAGCTGGAAGACAGCGTCGCCATTGATGCCGCCGCTGAACGTTACTACCGTTATTTCCCTGAGTCGCAGAACTACCACAAGGCCCATGACTTCGATTTCTGGGTGCTCAACCCCGTGCGTCATCGTTACATCGGTGGTTTCGGTGCCATTCACTGGATCGACCAGATCACCCTGGCCAACCCTTTCGCCGGCAAGGCCGAAGCCAGCATGATCGACCACATGAATGCCGACCATGCCAAGGCCATCGCGCATTACGTCGAGCTGGCCGGTCTGCCCGCAACCGTACCTGCGCAACTGGCCGGTATCGACAGTGAAGGCATGCACTTGCGTATCGGTCAGGCCCTGCACTGGCTGGCGTTTCCAGCGCCTTGCAATACGCCGACACAAGTGCGCGAAGCCTTGGTTTATCTGGCTCACGCCGAGCAATGGCCAAAAAATGCTGAGGCTGACGCTTGAATTCACGAAAGGGCGACGTCATCTAGGGTTTGATAGCAAGGCATTCTTGCGTTGAGGAACCTTTTGATGCGCCCTTTTTTGTTGCTCTTTCTGCTGTTCCCGGTGTTGGAGCTGTTCGTATTCGTCAAGGTCAGCGGTGCGATCGGGTTTTTCCCGGCGTTGCTGCTGGTCATTCTCGGCTCGATGCTCGGCGTGTTCGTGCTGCGCATCGCCGGCCTCGCCACGGCCTTGCGTGCCCGTGAAAGCCTGAACCGTGGCGAGTTGCCTGCCCAGACCATGCTCGAAGGCCTGATGTTGGCCTTGGGTGGCGGTCTGTTGATCCTGCCTGGCTTCATCAGTGATGTGTTGGGCCTGGTCATGCTGCTGCCGTTCACCCGTCGGTTGCTGGCCAATAAAATGCGCCAGCGTGCCGAGGAACAGGCGATTCGCCAGCGCGCCTTCGCTGAGGACCTTCAGTCCCGTGGCGGGCCAGCTCCGCGAGAGCCCGTGGGCCGCGAACCCGATGTGATCGAAGGCGAGTTCGAGCACCGCGATCCCAAGTAAAAACCAGCGACACGGCACCTTCGGGTGCCGTGTTCATTTTTGGCTGCGTGAAGTAAAAAATTTTATACCCAACCCTTGAAATCGGCTTGTACGCCCTTATGTATGGGTCACCGCAAGGTTTCCGGTGGCGACACTGGACAGACTTCCGCGGTTCGCTTGACGAACCGCATCCGGCTCCGCCGGCTTTTGTTAAAACCGCCGGGACTACACCGGCCGATGAAAACCAAAATTAGGAGAGATCGACAATGAAGCTTCGTCCTCTGCATGACCGCGTCGTCATCCGTCGCAGCGAAGAAGAGAAGAAAACCGCTGGCGGTATCGTCCTGCCAGGTTCGGCTGCCGAGAAAGCCAACCACGGTGAAGTTCTCGCTGTAGGTCCAGGCAAGGCACTGGAAAACGGTGAAGTACGTGCGCTGGCCGTGAAAGTGGGTGACAAGGTTGTGTTCGGCCCTTACTCCGGCAGCAACACAGTGAAAGTCGACGGCGAAGACCTGCTGGTGATGAGCGAGAACGAAATCCTCGCTGTCCTGGAAGGCTGATTCCCCCGCTCATTTTCCCGTTACTACAAAGTATTTAAGGATTATCGATCATGGCTGCTAAAGAAGTTAAATTCGGCGATTCCGCCCGCAAGAAAATGCTCGCCGGTGTCAACGTCCTGGCTGACGCAGTAAAAGCGACCCTGGGCCCTAAAGGCCGTAACGTGATCATCGAGAAGAGCTTCGGCGCTCCGACCATCACCAAGGATGGCGTTTCCGTAGCCAAGGAAATCGAGCTCAAGGACCGTTTCGAAAACATGGGCGCGCAGCTGGTCAAAGACGTTGCCTCCCGTGCCAACGACGACGCCGGTGACGGCACCACTACCGCTACCGTTCTGGCTCAATCGATCGTCAACGAAGGCCTCAAGGCTGTCGCTGCCGGCATGAACCCGATGGACCTCAAGCGCGGCATCGACAAGGCGACCATCGCCATCGTCAAAGAGCTTAAAGCCCTGTCCAAGCCATGCGCTGACACCAAGGCCATCGCTCAGGTCGGCACCATCTCGGCCAACTCCGACAACTCCATCGGCGACATCATTGCCGAAGCCATGGAAAAAGTCGGTAAAGAAGGCGTGATCACCGTTGAAGAAGGCTCGGGCCTGGAAAACGAACTGTCGGTTGTAGAAGGCATGCAGTTCGACCGTGGCTACCTGTCGCCGTACTTCGTCAACAAGCCGGACACCATGGTTGCTGAGCTTGATAGCCCGCTGATCCTGCTGGTCGACAAGAAAATCTCCAACATCCGCGAAATGCTGCCAGTGCTCGAAGCCGTTGCCAAAGCCGGCCGCCCACTGCTGATCGTGGCTGAAGACGTTGAAGGCGAAGCCCTGGCGACTCTGGTTGTGAACAACATGCGCGGTATCGTTAAAGTCGCTGCCGTCAAGGCACCAGGCTTCGGCGACCGTCGCAAGGCCATGCTGCAGGACATCGCCGTACTGACCGGCGGTACCGTTATCTCCGAAGAGATCGGCCTGAGCCTGGAAAGCACCACCCTGGAGCACCTGGGTAACGCCAAGCGCGTGATCCTGTCCAAGGAAAACACCACCGTGATCGACGGTGCCGGCGTCGAGGCTGATATCCAGGCTCGCGTTACCCAGATCCGCGCACAAGTGGCCGAGACTTCGTCCGACTACGACCGTGAAAAACTGCAAGAGCGCCTGGCCAAGCTGTCTGGCGGCGTTGCAGTGATCAAGGTTGGCGCCGGTTCCGAAGTTGAAATGAAAGAGAAGAAAGCCCGCGTTGAAGACGCGCTGCACGCAACCCGCGCAGCCGTCGAAGAAGGCGTGGTACCTGGCGGCGGCGTGGCACTGGTTCGCGCTCTGCAGGCTATCTCCGAACTCAAAGGCGACAACGATGACCAGAACGTGGGCATCCAGTTGCTGCGTCGCGCTGTAGAAGCACCGCTGCGCCAGATCGTTGCCAACTCCGGCGACGAGCCAAGCGTTGTGGTCGACAAGGTCAAGCAGGGTTCGGGTAACTACGGTTACAACGCTGCTACCGGCGAATACGGCGACATGATCGAAATGGGTATCCTGGACCCGGCCAAAGTGACCCGTTCGGCTCTGCAAGCGGCTTCGTCGATTGCCAGCCTGATGATCACCACCGAGGCGATGATCGCTGAAATCAAGGAAGACGCTCCAGCTGGCGGCGGCATGCCAGACATGGGCGGCATGGGTGGCATGGGCGGCATGATGTAAGCCAGCCTTACCCCTGTACTGAAAAACCCCGCCTGCGAAAGCAGGCGGGGTTTTTTAATGCCTCGAGTTTACCTCCGCATTGGCAGAGGCCCGGCGGTCCCTGTGGGAGCAAAGCTTGCTCCCAAGGGGTTTAGGCGCTAACAGGATCCCCATCGGTCACTTGGTCAGCTCCAACGGCCGGCCTGTACAGGATGTAGTAGTAACACCCCAGGCAAATCAGCCAACAGAACACCGCTGTCCAGACATTATGGGAAAAGAAGTGCGCCCCTTGCATCATCCGGCTCACGGAGAACAACGTGCCCAGGGAGAAGGCGAATATGAAGGCCTGGCGGGCCAGGCGCGGACGGCGGTCGCGCAGTACGAAGAACAACGCAAACAACGTAAACCCGGCGGCGGCGTGCCCGCCGGGCCAGCATCGGCCGGGTTTGTCAGTGGCCGGGCGCGGGCTCAACAGTTCGCTGTAGGTTTGCTTGCCACCGAACTCCTTCAGGCTCCAGGGGCATTGCACTGCCGTCACGGCTTTCATCGGCGTGACGAACGAAGTTGCCAACGCCAGGGAGAGCACCAGGCAGCCCAGTTCGCGTTTGAACGGTTTGAGCCGGGTGAAGAAAAACGCTGCGATGAAACCAACGATCGACAATACGGAAAACACGATGACCAGTTGCTTGGCACGATCATGCAGGATGTCTTCCAGAAAAAAACTGTGCCGACCGATGAACCCGTCGGCCGGGTCGTAAAACAGCCTGGCCAGGTCCATGTCCAGTGTGGTCAGTTCCAGCAGTACCAGCATCACCGCGACAGCGATGGGCAGGCCCAGGACAAGACGAAAATTCAATGGCCTGGAGACGGGACGGGTGGCAGTGGAAACCATGGCAGTACCTTTGGTGGAGGTGTTCTTGAGCAGCACGTTGCGCGCAGTCTGGGCCGGGTGCCGTGGGCGAGGTGTGAATGCCGGGTGAAAAACTTGTCAATGTCCGACTCTCGACCCCTGTGGGAGCGGGCTTGCTCGCTACGACAGCCGATACAACCCTAGCCGTTATCCACACTTGGCCTTAAGCTGCGCGGGCCACGATGACCGTCCACGTGCGCAGAGGAGATGCCCATGCGAATTCTGTTGGTTGAAGACAACCGTGACATCCTGGCCAACCTGGCCGATTACCTGGGGCTCAAAGGCTATACCGTCGATTGTGCCCAGGACGGTTTGTCGGGGTTACACCTGGCCGCGACCGAGCACTATGACCTGATCGTGCTCGACATCATGCTGCCGGGCATCGACGGCTACACCTTGTGCAAGCGCCTGCGCGAGGACGCCCGACGTGATACGCCAGTGATCATGCTCACGGCCCGGGATCAACTGGACGATCGCCTGCAGGGGTTCAAGTCCGGCGCCGATGATTACCTGGTCAAACCTTTTGCCCTGTCGGAACTGACGGCGCGAATCGAAGCGGTCATGCGGCGGGCCCAGGGCGGCGGCCGGCGCGCCTTGCAGGTCGGTGACTTGAATTACGACCTCGATACCCTGGAAGTCACCCGTGAAGGCAAACTGCTGAAGCTCAACCCGGTAGGCCTGAAGCTGCTGGCGGTCTTGATGCAGAAAAGCCCCCATGTGTTGCGGCGGGAAATCCTCGAAGAGGCCTTGTGGGGCGACGATTGCCCGGACAGCGACAGTCTGCGCAGCCACGTCCATCAGTTGCGTCAGGTGATCGACAAACCGTTCGACAAACCGCTGCTGCACACCGTGCATGGCGTCGGTTATCGCCTGGCCGAGGGCCGAGATGGAGTTTAAGCAGAGCCTTGCCCAGCGGATCATCATCGCCTTTGCGCTGATGAGTGCATTGGTGGCGGGGGCATTCGCCATGGGCATCGTGGCAACGGTTCATCTGGTGGAAGAAAGACTGATTTCCGCCGGTCTTGGGGGAGACCTGCAACGTCTGCTGCTGATGGACAGCGTTTCGGACTGGAGTCATCGTCCGGAACCTGACCAGTTGTTCTATTTCAGTGGCGGCCCGGGGGACTTCGACTTGCCCAAGGACCTGCGCCACCTGGATCCTGGTTTCCACGAGGTCTTCCGCGCGCAATTGTCGTATCACGCCATGGTCGAGATTGTTGACGGTCGACACTACGTGCTACTGCAGGACCAGAGCGACTTCGAAGAGCGCGAACGGGTGCTGTTCGCCGTGGTGCTGGTGGGCTTCGTGCTTAGCCTGGCGCTGGCGGTTTTCCTGGGGTGGGTCCTGGCTCGTCGGGTGATGGCGCCGGTCGTGCGCCTGGCCCGGCAGGTGCGCCATCGCGACCAGCTCCTCGGGCTGGCCCCGCCGCTGGCCCCCGATTATGCCGCCGATGAGGTGGGTGAGCTGGCGGTGGCGTTCGACGCCACGCTGGGGCGACTGCGCCAGGCCTTGACGCGTGAACGGTTGTTTACCAGCGACGTCAGCCATGAGTTACGCACGCCGCTGATGGTCCTGGCCAGCTCCTGTGAGCTCTTGCTGGAGAACCCTGCCCTGGATCAGCGCGGTCGCAAACAGGTCGAGCGTATCAGTCGGGCCAGTGAAGAAATGCGCGAGCTGGTGCAGACCTTCCTGATGCTCGCCAGGACCCAGCGCGAAGACAGCGGCATGTCGCCTCGGTTAGCGTTAGGCCTGGTGGCGGAGGACCTCGTTGGGCTGTGGCGTGCTCCAATCGAAGCCAAGGGCCTGACCCTGATCTTCGAGCCGGGGCAAACCGCCGACACGCCGTACAACGCCACGTTCCTGACCGCCGTCATGGGTAACTTGCTGCGCAACGCCTTGCATTACACCGATCAGGGCTTCATTCGCCTCACGCTGTCTGCTACCGGGTTTGTGGTCGAGGACAGTGGCGTGGGCATCCCCGAGGAGAAACGCGAGGCGATGTTCGAGCCGTTCGTGCGTGGCAATGAAAAACGCGGCGAGGGGCTTGGGTTGGGGCTTTCATTGGTACAGCGGATCTGCGAGAACCAGGGCTGGAGGGTGAGTCTCAGCACCATGGAGCCCAACGGCTGCCATTTCGAGGTTCAATTGAATCCCCAGGACTGAGGATCGCGCTCAAGTCTGCCCATTGGAAGTATCCCGAAAACCATCGAGCGCGTGCGCGACGAAGTTTTCACAAAGGGATGACCTGGCGCGGACATGTCGGCCCTTAACGTCGGAGCCATTCCGTCATGGAGGTTCCCGTCAATGTCCAACCCGATCAAGCTCGATTTTTCCGAAAAATATGACGAACAACACGCTCACCAATACCTGAATAAACATCAGACTGGCCTGAGCCGTCGTCTTTCCCACCGACGTGATGAACAACTGGCACGAACTGCTTTGGCCCTGGCAGGTGACCCTGGACTGGTGCTGGATCTGCCGTGTGGTGCCGGCCGTTTATGGCCTGTGTTGGCCGAGAAACCGAACCGGGCGATCATCGGAGCGGACAATTCCGAAGCCATGCTCAAGACCGCGTTGAGCGCTCAACCCGCCGATGTCGTAAAACGGGTACAACCCTTGCACGCCTCTGCGTTCGACATTGCCTTGCCTGATAACGCCGTCGACAGCATTTTTTGCATGCGCCTGCTCCACCACATCGGTGAACCCGCGCATCGACTGGCGATTCTGCGGGAATTCGAGCGTGTCACCCGTGACAGCGTGATCGTTTCATTGTGGGTCGATGGCAATTTCAAGGCCTGGAAACGTAAGCGTCTGGAGCGCACCCGTGGGCAGAAAGGCTACCAGAATCGATTTGTGTTACCGGCCGCTACAGTCGAGGGTGAGTTTCGGCAGGCCGGTTTTCGCATTCAGGAACGACTGGATTTCCTGCCACTCTATGCCATGTGGCGAGTTTATGTATTACGCAAGATTGTGCAGGCAGTGGAGACAACAGCGGCCCCCCGCTGCAACTTCGAACATTTCTGGAGTCAGCAGGGTGAATGGGTGGAAAAACCCAATGTGCGTCGTGGCGGTGAAAGCGGTGTGCAGCGGATCCACAGTGGCGACGGTGATCTGCTGTATGCCAAGCGCCAGACCGGACACATTTATCGTAGCTTGCTGCATCCGTTTGGACGTCCGACCGTGCTACGTGAGCAAGATGCTCTCTTGGCGTTGACCCGACTTGACGTCAGCGTTCCAAAAGTCATCTTCTATGGCGCCCAGCGAGATCCGATTCACAACTGGCGTGCGCTACTTGTGACCCAGGCGTTGGACGGTTTCGTGGAGTTGGAACACTGGTATGCCGCAGGCGGACGCGAGCGTCATGGCGAAGCGGGGCATGAGCGAATCCTCCAGGCATTGGCTGAGAACCTGGCTCGCATGCATAGGGGCCGCTGGCAGCATGGCTGCCTCTATCTCAAGCATATATTTGTGCGCGTGACCGGAGAGGGCGAGTCGGCCCGGGCCGAAGTAGCACTGCTGGATTTGGAGAAATCCCGTCAACGCCTGACTTCCCGGACCGCAGCGTCCCATGACATGAAACAACTGCGACGCCATTCGTCGTTCAGCGATTCAGAATGGGAAAAACTCGTCTACTTTTACAGAGCGGCGTTTGGCAGCGCTATCAAGGGTTTATAGTAATGAAACTAGAAATTGCTAGAGGTTTGTTCTTAGTGGGAGCTCTGGCAGTTACCTCAATGGCGGTGGCGGTCTGGGAGCAGCCCCGGTCGCAGATTCTCAGTGCCTCTCAACTGGGCGCGTACTGTCCTTTGCCACGCGTGGCCAAGGCCAGCGAGGCGATCCGTCCGGACGACGATCTGTTGCTTTTCATGTTCAGTCTTTCCCAAGGCATGAGGCCTCAGAGCTGATGTACAGAGAGCCAGGATAAAGGCCTCGCATATGCGAGGCCTTTGTTTTTGGAGCCTTCGGCAGCGCCTACAGGGCCAGTGGCCACACGTTAGGGTTTGTCCGGCTTGGCCAGCAGTGTATACACGCAGGGCAACACGAACAGTGTGAACAACGTGCCAATCGACATCCCGGTGGCGATCACCAAGCCGATGTCGAAGCGGCTCACCGCCCCGGCCCCGGTAGCGAGGATCAATGGCACCATGCCAAATACCGTCGCCGCGGTGGTCATCAGTACGGGACGCAAACGAATCGATGCGGCTTGCTCCACGGCCTCCCGTGGGGTTAGTCCCTGTTCCCTGCGCAACTGGTTGGTGAACTCAACGATCAGGATCCCGTGCTTGCTGATCAGGCCGATCAGCGTCACCAGTCCTACCTGGGTGTAAATGTTCATGCTCGACCAGCCGAGGAATAGCGGAATCAAGGCGCCGCAAATCGACAGCGGCACCGTCACCAGAATCACCAGCGGATCCCGGAAGCTTTCGAACTGGGCGGCCAACACCAGGAAGATGATCGCCAGCGCCAGGGCAAAGGTGACCCACAGCGCGCTGCCTTCCTGGACGAACTGTCGCGAAGCCCCTGCGTAGTCGAAAGCGAACCCTACCGGAGCCTCTTCTTGGGCAATCTGGCGGACCGTCTCGATGGCCTCGCCCATACTCACGATGGGAAAACCCGAGATCGTCACCGCGTTGAGTTGTTGGAACTGATTCAACTGCCGTGGTCGTGCCCGATCGCTGACTTTGATCAGCGTCGACAGCGGCAGCAATTCACCCTGGGTATTTTTTACGTAGTAGTTGTTCAACCAGTCCGGGTTGTCCCGGAACGGCCGTTCGACCTGGGCAATGACCTTGTAGCTGCGCCCTTCGATGGTAAAGCGGTTGATCTCGGCCTCCCCCAGCAGGGTGGCGAGGGTGCCGCCCAGGTCTTGCATCGAGACGCCCATCTGGGCGGCCTTGGCGCGATCGATGTCCACGACGACCTCGGGTTTGTCGAAAGCCAGGTCAACGTCCATGAAGGCAAACTTGCCGGACTCCAGTGCGCGCTTTTTGACCCGGTCGGCAATCTGCAACAGCGTTGCGTAGTCCTTGGGCGAGTTGATGACGAACGCAAATGGCAAGCCTTCGCCGGTGCCAGGCAGGGAGGGCAGGTTGAAACCGAATATTTGCAGGCCGGGGATGTTCTCCAGCTTGGCCTGGACTTCCGGCAGGATTTCCATCTGGCTGCGGCTGCGTTCGTTCCAGGGTTTGAGCAGGAAGCCGCCGATGCCGGATTGCACGCCGTTGTATCCGTTGATCTGGAACGAGGAGTAGTACTCCGGGAACTCCTTGAAGATGGTGATGAAATGATCGGTGTAGCTGTTCAGGTAGTCGAGGTTGGTCGGCTGGGGCGCATTGGCCATCATGAAGATGATGCCCTGGTCTTCATCGGGGGCCAGCTCGGACTTGGAGAACATGATCAGCACCGGAATCAGCAGCAGCACGATCACCGCGAACACCAGCACCACAGGCCGGGTATTGAGCATGCCGTGAAGCATGCGCTGGTAGCGGTCTTTAAGACGTTCGAAAACCACGTCCAGTCTATGAGCCAGTCCCGAGGGGTTCTCCTCGTGACGCAACAGCATGGCGCACATCATGGGCGAGAGGGTCAGTGCGACGATCCCGGAAATCACCACCGCCCCGGCGAGGGTCAGCGCGAACTCCTTGAATAGCGCCCCCGTGATCCCCTCCAACAGACCGATCGGCGCGTACACCGCTGCCAGCGTGATGGTCATCGAGACCACCGGCATAGCGATTTCCCGGGCACCTTCAATTGCAGCGTCGAACGGACTTTTGCCTTCCTCAATGTGCCGGTGGATGTTTTCCACCACCACGATCGCGTCGTCCACCACAAGACCAATTGCCAGCACCATGGCGAGCAGGGTCAGGAGGTTTATCGAGTAACCCATCAACTGCATGAAGAACATCACGCCAATCATCGACAGCGGGATGGTCACCACCGGGATGGCCACCGAACGCAGGGCGCCTAAGAACAGGAACACCACGACGATGACAATCAGCACCGCCTCGAAGAGGGTTTTGACCACCTCGTCGATGGAAGCCTGGATGAACAGGGTGGCGTCGTAGGCGATCTCGGCCTTGAGGTTGGCCGGCAGTTGGGCCTCCAGATCCGGCATGATCCTGCGCACTTCCTTGATCACGTCCAGCGGGTTCGCGCCGGGGGTGGCCTTGATGCCGATGTACACCGAGGGCGTGCCACCGAAGGAGCTGATGGTGTCGTAGTTCTCGGCGCCCATCTCCACCCGGGCGACATCGCGCAGCAGCACCCGGCTGTCGCCGTCGGTCTTGAGCGGGATCGCCGCGAAGGCCTCGGGGGACTTGAGTTCGGTGTTGGCGTTGATACTGGTGACCACGTATTCGCCTTTCACCTCACCGGCGGCCGAGAGGAAGTTGTACTGGCGCACGGCATCGGTCACGTCGGCGGCGGTGAGACCAAAACCGGCCAGCTTGACCGGATCCAGCCACAGGCGCATGGCGAAGACCTGGTTGCCGAGAATCTCCGCTTCGGCCATCCCCGGCAGTGTCGCCAGTTTGGGCTGGACCACCCGCGACAGATAGTCGGTGATCTGCGGGTTATTCAGCTCCTTACTGAAAAAGCTGATGTACATCAGCGCCGAGGCATCGGCGGCCTCGCGGCTGAGCACCGGGTCTTCAGCGTCCTGGGGCAGCTGGTTCTTGACCTCGTTGGCCTTGGCCAGCAACTCGGTAAAGAGCCGGTCGCTGTTGGAGCCAATGCGGGCGTAGACCGATATCACCGAAAAATTCTGACGGCTGACCGAGGTCATGTAGTCGATGCCCTCGGCGCTGGCGAGGCTCTGTTGCATCGGTTGTGTGATATAGCCCTGAATGGTCTCGGCGTTGGCCCCGGGGTAAGCGGTGGTCACCGTGATCAGGGCGTTCTCCATCTGCGGGTACTGGCGCAGGGGGAGCTTGCTCCAGGCCTGGAAACCCAGCAGCACGATCAACAGGCTGACCACGGTGGCGAGCACCGGACGGCGAATGAACGGATCAGTAAAAGCCATGGGGGTTCCTTGATCAGTCCGCGGGTGGCGGACTGTTCTGTTCGGTCAGGGTCTTGTCGTCGCTGATGGCGATGGGCGTGCCGTTATCCAGTTTGATCTGGCCCGCGATCACGACCTGTTCGCCGCTCTGCACGCCTTTGGAAACCAGTACCTGCCCGTCGCGTCGCTCACCGGTTTCGACGAATCGCCGTTCGGCGATCAGGATCGGCTGGCCCTTGTCATCTTTCTCGACGTTGCCGTCGTCGGCTTTCTTCTGCGTCACAACGTACATGGAGTTGCCGTAGAGGGTGTAGGTCACGGCGCTTTCCGGCACGACGATGGCGTTGGCCCTGTCCGGCAGGATCACCTGCAGGCTGGCGAACATGCCCGGCAACAGCCTGCCGTCGGGATTGCCCAGGGTGGCGCGTACCAGCACATTGCGAGTGCTGTCTTCGACCTTGGGGTTGATCGCGCTGATGGCGCCGACGAAGGTCTGGCCGGGGTAGGCCGAGACACTGACGTTGACTGGCTGGCCAACCGCGAGCTTGGGTACCGCTTGCTCGGGGAGGTAGAAATCCACATACAGGCTGCTCAGGTCCTGCAGGGTGGCGATCACCGTGCCGCTGGCCAGGTAGTCGCCGACGTCCACCTGGCGAATGCCGATAGTGCCGCTGAAAGGCGCGACGATGTGTTTCTTGGCCAGCGAAGCCTTGAGCTGGTTGACCGTGGCCTGGTTCTTTTTCAACTGCGCCGCGAGCCGGTCGAATTCGCCCTTGGAGATCGCCTGGCTGCCCACCAGTTGCCGGCCCCGGCCAAAATCCAGTTGCGACAGGCCAAGGTCGGCCATGGCGGTTTCCAGCAGCGCGCTTTCGACGTCACTGTCCAGTTGCACAAGTGGCTGGCCGGCCTTGACCTTTTGCCCCGACTGGAACTGCACCTTCTGCACTGTCCCGGCAATCTCCAGGCTCAGGTCTACGCCTTGCAGCGCGGTGAGGCTGCCGACGGTGGGCAGGCGAGTTTGCCAAGGCTGCTCGACAGCCGTGGCCACGGCGACGCTGACCGGCGGTTTGGGGGCAGAAAACATCTGGATCTGCTGGTAAACGGAGAAGGCCTTGTAGCCCGCCAGCAGCAGAACCACCAGCAGGACAACACCCAACATGATCAGCATGCGGCGTCGCAGCATGTTCCACTTCCTTGGAAATAAGCCGAGAGAAAAGACAGACAGGCGGGCACATTACTCCGAGTGCGCGACCGATTCAAAACGATGTTCATCGGTAATGTGTAAGGATTTTTCCAAAAAGCTGCCCGCTCGCTTGTCAGATCAAATGCAAATGGTTGTCCCAGAGCCCCGCGGGCAAATCCAGTGGCTTTGCAACCAGTTGTGACTGCCTACAATCGTAAAAGCGGCAACGACCCTGGCCCGACGTCACGACGAAACCGTCGGCCACCGCACCTACACCGGCGCAGTCCGGCAGAGGCGCATCCAGGCGTACTTCGCCGCTGTCCAGGTCCCAGATAAAAAAGCGGTTGCCACGGGGCGCTGTCAGGGCTACCAGGCGCAGGTCGCTGTGTACGGCGACGCTGGCGGTGTAATGACCCATGGCCTGCAATTGATGCTCGGCCACCGGGAATGCCTGAAACGGCTGGCCCGGACGCTTGATCGCCAAGAGCTCGGAGGATTCGTGGGCATCGCCCATGAATTGCTGGCCGGACACGATGGTGCCGTCGCTGGCGATGCCCATGTGGCGCACGCTGTTCATCGACTGGGCGAGGGTTTCCTTGCTCAGCAGGGTGCCATCGCGCTGCATCAGCACCAGGCTCGGCTCCATGGCATTGAGGTTCATCTCGACGCGGCTTTCGGCCTCGGTGCGGATGCCGCCATTGGCGACCACCAGCGTTTCTCCGTCGGGCATCCACGACACTTGGTGAGGGCCGATGCCGTGCGTGGACAGTTCGCCGCTGTGCACCAACCGTTCGCCTTCGAAACGGTACACACCCAGCAGGCCGCGGCCTGGATCGGTGGTGTCGTTCTCGGTGGCGTACAGCCATTCACCGCTTCTGTGAATCACCGCATGCCCGTAGAAATGCCGGTTCGGCAACGAGGTGATGGTCTGCAGCAGCGTACCGTCGTGCAGGTCGATCAGGTAGCTTTCGGTGCCAGGGCGACGGGCGACGAACAGCGCAATCGGTTGTGTCGGATGGTTGATGATGTCATGGCAACGCTGCTTGACCTGGGTGGCGAACACCCGGCTGCCGTCCAGTCGATAGCCCACGGCGTAGTGCTGGCCGTCGCTGTCGTCCCGTGCCGAAAGCAGGAGCGGACTCTTGTCCTTTTGCTTGAACAGCGTCCAGCCGCCCAGGGTAACGGCGCCGAGCAGCAGGCTGCCCAGTGCCAGAGCCTGACGTCGAAACATGATCAGTCACCGTCGTTGGCATTGAAGCCCAATTGAATCCCCAACGCCTTGGCCAGTTCGCCTTCGTGCAGGCGATGGACGACGTTGAGGCTGTCGTACAGTTCGTTGAGCTGCTGGCGCCCGGCGTCGTCACCGAGCATTTCGACCAGCGAGCGCTGGCTGTCGGCGAACAGCTTCAACGAGGTGTCGTAGGCCGCGTCGATCTTGTCGGCCAGGGGTTTCTGCTCGCTTGGCAACAGGCTGCGCAGACCTTTGTTGTCCACGCCGACCCAGACGGTCCTGGCCGCGCTCAGGCTGGCTTGCAGACCTTGCAGCGACGACTGGCTGCGCCAGGCATCGGCCTGGAACGGTTGCGGTACGCCCTTGCTCTGGCGGCCCATCGGCGTGCCGAGTTTCTTCTTCAAGGTGTCCAGGGCGGTGACCTGGACCCGCAGCAAATCGGCGATCGCCTCGTGGGAATCGGCGTAGCGCTGGTTCGGAAACTTGCTCATCTGGGCGAGCATGCCGTCGTTGGTATTCCAGCGTGACAGGATATCTTCGGCCAGTTGTTTCTGACGTTCACCGATGGCGGTCAGCAGCGGGCAGTACTTGGCTTTTTGCGCGCTGTCGGCCATGTCGATCTTGGCATCGAACAGCAGGTACTCATAGGCCGAGAGGCCCTGGACCACGACGCTGGATTTGGCCAGGCCGGCAACGTCGATTTGCGGCTGGCTGTTGACCAGTTGCTCGACCTGACGGCCTACCAGGTTTTTCTTGTCTGGCCAGAACTGTACCTGCCAGGCGCGGTTACCCTCGGCCAGCGGACCGATCAGCAGCGGTTGCAACTCGGCCCAGGCTTTTTGTGCCTTGAGGAAGTCGGCGCGGGCGGTCTCCAGGTTTTCCTTGCCCTGGCAGAACGCCAGGGCGCTGGTTGCCAGTTGCCGGTCGGCCTCGACCCAGCGGCTGTAGGTTGGCAGGATCACTTGCTTGGCGATCGCCGCCGAAGTGACCGCTTGCGGATCCTGGGGCGAGCAGGCGCCGAGGGCGATAGCGGCGAGGCTGGTGAATAACAGCTTGGGACGGAACATGTCGGACTCCCGTTTTTCGGAAAATGCGTTTAAAGGGAATTCAGGAAGGCCAGCAACGCAGCGCGCTGCTCGGCGTTGAACGCTAGAACCTGTTGCTGCGCCGCTTGCGCTTCGCCGCCATGCCACAGGACGGCTTCGAGCAGGTTGCGCGCGCGACCGTCGTGCAAGAACTGGGTGTGACCACCGACGGCTTCGGTCAGACCGATGCCCCACAGCGGCGGGGTCCGCCAGTCGCGACCGCTGGCCTTGAATTCGCTGCGGTTATCGGCCAGGCCTTCGCCCATGTCGTGCAGCAGCAGGTCGGTGTAAGGGCGGATGACCTGGTTCGCCAGTTCCGGTTCGGCAGCGTTGGCGGACGTGGTGTATTTCGGGGTGTGGCACGACTGGCAGCCGGCCTGGAAAAACAGATTCTTGCCGGCCAGCACCTGGGGCGAGTTCACCTCGCGACGGGCCGGTACGGCGACGTTGCGGCTGTAGAACAGCACCAGTCGCAGGATGTTGTCGCTGACTTCCGGCTCGCCATCGGCGCCGTTGCCGTTCGGGGCACGCTTGCAGTCGACCTGGGCCTCGGTGCAGTCGTCGAAGGGCCGCAGACTTGTGGTAAGACCCATGTCACCGGAAAAGGCGTGGACGTTCTGCTGATTGAGGTTTGGCTGGCCGGCCTTCCAGCCGAAACGCCCCAATACGGTCTTTTGCTGGACATCGTCCCAGACTTGGTTCGGCCGGCCGGTGATGCCGTTGTTCTCCCGGGCCTGGGCTTGGGCGTTGGCCAGGATCGCTTCATCGGGGATGGCTTCGAGCAGCCCCAGGCCGATCATCGGCGGTGCGACGCGGGCCGAAAAGCGCGTGTCGGGGTGCATCGGGCCGTAGCCCAGTTGGGTGATCTGCAGCTGCGGCTTGCGCAGTTCTACAACGGTGCCGTCCTTAAAGCGCACCGGGACCGGCGTGTAGTCGACCCGCACCTTGCCTTCAGGGACCACACCGGGCACGGACATGTCCTGCAATTGCCCACCGTAAACCGGTTCTGGCACCACCCCCAATTGCTCGATGACCTTGGCGTAGGCCGGGGCATCGGGGATCGACAGGCGCACCAGCATCGACACGGCGCTGGCCGCGTCCGGTGCCGGCGGATGGCCGCGACCGTCCTTGATGTGGCAGTTCTGGCAGGCGTTGGTATTGAACAATGGCCCCAGGCCGTCCCGCGCGGTGGTGGTCGATGGTGCGATCACCCAGGGGCTGCGGAAAAAACTGTTCCCCACGGCGAAGTCCACGCGCCGCGAAGGCGGCAGGTTGGCCGAGGGCAAAGAAAAGGCGTTCTGATCACTCTTGCGCACCGTCGCCGCGCCTGCGGACCGAGCTTCGCCGGGTTCGGCCTGGGTAAAACGCGGGGCATCATCGCAGGCACTCAGGCCCAGGGCCATGAGCAGAGCGCACAAGCGAAGAGGCAACGACGGCATCGGACTTCCTGGAAGACGAGTGAAACGAGGGCGCAAAGTCTAACAGGGCGCAGGGGTTTGAATAAGAGGAATTATCGTTTGGTTTTGAGCATCACTTTACCCAGATTACCAGGCTGCTTTTCCAAGGCTTGGCTCTCCAGCGTCCAGGCGTTCTCTTCCTCCGTTCGTCGGCAATCTGCTCTGACCTGTCAACCCTGACAGTAGTCGATCTTCCTTGGCTGGAGTTTGATGGCTCAACGCCGGAAAGCCACGTCACCCTCACTCGCCAGGAAAACATGATGGATATCGAATCGTCTGTCTTGAACCATCCGTTCGATTTATTCCCTGTTTACATCCCAGGGTGGATGACGCCGGTGCTTCCGGAAGGCCTTGCGCACGGCGGCATCCCACAAAGCATTTATGACGGTCGGCCCGAGGGATTGCAATGCGTGATCCATGCATGGACCGAGCTCAAGAGCGGCTCCTGGACAATGGCGGTCCTTGATCGAGTTGACTTGTATGTCAATGGCGAGCGCTCGGGGGCAGGCTTTACCGTCCAGCCGGGAGAAGAAAATAAGGAGTACTTTCTCCTGGACCTTCCCCAGGGAAAACTGAGAGAAGGGGTCAACAGGCTGCATTACACGATAACCCGTCTCAGTGAAAATCCCGGTACTTCCAATGATTTGAATGTGCTGTACCACTTGCGGGCCCCGGGTGAGCCGGCGCCCCAGGGCCTGGATCTGGTGATCCCGCCGGATGTGCTCCGTGATGGGGTCAGCGCCGAGCGGGCGGCGCAGGGTGTGGCGTTTGGTTTTACCTATTCTTATCCGCGAGATTACGACAGCATCAAATTTTTAGTGGGCAATGTGACCGTTCCTGTTGACGGATTTGATGCCTCCAGGCCGGTGACGCATACCCTGTTTACCGAAACATTCAGACAGGCAGGGGACAACCCCAATACAGCGCTCCAGTTCACGGTGACTGACCAGTTGGGCAACTCCAACCGATCGTCGATCAAGTACTTGGATATCCATCTGGACCGTGTGCTGATTGCTCCTACTCTTAACTATGTAAAAGATCCCGCCGGTGAGGAGATTCCCGACGAAGGCGAAACAACCAGCACCACCTTGGTGCTGTCGGGTGAGGCAAGTCATGGCAAGGAGATCGAGGTCTACGACGGCAGTGGAGCCAGTGCCGTCCCCAAGGGCACAGCAACTGCCGATGCGACGACCGGCCTATGGACCAAAGAAATTACCGTCGACGTCGGCGCTCGCCGCCTGTATGCAAAGTCGCTCTACCACCCTACGAACGTCTATTCGAACGTACGCACCCTGACCGTGATGCCGGAACCCCTGAGCATCGATACCAGCGACGCCATTCTCGACCAGTTAATGTATAGAGCCGATAAGTTTCCTGATCGTCCGCCAGTAGGGGCGTACGTAGAGCGGATACCGTCGGGAGGTGTGCGTCCCTATATCTATACTTCCAGCGACCCAGCGGTGGCAGAGCTTTTTTCATCATCGGAACCACGGGTTGTATCGAAGCACTCAGGGACCGCTACGATAACCGTTCGAGATCAAATGGGTGCAAGCGTGTCTTACCGAGTCATTACTTCCAAGGTTTGGCTGCTGTTTGACTTAGGTAAAGACAATGAGTGGCAGACGTATTGGAATTGCTGGGGGGCTGCGTGGAACGCCGGGGGGACGATCCCTGACCTGGTGACTTGGGGAGCGCTTCGAACCATCCATGACGGCGACCCAGGTTTGGGGGACTTGCGTGCATGGTCTGCGGACGAAGGTCCCGGTGAAAGGACTGTGTATACAATCAACCCCAAAACAGGAGACCGGGAGCTACTGTCCCAGGATGATGACTATGCAAGGGGATGGATGATCAAAGAGGTATGACCTTTCCTTGGCATTGATGCGACGAGACTGGCGATGCTGCTCATTTCAGGTCTGGGTCCTGTGGCGAGGGAGCTTGCTCCCGCTGGGTTGCGCAGCAGCCCTAAAGCAGTGAACTCAATCCTCCTGGCACACCGAGTTGGCTGGTTTTGGGGCCGCAGCCCAACGGGGATAAATCCCCTCGCCACAGAGCCAAGTTCACTGCGCGACAGCGCAGCGTCGAAGGCGCGGCGGGCACTTCCTTGCCACAAGCTAATGTTTGATTTTAGGGTTGCACCACGGCCCCCGGCACCAACGGCAGTTCCAGACTCGCGATGAACCCGCCCTCGGGATGGTTGGCCAGCACCAGTGCGCCACCGTGACGCTCGGCCGCGCGACGGGCGATGGCCAGGCCCAGGCCATGGCCGGCGGCGGTCTGGCCGGGGGCGCGGTAGAACGGTTCGCCCAACTGGCCCAGGTGTTCGGCCTCCACCCCCGGTCCGTGATCGCGCACGCTGACCATGATCCGCTCCCCTTGGCGCAGCGCGCGGACTTCGATCGGCTGATCGGTTGGATTGAAACGCTGGGCGTTGCGCAGCAGGTTATCCAACGCTCGCTCGATCATGGTCGGCCAGCCCTTGAGGGTCAGGTTCGGCTCTGTGTCCAATTGCACGCTTTGTTCTGGTGAAGCCAGCTGCGCATCTTTTTGCAGGGTGACCAGCAAGCTGTTGAGGTCCACCTCTTCAGCGCTGGCATTGTCGGCATCGACCCGGGCCAATACCAGTATTTCGCTGATCAGCGCCTCCAGGCGATCACATTCGCGGGTCAGGCGCGGCCAGAGTTTTTCCCGCTCCTGGGGGCTGGCCCGTTCCGCCAGCGCCAGGGCGATGCGCAGTCGTGCCAGGGGCGAGCGCAATTCGTGGGACACATCGCGCAGCAATTGGCGCTGGCTGGCGATCAGGCTTTGCAGGCGCGCGCCCATGCGGTTGAAATCGGTGGCCAGTACGCCAAATTCATCCCGGCGGTTGGCCAGTTTGGCGAGGCTGTTCTGCTGGTAAGTGGCCTGCCCCAGGTCATGCACGGCACCGCGCAGGCGGCTCAGCGGACGGGTGATGGAGAAGGTCACCAGCAGGCTGAACAAGGTCAGCACCACCAACGCGATCCCCAAGGCACTGAGAGGCCAGAGCAGGCTGCCGCGGTGCCAGGCGTCCAGTTCGGGGTGGGGAATGCGGTAGATGAACAGATAAGTATCGCCAGTCTTGGCGCTGGTGAATTCGTCGGTCAGACGCCGCCAGGGCAGGCGCCGGTCGTCGTTGTTCTGTCGCGCCTCGAAGGCCGCGGCGCGACGGGGGAAAGTGCCGCGGACCACCGGGACGCCGCTTTCGTTGAGCACCTGAACGTTGATGTGATACTGGTGTTTGCGCTGTTGCAGGATCTGCTCGGCGGCGTCTTCGCCCTGACTTTCGTAGGTTTGCGTCCACTCTTCGGCCAGGGTATTGAGGCCCGGATGGCGGCTGAGGATCCAGGCATCCTGGTTCAGCATGTGGCCCAGCAGAATCGAAAGCCCTGCAACCAGGGCGATGGCCAGCCAGAAGCTGGCCAGGATGCGCCAGAACAGTGAACGCACGATAAATCCTCGAAAACAAAGAAAGCCCAACGGCGATTTGCCGTTGGGCTGGGGAGCGTCAGCGCATTATTGCGCTTTTTGCGGCTGCTGCGCTTTCCAGGCCTTGAACTCGGCCCATTCGGCCCGACGCTCGGCGTGTTTCTTCTGGATCGCGTCAAACTCTTTTTGCTGCTCAGGCTTCAACAACCCGCGGATCTGGGCATCGACTTTCTCGTGCCGGGCCGCCATTTCATCTTTCATGGCTTTCTGATCGGCTGCAGACAGTTTGGCCAGGTACTTTTCTACCAGTTCGCGGCGCTCGTGGCGCTGTTCGCCCATGATCTTGCGGATCTGCTGGCGTTGTTCGCGGCTCAGGTCCAGTTGGCTGTACGGACCTTTGCCGTGCATCTGGCCGCCATGACGCGGGCCGTCCATCGGGCCCATTGGTCCCATCGGGCCGGCGCCTTCAGGCATGGCCATCGCGACGGTAGGCACGGCGGCAGCGAACATCAGAGCGATAAGGGTCTTGCGCATGGTGTATCTCCTTGTCTCGTTCCCGGTCAGTTCCGGATGTGTTCAGATTACGGAGATCAAGGTCAGCGGCGGTCAGGGGTGCGTAAAGCTTGGGTAAAGACGTTTTGGTGCAGACCTGACAAATCTGCAGGACAGAGCACAAAGCCCTGTGGGAGCAAGGCTTGCCCGCGATGAAGATAACGCGGTCTCTGGGGGAACCGAGGCGCCTGCATCGCGAGCAAGCTTTGCTCCCACAGTCCTGCGGTGCGGTGCTTAGAGGCTGTAGTAGTAACCACGGCTACGCAGCGCCACGATGCGCGGGCGGCCGTCGGCGTGGGGGCCGATTTTCTTGCGCAGGTTGCTCACATGCATATCGAGGCTACGGTCGTACAGGGTCAGCTTGCGTCCCAGGGCAATCTGCGCCAGATCCTGCTTGTCCAGAGGCTCGCCCGGCTGCTTGAGCAGCGCTTCGAGCAGGCGGCTTTCGGAAACGGTAAGGGTCTGCTCCTGCTCATCGATGCTGACCACGCCACGCACCGGGCTGAAGGTCAGGTCGCCTAGTTCGATCTGGCTGGACACGGCCATGGGGTGGCTGCGGCGCAACACGGCGCGCAGACGCGCGGTCAGTTCCCGCGGATCGCAAGGTTTGGCCAGGTAATCGTCGGCCCCCAGCTCCAGGCCCAGGATACGATCCAGCGGTTCGCCACGGGCCGAGAGCATCAGTACCGGCAGCTCCGGGTGATCGTTGCGCAGTTGCTTGAGCAGCTCCAGGCCGCTGCCGTCGGGCAGCATCACATCCAGCACCACCGCCGCCGGCGCGGTTTCGGCCAGGGCCTTGCGGGCGCTCTGGCCATCGTGGCAGGCCCGGACAAGAAAACCTTCCTGACCCAGCCAACTGCCGAGGAGCTCACACAGCTCCTGGTCATCATCAATCAGTAACAGCTCGCTCATGACTCACTCAATTTAGCCATTGCCGACGTTGTCTACGTCCACCGCTGGCAAAGATACCGCAGAGCAGGGCCAATAGCGCTACCCCGGCACCAATGACGAACCACTGCTGCTGATCGGTCAGCAGGCGTGGCAGGGGGCTGGCCTGGGCTTCCTTGAGTTGCAGCTTCAGGCGCTGGTTCTCCTGGCGCAACCGGCCTACCAGCACGCTTTCGCGTTCGCTGTTGGCGTTTTGCAGTTGCTGGGTCAGTTCCTCGCGCATGCGTTCGCTGTTTTTCAAGCGTTGCTGCAATTCGGTGACCTGACTGCCTGCACTCAAGGAAAAGGGCGTCGAATGACTGCCGTCGGTGCTTTCTTCCCCATGGGCGGGAGCCCCGAACGCCAACGAGACCCATAACAGGCACAGCGGACCTTTGCGCATTGCAGCTCCTGAATTCCAATCGAGATTAGACAGGTTGTCGGCAGGCAAACGAGAACAATGAGCGATTGAGCACAATGAGCCGCGAAGGCTCATCGCACCGCAGGATTTACGGCAGGACTTGCTTGAACGGCTTGACCACGACATTGGCGTAGACGCCAGCGGCGACGAACGGGTCGGCCTCGGCCCAGGCTTGCGCCGCGACCAGGGAATCGAACTCGGCCACGATCAGGCTGCCGGAGAAACCCGCCGCGCCGGGGTCATTGCTGTCTACCGCCGGGTGCGGGCCAGCGAGTACGACGCGGCCTTCGGCCTTGAGCTGTTGCAGGCGCTCAAGGTGTTCAGGGCGAGCGGCCAGGCGTTTTTCCAGGGAATTGGCGACGTCGGTGGCAATGATTGCGTAGAGCATGTCAGTCCTCGGTTTTTGGCGTGGTGGTGTCGGCATCGTGCAGGTGACGGGACAGGTAGATGCCCTGGCCAATCAGGAACAACAGCGTCATGCCCAGGCTGCCGAAGACCTTGAAGTCGACCCAGTAGCTCTGGAAGGTGAACGCGACGAACAGGTTGGCGGCGCCGCAGAACAGGAAGAAACCGATCCAGGCGATGTTGAGCCGCGTCCAGATGATGTCCGGCAGGTTCAAGGCGTGGCCCATGATGCGCTTGATCAGCGGACGATCGCCGACGAAGTGACTGCCGATGAAGGCCAGGGCGAACAGCCAGTTGACCACTGGGGCTTTCCACTTAAGGAAGGTTTCGCTGTGGAAGGCCAGGGTCAGGCTGCCGAAGACAAGGCAGGCGATCAGGGTCAGCCACTGGCTTTTCTCCAGCTTGCGTTGGGACACGAACAGTGCGCCATAGACCACCAGCGAGCTGATGATCAGCATCGCGGTGGCGCTGTAGATACCGCCTACAGTCAAGGAGTGGCCGGCTATGTCGACGGTCCGTGGGTCAAGCTTGTAGACGATGAAAAACAGCAGAAGCGGGATGAAGTCGATGAATTGTTTCACAGTGGCAGCCAGAAGCAGGATGTGGCGGCATAATAACAAACATCCTTGGCCGCGATAGGGCCAGCTGATTTGAGGTAACAAACTCTCGTGAATGTTGATTTGCACTGCCATAGCACGGCCTCCGATGGCGCCCTGGCGCCTGCGGTTCTGGTGGCGCGGGCGTTCGAGCACGGCGTGCGAGTCCTGGCCCTGACCGATCACGACACCCTCGAAGGCCTCGACGAGGCCCGTAGCGCGGCGACGGCGCTAGGCATGCAACTGGTCAATGGGGTCGAATTGTCCTGCACCTGGGGCGGCGCGACCATTCATGTGCTGGGTTACGGTTTTGATGTAAATGCGCCGTCACTGGTCCAGGCCATTGCGCAACTGCACGACGGCCGCTGGCTGCGTTCCGAGGAGATCAGCCGCAAGCTTGCCCTCAAGGGCATGCCCGGTGCGCTTGAGGGCGCCCGGCAAATCCAGCAGGAACTGGGCGACAGCGGCAATGCCCCGGCCCGCCCGCATTTCGCGGACTGGATGGTGCGCGAAGGTTTCGTCAAGGACCGCGCCGAAGCGTTTCGCAAATGGCTGGGGGCCGGCAAGCTCGGGGACGTCAAGCAACACTGGCCGACGCTGGAAGAGACCGTCCAAACCCTGCGAACCGCCGGGGCCTGGGTCAGCCTGGCGCATCCGTGGCACTATGATTTCACTCGGAGCAAGCGCCGTCGCCTGGTGGCCGACTATATTCAAGCTGGGGGCCACGCCATCGAAGTGGTCAACGGCCATCAGCCGGCCGAGCAGGTCGGCAGCCTGGCGATTCTGGCCCGTGAGTTCGGCCTGCTGGTGACCGCCGGCAGTGATTTTCATGGCCCTGGAGGCTGGTCCGAGATAGGCGAATATCGCCCGTTGCCGGAAGATCTGCCACCACTATGGTGTAGATTCAAACATGATCCCGTTACCGCCGTCGTCTGAACAGGTAGAACATGTGAGTCAATTTTTCCAGATTCATCCGGAAAACCCGCAAGCGCGCCTGATCAAACAGGCGGTGGAAATCATCCGTGGCGGTGGCGTGGTGGTCTATCCCACCGACTCCTCCTATGCCGTCGGTTGCCAGATCGGTGACAAGAACGCCGTAGAGCGGGTGAGACGCCTGCGTCAACTGGATGACAAGCACAACTTCGCGCTGATTTGCAGCGACCTGTCGCAGTTGGGCCTGTTCGCCAAGATCGACACCGGCACCTTCCGCTTGCTCAAGGCCCATCTCCCGGGGCCGTACACCTTTATTCTCAACGCCACCCGGGAAGTCCCGCGGCTGTTGCTGCACCCGAAAAAACGCACCATCGGCCTGCGGGTGCCCAGCCACCCCATTGCCCTGGCGCTGCTGGCGGAGCTGGGTGAACCGCTGATGAGCGTGACGTTGATCATGCCCGGCGAGACCGAGCCGATGAATGATCCTTACGAGATGCGCCAATTGCTCGAGCATCAGGTCGACCTGATCATCGACGGCGGGTTCGGCGGGATGAAGGCGTCCACGGTGATCAACCTGGCCGATGGCGAGCCGCAAGTGGTGCGTATCGGTTGCGGCGATCCAGCCCCGTTTCTGGTCGAGGCCTGAGTGTCCGCAGTGGAAACCGCCGTTGAGAGTGCCGACAGCCAGGCCGGCGCTCAGCAAGAGCTGCCGTTCGCCATGGTCTATGGCCAGGCGGTCATGGAAATGCCCCTGGATTTATACATTCCGCCGGATGCGTTGGAGGTATTTCTTGAAGCCTTCGAAGGCCCGCTGGACCTGCTGCTGTACCTGATCCGCAAACAGAACATCAACATCCTCGACATCCCCGTGGCGGAAATCACCCGCCAGTACATGGGCTACGTCGAGTTGATGCAGTCGGTGCGCCTGGAACTGGCGGCCGAATACCTGGTGATGGCGGCCATGCTGGCCGAGATCAAGTCGCGAATGCTGCTGCCGCGCTCGGCAGAGATCGAGGAGGAGGAAGACGATCCGCGCGCCGAACTGATCCGCCGTCTGCAGGAATACGAACGCTTCAAAGTGGCGGCCGAAGGCATCGACGGCTTGAGCCGGGTCGGGCGCGATGTGGTGGTGCCCAAGCTTGATGCGCCCGAGGCGCGCGCGCGCAAATTGCTCCCGGACGTCAGCCTCGAAGAGTTGCTGATGTCCATGGCCGAGGTGCTGCGCCGGGGCGACATGTTTGAAAGTCACCAGGTCAGCCGAGAAGCCCTGTCCACCCGTGAGCGCATGAGCGATGTGCTGGAGCGGCTCAAGGGCGGCGGTTTTGTGCCCTTCGTCGAGCTGTTCACCGCCGAGGAAGGGCGGCTGGGGGTGGTGGTGACGTTTATGGCGGTCCTGGAATTGGTCAAGGAATCCTTGGTCGAGCTGGTGCAGAATGAGCCGTTCGCAGCGATCCACGTGCGGGCACGAGCCGAATAACGAGCAAATCAATGAATCTGACTGAACCCCGCGAGCTGGCACCGTTGCTTGAAGCTTTCCTGTTGGCCTCGGGAAAACCGCAATCGATGGAGCGCTTGTTCGAACTCTTCGAAGAAGGCGAACGGCCCGAGCCGGCCGTGTTCAAGAAAGCCCTGGCGCTCTTGGGTAAGTCCTGCGAGGGGCGGGCGTTCGAGCTCAAGGAGGTGGCTTCCGGTTACCGCCTGCAAATCCGCGAGAAGTTTTCGCCCTGGGTCGGGCGTTTGTGGGAAGAGCGTCCTCAGCGCTATTCCCGCGCCATGCTCGAAACCATGGCATTGATCGCTTATCGCCAACCGATCACTCGGGGTGAAATCGAAGATGTGCGGGGCGTGGCGGTCAACAGCCACATCGTCAAGACGCTGCTTGAGCGCGAGTGGATCCGGGTCGTCGGTTATCGCGACGTGCCGGGTAAACCGGCGATGTTTGCCACCACCAAGGCCTTTCTCGATCACTTCAACCTCAAGAACCTCGACGACCTGCCGCCGCTGGCCGAACTGCGGGAGCTGGAACCCGAGCCGATGCTGGAGTTCGACGACGCCCCGGTGCCCCAAAGCTTGCAGGAACTGGCCGACGCCAGCGCCGAGCCGGAGGAACCCAAGGAAGAAACCAGTTTCCATTCGTTGTTGCTGGAACTGGACACCATGGAGGAGGGGCTCAAGACCGATTTCGACGATCTGCATCGCGAGGCCGCGGATCCTGACGGCGAGACGGATGAGCCCGCGCAACCTGGCAGCGAAGTTGAACTTCAGGCCGAACCTGAACCCGAGCCTGAAGAATACATACTTGGCGTAGCCGCGGCCCGGGAAAAACTGCTGGCCGCCGTCGCCGCCCTCGAACCACGCGAACCCGAGCCTGAATTGAGTGACGAAGAAGCCGAGGCCCGCGCCCTGGCCGAAGCGATTGAAAACGAACGACGCCAGTTCGAGGATTGATCCCGGCTGGTTTGCAAGCGCTGGCTGATTCACCGCCGCCCCCTGTGGGAGCCGAGCTTGCTCGCGATGGCGGTGGGTCAGCCTGCATTGATGCCGAATGTTCCTCCGCCATCGCGAGCAAGCTCGGCTCCCACAGGGGGTCTCCCACAGGGGGTCTCCCACAGAGGGGCCTCCACCAAACCGGGTGCCACCGGTCGGCGGAAAAAGCGTTGAGGGTTCGTCGATCAGCTAGTCTCTGATGCGCAAACGCCTCAACGAGCGTATGATTCGCGACCCTTTGGCGATCCCTTCGTCATAGAACCGTTTTCAAAGTGTCAGGCCACGCCTGACCCGACCACACCGGGAGGTGCCCAGAATGAAAGACCAAGACCAGAACGACAGCCAGGAAATCGGCCCAGCAGGCGAGAAACTGCAAAAAGTCCTCGCCCGTATCGGCGTCGGCTCGCGCCGTGACGTGGAAACCTGGATCACCCAGGGCCGGATCAAGGTCAACGGCAAAGATGCCACCTTGGGCCTGCGTGTCGACATGCACGACGCCATCACCATCGATGGCAAGGTGATCAAGCGCGAAGAGGCCGCCGAAACGGTGCGCCGCGTGATCATGTACAACAAGCCCGACGGCGAGATCTGCACCCGTGACGACCCGGAAGGCCGTCCGACCGTGTTCGACAAGATGCCGCGTCCCAAAGAAGGTCGCTGGATCAACATCGGCCGCCTGGACATCAACACCACCGGTTTGCTGATGTTCACCACCGACGGTGAGCTGGCCAACCGCCTGATGCACCCGTCCTACGAGATGGACCGCGAATACGCCGTGCGTGTACGTGGCGAAGTCGATGACGAAATGATCGAGCGCCTGAAAGCCGGCGTCGTGCTGGAAGACGGCCCGGCGCGTTTCACCGACATCAAGCAGGCACCGGGCGGCGAAGGCTTCAACCACTGGTATCACTGCGTGGTGATGGAAGGTCGTAACCGTGAAGTGCGACGCCTGTGGGAATCCCAGGGGCTGGTGGTCAGCCGCCTCAAGCGCGTGCGTTTCGGTCCGGTCTTCCTCAACTCCGACCTGCCGATGGGCCGCTGGCGCGAAATGAGCCAGTACGAAGTCGACATCCTGGCGGCCGAAGTCGGCCTCAAGCCGGTGGCGATGCCGCAGATGACCGCCAAGAGCAAGGACAAGCTGGAGCGCATGCAGCGTAAATCCTCGCGTCCGATGGGCAAGACCGAGCGCGTGCGTACGCTGCGTCCGGCCGCAGATGGCCCGGCCGCAGGTCCGCGTCCGTCCCGCGAGCCGCAGATCGAAGGCGAACGCCCGGCCCGCAAGCCTGCGCCACGCCAGGACGGCGAACGCGGCCCGCGCACGCCACGTCCGGCCAACGGTCGTACCGAGCGCGGCGAAGGTCGCGGTGCTCCGGCCGGTCGTGGTACGCCGGTAGCGGATCGCCCGGCCGACACCAAGCGTCCGGCCAAGCCCGCACCGAAAAAACGCCCGGGCATCGTCCTGGTCGATCGCGACACGCCATCGGGCAAACGCCGCGGTGCTCCGGCGGGGTCGGGGCAGCGTCCGGGGTTTGGGCGTCGTAAGCCGGAGTGAGGCAGTTGTGAGTTTCTAGCTGCAAGCTGCAAGAAAAAACGCCAACCGTTGGGTTGGCGTTTTTTTTTGTCTGTTTTTAGTGATGCAGTGCTGGTGAGTCCGTCATCGCGAGCAGGCTCGCTCCCACACTGGGACGGTGTCGACCACAAATTTTCCATTACCGAAGATCAACTGTGGGAGCGAGCCTGCTCGCGATGGGGCCAGCAGCCCCACTACCATCCCAAGGTCGCCCGCCTTTTCTTGCGGCTCAAAGCTTGCCGCTTGAAGCTGCCCCTAAAGCACAAACCGCCCATCAAACATCGGCTCGTTATCCAGCGCCAGCACACCCCTTTCGAAAATCAGATCCAGGTGATGACTGCCCTTGGCCCCGCCACCCAGCCCCAGATGCAGGCCGCAATGGCGCTCCTCGAAACCGGCATTGCGGGCATAGAGGCTCTTGACCCCTTCGTTGGTGCCGATGCCCAGTTCCTCGATGCGCCGGTTGGACGGGTTGGCGTCCAGGTACTTGTTGAAGTCGTGTTCCAGGCCCGGCACATCGCTGGCGACTTTCTGGATGGTGGAGTCTTCGATCCACAACTCCAGCGGCGATTGCAGCACACCGTATTTACGCGCGAACGGGATGGTGCTCAGGAAAGTGCCGACGAACTTCACCTGACCGTTAATGGTGTCGCTGTGGGTGGCGATTTCGCCGGGGGCCAGGTCATAGTTGCCCAGACCGTTGATGTCGGTCCACTTCCTGACACTGTTGAGGGCGGTATCGAAATACGAGCCGTGGTCATCCTGGAAGCTCAAGGTCGTCGCCTGGGACATGCGTCGGATCAGGTGGCTGTTGAGCCCGGCGATGCGCTGAGGAATCACGCTGAAGGTGTCGTAGAAATAATCGCCGTAGTCCTTGAACAGCAGCGATTTCTTCCAGTTGTCCGCCATCACGCCTTGCAGCGCGCGGACAAAGTCCGGGCCGTCGGGGCGTGGGTTGGGCAGGGTGGAAGAGTCATAGAAGAAAATGTACAGATCGCTGTCGGCAATGGCCTTGGACAGTCGCTCCGTGGATTCAAGGTCCAGGCGCATGGCGCTGAACCGGAAGGGGGAACCGCTGCCAGCCTGTTCGGCGATGGCGCCGGTCAGCGCTTCGTAGTCGGCCGTGTGGCCGAGCAATACCTTGGCAGGCTGAATGCCAGCCAGGGCAGGATGGTGTTCGAGGTAGTAAAGGAAATGTGAGATGGCTCGTTGTGTGTCCATGCTTATTCTTCCCTGACAGTGGTCTTGGCTTCCCTGAAAATCTGCAAAGTGGCGGAGCCGACCGGCCGGATCACCTCCGCCGGGTAGTGTTTACAGGGGCCACATCGCCGTGCCGAACGGAACGACGGCGTCGGCTTGCATCATTTCAACGGCGGCTTCATGGGTCGGTGCTTCAAACCATTCGTCCAGTTGCAGTTCGGTTTCCAAGTCTTTGTCCAGTGCTTGCATAGTGAATCTCCTAGATGACTTTTACGGAAAGTTGCGGGGTCGACTCCGCGATTGAAAACTGACCGGAATCGGCTCCGCACAACTTGCCAGCACGACGCCTTGGCAAGTCGCTGAAAACCTAGTCGAGGGTTTTTTGGAATGCAAAAAAATAAATTATTTTTTTCGTTTGAACTTTTTATTCCATTTTTTCCTGGGAAATTACTCATTCAAAAACAGCCGCCTGGGTGTTTTTTTAAATAGGTAGCTACCTACCGTCAATTTGCAGTCAGGCTACGGAAATTTCCTACTTGGAAAGCTTGCGTTACGCATCGTAAAGGAATGTTGACGATTGTTGCCTTGTGAGCGGCTCTCTATCGGCGTTTAGGATGACTGTAAGAAAAAGCTTCCGAGGGCATCGGTTTGACGAGTTTTTTGATACTTCGCAGCGCTTGTTTCAGGCCAACGGGAAGGGTCAGATGCGCGCCATACCCAAGTGCGGGGTGAGACGCTGATCCGGTGGTGTCTGGCAGCAGGAGGGCGGCAGTGTACAATGCGCCGCGTTTTACTGTGACCCTTCGCGTACCCACGCATTTTCAAGGTTATCCGCCTTGTTCACTCCGCCATGCCATAAGCGTGTCGGGTTCGATTTCGTCACAGATAAAAACAAACAGGTGACGCATGACCGTTGTAGAAAATACGCATTCAGGCGAGCTGAAACGTGGCCTGAAAAATCGACACATTCAACTGATCGCCCTCGGCGGCGCGATCGGTACAGGCCTGTTCCTCGGCTCGGCGGGGGTGTTGAAGTCAGCCGGCCCGTCGATGATCCTCGGTTACGCCATTTGCGGCTTCATTGCCTTCATGATCATGCGCCAGTTGGGCGAGATGATTGTCGAAGAGCCGGTGGCCGGCTCCTTCAGTCACTTTGCCCACAAGTATTGGGGCGGTTTCGCCGGCTTCCTGTCGGGCTGGAACTGCTGGATTCTTTATATTCTGGTGGGCATGTCCGAGCTGACCGCGGTCGGCAAGTACATCCACTACTGGGCGCCGGACATCCCGACCTGGGCTTCGGCGGCAGCGTTTTTCGTGCTGATCAACGTCATCAACCTGGCCAACGTCAAAGTCTTTGGCGAGGCCGAGTTCTGGTTCGCGATCATCAAGGTCGTGGCGATTGTCGGCATGATTGCCCTGGGCAGCTATCTGCTGGTCAGCGGCAATGGTGGTCCGCAAGCTTCGGTGACCAACCTGTGGGCTCACGGCGGATTTTTCCCCAACGGCGTGAGCGGTCTGGTGATGGCGATGGCGATCATCATGTTCTCTTTCGGTGGTCTGGAAATGCTCGGCTTCACCGCCGCCGAGGCCGACAAACCGAAAACCGTGATCCCCAAGGCCATCAATCAGGTGATCTACCGGATCCTGATTTTCTACATCGGCGCCCTCGTGGTGCTGTTGTCCCTGACCCCCTGGGACAGCCTGCTGAACACACTTAATGCCTCTGGCGATGCCTACAGCGGTAGCCCGTTCGTGCAGGTGTTCTCGATGCTGGGCAGTAATACTGCGGCGCACATCCTCAACTTCGTAGTGCTGACTGCGGCGCTGTCGGTGTACAACAGCGGCACCTACTGCAACAGCCGCATGCTGTTGGGCATGGCCGAACAGGGCGATGCGCCCAAGGCCCTGGCCAAGATCGACAAGCGCGGCGTGCCGGTGCGTTCGATCCTGGCTTCGGCGGCGGTCACGCTGGTGGCGGTGCTGCTTAACTACTTCATCCCGCAGCACGCGCTGGAGTTACTGATGTCGCTGGTGGTCGCGACGCTGGTGATCAACTGGGCGATGATCAGCTATTCGCATTTCAAGTTCCGCCAACACATGAACCAGACCCGCCAGACACCGCTGTTCAAGGCGCTGTGGTATCCGTACGGCAACTACGTCTGCCTGGCGTTCGTGGTGTTCATTCTTGGGGTGATGTTGCTGATTCCCGGCATCCAGATGTCGGTCTACGCGATTCCGGTGTGGCTGGTGTTCATGTGGGTGTGCTACCTGATCAAGAACAAGCGCAGTGCCCGGCAGGCCATGGCTGTGGCGGCGGCTGCCAAGTAAGTAATCCTTGAATACAACAAACCCGGCCAAGTGCCGGGTTTGTTGTTCAAGGAAGGAACAAAACCATGGGAACAAAACCATGGGAATAGAACCTATGGGAATAGAACCTGTGGGAGCAAGGCTTGCCCGCGATGCAGTCACCGCGATCTATCGGTAAACCGCATTACCGTTCATCGCGGGCAAGCCTTGCTCCCACAGACCTCCCCCCAGGTCAGACTCCCACAGACCTCTCCACAGGTCAGACTCCCACAGGCCTCTCCACAGGTCAGGCTCTCACAGGCCTCATTCCGGCGGTTTCGAGTATCCTGTGGGTCCTGATACCGGACTTCTTTTCCCATGCTGGCGATTTCCAACACTGTGCACATCCCGGACGCCGAGATCGAGTTGACGGCCATCCGCGCCCAAGGCGCCGGGGGGCAGAACGTCAATAAGGTCTCCAGCGCCGTGCACTTGCGCTTCGACATCGGGACCTCGTCCTTGCCCGATTTCTACAAGGAGCGGTTGCTGGCGCTGCGCGACAGTCGCATCACCAGCGACGGTGTGTTGATCATCAAGGCCCAGCAATACCGCACCCAGGAACAGAACCGGGCCGATGCCCTGGAGCGTCTGACCGAGCTGATCCTCAACGCCACCAAGGTCGAGAAGAAGCGCCGCCCGACCAAACCGACCCTGGGCTCGAAGAAACGTCGTCTGGAATCCAAGACCAAGCGCGGTTCGATCAAAGCCGGGCGCGGCAAGGTGGACTTCTAGTTTTCCTCCCGTTCCTGGCGATACTTAGGCGCCTGGCGGTACAAGTAGAGACTCAGCAGTAACCCGCCCAAGGCCGCCAGCGCGGCGAACAAAAAGATCGAAGCAAAACCAAAACCTGCGGCAATCGCACCGGCCAGCGGCCCGGTAATCCCCAGGGACAAGTCAATGAACAACGAATAGGCGCCCACCGCTGCGCCACGGCTGGAGGCCGGGACCAGGTTGACTGCTTCCACCCCCAGCGCCGGGAACACCAGGGAAAAACCGAAACCGCTCAATGCCGCGCCGGCCAAGGCCCAGTGTGCATCCGGTGCCAGCCATAGCAACAACAGGCCCAGGGTTTCCACCGACAGGCAGGCAATCGCCACCCGGAAGCCGCCCAGGCGGTTGATCAAATTACCGAACAGCAAGCGCGCGCCGATGAAGCTGGCGCCGAACAGGCTCAGGCACAGCACTGCGTTGTCCCACTGCTGCGTGGCGTAATACAGGGTGATGAACGTGGCGATGGTGCCAAAACCGATGGAGCCCAGGGCCAGGCCGCAGCCATGGGGCAGGACTCGTCCGAGAACGTGCATGAATGGCAACCGTTCGCCCGTGACAATAGGCGCCGCCGTTTTCGGCCAGGCCAGCGCCAGCCCCAGCAGCGCCAGCAAGATAATGCTGACGCCCATGCTCCACAGTCCCAGGGATTTCACCAGCCACACCCCCAACGGCGCGCCAATCGCCAGCGCACCGTAGCTGGCGATGCCGTTCCAGGAAATCACCTTGGCGGTATTCGCTGCGCCGACCCGGCCGATGCCCCAGCCAATCGATCCCGAGCCTACCAGGCTTTCCGCACTGCCCAGCACCAGGCGGCCAATCAGCAGGCTGATGAGGCTCAGAGTCGGTAGGTTTGACGTCCAGGCGGACGCCAGCATGAACACACCGCTCAGCCCGCAACCCGCGAGACCGAACATGACCGCACGCTTGCTCCCCAGGTTGTCGATGATCCGTCCGGCATAAGGACGGCTGAGGAGGGTGGCCAGGTACTGGACGCTGATCACCAGCCCGGCGATCACCGCGCCAAAACCCAGTTCGCCGTGGACGAACCCCGGCAGCACCGCGAGGGGAATGCCGATATTCAGGTAGCCAATGAAAGTGAACAGAACGATGGAAACGACTTGCAGCGTGACCGCCAAGGGGCGCTGGGTATCTGGCATGGGTAGAGGGTCCACGGAGCAGCAGGATAGATAGGCTGCTTATGATAGCGGTGCCCACGACCGTGAAGCGTGGAAAAGTAGAACTATTTGCCCGATGGCGTTGGGTTGTCGTCTTGTCCGGCCACCAGATGCGTGGTGACCAATGCGGCGAGGGCGTTTTCTTCAGTGCCGAAACGTGCCAGCAGCGCGGCTTGTTTCTCGGGGGAAAGGCGCGTCCAGATATCCACCATCTTTTCGGCAGTGCCGATCAGAACGCTGGCTTGGGCTTCGCTGAATGCGGGGTCATCGGTCATGGTGTGGGCTCAGGATTCAGGCAGTGTGGAAAGCGCATCTTAGCGCTTTCCACACGGTCTGGTCGTGCGGGTGAATCAGTCTTCGCTGTCGGCCTGGCGGCGTTCAGTGGCTTCTTCGGGCTCGGGTTGCTGGGCGTCTGGTTGCCCCCCGGCTTGTAGCGTGGTCGTCTGCTCAGTTTCGTGCAGGCTAGGGAAGGGGAGATTAGGAATCTCGTGCATATCGCGCTCCTCGCAAAGTCTGTTGGTAGATCTGGTAGATCCGCGCTTTTACAAAGCTTGGGCAGGATACAGCAGAAAAAATGACAAAAAGACTTTTAAGTTCCGTTGTGGCGACAAAAGGGCTTGTCTGGACAGGACATGTCCAATCACCAAACGACCGCTACCGATCGTCGCGAAGGCTCAAGAATGCGCCCGGCGGGTCGATGGCGTGTACATATCCCGCATTCGGTTACGACACTGCACACCACGAACATGGAGGTCGGGAAGTGTCGTCCGGGAGCTTGGCTCTTCTTCTTTTCAAGAGATTTCCCTCCATGTTTCTACAAAAATCCCTGAGAGCGCAGATTCTCGCCTTGCTCAGTGGCAGCCTGCTGGCAATGTTGCTGATTGCCCTGGCGTCTTTCCATTTCCTTTCCAACGGCGTCCAGAATTATCGCAACCTGATCGATGGCCCGTTGCGTGCGTCGCAGTTGATCGACGAGGCCAACCTGCAATTCAAGGTGCAGGTCCAGGAGTGGAAAAACGTTCTGCTGCGCGGCAAGCAGCCGGCGGACCTGGCTAAATACTGGAAGCAGTTCGAGGATCGCCAGCACGATGTCCAGGGCATTCTTGGCCAGTTGATCGGGCTCGAAGGGGTTGCGATGCCCATCAAGACCCGGATTGAGGGGCTGCGAGACGAACATCTCCAACTGGGTGTGGCCTACCAGAAGGGCCGTGATGCGTTTGTGACGGCGGGCGGCGATGCGGCGGCGGGTGATGCGGCGGTCAAAGGCGTGGACCGTGCCGCCAGTGAACAGATGAGCGCGTTGGTGGTGGAACTGCGCAAACTTGCCAGCGAGCAATCGGCGCAGATCAGCGCCGGTGCCGATCGTACGATTATGCTGGGCACCGTGATCATGTTGGTTTCCGGCCTGCTGATCGGGCTGTTCAGCCTGTGGCTGGTCAATCGCAATCTGGTGCAGCCGATCCGCAACCTGATCGAGTACGTGACTCAACTGAGTCGCGGGCGTTTCGCCGAGCGGGTGGTCAGCAACCGGCAGGACGAATTGGGTGACCTGGCGCTGGCCGCCAATACCCTGCGCGACTTTCTCGCCGAAACCTTCACGCGTCTGCAACGCAGTGCGACGGAACTGGACAGTGCCAGCGGTGAGCTCAATGCCATCGCCAGCCTGATGAGCCAAGGCACCAGCGAGCAATTCGAACGCACCGACCAGGTGGCGACGGCGATGAACGAAATGTCCGCCACCGCCCAGGAAGTCGCCCGCCATGCCGCCGACGCGGCACGGGCCGCCGATGACGCCGATCATTCGGCGCAGCAGGGCGAGAAGGTCATGCAAGGGACCATTCACACCATCACCCGCATGCGCGGTGAAATCGCCAACACCGCCACGGTCATCCGTCAGTTGGAAACCGATAGTGGGCGCATTGGCAAGGTTTTGGAAGTGATCCGCGGTATCGCCGAGCAGACCAATCTGCTGGCCCTCAACGCTGCTATCGAAGCGGCCCGGGCCGGTGAGGCCGGACGCGGTTTCGCGGTGGTTGCCGATGAGGTGCGCAGTCTGGCCCAGCGCACCGCCTCGTCCATCATCGAGATCAACCAGATTATCCAGACCGTGCAAACCGGTGCGGTGGACGCGGCCCAGGCCATCGAGAGCGGACAGTCGCGCAGTGAAGAAAGCGTGGAGCAGGTGACTCAGGCCGGTGCAATGCTCGAACGCATTACCCAGGCTGTGGAAGCGATTCGCGACATGAACCGCCAGATCGCCACTGCCGCAGAAGAGCAGACCTCGGTGGCTGAAGACATCTCGCGTAACCTGACCGAAATCACCTGCATCGCCAGCACTAACCTGGACAATGTGCAGCGCACCGAAGCCGCGAGTCGGAACCTGCACGGATTGTCGGGGCAGTTGAATGAAGTGACGGCGCGGTTGAGTGCCTGACGGTCGTTAGCGGTAGTTGTCGATAGATGCAAAAAAGCCGCGCAACCCTAAGGTTGCGCGGCTCATGTGAGTGACCCATTAACGGTCTTGTTTGTCGCTCAGGACTTTGCCGGTAGTGGCGTCAAAGTCTACATCCCACTCTGTGCCATCGGCCATTCTCAGTTCAACTTCATATTCATAACCGTTGAAGTGGTTATCCAGGTCGGTGTCGGTGATGGTGGAGCCCGGGTGCAACTTCAGGGCCGCTTCATTCATCGATTCCAGCGACTTGATCTTGCCCTCCTTGACCAGTTGAGGGATCTGGTCCACTCGAACATCAGCCTGGGCCAGGCCAGCGGTGAGGGTCAGGGCGGCGGCGGTGAACAGGGCAGTCAAAGTTTTCATGGGGTCTTTCCTTGCTGTGATTAAGGGTGTGTCGTTTAAGTGCGTTCAGATTAACTGTGGCAACTTAATTCACCCTTAATTCAGTAACCGTTGTTCTTCAGTATCTGCGCCACGCTGCCTGTTTCGGGACGCTTCAAGTACTTGAGCAGTTCACCAGCGCGGTTGGTAAAAATGCCATCCACTCCGGCCTCCAGCACTTTTTTGAAGTCCACCGCTTCATCCACCGTGTAGACGTGCACCAACAGACCTTGGTCATGGGTGTATTGGTTCATCCACGGCTGCACCAGGTCCGAATAACTCTGGCTGCCACCGTGAGTCAGCGCGGCGGACGGCCCGGTGCCGATCGCGCCTTGTGCCTTGGCGAATTGGACCCATTGTTCAAACTCGGCCTTATCCTTGGGCTGCTGTTGGGCGTAATAGGCCGCCTTGTCCGTTTCGCCGGACTCGGCAAACGTCACCTTCGACTTGGCCTCGATGTAGCCATCTCCCACCCATAACAGCAGCACCTTCGGTACGTTCGGCATTTCTTTTTGCAGCAATTCGAGGCTGCTCTTTTCAAAGGTTTGCAAGACTACTTTGCCTTTGCCCTGACCTACACCGGTGGCGCGTTTGGCGAGCTTGGAACCCGCCGGGCTCAACCAGCCGCGGTCCTGCAATTTATCCTTCAGATCGCGCTCGATGCCAGGGAACAGCTTCGGTTCCTTGGTTTCGATGTACAGCCCCGGTTTGTGCAGCGGGTTGCCTTCGGCGATGTTGATGACTTCATCAAGGGTCAGAATTTTCAGGCCCACGAACGACGGGCGAGCACGGTCCGGGTAGGCGGCGTTGAACCAGCTGCCGGCATCGAGGGTTTTGAGTTCCGCCATGGTAAATTCGTTGGCAGTGCTGTCCTTGCGCTCGGGAAACTTGGTCGCGACATCTGTGGTGCGCAGCAGGCTGTCGTCGTGCAGCACGAACAGTACGCCGTCCTTGCTGCGTTGCAGGTCCAGTTCCAGGTAATCGGCGCCCAGGTCGCGGGCCAGTTTGTAGGCGGCGGCGGTGGTTTCCGGTGCGTCAAACGAGGCGCCGCGGTGGGCAATGACCGCAGGGTGAGGAATGCCTTGAAGGGCCGCGAGGGACTTGGGGGGCGCGGCTTCGCCGGCCTGTGTCTGGCCGAAGCCAAGCAACAGGCTCAGCATCAGGGCGCTACGAGTGAAGGTGACGGGCATGCTCGAGATCCTTTCGTGGGTTTCGCAAAGACCTCTCTTTTAACAACTGAACGTTTCTGGCGCTATCGCTATACCGACATAAAAATGCGCAAAGCAGATTTTTCCCACGCTTTTCCAGGTCGCTTTGCAGTACGCTTGGCCGCACCAGTTTCCCCGGCAGAGGGAAACCCGAAGACAGCGTCCACTTGCCTTGCGTGTAAACCATCGATCAGACGTCCTGCGGGACGCATCCATGAGGTTTACCATGCGCACCACTTCGACATTCATCTGCCAGGCCGCCGACCAGCTCAAGGGTTTTGTCGGTCTGAACCGCAAAACCGGCCAGTACATCGTGCGCTTCAGCGAAGATGCCTTTGGCATGGACGTGGCCGACGACGGCATCATCCCCACCTGCGAATTTGTCTGGGTTCCAGCGGCGGACGGCACCATGGCCCTGAGTCGCGAGCGCATCCAGTTGCTGCTGGACCAGAACATCGACGACCGGATCAACCTCACCGAACCGTTGCGGGTGTACATGGCCCGCAGCGACCTGCCGGAGATTGTTGCGGTGCGGCAGTTGGTGGAAGGCTGAAGCCACGCCGATTATGAATTGGGTGAGAAACCCCTGTGGGAGCAAGGCTTGGCCGCGATGGCGGCGGTACATTCAGGATGGATGCAGGCTGACTTACCGCTATCGCGAGCAGGCTCGCTCCCACAAGGGGTTTGCGGTGAACATCGAATCGGTAAACCCTGAAAAATCGGTGTGGGAGCAAGGCTTGCCCGCGATGGCGGTGGCATATTCAGCATGGATGCAAGCTGACCCAGCGCTTTCGCGAGCAAGCCCGCTCCCACAAGGGGTTTGCGGTGGATACCGAATCGGTTAACCCTGAAAAACCGGTGTGGGAGCAAGGCT
>NZ_JAKNQY010000012.1:142800-168742 GCF_024494355.1 Pseudomonas sp. Q11 | reverse complement strand
GATGGCGGCGGCACATTCAGCAAGGATGCAAGCTGGCCCAGCGCTTTCGCGAGCAGGTTGTGCAGGCTGGCGTCAGGGCTGGCGCTGGAAGGCATAGTCCCGTTCGACATTGCACACCCGCGTGTGGCAATGGGCGTACCAGGTCGAGCGACCGCGTTCGCGGATTGCGCTGTGTTCGGGGTGCTGCTTCCAGGCCAGGATCGCCGCTTCGCTGCTCCAGTAGGACACGGTGATGCCCAAGCCGTCTTCGCCACGGGCCGATTCGGCGCCGAGAAACCCCGGCTGCTCCCGTGCAAGGGCAAGCATGCGCTCAGCGGCGTGGGCGTAACCTTGGTCCCCCTCAGTGCGCAGGGAGGTGAAAATTACCGCGTAATACGGGGTGCTCATGATGCTGTCCTTCGGCAAGCCTCGACAAACGCCCTGACCAGCGGCGGCACACGTCCCTCCAACGCGGCGCGCTCAGGCTGAAACAGAGTCGCGACAAAAAAAGGATGATCGTCCAGCTCCACGGCCCGTAAATCGCCAGCCGAATCCCGGGCCACCGCGTGCAAACGGTCACTCAGCAAATCCCGCTCAAACTGTGGATTGACCCCAAAGCTACACCCGATAACCTTCGAAAACCGTGAGGCGCCCATAGGCCTTGGCAATCAACGAATCGGCGTCAAGCTCAAGACTGTCGATGGTTTCGACCAAGGCACAGCTCAACGGCGTCAGCAATGGCCGTTCAGCCTCGGGAGCTGTTTCGCCATGGGCGGCATCGGCCCAGCCCATCACATTGCGGGCGTATTCCAGCACGGCATGCTGAAAGCCGCCGCAAGTGCCGAGGAAAGGACGGCGCTGTTCGCGGGCAAAGCGAATGGCTTGCAGGGCGCCGCTTTCGTTTCGGTAAGGGCTGCCGGGCACGCACCAGACCCCGTCAAAATCATTCAGGACGGCGCTGTCGGTGATGAGGTCGGTGGCCAGCCATTGAAAACCAATGTGATGACCGGTTTGTTTGCCGACCAGCTCGAGTGCGATGGGGATTGCCTGATGGGCCGTTATTTGAGGGTCGTGGTCGCCGACCAGGGCGATGTGCAAAGAACGTTGGTTTTCCATGAGAGAGGCTCGCCGCTTGTTGATTCCTGGTCGTCACTATAAATTGGCGCTCGCGCAATCAATATTGGCGTTTACCCAAGTGATCAATGCACCGACGCACTATCGTCTGGACTATCCCGATCTGTCCCTGATCCTGGCGCTGGTCCGTGGCGGCTCGCTGGCCCGGGCCGCGCGCTTGCTGCACGTGGATGTGTCCACGGTCTTCCGCTCGGTACGTCGGCTGGAGGCCGCCCTGGGCCAACCCTTGTTCGAAAAAAGCCGTGCAGGTTATTTGCCCACGAGTCTGGCCCAGGCGCTGGCTGAGCAGGCCGAACGCGCCGAGCAGGCGTTGGAGGCTGCACGTATTGGGGTGGAGCAGGGCGGTGAGGTCGTCAGCGGCACGGTGCGCCTGACCTGCACCGACTCGGTTCTGCAAGCGTTGTTGCTACCGGCTCTGGCGCGGTTCATGCCTGCTTACCCGGCGCTGTCCCTTGAGCTGAGCACCTCGAACGACTTCGCCAACCTGAGCCGCCGCGACGCCGACATCGCGTTGCGACTGACCCGTACGCCGCCGGAACATCTGGTCGGGCGGCATCTGGGCAATGTGGTTTATCGGGTATGTGCCAGTGCAACTTATCTGCAATCGCTGGAACGGGATGATCTGGCCGCCATGATCTGGATCGCGCCGGATGACTTTCTCCCCGATCACCCCTCTGTGGCTTGGCGCCGCCAGCATCTACCCGGCGTCGTGCCGGCTTATCGCTGCAACAGCATGCTCTCGGTCACCGAGTTGGTTCGCGCCGGGCTGGGTGTTGCGGCGTTGCCGGACTTTCTAATCGGCGAAAACAAGGGGCTGATACCCATTGGCGAACCGCTGGCGGGGTATGACACGGCCCTTTGGTTGCTGACCCGGCCGGACTGCCGTGCGCTGCGTTCAGTAGTGACGCTGTTTGATGAACTGGGGCGCAACCTGCGGTTACGTTGATATTCAGCGCTGGTAGCGAGCCAGGAACATATCGAGGGCCGATTCAATCACCTGAATCTGTTCATCTTGGGTCAGGCACGGCTGGCCCATGGAAATTTGGGGCCAGAACGCGAACGTCTTGATCAGGCCATGCATCTGCTGGGCGGCAAACGCCGGCTCCACGGCCTTCAATCGGCCATCAGCCTGGGCCTGACGAATCCAGACGGTCAGGCCTTCTTCGCGCTGACCCATGCGCGCAACCATATCCTGGGCCCGCTCGGGCGAATGAATCGTCGCGGCAATGGCGATGCGCGCCAAGTCGAGAAAATTATCGTCCGCCAGCATGTGCAATTTGGCTCGCAGCAGTTTCCGAAGCTGCTCACGAAGGGGCTGCTCCGGGCTGTAGGCCATGTCCTGTTCTGCGGTAATGCTGTTCCACAATCGATTCAGAATTTCCGCAAACAACTCCTCTTTGCTGGGGAAGTGGTTATACACCGTGCGCTTTGATACCCCCGCCGTCGCCGCGATCTTGTCCATGCTGGTGATCTCGAAACCGCTGCTACGGAATTCGGCAATCGCGGCCTGGAGGATGGATTCGCGTTTTCGCTCGGTGAGTCGCTGCAGCGGTACGGTCATGTTAATCATCATCTGGAGAAGGGAAGTTACACTTGGCAGTTTACTTGCTCCCGGGATTGCTGCAATCTACAAACTACACCGAGTAGTGTAGTTTCGACTCAAGCGGCTGAGCGTGCATGCAACGGCCATTAGCGTCCCACAACGGCGAAGCGCAATTGCGACGACGTCCTTGGAGTTTTCGCATCATGACCATTTTTTCTTCGACTGACAGCCCTGCGGTGCTTCCTTCATCCCGGCAGGAACAAGGGAAGTACCGTAACCACGCACCTACACCGCGCCAAGGGCTCGGCCAGATGCTACGCATCATGTGGAACATGATCTTTCACAAACCGCGCAACACCCGTCCTGCGGGCACCATCGAGGTACAACCGCTGACGCGCGCCGACCTGCTGGCCGCGCCGAACAACAGCGTCTTCCGCCTCGGGCATTCCACGGTGCTGCTCAAGCTGCGAGACAAATTCTGGCTGACCGACCCGGTTTTTTCCGAGCGCGCCTCCCCCGTGCAATGGGCTGGCCCCAAGCGTTTTCATCAGCCGCCGATCAGCCTGGAAGAGCTGCCGCCAATCGAGGCGGTGATCCTCTCCCATGATCACTACGACCATCTCGATCATCAGGCCATCCTCCAACTTGCCGCCAAGACCCGGTATTTCCTGGCCCCTCTCGGGGTGGGCGACACCCTGATCAAATGGGGCATCGACGCCAGCAAGGTGCGTCAACTGGACTGGTGGCAGGGCACCGAAGTGGAAGGTATCGAGTTCATCGCCACACCTTCCCAGCATTTTTCCGGTCGTGGCCTGTTCGACGGTAACAGCACGTTATGGGCCTCGTGGGTGATGATCGATGGCGCCACCCGGATATTCTTCAGCGGCGACACCGGTTATTTCGACGGCTTCAAACGCATTGGCGAGCGATACGGCCCATTCGACCTGACGCTGATGGAAACCGGCGCCTACAACGTCGAATGGCCGCACATCCACATGCAGCCGGAGCAAACGTTGCAAGCGCATATCGACCTCAGGGGGCGCTGGTTGCTGCCGATTCACAACGGCACGTTCGATTTGTCGATGCATGCCTGGTACGAACCCTTCGATCGCATCCTGGCCCTGGCCTGGGAGCGCAACGTCTGCATCACCACCCCGCAAATGGGTGAAGCCTTCAGCCTCGCGCAGCCGCAACGTGGCCGGGCCTGGTGGCTAGACGTGGAACCCTCGGCTTATCAAGACCAGCCCGACATGGCCTGACCCTCGACGCATCGATCATTCGATCATGGCGTAGTCTGGCCGCCCCATTGGATCCGGCGTGGCGCCTTTGATATTCATGCCGCGCCCCGGCGCAAAGCCAGGGAAGAACACCAGGCCTTCGGCTTCAAACCGAAAGGCCAGGGCCAGGCGGGTGACATCAAGTAGCTCGCCCCCCGCTTCGAAGCGCCGAATGGCCTGGGTCGAGACCCCAGACTGGCGTGACAACTCCTCGACACTCCAGCCGAGCATGGCTCGAGCCTGCGCGCTGTGGGCAGGGGTGAATTGATAGACAGCGATGCGTTCCAGAGTGGTTTTGATTGCGAGCGAGGCCATGGGAGTTCTCCAAAGCTGTGGATTCAAAAAATACTGTGTTTTTGTACAGTTGTTTTGAGTCCTGATCAATCTCATTTTTTTGATCAATGACCGGTGGTCTTCTCCAGCCAGGCACTCGGCGCGTGACCCAGCACCCGGCGAAACATGGTGGAGAACGCTGCGGGGCTGTCGTAGCCCAGATCCAGAGCAATACGGGTTACCGAATCTCCTACAACCAATCGAGACAGTGCCGACATCACACACGCCTGTTGTCGCCATTGGCTGAAACTCAACCCGGTTTCCCGGCTGAACAGCCGATTGAACGAGCGCAGGCTGACAGGCAACTGCGCCGCCCATTGCGCGGGCGAGGCGTGGGCGTCAGGGGCTTTCAGAAACGCCTGGCACAGGCCGAGCAGCCGCGGGTCCTTGGGCAGGGGTAGGTGCAGCGGCAAATGGCTGCTGCGCAACAGTTCGTGCAGCAACAGATTGATCAACGCGCCGTCGCGTCCGGCCAAGTCGTATTCCGGCACAAGCTCCACGGCTTCCAGCAGCAACTGGCGCATCAGGGGCGACACGCTGATGACCTGGCAACGGGCGTCCATGGCCGTCACCGCGGCCGGTTCGATGTACAAGCTGCGCGTGCTGACCCCCAGCATCAGCACCTCATGGGCAACCCCGGGCGGGATCCATACCGCCCGTTGCGGCGGCACCACCCAATTACCGTCTTCGGTGCGGACCTGCATCACACCAGTGGCGCCATACAGCAACTGCGCCCGGCGATGATGGTGCGAGGGCAGTAAATGTCCGTGGGGGTAGTCGGTGCCAATGGCGACGACAGCCCTGGGTATCGCATCCAATAAATCGATCGAAGTGTTGCGCATCGAGGGACTACTCACGTTGGCGTAAACGCAAACATTATTGGCTTGTTTGCTAGAGCAGGCCAGGCTTTGTTTGTCTAACGTGGGGCGCCTCCCATTTCACGGATTCGCCTCGATGTTCTATGTATTGCTTGCGTGCTTCGGTTGCCTGAGTGGCGTAACGGCGGTGCTGTTCGGCTTTGGCGGCGGTTTTGTCGTGGTGCCTTTGATGTATCGCATGCTGATGGCCCATCACTCGGGTGACGCCATCGGTGAATCGGCGATGCACATTGCCGTCGCCACCTCCACTTGCGTCATGATCGTCAACGCCCTGGTCGCCACCGGAAAGCACCACCGCGCCGGTCAGTTGATGGGTCATTACCTGTGGCCGTTCGGCGGCTTCATTGCGCTAGGGGCGGTCTTCGGCGCAGCGGCCGCCACTTGGCTGAATGGCGAGGTTATCCGCTACGCCTTCATGGCTTACCTGGGCCTGACCATCCTGGATTGCCTGCTACGGCGCGGTTTTCTGACACGCGCCAGCGATGCCGTCCTACGACCTTTGGCACCAATGGAGACCGCGTTGGGCGGCACAACCATCGGAATCATCGCCACGATGCTGGGCGTCGGCGGCAGCGTCATGACCGTGCCACTGCTGCGCCGTTGTGGCCTGAACATGTCCCAGGCCACGTCGATGGCCAATCCGCTGAGCGTGCCTGTCGCCCTGGCCGGCACTGTCACCTACATGGCTTTGGCCAGCTTCACCGGGATAGACTTCGGCCGGTGGTTTGTCGGTTACGTAGATTTGATGGCCTTTGTTGTGCTCACACTCGGCGCGCTACTGGGCATCCGCCTGGCAACGCCATGGATCGGGCGGATACCGGATCGGCTGCATGCTTGGGTCTATATTGGATTGTTGGTTATTGTGATGCTTGGCATATCGATACAATAAGTCAGCGCACGGCGTTGCTCGAAATCCAGTGAAGGAGGGGGGCATGTCGATATCTGACGAAGACACATAAGTATTTTTCATGCATTTTCCAGAGAACCTGAATGTTGATCTTCAACTGCACCGAAGCGGCCAGCAACTTCTTCAGCCGTGTGAGCAAAGGCAAGAAAATCACTCCAGTGGAGAAACCACCATCGTCCGTTATTGAAGACGATGAGGTGGCTGAATTCGCCGAACAGTGGCTGGTTCACGCAATCACTGTGCAGCGTAAGCACGTGTTGTTCGTCATTCACGTGCAAACCCGTTACTGCATGATTTTCGCCGACGCGAAAAAAGCTGACGTCGAAGGCTTTGTTCAACGGTTTTCCGAGCGATGGATCAATGGCCTGATGCGTGACGGGGGACAGCACGACCTCCTTCGCTGGGTTGATGGCGAAACGATGATGGAGCGATTCCAGGAAAGTTGTTGTGAGTACGTTTTTTACAAACGCGGTCATCGCGGTGCGCAAAAACACATCAACGAAATTTCCTGGATTTTCGAGGACTGCGCCGCCGAATGGGGAACGTTACCCTCTGATGAGTTCTCCGCGGGCCGCTTCGATGGCGATATGAACCACACCCCGAGAAGCAGTAAAGGGCACAAGGACTACTACTTCCCGGATGAGGAAATGATCGTGCACTGGTTGCGCTGTTACGGCGGGCTGGATGATTCCGCCGTCCAGGCAGCCCGTGAACGACGCATGGAAGTGGTACGGGAGATAAGGGCGTTCGAACGGCAACTTGCTCAAGAAGCGCAATGAAGAAGGTTTAGCGCTACAGCTACCTTAGGCGAAGTTACTTGTCGGCCAACCCCGGCGCTTCCCGAATAATGAAGTGATCCAGGTTCTCGATATTGGCACTGAACACCCCGAACGTCTGCTCGGGGTTTTTCTTGCTCGGCACCTGTTTCAACTCCGGCGTCACGCCATAAAAGAAGCAATACAACGGCGCGTCACTCTCGATGGCGTGCTTGATCTCTTCCAGAAACGCTTTGCGCTTGCGGTAGTTGTCGATCAGCTTCTTGCTCAGGTAAACGTTCACCGAGTAAGGCTTCTTCTTCGCCTCGCCCGGTTGCTTGAACCAGACCTTTGCTTCGAAGTCGATGCGAAAGCTTTGTGTGTAATCCTTGATCTCCTTGATCTTGCCCCAGTAAACCAGCCCCTTGTTGTCCAGCAGGTACTCGATCTTCTTGAAGAACGACCCATAGGGCGCCGTGTGCTCGCCAATCTTCAGCGGCATGCGCTTGAGCAGCTCCTTGTCCGCGAAGTTCGACACAAAACACTCCACCGGATGGGCGAAGACACTGGTCTTGTCCGGCCCTGAGTCACGGCTTGGGTGCTCGACATTATTGGCGGCTGAAGGCTCTCGCTCATCGCGCAGAACGTCCGCCACCACCGTCGGGCTGGATGGCTTGCGCACATACTCACGCCGAGTCAGCAACAACTCCGACGGGAAATGCTCCTCCGGACCGTCATCCGTTTCACCGCCATCCACCTCCAGGCCCGACGCCGGAGTCTTCAGGCTGACATAAGGACAACCCTCGATATGCCGCGTGCTGGGGATGTTCTTGAAGTGCGGCGTGCGCACGTAATTCACGTTCTTGGCGTTGAACGTCCCCAACACATTCGCCGCATCAAACGCCGCCCGACAGGCATCGTTGGGGCATTGAAACTGTTCCTTCGCGGAATCGAACGCCACCGTCTCGTCAAAATTCAAATCGCGCACGTCATAGATCGACAGCTTGTCGTCGAGGCTGAGGCAGTAGGCGAGGTCGAATTTCATCGGGGCTCGGGTCCATGAGGGGGAAATGTATTAATAGCGAAGGGCAGCGCCGGTTGCACTCGAAGTTTCAATACACCACAAAAACCTGTGGGAGCGAGCCTGCTCGCGATTCCCAAAACCACCCGGTCATCAAGCCTGCCACCAACCCGTGACCTGACCCCACCCCGTGGCGAGGGAGCTTGCTCCCGCTGGGCTGCGCAGCAGCCCCCGTTTTTGCTGCCATGTGCAAGATGTCGACCAAGGCCCTGTACCAGATCGAGAAAGACAAGGGTAATCCGACCCTCAGCACCCTCGACGCCATCCTGAGGAAATTCGGGTTGAGCCTTGGGCTGACCAAGACTGACAGAACCATTTACTCGCCGCCTCCTGAGCAGCGAAAAATGGACTCTAAAATGCCCGTTCGCGGCGCTAATCCTAAACGCAAGTCCACAGGACAGCTCAGTAAAGTTGCTACTCTGCCAAACGCTGCAAAGGCCAAGGATGATGACAAGGGATGACCGTATGAGTGAACAGCTACAGGTAACCTTGCAAGAAGCAAAGGCTCAGCTCTTTTAACTGGGTGTGCGTGCATGGCAGGGCGACAGGGTAGTGATAACCAAGGCCGGCAAGCCCTATCTGAATCTGCTACCCCATGTCGATACACCGCAGGCGCGCAGGCCTGGACGGTTGAAGGGGAAGATTCGGATGCCGGCGGATTTTGACAGCATTCCCAAGGACATCATCGAAGGTTTTGAAGGCCGGCTATGAGTTGAGTACAGACGAATCTTCTTGATCTGATTTTTCAGCAGAAGCCTCAGCCATGCAGGCCTCGTCGAACTCCCGCATAGTGGCCTGGTCGATAGCGCCGATTTTCAGCAGCGCTTCGGCCGAGCTGTGAATCGACTAGAAGGCGTCACTTTTGATTTTTTTTGCCATTACATATCTCCGTAGATTCTTTTCCGTCCAGCAGAAGCTGGACGTTTCCCGAGACCACTGTCCCACACAGTAAAAAACGCTGAAACCTCCCCGCGATTCTCAGATACAGCGCGGCAATCAAACCTGCCACCACACTGTGGCGAGGGGATTTATCCCCGCTGGGCTGCGCAGCAGCCCCAACCTAACTATTCATCACTCAGCAACCAACCGACCAACCTTCTCATACAAAGACAAAGTGAAGGCCTCCTTGTCACTGGCAAGGTGACAACGTCGATGGCAGTTCGGACACAGCGCAACGGCATTGGTAATGCTATCCGACCCTTTCTGAGCCAGGTGCTTCACATGATGCACTTCAAGAAACGGCAGCCCATCCACCTCGAACGGCGCTTGCTGACCGCAACCTTCGCAGACACCTTTAGCCAACTCAGCAACCCACGCCCGGACTTTCGGATCCCGAACGTAAGACGTCGTGGTCGTACTGACTTGCTGCGGGTTTGGATTCCCTGATGGCTCGATCTTAAGCCCTTTCTTTTGCAGCTTGGCGGCTCGATTGATCAACGTCTTGTGATCAGCGGTTGGGGCAGATTCTCCCGCCCCAGGCACCACTTTATTAGCAAGCACCTTGCGGATTCGCTGAGCCACACCAGCGCCAATGTTCTTGGCCGGCATGTAGCCGCTGATTCGCGGTAAATCCATCTGCTCCAGCACCGCCGAGATATTTTGCATGCGGTACTCAACCGACGAGGCACTGCGCTTGCTCAATGGCCCATCACGCAAAAGTTGGTTCTCCACCGACTTTCTAAAGGTTTGGCCGTTTAACTCGCGGTCGAGCATATTCAAGTAAGCATCAACCGACGCCTCAAGCTCTTCGTCGCTCCAAGCGCTTTTTTCCTTTGGGGTATCCATACAATCGCCGAGGATTAAAAACCCTCGGACGATACTGACTGGCCATTACGGCTGTCTACGAAAATTCCTACAGAAGAAGCAGAGCCTTCGCTCGGAGGGTCCTACGACACTGAATGCCCAGACATGTGAAACACCTCCAACAGCCTACGCCACCAAGGCTTTGCCGCCACCGCTCGACCGCGAGTCCGGTTGAGCAACAGATACGGCATGTCCCGAAGCCGAATCCAACCGTCGTTTTGCCAATGCAGCAGACTCAAGGACATCTCAGGCCAGTCCAAAACGCTCAACATTGGCCGCTCGGTATCACTGGAGGGCTGGGCGTCCCGCAATGCCGGTACCACCTGATGCGTCAGCCACTCGCGCAACAAGCGATTCCCCGGCGCGTAGTGGTAAACCAACAGGGCGTACACGCCAGACTCACTGAGCATCAGCCGCTTTTCAGGCTGGCCGTGATAACGAATCAACAGAACGTGCCGCTGGTCCTCATCCAGTTTGCTGACCATACGATCGCTCAGGTGCATACCCATCAATCGGCCGAGGTCACGGGCGCAGAACCAGGGTTGGTTTTCCAGGAGGAGGGCGTGGAGGTGGAGGTTTAGGCGAGTGAATACCGTCGGCATGTAAGCATCAGGCATGATCGATCTCCGAGGTGTACGGAGAGCTTGCTGGTTCTTCTTGAGCATAACGACCTCTACGTATTGAAGTTAGCGGCGCGAGCCCGACGTAGAGGGTGTAAGAAAAATCCCAACAAGCTCTTTCGCTATACCGAGTTGCACACGTCCTTGAACAGTATGCGGCTCTATATTTGGCGATCAGCTACTACGTTGGGCGTTTCTTAGGCACCTGCGACTAAGATAGGTAATGAGGAGATGCGGCGTCAATGCGGAACGATTCTGAGTTTTTCGTAGGACAAAGGTCGCTTTGCTGTCCTGAAATTAAACGGGGTTTTGATTCCATGGAAAACAAAAAACCCCGTTTTCACGGGGTTTTTATTTAAGCGTGCAGGCTAAGATTTTTCTTTCGAATCAATCCCAGCTAAGCGCCCCACCCGTCTGATACTCAATCACCCGAGTCTCAAAGAAGTTCTTCTCTTTCTTCAAGTCCATGATCTCGCTCATCCAAGGGAACGGGTTCGTCGTCCCTGGATACTCTTCCTTCAGACCAATCTGCGACAGACGACGGTTAGCGATGAACTTGAGGTAGTCCTCCATCATCGCCGCATTCATCCCCAACACCCCACGAGGCATGGTGTCGCGCGCGTATTCGATCTCCAGTTGGGTCCCTTGCAGGATCATCTGGGTCGCTTCTTCCTTCATTTCGGCATCCCACAAGTGCGGGTTTTCGATTTTGATCTGGTTGATCACGTCGATGCCGAAGTTCAGGTGCATGGATTCGTCGCGCAGGATGTATTGGAACTGCTCGGCGACGCCGGTCATTTTGTTGCGCCGGCCCATGGAGAGGATCTGGGTGAAGCCGCAGTAGAAGAAGATGCCTTCCAGGACGCAGTAGTAGGCGATCAGGTTGCGCAGCAACTCTTTGTCGGTGTCCGGGGTGCCGGTTTCGAACTTCGGATCGGAGATCGAACGGGTGTATTTCAGGCCCCAGGCGGCTTTTTTCGCGACCGATGGGATCTCGTGGTACATGTTGAAGATTTCGCCTTCATCCATGGCCAGCGATTCGATGCAGTACTGGTAGGCGTGGGTGTGGATCGCCTCTTCAAACGCCTGGCGCAGGATGTACTGGCGGCATTCGGGGTTGGTGATCAGGCGGTACACGGCCAGGACCAGGTTGTTGGCAACCAGGGAGTCGGCGGTGGAGAAGAAGCCCAGGTTGCGCATCACGATGCGGCGTTCGTCGTCGGTCAGGCCTTCCGGGGTTTTCCAGAGGGCGATGTCGGCGGTCATGTTGACTTCTTGCGGCATCCAGTGGTTAGCGCAGCCGTCCAGGTACTTCTGCCAGGCCCAGTCGTATTTGAATGGCACGAGCTGGTTGAGGTCGGCGCGGCAGTTGATCATGCGCTTTTCATCGACGGCGACACGGGCGGAGGCGCCTTCGAGTTCGGCGAGGCCTTCGGCGACGTCGAGTTTGTCGAGGGCGGCCTTGGCGCGAACGATCGCGGCCGAGTCGCTGGCCGTCACGGCCCGGGCTTCGAGGGCGGCGGCACCGCCGGCGCTGTCGAGGCGGTCCATGTTGGCTTCAGAAGCGTGGCCGGCGTTGGCGCCTTTTACAGCGACTTCGCCGTCTTCTTTGTCGAATTCGTCCCAGCTCAGCATGACGTGTTGTCTCCTGCGTGAGGGCCAGATGCCCGTTGAAGGCCTACTGGCCGCGGTGGATCTTGGAAAATCGTTTGTTGCAGCAGCTGACGCAGGCAATAAACAAAAAAATGTACGGGTCGTTCTGAAGCGGCTGTGAGCGCGAGGAGGCGATGGGCCTCTGCGTGGGCTTCAGGCTGGTTTGACTCCCTGTAAGGGAATATTGCAGGCCCGTTTAAGGCGGCATTATAAGGACTTTTTTGCCTACGTGCTGCGGCGAAATCGCCCACGGAGGAGGTGGCGGGCGGCATATCCGCGTGGGAGCAAGGGTTTACAAGGCTTTGGCCGTTGAAGATTTTTTTTGCATGAGTCGGGTGACGGTATTTTTTGATCAAAAAACGAGCGTTTTTTGCGGTTTTGCACTACATGTTGTGTTTGCAAGGGCTTTTTGACGGTTACAGACACAACCAAGCCCGAACTGAATCGGGCTATGGAAAATGCCATTAATGATCAACCAATGTGTGCCGAACCGGTGTGGTCGTAGCCATCCTCAGCGACGGTAGCCGAGCCGGTGCGGTCGTAACCGTCTTCAGCGACAGCGGAACCGGTGCGGTCATAGCCGTCGGCGGCAAAGGTATGGGCGGCCAGGACGGAGAGGGTCAGGGCGAGGATCAGTTTGGTGTTCATGGAGGTTGCTCCTGGTTCGTTAAAGTTGATCAGCCGTTCGAGCAGCCGGTGCCCATGACGCTGTAGCGCAGGATGTGGCGCTGGCCTTGGGAGTCGTCGTATTCCATCTTGGCCGGGACCACTTCGCAGACGTTCGGGATATCGCTCATGGAGATGACTTTGGCGATGTCCAGGTGGGTGGAGTAGGTGTACTCCTCAATGGCTGGCTTTTGCTGTGCAACGTCGGTCGGGGCCTCGTCTGCCATCGCGGTGGCGCTCAGGCCGGCGATGACCAGAACCCATAAAGCTTTCATTTGTTTCACCTTTTTTGAGGTCGAGTGGGGTCACGCAACCTTTTTGGGGCTGCGTGTGGAGCAGGTTTTTTGAGGGTTGATTAACGGCCTTCGTGGGGGCTGTGTTGCGTTAATCGTGTTTGCCGGTTGGCGAGGTGGATTTTAGGGGGTGGGGTTAATCGCAAAAAGACCGGGTTTTGATAAACACTGTTGGTTGATCTGGTAATAATCGCTGCAGAGTCCGGTAGCTGCCTGTGCCATCGATGTTGGATGTGCCGCCTCTATCGCGAGCAGGCTCGCTCCCACAGGGGGAGCGGCGTTGGACACAAAGTAAGCGTTCAATGGAAAAATTGTGGGAGCGAGCCTGCTCGCGATGGCGGTGTGTCAGTCAATATCAATGCAAACTGACCCACCACCCTCAGGAGAAAGCCCACTCCCACACAGGGGAAATGCCTGCTGGCAGGGGTTTGCACGTTAGTACCGACATTTTGTAGGGACTTGTTACTACCATCGTCGAATGGTTCTATAGGCCTGCCCCGGCTACAACGGGTACATACAAAAACAACTATGTCACCGAGGTAAGAAAGATGAGTGCGGCTTCTCTGTATCCCGTTCGTCCCGAGGTAGCGGCTAACACGCTGACTGACGAGGCGACCTACAAGGCCATGTACCAGCAGTCGGTGGTCAACCCGGATGGTTTCTGGCGCGAGCAGGCCAAGCGCCTCGACTGGATCAAGCCTTTCACCACGGTGAAGCAGACGTCCTTTGACGATCACCATGTCGACATCAAGTGGTTTGCCGATGGCACCTTGAACGTTTCCTACAACTGCCTCGACCGTCATCTGGCCGAGCGCGGCGATCAGATTGCGATCATCTGGGAGGGCGATGACCCTGCCGAGAGCCGCAATATCACCTATCGCGAGCTGCATGAAGAAGTCTGCAAGTTCGCCAACGCCCTGCGCGGCCAGGATGTGCATCGCGGCGACGTGGTGACGATCTACATGCCGATGATCCCCGAAGCCGTGGTCGCCATGCTGGCCTGCACCCGGATCGGCGCGATTCACTCGGTGGTGTTCGGCGGTTTCTCGCCGGAAGCACTGGCCGGCCGGATCATCGACTGCAAATCCAAAGTGGTGATCACTGCTGACGAAGGTATTCGTGCCGGCAAGAAGATCCCGCTCAAGGCCAATGTCGATGATGCGTTGACCAACCCGGAAACCAGCAGCATCCAGAAGGTCATCGTGTGCAAGCGCACCGGTGGTGGTATCAAGTGGAACCAGCACCGCGACATCTGGTACGAAGACCTGATGAAAGTGGCCGGCACCGTTTGTGCGCCGAAGGAAATGGGCGCCGAAGAGGCGCTGTTCATCCTCTACACCTCCGGTTCCACCGGCAAGCCAAAGGGCGTGCAGCACACCACCGCCGGCTACCTGCTCTATGCGGCCCTGACCCATGAGCGTGTGTTCGACTACAAGCCGGGCGAAGTCTATTGGTGCACCGCCGACGTCGGCTGGGTCACCGGCCACAGCTACATCGTCTACGGCCCGTTGGCCAATGGCGCGACCACGCTGTTGTTCGAAGGCGTGCCGAACTACCCGGACATCACTCGGGTGGCCCAGGTCATCGACAAGCATAAGGTCAATATTCTCTACACCGCGCCGACCGCCATCCGCGCGATGATGGCCTCGGGCACCGCCGCCGTCGAAGGCGCCGATGGCAGTAGTCTGCGCCTGCTGGGTTCGGTGGGTGAGCCGATCAACCCGGAAGCCTGGGACTGGTATTACAAGAATGTCGGCAAGGAGCGTTGCCCGATCGTCGACACCTGGTGGCAGACCGAAACCGGTGGCGTGCTGATCAGCCCATTGCCGGGTGCCACGGCGTTGAAGCCAGGTTCGGCCACGCGTCCGTTCTTCGGTGTGGTGCCGGCGCTGGTGGATAACCTCGGCAACCTGGTGGAAGGCGCGGCCGAAGGCAACCTGGTGATCCTCGATTCGTGGCCAGGCCAGGCGCGTACGCTGTACGGCGACCACGACCGCTTTGTCGATACTTACTTCAAGACCTTCAGTGGCATGTACTTCACCGGTGACGGTGCGCGTCGTGACGAGGACGGCTACTACTGGATCACCGGTCGGGTGGACGACGTGCTCAACGTGTCCGGCCACCGCATGGGCACGGCCGAGATCGAAAGCGCCATGGTTGCCCACCCGAAAGTCGCCGAAGCGGCGGTGGTGGGTGTGCCACACGACATCAAGGGGCAGGGCATTTATGTCTACGTGACCCTCAATGCCGGCGAAGAAACCAGCGAGGCCCTGCGTCTGGAACTGAAGAACTGGGTGCGCAAGGAGATCGGTCCGATTGCCTCGCCAGACGTGATCCAGTGGGCCCCGGGCCTGCCGAAAACCCGTTCCGGCAAGATCATGCGCCGCATCCTGCGCAAGATCGCCACGGCGGAATACGATGGGCTGGGTGATATCTCTACCTTGGCTGATCCGGGCGTGGTGGCGCATCTGATCGAGACGCACAAGACCATGAATGTTGCCTGACGGTAGCCCGTAACACCGAAAAGCCCCGCCTGGCGTTTGCCGGGTGGGGCTTTTTTTATCGGTGGCTGAGGCGCGATGTGGCCTGGCAGTGGGCGCCTTTGTGGCGAGGGAGCTTGCTCCCGCTCGGCTGCGCAGCAGTCGTAAGTCGGTCAACGCGGTATGACTGAATGAGCGCGGTGCCTGGCTTTTGGGGCTGCTGCGCAGCCCAGCGGGAGCAAGCTCCCTCGCCACAGGGTTTGGTGTTCGGCTGACAGGTGTTCGAATAATATCGGCGTTTAAAGTAGGAGGGGTCTGAGCGTTACCGACGTTTCCAAATGTGTAACCAAAGGCGCCATCACGGGGCGATGTGCAACGCAATGCCCCGTTTCAGGGCCTTTTCTCGCTGTTCGTGAAAGAAGGCGACACGCTGTGCTTGCCGGATTAGAAGGGTTTGCGAATAATGGGCCCGCTATTTGCAGCATGGATCGGTTCCCTTTCTTTTGCTCTTGCATGAATTTGCGGGGCTGTCAATGCGCTCAGGTCGCGTTTTCTGTGCTTCTGTAATTTGTTGTCGCATTGAAGAAATATCGGCTTCGGGCCTGTCGTTAGAATGCCGATCACTCGCTCGTCGTGAGCTGCGTTGAATTGACGCACGCTTTCTTAGGACGCAGCACTAAAGTTCGTTCCACCCATTCGCATATTGGGCTGTTGCTCACTCTGCCGTTTTTGCCCTTTCCCGATGGAGTCCCAAGATGAAGAAACTTGTGCTGCTTGGCGCCCTGGCACTGTCCGTGCTGTCCCTGTCGACATTCGCCGCAGAAAAGCCCCTGAAAATCGGTATCGAAGCGGCTTACCCGCCGTTCGCCTCGAAATCCCCGGACGGCAGTATCGTCGGTTTCGACTACGACATCGGCAATGCACTGTGCGAAGAGATGAAGGTCGAGTGCGTGTGGGTCGAGCAGGAATTCGACGGCCTGATCCCGGCGCTCAAGGTGCGCAAGATCGACGCGATCCTGTCATCCATGTCCATCACTGAAGATCGCAAGAAGTCCGTTGATTTCACCAACAAGTACTACAACACCCCGGCCCGTCTGGTGATGAAGGCTGGCACCCAGGTCAGCGAAGGCCTGACCGAGCTCAAGGGCAAGAACGTCGGCGTGCAGCGCGGTTCGATCCACGAGCGCTTCGCCCGTGAAGTCCTGGCCCCGCTGGGTGCCGAGATCAAGCCGTACGGTTCGCAGAATGAAATCTACCTGGACCTGTCCGCCGGCCGTCTCGACGGCACCGTGGCAGACGCTACCCTGTTGGATGACGGTTTCCTCAAGACCGACGCAGGCAAGGGCTTTGCGTTCGTGGGCCCGGCCTTCACCGATGTCAAATACTTCGGTGACGGCGTAGGCATCGCGGTTCGCAAGGGTGATGCCCTCAAGGACAAGATCAACGGCGCAATTGCCGCCATTCGCGAGAACGGCAAATACAAGCAAATCCAGGACAAGTACTTCGCCTTCGATATCTACGGCCAGTAACAACGTCCCGCCACTCGTGCGAAATGGCGCAAGCAACAGGATCTCTGCGGTTTGCGCCATTTTTTCATCCCACTCTCGAGGACCTGAATCATGTTGAAAGGCTACGGGGCTGTCATCCTCGATGGCGCATGGTTGACGCTTGAGCTCGCCTTGTCGTCCATGGCCCTGGCCATTGTCCTGGGGCTGATCGGCGTCGCGTTGCGCCTCTCGCCGGTGCGCTGGCTGGCGTGGCTGGGTGACCTGTATTCCACGGTCATTCGCGGCATTCCCGACCTTGTGCTGATCCTGCTGATTTTCTATGGCGGCCAGGACCTGCTCAATCGCGTGGCACCGATGCTCGGTTATGACGATTACATCGACCTGAATCCGTTGGCGGCCGGTATCGGCACCCTGGGGTTCATTTTCGGTGCGTACCTGTCGGAAACCTTTCGCGGCGCGTTCATGGCCATCCCCAAGGGGCAGGCCGAGGCGGGCATGGCGTATGGCATGAGTGGGTTCCAGGTGTTTTTCCGGGTGATGGTGCCGCAGATGATTCGCCTGGCGATTCCGGGGTTCACCAACAACTGGCTGGTGTTGACCAAGGCCACGGCGCTGATTTCGGTGGTGGGCCTGCAAGACATGATGTTCAAGGCCAAGCAGGCGGCGGATGCCACCCGCGAGCCTTTCACCTTCTTCCTGGCAGTGGCGGCAATGTACCTGGTGATTACCAGTGTCTCGTTGCTGGCATTGCGTCAACTTGAGAAGCGCTATTCGGTAGGCGTAAGGGCGGCTGATCTATGATCTTCGACTACAACGTCATCTATGAAGCCTTGCCGCTGTACTTCAGTGGCCTGCTGACCACCTTGAAGCTGCTGGCCCTGTCGCTGTTCTTCGGTCTGCTGGCGGCGTTGCCCCTGGGGCTGATGCGGGTGTCCAAGCAGCCGGTCGTCAACATGACCGCCTGGCTCTATACCTATGTGATTCGCGGCACGCCGATGCTGGTGCAGCTGTTTTTGATCTACTACGGATTGGCGCAGTTCGAAGCCGTACGCGAGAGCTTCCTCTGGCCGTGGCTGTCCAGCGCGACCTTCTGTGCGTGCCTGGCCTTTGCCATCAATACCAGCGCCTACACCGCCGAAATCATCGCCGGCAGCCTGCGAGCCACGCCTAACGGTGAGATCGAGGCGGCCAAGGCCATGGGCATGTCGCGCTACAAGCTGTATCGCCGGATCCTGCTGCCATCGGCCCTGCGCCGGGCGCTGCCGCAATACAGCAACGAAGTGATCATGATGTTGCAGACCACCAGCCTAGCCTCCATCGTGACCCTGATCGACATCACTGGGGCCGCGCGCACGGTGAATGCACAGTACTACTTGCCGTTCGAGGCTTACATCACGGCCGGCGCTTTCTACCTGTGCCTGACTTTTATTTTGGTGCGCCTGTTCAAGCTGGCCGAGCGCCGCTGGCTGGGTTACCTGGCCCCGCGCAAGCACTGATAACGCATCGATCCGATCGACTGCTCAACGACTGACGTTTTGTGAGAACCGACCGCATGTACAAGCTCGAAGTCCAAGACCTGCATAAACGCTATGGCAGTCACGAGGTGCTCAAGGGCGTGTCCCTCAAGGCCGCCGCCGGCGATGTGATCAGCATCATCGGCTCCAGTGGCTCGGGCAAGAGTACCTTCCTGCGTTGCATCAACCTGCTTGAGCAACCTCATGCCGGCAAGATTTTGCTCAACAACGAAGAGCTGAATCTGGTGGCGGGCAAGGACGGTGCCTTGAAGGCCGCCGATCCCAAGCAACTGCAGCGCATGCGTTCGCGGCTGTCGATGGTGTTCCAGCATTTCAATCTGTGGTCCCACATGACTGCGCTGGAGAACATCATGGAGGCGCCGGTGCACGTGCTGGGCGTGGCCAAGGCCGAGGCGCGCGAAAAGGCCGAGCACTACCTGAACAAGGTCGGCGTGGCGCATCGCAAGGACGCCTACCCGGGCCACATGTCCGGCGGTGAACAGCAGCGCGTGGCAATTGCCCGGGCGCTGGCGATGGAGCCGGAAGTCATGCTGTTCGACGAACCGACTTCGGCCCTTGATCCGGAGCTGGTGGGCGATGTGCTCAAAGTGATGCAGGCCCTGGCGCTGGAAGGCCGGACCATGGTGGTGGTGACCCACGAAATGGGCTTTGCCCGGGAAGTGTCGAATCAGTTGATCTTCCTGCACAAAGGCATCGTTGAAGAAAGCGGCAACCCGCGCGAAGTGCTGGTCAATCCGCAATCGGAGCGGCTGCAACAATTTCTTTCGGGCAGCCTCAAGTAATCGCTCCCGTTACGCACCTGATTCAGGTCATGCTGCGCACCGCGCGCCAGATGGTCTAATTTGGTTGCAGCCGCTTTTGGCTTTAACACTGTTTTCGCTTCGGATTGCCCACCATGACTGCCCATCGAATTGGTTTCCTGATTTGGCCCAGCACTAAAGCCTTGACGCTGGCGCTGGCCGAGGAGGCCTTGCGTGTTGCTCAGCGGGTGCATCCGGATGTCGTCTACGAATTGTCGTTCTTACAGGCTGAGCCGCAGACCGAAGGCGCCTGGCAGCTACCGGGCGAACCCTGGGCCGGCAAGCTCGAAGGGTTCCAGAAACTGTTCCTGCTGGCCGACGAGCCGCCGACTACCCTTGCGCCGCCCCTGAGCAGCGCGCTCAAGCAACTGGTGCGTGCCGGTTGTGTGATTGGCGGTTTGTCCGCCGGTGTCTACCCGTTGGCCCAATTGGGTTTGCTCGATGGTTTCCGCGCCGCCGTGCATTGGCGCTGGCAGGACGACTTTGCCGAGCGTTTTCCCAAGGTCATTGCCACCAGCCATCTGTTTGACTGGGACCGCGATCGCCTGACCGCTTGCGGTGGCATGTCGGTGCTCGATCTGCTGCTGGCGGTGCTGGCGCGCGATCACGGCGCGGAACTGGCCGGCGCGGTCTCGGAAGAACTGGTGGTCGAGCGCATCCGCGAGGGTGGCGAGCGCCAGCGCATCCCGTTGCAAAACCGTCTGGGCTCCAGCCATCCGAAGCTCACCCAGGCCGTGCTGTTGATGGAAGCCAACATCGAAGAGCCGCTGACCACCGACGAAATTGCCCAGCATGTGTGCGTGTCCCGTCGCCAGTTGGAGCGGATCTTCAAGCAATACCTCAATCGTGTGCCAAGCCAGTACTACTTGGAACTGCGTTTGAACAAGGCCCGGCAGATGCTGATGCAGACCAGCAAATCCATCATTCAGATCGGCCTGTCCTGCGGCTTCTCCTCGGGGCCGCATTTTTCCAGTGCCTATCGCAACTTCTTCGGCGCCACGCCCCGGGAAGACCGCAACCAGCGGCGCAGCAGCAGCCCATTCGAGTTGTCGTCGGTACCGTCCGAACGCGGCTAGGGCCGGCACAATTGCCCTGTGACCAAGGAGCCTGTGGGAGCAAAATCCGTGGGAGCAAGGCTTGGGGAGCAAGGCTTAGGGGGCAAGGCTTGGGGAACAAGGTCTGTGGGAGCAAGGCTTGCCCGCGATGCAGGCGACGCGGTCCTTGGTGAACCCAGGCGCCTGCATCGCGAGCAAGCTTTGCTCCCACAGATAAATCCCCTCGCCACAAGGTTTTGCATGGCGAGGGAAATGTCGGCGCCGGCGCCTAAAATCCCGCGACAACGTTTAAACTGCGCCTTTGCGACCCTATTTGTCGCATTGCCATAAACCCGCTAAAAACGGGGGTTGGCGCTATAAGAAGTTGTCGCTTGGCGACAAGGCCGGGCTGAAAACTGTCCTTACAATCCCCTCATCGCTCGCCAGTTCCAGGCGGGTGTTCCTCTTCAGGAGACTCCGATGTCCGTTGAGCAAGCCGCCGTACAACGCGCCGATTTCGATCAGGTTATGGTCCCCAACTACGCGCCAGCTGCTTTCATACCTGTGCGTGGCGCCGGTTCCCACGTGTGGGACCAGTCCGGTCGCGAACTGATCGACTTCGCCGGCGGTATCGCGGTCAACGTATTGGGGCATGCGCATCCGAAACTGGTCGCCGCCCTGACCGAACAAGCGAACAAGCTGTGGCATGTGTCCAACGTCTTTACCAATGAGCCGGCCCTGCGCCTGGCCCATAAACTGGTCAATGCAACCTTTGCCGAGCGGGCTTTCTTCTGCAACTCCGGCGCCGAAGCCAACGAGGCCGCCTTCAAGCTGGCCCGTCGCGTCGCGTTCGATCGTTTCGGTAGCGAGAAGTACGAAATCATTGCCGCGCTCAACAGCTTCCACGGCCGTACGCTGTTCACCGTGAACGTGGGCGGGCAATCGAAGTACTCCGACGGTTTCGGTCCTAAAATCACCGGTATTACCCACGTTCCCTACAACGACCTGGCGGCTTTGAAAGCGGCCATTTCGGACAAGACCTGCGCCGTGGTGCTGGAGCCGATCCAGGGCGAGGGCGGCGTATTGCCGGCCGAACTGGGTTACCTGCAAGGTGCCCGTGATTTGTGCGATGCCCACGACGCGCTGCTGGTCTTCGACGAAGTGCAGACCGGCATGGGCCGTAGCGGCCATCTGTTCGCCTACATGCATTACGGCGTGGTCCCGGACATCCTCACCAGCGCCAAGAGCCTGGGCGGTGGTTTCCCGATCGCGGCAATGCTCACCACCGAAGCGTTGGCCAAGCATCTGGTCGTCGGCACCCACGGCACCACTTACGGCGGCAACCCGCTGGCGTGTGCGGTGGCCGAAGCGGTGATCGATGTGGTCAATACGCCTGAGGTGCTCGCTGGTGTCAAAGCCAAGCACGACAAGTTCAAGGCCCGCCTGGAACAGATCGGCGAGAAATACGGCCTGTTCACCCAGGTGCGTGGTTTGGGGCTGCTGATCGGCTGTGTGCTGAACGACGCCTGGAAAGGCAAGGCCAAGGACATTTTCAACGCCGCCGAACAGGAAGGCCTGATGATCCTGCAGGCAGGTCCGGACGTGATTCGTTTCGCTCCGAGCCTGGTGGTCGAAGATGCTGACATCGATGCCGGCCTGGACCGCTTCGAGCGGGCCGCGGCGAAGCTGACGCAAGCCTGATTTTTAAAGGCCGGACCTGATCCATTGTGGGAGCGGGCTTGCTCGCGAAGAGGCCATCACATTCAACGCAAATGTTGACTGACAAACCGCCTTCGCGAGCAAGCCCGCTCCCACACTGAGTTTTTTTTCTCTGTGTCGACCAATGGGTCGAACCATTTATTTCAAGTAAAGGAGTGACACCATGCTGGTGATGCGCCCCGCACAAATGGCGGATCTGGGCGAGGTACAGCGTCTGGCTGCAGACAGTCCGATCGGTGTCACTTCCTTGCCGGATGACGTGGAACGCCTGAGCGACAAGATCGCTGCGAGCGAAGCCTCGTTCGCCGCCGAAGTCAGCTTCAACGGCGAAGAAAGCTATTTCTTCGTCCTTGAAGACAGCGCGACGGGCAAGCTGGCAGGTTGTTCGGCCATCGTTGCCTCGGCCGGTTATTCCGAGCCGTTCTACAGCTTTCGCAACGAGACGTTCGTTCACGCCTCCCGTGAGCTGAAGATCCACAACAAGATCCACGTGCTCTCCCAGTGCCACGATCTGACCGGTAACAGCTTGCTGACCAGCTTCTATGTGGTGCCGGAATTGGTCGGCTCGCCCTGGTCTGAACTCAATTCGCGTGGACGCCTGCTGTTCGTCGCCAGCCATCCGGAGCGCTTTGCCGATTCGGTGGTGACCGAGATCGTCGGCTACAGCGATGAAAATGGCGATTCGCCGTTCTGGGACGCCATCGGTCGTAATTTCTTCGACCTCAACTACGCTGCCGCCGAGCGCCTGTGCGGGCTGAAGAGCCGCACCTTCCTTGCCGAGCTGATGCCGCATTACCCGATCTACGTGCCGCTGTTGCCGGACGCCGCCCAGGAAGCCATGGGCCAGGTCCATCCGCGTGCGCAGATCACCTTCGACATCCTCATGCGTGAGGGTTTCGAGACCGATCATTACATCGACATCTTTGACGGCGGCCCGACTCTGCATGCCCGTGTCTCGGGGATCCGCTCGATTGCCCAGAGCCGCGTGGTGCCGGTCAAGCTCGGCGAGCCCGTCAAGGGCGCCGGCCGCCAATACCTGGTGGCCAACGCCCAGTTGCAGGATTACCGCGCCGTTCTGCTGGAGCTCGACTACGCGCCTGGCAAACCGGTGACCCTGGATATGGACGCGGCCGAAGCCTTGGGCGTTGGTGAGGGTGCCAGCGTGCGCCTGGTGGCGGTTTAACGCCTTACAGCTGAGTTTCGCGGGTGGCGCAAGCGGCCCGTTTGAGGAGATAGCATGATCGTTCGTCCCGTACGCAGCAGCGATTTACCCGCTCTGATTGCCCTGGCCCGCAGCACCGGCACCGGCCTGACCACCTTGCCGGCCAACGAAGAGCGCCTGGCTCATCGGGTCGGCTGGGCCGAGAAGACCTTTCGCGGCGAAGCCGGGCGTGGCGATGCGGACTACCTGTTCGTGCTCGAAGACGACGACGGTCGCGTGGTGGGCATTTCCGCCATCGCCGGGGCAGTTGGGTTGCGTGAGCCCTGGTACAACTTCCGGGTCGGCCTGACGGTCAGCGCCTCTCAGGAACTGAACATCTATCGGGAAATCCCGACGCTGTTTCTGGCCAATGACTTGACCGGCAATTCCGAACTGTGTTCGCTGTTCCTGCACGCCGACTACCGCAGTGGCCTCAATGGCCGCATGTTGGCCAAGGCGCGGCTGCTGTTCATCGCCGAATTCCCGAACCTGTTCGGCAACAAGATCATCGCCGAGATGCGTGGCATGTCCGATGACCGAGGCCGCTCGCCGTTCTGGGAAAGCCTGGGGCGGCACTTCTTCAAGATGGAGTTCAGCCAGGCCGATTATCTGACCGGTGTGGGCAACAAGGCCTTCATCGCTGAGCTGATGCCCAAGTTCCCGCTGTATACCTGTTTCCTGTCGGAGGATGCCCGGGCGGTGATCGGCCAGGTTCATCCCGACACGGAGCCGGCGCTGTCGATGCTCAAGAGCGAAGGTTTCAGCTACCAGGGTTACGTCGACATCTTCGACGCCGGCCCGGCCGTTGAATGCGAAACCGGCAAGATCCGCGCGATCCGTGACAGCCAGGCACTGGTATTGGCCATCGGCACGCCGGGCGACGACGCCACGCCGTTCATCATTCATAACCGCAAACGCGAAGACTGCCGCATCACTGCTGCGCCGGCGCGCTTCGCCGCGGGCACCCTGGTGGTTGATCCGCTGACTGCCAAACGTCTTCAACTCAACGCCGGCGATCAGGTGCGCGCCGTTGCGTTGTCCGCTGCTCGGGAGTCGAAATAATGAAGTCGTTGTACATCGCTGGAAGCTGGCTGGAAGGTCAGGGTGATCTCTTTGAGTCGTTGAACCCGGTGACCCAGCAAGTGCTGTGGTCGGGCAGTGGCGCCACGGCGGCGCAGGTGGAGTCGGCGGTGCAGGCCGCGCGTCAGGCCTTTCCGGACTGGGCCCGCCGCTCGCTGGATGAGCGTATCCAGGTGCTGGAGGCGTTTGCTGCTGCCTTGAAGAGCCACGCGGATGAACTGGCCCACTGCATCGGTGAAGAAACCGGCAAACCGTTGTGGGAAGCGACCACCGAAGTCACCAGCATGGTCAACAAGGTCGCCATTTCGATTCAAAGCTACCGCGAGCGGACCGGCGAAAAAAGCGGCCCCCTGGGTGACGCCACCGCCGTGCTGCGGCACAAGCCCCACGGTGTGGTGGCGGTGTTCGGCCCTTACAACTTCCCCGGCCATTTGCCCAACGGTCACATCGTCCCGGCCTTGTTGGCCGGCAACTGTGTGTTGTTCAAACCCAGCGAACTGACCCCGAAAGTCGCTGAGCTGACGGTCAAGTGCTGGGCTGAGGCCGGTCTGCCGGCGGGCGTGCTGAATCTGTTGCAGGGCGCGCGGGAAACCGGTATCGCCCTGGCGGCCAATCCGGGTATCGATGGGTTGTTTTTCACCGGCTCCAGCCGCACCGGCAACCTCTTGCATCAACAGTTTTCCGGGCGCCCGGACAAGATCCTGGCGCTGGAAATGGGCGGTAATAATCCGCTGGTGGTGGATGAGGTGGCGGACGTTGATGCGGCGGTCTACACCATCATTCAGTCGGCGTTCATTTCTGCCGGGCAGCGCTGCACCTGCGCGCGCCGCCTGTTGGTGCCGGAAGGGGCGTGGGGCGATGCCTTGCTGGCGCGCCTGGTGGCGGTCAGCTCGACGTTGGAAGTCGGCGCCTTTGATCAGCAACCGGCACCGTTCATGGGCTCGGTGATTTCCCTGGCCGCAGCGAAGGCGCTGATGGATGCGCAGAACCATTTGCTGGGCCTGGGCGCCGTGCCGTTGTTGGCCATGACTCAACCGCAAGCCCAGGCGGCGTTGCTGACACCGGGCATCCTGGATGTGACGACGGTGGCCGAGCGTCCTGATGAGGAGCTGTTCGGGCCGTTGTTGCAGGTGATTCGCTACTCGGATTTCGCCGCGGCAATCACCGAGGCCAACAACACCCAATATGGGCTGGCTGCGGGTCTGCTGTCGGATTCCCAGGAGCGTTACCAGCAGTTTTGGCTGCAGAGCCGTGCCGGCATCGTCAACTGGAACAAACAACTGACCGGCGCCGCCAGCAGCGCGCCGTTCGGCGGTGTTGGGGCCTCGGGCAACCATCGCGCCAGTGCTTATTATGCGGCCGATTATTGTGCGTACCCGGTGGCGTCGCTGGAAGCCCCGAGCCTTGTCATGCCGGCTGCCCTGACCCCCGGTGTGCGAATGTCTTGAGACCGCCATCGCGGGCAAGCCTTGCTCCCACAGATACGATGCAAAACCTGTGGGAGCGGGGATTGCTCCCACAGGAGCTATGCAAAACCTGTGAAAGCATGCCTTGCTCCCACAGGGGCTGTGCAAAACCTGTGAAGGCAAGACTTGCTCCCACAGGAGTTGTGCAAAACCTGTGAAGGCAAGACTTGCTCCCACAGGAGCTATGCAAAACCTGT
>NZ_JAKNQY010000012.1:0-142700 GCF_024494355.1 Pseudomonas sp. Q11 | reverse complement strand
GTGCAAAACCTGTGAAGGCAAGACTTGCTCCCACAGGAGCTGTGCAAAACCTGTGGGAGCAAGGCTTGCCCGCGATAGCCGCGCCGCGGTGTTCGATGAACCGTTACTTGATGCCTATAAAAAACAGATTCTCGTGGAGCCTCGCTGATGAAATCCTATGAAGTCAACTTTGACGGTCTAGTGGGGCCGACCCACAACTACGGCGGGCTCTCGTACGGCAACGTCGCGTCCCAGAGCAATAGCCAGCAGTCCTCCAACCCCAAGGAAGCGGCGTTGCAGGGCCTGGCGAAAATGAAGGCGCTGATGGATATGGGCTTCCAGCAAGGTGTGCTGGCGCCACAGGAACGTCCCGACGTGGCGGCCCTGCGCCGGTTGGGTTTTGCCGGCAGCGATGCCCAGGTCATCCAGCATGCCGCCAAAGAAGCGATGCCGTTGCTGGTCGCCAGTTGCTCGGCCTCCAGCATGTGGGTGGCCAACGCGGCCACCGTCAGCCCAAGCGCCGACACGGCTGATGGCCGCGTGCATTTCACCGCCGCCAACCTGAACTGCAAATACCACCGCAGCATCGAACACCCGACCACCAGTCGCGTGCTGGGGGCGATGTTTGCCGATCAGCAGCACTTCGCTCACCACGCCGCGCTGCCGGCGGTGGCGCAGTTCGGCGACGAAGGCGCGGCCAACCACACACGTTTCTGTCGGGCCTACGGCGAGGCCGGTGTTGAATTTTTCGTGTTCGGCCGCAGCGCTTTCGATACCCGTTTCCCCGCGCCGCAGAAGTACCCGGCACGTCAGACCCTGGAAGCTTCTCAGGCGGTCGCTCGTCTGCATGGTCTGAGGGAGGAGGGCGTGGTCTACGCCCAACAGAATCCTTCGGTGATCGACCAGGGCGTGTTCCACAATGACGTGATCGCGGTGGGCAACGGCGAAGTGTTGTTCTACCACGAGGATGCGTTTCTGGAGACCGACAGGATGCTGGCCGAGCTGAGCACCAAACTCGCCAAGGTCGGTGGGAAATTTCAGTCGGTGTGCGTGCCGCGTTCGGCGGTTACCGTCGATGATGCGGTGCGTTCCTACCTGTTCAATAGCCAGTTGCTGTCGCGTCCCGACGGCTCGATGCTGTTGATCGTGCCGGAGGAATGCCGCGGCAACGAGCGCGTCTGGCAGTACCTGCAAGGTTTGACGCGGTCTGGCGGCGTGATTGGCGAAGTGAAGGTCTTCGACCTCAAGCAAAGCATGCAGAACGGCGGTGGTCCGGCTTGCCTGAGGCTGCGCGTGGCCCTCAATGAAACCGAACTGGCAGCCGTCAACCCAGGGGTTATCATGACGGCGCCGCTGTACGATTCGCTGACCCAATGGGTCGAGCGTCACTACCGCGATCGCATGACCGAAAACGACCTGGCGGACCCGCAGTTGTTGCTCGAATGCCGGGCGGCACTGGATGAGCTGACACAAATCCTTAAACTTGGCGCGGTTTATCCTTTCCAGATCAATTGAAAGCGCGCGCGACCTGACTACAGTCAAAGCAGGGCGCGTTGCCTTTTCCCCTGACGAGAACGTAAAAACATGAGCGATACCTTGCAGCTGATCCTTGAAGACACCGACGGCACCCAACTGGAAACCTCCTGCACCCGCGTTGCGGTTATGTGGCAAGGCAAAGAGGTGTGGATCCAGCAGGATGGCCGCGGTCAGTTGCTGATCGGCGTCGATGTCGAGGAGGGGGATGAGGAATACGCCAACCTGCTGTTGCGCCCATTGGCGACCAACCTGGTGAGCCTGCAACTGGAAATGGAACCGGCCGAGATGGGCGACGATGATCATGTCCATGGCCCGGATTGCGGCCACGACCATTAAGGAGCCGCGCTATGCTCGCCCTCGGCAAATTGCTTGAACTGACCCTCGCCGGCCGTGAACCGGCGGAGAAGACTCAACTGACTGTCGAAGGCGTACGGATGCGCTGGCTGAGCGAGGGCGCGCTGGAGGTCAAGCCGCCCCAGGCTCGGGATAACGGCCAGGACCTGTTGCTGTCAGCCGGTATCCACGGCAACGAAACCGCACCGATTGAGTTGCTCGATCGGTTGCTGCACGACATCGCCCGTGGGGATCTGAAGCCACGGGCACGCATTTTATTTCTGTTCGGCAATCCCGAGGCCATCCGCCGCGGAGAGCGTTTTGTCGAGCAGGACGTTAACCGGTTGTTCAACGGTCGTCATGAGCTTAGCGGCGGCGCCGAGGCGTTGCGGGCTTGCGAATTGGAGCGGTTGGCCGCCAGTTTTTTCAGCGTGCCGGACCGCAGTCGTTTGCATTACGACCTGCACACCGCCATCCGGGGTTCGAAGATCGAGCAATTTGCCCTGTATCCGTGGAAGGAAGGTCGCCAGCATTCACGCCGTGAACTGGCGCGGCTGCGCGCTGCCGGCATGGAGGCGGTGCTGCTGCAGAACAAACCGTCCATTGTGTTCAGTGCGTACACCTATGATCAGTTGGGGGCCGAGTCTTTCACCCTGGAACTGGGCAAGGCCCGGCCGTTCGGGGAAAACGACGGCGTCAACGTCAGCCTGCTGGAAGCCCGCCTGCAACAGATCATCGAAGGCAACGAGCCTGAATCGGACGACAGTCTGGACGGCCTGCAACTGTTCAGCGTTGCGCGGGAAATCATCAAGCACAGCGACAGTTTCCGCCTGAACCTGCCGGCGGACATCGAGAACTTCTCGGAGCTTGGGAAAGGTTATGTGCTGGCCGAAGACATTGCCCAGACCCGGTGGGTGATCGAAGAAGAGGGCGCCCGGATCATCTTTCCCAACCCCAAGGTAAAGAACGGTTTGCGGGCCGGGATCCTGATTGTGCCGGCGACGGACGAGAACCTGGCCTGACCCCCAAACTAATACAAGCTCTTTGTGGGAGCGAGCCTGCTCGCGATGACGGAGTGTCAGTCGCCACTGATGTCGACTGATACATCGCTATCGCGAGCAGGCTCGCTCCCACATTTGGATCTGTGACCACATTTGGATCTGTGTCTGGCCTTAAACCGCTACCGCCCGCTGCTCACTACGACGCAGCCCGCGGGTCTTGTGCAACGTATCGGCACAGGTCTTTGCCGCTTCCTGGCCCTTGTGCACAAAATGCTCAAAGAAGAACTTCTGATGTTCTTCCCCTGCGTGGAAGTGATGGGGCGTGAGTACGACCGAGAACACCGGCACTTCGGTTTCCAGCTGAACCTGCATCAGGCCGCTGATCACCGATTGAGCGACGAATTCGTGACGGTAGATGCCGCCGTCCACCACCAGACCAGCAGCGACGATGCCGGCGTAGCGGCCGGACTTGGCCAGCAGTTTGGCATGCAGTGGGATCTCGAAGGCGCCGCCGACTTCGAAGAAGTCGATATCGCTTTCCTGGTAACCCTGGCTGATCATTTCGGCGACGAAGCCTTTACGGCTCTGGTCGACGATTTCCTTGTGCCAGCAGGCCTGGATGAACGCGACGCGCTCGCCCGGATGATGTTTGCTTTTGCTGTCGATTGCGGTGGGTTGCATGTTCTGGTTCCTGTTTGTGTAAAAAACAGGGCGTCATGAATCGAAGGGGATTCGAGGGGCGTCGCGCGCAGACGGTCGCAGACGGCCCTTGGGTGCCGATCCCGTTCTCTCTTCATCCGGACTATGACCGTCGGCCCCGGAATCACACCGGGTCTGCTGACCTTGACGCTGCACCGCAAAAGCCGTGTATCGCCAAGCGCTCGCGGGCTATGCACCTTGCGTGCAATTACCGCCGGTGGGGAATTGCACCCCGCCCTGAGAACGTTTCGCCGCCACTTTTTGTGACGGCGGACGATTTTTAACACATAACCCCTTGTGGGAGCGAGCCGTGGGAGCAAAGCTTGCTCCCACGGCTCGCACACAAGGGGGTTGTTGCCCTTTCCGTCGACCGGGCTTGATTATTCCGCGCCAAGCCCGCAGTAATTGCCCTTCGAAAGGGATTTCCCCTCCACCTGAGCCAGAGGCCAGATTCATGCGTGTTATCGATCTTCGCAGCGACACCGTCACCCAACCTTCCGCCGCCATGCTGGATGCGATGGCCAGCGCGCCGACCGGCGACGATGTGTATGGCGAAGATCCAACTGTCAATCGCCTCGAGGCCGAACTGGCCGGGCGCCTGGGTTTTGCCGCGGCGCTGTTCGTACCCACTGGCACCATGAGCAACTTGCTCGGGCTGATGGCCCATTGCGAACGTGGTGATGAATACATCGTTGGTCAGCAGGCCCATACGTATAAATACGAAGGCGGCGGGGCAGCAGTGCTGGGTTCTATCCAGCCGCAACCCCTAGAGGTACAAGCGGACGGCTCTCTGGACCTGGAGCAAGTCGCCGCCGCAATCAAACCCGATGACTTCCACTTTGCCCGTACTCGCCTGCTGGCGCTGGAAAACACCATGCAAGGCAAGGTCCTGCCGCTGGACTATCTGGCCCGGGCCCGGCGTTTCACGCGCGAACACGGCCTGGCGTTGCACCTTGACGGAGCGCGGCTGTACAACGCCGCAGTCAAGTTGAATGTCGATGCCCGGGAGATCACCCAACATTTCGATTCGGTGTCGGTGTGCCTGTCCAAGGGCCTTGGCGCTCCCGTTGGCTCGGTCCTCTGCGGCAGCGCCGAGCTGATCGGCAAGGCGCGTCGACTGCGCAAGATGGTGGGCGGGGGCATGCGCCAAGCCGGGATCCTGGCAGCGGCGGGGTTGTATGCCCTGGATCATCAGGTCCAGCGCCTGGCCGATGACCACGCCAATTCCCAGCGGCTTGCCGAGGGCTTGCGTGGGGCGGGTTACGAGGTCGAGCCGGTACAGACCAACATGGTCTACGTGCAGATGGGCGCGCGGGCCGAGGCCATCAAGGCGTTTGCCGCCGAGCGTGGCATCAAGCTCAGCGCCGCGCCACGCCTGCGAATGGTGACCCACATGGATGTCAGCGGCGCGCAAATCGACGAAGTGATCCGCTCTTTCGTCGACTTTTCCCGTAACTGACCCGCCAAGCGGTCCAATTGACCGTTTCTATCGCATAAACACGCTGTACCCCACGCGAAGGGCCGATATAATGCGGCCCTTTGCCGTTGCTTCGTCTGTTGACGTTTTGCACAGGCCTTTGGCCGCAGCCTCCGTGGAAGAACCTAATGAAAAGCGCAGAAATCCGTGAAGCCTTCCTTCGCTTCTTCGAAGAGCAAGGCCACACCCGAGTAGCCTCCAGCTCTTTGATTCCGGGCAACGACCCGACCCTGCTGTTCACCAACGCGGGGATGAACCAGTTCAAGGACTGCTTCCTGGGCCAGGAAAAACGTGCCTACACCCGTGCGGTCAGCAGCCAGAAGTGCGTGCGCGCCGGCGGCAAGCACAACGACCTGGAAAACGTCGGCTATACCGCTCGTCACCACACCTTCTTCGAAATGCTGGGTAACTTCAGTTTCGGTGATTATTTCAAGCGCGACGCCATCACCTTTGCCTGGACCTTCCTGACCTCCGACAAGTGGCTGAACCTGCCCAAGGAGAAGCTCTGGGTAACGGTCTACGCCACCGATGACGAGGCTTATGACATCTGGACCAAAGAGGTCGGTGTCCCGGCTGAACGCATGGTGCGCATTGGCGACAACAAGGGCGCGCCATACGCTTCCGATAACTTCTGGACCATGGGTGACACCGGCCCATGCGGCCCTTGCACCGAGATTTTCTACGATCACGGCGCCGACATCTGGGGCGGCCCACCCGGCTCGCCGGAAGAAGATGGCGACCGCTACATCGAAATCTGGAACAACGTCTTCATGCAGTTCAATCGCACCGCCGATGGCGTGTTGCATCCGTTGCCAGCGCCGTCGGTCGACACCGGCATGGGCCTGGAGCGGATCAGTGCGGTGCTGCAGCACGTTCACTCCAACTACGAAATCGACCTGTTCCAGAGCTTGCTGAGCGCTTCGGCCAAGGCCATCGGTTGCAGCAACGACAACCAGGCTTCGCTCAAAGTGGTGGCCGACCATATCCGTTCCTGCGGTTTCCTGATTGCCGATGGTGTGTTGCCGTCCAACGAAGGCCGCGGCTATGTGTTGCGTCGGATCATTCGTCGCGCCTGCCGTCACGGCAACAAGCTGGGCGCCAAGGGCAGCTTCTTCTATCAGATCGTCGCGGCCCTGGTGGCCGAAATGGGCGATGCCTTCCCGGAACTCAAATCCCAGCAGGCCCACATCGAACGCGTGCTCAAGGGCGAGGAAGAGCAGTTCGCCAAAACCCTGGAGCAGGGTTTGAAGATCCTCGAGCAGGATTTGGCTGAGCTCAAGGGCAACGTGGTACCGGGTGATGTCGTGTTCAAGTTGTACGACACCTACGGTTTCCCGATGGACCTGACGGGCGACATCGCCCGCGAACGCAACCTGACCCTCGACGAGGAAGGTTTCGAGCGCGAGATGGAAGCCCAACGAGTGCGCGCGCGCTCCGCCAGCTCCTTCGGCATGGACTACAACAGCCTGGTCAAGGTTGACGTGGCCACCGAATTCACCGGCTACGCCGCCACTACCGGCTCGGCCAAGATCGTGGCTATCTATAAGGACGGGCAGTCGGTCGACATCCTGAGCGAAGGCCAGGAAGGGGTGATCGTCCTGGACCAGACGCCGTTCTACGCCGAATCCGGCGGGCAGATCGGTGACAGTGGTTACCTGCAGGCCGGCAACTCGCGTTTCGATGTGCGTGACACCACCAAGACTGGCGGTGCATTCCTGCACCACGGCGTATTGGTCTCGGGCAGCCTGATGATCGCCGCTCCGGTAGCCGCGCATGTCGATGCTGAGGTGCGTCACGCCACCTCGCTGAACCATTCGGCTACGCACTTGCTGCATGCCGCGTTGCGTCAGGTACTGGGTGAACATGTTCAGCAGAAAGGCTCTTTGGTCGACAGTCAGCGTTTGCGCTTTGACTTCAGCCATTTCGAGGCCATCAAGCCTGAGCAACTCAAGGCGCTGGAAGACATCGTCAACGCCGAGATCCGCAAGAACTCGCCGGTCGAGACCGAAGAAACCGACATCGAGACCGCCAAGCGCAAGGGCGCCATGGCACTGTTCGGCGAGAAGTACGGCGACAGCGTGCGTGTGCTGAGCATGGGCGGCGACTTCTCCGTGGAGCTGTGCGGTGGCATCCACGCCAACCGGACCGGTGACATCGGCCTGCTGAAGATCATCAGCGAAGGTGGCGTGGCTTCCGGCGTGCGTCGTATCGAAGCGGTCACCGGCGCGGCGGCCCTGGCGTACCTCAACGCCGCCGAAGAACAACTCAAGGAAGCGGCAAGCCTGATCAAGGGCAGCCGTGACAACCTGATCGACAAGCTCTCGGCTGTGCTGGAGCGCAACCGTCTGCTGGAAAAGCAACTCGAGCAGTTGCAGGCCAAGGCTGCCAGCGCTGCGGGCGACGATTTGTCGGCCCAGGCCGTGGACGTCAAGGGCGTGAAAGTGCTGGCCGTGCGTCTGGACGGTCAGGACGGCAAGGCACTGTTGGCGCTGGTCGATCAACTGAAAAACAAACTCGGCCGCGCAGTGATCCTGCTCGGCAGTGTCCATGAGGAAAAGGTCGTTCTCGTCGCAGGCGTGACCAAAGACCTGACTGGCCAACTCAAAGCCGGTGATTTGATGAAGCAGGCCGCTGCAGCAGTGGGCGGCAAGGGCGGTGGTCGTCCGGACATGGCGCAAGGCGGCGGCACCGACGCCGGCGCGCTGGACGCAGCACTGGCCCAAACCGTTGCATTTGTAGAGCAGGGTATTTAAGGCAGTGCTCCGGGGTCGTCGTCTAGTGACGGCTCCGGTCGCTGTTGAGTGATTATTGGGCGCCCTTCATGGGCAGAGGCGGCTTTGAAATGGCTTTGATCGTACAGAAATTTGGAGGCACCTCGGTCGGCACTGTCGAGAGAATCGAACAAGTCGCCGACAAGGTTAAAAAATTCCGTGAAGCGGGCGATGACCTGGTGGTTGTGCTGTCGGCAATGAGCGGCGAGACCAACCGTCTGATCGATCTGGCCAAGCAAATCAGCGGCGACCGGCAGCCGGTTCCGCGCGAGCTGGACGTGATCGTTTCCACCGGCGAGCAGGTGACCATCGCCTTGCTGGCCATGGCGCTGATCAAGCGGGGCGTGCCGGCGGTGTCCTACACCGGCAACCAGGTGCGTATCCTGACGGACAGCGCGCACAATAAAGCGCGTATTCTGCAGATCGACGATCAGAAAATTCGCGGCGACCTGAAGGCTGGTCGCGTCGTGGTTGTCGCCGGTTTCCAGGGTGTGGACGAGCACGGCAACATCACCACCCTCGGCCGTGGCGGTTCCGATACCACGGGCGTGGCGCTGGCGGCGGCGCTCAAGGCCGACGAATGCCAGATCTACACCGATGTGGATGGTGTCTACACCACCGACCCCCGGGTGGTGCCTGTGGCTCAGCGCCTGGACAAGATCACCTTCGAAGAGATGCTGGAAATGGCCAGCCTCGGTTCCAAGGTGCTGCAGATCCGGGCCGTCGAATTCGCCGGCAAGTACAACGTTCCGCTGCGCGTTCTGCACAGCTTCAAAGAGGGTCCGGGCACCCTCATTACTATCGATGAAGAGGAATCCATGGAACAGCCGATCATTTCCGGCATCGCTTTCAACCGCGATGAAGCCAAGCTGACCATCCGTGGCGTGCCAGACACCCCCGGCGTGGCGTTCAAGATTCTCGGTCCGATCAGTGCCGCGAACATCGAAGTCGACATGATCGTGCAGAACGTCGCGCACGATAACACCACCGACTTCACCTTCACCGTGCACCGCAACGACTACCAGGCCGCAGAAGCCGTGCTGAAAAAGACCGCTGACGAGATTGGCGCCCGGGAAGTGGTGGGTGATACCAAGATCGCCAAGGTCTCGATCGTCGGTGTCGGCATGCGCTCTCACGCAGGCGTGGCCAGCCGTATGTTCGAATCCCTGGCCAAGGAAAGCATCAACATCCAGATGATCTCTACTTCGGAAATCAAGGTTTCCGTGGTGATCGAAGAGAAGTACCTGGAGCTGGCCGTGCGCGCCCTGCACACGGCTTTCGAACTCGACGCTGCTGCCCGACAGGGCGAGTAAGGTGTTGTCTGAGGGCGCGGCTTACCGCGCCCTTTGTTTTTCTGAAAGGCGCGTTTCAAAACTGTTCTTTTGCTCGCGCTGGTCAATACTAGGCTTGTAGGCTGCGACCGTTTCGGTTGTAGGTCCAATGCCTTTTTTTTGCAGACTGTTGTCCCTGAACTGAATTGCGTGAGGAGAAAGGTATGCTGATTCTGACTCGTCGGTGCGCAGAGAGCCTGATTATTGGCGATGGCGAAATCACCGTGACCGTGCTCGGCGTCAAAGGAAACCAAGTGCGTATTGGCGTCAACGCTCCGAAAGAGGTCGCGGTGCACCGAGAGGAAATTTACCTGCGTATCAAGAAAGAGAAGGACGACGAACCAAGCCATTAATTTTTATCGATTTTTATGTTTGCAAACGGGGATGAAGGTGGTTAATATACGCCCCGTGTTGCGGAGAGCTGGCCGAGTGGCCGAAGGCGCTCCCCTGCTAAGGGAGTACACCTCAAAAGGGTGTCGGGGGTTCGAATCCCCCGTTCTCCGCCATTATTTATTTAGTGCGACGTGATCTGGCTTGTTCAGTAAGTTGTTGAAATTACTGAAAAAAGCGCTTTACAAAAAGATTCGGCGACCTATAATGCGCGGCAACAAATGCACTCGTAGCTCAGCTGGATAGAGTACTCGGCTACGAACCGAGCGGTCACAGGTTCGAATCCTGTCGAGTGCACCATTTAAGAGTTGTTTGCAGTCATGCAAATAACTTGGCTTCAACCAGTTGTGATCTGGTATAAAACCACAACTTGCACTCGTAGCTCAGCTGGATAGAGTACTCGGCTACGAACCGAGCGGTCACAGGTTCGAATCCTGTCGAGTGCACCAAACACCAAAAAGCCCGCGTTAACGCGGGCTTTTTGCTGTCTACGATTTGCCTTTCACACACCCTTTCTCATCGAATACGATCTCTGCGCTGCGACCTTTTTTCGCTTTGTAGGTATAGCGAGTGCTCGAATTCCGGATTTTGACCGAGTCGGGTTTGCCCAGAGCGCTTTCCACGTCCTGCTGGCTCATACCGCTGACGATTCGCTGGTTCATGATCGCTTCGCGGCGTTGCCTGGCGTTGAGCAGATTCCCGCAGCGGTCTTCAAGCTGGCCGACAACAGTCGGTTCCTTGCGGTTGGCTTTGTTGCTGGCTGTTTGCCGAAACTCCGCTTCGGGCAGCAGGGTCTCTGTCATCGGCGCGGCCTTGCCCGGGTTGATCGGGTGGATCTGCTGAAGTGACAAGGTCTCTCCCGGGCGGCAACTCAGGGTGGTGAAGGTCACGTGCCCTGCGGTACTTTCACAGCGATGCACGCTTTGCTCGGCAGCCGCCAAAGGCAAGCAGGACAGGGCGACGAATAAAAACAGATAGCGACTACTGACAGGCATTCTGGCGTCCTCCTTGACGGTGAAGAGGAGAAGGGTAGCCGCTACATTTTTACCAGGGCGTGTGTTTTCTTTTCAGGATAAGTCGTCGTAGGCATAGAGGTTCAATCTGCGTTCAGGTATGTCTCGCAAGCGCTTGTTCTTGCCATGATTTTTTAACGTTCTAAAGCGTCAAGCGGTGTATGATTGCGCCCGTCAGCCCCGCCGGGGCTTGTGGAATATCCCATGGACTTACCCAGTAGTTACTCAATATCCCGTTTTACCAATCATGAACTGACTGATTGATCCTTCCGGCGTGTTCCACTGCTGGGAGTGGAGTTCGCCTATGACTGAAATAGAAGTAAAAAAAACGCAGGAAAGCCTTCAGGATCGCCTTGCTCAAGTCGTTGAGCTGCTGCATCGCCAGCGGGTGGTCGAAGACCTGACGCATCGCCAGGAAGGCCCGCATCACGACCTGGTCGAGAACCTGGTCCACCGGCAGAACCTCGTCGAGTTGCAACGCAAGCTCGATGACCTGCACTCCGCCGACGTTGCCTACATCCTTGAAGCCTTGCCGCTGGAAGAGCGTCTGACGGTCTGGCAGCTGGTCCAGGCTGATCGTGACGGTGACATCCTGCTTGAAGTGTCCGACTCGGTTCGTGAAACCCTGATCGCTGACATGGATGATCACGAGTTGCTGGCGGCGGCCAAGGAAATGGACGCCGACGAACTCGCCGACCTTGCGCCCGAATTGCCACGGGACGTTATCCACGAACTGATGGAAACCCTCGACGGCCAACAGCGTGAGCGCGTGCGTTCGGCGTTGTCCTATGACGAGGAGCAGGTCGGGGCGCTGATGGACTTCGAGATGGTGACCATCCGTGAGGATGTCAGTCTCGAAGTGGTATTGCGGTACCTGCGCCGTCTCAAGGAGTTGCCGGGGCATACCGACAAGCTCTTTGTGGTCGATTACGACGGTGTGCTCAAGGGCGTGCTGCCTATCAAGCGATTGCTCGTCAATGATCCGGAAAAGCAGGTGGCCGAGGTCATGGCCAGTGACCCGGTGAGCTTTCACCCGGACGAGGATGCCTACGATGCGGCCCAGGCGTTCGAACGTTACGATTTGATTTCTGCGCCCGTTGTCGACAAGAACGGCAAGTTGATCGGCCGTCTGACCATCGACGAAATGGTCGACCTGATTCGTGAGGAGAGCGAAAGCGAAGTCCTCAACATGGCCGGTCTGCGTGAAGAGGAAGACATCTTCGCCTCGGTCTGGAAGTCCCTGCGCAACCGTTGGGCCTGGCTGGCGGTCAATTTGGTCACGGCTTTTATCGCGTCCCGGGTCATCGGTTTGTTCGAAGGCTCCATCGAAAAACTGGTAGCCCTTGCGGCGCTGATGCCTATCGTTGCGGGGATTGGCGGCAACTCCGGCAACCAGACAATCACCATGATCGTCCGCGCCATGGCGCTGGACCAGGTCAGTACCGGCAATACGTCGCGATTGATGCGCAAGGAACTGGCCGTGGGCTTGATCAACGGTCTGGTTTGGGGGGGCGTAATCGGCGTGGTGGCGTACCTGCTGTATGGCAGTTGGTCACTGGGAGTGGTCATGACCGCCGCGATGACGCTCAACTTGTTGTTGGCGGCCTTGATGGGAGTATTGATTCCCATGACCCTGGCTCGATTGGGACGTGACCCTGCCATGGGGGCCAGCGTGATGATTACCGCCATGACCGACAGCGGCGGGTTCTTCATTTTCCTGGGGTTGGCGACGATTTTCCTGCTCTAATTCGCGCCTCAATAAAGCCCGCCAATTTGGCGAGCTTTTTCGTGGGCGCCAGAAATGTCCGTCACCAAATGCCAGGCAAAAAAAAGCCAGCACAAGGCTGGCTTAAATATCTTGGGTGCGATCAGGACGCGTCTGCGGCCATTTCTGCGTCATGGGCAATCAGCGAAACGAGGGCATTTTGCTGACGATGGGAGAGTTGTCGGAATCGTTGAAGCAACTCGCGTTCATGCAGTGACAGCTCTGGGCTGTCCAGTCGCATGCTCAGTTCTTCACCCAACGCACCTTCCTGAATAAGGCTTTGCTCAAGGCGCGCGATGATTTCGGAGTTCATGCTGCGGTGATGATTGCGAGCCACCTCGGCAATGCGTTCCCGCATTCCGTCTGGCAGACGTACGACGAATTTGTCAGCCGTACGGCTGGAATAAATTGCCTGTTTCATTGGGCGCATATATTTAACCGGTTAGTTCAGGGGAGCGGTTCTCGGGATTGGCCGCGGGATGTCGATAGGACAAGGTCCGTAGCCAAATGTTCAACCTGAATTGTTAAGAGGCCCGCATCATGCCTCAAAATTGCCAGATCATTGGCGCCAATTCTGTGACAAATATTGATCCGCGTAAAGGCGTTCTGCCAGTACCCTTCGTCAAAAATGCGGACTGGTTTGAAAAATTCCCAGGTCCGCATCTTCTGACCACGGCATCGTGTCTATGTGCCATACCGTCTGGCGGATAACCGCAACGCAGGCCCAAGCGCGGTGCTGTCCTTGTATTGTATAGGATAGTGGCGATTTGCCGATTTACTAGAATGAGCAGGGTAGGCCAGATGAGCGGCGGTGCGGTCCGGGTTCTTCGATGGGAGACTTGGCGAGCGGTACATTTGCCTACACTTAAAAAGCCATGGACGACATGACAAATGCCAGGCTGACCGTTAACATGCACGCCGTCCAACGCACCGCGTTTCTCGTGGTCGACTTGTGTCTCAGTAGCTCAATTGGATAGAGCATCCCCCTCCTAAGGGGAAGGTTGGCAGTTCGAACCTGCCCTGGGACACCATATTTTACAAACTCCCTGCCCTCGAAGGCTAACAGCGGCCTCGGCCGTCTTTGGGGTATGACTGGCGTCGGGCAACTGATAGGCGCTCCTCTGAACGGATGCTCTGCTGGGCATGGGAAACATCGCGTTCGGCTGGCGCTCGGCTTCGCGGTCGATGGCCAAATAGCTGACGTGGTGGCCGCTATTTTCGTCGACGATGATCGACGTCTCGCCGATAAAACGGGTCTTGTAATCGCCGGCCTCCGGCCCCTCAGCTTCCAGAAACGGGTAATTCCAATACGGTCCCTGAAACAGCTTTGTTTACTCATCTTTGCTGTAAGGCACCGCCCTTCATTCGACATCCAGTCTAACGACAGGCGGTGAAGTTGGATCATCGAATATCGATACCCGAGTCAAACTCAGCCAGCTTGGAACCACAAGCTAGCGATAACGCTCAATGATTTCAAACAGCTGACGGCACGATGTAGCCATGTATGGCTCGGGCGCCGTTGCTACCCCGAGCAAAAGGCCGGCTGAATTTCCTGGAGGAGTGGCGAACCACGCTGACAAAGGGGATGGTGCCATGCCGAAGGTCATCGCTTCCTGAACAATCTGCGCGTCAGGCATGCCGTCAGGGAGTTTGAGAAGTACTGCCAAGCCCGCCGTAACCCATTCGGCATCACGCATCCGTAACTGCTCGCATAACGCATTACGCTGGACAGAATATAATCGCTTTAGCCGACGGACACGCCGAATATAGTGGCCATCGTGCATAAATTGAGCCGTGGCGAGTTGAATGACGGGTGAGGGGGCGGGGGCGAGGGTTGCGGCAACCTCAGAGAAAGCTGTAACCAGTTCGATTGGTGCAACAACAAATCCTAGGCGCAATCCAGGGCTCACAGTCTTGCTGAACGAACCTACGTGGATAACCCGTTTTCCCTCGTCCAAAGACGCTAAGGCCGGGGCCGCCCGGCCTTCTAGTTGCAGCTCGCTGAGGTAGTCATCTTCGATGATCCAGGCGTCGTTCGAGACGGCCCATTCAAGTAGTTGAAGCCGTCGCCTCAACGACAAGGTTGAGCCCAAGGGAGCTTGTTGACCGGGCGTCAGGACCGCTAATGCAGCGTCTGCAGCGTTCTCAATTCCGTAATCTACGTTGAGGCCTTCGGCGTCCACCGGAACCGGGATGACATTTAACCGCGCGAGCTCTAACCCCTTCCGGGTAAGGAAGAATCCAGGCTCTTCCATCCAAACCTTCTTACCGTCCAAACCCAACACGCGCAGAACAAGCCCTAAGCCGGAACTGTATCCCGAAGTGATAAACACCTGTTCGGGAAAACAATGGAGGTTTCTGGCAATTGAGAGATAGCCTGCAATCTCTCGGCGCAGCTCGATTTCCCCCCTGGGGTCGGGATAGACAAGCGATGAGAACGACCCTGTCTTCAGTAGATTGGACGAGCGTGCCCGCGCGAAAAGTTGTACCGGCAGACCTTCAAACGCTGGAATTCCGAGCTGAAAGATCGCTGGCCCGGAGTTCATCCGCTCGTAGGCTCTCATGAAAGCCCCCGGCTCCGGTGGTTCCGGTTGAGCCATTGCTGCGCGGGGGCGCGGTGCCACGCGTGTGCCCTTAGCCCCAAATGTTTCAATCATTTGGGCGTCGGATAACCGCTCATACGCCGCTTGAACTGTACCGCGCGCCACACCGAGGTGCGCGGCGAGGTCTTGCCAGGAAGGCAATCGGGAGCCCGGTGTGAGCAAGCCTGACTCTATTGCCCTGGTAATACTCATACGAATTTGTTCTGACAGGGAAACCTTCGCCGTCCGATCGAGCTGGATCTGCAGATCTGGGTTCATATTCTTGGTACACACAAAGGTGGGGGATCTTGGTTCTTTAATTCATACCATCGACGGTACAAGATGCAAAGACCAAGACGGAGCAACTCGACATGATCATTCGTCCGATTCTCACTGCATTTTGTGTAACAAGCGCAATTTTCACTAGCACTGGCTCCTACGCTCATGGTCCTGGCGATATCGTGAGGCCGAATTTTGAACAAGCAATTCCTAATTTGCCGGGTAAATCGCTCATCGCTGTAGAAGTCGAATATCCCCCGGGTGCTGGCTCGTTGCCTCACAGGCACGCGAAATCCGCTTTCATTTACGCGTATGTGGTATCGGGCTCAGTCGAATCAAAGGTCAATGGCGGTGATGCTCACATATATCGCGCCGGTGAGAGCTGGTCCGAACCCCCCGGTGCGACCCATTCTATAAGTAGGAACGTGAGCAAAACCAAACCCGCAAAGTTGCTGGCGGTGTTCGTCGTTGACAGCAATGACAAAGAACTGACGACACCGATCAAGTAACCCCAGCTGAAGTGCGAGAGTGCACATGGGCCTGCCATGTGCCGGTGGGATGGGCGCGCCAAAGTGTTCAGGGCGGTTTTGATTACGGTTGTGCCATGCAAGCGGCGTTCAGCCGGTGATGGAACTATTTATAGGCGCCAGTCGCGAGAGACCTACATAAAACTTGCGATGTAATCATCCTCGGAACTTGGACTTATCGGGGCGAGCAGTCCACGCCGTTAAAAAAGACATGACCTGTCTTCTACGTTGGTGAAGTTGCAACTGACGCTAGTGAGAGTAGACGGGTAAGGTCGCTGCCAGTTTTGCTTCTTCGGTAGGCCGACTGAAAGCGATTCATACGTTCATTGACCCCAGAAATAGAGGAGAAAAACGCAGCTCGACACTCGAATGAAACCGAATACTCATAGGACGAAAGCGCTCTTGCTCAACGTGTCCCTCTACTTATAGGAGTCATCATGACCAACGCCGTCATCGAATGTATCGTGAGTCGCAGTGCCGCTAAGTACTACGACCCTGCCGCCATTTTAAGCGACGACCAAATTCGTGAGCTGGTGCGTATCGGCACCAGCGCGCCAACATCTTTCCACATACAGAATTGGCGCTTCATCGCTGTACGCACGCCTGAAGCCAAAGCTCGGTTGAGTCCGATTGCCTGGAGTCAGCCACCGATCATTGAAGCAGCCGTTACTTTCATCATCTGCGGCCAGTTGGCTGACTCCAGTGTCATACCGGAACGCCTTGCTCCTTTGGTTGAAGCGGGCGTCATGCCCGCAGCGATGGTGTCGGATTGGGAGCTCCCTGCACGCGATTTGTATTTAGAGCACCCGCAGCGCCAGCGCGACGAGGCAGTACGCACGGCCACCTTTGGTGCGTCGGCGATCATCTATGCGGCCCGTTCGCTAGGCCTGGGATCAACGCCCATGATCGGTTTCGATGCCCAAGCGGTGACCCGCGAGTTCGGACTGGCTGAAAACGAAGTGCCGGTCATGTTGTTGTCCATAGGCGCGGAGCGTCCAGGAAACTGGGCCCAGAAGCCGCGTCGTCCGTTGGCTGAAGTGTTGGATCTTGTTTAATTATTCATAAAACGCAGGAACTTACGGAGACTACCATGCCTCGATGTGCAGTACTGAAGCCGGAACAAGTGCCGGCCGATTCAAAACCTACTCTCGATGCGTTCACCAAGAACATCGGGTTCACTCCAAATATGATGATGGCTTTCGCGCAAAGTCCAATCGCGTTCAATTCATGGGCTACTTTGCTAGGTTCCTTGAGTAAGGCGCTTGACGTGAAGACGCGTGACAGTATTGGCCTCGCCGTCTCCGAAGCGAATGGTTGCGACTATTGCCTGACGGTTCACAGCTTCACAGCAGAGCATATGGCCAAGCTGCCGGCCGATGAAATTATTCTTGCTCGGAAGGGGCGTGCCACTGACCCGAAGCGCGACGCGGTGCTCCAGTTCGCGCAAAAAGTCATCGAGACTCGCGGCAAAGTCAGTGACGCTGATTTGAAAGCCGTCCGTGATGCGGGCTACACGGATGCGAATGTCATGGAGATCGTCGCGCTGGTGGCTATGTACTCCCTTACGAACTTTTTCAATAACGTGTTCGATCCCGAGAAGGACTTTCCGGCCGTTCCTCCAGCTGGCTCGATCTGAACGCTGTTCAGTCACATCGACCGTCTGCGATAGTGCGTTGAGGTTTGATGTGATGCGAACGTAACGTGAAAGTCCAGATACACCCCGAAGACATTCTTGGAGGCGTGTCTGGACTTTTCATATTGTGTCGACAAGTTAGGGCAAGAACGTGGCATTCGATCATTCGATTCCACACACTGACCGGTGCAGTACCCGGATCGCCTGTAACTCTTTTCCCTGCCGACGCCCAATGCGCGTCCGGCGGTGCGGCAAGGGCTCGACATGACGGCGATTGAACGAGGAGAGTCAATTATGAGGACAGTCGTGATCGACTGCGTAAAGTCATGGGGATCGTTCGCATGAACATCCTCCATATTGATTGCAGCTCGCCTCCAGAATCCCACAGTCGCCAGCTTTCGGCAGCGATCGTAAAAAAGCTCCTTGAGGTCACGCGCGGTGCACGTATCGGCCGCCGGGACTTTGCCTCTGCCCCCCTGCCACATGCTTCGCCAGAATACGCGACTGCACTGTCGTCGCCAGCGACCTTGGCAGCCCGCCCTACGAGACTGTCCGGTGTTTGCGATCCGGCACGCCCTTGGAGGCAGCCGGATCTGGTCGGGTTTTGTGGTATTTCACGTGCCACTTTTGTTTAAAAGGCTATGCATGTCCGAGATTGAAATGGCCTACTTGGGCATTTAGGCCTTCAGCAAGACGAGCGACTCCTTCACTGGCAATGCTAACTTGATCGGAGCCTGCGGCGTTATGGCTGGCAAGCTCTCGAATTTGTTCTATTCGTTGACTTATGTCGTGAGCAACCACAGCTTGCTCTTCAGCTGCGCTGGCAATCTGGACAGCCATGTCACTGATCACTCGATTTGCGTGAGTGATGCTTTCAAGAGCATGCCCGGCATTGTCAGCTTGGCGGGAGCCAGCCTCAGCTTGGCTACGACTCTGATCCATAACGTCTACTGCTTGTTTTGCGCCCTCTTGTAAACGCAAGATCATATCCTGAATTTCCTGAGTCGAATCCTGAGTGCGTTTCGCGAGATTACGCACTTCATCTGCCACTACGGCAAAACCTCGGCCTTGCTCTCCAGCCCTTGCAGCTTCGATAGCGGCGTTGAGTGCTAACAAATTGGTCTGGTCGGCAATACTGCGAATCACATCAAGGATACTGCCGATACTAGAAGTGTCCGCCGCCAGGGCCTGAACCACCTCAGCGGCTTTGCCGATATCACCAGACAGCTGCTGGATAGTTGACATCATTTGCTCAACTACTTCACGACCGCTCGCGGCTGACCTGTCAGCTTTATGGGCCGCTTCAGCTGTTTGGGCCGAGTGGCGCGCGACGTCCTGCACAGTGGCCGCCATTTGCGTAATAGCTGTTGCAACCTCCGCAGTGTGCAGCTCTTGCTGTTTGATATTTTCCAATGTGCTTCGGGTGGTGCTGGTCAGTTGTTCCGCAGAGACGCTAAGTTGGCGGCTCGAATGCACCACGTTGTGTACCACTTCGCGTAGCCTGGCAACCATCTGCCCGAATGCATGAGATAGAACCCCGAATTCCCCAGTGCTGCGAGCATCCAAGCGGGTATTGAGATCCCCCTCGGCAACCCGCATAGCGTCACCAGAGAGACGCAAAAGAGCGCCGCCAACCCTGCGTCGTATAGTGATGATGCCGATTACCGCAATGACTATCAGTAAGAGGACCATCAGGCTCACCGCACCCATGTGGATAGAGCCAGCAGATCGTAAGTCATCTACTTCAAGTTGAGTCCGCTTGTCGAGCAGGACGAAAAAATCTTTAACCGGCGCCATAATGCGAGCCTTTTCTGCGTCGTAACGGGGGCTATAGACTAAATGAGTAGATGCACTCAGATCAGGTAGTGTGCCGTTCGCCCCCGAGGCGATGTCCATTGCCTGAGATTCAAGGTTAACTAATTCATTTGACGCATGCTCAGCCTCTTCAAGCTTAGCCAGTTCTGCTTCGCTCATTCCCTGACGACGCATTAACTCTAATAACGGAACAGAAGGACCGAGTTCGCCACCAGCCTTTTGACCGGCCGCGAGGAAATCGATGTATGGATAACTGTAATTAGAAGGCCGAGGTTCCTGGCCGTTCCGAATGGACAAAATCTGTTGGTACAGCCTGGCGTAGCGGCTCTCTCCAGTGACTGCATAGGTTCGAGCCATACGACTTAAATCATCAGAGCCCTGACGTAGCTCATCCGCGAGCAAGTAGGACTGGTAGCGATTTTCCTCGCGTTCGCTGAGGTTTCGCTGATTATGAATCATTGACACTACAAGCAAACTGAGTATCGCCGTGGTAACAATAATGGCGCTAAAAATTAGTGTGAAAAGACGTTGAATAGACAAACTGGCTCTCCTTGCAGGATCAATAAATACTGAATGGGACTAGGTAGGGGCGAGCGAAACAATAAAAGGTTGTGAAACAATGGGTTCGCCAAAAAAACACCAAGCGAAAGAGTGGAGCCACAAGCTTAGGTGTCCAGATTCGGATCTTGCGGGCTGTTGATTAGTTGTTGTGCGAGTGAGAGGATAGCGCAAGAGTTGATGTGGCTCTTTCAAAAAAATGCCATTTATACCGTTCGTCAGCTAGGCTAATTGATATTGTCGGTGTGGCCGAAGTTGACTAACTTGCCGTTATGCACGCTGTGCGCTCGTATCGTCATCAAAAAATATGATAATGATCAACCAGAGCTTTCCGTTTGGTACGTTTCTATTGCTTGAGCCGAAAATTTCAACGGCGCCATTATTGTTCTAGGCTGCCGAGTATACTTAGGCAGATTAGAAGTGTCTTATTCAGAACGTGCGTAAGCTTTTTGGTTAAATTTAAATAGCCCGGCTAATACAACAAGCATTACCCCATAAGCGATAATGGCATGTGGGGCAAGCGACGGGATACCATGCAATAATAACGTCTCGTTGCCACCAGGGATGATCGCTGCGGAAAAGCTCATTAACGAACCTCCAACCAGTTTTCGAGAAAATGGCAAAATTCTTAGTTTACGAAACTTTAATCTACGCGTCTTTCTTGCGGCGACGATTGCGCCACAGATGAGTGCTCCAGTGGCTGTAAAGACTTGGAGGGGGATAGCGGCTATAGATGGGTTGAGAAGTGCAGTTGCGCTATGGGAAAGCATCGTCAGATATCCCCAGTTACCGATGGTCGCATGGAGCAGTCCACCAGACGTCCCTATCACGAACATTGAAAAACAAGGGCTCCATATACCTGTATGAGGAACGTTTATGTTATCAGGTGCTATAACGCAATATTTAAAATCGATGTCACGAAAAGCGATTATGATAAAAGTGGCCCAAATGCAGATGGATAATACACTGGGTGTCGCTAGATTAATTAAATGAAGACTGTCTGGGTGGAGTGTAACAAGAGAACTCAATAGAGCACCTATGAACATTCCAATCAACGTTCCAGTATAATCCATCTCTCCATTTGCAAGGTGGGCAATAGTGCCGAACACGCAAGCACTGTTGAGGAAAGCACCCAAGCCGAATAGTGCTCCGGCAATGACGGTAACTTCAGAAGGAAGGTAAGATGGTGAAAGGTTTACTACGCCTGGAAAAAGCCAAGCGCTAGGTAGGAGAACAATTCCCGCCCATGAGGCAGCGGTGATGAACGCACGAATATGGACGCTATGATTATGGTTTATCCAATGATTGACTGCTGCTACTGCACAAATGCTACCACGTCTTATGGCAAAGCCCATGATGAAAGCAAGGGCCGCACTTATAATTATTAGATTAAGCGAGTATGGCAATCGCGTCGATCCTGATCACGTGGGGATTCTGTTTGAGTTGGATGATGAGCAAAATCAATGTGTTCGGGCGACTTTATCGGACGATGCCGTTATCTAGTTGCAAGGGCGCAACACCGCTGCCCTTTATCCAGACTTCTGGGTTAAATGGCAGCGGTTACGCCAGTGCCTCATCGGGTGCTCTATAAAAGAGCAATTTACTCATGAATTGGCAGCATAGTATAGGGTCAGCAGGCTGCTTTGATACTCTCTACCTTCGGCATTTTCCTAATGAAAAGCCGATGTTGCCTCCGGTCCACTTTGCTAAGCTCATTAATTTAACTCTTTGCGAATGGCGACCCCTTGGGCGTTAGTTGTTGAGCGTTGAGATTTTCTCGCGTGCATCGAGAAGAGGGTATCCCCAAACGTGTACCCAGTCAGTTTTCTTCACAGGAGTATGGCAAGCGATGCAGGTGCTTGTATCTTTGTTTGTGGTAACAGACGGGGCGCCTTCAGCAATTAAAGCCCATCCCCATCCGTCGGTCCATATCCCACTTTTCTCATAGCGGCCTTTGGTGTCCTTGATCATCACAAACCAGCCTAGCCCCTGAGCCCAAAATGACGCGTGACCAGTTGTCAGGTCAGCGGCGGCGGTGCCTTGCAACTCTTTAATTAGCATAGCGCCATCAGGAAATTGTCCATGGGCTCGATAGTAGTCAATCGAATCTCGATCGACGTACACTTGATGAAGCTCTTTTAATCCCCCTAATGAATCCCCGCCAGGCACGGCGAAGGAGCCCAGAAATACAAACTCCGTCCTATAGTCCTTCGGTACCTTTATGTTTCCATTCTCATCCACATATTTTTTGAACGTCTGTGAATAGGTAGGCGGGGCCCCACTGGTCGGTGGCGGGGACGAGGCCGCTTTTGATAGCGCTGGGAGCGAGGAGATTAGTAGCATCGTAAACACGACGAGATTTTTGAGATTGGCGTTCATTTTAATAACCTGCTTTGGAATTAAAGCTTCATGAGGTTCTGAGAATACCGCATTGCTCTTTCTAGCCCCAAAAGTGAGGTCTTATAGATTATAGTTGGACATGACCTTTCGTGGTTTCAGAATCATGCGCTTCTACTGTAAAACTATTGGTTGCCATGAATTAGCAGAGCCAAAGATCCCTGTATTGTCCTGGTGTAATACCGATATGCTGTTTGAATGCAGTGCTGAAATGGGATTGAGAACTGAATCCGCATTCCTGCGAAATTTGCGCCAAGCCCAAGGTTGATTCCGCCAGCATATATTCGGCACGACGCACTCGGTGTTCCAGAATGTACGCGTGAGGTGATTGTCCTGTTCTGGCTTTGAACGTGCGGGTGAAGTGAAAGTGACTTTGTGCTGCAATGCTCGCAAGCTCCCCCACATGAATTGAGGAGCTAATGCGTCGGTTGATGTATTCAGCGACCTTGGTGAATCTAGGCTCTGGCAACCGTAATTTCGGTAACCCCATCTCAAAGTGGAATTCGGGATTTTTACGCCCCTTTAGCAGCATTGCCAAAATAAAGCGCGCTGCAGCTGGACAGTGGAAGCCATTCCTGACAAGGCTCGCGCAGGAACTGATTCCCTCGCCCATTTTCTCAACTACGCGACGCGCGACACAATCAAAGCCTGACTCCGGTCCATAATGCGCTACGATATTCTTAAGGCACGCAAAATTCAGCTTTAATGTTTCAACCGTTCGTAGTAAAAAATTCTCATCGATCATTATTTCGACGAAGCTGTTCTGCAGTTCCCATGTGACCGCTCGGCTGTTGTCGGCGCCCCCGAGAACGATGCAAGTGCCACATTTTATATCCACTTCTTTGCACATACTGGCTTCGGTCAACGACAGTGCGCCGTTTTCCGTTAAAAATATTAATATCGTCATTTGGCCGCTGAGCGATGAATAATGCTGGCGTCCCTTCTGCTTTAGAGACCGAGCGCAGACAATGGTATACGTTTGATTTGCGGCGGAATTAGGTGTGGCATGAGGGAGGAATAGGGTAGCCATATTAGCCTCTCTTATAAGATGTCCCGCTGATTATTGTTGGGGGTACTTATATATATTTCGGTCGATGATTCAAGTGCTCTTTAATCGCGCGGCAGTAGGGTTCACAAAGGCTATACAAAAGTGGAACTGCGGAAGGCTTGGCCTTAACTTCCCGGGTTGAACGATTGGGCTTCTTGACCTTAGATTCACATCTATAGTGAAGTGACTCATTTTTTGCTCCGTCGTAAATGCGCACTCCCTTTGCGCTGCCGCTGCGTCTGTTTTGTAAGCTCCGGTGCGTTCAGGAAAGCACACATCAACCTCGGCGTCGAGCTAATGCAAGCTGCCTCGGATCAGTGGAACCCGCTGACCAGAAGCTGGCTGTTTGCAACTATGTGGCGACATCCAAGGTTGACAGCCAATGCCCTCGGCTGAGTGAGTAGGCTAGCTCAGTCAAGAGCGGAGCAATTTCAAAAACGTGCGCTTTTTATGATTTTTTTCCCCTGGCTTCGCTTTCGCAGCCACATTGAGGAAAATCGATAGTGGTGTTATTGATTCTGTTCACTAAATTGATGAAGGTCGTAGTGCTGACAACTAAACAGATATCTATGATGTTGTTTTCTGTATATCCGGCATCCAAAAGATCCTGGAGGCTGGAAGGGTTAATCACTCCTTTCGAGTTGATCAAAATGGAAACGAACTCAATGAGGGAGTCCAGCTTCGTATTTAGGGTTGGTTGAGCTGTTTTGATGTTTGTTATCGTCGCTTGGGATAAGCCAGCAAATTTCCCTAGGAATGAATGTGCGGCGATGCCGTAATCACAACTGGAATGTGTGCTCACTTTTAGCCTGATTGCGGCTAATTCGATTTCTGTTAGCGTGCTTTCCTCTATTACTTTATCGAGCTCAAGGATCGTTTTTAATCCGCTCGGGCAGTGTGTCCCAATAGTCGCGTAAACATTGGGTACGATGCCTGATGCTTTTTTTATAGAGGCATAAATTTCTGAGATAATACCCTTGGCTGAAGAAGGATGAATTGTTGACAAGCGAGACATTGGAACTTTCCCCTGGCCTGATGATGTGGTAGCTGTTAAGCACCTTAATGGCGCGTTTCTTGTTGTTTGATTCAAGTAGGTGGGATTGAAGTGTTGCGGCGAATGGCGTGCTCTCGGCTGTACAGGCTAATTGTTACACGCTAGCCACAACTGAGGCGACTAGTGCTAGGCGGTCGAGAATGCTTTAAATCATCTTTGTATGTGGACATTGATTTTGGTTTTGTTTCTCTACATTGTTGGTGGTTGTGTTTGAAATAATCGTTTATTATTACTTAGTTGACTAGTCATCAAACACAGATAACATAAATTTGGATTTTGCATGAATGAATATCTTTTTCCCTTTCGGCTGTTTGTACGGGTCGCTTATGCAGGCAGTTTCTCCCGTGCAAGCCGAGAGCTGGGGATTTCTCAATCATCGGCCTCGCGGATCATTGCTTCGTTGGAGCGTGACCTAGGAGCAATGTTGCTCATTCGCACTACGCGTGCCGTGGCACTCACGCCGGCAGGTGCAACTTACTTGGCAAATATAGAACCCCTACTGGCGGCTTTTGATGAGGCGAACCTTGCAGCTAAAGGGGGGGAGGAGCTTCGAGGGCGGCTGAGGTTGGGTATACACCCGGGTATGTGTCTTAGAGAGATCGTCCCTAAGTTATCTTCGTTTCTTGATTTTCACTCAGCGCTCAGCGTGGATCTGGTCGCGGATCAGCCTCAACAAGGTCGAATAAGGGATCATGTGGATCTCTTCCTCCAAGTTGCGGCGCCTGAGGAAGCTACAACAGCGATGCGACTCATCGGTAGCACTCCGCGGGTGTTAGTAGCTTCTCCAAGGTATCTTTTGGGGCGGGGGGTACCTGACTCACCTGTGGCGCTGATTACGCACTCCGTTATCGCGGGGCCTTCTCCGTCAGGGGCAGGTTCCTGGTTGTTCTCGCGCAACGGAAGGGCGGTATCAATCAGTGTTGAAGGTAAAATGACCGCTCACGCAAGTGAAGTAGCTATGTCTTGCGCTGTTAGTGGAATCGGTATTATCTCAACAGGGCTTTGGTCGTGCCAGGCGGAATTAGATTCGGGTGCACTGGTTCGCGTGCTCGAAAGCTGGGATATGGGGGATATTAAGTTATATGCTTCGCTTCCAGCAGGAGCAGCAGCAAACACGGTCGCGCGATCCTTTATTAACCATTTGGTTTCGGAATTTCATAAGTCAGATTTCAACAACTGCATCGAGCTCCCTTGAGCACCAACAGGGAGCTTGATTGGCCGCAAATTTTAGTCTGGAGCAGGTAGATCGCTCTATCCGACAATTATCTCTTTCGGACCTCAATTGCTGTGAGGGAATTTCCGACTATTAAGATGGAGCAGGCTAACAAGCCAATATCTTTTAGTAAGAACTGCCCTGGAACAACGGATAGTGCTGGGAAGCCGAGTGTTGGTTCAAATGCCAATGGGGTGGTAAGCATAAATGTAAGCGTCGTTATGAATAGCCCTACCGATAGTAGCCCCCCGATAACTGACAGCTTAGGCGATATGCATCTTCCGGCGATCAATAGTCCAATTGAAATCTCAAGGACGCCAAGGAAATACGAAAACTCCATGACGCTCATATAACTATACATCCAAGATAACAGCGGGCTATGACTTACAAAGCCGTAGATGCCGTTCGCCTCATACTCAGTGAATTTCATCCCGCCAAACCATAGATATATCACGGCCAAGGCGGTGAAGACGGAATTCCATCCGATTCGGGTGATGAGTGAGCCTACGGAATTACTGACTGCAGGAAGGTCCACTAGCTTATCGCTATGCTGAAGGGGCGAAGTGTTCATCGTTATACCTCGAAATGCAGTTGATAAATGTTATTCATTGTATTGCTCAAAAGGAGGTCGGGCACTTGATAGCATGGTATGGGAGATCTGTTCTGTATGTTAGATATATGGAAATTAAACCTTGCTAAAATTATGGTTTTTAGCGGATCCAGATAGGGTTGTTCCATAACTCTCGCTTAGCTTAGCGGAAGCCAAATTTATGTCATTTCAGAAATGTGCGCTTTGGTGGATTAATTTAGACATGCCTATGCTCTTAGCTGTCGCGCCGTTAATAAAGTGCATATTGGAGATGTCGAAGCGGTGCCGTTAGGGCAGGGAGAAGAAGCACTGTGGGATGATTAGCGTCGTGTCGTCAGCGTTCAGTGGTTCTGTGCTGTAATGAAGCAGGTTATAATCTATAAACCTAAGCAAAATAGTATTCGGCTTTTCTGTTTGTCAGGAAAATTACTCTCCGGTCATAAATGATTTGTTTAAAAAAGGGTGGACGCTTAACTCGCAAATGTGCGTCCACCCAAGGGATGATCAGACTATCTCCTTTAGTAAGATCATTACAGAACAGGTTGGATGTAAAACAGGATGCGTGACTCATTGCTTGAAGCTGGGAGCAACATTATCTTGCTTGCCCACGCGTTTATTTCATAATCGTGCGTTTTTTGATGGGTTAAGCATTTGGGATGCAAAGTCTTACCATGGGCCACAAGCAGTATCTTGCCGTGGTGGCGGGCAACAGCGGGCGCATTGGCCGTCGCCGCCGCTGGCGGCTAGCCTTTTGTATGATCAGTCAAGTTGCAGCTTGCGAGGAGCGTTGATTGTATTCGCCACTTGGCTGGTGTCATCCCCATGTGTTTTTTGAATGCCCTTTGGAATGCCGCATCTGATTTGTATCCGCTGTCTTGAGCAATTTCAGAGATGGAATTGGATGTCTGCGCGAGTTGCTTGCTTGCATTTTCCATGCGTATCTCAACAAGCAGGTCGTTAGCAGATCTGCCCGCGGCCTCAGCAAACTGCCTCGCAAAGGTAGCCCTAGACATCAGGCACAATGCTGCTAATTCAGCCATCGTCCATGCCTTGGAGTAATTTTCAAACATCGCGGTAAAAGCGGGCTGAAGTCTTGGCCGTTTTGCGAGGCGTAACAGCCCCGTCGGCGGCTCATCGCTTTCACTGGCCATGCGCAAAGTCATGCTAAAAAGCGCGCCCGACATATGGTTCATCATTGATTCGCTGCCAGGGCCGTGCTCTATCGCCTCTTCATGCATCAATGTTATTAAGCGAGCAAGTCGGCTGCGGGCCACTCGTTCTTCTTTCAGATGAGTCACGTCGCCGGGCTCATCGATTCCCCTAATGATTAGTCTTCGAGGCAAGCTTTCCTTAATAATTTGTCTTGGAGAGGAAGGCAAAATAAAGCGACCGCAGAGTATATTAACCGGCTTTCTCTCGCTGCCGTTGGTTCGAATTAAAAGACCTCTCTCGCGATGCATTTTGCCCGTCGTTGAATGATGTCCAGAACCCTCATATAGAACATGTGGGACGCCTGAAGGTATTAGTAAAATGTCTCCCGCTTGCATTGAGATGACAGGGTTTTCACCGTCATCGACTTGTGCACTCCCGCGTAAGAGGATGTGGTAGGGGATCTCTCGCGGGCCTGTGGCAGCGTAATTGAGTCTCCAGGGAGGACTAAAATGACATCTGATGTCGAGCGTACCGCTCACTGGCATCAGGAAAAGTAGACTGCTTAAGATGTCCATTTGAGACGCTCGAGCATAATAATGCTGAATTGTAGCATTAACATGGCAAACGTCGACGGTTAGGCTGGATGCTTCTCACACATTGCGACTGGAAGCTTTATCCAGAGGAGCCGCCGATGTCTCGCTTTACCACCATAGATCCGAGTGAAGCTACCGGATTAGTGGCAGAAACGTTCGCGTCCATAAAAAGAGCTGCGGGTATGGTCCCTAATGCGTATCTGACTATCGGAACGCATAGTCCCGAGGGGTTGGATGCCGTGTTGCGATTGGATGAAGTGGTCGCCCAGAGCGGAATTTCCGAAGCGGATCTAGAGGCAATAAGACTAGTTGTGAGTGATTGGTCGGGGTGTCGTTACTGCATAGCCGCTCACAGCCTAAAAGCTAAATTTTCCGGACTTTCTCGGGATATCATCTCGCGCATACGGGAAGGTAAGGGTACGGGCGACATCCGGCGAGATACTCTCATTGAATTCGTGCGAAGTATCGTATCAAGCAAGGGGGTTCTGAGTTTGCGACAGGTAGAATCAATAGTTGCGGCGGGATATTCTGAGCGGCAGATTATTGGGGTGTCCCTGGCAATTGCTTCAACTATATTCGCTAACACTGTAAATCGTATCAATGACACTGCAATTGATTTTCCTGAAATATAAACGCTTATGGGGTGTATTTCCCCAATCTTGAGGGCGCGCACTTATTCTAAAAATATGGCCTGTTCATAACCTATTTTTCTAAAGGTGTTTTCATGTTAGTCATTGCTTTCCTGGGCGGCATATTGACCGTCCTCAGCCCCTGTATTTTGCCCGTAGTGCCATTATTGTTCGCCGGTGCTTACCGCACACGTTCATCGAGCATATTAATGCTCGTCGGTATGGCGCTGACATTTGCTCTCATCTCCAGTCTTGCGGTGGTCAGCAGCGAGTGGGTGATACAAGCCAGCAATGCCGGCCGTCATGTAGCGCTGGTCGTGATGGTGCTGTTTGCACTGTCGTTGATCTTTGCCCGGATCGGCGATTGGCTGGCACGACCTGTTGTTTTGCTTGGAAATCACCTTAACCCAAACAACCGCGTAATACCGGGCTCGCTTGGTTCGCTGATGATCGGCGTTGCCACTGGTCTGCTCTGGGTACCCTGCGCGGGGCCGATCCTAGGAGTCATTCTCACGAGTGCCATGCTACAAGGCGCCAATGTGGGCACCAGTCTGTTGCTATTGGCCTACGGCTTGGGTAGCGCGGTTACCCTGGGGTTCCTGATCTTCGCCGGTAGGAGCCTGGTCAATCGCTTAAAGCCGTCTATTGCGATGACTAATTGGTTGCGGCGAAGTATGGGAGTCGTTGCGCTGGCCGGTGCGGCGGTAATCGCTACCGGTGCTGACAGCGTACTGTTGGCTAACGCTTCCTCCGAAGGTATCAGCAATGTCGAGAAAGACGTATTGGAGATCGTGCCAAAAGTAGTAGGCAATTTCGTAAACAAGGCCAAGGCTGAGCCCATCATAAATACCCAGGGCGCTATGCCGTCACTTTCAGGCGCTGTGGAGTGGCTTAATTCGCCAGCGCTGTCGAATGACCAGCTAAAAGGCAAGGTTGTGCTTGTGGATTTCTGGACTTTCGACTGCATCAACTGCAAACACACGTTACCTTACGTAAAGGACTGGGCACAGAAATACGAAAAACAGGGGCTCGTCGTGATCGGTGTGCATACCCCGGAATACGGATTCGAACATATCATTGACAACGTCAGAAGTAAGGTCAGGGATTACGGCATCACCTATCCTGTAGCCATCGACAACAACTATACAATCTGGCGCAGTTTCAAGAATCAGTACTGGCCCGCTCACTACTTCATCGACGCCAAAGGGCAGGTGCGCTTTACCCATTTCGGTGAGGGTCGTTATGAGGCCCAAGAAAAAATGATTCAACAACTATTAAAAGAAGCCATGACCGACGACGCCACGTCCGTCCCTGAGACGGAAATTGAATTATCTATGGCTGACAAGCCCTGATAGTCCACCGCGCGTGATATATTTTGGTACTCAGCGATGAAGGTCTCGGTATTGTCCAGGTGTAATACCTATTCGCTTCTTGAAAGTCGTAGTAAAATGCGATTGGGAGTTGAAGCCTGAATCATTTGCGATTTGTGACAAGCTAACGTTCGTTTCTGATAATAGATACTCTGCACGGCAGAGCCTACTATCCAACACATAAGAGTGAGGGGAGCGACCGGTACTTGCTCGAAATGTGCGGGCGAAATAAAATCTACTCTGAGTTGCGATCTCGGCCATTTCCGAAACGCTTATTGCGAACGATATTTCACTTTCAATATAGTCGACAATAGCTTTCAAAGTGCCTTCGGGCAGCTGAAACTTCTTCTGATTCGGTTTATTTCGGCCTTTACTGTTCCGAATGCTAACCATCATTGCGATCAGAAAGCGGGCCGTAGGCGCGCAATAATATCCATCCGTAACTAGGCTGGCACTGGTTTTTCGTTGACCGAACATTTTACACGCCAAGCGCTTGGCAAGTGCACCAAATCCGGCTTCGGGGCCATAAACGCCAATAACATCTGAAAGCGCGGTTTTGCTCGGCGAAACCGCCGCAATCACATCTGAGACGAACCTGTCTTCAATTGCAATTTCGAGTAGTTTGTTTGGCGCGCTCCAGGACATTATCTGATCTTTTCCGCTGGCGCCAATCAGTACGGTGGTTCCTATTTTAGCCTCGAGCTCGATACTGGCTGAGGCGTTATTAAAAATGAGTCGCCCGTTGTCACTAAGAAATACAATAAGTGTGAATCGCCCTGTCTTTGAAATATAACTGCCCGGCGATTCAGCGCTTAAAATACGCGCACTGACCAACACCATGGGGCGGAGGTGCCCTCCACTTTTTGAATGTAGTTGTCTTTGGTGTCGCATTCTTTTATCTCGTTTTCCCTGAAGAGGATAGTCACTATTCCATCGAACGGGCTTTTCGAAGTGGCGGCATGTTGTCCAGTAGTATAAAGAGCTCGTTCTCGTTCATTGGCTGTGTATAGTTTGCGTTGACTTCTGAGTATGTAATGGTTGCTTGTTTGTCTATCACGAATAGCGAAGCCATTGGAAGGAGTTCATTGTCTGGTCCGTTAAATTTGTCAAGATCTGCACCTAAAGTGAGATATTTTTTTCTCAAAGGGCTTGGTAGGCGCCATGCGACTTTGAATTCTAATGCAACTCGACTGTGCACGTCGCGCAGTACTGGAAAGCTAACGAGCTTTTTTTTATTTACGTCCGCATGTGAAAAATGTATTTGCGGTGAGATGGCGACAATTGACGCGCCTTTGTTAGTTATCGCTTTGTTGATTGTTTCAAGGGTCATGAGCGTCGCATGCGAATACCAGCACCACAGTCCTCGGAGAAAAACGATAATCATGGGGCCCTTTCTAATGAGGTCAAGCGAATGTAATTCGTCACCCTGCGTATTAATAAGCGTGAAGTCAGGCGCGCGACTGCCAGCCTTGATTGCATGTGTTGAAATTTTTGATTCGCAAAGTTCCATAATCGAGTTTCGTAAGATTTTCTGATCATCAGCAGCAGGCGGTTTTTTATCTCCGGCTAAAAAGTTAACCGGTTGCACGCAAAGCACCATCAAATTTCCCTAGTTTTTATTTTCTCTAGATTCTGTCGGCTGTAAATGGGCAAGTACCTTTTTGGGATGGCGAATTTAGTTGCTCTCATTGAAACCCTAGGCCAAACGATATTGAAATCCGATATACCCTAACTCATTGTTTTATAGACTTATTCCAGAAACGTGCGCTTTTCTATCTATTATTTTGGTAGCAATAGGTCAATGGCTGTGCTGTCAAGCGATGCACGTGACGGCGATCAGGTGCCTTTTCACGGCGTGAGTTTAAATTAGGTGCTCGCTGCAGGCGGCAAAGGAGGGGCGGTAAATGAGTACGTCTGGTTATTTTTCATGGAAAAAGCCCTATTTTAATAAAAATAAGGCTTGTTTTTCGACAGTTTTCTAGTTTTTAAGGCAGGGGTAGAGCGGTAAGGATTGGTTTATAGAACTGGATGTATACCATATCTTCCTTGGCGTTATCGATATGGCATCCCGCGCAGGCTTCTTTTGGTGATTCCGTAGAAACTGCGGAGTAGGGGGGGGCATGGTGGCCAAAATTAAAATAACCCCAGTTCTTGGTTTTGGCAAAACGCTTACTGTCTTTGACGGATACGTCTAAACCACTAGGCCCACCCCCTGGGAAAAAGCCTCTCCCTGATGGCTCAACACTTGATCCATCCTCCAGTGAACCTTTTTGTGTCAGATGCAGCTCTTTTACCATCATTGTGCCTTCAGGCCAGGTACCCGTTTTTCGATATTGCTCGAAGGCTGCGGGTTCGACATAAACGTTGTGAAACTCCGGGAATCCGGCTTTTCCGTTGTTTAATCCGTTTGGTGTTACAGGAGCCCCAATGAATACCCATTGGCGGAAATTCTTAGGCTGTACCAGCTGGCCTTTATCGTTGAAGGTTGGGCCAATTTTTACCTCTGGGTACTCTGCAGATTGTGCTGCCCCGACATATAGTCCAATGCACGTGGTTATAGCTATTGCGGCAGTGCTATTGATTTTCAGGCTTTTCATTGTGTTATCTCCAGTAGGCGGAGTCTAGTCGCTGATCCCAGAAACGGAATGTTTGTTGGTGGTGCGAATAGGAGACTAACGCACGCGTCGATGTGCCTCTTTCAAAAACGTGCGGAGTTTACCGTTGGCTGGTTGCGTTGCTTGACATTGAGGTCTGTCGTTCCGAGAATAATATCTCGATGGCGCATATTCTTATTGCATGTTCGACTGGGACAGACAGAACGATAAGTCGCTGGTCTCTGTCGCCTCATTCATTCGGACGGGCATGTTGGGTGCTAGGTGCGTTATTGCTTTTTTTTTGTTTGGCTGCTCTTGGGGGCATCAGCTTAGAACCCAGCAAGGGCCAAAGGAAAGCCGAATTAAAATTATACAATGCAAGCTTCGGAGGTCTAACCTGTATGAAATATATCTCGATTAATTGCCCTGCCACAGTATTGTCCGGGCTGCTAACGCTTGCTTTTGTTGCGCCTTCGTTTGCTGGGGAAGGGGATCCAAAACGCGGCGAAACGGTTTTTCAACAGTGCTCTATTTGCCATCAAATCGGCCCCATGGCACGTAATGGAATTGGACCAAATTTAACAGGTGTCCTGAATCGAAAAATGGGATCGCTTACCGATTTTTCCTATGAGACGGGCTTACAAAAAGCAGCTCAGGCCGGGATAAGCTGGGATGAAACTAAGGTCTTCAATTGGCTTGCCGATCCTCAAGGCTATATCAGGGGGGTTGTGCATGATGACTCAGTAAATACAAAAATGACGGTTAAAGTTAGTGACGAACAAGCGCGGCGGGATGTCATTTCATACATCGCGACGTTTGGTAGTAAATAGGGCGGTTGAAGGCATGTTGGGGCTTTAATCAGTAAGGGATTTGCGGTTTAGGCAATATTCGAATGAAGTAGGTGGTTTCTTCACTTGCAATGTGGACATACGGCTATGACATTTCGTTGGTTTCATCGAATGGGCTCCCCTAAGTGGTTTTATGAAACGAGCGGTCGCTTCATGCCCTGGCTCGGGGGGCTTGCCGCTCTGTTGATTATGGTGGGTGTGATATGGGGGCTGGCCTTTGCCCCGTCAGATTATCAACAGGGTAATAGCTTTCGGATTATGTATGTTCATGTACCGGCCGCGATGCTTGCGCAGTCCTGTTACGTCATGTTGGCGATATGCGGCGTAGTCAGATTAGTTTGGAGAATGAAAATTGCTGACGTTGCCCTACAGTGCGCTGCACCGATTGGAGCGTGGATGACGGTTGTAGCATTGGTCACCGGTTCCATTTGGGGTAAGCCAACGTGGGGTTCATGGTGGGTGTGGGATGCACGGCTGACATCCATGCTGATTTTGTTGTTTTTGTACTTCGGCTTGATTGCGCTCGGCAATGCGATTACCAACCGCAACAGCGCTGCCCAAGCGTGCGCGGTTCTGGCGGTCGTCGGGGTCATCAATATCCCCATTATCAAATATTCAGTCGAATGGTGGAACACGCTTCATCAAAGTTCGAGCTTCAGTCTCACTGAAAAGCCGACGATGCCACCTGAAATGTGGCTTCCGTTACTGCTTATGGTGCTTGGCTTCTATTGTTTTTTCGGCGCGGTGCTATTGCTTCGCATGCGCTTGGAGCTACTCAAGCGTGAATCTCGAACCCGTTGGGTCCGGAGCATGGTTATGGACAGTCCTCTGGCCCTTGGTGCAATGAGGGCGGCGCGATGAGTTTTTCCTCCTTCAATGACTTCGTTTCAATGGGACAACACGGGCTGTTTGTGTGGACTGCCTACGGTGTCTGCTTTCTGGTGCTTGCGGTTAATACCATGCTGCCGCTCTTTGCGCATCGGCGTTATTTGCAGCAGGAATTTCGTCGATTACGACGGGAGGAAAAAAATGAGTCAGCTCCATAAAATGCGATTACTTTTCCTCCTTGGCATGCTTGCTGGGATTGGCACGGCTTCTACATTAGTACTGAGTGCCCTGCAGGAAAACATCAACCTCTTTTACACGCCCACGCAAATTGCAGGCGGTGAAGCTCCCCCCAACACTCGACTTCGTGCCGGGGGAATGGTGGAAGCGGGGTCGCTGCGTCGCTCGGCCGACACGCTCGATGTGTCGTTCGCGGTTACCGATTTCAATAAATCGGTAACCATCACCTATCGGGGCATTCTTCCCGATTTATTTCGCGAAGGTCAGGGCATCGTCGCGCTGGGTAAGCTTAACGCTGACGGTGTGGTTGTGGCCGATGAAGTGTTGGCAAAGCATGACGAAAGGTACATGCCGCCCGAAGTCTCCAAGGCCTTAAAAGACAGTGGCAAGTCTGTGCAGAGTGCCTCTGGCATGCCTGCGAAAAAGGGGTAATTCATGGTTCCCGAACTTGGCCATCTTGCGATGATTCTCGCCCTGTGTTTTGCCAGCGCACAAGCGGTGGTGCCGCTGCTAGGTGCCTGGCGTTGTGATCGACAATGGATGGGATTAGCACAACCCGCGGCATGGGGCCAATTCACCTTCCTGCTATTTGCTTTTGGCTGTTTAGCCTTTTCATTCATGGTCGATGATTTTTCGGTGGCCTATGTCGACGAGAACTCCAACAGCGCCTTGCCCTGGTATTACAAATTCAGTGCAGTGTGGGGCGCCCATGAGGGGTCGCTGTTGCTCTGGACATTGATCCTGGGAGCATGGACGTTTGCGGTCTCTGTGTTCTCCCGCCAGTTACCGCAAGTCATGCTGGCCCGTGTGCTTGCTGTCATGGGCATGATCAGTGTCGGGTTTCTGTTGTTTCTGGTCCTCACGTCGAATCCTTTTAGCCGCATCCTGCCGCTGAGTCCACAGGATGGTCGCGACCTCAATCCGCTGCTCCAGGACATTGGCCTGATCGTTCATCCGCCCATGCTGTATATGGGCTATGTTGGCTTCTCAGTAGCTTTTGCTTTCGCCATTGCCGCGCTGCTCGGCGGTCGTCTCGATGCAGCCTGGGCACGTTGGTCAAGGCCGTGGACGATCATCGCGTGGGCTTTCCTTGGTATCGGGATAACGCTTGGGTCGTGGTGGGCCTACTACGAACTCGGTTGGGGTGGCTGGTGGTTTTGGGACCCGGTGGAAAATGCTTCTTTCATGCCGTGGCTTGTCGGAACAGCTCTCATACACTCACTCGCGGCCACTGAAAAGCGCGGTGTATTCAAAAGCTGGACGGTGCTGCTTGCCATCGCTGCCTTTTCCTTAAGTCTTTTAGGCACCTTCCTGGTTCGTTCTGGCGTGCTGACCTCTGTTCATGCATTCGCTTCCGACCCGACCCGGGGTGTCTTCATTTTGATTTTCTTGCTACTGGTCGTGGGCGGTTCGCTGGCCTTATTCGCCTTTCGCGCTCCGGTGGTCAAAAGCCGTGTTGCGTTTGGCCTGTGGTCACGAGAAACGTTGCTGCTAGGCAATAATCTCCTGTTGGTTGTAGCGGCTTCGATGATTCTGCTCGGCACTTTATATCCGTTGGCGCTTGACGCCATGAGCGGTGCGAAGATGTCGGTAGGCCCGCCATACTTCAATGCGCTGTTTGTACCGTTGATGGGGCTGCTCATGGTCTTGATGGCGGCAGGTGTATTGGCACGCTGGAAAGATACGCCCGCCAAATGGCTATTAAATATGCTCGCCCCGGTATTGGTCAGTAGCGCAGTGCTGGCGATCATCGTGGGGTTTGTCATGACGGATTTTCACTGGGCTGTGCTCGCCACGTTCCTGCTAGCGGCCTGGGTGCTGTTAGCGGCTATACGTGATCTGCTGGATAAAACCCGACACCAGGGTGTGTTCAAAGGAATGCGTGCGCTGACCCGAAGTTATTGGGGAATGCAACTGGCCCATATAGGGATTGTGGTGGCTGCGCTGGGGGTCATGCTGTCGAGTCATAACAGCGTCGAACGTGACCTTCGTTTGGCGCCCGGTGAATCTGTTGAGCTGGGCGGCTACATATTTATCTTCGACGGTGCCAGGCACGTTCAGGGCCCCAACTTCACATCTGACGTAGGCACTGTTCGTGTGCTGGAAGATGGAAGGGAGGTCTCCCTGTTGCACCCGGAAAAGCGGTTGTACACCGTCCAACGTTCGACGATGACTGAGGCTGGTATTGATGCCGGCTTCACCCGCGATCTCTACGTCGCCTTGGGTGAGCCATTGGACAATGGTGCCTGGGCGGTACGAGTTCACGTAAAACCGTTCGTGCGGTGGATCTGGTTCGGTGGCTTGATCACTGCCGTGGGGGGATTACTGGCGACGCTGGATAAGCGTTATCGGATTAAGGTCAGGAGCAGAGTCAGTAAAACGTTGGGTCTCTCGGAAGCCTCCGTATGAGGCGTTGGCTGTTACTACTGCCGTTACTGCTTTTTCTGGGCATGGCAACGTTTCTTGGCAAAGGCCTGTATCTCGACCCTTCGGCATTGCCCTCAGCATTGATCGACAAGCCGTTCCCCGATTTCTCCCTGCAGTCGGTGCTAGGCAACAGATCTCTGACCCGCGCTGATTTGCTGGGAAAACCGGCGCTGGTGAACGTTTGGGGTACTTGGTGCGTAGCTTGTCGGGCTGAACACCCGGTGTTGAACAAACTGGCCGGGCGGGGGGTGGTGATCTATGGCGTCAACTACAAGGACGATAATGCCGCTGCTCTGAACTGGCTCAAGAATCTTCACGACCCTTATCAACTGAACATTCGCGATGAAACCGGCAGCCTGGGAATGAACCTGGGCGTGTACGGCGCACCCGAAACCTTCCTGATCGACGATAAGGGCATCATTCGCTACAGACACGTCGGCATTGTGGATGAGACGGTATGGAATGAAAAGCTCGCCGTTCGGTATCAACGGTTGGTGGAGGAAGGCGCGCGATGATTCGGTTTCTATGGGGTGTTCTCCTGGCGCTGTGCTGGGCGAGTACCGTCCAAGCGGCCATTGATGCTTACACGTTCAAAGATGAGGCCGAGCGCTCTCGATACACCGAGTTGACCCGTGAACTGCGCTGTCCGAAATGTCAGAACCAGGATATCGCCGACTCCAATGCCCCCATCGCCGCTGACCTGCGCAAAGAGATCTTTCGCATGCTCGACGAAGGTCAGAGCAACCAACAAATCATCAATTTTATGGTTGATCGCTATGGCGAATTCGTACGCTACAAACCTGAGCTGAACGGTCACACCTGGTTGCTCTGGTTCGGGCCTGGCGGTTTGTTGCTGATTGGGGCGGTGGTGATCTATCTGGTCGTTGAGCGGCATCGTGAATCACATGGTGATGATGTTGAGGTGTTCTCTGAACGAGAGCGGCGGCGACTGTTCCTCCTATTGGATAAAAATACTCATGATTGATTTCTGGCTCGTGGTCGGCCTGCTGTTACTGGTAGCGCTCAGTTTCGTGCTGATCCCGGTGGTGTTTGTACGTCGATACCAAAGTGAAGAAGATCGGACCGCTTTCAACGTGGCGCTCTATCAGGAGCGCCTGGCGGAATTGCAACTTCAGCAGGAGGCTGGCGTGATGCCTTCCGCACTGAAAAATAGCGCCCGCTCGGAGGCAGCGCGCGAATTACTGGCGGACACCGAAGGGACGGACCTTGAGCGTTTTTCTACTATGGGCAAGCCGCTGCCGCTATTAGTGGCTTTTTTGATACCGGCGCTGGGACTCGCGTTGTACCTGCACTTGGGTGCCAGCGACAAAGTAGAGCTGGCTCGTGAGTTTGCCCAGCCTCCCGGTTCACTGGCGCAAATGAACGAGCGGTTGAAACGCGCGGTTATTGCCCAGCCTGAGTCGGCTGAAAGCGCTTATTACCTGGCCCAAAACTACATGGCTCAGGGGAGGCCAGGCGATGCAGCTGAAATGTTCGAGCGAACAGTGTCGCTCGCCGGCCGCCGACCAGAGTTGTTAGGCGAGTGGGCCAATGCGCTTTATTTTTCTAACAACAAAAAGTGGTCACCGACAATCAAGGCGCTGACAGATGAGGCTTTAGAGGGAAATCCGGGGGAAATCGTGAGTTTGAGCCTCTCAGGTACGGCTGCCTTTGAACAACAGCGTTACCAGGACGCGTTAGGGTATTGGAATCAAGCATTAGCACGGATGCGTTCCGATCATCCATCTCGCGCCGCCTTAGAACGGGCTATTGGAAGGGCAAGAGAGGGTCTGTCAAAGGATATGAAGAACAGCGATTTGACGAGCGACCGGGTTGATGGGCTGCCGCCAACATTGCTCCAGGTGCGGGTGGAAATTTCCCCGGAAATTGTCGAAAAGGTCGCTTCGGATGACAGCGTGTTCGTGTTCGTACAGGCGCTTTCGGGCTCCAAAGTACCTCTTGCTGCCAAACGACTGAAGGTCTCAAACCTGCCCACTGAGGTGGAATTTTCAGACGCTGATGCAATGACCGCCAGCAACACCTTATCGCAAGTCTCTGCGATTCAGGTGACTGCCAGGGTTTCCAAGGCGGGGAAGTCAGCGTCCGGGGAGTGGTTGGGACGCAACTCAACGACGATAAACTCAAGGAACCCAAGCCTTAAAATCACGATCGACCGACCGGATATCTGATCGCCAGAGAATGCGTATTGACAGGGGACTCTATAGTCAATGAGTTAGAATGAACAGTATTCAGATATTTGGTTCTACCTAACGCCAACATCAGTTGTTTTTTTAATGTCTGGCGTGGGATCAAGAACGTCATTAGGTCATTTTTCAAATCTGACCTCTGACCATTGCTTTATCTTGATCCCGCACCTATCCCATTGAGTTACTTGTTTCCCCCCCCGCCCATGCTGGCGTTTTCGAACCTGCTTAACGCTTGTTGAGTGAACCCAATGCATTTATCAATGTCGCCGGCCTCCTGCGCCTCCACTGCTTCTTTCCTAGTTTGCGTGAGATAGCTCGTAGTGTCTGCGCCGAAACGTTGGGTGGCTGTGAGCAGTACTTCATCAAGTTTTTGTAGGTTTATGTCGCACAAAGTCTCAGCAGCTTGGGATTGAATTGAAAAAATAGAAACGGCAATCGATGCTACCAACATGGATTTATATTTCATGATTTACTCCGGTGACGGCTGTGGGTGTAGGTAGGTTTGCTACAACATTGGTAAAATTCGTTTTCTGGATAGCCCCTATTGGGTGTGGCTTGGCCGAGCGTTAAAGCGAATAGGTGGTCGCTAGGTTTTAGGTAAAAATACGCTTCCAAGATGCAAGTTATAGGATTGCTGCTAATGGGGGCGGGCTAAGCCGGCGAGTGTGCCCTTCCAAGTGCCAGATGATTAATATAATCCTGATTTTCTTATGCAAGGTTTTTGCGCGCTCATGTGTGGTTTTATAATTTGTCTGCGCCGTCATTTATTGTAAGTTTATATCGGCGCTTATCCAGGATTTCTTAGGTTTTAGAAATCAACAGCGACGACTCCTTGAGCTCTTGAATTTGCCGGGAATCCGTCCTTTAAGAGGTCGACTGAGGATGCGGTCTTGAGGAGTCCGTCTTTTTTAACGGAAAAACTGTGTATTATGTTGCCCGTGTCAATGGTGTTCTCCTCGGTCTGATTGATTCTTTGATTGATGACATAAAGGAAGTCCTCATCAGGTGAAAGCGCTACCTCAAATGAAGTGCTTCCTGGCTGCATAAGGTTTCGATTGTTGATAAAAGACTCGCCAGGCATTGGAACATCGACGACTTGTATTTCCATAGGTGACAAAGCGTTGTCGCCTGAAATGTCATAAACGGATATTGTGCTCGCTGTCTGCCGGGTGCCCTGGCGCGGCAAATTGTTCACCGTATAAAGTCGGGTCGCTTGTTTGTTAACCAATATCCAACAGATATCTTGACCGCTATTGTTTACCGCATTGACAAATTTCAGAGTGCCCGATTCGTCGTACGAGAATACCCCCAGCTGATTTCTCGTCACGAACCCAGCGTACAATATATTCTGTGAAGGATGACTCCAAATCCCCAAGGGCATTGATGGTACGCCAGGAGAGCCGATGTAAAGATAGTTTTCAATTGTCTCAGGCAGTGTCGTTTCGTTGATTAGAGTCATCTTCCCCTTATCATCGACCTTGATTGTTTTGAGTTGCCCTTGAACACTGGTTTTCGGGCCAGCTAAAAATGACCGGTTGCCATCCCCGTCAAAGTCAGCGTCTACCTGGAACTCATCGGCGAAAAATAGATTCTTCACCGTGTGAGAGGCATGGATTTGTGCGGGTTTTTGAAAGCCAGGTACTTTTAACGTATCTGCGTACACCAGGGCTCCGTTAGGCTGGATTTCAAACGAAGTGTAACTGGCACCTTCGGGATCAGACAGGCTCGCCTTTTGATGGTAATCTTCGTTCCGATTGGCGGCGATCAAGATATTACCTGAAATATTAATACTGACCGGCGCGATACCTTTAGCTGGAAACGGTGAGCCGGGAATTTCTGTAAGAGTTCCTTCTTTTCCGAGACTGAATCCAGAGATGTTATTGCTATTAGTGTTTACCGCATAAAGTCTTTTTTTATCACCGGTGATGATGATTTGCGAATCGTTGTCCTGTGGGCCGAGTTTTCCATGGGTATCATTATTAATGCCTGTGCCGTTGGTTTTGTAGAATCTCATGAACTGAAGGGAACCATCCTTCAAACGTCGATATTGAGCGACCGCGTTTTGGTTTTCGGCAATGTTATTGGTTAATGTGTAGAGGAATTTTTTCTCGCCCTCTGCGAAGGCAGCGCAGCTCAAACAGATCACCACGGCAGATAGCGTGATTTTAGGTATTACACTCATGGAAGCGTCCTCGGATATAATTTAATTGATAGAAATAGACCGTGCTTAAATGACGGATCGCCACGTTAGTCCAGCCAGAATGCTTACAACTGACACGCTAGCATTGGCGTGGGCGCTTTGCTTTCAAAAAGATGCGGGTTTTGTAAAGGGCGATGGACGGAGAAGTCGCGTTATGAACGTGCTATGACCGCGTTTGGGGAAGCGATCGAGGGATCAGGTTATGAGTAGTTGTTCGCATGTTCATCATGAACGTTGAGCTTATGCTTTTGGGTGATTGTGTCTGTTCTGATCGTTTGAGTATTGGCAAAATACTCAATGCTTGAAGCAAGCCACATTGAATACGTCAGCAGTTCAATGCCTTCTTCCACAGTCGTCTTTGCAAGGCGGACGTAGCCATCGTCCAGAACCAGATGCCAAAAATTGCCCATACCAAAGACACGTGAAAATACAAGCACGCTCAGCCCCGTGGTCATGGTTCCGAACGTACGTGTACGAGCGAACGAGGCAAATGCAACCAAGGTTTCCTGACGGTTTTTTTCATTGAATGCAAAGGTTATCGAAAGCACGCCGATGACCGTTAAAGGCCAGCACCAGGCGCTATGACTTATGGGGTCCAGGATACCGTCCAGTTCCCGCATTAGCAGACAGGCAAAGAAACCACCAATCAGAACGTTAAAACCACTGTTTCCTGATACGTTGACGCCCGCAAAAAACAGTGCTGCACACAGAAATAGCATCACTTCTTGAGTGATTTCTACGAAGGATATCTCTAGTATTTTAGTTTCGAATACAGCGATGTCCAACCAGATCACACTCAAGGCTACCCCGGTTAAAGTAAGTTTAAGAAGTGCCTCTGTACACGAAGCTTTTAGTATTCGAGTATTGGAATTCATTAGATACCCCAGTTCCTAGCCATCAGGCGAGACAATAAATACGCGACTTAAACAGCGTTATTTCGCAAAATCTTCATATTGTGACAATTAACCTTAGCGCTGTTCGTCTGGAGGGTTCTTTCAAAAAATTGCTATACGTAGAGAGCGAGTGTGGCGGGACAGTCTGTGAAGGTCGATCTCTATGCCGATGTGCGGCCAAAGAGAGTTTAGAACTTATAGCCCAGACCGACCATGTATACCCAGGGGTCGATATCCACATTGAGCTTCAAGGCTCCAACACCCGCTAAATCAGCGTGAGCATTGGTGTCAATGTCGATATAACGCAGCTGACCGTTGACCATCCAATGGTCATTGATCATGTAGTCGGCACCGATTTGTGCAGCCATGCCCCACGAATCATTCAGATCAAGGTTGCTGTAGCCTTTGGCTTCAGCGCTGCTTGAGGTGTCGGCGTCATAGAAGGCGGTGTAGTTGATACCAATACCTGCGTATGGCTGGAATGCGTAGTTCTTGTCTAGCGGGTAGTAGATCAAGCTCAGAGTCGGTGGCAAATGTTTGACTTCGCCGAGGTCGCCATTGAGTCCAGCCAAACCGTCTTGCAGGCCATGTACTCCCACATCGTGGCTGAATGTGGCGGCCAGCAACTCGATGCCAAAATGATCGGTAATCATGTACGCAAAGTTGAGGCCTAGCCGGGTGTCGCTTTCAACTGTCGCGCTGCCGCCCAAGTCGCCGAGCGAGCTCTTCACGCCCGAGCTGTCTTCGTTCGGATCTACTGTGATTGCACCGGCGCGGACGATGATGTCGCCAGCTTCATATGCGTGCGCACAATTAGAGGCGATCACGAGGGTTAACAATGGAGCTATGAGCGTATATTTATTCATGGCTAACTCCTGTTGAATGTCTGGGTTTTTCGATGAGGGTTATAAGTTTTCCACTGGACGGGCAGTGAGCCAGCGCAATAAATTGCTGATCGTTTTTTTTGATTGTTCACGCATTGTCTTTGCAATTAGATTGAAAAATCTCAAGCGGTGCGTAGGGATTTCCTCTTTGTTTTTTTTCTCGCTACCCGCGAAGGCAATGCAAGTAAATACATGTTTTTATTTGTGAGGCTGAGACTGTCCTGGTAAATAACAATTGCTGGTGAAGTCCAGCGAAGATGCTTGCACGAAGACCCTAGCACCGACCCTGGTAGTTGGCTTTCAAAATTATGCGTATTTATAAGAGTGACGGACGAAGAAGCGATGCTGTGAAAGCCGTAGGCGGCTTAGTGCGGAGGCTGCCTTCGGTGCGGTTGCCTGCCCGTGCACAAAGCCTGCTCGTATCCTTCCGAACCTGATGGTGAAAGGTTGCAGGATCAGTGCAGTAAGGCGCTCAATCGCACCCGGATCGTCGTCTCGCCTGTCTTTGTGAAGACGGTGGAGGGCCGGGAAGCCCCATCCGCTTCAGTCGCAGAGAACACCCAAATAGATCCAGATGGGCTGGCTATGGGGGCTTGGCTGAGGTGGGGCTCTTGTTATTTCAATATTGTGGCGACCGATACAAAACATATGATAGGGTCGACGACAAACCCCCAGAGACACCTCGTCCATGGCTCGCCCTCGCGCATTTGATGAATCAAAGGTTCTTGCCGCTGCAGTCGAAGCATTCTGGGCGCGGGGATATGAAGGAACCTCGACCAGAGATCTCGTCAAGTGCACCGGCCTAAACCAGCCAAGCCTTTACAACGCATTTGGCGACAAACGCAGTCTCTATCGCCGGTCCCTTGAGCACTATTTGGAGTGCAGCGTTCGTGATCGCATCCGCCGCCTTGAGGTTTTGCCGAACGCAGGAATGGCCATTACAGATTTTTTTGCTGAGGTGTTGAATCGCACGCTGACCGATCCACTTCATCGTGGATGTTTGTTGGTGAACTCTGCCCTTGAAGCGACGGCAGAAGATCCCGATTTGCGTCAGGCCATAGCAACTGAACTCGAGACAATTCGCAGTTTTTTCCGAGACCGTTTGCATGCCTTCAGTAAACAGCCAGAAGGCGCTGCGGGCATCGACGCCTGCCAGGGCGCGCATCATCTGCTCAGTGTACTGCTTGGCGTTCGAGTGCTGGCGCGGGTTAACCCGGACCCGGCATGCGTAACTGAAGCTATCGAAATTGCACTCAACAGCCTGGGGTTACCGCCCTTGGTTCATTCCGACGTTCACTGAAGGCCACCGCGAGGAGTCAACATGATCAAGTTCTACTATCACCCGTCCCCCAATCCCGCAAAGATTGCCCTATTTCTGGAGGAGACCGGCCTTTCGTATGAACTCATACCGGTTGATACGCGCAAGGGAGAACAACACGATCCGGCGTTTCTCAAAATCAACCCTAACGCCAAGACACCTGCTTTGGTTGATAATGACACCATCGTGTTCGACAGCAACGCCATACTGCTTTACCTGGCCGAAAAGACCGGAAAATTCCTGCCGGTCGACAACCTCAACTCTCGCGGCGAAATGTATTCCTGGCTCATGTTTGTAGCGACAGGTATCGGTCCGTACTCTGGTCAGGCGGTGCATTTCAAACATTACGCTCCTGAACCGAAAGATTACGCGGTTACTCGCTACACGTTCGAAGCCTGGCGTCATTGGTCAATTATCAACGACCGCCTGGCGAATCTGCCGTATATGCTCGGAAATGAGTACACCTTGGTGGACATGGCCGTCTGGGGCTGGGCGCGCGCGGTACCGTTCATTCTCGGCAATGACGCTTGGGAAAAATTGCCGAACGTCAAACGACTTCTCGATGAGATCAACTCTCGACCGGCCGCACAGCGTGCTGAAGCGCTGAAGACCCAGCACAGTTATAAGACTGAAATGGATTCTGAAGCCCGCAAAGTTATGTTCCCTCAGATCGCTCAGTAAGGGTGTCAGATTATGATCGACTTACACTACTGGACCACGCCGAACGGGCACAAAATCACAATGTTCCTTGAGGAGTCGGGCCTGCCTTATCGCATCGTACCGGTGAACATAGGGAAAAAGGATCAGTTCGCGCCTTCGTTTCTTAAAATCGCTCCCAACAACCGTATTCCGGCCATTGTCGATCATGAGCCATTAGATAACGGACAGCCATTATCGGTCTTCGAGTCGGGCGCGATTTTGCTGTACTTGGCAGATAAAACTCATCAGTTCATTCCAAATGACCTACGTGGTCGCAATGAAACTCTGCAGTGGCTGTTCTGGCAGATGGGGGGACTCGGGCCGATGGCGGGGCAGAACCATCACTTCGTTCAATACGCACCTGAGCCAATCTTGTACGCCCAAGAGCGCTACATCAAGGAAACCGCTCGGTTGTATGGCGTGTTGAACAAACACTTGGCTGACGGTCGTGACTATATTGCGGGCGCCTACAGCATTGCCGACATGGCCAGCTACCCTTGGATTGTGCCTCACCAACGGCAGCGACAAAACCTCGGAGACTTCCCTCACCTGGCTCAATGGTTTGAGCGAGTAGGGGCTCGTCCTGCGACGAAGCGTGCTTACGCATTGGCGGATCAGATCAACACCGCGCCGGTGGTCGACGAGGAAACGCGCAAGCACCTGTTCAACCAGGATGCGAGCACGGTTCGATAAACAACGTAGAAACAGGTTCTCTTTGTCAGGGCTCACAGGAACAACGGATGTGAAGGACCGCGGGACGCAAGAAACGGCGAAAAAGCACGGAGATCTGAGTCGATTATGAAAATCACTGTCGTAGGTGCTGGAGCCATTGGAGGTTTTCTGGCGTGCAAATTGTTCGCGGCCGGCCATGACATCAGCGTCATAGCTCGTGGCGCGACACTCCATGTTATTCGCGAGCAGGGATTGCGACTGCACACGGGTAACGATCTAGTGATCGCGCCACTCAGGGCTACATCGGAGCCAAAGGAGCTTGGCATTCAGGATGTGGTGATTTTTGCCGTAAAGGCACCGGCGCTACCGGCTGCCGTTGACGCTGCAAAGGCGTTAATCGGTCAACAGACCCTCGTCATACCGGCGCTCAATGGACTTCCCTGGTGGTATTTCCTGAAGTCCAATTCGGCGCTGTCAGGTACCCGCTTGAAGGCCGTGGACCCTGACGGCATGATCGAAAGAAGTGTCCCTACCGACGCCATCATCGGTTGTGTTGTGTTCCCTTCTTGTAGGGTTGAGAGCCCTGGTGTGGTCAGGCATATGTCTGGGAGCAAGATCGTTTTCGGAGAGCCTGGTGGTGGCTCCAGCAGCCGCATTTCAGAAGTGGCAGACGTTTTTCTAAGGGCCGGTTTTGATGCTCATGCCCACGAAAACATACGTGAAGAAATCTGGCTTAAGCTGCTGGGGAATGCATGTTTCAACCCTGTCAGCCTGCTGGTTAGCTGCGCCACCGATGAGATGATCGATGACCCTAACCTCAATACTTTGTTCGTCGAGATGATGAGTGAACTCCTCGAGTTGGGGAACCGGTTGGGCATCTCACCTAAGATTGATCCTCTGCAACGGATTGCGATCACACGCAAACTCGGCAAGGTGAAAACATCGATGCTGCAAGACGTTGAAGGGCACAAACACGTCGAAATCGAGGCTATTTTGGGAGCGCTGATATCGGTGGCTGATCTGGCAGGGGCGCCGATGGCTCGGACGCGTACCGTGTATGCCTTGGCTCGTATGAGGGCAAAAACGCTTGGCCTGTTACCAGAATGATTAGACCGATTGGTTCACATTCAATCGCATCAGCGTCACTACTGAGGAACTCCGAATGGCCCCAACAATTGTCTTCGATGTTTACGGAACGCTGATCAATACAAGATCCGTAGAGAGAGCCTTGGGATCGCTGGTCGGCCCAAAATCCCGGGTCGTCTCGGAACTCTGGAGGCAGAAGCAGTTGGAATACAGCTTCCGTCGAGGATTGATGCGCGAATATCGTGACTTCTCTGTTTGTACGCGTGATGCTCTTCTGTTTGCTTGTGAGAGCAATGGTGTGCAGCTAAGCACTTTAGAGCAGGAGCAGGCGATGCATGCCTATACAGAGCTGGAGGCTTTCGATGATGTGAAAGGCGGACTGGCCGATTTGCTGAGCTCAAAGCTGCGGCTGTTTGCTTTCTCCAACGGCAGTCGTACTGACATTGACGCCCTCTTGCGGCATGCAATGCTACGAGAGAGCTTTATTGATGTATTGAGTGTTGAGGAGGTGCGTTCCTTCAAGCCGGACCCGCTCGTATATGAATACCTTGTTAACCAATGTGAGGTGCCAGCAGGAGACATTTGGTTGGTCTCCAGCAATCCTTTCGACGTGATTGGGGCCGCTAATTACGGTTTACGTACCGTTTGGCTGCGTCGCGACCCAACAACGATTTTTGATCCTTGGGGCGTGGAGCCTGACCTGGTTGTACTAGGGCTGGATTATATCGCTAGCAAAATACAAGCAGCCGTGTGTAACGCGGGCGAGCGTTGAGTCTCAATTTCAGGCAATCGTTCTGAATTCAGAGGTGACCAGGCAAATGAATAGGTATCTGTCGATAACGCTAGCTTAATGCACGCCCGGTGATATGACATTGGCACAGCATCCCTTCGCAGGATGATGTTAATTTTTGCTTATGGCGTTCAAAGCCATTTTCCAAAGACTACACTGCATCCATGAATCGCTATCTACGGTTTTGCCTGATTTTCCTGATTAGCCTTGCGCTTCCCCTCAGTGGGATGGCGGGCATTCAGGTATCGACAGAGCCGTGCCCAATGGAAGGTGTGGGCATGACGATGATGGATGACGTGGGGGCGGACTGCTGTCAGGATCAGAAGAGTCTCTCCGAGCACGGTAAGCCGTGTAAGCCAGGTCAAGAGTGCAAGACCGGGGGCATGTTGCAGGTCTCAGTGATTAAGACGCCTGTCATCTTGTCCCACCCTGTTGTCATTTCCTCCTCCAGCGATTTTTCGCCCGTACCGACCCCGTCAGGGGTATGGCGTCCGCCGCGGGTTTGATTCCTGTCCCTTGTTGAGCCTCATTCCGCGTTAGCGGGATGGCCTTGTTGCGCCTGGCTTTCAGCATGCGCAATGGATGATCACAGGAATCTTAAGCATGAACTCCAAGTGCTACCGCACGGGCTGGTCTTTAATGGTCGGCCTAGCGACAAGCCTATTGGCTTTGCCGAGCTTGGCCGCACCGCTGACCCTCGATGAAGCATTACGGCTTGCCGAAAACACGGCTCCATCGCTGAACGCGCAAGACTCAAAAATCCAGGCTGCTGCCAGTGCAGCTATTCCCGCCGGCGAACTACCCGAGCCGAAGCTGATTCTCGGGCTGCAAAACTTCCCCATTAGTGGACCGAGTCGGGGACGTATCGACGATGATTTCATGACCATGCAATTGGCTGGTATCAAGCAGGAAGTGCCCAACAGCTACAAGCGCAAAGCGCGCATCGAGGTCGCTGGTGCGGGCATCGATCGTGCGACAGCAGAGCGCCGAATAGAGCGTCTGAATGTACGACTGTCCACGGCCATGGCCTGGATCCGCAGTTACTCCGTTGAGCGCAAAGACGCGCTGTTTCAGGAGTTCTACAAAGAGAATCGTCTGCTAAACGATACTGTTCGGGCCGAGATTGCCAGCGGTCGGGCACAGCCGGCTGATGCAGTCACACCTAAACAAGAAGCGGCGCAGTTGGAGGAGCAACAGGACGATCTGATTCGCCAGAGAACCCAAGCCCGGGCCGCTCTCAAACGCTGGATTGGACCAGCGGCCAATGAAAAGCCTGCGGGTAGCTTGGTGGATTGGCCCGTCGATACCTCGGGTTACGTCCATCGCCTGCATAAGCATCCGAAGCTGGCGGCGTTTGAGCCAATGACCCGAGAAGCGCAAGCCAAGGTTCACGAGGCCGAGTCAGAGAAGCATTCTGACTGGAGCTGGGAGGTTGATTACCAGCATAGGGCTCGTGAATTCGGCGACATGGTCAGCGTGCAATTCACGTTTGATCTTCCACTGTTCCCAGATTCACGCCAGAACCCAAAGATTGCCGCCAAGTACGCCGAGCTCAATCAGATTGAAGCTGAGCGCGAAGCTGCGTTGCGCGAACACAACCAAGAGCTGGAGGACGAGCTCGCCAACTATGAGCGCCAGAATCGTGCGGTTCGACGTAGTAAGGAAAGCCTGGTGCCACTGGCCAAGGAAAAGGTCGAGCTCAGCATGGCCAGCTATCGCGCCGGAAAGGGCGATTTAGGTTCAGTTCTCACTGCCCGCCGCGAATTTATCGAAGCCCGTCTCAAGCAAATTGATGTTGAAGAACAGCAGGCGCTCACCAGCGCTCGCCTCTACTTAGCCTATGGGGAGTCCACTCAATGAGTTCTACCATCTGGAAGGTGCTCTTGCTGGTGGGGGTCTCGACGGCCTTTGGTGCAGCCGGCGGCTACTGGATACCTATAAAACGAACGGAGGGGATGCAAGACACACCCGCCCAACCGGGGCCGAAAGGTTCAGAAGATCGAAAGGCGTTGTATTGGTATGACCCCATGTATCCCCAGCAAAAGTTCGATAAGCCAGGCAAGTCACCTTTTATGGACATGCAACTGGTCCCCCAATACGCCGATGGTGGAGGGGACAGTGCCTCGGTTCACATTGATCCAAGCCTGACCCAAAACTTCGGTATGCGGCTGGCCACTGTCAGTCGAGGCGTGTTGGCTTCAAGTCTGGATGTGGTCGGTGTCTTGGCGTTCAACGAGCGAGATATCGCCGTCGTTCAATCCCGGACTGCGGGTTTTGTAGAGCGCGTCTATGCTCGAGCACCTGGTGACGTGCTCAAGGCGAATGCCGCATTGGCGGATATTCTGGTTCCGGAATGGGCGGGCGCGCAGGAAGAGTTTCTCGCACTCAAACGCAATGGCGATGCTGGCTTGCTGGCTGCGGCGCGCCAGCGATTGAGGCTCACCGGGATGCCGGCAGCATTAATCGCCCAAGTAGAGCGCAGTGGCACAGTCCAGCTGAACTTGACCCTCACCACCCCCATTGACGGTGTGCTGCAAGAGCTGAATGTACGCGAAGGTATGACGATTGCGGCTGGCGAAACGTTGGCCCGCGTCAACGGTTTGAGCAATGTCTGGATGGACGTGGCCGTCCCGGAGGCTGAGGCCGGATCGATCGTAACAGGGCAAGTGGTCCACGCGCATTTCCCGGCATTTCCCGGGGTGACGATCAAGGGCACCGTCAGCACGATTCTTCCGGACACAAATCCAGACAGCCGTACACTTCGCGTGCGCATCGAGCTACCCAACCCAGACGGACACCTCAGGCCAGGATTGACCGCACAAGTCAGCATCAGTCACTCAACGGAGCAGAGTGTCTTGTGGGTTCCCAGTGAAGCAGTCATTCGCACGGGGCGGCGAGCTTTGGTGATGCTTGCAGAAAAGGCTGGTCGTTACCGTCCGGTAGAAGTGCAGCCAGGGCAGGACAACGACGGCAAAACAGCAATATTGAAAGGCTTGGAGGGAGGGCAGCAGGTGGTGTCCTCCGGCCAGTTCCTGATCGACTCGGAAGCCAGTCTCAAGGGCATCGTCGCAAACTCGTTGGAAATGTCGGTGCCAAGTGCAACTACGCCTGCGTTGCATGAGGCGCACGGTCAGGTCTTAGGCATCAACGACAAAGAGATCAAGCTCGCTCATGGCCCGTTCCATACATTGGGTATGCCGGGTATGACCATGATCTTTCCACTCGCCCACTCGAGTCTGATGCAGGGCATCAAGACTGGCGATAAGGTTCGATTCGCCGTTAGCCAGAACGATGACGGCTTGCATGTTGAACGATTGGAAAAATCGGGAGACCAGCCATGATTGCCGCGCTGATTCGGTGGTCGGTGACCAACCGTTTGCTGGTGCTGCTGGCGACACTGTTCATCACCGCGTGGGGGGTCTGGTCGGTTCAAAGTACGCCTATTGATGCACTCCCGGATCTTTCGGATGTACAAGTCATCATCCGCACCCCTTACCCAGGACAAGCACCGCAGATTGTTGAGAATCAGGTGACCTACCCATTGGCCACCACCATGCTCTCGGTGCCCGGTGCCAAGACTGTTCGTGGTTATTCCTTCTTCGGCGACAGTTTTGTGTATGTGCTGTTCGAAGATGGCACTGACCTGTATTGGGCTCGCTCGCGGGTCTTGGAATACCTGAGTCAAATACAAAGCCGCTTGCCCGCCAGCGCCAAACCGGCGCTTGGACCTGATGCGACCGGGGTGGGTTGGATTTTCCAATACGCATTGGTCGATCGTAGTGGTGGGCATGACCTGTCGCAGTTGCGTGCCTTGCAGGACTGGTTCCTCAAATTCGAACTCAAGACCTTACCCAACGTCGCGGAAGTGGCCACCGTGGGGGGCATGGTCAAGCAGTATCAGGTTCAGCTCGATCCGCTGAAGATGACCAGCTTGGGCATCACACAAGTAGAAGTGACCGACGCAATCGGTAAGGCGAACCAGGAGGCCGGCGGAGCCGTACTCGAGTTGGCGGAGACGGAATTCATCGTGCGCGCATCCGGTTACTTGAAGACACTCAATGATTTTCGAGCCATTCCGCTCAAGCTGGGTATGGGTAATGTGCCCGTCACCCTGGGTGAGGTGGCCACGATCCAGTTGGGCCCGGAAATGCGTCGCGGCATCTCCGAGCTTGACGGCGAAGGCGAGGTGGTTGGCGGTGTGGTGATTTTGCGCAGCGGCAAGAATGCTCGCGAGACCATTGCGGCGGTCAAAGCCAAGCTCGAAGAGCTGAAAAGCAGTCTGCCGAAGGGCGTGGAAATCGTCACCACTTACGACCGCAGCAAACTGATTGATCGAGCGGTGGAAAATCTCAGCCGCAAGTTGCTTGAAGAATTCCTCGTGGTTGCGCTGGTCTGTGGGATCTTCCTCTGGCACCTGCGTTCATCGTTGGTGGCGATCATCTCGTTGCCGGTGGGTGTGCTGATAGCTTTCATCGTCATGCGCTACCAAGGGATTAACGCTAACATCATGTCCTTGGGCGGGATTGCCATCGCCATCGGCGCTATGGTCGATGCCGCGGTGGTGATGATCGAGAATGCCCATAAAAAAATCGAGGCTTGGTACGTGGCCCATCCTGGGCAGGAACTCAAAGGCGAGGAGCACTGGCGTGTGATGACTGACGCCGCGGCTGAGGTCGGCCCCGCGTTGTTCTTCTGCTTGTTGATCATCACCCTGTCCTTCATTCCGGTGTTCACGCTCGAGGCACAAGAGGGTCGCCTGTTCGGTCCGTTAGCGTTCACTAAAACCTATGCCATGGCTGCAGCGGCAGGGTTGTCTGTGACCTTGGTACCGATACTGATGGGCTATTGGATTCGCGGGCGAATCCCTGATGAAAAGCGTAACCCCTTAAACCGCTGGCTGATCCTTATCTATGAACCAGCCTTGGACGCGGTACTGCGTTGGCCGAAAGCCACAATACTGGCTGCGACGCTCGTTTTCTTGAGTGTGTTGTGGCCCATCTCCCGTCTCGGGGGTGAGTTTCTTCCACCTCTGGACGAGGGCGATTTGCTCTATATGCCATCGGCGCTACCAGGGCTGTCCGTACAGAAAGCCTCACAGCTTTTGCAGCAGACTGACCGGCTGATCAAGACAGTACCTGAGGTTGAACACGTCTTCGGTAAAGCTGGTCGAGCTGAAACTGCTACGGACCCGGCACCCTTGGAGATGTTTGAAACCACCATTGAGTTCAAACCGCATGATCAGTGGCGCCCAGGCATGACTCAGGAAAAACTCGTGGAAGAGCTTGATCGGGTCGTACGCGTTCCGGGTTTGACCAACCTCTGGATTCCGCCAATTCGCAACCGTATCGACATGTTGGCCACTGGTATCAAGAGCCCGATCGGAGTGAAAGTTGCCGGCACCCATCTGATGGATATTGATGCGGTCACACAGGCTATCGAGAAAGTGGCAAAGGGCGTGCCTGGTGTCAGTTCGGCCTTGGCCGAGCGGCTGACCGGTGGCCGCTATATCGACGTGGATATCGACCGTACGGCCGCGGCTCGCTACGGAATGAATATCGCTGATGTGCAGGCCATTGTGGCGGGCGCTATTGGCGGTGAAAACGTGGGAGAAGTCATTGAGGGTCTCGCTCGCTTTCCAATCAGCGTTCGTTATCCACGTGAGTGGCGTGACTCACCCGGTGCCTTGGAGCAATTGCCGATCAATACTCCAATGGGCGCTCAGATCACCCTTGGCATGGTAGCGAAGGTCAAGGTTAACGACGGCCCGCCCATGCTCAAGAGCGAAAATGCACGCCCTTCGGGCTGGGTGTACATCGACGTACGTGGACGGGACATAGCCTCTGTTGTGGCTGATCTTCGACAAACGGTGAACGAGCAGGTCAAGTTGCAGCCAGGCATGAGTCTGGCTTACTCGGGACAGTTCGAGTTTCTGGAGCGCGCTAATGCGCGCCTCAAGCTGGTTGTGCCTGCCACGCTGTTGATCATCTTCGTACTGCTTTACCTCACCTTCACGCGCTTCGATGAGGCGCTGTTGATCATGGCCACCTTGCCTTTCGCTCTATCGGGAGGGGCATGGTTCCTTTATCTCTTGGGTTTCAATCTGTCAGTGGCGACCGGGGTGGGTTTTATTGCCTTGGCCGGTGTGTCCGCTGAGTTTGGCGTGATCATGCTGCTGTATCTGAAGAACGCCTGGGCTGAAAGTCAAAGTGCCGGTGATGGCTCTGAACGCGGACTGGTTGCTGCGATTCGAGAGGGCGCCGTACAGCGTGTTCGTCCCAAGGCAATGACGGTGGCAGTCATCATTGCTGGTCTGTTACCCATTCTGCTGGGTAGTGGTACCGGCAGTGAAGTGATGAGCCGAATTGCAGCGCCGATGGTCGGCGGAATGGTCACAGCTCCCTTGCTTTCCCTCTTTGTAATTCCGGCGGCTTATCGCTTGATGCGGCGCCGTCATCTACCCGCTGCACCCGTCACCCATGAAGGATAATCGTATGAAATTGACGCTGATTGCAGTGGTAACAATGGAAGCAGGATTTCATCGGTTGAGGAATTGATTTATGGATCGTCTATCTACGTTGCTGTCTCGATTTGGCGTTCGTGCGAACCTTTTTTACAACGACAGGCTGTGTGGGGCACAGACTTACAGTGGAGCTGATCAGCGTGGTCATATCCACCTGTTGCGGGCAGGTACAGTGACGGTGCAAGGCGTTGAGAAACGCAATACGATACTTACCAAACCCAGTTTGATATTCCTGCCACGACCGTGTCAGTACCTTTTGTTCGCCCAGGAATTCGACGGCGCTCAGCTTCTCTGCGCTTCGATGGAGTTTGAAGGCGGCATCGACAACCCACTGTCAGCCTCTCTGCCGGACATGCTGGTTTTGCCTTTGGACGAATTACCATTGTTGGCCACGACACTGACGTGGATGTTCGAGGAGGCGGCTGAGGGACATTGTGGTAAGGAAGCCGTCATCAATCGGCTGTTCGAGTTGCTGGTTATATTGTTGTTCCGGCATCTGCTGGATCAGAATCAATTGCAAACAGGTGTGATGGCAGGGTTAGCGGACCCGCGGCTTGCACACTCGCTGGTGAGCGTCCATGACGCTCCCCACCACCCTTGGTCAATCGCGGAGATGGCGGACAAATCTAACATGTCGCGTTCCGCGTATGCGGCGCATTTCCGAACCATCATAGGACAAACACCGGCAGAGTATTTGTTGAGCTGGCGTGTCAGCCTGGCTCAGAAGCTATTACGAGAAGGTCGGGCTATTAATTTGATCGCGGCTGATGTGGGTTATGACAGCCCATCGGCTCTGGCACGTGCATTTCGCAGAAAAACAGGAGTCAGTCCCCGTGAATGGACTAAAGCGCTGACGGTACATGATGAACATGGTTGAAGATTTTTTCTGAGAGATAGCGGTCTATGAGCCTCTCACGAACCATGGCCTGAGTACGACTCGCACTCAGGCCATTGAAGGGGGCATCAATTATTTGGAGCGGCGTTCAAGCTCAACTAGCGAATGCCCTGCCACGAAAATCGAGGCTGCTAACAATCCAATGTCTTTGAGCAGAAATTGACCTGGCGCAATGGTGATGGCCGGAAAACCAAGTCCGGGTTCGAACACGCCCGGAGTTGACAACATAAAGCTTACGGTCGTCACAAACAAACCGGCAGATAGAGCTCCCCCCAGGACGGAGAGTTTCGGAGACAAGAAGCGGCCCAGTATCAGTGCGCCAATGGACACCTCCAGAATACCCAGCAAACTGGAGAACGTGTCGATACTGAAAATCTTGTACACCCAACCTAGCAGCGGGCTGTTGCCCACCAATGGAACTAAACCTTGCGCTTCATAGTGGGTAAATTTCATACCTCCGAACCAGAAATAGATCACCGCCAGGGCGAAATAAATGCCAAAAATGCCTAGGTTCATTGTAGTAGCACCTAGTGAATGTTTCTGAGCCTCGCCGTCCACTTTGTGATTTGCAGCAGTCAGAGTTTTCATGAGATTGATATTCCAAATAGCGGGTAACGGATTGGGCATGACGTCAGCCTGGAGTTGCTGTTGCTGGCTGCCCGCATGTCGTTCTGAAATCCAACAATTTAGCGCGTTGGGGGTGTAGAAATTGTTACCTTTTAGTGGAAGTTGATGTGCTCCGAACGTGCAGTGTTTGGTGCAGATCGTCTCGAACAGCATGTTTTTAGCCAGATCATGATTGGGCGGACATGAATGAAAACCCCCTCGCCACAGGCTAACCCTGTTCCCGGTCCAAACAGTTCTGCCCGGCAGGTAGCCCATATGTCCCGGAACCTCTCCACACAATCCCCTTAACGGAACGCCCTTTCCTGCCGATACCCTGATGAGCCCGTTTTCTCCGGCGTTTCGGCGCGCAGAAATGGCTCGCGCTATGCGCCACACCGGGTGGTGACACGGCGTTCGTTGTTTTGCCATTGGGTGCATCTTTTTACTTGCCTGGACATCCTCGATGCTGGCGTACCACCAAAAAAGTTTTCTGATCGTCGATGATTTCTCGGATTTCCGCAGTTCCGTCCGGTCCATGTTGCGTGAGCTGGGCGTCAAGGACGTGGACACCGCTGACACCGGTGAAGTGGCGCTGCGCATGTGCTCGCAGAAGCGCTATGACTTCATCTTGCAGGATTATCACCTGGGCGACGGCCGCAAGAACGGTCAGCAGGTGCTGGAAGACCTGATGGTCGAGAAGCTGATCAGCCATGAAAGTGTGTTTCTCATGGTGACGGCTGAAAGCAGTCAGGCGATGGTGCTCAGTGCCCTGGAGCATGAGCCTGATGCGTACCTGACCAAGCCGTTCAATCGCTCGGGGCTGGCTCAGCGGCTGGAACGGCTGGAGCAGCGCAAGACCCTGCTCAAACCGATCCTGCAAGCCCTGGATCGCGGCAAGCCGATGGAAGTGCTCAATGCCTGTATCGCCCTGTGCAAGCAGGATCCGCGCTACGGGCCGTTGTGTCTGCGTTATCGGGCCGATGCGCTGCGGGAGCTGAATCAGAACGAAGCCCTTGAGCGTCTGTACAACACCATCCTGGCTGACCGTCCTTTGCCGTGGGCCTATGCGGGGCTGGGGAAGTTGTTGTTCAAGCGCGGCCAGGTCGGCCAGGCCAAGGACGTGTATGAGAAGGCCTTGAAAGTCTTCCCGATGATGCCGGCGTTGTATGACGGCATGGCTGAAGTGCTGGTGGCCGAAGGCGATACGAAGCAGGCGCAACACGTGCTGGAAGAGGCGGTTCGTCTGTCGCCCCTGGCGGTGCGTCGACAGTCGCTGCTGGGCAAGCTGGCGATGACCAACGAAGATTTCGAGACCGCGTCCAAGGCCTATCGCCAGGCGGTGGGGCAGGGCGCGCAGTCGCGCTTCAAGGACCCGGAAAGCAACCTCGGCCTGGCCCATGCGCTGATCAGCAAAGGCAGCGAAAAAGGCCTGGATACCCGCACCCGGCTGGAAATCAACACCACCCTCAGCGCCGTGGCCAAGGAAAATATCAACGATCCCGGGTTGCAGGTGCGTGCGCGATTGATGAAGGCCACGAGCCTGCTGCTCAACGATGCCGAAACCGCCGAAAAGCTCACCGAGCAGGCCTTGCAGCGCCTCGACGGCATGGAGCAGTTCATGAGCGCCGAAGCCGCGTTGCTGGTGGCCAAGCAACTACAAATGCTTGGCCAGACCAGTGCCGGCGAGTCGATGCTCAAGAACTGCGCGGAAATCTATGGTGATGATCCGACGGTGATGCAAGGCATCGCCAAGCTGACCGACGATCCGAACATTCTCAATCAAGGCAATGCCGCCGCCGAGCTGAACCGTGAAGGTGTGCGCGTCTACAAGACCGGCGCGTTGCCCGAGGCGCGAGAGCTGTTCCGTCGAGCCCTGAAGATGCAACCGAAGAACATCAGCATTGCTTTGAACATGGCGCAGTCACTGTTGCATGGCACCGATACCAGCGTGGAGTCGGAGTTGCTGCAGGAGTGTCGCGCCTGCCTGAAACTGGTGGGCATGATGCCCGACACCGATGCGCGTTTTACGCGTTATCAGAAACTGCGAAGCAAGGCATTTGGCGATGAATGACAGCGAACAGGCTCTCGATTTTTCCACGGTGATCGCGTCTACCGTGCACGACATGAAAAACTCCCTGGCCTTGCTCATGCAGGCTCATACCCAGTGGCTTGAGCGTTTGCCCGACCCCGAGCGGCAGACGTCGGAGCAGGGCGTCATGGAGTTCGAGTTCGCCCACCTCAATGGCCTGCTGGTGCAGTTGCTGGGGTTGTACAAGCTGGGGGTCAACCAGTTGCCGCTGCATCCGGCCTATCACGAGCTGGATGACTTTATCGAGGCGCAACTGGCCGGTCATCAAGACGTGTTCCGCAGTCGCGGGCTCATGGTCACCTACGATGTCGACCCGCTGAGCCCCCTGGGGTTTTTCGATCGAGAGCTGATTGCGTCGGTGCTTGATAACAGCATCAACAATGCCATCCGCCACGCGCGCCAGGCGTTGCTGATCAGTGCGAGCGACGAGGCCGGGCAACTGGTGCTGACTATCAATGACGACGGCGAAGGCTATCCGGCCGAGATGATCGAGCGTCAGGCCGAGTATGTGCAGGGCATCAATCACAGCAGCGGCAGCACCGGGCTGGGCTTGTATTTCGCTGCGCGGATCGCCGGGTTGCATCAACGTGGCGGCGTGAGCGGGCGGACCGAGATTGCCAATGGCGGGGCGTTGGGCGGGGGCGTATTCCGGATTTATCTGCCCTGAACCTGCCCGGCACCAATTGCCCTACCAACACAAAACCCCTGTGGGAGCGAGCCTGCTCGCGATAGCGGTGTATCAGTCAACTCAGCATCGGCTGACCCGACGCCATCGCGAGCAGGCTCGCTCCCACCCAGTATTCCAGGGCTTGTTGTTTATTGTCTTGGGCCGCTTGATATTCCGAACACCCGAAGCCTATTTTGTACGGGTCGCCGTTCGCGGCTCGCACATAAACAAGGATTGCGTCATGACGACCGATGGCCAGTGTTCACTCGCGCAGCGACTGACGGGCATTGATGAGATTGAGTGTGTCACCCCGGATTTGAATGGGGTGCCACGAGGCAAGGTGATGACCGCCGAGGGCTTCCTCGAGGGGCGGCGGTTGCAGATGGCGCGGGGTGTGCTGTTGCAATGCATCATGGGCGGTTATCCGCCGTCGCGTTTTTATGGCAGCGACGACGGTGACCTGGCGCTGGTGGCCGATCTGAAACAGATCCACCGGCTGCCCTGGAGCGAACAGCCGCGCGCCTTGGCGATTTGCGACGCCGATGAGCTGACCGGTGAAAGCTCCCGGCTCTCCACGCGCGGTCAGCTCAAACACGTTATTGCTCGTTATGCAGCCCTTGGCCTGGCACCCGTGGTGGCGACCGAGCTGGAATTTTTTGTATTCGCGCCCAACCCGGACCCGACCCAACCGTTCCAGCCGCCCATGGGCCTGGACGGACGCCGTGAAGACGGTCACTCGGCGTTCAGCATCAGTTCCAATAATGGCTTGCGACCGTTTTTCAAAGAGGTTTATGCATGCATGGCGGCGCTGGGCTTGCCCCGCGATACCTTCATGCATGAAATGGGCGTGAGCCAGTTCGAGATCAATCTGCTTCACGGCGATCCTTTGTTGCTGGCCGACCAGACGTTCCTGTTCAAGCACCTGCTCAAGGAAGTCGCCCTCAAGCACGGCCTGACCGTGGTCTGCATGGCCAAGCCCCTGGCCCATACGCCGGGCAGTTCGATGCATATTCATCAGAGCATCGTCGAGCTGGGCAGCGGTCGCAATGTGTTCAGCGACGAAGCGGGGGAGCCGACGGCGGCCTTCCGGCATTTCATTGGTGGGCAGCAGGCCGGCATGGCGGATTTCACTGCGCTGTTCGCGCCGAACGTGAATTCCTACCAACGCCTGTGTCATCCCTATGCGTCACCGAACAATGCCTGTTGGTCCCATGACAATCGTTCGGCCGGGTTGCGGATTCCCGCCAGTTCGCCGGCGGCCCGTCGGGTCGAGAACCGCTTGCCGGGTGCCGATGCCAACCCGTACCTGGCGATTGCCGCGAGCCTTGCAGCGGGGCTTTATGGCATCGAAAACCGCCTGGAGCCGAGCGCCGCGATCCAGGGCGAATTCCAGGTGCCGGATAATCTTTCGCTGCCATGTACCTTGCATGCTGCCCTGGAACGTCTGAAGCGTAGTCATCTGGCGAAGGAACTGTTCGGCACGGAGTTCATCGAAGGCTACATCGCTTCGAAGACCATGGAGCTGACCAGCTTCTTTGATGAAATTACTCCCTGGGAGCGGCGTGTTCTAGCGGCCCAGGCATAACCAAACGTCGCATTCGGGCTATCTTCTAAATAGCCCGTACTCATCTCAAGGAGCCGCTCGGAACGCCGATGCGCCAAATCTGGAAACCTTTTCGAGCGCTGTATTTCTCCTCGCTGATGATGTTGATCGGCTCGGGCCTGCTGAGCACCTACCTGGCTCTGCGTCTGGCCGCCGACAATGTCGACAGCCTGTGGGTCGGTGCGCTGATGGCCGCCAACTATTTCGGCCTGGTGCTGGGCGGCAAGATCGGCCACCGGCTGATTGCCCGCGTTGGGCACATCCGGGCTTATTCGGCCTGTGCCGGGATTGTCGGTGCGGCGGTGCTGGGCCATGGCCTGGTGGATTGGCTGCCAGCCTGGATCGTGCTGCGGGTGATTGTCGGCCTGGGCATGATGTGTCAGTACATGGTGATCGAGAGCTGGCTCAACGAGCAGGCCGAGGCCAAGCAGCGTGGCGTGGTATTCAGTGGCTACATGATCGCCTCCTACCTGGGCCTGGTGCTGGGCCAGTTGATTCTGGTCATGCACCCGTCCCTGGGGCTTGAGCTGCTGATGCTGGTGGCGCTGTGCTTCGCCTTGTGTCTGGTGCCGGTGACACTGACCCGACGAATTCACCCGGCCGCGCTGCATCCGGCGCCCATGGAACCGCGCTTTTTCATCAAGCGAGTGCCGCAGTCATTGAGTACGGTACTGGGCTCGGGGCTGATTGTCGGCTCGTTCTATGGCCTGGCGCCGCTGTACGCTTCTCAGCAGGGGCTGTCGACCGAGCAGGTTGGTCTGTTCATGGGTAGCTGCATCTTTGCCGGATTGCTGGTTCAGTGGCCCTTGGGCTGGCTGTCCGATCGATATGACCGGGCACTGCTGATCCGCTGCTTTGCGCTGGTGCTGACGGTCTGTGCGCTGCCCTTGGCGATCCTGCCGACGGTGCCACTGGAGGTGCTGTTCGTCGCGGGGTTCTTCTGTTCGCTGGTGCAGTTCTGCCTGTATCCGTTGGCGGTGGCGTTTTCCAACGACCACGTCGAAGCTGATCGAAGGGTATCCCTGACCGCAATGCTACTGGTGACCTATGGGATTGGCGCCAGTATCGGGCCGCTGGTGGCGGGGGTGCTGATGAAGATGTTCGGCAGCCAGATGCTCTATGCCTTTTTTGCCTTCTTCGCCCTGATGCTGGTGTGGAGGATCCGGCCGAAGGCGGTGACCAACCTGCATCAGGTCGACGACGCACCGCTGCATCACGTGGCGATGCCGGACAGCATGTCCAGTTCGCCTCTGGTGGCGTGCCTCGATCCTCGGGTGGACGAACAAGTGGTGCAGGAACAAATGCATGTCGATCCTGTGCCGACGGAAGAACCGGCCGACGAAGAACCTGTCATGGAGGAAGCTGCCGCCGAAGAGGCGAGCGACGAGCCGCCGACTCCCGATTTCACTCAGGCCAGACCTTGAGTGGGTCGGGGATAAAGGCCTGAGGCAGAGAGAGGGGATCGGAGCGCGGGCTGATTGCGCCGGACAGGTAGACCGAGGCGCTTCCCAATCGCGAGCAGGCTCGCTCCCACAGTTGATCTGCGGTGGATACAACATTCCAGTTCGCAGCAGATCCAATGTGGGAGCGAGCCTGCTCGCGATGAAGTCAGCCCAAACGCAGCGGCTCTCAGGTCAGAGGCGTGTAAATCAGGCATAAAAAACGGGCAGTCACCGCAAGGGACTGCCCGTTTTTTACATGTCGAAAATCAGAGGTCGTCTTTGTCGAAGCGACGGGCTTCGCGCTGCAGCTGGTAAACGAAACGCTCAACCTGCCGTTGCACCAGGCCGCTGACGTTGTGGAAGCGCACGCCGGCGAAGGTGGTGTTGATCCTTTCTTCGAAATGCAGATAGCGCAGTTCGACTGGTGCGGTCATGTTGCCGAAGGGCAATGCCGCGATAAAACGCTCGTAGACCTGGCCCAATTGCAGGCGCGCGGTAATGTCTCCTTCGAAGCGCAACTTGCAGCCTGTGGCGGAAATATCCAGCAGCTTACCGTCAACCGGCGACTTGAGTTTGTCGCCGCCCAGCTCGACGCTTATCAGTTGAGCCAGCTTGAGGGCAGCGCGGAAGGCATTGCGACGTTGGTGGTAAACCACTTCTTCGGGTAAGGCGCCGCGATAGCAGCGACCGTCGCTGGACTCATTGATGGTCAAGGGGCCGTTGCTTTCCCAGGCGATGCGCACGCCATCATGAAAACCCTCGACACGAAACGGTTCGCCCGCCAGCAGGAAACGTTCACCGTCCCGAGGGATCATTTCGTCCAGGGCGATGGTGTTGCGCTCCCGGTCGACGTCGACCAGATAGCTCTGGAAGCGCTGGCTGCGCTCGTGGAAGGTGATGATCAGCGGGTCATGGCTGTCTTGCAGCATCCGCAGGTTGCCGGAAATTTCCAGGGGTGTGGCGAGAACCTTGGGGGGCTGCGGAGCATCATCCGCGTTTGAGGCATTGAACACGGTGGGTCAATCTCCAGGCAAAATACGACGAGTGGCCAGCATTTTGCCAGCATGTGTCGCGCGTTGATAGAGCGCCGGCACTGTTCGTTTCATGCCTGGCTGAGCGGGCGGTGCTTGACCATCTTGGCGGTCGAACCGCGAGCGTCATAGAGCGTCGGAATTTCACCGCCGTTGAGGATGCGCAACTGGTTGGCGGTGGCGGCTTGCTGAACCTGGATCGACTGTCCGTTGCGAGTGTTGGCAGCCTGGCATTGAGCGAGCAGGTCGTTGAGCACTTCGCTTTGGGTCAACAGTTGATCGCCAACCGACGACTGGCTGGCCAGTTGCTCAAGGCCGCCGCGATTGGCGGGCAGATTGAGGCTGGCGAGGATCTCGCTGCGCTTGCGGCCATGCTGATCGAGCAGAATGATCAATGCCTGTTTCTGCGCCAGAATATTCTCCAGCGACGGCATGTCGCGACCATGCAATGCCAGGGACTCGGCCTGCAATAACTCCAGCAATTGTTGCGCCGGGGCAAAGTCGTCGGTGATCAGTTGCAACAAATTAGTGTCGTGCATGGCTGGCCTTGGGGTCTTAAGCGTCCAAAAGCCTGGCGCAGGCGGTGGCCTAGCGCTGGGCTTCGAAGTTGAGCAGTTTGCTGGCTACACGGTTGCTGTCGACTTTATAGCTGCCATCGGCGATTGCTGCTTTCAACTCGGCCACGCGGGCGTTGTCGACGACAGGTTGATCGCGCAGCTTGTCAGTGACCTTCTGCAACTGCTGAGCCTCATTGCTGAGGTGTACCGACTCCCCGTTGCTGACAGTGGCGGCTTGTTCGGCCGGCGCGGATTTGTCGGTTTCGACGGTTTCCTTGCTGGCGTTAGGGCGCGTGGTGCCTGTTAGCGGCGAAGAGCTGTTTAAACGATTGAAATCGATGACCATGGTAAAAAACCTCTGGGTATTTGGACGCTTGCCATGTTTTCGGCCATCCCCCAAAAAACTTTAGGCTCATTTATTCAATGAACGTGCGCACGTCTGCGCTTGCCTTTGCGTAAGGCACAGTCTAGGGAACACCGTGGGCAAGCGCCAGCTCTCTACCCATTTCCAACCGATCGCTACATAGCCACTTCCACATGGCCGGGGGCCATTACCTGCGCCTTGATAACACGTTGGGAATTAAGGTTTCTCACTCGAATCTGTTCACGCATGCCACCGTTGGACAACGCCTCGCCTGGCATCCGCACGGCCAGGGTGCCGCTGCGGGCGGTGATGACCACCTGATCGCCCTTGCGGACCACTTCGGCTTGTTCCAGATGGACCAGGGTAACGATCTGGTCGGCGACCATTGGTCGGACAAGTTTCTGGCCGATGGCTCGATCGACAGAGGTCAGGAAACCCTGGTTGATCTGGCTGACATCCCGTTCACGCAGCGTCACGTCCTGAGGCTCGACGATCCCGGCCCGCTTGAGCGGACGGGTGGTGGTGACGATTTCGCGAAACAGGCGCACTTGAGCGGGCACGAACACCGTCCAGGGCGCGGCGCTGTCGCAGCGCAGCTTCACCGTGACCCGCCCCAGTGGTCTGCCCGGGCTCTCCAGTGAGGCAGTCAATTCCCTGTCACACATGGGCATGCGCAGGCGCGGGTCGAGCTGGTTGACTTCGATTTCGTAGCGCCCTTCGGTTTGACTGGTTGCCAGGTAGTCTTCTACGGTGAATTCAAGAAAGCCCTGAGTGACGCCGATAAGGAGATCAGGCAAGGTAACGGGAACAGCACCAAAGGCAGGGCCGCCCAAAGTGAGCAGGCAGGCAGCCAGCAGTGCACCAAGCCAGTGGCGGCAGTGAGTGGTCAGGCGTCGAAAAAATGTCGTTTGTGCGTTCATGCCGGTTCAATAGCAAGCCCCGTGCCGTTTAGTGATGAATGCACGTCGGACACATTAGCGTTAGGTAGGAGTCAGGGCATGGCGGGAGTAATGGATTCGGTAAACCAGCGAACTCAGCTGGTCGGTCAGAATCGCCTGGAGCTGTTGTTGTTCCGTCTCGACGGCCAGCAAATGTACGGGATTAACGTATTCAAGGTCCGCGAGGTGCTCCAGTGCCCGAAGCTGACCCTGATGCCCAAGTCCAACCCCGTGGTGTGCGGTGTGGCCAATATCCGCGGAGCGACCATCCCGATTCTCGATCTGGCGATGGCGACCGGTTCGGGGCGGTTGCTGGATCAGAGCAATCCGTTCGTGATCATCACCGAGTACAACACCAAGACCCAGGGCTTCCTGGTGCGCTCGGTGGAGCGCATCGTCAACATGAACTGGGAAGAGATCCATCCGCCACCCAAGGGCACCGGCCGCGATCACTACCTCACCGCGGTGACTCGAGTCGATAATCAGTTGGTGGAAATCATCGACGTGGAGAAAATCCTCGCCGAAGTGGCGCCGACCCCGGAAACGATTTCCGTGGGTGTGATTGACGCCGAAACCCAGCACAAGGCGATTTCGCTGCGGGTACTGACCGTCGATGATTCTTCGGTGGCACGTAAGCAGGTGACCCGTTGTCTACAAACGGTCGGTGTCGAAGTGGTGGCGTTAAACGACGGACGCCAGGCCCTGGATTACCTGCGCAAGCTGGTGGAAGAAGGCAAGAAGCCGGAAGAGGAGTTTCTGATGATGATCTCCGACATTGAAATGCCGGAGATGGACGGGTACACCCTGACGTCGGAAATCCGCAACGACCCGCGCATGCAAAAGCTGCATATTGTCTTGCACACCTCGTTGTCCGGTGTTTTCAATCAGGCGATGGTCAAGAAGGTGGGGGCCGATGATTTCCTGGCCAAGTTCCGGCCCGATGACCTGGCTTCCCGGGTAGTCGAGCGCATCAAGGCAGCAGAATAAAGGTCGGGCGCGTTGTGCGCCCGGCAAATCAATACGATGAAAGAGGCGGTATCTTGTCTACGGGTAATTTGGATTTCGAACAGTTCCGGGTCTTCCTGGAAAAAGCCTGTGGCATTTTGCTTGGTGAAAACAAGCAATACCTGGTGTCGAGCCGTCTCAATAAATTGATGGAGCAACAGGGCCTGAAATCGTTGGGCGAACTGGTCCAGCGCATCCAGACCCAGCCGCGCAGCGGTTTGCGTGAGATGGTCGTGGATGCCATGACCACCAACGAAACCTTGTGGTTTCGCGACACCTATCCGTTTGAAGTGTTGAAGAACAGGGTGCTGCCGGCGGCCATCAAGGCCAGTCCGGGGCAACGCTTGCGGATCTGGTCGGCGGCCTGTTCGTCGGGGCAGGAACCCTATTCGCTGTCGATGTCCATCGATGAGTTCGAGCGGACCAATATCGGCCAGCTGAAAATGGGCGTGCAAATTGTCGCCACCGATCTGTCGGGGACCATGCTCAATAACTGCAAGACCGGCGAGTACGACAGTCTGGCCATCGGTCGCGGCCTTTCGCCTGATCGCCTGCAACGCTACTTCGACCCCAAAGGACCGGGGCGCTGGGTGGTCAAGGCGCCGATCAAGAACCGTGTGGAATTCCGCTCGTTCAACCTGTTGGACAGCTACGCCAGCCTCGGCAAGTTCGACATCGTGTTCTGCCGCAACGTGCTGATCTACTTCTCTGCCGAAGTGAAAAAAGACATCTTGCTGCGCATCCACAGCACGCTGAAACCGGGCGGCTACCTGTTCCTCGGCGCCTCCGAGGCATTGAACGGGTTGCCGGACCACTACCAGATGGTGCAGTGCAGCCCCGGGATCATCTATCAGGCGAAGTGATTTGCTTGGGTTGTCATAAAAGCGGGAGTCCTCAAAGGCTCCCGTTTTTTTATGTCTGTCAGTTCACCATCGTCCTCTGTGGGAGCGAGCCTGCTCGCGATAGCGGCGTGTCAGTCGCCATTCATCTTCAATGATGAACCGCCATCGCGAGCAGGCTCGCTCCCACAATGGGATCTGATCAACGCCTGAGAAGCGGCAGAAAAGCGGCAGCCAGCGGAAACCGATTGCCGCTTTTCTGGCATTGCCGCCTTGCCGATGCCCGCAAAGCCCCGGTTTCTGGGCTTTTTGAAAGTGGCACGACGCTTGCTATGTCCATCGTACGTAAATTCTGGTCACCCGAAGGTTTCCAACATGAGCATCAGTTTCGATAAAGCGCTCGGTATCCACGAAAAGGCCCTGAGCTTCCGCGCCCAGCGTGCTGAAGTCCTGGCCAACAACATCGCCAACGCCGACACCCCGAACTTCAAGGCTCGGGACCTGGACTTCTCCAAAGTGCTCGCCGAGCAGAGCGAGAAGACCAAGAACGGCCACTTCGCCCTGAACATGACCAACAGCCGTCATATCGAAGCCGAAGGCCTGGGCAATAGCGATGAATCGCTGATGTACCGCACGCCGATGCAGCCTTCGATCGACCAGAACACCGTGGACGCTCAACTGGAACAGTCCAACTACACGGAAAACTCCGTGAACTTCCAGGCCAGCTTCACCCTGCTCAATAGCAAATTCAAAGGGCTGGTATCGGCCCTGCGCGGAGAGTAAGTCATGTCGATTGCGAGCGTATTCAACATTGCTGGCAGCGCCATGAGTGCCCAGACCACGCGTCTGAACACCGTCGCCAGTAACATCGCCAACGCCGAGACCGTTTCGTCGAGCATCGACCAGACCTACCGTGCCCGTCACCCGGTGTTCGCCACCATGTTCCAGGGCGGCCAATCCGGCGGCAGCGACTCGCTGTTCCAGGAGCAGGACGCCGCAGGGCAGGGTGTGCAGGTGCTCGGCGTGGTCGAAGACCAGAGCAACCTCGACGCACGCTACGAGCCGAACCATCCGGCCGCCGACGCCAAGGGCTATGTCTATTACCCGAATGTGAACGTCGTCGAAGAAATGGCCGACATGATTTCCGCCAGTCGTTCGTTCCAGACCAACGTCGAAATGATGAACACCGCCAAAACCATGATGCAGAAGGTCCTGACCCTCGGTCAGTGATAAGGGGCGAGTCACATGAGCGTCACTAACACCACCAGTGGTTTGAGCCTCAACGAGATTCTGGCCAACTCCTCGGTCAAGACCAACACCACCACCGATGGCTTGGCCTCGGCGACGAATGCGGCTACCGGCTCCAAGGAGCTGGGCAAGGATGCGTTCCTGCAACTGCTGGTCACCCAGCTGAAAAACCAGAACCCGCTGGAGCCGCAGGATAACGGCGAGTTCGTTGCCCAGTTGGCGCAGTTCAGCAGTCTGGAAGGCATCACCACGCTCAACGAAACCGTGAGTGGGATTGCCGGCAACTACAACTCATCCCAGGCCCTGCAAGCCTCGTCACTGGTGGGGCGTTCGGTCATCGCCCCGGGTGACAAGGCTGTGGTCGACACCTCCAAGAGCCTCAACGGCACGGTGGTGGTACCGGCTTCGGTGTCTTCCCTGGCGATCAAGATCGCGGACAAGGACGGCAAGACCGTCCGTACCATCGAGCTGGGCAGCCAGAATGCCGGCAACTCGGCCTTCATCTGGGATGGCAAGAACGATGCGGGCACCACGCTTGAGTCGGGCACTTACACCTTCACTGCTTCGACCACTATCGACGACCAGGCCGTGTCGCTGATCACCCACCTGCCGGCGACCGTCAGCAGCGTGACGATCAGCCAGACGGGCGGTGAGCTGATGCTCAATCTCGCCGGGCTGGGCAGCATCGCCCTGTCCAAAGTACAAACTATTGGTATGTAGAGCCGACTAAACCGGCAAAAGGAGTGCAACATGTCTTTCAACATCGGCCTTAGCGGTCTCTATGCAGCCAACAAACACCTGGACGTGACCGGTAACAACATCGCCAACGTGGCGACCACCGGTTTCAAATCGTCCCGTGCTGAATTCGAAGACGTCTACTCGGCCACCCGGCTGGGCAGCGGCAGCAAGACCGTCGGCAACGGCGTACGCCTGGCCAACGTCTCCCAGCAGTTCGGCCAGGGTGACGTCAACAACACCGGCAACGTGCTGGACATGGGCATCCAGGGTTCCGGTTTCTTTGTCCTGAGCAACGACGGCTCCCTGAGCTACACCCGTGCCGGTACGTTCAAGACCGACAAGGATGGCTTCGTCACCAACAGCGACGGCACCGCGCGTTTGCAGGGCTATGGCGTGGATGCCAATGGCAACATCCTCAACGGTATTTTGACCGACCTGCGCATCGACACCTCCAACCTGCCGCCGCAAGCGACCAGCCTGGTTTCGTCGACGATTAACCTGAATTCGACGGCGACCCCGATTTCACAGGCGGCTCCCTACGTATTCGATCCAACCGATACCGCCACGTTCACCAAGCAATTCACCACACCTGTCTACGATACCCAGGGTAACCAGCATTCCATGGACCAGTACATGGTCAAGACTGGGGCCAACACGTGGGATGTCTACACCCTGATCGATGGTCGTAACCTGGATGGCAGCGCGCCGGTTGCGCCGAACGCTCCCGTTCCTTCGACGATGACCTTTGATTCGAGTGGTAAGTTGGTTCAGGTCAGTACTCCAGGACCGGTCACAGTTCCGCCGACCGCGCCGACCATCAGTAACGATTTGGAACTGGACGGTTGGGTGCCGGGTACCGTGACCAACGGCGTGTGGACCGCCAACGGTGCCGGTTCGTCGACGATTACGGTCTCCATGGCCAACACCACCCAATTCAACGCTGACACCGCTCGGTCAATCCCTGCCCAGAACGGCTACGCCACCGGCCAGATCACCAACCTGACCATCGATGGTAGTGGTGTACTGCTGGCCAACTTCAGCAACAACCAGACCAAGCCGATCGGTCAGCTCGCCCTCGCCAGCTTCACCAACGAGCAAGGCCTGCAGCCGGTAGGCGGCAGCAGCTGGAAAGAAACCTTCGCGTCGGGCATCCCGGGCTACGATGCCCCGGAAACCGGCACCCTGGGTTCGATCGTCTCCAACTCCCTGGAAGAGTCCAACGTCAACCTGACCAACGAACTGGTCGAGCTGATCAAGGCCCAGAGCAACTACCAGGCGAACGCCAAGACCATCTCCACCCAGAGCACCATCATGCAGACCATCATTCAGATGGCCTGATATCGAAGGTTGTCTGAAAGCTGCACAAGGAGCCCCTCGCAAGAGGGGCTTTCTTTTGAACGGGTGTTTTGTGGTGCTCGTCCCGGCGCCATCGCGAGCAGGCTCGCTCCCACAGGTGGACGCATTCCAATGTGGGAGCGGGCTTGCTCGCGAAGGCGTCGGGACATTCAATAGGGTCACTGGCTGAACCACCGCTTTCGCGAGCAAGCCCCACACACAGTAATTTTCAGTGAGCGCAAATCTTGCGAACGAACCGGAACACATGTGGGAGCGAGCCTGCTCGCGATGGGGTCAGTCCGGTCGCTACTTTTTTCAAGGCAAAAGAAAACCCCCGATAAACCAGCGGTCTATCGGGGGTTCCTTTTAGCAAGCGCCTTGCAGCGCTCACCCACTCAGCTTATTGGCAAGCTTCGCAATCCGGCTCGTCGATCGCGCAGGCTTTAGGCACTGGCGCGGGCCCGGCTGGAGCCGCCAGGACCGAATCGTCACCGTGGTTGCCGCCGCTGGAAACAGCGTTCAGCTTGCCGGTGTTGATGGTCGACTTCTCGGTGCTGGTGGCGGCCAGGGCACGGAGGTAGTAGGTGGTTTTCAGACCACGGTACCAAGCCATGCGGTAGGTCACGTCCAGCTTCTTGCCCGAGGCGCCAGCGATGTACAGGTTCAGCGACTGAGCCTGGTCGATCCACTTCTGGCGACGACTGGCCGCGTCGACGATCCACTTGGTGTCCACTTCGAACGCGGTGGCGTAGAGCTCCTTGAGCTCCTGCGGGATGCGCTCGATCTGCTGCACCGAACCATCGTAGTACTTCAGGTCGTTGATCATGACCGAGTCCCACAGGCCGCGGGCCTTGAGGTCGCGAACCAGGTACGGGTTGATCACGGTGAATTCGCCCGACAGGTTCGATTTCACATACAGGTTCTGGTAGGTCGGTTCGATCGACTGCGACACGCCGGTGATGTTGGCGATGGTGGCGGTCGGTGCGATGGCCATGATGTTGGAGTTACGGATGCCTTTCTGTACACGGGCGCGAACCGGTGCCCAATCCAGGGATTCGTTCAGGTCAACGTCGATGTACTTCTCGCCGCGCTGGGCGATCAGGATTTGTTGCGAATCCAGCGGCAGCACGCCCTTGGACCACAGCGAACCCTGGAACGTCTCGTACGAGCCGCGCTCGTCGGCCAGATCGCAGGAAGCCTGGATCGCGTAGTAGCTGACCGCTTCCATGGACTTGTCGGCGAACTCGACCGCAGCGTCCGAACCGTACGGGATGTGCTGCAGGTACAAGGCGTCCTGGAAGCCCATGATGCCCAGGCCGACCGGACGGTGCTTGAAGTTGGAGTTCTTCGCCTGTGGCACCGAGTAGTAGTTGATGTCGATCACGTTGTCGAGCATGCGCACGGCAGTGTTCACGGTGCGTTGCAGCTTGGCGGTGTCCAGCTTGCCATCGACGATGTGGTTCGGCAGGTTGATCGAGCCCAGGTTGCAGACGGCGATCTCGTCCTTGTTGGTGTTCAGGGTGATCTCGGTGCACAGGTTCGAGCTGTGCACCACGCCCACGTGCTGCTGCGGGCTGCGCAGGTTGCACGGGTCCTTGAAGGTCAGCCATGGGTGGCCGGTTTCGAACAGCATCGACAGCATCTTGCGCCACAGGTCTTTGGCCTGGACGACTTTGAACAACTTGATCTTGTTGTACTCGGTCAGGGCTTCGTAGTACTCGTAGCGCTCTTCGAAAGCCTTGCCGGTCAGGTCGTGCAGGTCCGGCACTTCGGATGGCGAGAACAGGGTCCACTTGCCGTCATCGAAGACGCGCTTCATGAACAGGTCAGGGATCCAGTTGGCGGTGTTCATGTCGTGGGTACGACGACGGTCATCACCGGTGTTCTTGCGCAGCTCGATGAACTCTTCGATGTCCATGTGCCAGGTTTCCAGGTAGGCACACACCGCGCCCTTGCGCTTGCCGCCCTGGTTGACCGCCACGGCGGTATCGTTGACTACCTTGAGGAACGGCACGACGCCCTGGGATTTGCCGTTGGTGCCCTTGATGTACGAGCCCAATGCGCGCACCGGGGTCCAATCGTTGCCCAGGCCGCCGGCAAATTTGGACAGCATGGCGTTGTCGTGGATGGCGCCGTAGATGCCCGACAGGTCATCCGGCACGGTGGTCAGGTAGCAGCTCGACAGTTGTGGACGCAGGGTGCCGGCGTTGAACAGCGTCGGGGTCGAGGCCATGTAGTCGAAGGACGACAACAGGTTGTAGAACTCGATGGCGCGGTCTTCACGCTGCTTCTCTTCGATCGCCAGGCCCATGGCCACGCGCATGAAGAAAATCTGCGGCAGTTCGAAACGGATACCGTCCTTGTGGATGAAGTAACGGTCGTACAGGGTTTGCAGGCCCAGGTAAGTGAACTGCTGGTCGCGCTCGTGGTTGATCGCCTTGCCGAGCTTTTCCAGGTCGAACTCGGCCAGTACCGGGTTCAGCAATTCGAATTCGATACCCTTGGCGACGTAGGACGGCAGGGCCTTGGCGTACAGGTCGGCCATCTCGTGGTGGGTCGCGCTCTCGGCGACTTCCAGAAAGCTCAGGCCTTCGGCACGCAGGGTGTCCATCAGCAGGCGGGCGGTCACGAAGGAGTAGTTCGGCTCGCGCTCCACCAGGGTGCGTGCGGTCATTACCAGTGCGGTGTTGACGTCCTTGAGTGCGACGCCGTCATAGAGGTTCTTCAGGGTTTCGCGCTGGATCAGGTCGCCGTCAACTTCTTCCAGGCCTTCGCAGGCCTCGGTGACGATGGTGTTCAGGCGGCCCATGTCCAGCGGCGCCAGGCTACCGTCGGCGCGTGCGATGCGAATCGAAGGGTGAGCCAGCACCGGCGCGTCAGCCGGGGTGCGGATGGCACGCTCCTTGGCGCGCGAATCACGGTAGATCACGTAGTCGCGAGCCACTTTCTGCTCGCCGGCACGCATCAGGGCCAGTTCGACCTGGTCCTGGATTTCTTCGATGTGGATGGTGCCACCCGATGGCATGCGCCGCTTGAAGGTCGCGGTGACTTGCTCGGTCAGGCGGGCCACGGTGTCGTGGATGCGCGACGAAGCGGCGGCGGTGCCGCCCTCAACTGCGAGAAACGCTTTGGTGATGGCGACGGTAATCTTGTCATCGGTATAAGGAACGACAGTGCCGTTACGCTTGATCACACGCAGTTGGCCAGGCGCGGTAGCGGCCAGATCCGAGTTCGAATCAGCGGCCAGCGGCGCGGTGCCCTGCGGGTTCTCGCGAGTTGTGTCGGTGTGCATGGGTGTCTCCACATTCTCTATGTTTGTTTGGGCACCATCACGGTGCCCACCGTTCCGTCCTGAAGCACTACAACCGACTGGCGCCGGGTATAACAACTTCGGGACAGTAGGAAGCAGGCCTGAATACCGCTTCCTTCCGAAGTTCTGGGCTTCGAGCCTGGGCTCGAAACCGGATTGCAGAGGTGCCTGCAATGGACTGCAACACCCGTACCGTTCTGGTCATTTCCGACCTTGAAACAGCGGCCATCCGCAGAGGGCGGTCTGGTCGTAGGGGAATGCGGTGTTTCAGCCGGACAAAGGCAAGAAAAGCGCTTGAATTCTCTGTCCGACTTGTGTTTGGTTTTTGGTCGAAAACCCTACATGTAGGGTTTTTTACGCGACGGGCTACAAGATAATGCGTTTTGGGGGATGAATGCAACGTGCTACCTGTGGATAAGCCTGTGCGTAATTTGTGTGCGAAACGTGGAACAGCGCTGTAGGCCGCGACCTTGCTGGAGTGGACCCTTTTTCATCGTTTTGACGATCCGAAAACAGCCCGGTAGTTTTTGCGGGCGCGGACGTTACCACACAAATCCCGCGCGACCGAACGCATTTGTCCGCTTGTTTTATGCAGGGCCGGCGTTTATACAATCGGCCCGTGCATGAGCATGGTTATCCTCCTTTAACATGACAAAAAGACGGGAGGATCTGGATTCTATATTTGGAGCGGACATTTTGTGGCGAGGGAGCTTGCTCCCGCTCGGTTGCGCAGCAACCGCAAAAATCTGGGGGCCGCTGCGCAGCCCAGCGGGAGCAAGCTCCCTCGCCACAAGTCAGGTGCTTATCCTTTCTGCTATATACACAACAAGACGAGGCCCCCGTGGAACAAGAAGCCTGGCAGGTATTGATCGTCGAGGATGACCAGCGGCTGGCCGAGCTGACTCGCGAGTACCTGGAAAGCAACGGCCTGCGTGTTGCCATTGAAGGCAACGGTGCGGTGGCGGCGGCGCGGATCATTGCCGAGCAGCCGGACCTGGTGATCCTCGACCTGATGCTGCCCGGCGAGGACGGCCTGAGCATCTGCCGCAAGGTGCGTGAGCATTACGACGGACCGATCCTGATGCTCACCGCCCGCACCGATGACACCGATCAGATCCAGGGCCTGGACCTGGGCGCCGACGATTACGTTTGCAAACCGGTGCGTCCTCGCCTGCTCCTGGCACGTGTCCAGGCCCTGTTGCGGCGCAGCGAACCGGAACCGGCCACGCCGCAAAAGCCGCGGCGCCTGCAGTTCGGCCCGCTGGTGGTGGACAACGCCTTGCGCGAAGCCTGGCTGCGAGACAACGGCATCGAGCTGACCAGTGCCGAGTTCGACCTGCTGTGGCTGCTGGTGTCCAATGCCGGGCGCATCCTGTCCCGGGAAGAGATCTTCACCGCCCTGCGCGGCATCGGTTATGACGGCCAGGACCGTTCCATCGACGTGCGCATCTCGCGCATCCGCCCCAAGATCGGCGACGACCCGGACCACCCACGGCTGATCAAGACCATCCGCAGCAAGGGTTATCTGTTCGTTCCTGAAGCTTGCGTAGACCCGGCGCCGTGAACTCGATCTTCCTGCGCATTTATGGCGGCATGTGTGCGGCCCTGGTGCTGGTGGCGGTGCTCGGCGTGCTGGCCCTGCACTTGCTCAACCAGACTCGCAGTGAGCAGTACCGCGAGCGTCTGGCCCATGGCACGTTTTCCTTGATGGCCGATAATCTGCGGCCCATGAACGACACCGAGCGGCGCCGTGCCCTGGCGGTGTGGGAGCGTCTGCTGGGCATTCCCCTGGCGTTGCAGACTTACGCCCAGACCGATCTGGATCTCGGCCAGCGCACCCGTGTCATGCGCGGTCAGGCCCTGGTGGAGCAGACCGGGCCCCACGCGGCAAAAGTTTATCGACTGGTCAGCGACGCTGAAAAACTGATGCTGGTCGGGGAAGTCCGCCAGATCAGCGAACAGTTGGCCCGGGCGACTATCTACTTGCTGGCCGATGAGTTGGTGCGCTACCCGGTGGCCGAGCAGCCTGAACGCCTGGCGCAACTCAAGCAGGAAAAAGGTTTTGGTTTTGACCTGCGGCTGATGACCGTCACGCAGGCGGACATGGATGAAGACCAGCGGCGTCGCGTCGCCGAAGGCGACACGGTCATGGCGCTGGGCAAGGGCGGTGACTCGATCCGGGTGTTCGCCGGCATGGTCGGTACGCCGTGGGTGCTGGAAATCGGCCCGCTGTACCAGATGAACCCTTATCCGCCTGAGTGGCTGGTGCTGATCGCGGCGCTGGGGTTGAGCCTGATCGGACTGATCGTTTACCTGTTGGTGCGCCAGTTGGAGCGGCGCCTGCGTGGCCTGGAATCGGCCGCTACCCAGATCGCCCAAGGCAGCCTGGAAACCCGGGTGCCGGCCCGCGGCGCTGACTCGGTAGGGCGACTGGCCGCCGCGTTCAACGGCATGGCCGAACACTTGCAGCAGTTGTTGGCGATCCAGCGGGAGCTGGTGCGAGCGGTGTCCCATGAGTTGCGTACTCCGGTGGCGCGCCTGCGTTTTGGCCTGGAGATGATCGGCAGCGCCACCACGCCTCAGGCCCGGGACAAATACCTGGCGGGCATGGACAACGATATCGAAGACCTGGATCGGCTGGTGGACGAGATGCTGACCTACGCGCGACTGGAGCAGGGGTCGCCGGCCCTGAACTTCCAGCGCGTGGATCTGGATGCGCTGGTCAATCAGGTGATTGAAGAGTTGGGACCGCTTCGGGCCGGGATCACGGTCGAACGCGGCCTGTGCCTGTCTGCCGCCGATTGCGATGGCGCCTGGGTCGAGGCTGAGCCGCGCTTCTTGCATCGAGCCCTGCAGAATCTGGTGAGTAATGCGATGCGTCACGCCAGCTCCCGGGTGACGGTCAGTTATCAGGTGGGTCAGTTGCGTTGTCGGGTGGACGTCGAGGACGACGGGCCCGGCGTGCCGGAGGCGGCGTGGGAGCGGATCTTCAAACCCTTCCTGCGCCTGGACGACAGCCGGGCCCGTGCTTCAGGTGGCCATGGATTGGGGTTGTCGATCGTGCGGCGGATCATCCACTGGCATGACGGCCGGGCGTTGATCGGCAAGAGCAAGAGTCTGGGTGGGGCCTGTTTCAGTTTGAGCTGGCCGAGGCATCAGGACAGGTCTTGAGGCCAGTGGTGAAGGGTGGGACGCTATCGCGGGCAAGCCTTGCTCCCACAGGAGACCACATTTCTTGCTCCCACAGGAGACCACATTTAGAGGGGGGCAATGTACTCTGTGGGAGCAAGGCTTGCCCGCGATGGCCCCCTCATTAGCACCACAAATCTCAGGCCTTGATCCCCACCAGACTCAACAACTGCCCATCCTTCACAGCAAACTGTGCCGACAACTCACTGCCATGACGCCACTCGGCCGACAGGTCGGTGAGCAACCGCAGTCGCACCTGCCCGCCGTGCGTCCATTCCAGCACTTCGGCATGCTCGAAATAAAAGCGCTGCCTGACGATCGGGTACAAGGCCTTGAACAGGCTTTCCTTCACGGAAAAGGTCAGGGTCACCAGCAATGCCCGGTCCTCTTGCCGGGTTGCGGCCATGCGCAGCAGTTCCGGTGGAGTGAGGATTTCACCGGCCAGGCGCTCGGCGCGCTCGGGGTCGAGCAGGTTTTCCAGGTCCATGCCCAGCCCTTGCCAGTGGTGTTTTCTGGCGACGATGGCCGCTGCCCGGCCGGTGCTGTGGGTGATCGAGCCACTGACATGGGCCGGCCATATCGGGGCGCGGTCGTCACCGATGGCCGGCACGCAGGTCTGGCCGTCCAACTGATGAAGGGCCGCCCGGGCGCAGATCCGTCCGGCAAGGAATTCCGCCTGACGCTTGGCCACTGAACGCTGGATGCTCGGGGGTGGTTCGATGGCACTGTGCAAAAAGTCATTGCCGCTCAGCAGCAACGGATCGAAGCGGGTGCTCAGCAGCACTGTATCGGACAAGGCTTCGGGCAACAGCCATTGATCATCCAGAGGCGTGCAGCAGGCGGGCAGGGCGGGGAGTGCGTTCATGGCCGGCATTTTGCCGGGTTGGCGTGAGGCTGGGTAGTGGGGCGTGGAGATTGTGAACGGGGAAGCTTTTGTGGCGAGGGAGCTTGCTCCCGCTCGGCCGGGCTGGCGCTCGAGGGCGCAGCGCTCGCAGGTTTTGGGTCTGCTTCGCAGCCCAGCGGGAGCAAGCTCCCTCGCCACAGGTGGTTGTTTCAGTTGAAGGATGGGTTTTAGTCAAAAATCTTCTTGAAGAACTTCTGCATGTCCGCCCAGGACTTTTCATCGGCTTGTTTGTTATAGCCAATGTCCGGCCCGCCATGTTCACCGTGACCCAGGCGGTCGGCGTCGGGATTGCTGAAGCCGTGCTTGGCGCCTTCAAGGTTGACGAACGTGTAGTCGGCACCGGCCTTGTCCATCTCGCTCTTGAACGCGGTGACGTTGTCCGGGGTGACCATGCTGTCCAGTGCGCCATGTTCGACCAGGATCCTGGCCTTGACGCTGTCAGGTGTGGCTGGGGTATTGGTGACCAGTGCGCCGTGGAAACTCACCACGCCGGCCAGCGGAACGCCCTGGCGCGCCGCATCCAGCACCACCTTGCCGCCGAAGCAGTAACCGATGGCGGCGATTTTGTCCGGGTCGGTGTGGGGTTGTTTCATCAGCAGGTCGAGCCCGGCCTGGAACCGCGCACTGGCCGCCTTGCCGTCCTTGAGGGCCGCCTGCATGAACGCCATGGCGTCCTTGGGGTGCTCGGTGTTCTTGCCGTCGCCGTACATGTCGATGGCCAGCGCACTGTAGCCCAGGCCCGCGAGATCACGGGCGCGGCGCTTGGAATAATCGTTCAACCCCCACCATTCATGTACCACCACCACGCCCGGGCGCGGGCCTTTGACCGCGTCGTCGTAAGCGTAGTAGCCAATCAGTTGGGTGCCGTCGGCACTGGTGTAGGGGATCTCCTGGGTCTGGATAGCGGCGTGGCTCGCAGCGCTAAAGGCCAGAAGTACAACAGCAAGCAACCGGTGCATGACGGATCTCCTTGATAAATGTTTGGGTGAGACAGAACACTCTAGCCGATTCATTCAGCGCAGGTTCAGAGAACGTTCAAGGGCCATTCAGGGACGGTTGGTTAACGTGGCTGCGACTTCACAAATCACCCACGTTACACAGGAGCTTGAACATGACTCACATGAAAACTCTGCTGTTGGCTTTCACGGTGCTGGGCGCCAGCGCCATGGCCCACGCCGATGATAACTTCGCCAGCCTGACCCTCGGCCAGACCAGCGACAAGGTCAAGAAGTCCGACGCCCTGAACGCTAACCTCAACCACCCGAACGCCGACGGTATCATCGGCAAGGACACCACCTATGGCGTCCGACTGGGCCGGCAAAACGACCAGGGTCGCTACTACGCCACGTACGACAACGTTTCGGGCACGCACAATGGCATCAAATTGCGCCAGGAAAACCTGCTGGGCAGTTACGATATGTTCTATCCGGTCACCGGCAGCACCAAGCTGTTCGGCGGCGGTACGGCGGGCCTGACCAAACTGACCCAGGACTCTCCCGGCTATAGCCGTGACAGCGATATCGGCTACGCGGTGGGCTTGCAGGCCGGCATCCTGCAGAAGGTTTCGCAAAACACCTCACTGGAACTGGGGTACCGTTACCTGCGCAGCAACGCCAGCACCGAGATGAGCCCCCACGCAGGTGGCAAGGTGGGATCGCTGGACCTGACCAGCAGTGCCCAGACCTATCTCTCGGCCAACTACACGTTCTAAGGCTGGAAGGTGAGCGTGGGCAGCCGGATCGGCCCAAGACGATCCGGCACCTTTTTTCTTGAACCGATGTGCATGACTGGATTGTTCGATTTGCCTGGGAGAGCCCCATGAAATTATTGGTCGTCGAAGACGAAGCCTTGCTGCGTCATCACCTGCAAACCCGTCTCACCGACAGCGGCCATGTGGTGCAGGCCGTGGCCAATGCCGAGGAGGCCTTGTATCAGGTCGGGCAATTCAATCATGACCTGGCGGTAATCGACCTGGGCCTGCCGGGCATCAGCGGGCTGGAGCTGATCCGCCGGTTGCGCTCCCAGGACAAGACCTTCCCGATCCTGATCCTTACCGCCCGCGGCAACTGGCAGGACAAGGTCGAAGGCCTCGCCGCCGGTGCGGACGACTATGTGGTCAAGCCGTTTCAGTTCGAAGAGTTGGAGGCCCGCCTTAACGCGTTGTTGCGCCGTTCCAGTGGCTTCACCCAGTCGACCATCGTGGCCGGTCCGTTGCTGCTGGACCTCAATCGCAAACAGGCGTCCCTGGGTGAGGAACCCTTGGCGCTGACGGCCTATGAATACCGCATCCTTGAATACCTGATGCGCCATCATCAGCAGGTGGTCGCCAAGGACCGCTTGATGGAGCAGCTTTACCCGGATGACGACGAGCGTGACCCCAATGTCATTGAAGTGCTGGTGGGGCGCCTGCGGCGCAAACTGGAAGCCCCGGCCGGCTTCAAACCGATCGAAACCGTGCGTGGCCTGGGGTACCTGTTCAACGAGCGTTGCCAGTGATTCGTTCGCTACGGCTGCGGTTGATGCTGGCCGCCATGACCCTGGCGGTGTTGTTCATGTTGGCGCTGTTGCCGGCCATGCAGGGCGCGTTCAGCCTCGCCTTGCAGGAATCCATCGAACAACGCCTGGCGTCGGACGTGACCACACTCATTTCCGCTGCCCGAGTGGAAAACAACCGCTTGAAGATGCCGGCGCAATTGCCCGATGAGCGCTTTAACCTCGCCGACGCCCGTCTGCTGGGCTACATCTATGATCGCGACGGGCGCCTGGTGTGGCGGTCCAAGGCCACTCGCGAAGAGAACATCAATTACTCGCCGCGCTACGACGGCCAGGGCAATCAGTTCGCGCGTATCCGCGAAGACAACGGCCAGGAGTTTTTTGTCTACGACGTCGAAGTCAAACTGCTCGGCGGCCAGAGCGCGGCGTTCAGTTTCGTCACCCTGCAACCGGTGCGCGATTACGAAGTGACGCTCGACGGCCTGCGGGAAAATCTCTACCTGGGATTCGGTGCCGCACTGGCGGTGTTGTTGGCCCTGTTGTGGATTGGCCTGAGCTGGGGGCTTCGCGCGTTGAGGCGCCTGAGCCAGGAACTGGACGAAATCGAAAGTGGCAGCCGGGAAAGCCTCAGCACCGAGCACCCGCGGGAGCTGTTGCGCCTGACCGGCTCCCTCAACCGCCTGTTGCATGGCGAGCGGGAGCAGCGCAGCCGCTATCGTGATTCCCTCGATGACTTGGCTCATAGCCTGAAAACCCCGCTGGCGGTGCTGCAAGGCGTAAGTGAAGACATGGCCCGGCGCGCCGAGGACCGTGGGCAGGCCTGGGTGCTGCAAAGCCAGATCGAGCGCATGAGCCAGCAGATCGGCTATCAGTTGCAGCGCGCCAGCCTGCGCAAAAGCGGTCTGGTGCGCCATCAGGTGCGCTTGCGTCCGGTGCTGCAAAGCCTGTGCGATACGCTGGACAAGGTCTATCGCGACAAGCGTGTCAACGTCAGCTTCGATCTGCCGGAGCAGTGCCATGTGCCGATCGAGCAGGGCGCCTTGCTGGAAATGCTCGGCAACCTGTTGGAAAACGCCTATCGGCTGTGCCTGGGCGAGGTGCGCATCAGCGTGCATCAGACCCTCGGCGGCATTGAGTTGTGTGTCGAGGATGACGGGCCGGGCGTGCCGCCGGATCAACGTGCACGGATTCTGCAACGTGGCGAGCGGCTGGATCGCCAGCACCCAGGGCAGGGCATCGGGCTGGCGGTGGTCAAAGACATCATCGAGAGCTACGGCGCCCGGTTGACCCTGGGGGACTCAGAGCTGGGCGGGGCGGCGTTTCGGATTCATTTTTCGGTGGTTTGACTGCTAACGGATACCTGCTGGAATCAGACCTGTGGGAGCAGGGCTTGCCCGCGATGGCAGTCTCAAGGGCGCCATCGCGGGCAAGCCATGCTCCCACATTTTGATCTGAGGGGAGCGCGGGTTGTGTGTCCACTGAAAATCAGCAACCCCTCTCTCTATCAACTCTCCTGCTCCCGATAAGCCCCCGGCGTTACCCCCGTCCATTTCTTGAACGCCCGGTGAAACGCCGACGGTTCAGAGAACCCCAGCTGTTCGGCAATCTGCTGCAACGACAGGTCCGCGCGTCCCAGATGGTAGATGGCGATATCCCGCCGCAACTGATCCTTGAGTTCCTGGAAGCTGGTGCCTTCCTCCCGCAGATGCCGACGCAACGTCTGCGGACTGATGTGCAAATGCGCGGCGACGGTGTCCAGGTCCGGCCAGCGTGCGGCGTCGCGGCTGAGCAGGCGGCGTAGCTGGCTGCTCAGGCTGTTGCCATCGTCAGGGCGTGACAGCAGGTCGGCGGGGGAGTGTTCGAGAAAGTGTTTGAGGGTTCGTTCGTCCTGCAGCAACGGCATGTCCAGGTAGCGGCTGTGGAACAACAGGCTGCAACGTTGCGCCTGGAACACCAGCGGGCAGGGGAACAACAGATCGTACTCGGCCCCATGGGCCGGCTTGGCATAGCTGAAGGTCGCCTGTTCCAGACCGATCCGCTGGCCGATTAGCCAGCTGCCGAGGCGATGCCAGATCACCAGCAGGCTTTCGGCCAGGAAATGGTCGGGGTCGCGCAGTGTCGATTCATCCAGGCTCAGGCGCACCCGTTCCCCTTCCGCCTCAAGTGTCAGGCTCGGAGCGTCCGGGAACAGGCTGTAGAACAACAACCCGCGCTGAAGGGCCTTGCCCAGGGTCCGGCAGTGGATCAATGCGTGGCACATCATGGCAAACGTCCCGGGTTTACTCGGGGCCAGACCAAACCCCAGATACTCATCCCCCAGTGCCAGCCGCAGCGCCTGCAACAGGCCGGCGAACTGTGCTGGCGCTATGCGTGCTCGCGGCTCGTCCAACAGCTCGGGGCTGATGCCCAGCTGTTGCAGCAAGGGAACGTGATCGAAACCTTGCCGGCGCGCGCCACCCAGGGCGGCGCGGGCAAAGTGGCTGGCGATTGTGCGTTGGCGCATGGCAGGAATCCGTTTATTGAGCTGCCGATGGTAGCAGGGGACTTCAGCTCGACAAGGCGGATATCCGCCAAATCCCGGAGCGGGAACTGCCGTGTGGGCGGGAATCCGCCATTTCCGTTCGATTGTTCAGATGTGTTTAACGACGTGTAGCCCTTGCGGCTCAAGGGTTGTAGGCATTTTCCGGAAAATGGCATGGGCCTTGCGATAGGCATCCGCAGGTCTGCCGCAGTGCAGCCGCCAAAACAAATCCCTCCAATGCAGGAGGGTTCGCAATTGAGGTTTCGTGGACGACAGGTGGATGTTGTCACACGGGACACTTGAGGAAGGTTTGCCATGACGACTCGTCAGCCACTGTACAAATCCTTGTATTTCCAGGTGATCGTAGCCATTGCCATCGGCATTTTGCTCGGTCACTTCTATCCCCAGACCGGCGTTGCCCTCAAACCGCTGGGTGACGGATTCATCAAGCTGATCAAAATGGTCATCGCCCCGATCATCTTCTGTACTGTTGTCAGCGGTATTGCCGGCATGCAGAACATGAAGTCGGTGGGCAAGACCGGTGGCTACGCGCTGCTGTACTTCGAAGTCGTCTCCACTATCGCCCTGTTGATCGGCCTGGTCGTGGTCAACGTCGTGCAACCGGGCGCCGGCATGCACATCGACGTGACTACCCTGGACACCAGCAAGATCGCCGGTTACATCTCGGCCGGTAAAGACCAGAGTATCGTGGCCTTCATCCTCAATGTGATCCCGAACACCATCGTCGGCGCGTTCGCCAACGGCGATATCCTGCAAGTGTTGATGTTCTCGGTGATCTTCGGTTTCGCCCTGCATCGCCTGGGTGCCTACGGCAAGCCGGTGCTGGACTTCATCGATCGCTTCGCCCACGTGATGTTCAACATCATCAACATGATCATGAAACTGGCGCCTGTCGGTGCATTCGGTGCCATGGCGTTCACCATCGGCGCCTATGGTGTCGGTTCGCTGGTGCAACTGGGCCAGTTGATGATCTGCTTCTACATCACCTGCGTGGTGTTCGTGCTGGTGGTGCTGGGCGCCATCTGCCGGGCCCATGGTTTCAGCGTCGTCAAGCTGATCCGTTACATCCGTGAAGAACTGCTGATCGTGCTGGGTACTTCCTCGTCGGAATCGGCCCTGCCACGCATGCTGATCAAGATGGAGCGTCTGGGCGCACAGAAATCCGTGGTGGGTCTGGTGATCCCGACCGGCTACTCGTTCAACCTCGACGGTACTTCGATCTACCTGACCATGGCTGCGGTGTTCATCGCCCAGGCCACCGACACTCCGATGGACCTGACTCACCAGATCACCCTGTTGCTGGTGCTGCTGCTGTCGTCCAAAGGTGCTGCCGGTGTGACCGGTAGCGGCTTCATCGTGCTGGCGGCGACCCTGTCGGCCGTGGGTCACCTGCCGGTGGCCGGCCTGGCGCTGATCCTGGGTATCGACCGCTTCATGTCCGAAGCCCGCGCCTTGACCAACCTGGTGGGCAATGCCGTCGCGACCCTCGTGGTTGCCAAGTGGGTCAAGGAGCTGGACGAAGACCAGTTGCAGAGCGAACTGGCTTCCGGTGGTCGCGGCATCTCCGATACCCGTGAAGAAGATGACCTGGGCGTGGCCGAAGGCCCAACCCCTGCTGCTGTGAAGTAACCTTTCGCTGCATGAAAAAACCCGCTTCGGCGGGTTTTTTCATGGGCCCGAGTTCTCAAGGCTGGCGCGACTCCTTTGTGGCGAGGGGATTTATCCCACACTCTGTGGGAGCAAGCTTTGCTCCCACAGCCCAGCGTCGCCACAAGGATCTGTGACAGCCTTGAGCGCAATGGTCATCCCCAGTGACACCTGCGGTAATTGCCCCACCACCAACCCCTGCCTAGTCTTGAGGGCATCACCCCCCCCTCGGAGATCGCCCATGCAAGGCCCACTGGCATCGCTCAAGGTTCTGGACTTCTCGACGCTGCTGCCCGGTCCGTTCGCCTCGCTGTTGCTGGCGGACATGGGGGCCGAGGTATTGCGCATCGAGTCGCCGACTCGCCCGGACCTGTTGCGCATACTGCCGCCCCATGATCAGGGCGTCTCGGCCAGCCATGCCTACCTCAACCGCAACAAACGCAGCCTGGCCATGGACCTCAAGCAGCCGGCGGCGCTGGAGGTGATCAAGCAGTTGCTGGGCGACCACGACATCCTGCTGGAACAGTTCCGCCCCGGTGTGATGGAGCGGCTGGGCCTGGGGTACGAAGCCTTGAAGGCGATCAATCCCCGGTTGATCTATGTGTCCATCACCGGCTACGGCCAGACCGGGCCCTACCAGGACCGGGCCGGCCACGACATCAACTACCTGGCCCTGGCGGGGCTGGCCAGCCACACCGGTCGTGCCGACACCGGGCCATTGCCGCTGGGCATCCAGGCGGCGGATATCGCCGGTGGTTCACTGCACGGGGTGATCGGGCTATTGGCGGCGGTGATCGCCCGTCAGCAAACCGGGCACGGCCAGCACCTGGACGTGAGCATGACCGACTGTGTGTTCAGCCTCAACGCCCTGGCCGGCGCGGGTTATCTGGCCTGCGGCGTGGAGCCGGAGTGGGAAAACCAGATGCTCAACGGTGGCAGCTTCTATGACTACTACCGCACCCGGGATGGCCGTTGGATGTCGGTGGGCAGTCTGGAGCCGGTCTTCATGCAGGCGTTGTGCGAGGCCCTGGGAAGGCCGGAACTGGCGGCCCAGGGGCTGTCGCCCAATCCAGATCAGCAACGGCAGCTAAAGCAGCAACTGCAGGCCGAATTCGAGAAGCATGATTTCGACGAGCTTTGCCGGTTGTTTGCGGGGGTTGATGCCTGCGTTGAACCAGTGTTGAGTCTGGAAGAAACACTCAGGCATCCCCAGTTAGTGGCCCGGGACGTCGTGATCCAGGTGCCGCGTGGCGATGGCTCGAGCCAGGCGCAGATGGCCTGTCCGTTGAAGTTCTCGCAAGGCTTGCCCGAGCCGCGGCATATTGGCGCGGGGCTGGGAGCGCACACCGATCAGGTGTTGGGGGAGTTGGGGTTTAGTGTTGAGCGGATTGCTCAATTGCGTGATGCCGGCGTGGTTTTGTAGTGTTCTTTCGGGCCTCATCGCGAGCAGGCTCGCTCCCACACTGGATCTATGGCGCTCACAAAACCCTTGTGGGAGCGAGCCTGCTCGCGATGAGGCCAGCCCAGACACCACAGAAACCAGCTACTCCACCCGAGTCTCCCCACTGAACACCAAGGTATTGCGGCAACTGCGGCACAAATAGCGGCGCCCCTGGCGCACCAGGCTGTGGCGCTGGGCTGAGAAGGGAAAGTCGCTGCCGTCGCAAGGGCATTTGTAGATGTAGCGAGTCACGCTGCGGCGTTTGATCTCGTAGGTGTGACAACGGTTGGGCGGCAGTTCGTACACGCCGCGCATGATCAGTTGCCACTCTTCGCCGTGGGGCTGAATACGTTCGCCAAACAGTTGATGGGCAATCAGGTGCGCGACCTCGTGGGCGACGGTCTGCTTGAGAAAATCTTCGGCGTTTTCCCGGTACAACTGTGGATTGAAGCGCAGCAGATTTTCATGCAGGTGCGCGACACCGGCCTTCTGGCCACGCAATTTGAAGCTGACTACGGGGCGTTTGAAAGGACGTTTGAAAAAGGTTTCGGCTTGTTGGTAACACTCTTCGACGCGGGTATTGAGTTGCTCAAGCATGCTGTACGGGTCTCCAGAGGCTCGAGTATGCCGCAAGCGCCGGCTGTTGCGAATCGCCCAGACGCCCAGTGGTCGTTTCGACAGCGCCAAACACAGGAAGGCCGCCTTGCGGCGGCCTGTGTTGGCAGATCCTGCTTTGTTTTTCTAGGGGAGCGCCATGAGCGGGTTTCAACGCGTCAATTGGTATACACCGGGCCGACGCCCAGGCCCCAGACAATCACCGTGAACGCCATGATAGCCACCAGCACCACCAGGCCCACGGCGAGCACCGAGCTGGAAAACAGGAAACCCTCGTCCTGAGGAATATTCATAAAGGTGGGCAGGCCCACATACAGCAGGTAGACCGTGTAGCAGATCGCCGCCGTACCGACGATCATCCCCAGCCACATGTGCGGATAAAGCGCCGCCAGCCCGCCGATGAACAAAGGTGTCGCGGTGTAGGTGGCGAACGCGACGCAGCGCGCCAGGCTCGGGTTGGCATCATAGGTGCGGGCCATCCAGTGCACGAAGGCGCCCATCACCGCCACGCCGCCCAACATGGCGAGGTACGACATGATGGTCATCCACAGCGCACTTTCCTGAGTCAGCATCACCGGTGGCCGATTGCCGATGACCCATCCCACCTGCGTGGTGCCGATAAACGCCGATACCGCGGGAATGGCCGCCAGGATCAGCGTGTGGGTGAGGTACATGTGGCTGATGCTTTCCTCCTGATCGCCACGGATTTCTTTCCATTCTTGATCAGGGTGGGTAAAGAGCCCCACGACATGATGGATCATAGTCAGTCACTCCTTTGTTATTGCCATCGCCCCCCAACGGAGCGCCTACGGGCCAAACGGCCGAGTAAGTACAGGTCTGTAAGTGTGTGCGACCTTATGTCGCAGTATAGAAAGGAGTTACCCCGAGGGGGATGGGGGGCTTAGAGCAAATCGCGCTGTAGGAGAGGCTGTTGATAGCTAAAAGCTTCAAGTTTCAAGCCGCAAGAGAGAGCACCGCGCGTGACTTGCAGCTTGTGGCTTGTAGCTGCTTGAAAAGCTAAAATGCCGGCCTTTCGTCACACCTCACGGATTTCGCGTCATGGGCACTCTTACGGTCAACCAGAACAAACTGCAAAAGCGCCTGCGCCGCCAGGCCGGTGAGGCGGTCGCTGATTTCAATATGATTGAAGATGGCGACAAGGTCATGGTCTGCCTGTCCGGCGGCAAGGACAGCTACACCTTGCTCGATGTGCTGATGCATTTGCAGAAGGTTGCGCCGATCAAGTTCGACATTGTCGCGGTGAACATGGACCAGAAGCAGCCCGGTTTCCCCGAGGATGTTCTGCCGGCTTACCTTGGGTCGCTGGGCGTGGAGTATCACATCGTCGAGAAGGACACCTATTCGGTGGTCAAGGAACTGATCCCGGAGGGCAAGACCACCTGCTCGCTGTGCTCACGCCTGCGTCGCGGCACGCTCTACACCTTTGCCGACCAGATCGGCGCGACCAAGATGGCCCTGGGGCACCACCGCGACGACATCGTCGAGACCTTTTTCCTGAACATGTTCTACAACGGCTCGCTCAAAGCCATGCCGCCCAAGTTGCGCGCCGATGACGGGCGCAACGTGGTGATCCGCCCGCTGGCCTACTGCAACGAGAAAGACATCCAGGCCTATTCGGACTTCAAGCAGTTCCCGATCATCCCTTGCAACCTGTGCGGTTCCCAGGAAAACCTGCAACGCCAGGTGGTCAAGGAGATGCTGCAGGAGTGGGAGCGCAAGACCCCGGGCCGCACCGAGAGCATTTTCCGCGGTTTGCAGAACGTTGTTCCGTCGCAACTGGCGGACCGCAACCTGTTCGACTTCACCAACCTGCGCATCGACGAAAGCGCCACGCCGCGATTCGTCAACGTGGTGAACCTCTGACGAGTTCAGCGGCTCCTATTCACGGCGCTCGTGGCCAGGCCTGGAGCGCCGTTTTTATTTCCGACCCCAGGAGAGGGCATGCGCGATTACAAGTGGCTGCACGAGTATTGTCTGAACCGCTTCGGTTCGGCGGCTGAACTGGAAGCCCACCTGCCTGTTCCCAAGACCCCGGCCCAACTGCGCAAGATCAGTGACGACCGCTACCTCTCGACCATTGCGTTGCGAGTATTTCGCGCCGGGCTCAAGCACAGCCTGGTGGACGCCAAGTGGCCGGCGTTCGAGGAAGTGTTTTTCAAGTTCGATCCGGAAAAAGTCGTGCTGATGAGCGCCGAGCACCTGGAGCGGCTCATGCAGGACGCGCGGATCATTCGCCACTTGGGCAAGCTCAAAAGCGTGCCGCGCAACGCGCAACTGATACTGGACGTGGCCCATGAAAAAGGCAGCTTCGGCGCGCTGATCGCCGACTGGCCGGTGACCGACATCGTCGGCCTGTGGACCTACCTGAAAAAACACGGTCATCAACTGGGCGGTCTGTCGGCCCCGCGTTTCCTGCGGATGATGGGCAAGGACACCTTCGTGCCCGGTTATGACGTGGTGGCCGCGCTCAATGCGCAGGACATCATCGACAAAGTCCCCACCAGCCTGCGGGATCTGGCGACGGTGCAAAAGGCCTTCAATCAGTGGCATGAAGAGAGTGGTGGACGGCCGATGAGCCAGATTTCGATGATGCTGGCGTATACCGTCAATCATTGAGACCGCATCGCGAGCAGGCTCGCTCCCACATGAGATTTGTGGCGTTCACAGATCCAGTGTGGGAGCGAGCCTGCTCGCGATAGCCCTCTATCAGGCGACGGAAATCTCGCCTTCTCCCGCCAACCGCCGGTTCAACTGAAACCGCCAGCGCACATACAGCAGGGCTGAGCAGAACACCGCCACGCTCGCCGTCATTTCCAGCAAACCGAACATCTGTCGGTTCGGGTCATAGGCTGCCAGTGCGCCCTTGATGAAGTACAGGTTCACCACAAAGCACATCCACGAATGCCCGCGGGGGCTGCCGCTGATCATGCCTGGCGCCAGTATCAGCAGCGGCACCAGCTCGATCAGCAGAATCACCCAGGGGCGCGCGCCGTGCAGGTCGGCGATCAGCAGGTAATACACACAGAGCAACCCCACCAGGCCGAAAAAGCACAGCAGGCTCAAGACCCGGGCGATGCGTACCCGCGGTTCCAGCCACTGGATGGGCGGCAGGATTTTTGGCTTCTTAGCCACGGCCGTTCTCCAGCAGTAGTGCGGTTTTCGCCAGGCGTAAACCCAGTGCCCGGCACAGCGCGACTTCATGTTCGTTCAAGCCGCTTTTACCGTCTGCCCCGGCGTGATGGCTCGGGCCGTAAGGCGTGCCTCCGCCCTCGGTTTCGATCAAGGCCGACTCACTGTAGGGCAGGCCGGTGATCAGCATGCCGTGGTGCAACAGCGGCAGCATCATCGACAGCAAGGTGGTTTCCTGGCCGCCATGCAGGCTCGCGGTGGACGTGAACACACCCGCCGGTTTGCCCACCAGGGCGCCGGTCAGCCACAGGTTGCTGGTGCCATCGAGAAAGTATTTCAGCGGCGCGGCCATGTTGCCGAAACGGGTCGGGCTGCCCAGGGCCAGGCCGGCGCAGTTCTTCAGGTCATCAAGGCTGGCGTACAGCGGGCCTTGCTCGGGAATGTCTGGCGATACCGCTTCGCACTCGGCGGAAATCGCCGGCACCGTGCGCAACCGGGCTTCCAGCCCGGCCTGCTCGATACCGCGGGCGATCTGCCGGGCCATTTCGTTGGTGGAGCCACTGCGGCTGTAATACAACACCAGAATGTACGGCGTGCTCACGGCAGGATCTCCAGGATCTTCTCCGGCGGGCGCCCGATCACGGCCTTGTCAGCGGTTTCCAGAATCGGTCGTTCCATGAGTTTGGGGTGGGCGGCGATGGCCGCGATCAATTGGGACTGGCTCAGGTTTTCATCAGCCAGGCTCAGGGTCTTGTATTCGTCTTCGCCAGTGCGCAGCAGTTGCCGGGCGGTGATGCCGAGCTTGCCCAGCAAACGCTCCAACTGCGCTGCGTCGAGCGGGGTTTCCAGGTAGCGGACCACGACGGGCGTCAGGCCACGGGCCTCCAACAGTTCCAGCGCGCCGCGGGATTTGGAGCAGCGCGGGTTGTGATAAAGCGTCAGATCGGTCATGAGTGGGTCGCATCTTGCGTAAGGTGGCGGCTATTCTACTGTGTCGCGAGGTACCAGGCACCTCAGACAGGCGCGTTTGAAAACGGCGGGCCGCGCCGACGTTCACATTCAATACAAGGATTGGCACATGGCAAGGCGATTGACGACGGCACTGACATTCATGGGTATTTTGTTGCTCGCCGGCTGCGGGAATGACTACGGAGTTGACCAGAACGGTCAAGCCATCGCCGCGCAACGTCTGGACAAACAGTGGGTGGTGCTCAATTACTGGGCCGAGTGGTGCGCGCCGTGCCGCACCGAAATTCCAGAGTTCAATGCCCTGGCCGAACAACTCAAGGGACGCAATATCGGTGTATTCGGCGTCAATTTCGACCAGGTTCAGGGCGAGGAACTCAAGAGCGCCAGCGAGAAGATGGGCATCCGTTTCACCGTGCTGGCCCGTGACCCGGCCGACTTTTTTGATATCCCGCGCAGCGAAGGGTTGCCGGTGACTTACATCATCGACAACCAGGGCAAGGTGCGCGAGCAGATGCTGGGGGAACAGACGGCGGCGGGGGTGATGGCCAAGCTTGAGGCGTTGCAGGCGTTCAAATAACACCGCTTTGTGGCAAGGAGCAAGGAGCAAGGTGGCTTTTGTGGCGAGGGAGCTTGCTCCCGCTGGGCTGCGAAGCAGCCCCAAAAGTCACCTGCCACCCGCGCAATGTCAGATAGAACAGAGGGGGCCGCTGCGCAGCCCAGCGGGAGCAAGCTCCCTCGCCACGGGAGCAATCTATGTCCGTGTTTTAACGGGTCTCAACCTTCCTCCAACCACCACCGCAGCGGTTTGCCCTGGGCCGGCCAGAAGCGCATCTGTTCGGTGGGCGACACGTCCCAGCGTTCAACCTTTTCCAGCGCCTGCAAGAAGCGCACTTCCTGCTCCATCAGCGCCGGGGCGCAGAGTTTGCGGGTGCTGCCGATCTTGCCGAAGCTCAAACGGTGGCCTTCCAGGGTATAGGGCGCGAACCAGTGGTTACAGCCGCCGTTGCCGTAGGCCCGACCGTCGTCCCCGAGGGTGATGGTCAGGTTGCTGTAGTCCATCAATGGCCGTTCGCCAATCCATTCCAGGATGTAGCTGCGGTCCTGCTGCAGTTGCACGGGCTCGGCGGCGCAACCCATCAGGCCGGCGCCGATCAGCGCGGCCAGGGCCAAACGTTTCATCAGGCGGCTTCCTGGCATGTCGGGCACAGGTGTTTTTCACCAACCGTGGTCCAGCCCAGCTCGGCAATGCGCGCGGTAGCGGCCGGTTTCTGCGCCTTGACGCCGAGTTTGGCGTCGACGGCAAACTCAAAGCTCAGTTGCTTGGCGCAGCGGTCGCAGTTGACCTGCCAGGTGTGGATCGCCAGCTCGCCGAACACCGGGCCGGTGGTCATGGCGGTCCATTGACCCATGGGCTTGAGCAAGTGCCGAACGGTGTCCACGGTCAGGCGCATGGACAAGTCCTTGCTGCCTTTGAGGGTGACGAGCAGCACGTCGTTGGCCTGGATCGAACCGCCGTTGCCGGTGACCTGATAGCGGCCCGGCGCCAGGGCGCGGACTTCGGTCAGGGTGTGTTGCGGGTTCATCAGGGTGTAGCGGAAATCGTGTTCGGCCATGGGTCCTCCAGATAGGCGCGATATGCTAGCACGGGCTATGGGGTGGGATGATCCTGATACCGGTCAGGCGACGAAATCCCCCTGTGGGAGCGAGCCTGCTCGCGATAGCGGGGCATCAGTCGACGCCATGCTGACGGGTCCACCGCTATCGCGAGCAGGCTCGCTCCCACAAGGGTGTATGTGTTGACTGAGTGCTCAGCTGTCTATCAGGTTTTGTGCAGTGCCTGCGGCCCAGGCGCCGATGTTGTCCAGGGTTGTCGCGGCGATGGCGGCCAACGCTTCATGGGTCAGAAAGGCCTGATGCGCGGTGACCACCACGTTGGGGAAAGTCAGCAACCGGGCCAGCACATCATCCTGCAGGGGCAGGTCGGAGCGGTCCTCGAAGAACAGTTGCGCTTCTTCCTCATAGACATCCAGCCCCAAATAGCCCAACTGACCGCTTTTCAACGCCTCGATCAAGGCGGGTGTGTCCACCAGGCCGCCGCGTCCGGTGTTGATCAGCATCGCGCCGCGTTGCATGGCGGCCAACGAGTCGGCGTTGATCAAGTGTCGGCTCTGGTCGTTGAGCGGGCAATGCAGGCTGATGATCTGCGCTTGCGCCAGCAGATCGTCCAGGGGCAGGTAATGGGCGCCCAGGGCTTGGACCTGCGGGTTGGGGGCCGGATCGTAGGCCAATAACCGGCAGCCGAAGCCGGCCATGATCTGCGCGAACGTCGCGCCGATCTGCCCGGTGCCGATCACGCCGACCGTCTTGCCCACCAGGTCGAAACCGGTCAGTCCATGGAGGCTGAAATTGCCGTCCCGGGTGCGGTTGTAAGCGCGATGCAAGCAGCGATTGAGGGCCATGATCAGCGCCACGGCATGTTCGGCCACGGCATGGGGCGAATAAGCCGGCACCCGGACGATACTCAACCCCAGCCGTTTGGCGGCGGCCAGGTCGACATGGTTGTAGCCGGCCGAGCGCAGGGCGATCAGCCGGGTGCCACCATTCGCCAGTCGCTCCAGCACCGGGGCGCTCAGGTCATCGTTGATGAAGGCGCACACCACTTCATGGTGTTCGGCCAAGGCCACGGTGTCGAGGTTCAGGCGTGCTGGCTGAAACTGCAGTTCAAGGCCAGCGGGTGCCGGGGCTTTACTGAAACTGTCGCGGTCGTAGGTCTGGCTGCTGAAAAGAATTGCGCGCATGGCGGCCTCCTGGCGCTGAGTAGGTGAACGCGGTACGCGCTGCCGAGGACAACGATCTTTTGATCTTGATCTTGATCTTTCGCTCGCGACTCAATTGTCTGGGACAAGATCGCAGCCTCGTTGCACTCGACAGCTCCTACGGTCGGGGTAGGAGCATGGATTTTCCTTGATCCTGGGTTTTGGGCTATTGCCCTGGATCAAGCGCTGATGCGTGCCTCGTTGGCCAAGCGGTCAATGGCGTGCTCCAGTTCCTGCAGGGCGGCCTCGGCCTTGGGGTCCTGTTGCTTGAGCAGGGTCTCGCTGCGCTGGCAGGCGGCGCGCAATTGCGGCACGCCGCAGTAGCGAGTGGCGCCATGCAGACGGTGGACACGTTCGATCAAGGCATTGTGATCATTGGCCTCGCTTGCCTGGCGAATCGCTTCGCGGTCGGCTTCCAGGGAAGCCAGCAGCATCGCCAGCATGTCCGCCGCCAGATCGGCTTTACCAGCGGCCAGGCGCAGGCCTTCTTCGTGATCGAGCACCAACAGTTCGCTGCCGCCCTGAGCGTCGGCGCTCCGGTCCGGCGCCTGGTTGCGCAGGGCCAGGCCGGTCCACTTGAGCACCACCTGGGCCAGTTGTCGTTCGCTGATGGGCTTGGTCAGGTAGTCATCCATACCGCTTTGCAACAAGGCACGTTTTTCGTTGGCCATGGCGTGGGCCGTGAGGGCGACGATCGGCAGCGGCGTACAATGACGCTCGCTTTCCCATTGGCGGATCGCCTCGGTGCTCTGGCGACCGTCCATGCCGGGCATCTGGACGTCCATCAGTACCAGGTCGAAGGTTTCCTTTTGCACGGCCTTGATCGCCGCATAACCGCTTTCCACCGCCAGCACCTTGGCGCCCATGTCTTCGAGCAGTGTTTGCACCAGCAGCAGATTGGCCGGGTTATCGTCCACGCAAAGCACTTTGGGTGCGCGGCTGCTCACCGGTTCGTTGGGTTCGCTGCGGGGCGGGCGCGGGTTGACCAGGTCGGAAAGCGCGCGGCGCAATTTGCGGGTGCAGGCCGGCTTGGCCTGCAACTGGCTGTGAGGGTTGGGCACCGAGAGGTGGTACAGCGTCTGTTCAGTGGTGGGGCACAGCACAAGTACCTTGCAGCCCAGGTGCTCAAGATCCCATATGTGCTGGTTGAGGCGCTCCGGCGGCATGTCGTTGCTGGTGATGCCCAGCACGGCCAGGTCAATTGCCTGATCGGTCTGGTGGGCGACGGTCACGCCGTTGGTCAGATTCTCCAGGGTGTTGAATGGCGTCACTTGCAGGCCGCAGTCTTCGAGCTGGTGTTGCAGGGCCTGCCGGGCCAGCTCATGGTTTTCCAGTACCGCTACGCGCCGGCCCAGTAGCGGTGGGCCGGGCAGATCCTCGGCGTCGTCGCGGGTCTTGGGCAGGCGCAGGCTGATCCAGAACTCCGAGCCTTCGCCCGGCGTGCTGTCCACGCCGATCTCACCGCCCATCTGTTCCACCAGGCGCTTGGAAATCACCAGGCCCAACCCGGTGCCGCCCGGTTGCCGGGACAAAGAGTTATCGGCCTGGCTGAATGCCTGGAACAGGGCCCTCACGTCCTGGTTCGACAGACCGATGCCGGTGTCCTGAATGCTGATGCGCAGTTGCACGCTGTCCTCGTGCTCATCCTCCAGCATGGCGCGGGCGACGATGGTGCCTTCGCGGGTGAACTTGATGGCGTTGCTCACCAGGTTGGTCAGGATCTGCTTGAGGCGCAGCGGATCGCCCACCAGCGACAGGGGGGTATCCCTGTAGACCAGGCTCACCAGCTCCAGCTGTTTGGCGTGGGCCGCGGGGGCGAGGATGGTCAGGGTGTCCTGCAACAAGTCCCGCAGGTTGAACGGAATGTTATCGAGCACCAGCTTGCCGGCCTCGATCTTCGAGAAGTCGAGGATCTCGTTGATGATGCCCAGCAGGCTGTCGGCGGACTTTTCAATGGTGCCCAGGTAATCGAGCTGACGCGGGGTCAACTCGCTTTTTTGCAGCAGATGGGTGAAGCCGAGAATGCCGTTGAGCGGCGTACGGATTTCATGGCTCATGTTCGCCAGGAATTCGGACTTGATCCGGCTTGCTTCCAGGGCTTCCTTGCGGGCCAGGTCCAGTTCGATGTTCTGGATCTCGATGGTTTCCAGATTCTGGCGCACGTCTTCGGTGGCCTGGTCGATGCTGTGCTGCAATTCTTCCTGGGCGTTCTGCAAGGTGCTGGCCATGCGATTGATGCCCGACGCCAGCTCATCCAGTTCCTGGCTGCCCAGAGGTGGCAGACGGGTTTCCAGATGACCATCCTTGAGTTGCGCCACGGCGTGCTTGATCTGGCTCAGTGGCCGGTTGATCGTGCGACCCATGCGCAACGCCAGTAGTGCGGTCAGGCACAGGCCGGCGGCGATCAACAGCAGGCTGGCGAACAGGCTGCGATAACCGCGCAGCAACATACCGCTGTGGGACAACTCCAGCTCGACCCAACCCAACAGCCGATCGGCTTCTTCGGGGATCAGCTCGCCGGCCAGGTTGCGGTGCTTACCGAATACTGGCAGCAAGTAACGCGTGGCATCGTTGCCGGTGCGTTGCAACAACTGGGTGCTGTCGCCCTCCGGGGCGCGGTTGAGCATGGTCGGGCCGGCGTGGGCCAGCGATGTGCGATCAGGGGCCAGGAAGGTCACGGCGCGCACGTCCGTTTGCTCGAGGGACTGAGTAGCGATGCGTTCCAGCAGATCGCTGTCCTGATGGCTCATGGCCGGGGCGACCAGCGGCGCCAGCTGTTCGGCGATCATTTCGCCACGCTGCAGCAACTGGGCGTGCAAGTCCGATTGCTGCATCCAGGTGAAGTAACCGCCCAGGACCAGCGCCATCAGGCTGGTCGGCAACAGGGTCAGCAACAGCACGCGGCCTTTGATTCCCAGTTTCTTGAGCACACTTTTCTCCTGCATCCAGCGGTCTGTTTGAGCTTTGCGCGCATCCGGCACGCAATACCTGCGCAGTGTAGCGATTTGCGGGCGGGCGATCTTTGTAAATTTATGTCCCGCCGTGCATCGGTCCTGCCGGGGCTTTGCCACAGCGAGATCTGCAATCGCTTAATGGATATCCGCCGATAGCCCAGTGTCAGGGGAGGACGGCTGTGGATGCTTCGGCGCCTCCGCAGGAGAGTTGCTCATTGCTTTATTGAAAGTGATCAGGCGATCTGTGGTTGCTTTCCAGTCAGCGAGCCTGCTGTAGGCGTTGATGAACCAGCTTAGGTTTTCACTTAGGTTTCCAAAAGCCGAATTAATCTGCATCAAGTCGCCAAAGGTTATCTGGCCGGCAAAGAAACGTGGGGCGGCCAATAAACTGCTAAGAATCAAGGCCAGTTGGCCATACGTCTGTGTGAACAATGATAGGCGCATTTTTATTTTTATTATCTTGCGAAAGTTCGCCAAGCTACCTGCGAGTTTTTGACTGACGCTGTTTTTCCCAGGTTCGTGCTTCAGAAGGGAATGAGGTTTCTGAATTTCTCCCGAAGTCTAATTAAGAAGTAGCGTAGATCGGCTTCCAATCGTTGTTGGTTGTTGCTTAAGGAAATAAGTTTTAAGCCGATTTTTTGACTGATGAGAGTCCCGATAAAAGCATAAATAATAGCGGCTAGGAACATCTTGGCTGTGATCAGCCGGTTCGCGTTTTTCAATCAGACGAGGAAAGTTGAGGAGGGTGATTTCGTCGGGGCGGAGGGCGCTCCAGTCTCAACCCTTGGAACCTGTTTGATCCTCTTCTACTCCCGATGTAGGCCACGTGTCCGCTCGCCCACCCCAGTCGCCAGCCACACTTCGCTGACACTCAGCAAACGTGCTAAATGCTCCACCCGCAGCCGAGGTACACCCCGCACTCTCCAATTAGTCAGGCATTGAGGGCTGATACCTAGCACCTCGGCAAAAGTCGAGTGAGAGATGCCGTACTCTTCCAATAAGTTGCGTAAGCGTTGCCCGCAAGTCCGCCGCGTGCTGGGCTGTGGATTTTTTTGTTTCGCGTCGACCATCGTTATTGCTCAACACCTACTAATACGTTTAGCGGGGCGACTGTAAAGAACACGTAGCAAAGCCAGATAGCTTTAAACGCTTGGTCGTCGATATAAAAGGAAAGAACCCACAAACAGACAGGAAGAGTGCCTACAGACGATACTTACAACAGATATGCATGCATGATTTGAGCGCTCAGGCCTGTAGGAAAAGGGTTGTATGGAGTGCGGGATCGACTACATGGGCCTGAGCATCGTGCGCGCGGATCCGGTGGTGAGGAGACAAGCGCCCCCACCCAGTCGCGCCCTCGACTTCCGCCTCGCTTATTCCCATAAGCCATAACCACCACACTTTGCGTGATATGGCCTGGCAAGGTTTGCCGGTATGATAGGCGCCCCCGCAGTCCGGATTGCGAATACGCCATGACCGTGCAGTACCCCACTATCGCCGATTGCGTCGGCAACACTCCGCTGGTTCGTTTGCAGCGCCTCCCCGGCGTGACCAGCAATACGCTTTTGCTCAAGCTCGAAGGGAATAACCCGGCGGGTTCGGTCAAGGACCGACCGGCGCTGTCGATGCTCACCCGTGGCGAATTGCGTGGGCAGATCCGGCCCGGCGATACGCTGATCGAGGCGACATCCGGTAACACCGGCATCGCCCTGGCCATGGCGGCGGCGATCAAGGGCTACAAGATGATCCTGATCATGCCCGATAACTCCAGTGCCGAGCGCAAGGCCGCGATGACCGCCTATGGCGCCGAACTGATCCTGGTGAGCAAAGACGAAGGCATGGAAGGCGCACGGGACCTGGCCGAACGCATGCAAGCCGAGGGTCGCGGCAAGGTGCTCGACCAGTTCGCCAACGGTGATAATCCCGAAGCCCACTACACCACCACCGGTCCCGAGATCTGGCGCCAGACCGATGGCACCATCACCCATTTCGTCAGCTCGATGGGCACCACCGGCACCATCATGGGCACCTCGCGCTATTTGAAAGAACAGAACCCGAACGTGCAGATCATCGGCCTGCAACCGATGGAAGGCGCGGCCATCCCCGGTATCCGTCGCTGGCCCGAGGAATATCTGCCGAAGATCTACCAGGCCGACCGCGTGGACCGCATTATCGACATGGCCCAGAGCGAGGCCGAGGACATCACCCGTCGTCTGGCCCGTGAAGAGGGCATCTTTTGCGGCGTGTCTTCGGGCGGCGCCGTGGCGGGCATGCTGCGCTTGTCCAAGGAAGTGGAGAATGCGGTGATCGTCGCGATCATCTGTGACCGTGGCGACCGTTACCTGTCGACCGGCATTTTCGACGCGCCTAACTGATGGCCAAGCAAGAAAGAGGTCTGCGCTTCCAGCCCAGCGGCGGAAGCCGGGCTCCGCAGGTGCCCACCGGAAAGAAACAGCGCTTGACCATCGAACGCTTGGCCAACGATGGTCGGGGCATTGCCTTTCTGGACGGACGCACCTGGTTCGTGATCGGTGCCCTGGCCGGCGAAGAGGTCGAGGTGCGGGTGCTTGGGGCTCATGGCAAAGTGGTCGAGGCCCGCACTGAGCGAGTGTTCCTGTCCAGTGAGCTACGCCGTGCGGCGCCGTGCGTCCATGCCGGTCGTTGCGGCGGTTGCAGCGTCCAGCATTTGCCCCACAACGAACAGCTCGCCCTGAAACAGCGCATGCTCGCCGAGCAGTTGTCGCGGGTCGCCGGGGTGGAACCGGATGAATGGGCCGCGCCATTGAGCGGGCCGGAACTCGGTTACCGGCGTCGTGCCCGGGTGGCGGTGCGCTGGGACCAGAAGGCGAAAAAGCTTGAGGTCGGCTTTCGTGCTGTCGGCAGCCAGGACATCGTGGCCATCGGCGATTGCCCGGTACTGGTACAGCCCTTGCAACCGATCATGAAGCGCTTGCCGGACATGCTCCGTCGCCTGAGCAAACCCCAGGCGCTGGGGCATGTGGAATTGTTCGCTGGCTCGTCCATGGCGGTGTTGCTGCGGCACATGTCGCCACTGTCGGCACCAGACCTGACGATCCTCAAGGATTTCTGCGCCGCCCACCAAGCCCAGTTGTGGCTGCAAGGTGAAGGCGAGCCGCAGCCGGTCGAACCGGGACAGACGCTGGGTTATCGCCTTGAGGCCTGGGACCTGGAGCTGGCTTACCGGCCGGGGGATTTCATCCAGGTCAACGCCGGGGTCAACGAGGCGATGGTGGCCCAGGCGCTGGATTGGCTCGCCCCCCGAGCCGAGGAGCGGGTGCTGGACTTGTTCTGCGGTCTGGGCAACTTTGCCTTGCCCCTGGCCAAGGCTGTGCGCCAAGTGGTGGCGGTGGAAGGTGTACAGGCCATGGTGGACCGCGCGGCGGCCAACGCCGTCAGCAACAATTTGAATAACACTGCCTTTTTTCAGGCCGATTTATCCCAGCCGTTGTCGGGTGCCGAATGGGTCGGCGAAGGCTTTTCTGCGGTACTCTTGGACCCACCCCGCGACGGTGCTTTCGAGGTGGTGCGCAAACTGGCATCCCTGGGCGCCAGGCGGTTGGTATACGTATCGTGCAACCCGGCAACTTTGGCCCGGGACACGGTCGAATTGATCAAGCAGGGCTACCGGTTAAAACGTGCCGGGATTCTCGATATGTTTCCTCAGACGGCGCATGTCGAGGCCATGGCGTTATTTGAAGCGAGCCAGGATGGCTTGTCCGACTGACCCGTTCGTGCCAACCGCCATAGCCCTGGGCGGGGACACGGGCAACGAAGGTCAGCGTTGTTGACGCATTGAATCTGCGTCATAGGGAAGGTATGTAAAGATGGTACAGGTGAGAGCACACCAGCCGATCAACACCGACGGCAGTATCAATCTCGAGGCTTGGCTCGATCACGCGGTCAGTATCGACACGGCACTGGATCGCGAAGCCTTGAAAGAAGCCTGCGAGTTCGCTCGTGAGGCGGAACAGCAACACAACGCGGCGAAGAACCTCTGGTCCGAAGGCACCTCGAGTTTTCAGACGGGCCTTGAGATCGCCGAGATTCTCGCCGACCTCAAGCTCGATCAGGATTCCCTGGTGGCCGCGGTGCTGTACCGCGGCGTGCGCGAAGGGCAGATCCAATTGCCGGTGGTCAGCCAGCGCTTCGGTACCGTGGTCGCCAAGCTGATCGACGGTGTACTGCGCATGGCAGCTATCAGTGCCAGTCTCAGTCCGCGCCAGTCCATGGTCCTGGGCACCCAGGGCCAAGTGGAGAACCTGCGCAAGATGCTGGTGGCCATGGTCGACGACGTGCGCGTCGCACTGATCAAACTGGCCGAACGAACCTGCGCGATCCGTGCCGTGAAATCCGCCGACGACGAAAAGCGCAACCGCGTCGCCCGGGAAGTGTTCGACATCTACGCGCCCCTGGCCCACCGTCTTGGCATCGGCCATATCAAGTGGGAGCTGGAGGACCTGTCCTTCCGCTACCTGGAGCCCGACCAGTACAAACAGATCGCCAAGTTGCTGCATGAGCGGCGTCTGGATCGCGAGCGTTTCATCACGGATGTGATGACCCAGTTGAGGGAAGAATTGCAGGCCACCGGTGTGGAGGCCGACATCAGCGGCCGGGCCAAACACATCTATTCGATCTGGCGCAAAATGCAGCGCAAGGGGCTGGAATTCAGCCAGATCTACGACGTTCGCGCCGTTCGCGTACTGGTGCCGGAAATGCGCGACTGCTATACCGCGCTGGGTATCGTGCACACCTTGTGGCGGCACATTCCCAAGGAGTTCGACGACTACATCGCCAACCCGAAGGAAAACGGCTATCGCTCGCTGCACACGGCGGTGATCGGCCCGGAGGGCAAGGTGCTGGAAGTGCAGATTCGCACCCACGCCATGCACGAGGAAGCCGAGCTGGGGGTTTGCGCCCATTGGAAATACAAGGGCACGGACGTCAAGTCGGGCTCCAACCATTACGAAGAGAAAATCTCCTGGCTACGTCAGGTGCTCGAGTGGCATGAAGAACTGGGTGACATCGGCGGTCTGGCCGAACAATTGCGGGTCGATATCGAACCGGATCGGGTCTACATCTTCACCCCCGACGGCCACGCCATCGACCTGCCCAAGGGCGCCACGCCGCTGGACTTTGCCTATCGCGTCCACACCGAGATCGGTCACAACTGCCGTGGCGCCAAGATCAACGGGCGGATCGTGCCGCTCAACTACAGCCTGCAAACCGGTGAGCAGGTCGAGATCATCACCAGTAAACACGGCACACCGAGCCGCGACTGGCTGAACCCGAACCTGGGCTACATCACCACATCGCGAGCGCGGGCAAAAATCGTTCACTGGTTCAAGCTGCAGGCTCGCGACCAGAACGTTGCCGCCGGCAAGACCCTGCTCGAGCGCGAACTCAGTCGCCTGGGCCTGCCGCAGGTGGATTTCGACAAGCTGGCCGAAAAGGCCAACATGAAAACCGCCGAAGACATGTTCGCCGCCCTCGGTGCCGGCGACTTGCGCCTGGCGCAACTGGTCAACCTGGCCCAGCAACTGGTGGAGCCGGAGCGTGGCAACGAACAGTTGGAACTGATCCCGCGCAAGGCCACCGGCTACAAGCCAGGCAAGCGCGGCGATATCCAGATCCAGGGCGTGGGCAACCTGATGACCCAGATGGCCGGCTGCTGCCAGCCGTTGCCTGGGGATGCGATCGTCGGCTACATCACCCAAGGCCGTGGCGTGAGCATTCACCGCCAGGACTGTGCTTCGGTGCTGCAACTGGCCGGCCGTGAGCCGGAGCGGATCATCCAGGTCAGTTGGGGCCCGGTGCCGGTGCTCACCTATCCGGTGGACATTATCATCCGCGCCTACGACCGTTCCGGTCTGCTGCGTGACGTGTCCCAGGTGTTGCTGAACGAGCGGATCAACGTGTTGGCGGTCAACACCCGTTCGAACAAGGAAGACAACACGGCACTGATGTCCCTGACCATCGAGATTCCGGGATTGGACGCGCTGGGGCGGTTGCTGGGACGGATTTCCCAGTTGCCAAACATCATCGAGACCCGGCGTAATCGGACGCCGGGTTAAAGGTCAGGCGCAGTCCAAAAAATGTGGTGAGAGAGCCTTGTGGTGAGAGAGCCTGTGGGAGCAAGCTTTGCTCCCACAGGCTCTCTCACCACAGGCTTGCTTCTATTGGATTATTTCCCACAGGGTGATTTGTGATGAGATGGATTGATGTACAGCCTTGAAGACCTGCTCCACCTGATGAACCGCCTGCGCGACCCGCAGTACGGCTGCCCGTGGGATATCAAGCAGACCTACGCGACCATCGTCCCCCATACTCTGGAGGAAGCCTATGAAGTGGCCGATGCCATCGAGCGCGGCGACTTCGATCACTTACAGGGTGAGCTGGGTGACCTGTTGTTTCAGGTGGTGTATTACAGCCAGTTGGCCCGTGAGGAGAATCGCTTCGAATTCGCCGGTGTGGTCGACAGCATTACCCGCAAGCTGATCCGTCGACACCCCCATGTGTTCCCTACCGGTGATCTGTATGCGCCCATGGACTTGCCACGACTGAACGAAGAGCAGGTCAAGCAACGCTGGGAAGCAATCAAGGCCGAGGAACGGGCCGAGAAATCCGCTGCGCCCGAGCAGTTGTCACTGCTCGACGATGTGCCCGTGGCGCTACCAGCGCTGTCCCGTGCGGCGAAGCTGCAAAAGCGTGCGGGACAGGTCGGTTTTGACTGGCCAGGTCCCTTGCCGGTGCTCGACAAGGTCCGAGAGGAGCTGGACGAAGTGCTCGAGGCCATGGCTGACAATGAGCCGCTGGCCATCAGCGACGAGATTGGCGACCTGCTGTTCAGCGTGGTGAATCTGGCCCGGCATTTGAAGATCGACCCGGAAACGGCCCTGCGTGACGCCAATGGGAAATTCGAGCGACGTTTCCGATTTATCGAACAGGCATTGCGCGACACCCACCGTCCCATGGAAGATTGCACCCTCGAAGAGTTGGACGCCTTATGGGGCGAAGCCAAACGTCAGGAAAAGAATTTGCCCAGCTGTGGCTGAGGCCGTTGCCTAAGTGAGTAAGCACCATGAGCCTTTCCCTTCGCGACCAGTTGCTCAAAGCAGGGCTGGTCAACCAAAAGCAGGCCAAGCAGGTCGGCAAAGAGAAACAGAAACAGCAGCGCCTGGCCCACAAGGGCCAGATCGAACTGGATGACTCCCAGCAGCGTGCCGCCCAGGAGGCGATGGCCGAGAAGGTCAAGCGCGATCAGGAACTCAACCGTCAGCAGCAGGAAAAGGTCGAGCAGAAAGCCCGCGCCGCGCAGATCAAGCAATTGATCGAAGTCTCGCGTTTGCCGAAACTGACGACCGAGGACTATTACAACTTTGTCGACGACAAGAAGGTCAAGCGCATTTCGGCCAATACCTTGATGCGCAACAAGTTGAGCAGCGGCTCGCTGGCGATCGTCCATCATGCCGGCGGCTACGAAGTGATCCCGCGCGAAGCGGCCCTGAAAATCCAGGAGCGCGACCCTAAGCGCATCGTGCAGCTCAATACCCAGACCGAAGAAGTGGATGCTGATGATCCGTATGCGGCGTATCAAATCCCTGATGATTTGATGTGGTAAGTCGGACACCCAGCTAAGCACAAAACCTGGAGCATCTGCAGAGGTCTTCAGGAAAACTGTGGGAGCTGTGGGAGCAAGCTTTGCTCCCACAGGCCCATGAGGTTTCTATCGTTCAGGATTCTGCCATCTCAAGCGAGCGCTGCCTTTCCTGGCATTCCAGCTCGACCTTGTAGCTATTGGCGTCCGTCTCGGAGTGGAACATTCCCACCAGCAAATCCTGTTGATGCACATCCCAGATGCGGATGCCGGCGGCAATACCTTCATGGGACATGTGAGCGTCATCGCGTTCAGTTACTTTCACAGTCATCTTGCAAGCTCCAATCTCTGTTATCTGCAGCAAGGCGTGTGCAGGACTTTGTTATAGATTTTGGTAGCCGGCTAAGTAAATGCTTGGTCCGTTAAGAAAATTTCATGAAAAACTCAATCATCCTGCAGGGCAGGCAATGCGCGGCATTCGGTCGCAGGTGGTTTTCATGAAGAAGGTTTCATGTTTTTGGGGGGGAAATGTCGGGGCAGTCACCTTGTGGGAGCGAGCCTGCTCGCGATAGCGGTGTATCAGTCAATACCGATGCCGGCTGACCTACCGCTATCGCGAGCAGGCTCGCTTCCACCGATTCATCTTCCACAGGTTAACTTTGTGCGGGTGCAGTTTTAGTGTTCAGGAAATTCGCGCATAAAAAAGCCCCGCATTTGGCGGGGCTTTTCTTGATATCGGCGTCGATCAGCTGCCTTTGACAGCCTTGCCGTTAACCGTACCGTCCTGGAGCATGATGTTGTACTCCTTGCCGTCGGTCTCGACCTGTTGCAAGCGCACCAGCAGGTAATCCCAGTCCTTGGCGAACCAGAGCACAGTGATGCGTTTGCTTTTTGTCGGGTCGCGTACGCGCTCGACCTTGATCGCTTCGATCTGGCCGGCCTTGGTGTCGACTGTCTCCGAGCCCAGGACGCGGAAGTCATAAGTGTCGACTTCGCCATCATCGACAACCTGATAGCTCATGCTTTTCTTGCCGGCCGCTACGTCGTGTTGCAGGGCTAACTGATAAGTGGATTTATCGACCATGCCACGGTTGAGTGGCAGTTTGACCGGATCGCCGCGATCGGTGCCGGTGACCATCTTGGTGTTCCAGTCGAAGTCCAGGTCGGCTTTCTTGGACTTGCCCAAGCCGCCACGCTCAAAGTGGTAGGACTGTGGCAGCAGGGTGTCCTTGTCCAGGGTCAGCGTGCTTTCTTCCGTCAGGCTGGCGATCATCATCGAAGCCTTGAAGCTCAGCTTCCAGGTGCCGTTGGCTTCTTTGGTCAGGCTACGCTCGGCGGTGCCGCTCATGGGCAGCTGTTTCCAGTCGGCGGTGTAGCTGGCGGAGAACGGTTGAAGGTCTGCGGCCTGTGCCAGGGGCAGGGCAAGCAGAGCGCAAGCGAAGAGCAGGGCGCGACGCATAAAATCTCCTAGTATCGAATCAAATGGCCGCTGGCGGCGAGCAACTGGCCGTCCAGTGAGGCACCGCGATCGTCGAGGGTCAGCCGGCCTTCGGCAAACCAACGCACGGCCATCGGGTAGATCTGGTGTTCCCGGGCGTGAACCCGTTGGGCCAGGCTTTGCGGCGTGTCGTGCAACTCTACCGGTATTACTGCCTGTACGACCAGTGGTCCGCCATCGAGTTCCTCGGTGACGAAGTGCACCGAGCAGCCATGCTCCGTGTCTCCGGCCTCCAGCGCGCGCTGGTGAGTGTGTAACCCTTTGTATTTGGGCAGCAGCGATGGATGGATATTGAACAGGCGGCCCTGGTAGTGACGCACGAAGCCGGCGCTGAGGATGCGCATGAAGCCGGCCAGTACCACCAGGTGCGGATTGAACATGTCAATCTGTTCGATCAGCGCGGCGTCGAAGGCTTCGCGGCCATCGAACGCTTTGTGATCCAGGACGCGGGTGTCGATACCCGCATCCCTGGCGCGTTGCAGGCCGTACGCATCGGCGCGGTTGGAAATCACCGCGCGGATACGGACCGGGCTATCACCGGTCCGCGTGCTGTCGATCAGGGCCTGCAAGTTGCTGCCGGTGCCGGACAACAGCACCACGACATCACAGGTTGCAGGCATCTGCTCTTGCATCAGTGAGCCTTAAGGTTCTTCAGCTCGACCTGGGCAGCGCCTTCGGCTGCGGTGCTGATCTGGCCGATGACCCAAGGTTGCTCGCCGGCTTCACGCAGTACATTCAGAGCCGTTTCAACGTGCTCCTGGGCTACGCAGATGACCATGCCTACGCCGCAGTTCAGCACGCGGTGCATTTCGGTTTCATCGACGTTGCCTTTTTCTTGCAGCCAGTCGAACACCGCCGGGCGGGTCCAGCTCGCCACGTCAACCACTGCCTGGGCGCCTTTTGGCAGTACGCGCGGGATGTTGTCCAGCAGGCCGCCGCCAGTGATGTGGGCCATGGCCTTGACGGCGCCAGTGTCTTTGATCAGCTTGAGCAGCGGCTTGACGTAGATGCGGGTCGGGGCCATCAGCAGGTCGGCCAGTGGCTTGCCGTCGAGCTGGGTGTTTTCGATGTCGGCGCCCGAGACTTCGATGATCTTGCGGATCAGCGAATAACCGTTGGAGTGCGGGCCGGACGATGGCAGGGCGAGCAGGGCATCGCCAGCGGCGACTTTCGAACCGTCGATGATTTCGGCTTTTTCCACGACGCCGACGCAGAAGCCGGCCAGGTCGTAGTCTTCGCCTTCGTACATGCCTGGCATTTCAGCGGTTTCGCCGCCGACCAGGGAGCAGCCGGACAGCTCGCAGCCGGCGCCAATGCCGGTTACCACCTGGGCGGCGGTGTCGACGTTCAGTTTGCCGGTGGCGTAGTAGTCGAGGAAGAACAGCGGCTCGGCGCCGCAAACCACCAGGTCGTTCACGCACATGGCCACCAGGTCGATGCCGATGCTGTCGTGCTTGTTCAGGTTCAGGGCCAGGCGCAGCTTGGTGCCGACGCCGTCAGTGCCCGAAACCAGCACCGGTTGCTTGTAGCCGGCCGGGATCTCGCAGAGGGCGCCGAAACCGCCCAGGCCGCCCATGACTTCCGGGCGCGCAGTGCGCTTGGCGACGCTCTTGATGCGTTCGACCAATGCTTCACCGGCGTCGATGTCTACACCGGCGTCCTTGTAGCTCAGGGAGGGTTGCTTGCTCATGATCCAGGCCTTTAGGGGGGATTTCTGGGTAACGACCGACCGCCGGGGCCATTGAATAACCGTTGTACGAATTATTCCGGGTGCCCAGCCATTGCCGGTCTGCGAAGGCGCGCGATTTTATCAGGCTTGAGGGGCAGCGGCCATCCTCGCGCCGACGGGCAGGGACATATCCTTGGAAAAAAACCGATATTTCTTCTGTTGGTGCTGCGTGATGCGTCTGTATAAGGTGTAGCGGTAACCGGCTATGGTTATGACAGTGCGAAACTTCCAGCGGGCGTGTGAATGTTTTGCCAGGTGCTGTGGTCACAGCCATGCTCAATTTTCTTCACACGGCCTGTTCCAGCCGTTATGTCCGGGAATCTTCCATGCGCTTTTTCAAACTCTTGTCTGTAGGCTGCCTGTCGTTGATCAGCGTGGCGAGCCATGCCGAAAACCTCAACAGCCTCTATCAGGTGCTCGAGCCGGTCAGCAGCCAGGCCCCGCAAGAGCGTGACCAGGCGACTCTGCGCGCCCTCGACACGCTGGTGCTGCGCCTGACCGGCGACGCCAAGGCCGCCCAGAGTCCCGGTCTGGCGGCGATCCGCAAGGACCCCCAGCAGATCATTCTTCAATATGGCTACGACGCCGGGCCGCCGGAAAGCCTCAAGGTGGATTTCGATCCGGCGAGCACCGACCGGGCCTTGCGTTCGGCGGGGTTGTCGCTGTGGGGCGCGAATCGGCCAGCGATCCTGGGCTGGTGGCTGAACGATTCGGCCGAAGGTTCCAACCTGGTGGGCGATGGCCAGGGCAGTGCCGCGCCACTGCGCCGCGCCGCCCAGCACCGTGGCCTGCCGCTGCACCTGCCCCTGGCGGACTTGAGCGAGCAGATCGTTGCTACCGCGCCAAACCTGGAAGGCAGTGATCCGGCTCCGTTGCGCGAGGCGTCGCAGCGTTATGGCGCTGACGCCTTGTTGGCGGTCCATGCCAAGGAAGAGGGCGGCCAATGGCAGGCGACCTGGCGCTTGTGGCAGGGTGACCAGCGCGAGCAGGGCAATGCCCAGGGCGCCGACCCTGCCGCCCTGGCTGATGCGGTGATGCTGGCGGTGAGTCAACGCCTGGCGCCGCGTTTCGTCACCAAGCCGGGCGTGGCCACCGAGCAACTGCTGGAAGTACAGGGCATGAACCTGGAACGTTATGCGGCACTTGGGCGTTTGCTCGAACCGTTCGGTGGGCAGTTGCAGCGTGTTGAAGGGGACCGGATCATTTATCGGGTCAACGGCAGCGCCGAGCAGTTGAAGGCGCAATTGGCCCTGGCGAAACTCCAGGAAATTCCTGCCGGCGAAGCCGTGGCGCCGGTTCCGGTTCCGGTGCCTGCGGCCCAGCCAGCCGCCGATGGCTCGGTCCCGGCCGCCGCGCCACCGCCTGAGCCGACGGCCAACCTGCGGTTTCGCTGGTAGTTTTTCTTTCTTATATAGCTAGGAGTGGTTCATGGGCGATACGCGGCGTTGGTTCTGGTTGGGTGGGATCGCCCTGCTGTCTGTGTTCATCTATTTGCTGCATCCGATCCTCACGCCGTTCCTGGTTGCGTTGCTCCTGGCCTATCTGTTCGACCCACTGGTAGACCGCCTGGAAAAACTCGGCCTGTCCAGGACCTGGGGCGTGGTGTCGGTGTTTGCGTTGATCACCTTGATTGTCATCGCCCTGATGCTGGTGCTGATACCGATGCTGGCCAAGCAACTGATGCGCCTGTACGAGCTGGTGCCGCAGATGCTCGACTGGTTGCAGCACACCGCCGTGCCGTGGGTGCAGTCAAGGTTGGGGTTGGCCGAAGGTTTCTGGAAGTTCGACAAGGTCAAGGCAGCCATCAGCGAGCACATGGGCCAGACCTCTGACATCGTCGGTGTGGTGTTGAGCCAGGCCACGGCCTCGGGACTGGCGTTGATCGGTTGGCTGGCGAACCTGGTATTGATTCCGGTGGTGGCTTTCTATCTGCTGCGCGACTGGGACTTGATGATGGCGAAGATTCGCAGCCTGCTGCCGCGCCATCGTGAAGAACGCATCATGACCCTGACCGGCGAATGCCATGAAGTGTTGGGGGCGTTTGTGCGTGGGCAATTGTTGGTGATGGTAGCGCTGGGCTTCATCTATGCGGCGGGATTGATGCTGGTGGGCCTGGAACTGGGGCTGTTGATCGGCTTGATCGCCGGGCTTGCGGCCATCGTGCCCTACATGGGCTTTGTCATCGGTATCGGCGCGGCATTGATTGCCGGCCTGTTCCAGTTCGGCGGTGATCTGTACCCGATGGTCGGCATCGTGGCGGTGTTCATGGTCGGGCAGGCGCTGGAAGGCATGGTGCTGACACCGTTGCTGGTGGGCGATCGTATCGGCTTGCATCCAGTGGCGGTGATCTTTGCGATCCTGGCCGGCGGTGAGTTGTTCGGTTTTACCGGGGTCTTGCTGGCGCTGCCGGTGGCGGCGGTGATCATGGTGCTGGTGCGCCATATGCACGATCTGTACAAGGATTCAGACATCTACAGTGGCGTCGAAGACCCCGAGCTATAGCGCGAAGGGCGGGCGCGGCGGTTGTCCCAGCGTCAGGGAAACCGTCGCTCCATCGTTCTGTCGCTGCAAACCTTTGATTTTGCTCGTGGTCCGGCGCATTGTGCGGTCCGCGTCACGGGTATAAACTTTGCGCACTTTACACAGAGGCCACTAACGGTTCTTTTGGAACTGTTCAGTCAGCATGAAACCGATTCAGCTGCCCCTAGGTGTGCGTCTGCGTGACGACGCCACCTTTATCAACTACTACCCAGGCGCCAATGCCGCTGCACTCGGCTATGTCGAGCGGCTTTGCGAAGCCGACGCCGGCTGGACCGAGAGCCTGATTTATCTGTGGGGCAAGGACGGGGTGGGGCGTACGCATCTGTTGCAGGCCGCTTGCCTGCGGTTCGAGCAATTGGGCGAGCCGGCGGTGTATCTGCCATTGGCCGAGTTGCTGGATCGCGGCGTTGAGATCCTCGACAACCTTGAACAGTACGAACTGGTCTGCCTGGATGATCTTCAGGCGGTGGCCGGCAAGGCTGATTGGGAAGAAGCGCTGTTTCATCTGTTCAACCGGTTACGCGACAGCGGCCGGCGTTTGCTGATTGCAGCATCGACGTCGCCGCGCGAGCTGCCGGTGAAGCTGGCCGATCTCAAGTCCCGTCTCACCCTGGCGCTGATTTTCCAGATGCGCCCGCTCTCCGATGAAGACAAACTCCGTGCATTGCAGTTGCGCGCTTCCCGGCGTGGCCTGCACCTGACCGATGAGGTCGGGCACTTCATCCTTACCCGCGGCACCCGCAGCATGAGCGCGCTGTTCGAATTGCTCGAGCGCCTCGACCAGGCGTCGCTTCAGGCTCAGCGCAAGCTGACCATCCCTTTTTTGAAAGAAACCCTGGGCTGGTAGAAGTCCCGGCAATAGTGGCTTATAGCCTTTTTCTGCGACGGTACAGCCCGCGTCCCTTCTGGGCAGCAGGCTGCATGAGGACTGGAAACGGTTTCGGCGCTTAGATGTAAACCTAAAACCGAGAAGTCACATTTGCATCGATTGAATTTGCAAATGAGCTTGATAGTGGGCATAGTCTCGCCATCTTTACAACCTCAGCCACGGTCGTGCCCATGCTAAGTCGCTTCGCACCCCTGGTGCCTCTCGCACTCGTTACCCTGTTGTTCGGTTGCGCTGCCCACTCTCCAGTGTCCCAGCAAGCGCAACAACCACAGGTCCAAAACTCCGTTACCGCCCAGTCTTCCTCTGTTGCACTTCAAGAAGAAATGGCCACCGACAAAGAGCTGGCAGACTTCGCCGGCAGCAAGCCTTATCAGCTTCCAGTGCTGGCTGACAGCATCCTGGAGCGAGGCATGTCCTTGATCGGTACCCGCTATCGTTTTGGCGGTTCCTCTGAAGCCGGCTTCGATTGCAGCGGTTTCATCGGGTATCTGTTTCGTGAAGAGGCTGGCATGAACCTGCCGCGCTCCACTCGCGATATGATCAACGTGAAGGCTCCGCTGGTTGCTCGCAATGAACTTGAACCGGGCGACCTGCTGTTCTTCGCCACCAACGGTCGTCGAGGTCGTGTCAGTCACGCCGGTATCTACCTGGGGGACAACCAGTTCATCCATTCCAGCAGTCGCCGCAGCGGTGGTGTGCGAATCGATAACCTGGGCGACAGCTACTGGAGCAAGACCTTCATCGAAGCCAAGCGCGCCCTCGCCATGGCACCGACCGTGGTCACGGCTCGCAAGTAAGCGCACAGTTTGTAAGGCAAACTTAAAGTCTTACTTGAAGTTTGCCTCATAGCCGCTAGAATCCATGATCATTGATTGATGGCAATCCGCCTGCGTATTCCGCAGGCGGCTTTGTTTTCATGCCCACGGCAGAAAAGCCGCATCCAGATCAGGATTGTTCTGCATATGTCGACGTCGGCCCGCCTCGCTCTCATGTTCTTTGCCGCGCTGCTCAGCGCTTGCGCCAGCCGTACTCCGCCACCTGCGCCAGTGCGGGCTCCGGTGGCATTCACTCCCGCGCAAAGCTTTTCCCCGGTTGCCGAAGACGTGCTGTTCCGGGCGCTGGGGTTGGTGGGAACGCCCTACCGCTGGGGCGGTAATACGCCGGATTCAGGCTTTGATTGCAGTGGCCTGATTGGCTATGTGTATCGCGATGCGGCCGGTATCTCCCTGCCGCGTTCCACCCGCGAGATGATTGGCATGCGCGCCCAGAGTGTCGGTAAGGACGCGTTGCAGACCGGTGATTTGATTTTCTTCGCCACTAACGGCGGCTCTCAGGTCAGCCATGCCGGGATCTATGTCGGGGAAGGGCGCTTCGTCCACGCGCCAGCGACCGGTGGTACGGTCAAGCTCGACAGCCTGTCCAAGGCTTATTGGCAGAAAGCCTACCTCAGTGCCAAGCGTGTACTGCAACCGGCGCATCTGGCACGTAATCCCTGACCCGGGGTACTCAGCTCAGCGCCAATGTGTGGTGAGGGTCGTGTGGGAGCAAAGCTTGCTCCCACACAGTGGAGATAAATCCCCTTGCCGCCGGTGTGATTGGCCTTATTTAGCCGAAACCCGCCAAATCTTGTTCCCCACATCATCAGCCACCAACAGCCCGCCCTGCTTGTCGATTACCACGCCCACTGGCCGGCCCTGGGCTTTTTCATCGGCATTCAGGAAGCCGGTCAGCACATCCACCGGTTGCCCCACCGGTTTGCCGGCGTTGAACGGTACGAAAATCACTTTATAGCCGCTGTGGGGCTTACGGTTCCATGAGCCGTGCTGGCCGATGAAAGCGCCTTCAGTAAACGGCGCGGGCAAGGTGCTGCCTTCGGCGAACGCCAGGCCCAGTGACGCGGTATGGGGGCCGACGGCGTAATCCGGGGCGATGGCCTTGGCTACCAGTTCCGGCTTTTGTGGCTCGACCCGCTTATCGACGTTCTGCCCGTAATAGCTGTAGGGCCAGCCATAGAAGCCGCCGTCCTTGACTGAGGTGATGTAGTCCGGGACCAGGTCGCTGCCGATCTCATCACGCTCATTCACTGCGGTCCATAGCGCACCACTGCGCGGCTCCCAGGCCAGACCGTTGGGGTTGCGCAAGCCCGAGGCGAAAATGCGGTGATTGCCGCTGGCGCGGTCCACTTCCCAGATGGCCGCGCGGCCTTCTTCGGCCTCCATGCCGTTTTCCCCGACATTGCTGTTGGAGCCGGTAGTGACGTACAGCTTGCTGCCGTCTTGGCTGGCGATCACGTTTTTGGTCCAGTGGTGGTTGAGCGTGCCACCCGGCAGGTCGACGACCTTGGTCGGCTGCGCCTTGATTTGCGTATCGCCCTCGTTATAGGGGAAACGAATCAGTCGGTCGGTGTCGGCCACGTACAGATCATTGCCCACCAGCGTCATGCCGAACGGCGAGTTGAGGTTCTCCAGAAAAACCGTACGGGTTTCGGCGATGCCGTCATGGTTGGCATCGCGTAACAGGGTAATGCGATTGGGGCTGGGCACCCCCGCACCGGCGCGGCCCATGACTTTCTCCATGACCCAGCCACGGATGCCCTTGGAATCGTCCGGCTTGGGCGGGGCATTTGTTTCCGCCACCAGCACGTCACCGTTGGGTAGCACGTAGAGCCAGCGTGGATGGTCCAGCCCTTCGGCGAATGCGCCCACTTGCAGTCCCTGGGCCGGGATGGGCTTGGCGCCATCCGGCCAGCCGACAGCTTCAGCAATGTTGACGGTGGGGATCAGGGTTTTGTTCGGTTCCGGCAGTTTTGGCGAGGGGCCAGTGCCGTCGGAAACCTGCAGCGTGGAGGACTCCCCGCAAGCAACAAGCCCTGCGGCCAATGCGACGATCAGAAGGTGTGGTGGCTTGAGCATGCGGGCTTCCCTATGAGTGCATGGTAGTTACTCATAGAGAAGCTTAGACCCGCGATGGTTCAACCGGTCAGCCGTGGGCCTGCTTGAACAGCACGGCGATGCCCGGATGATAATGCCCGGCCTCATTGCGCAACTTGCGATAGGCATAGGGGAAGTACCAGGCCACTGCGCAGGTATTTTCCTTCTGCAGTTCGTCGATCATGTCCTGCAACTCTTCCGGCGTGGCGCTCTGCTGGGCTTTTTGCGGTGCTACAAACAGGCAGCCTAATCTCAGGTCACTGGAATAACTGATACGTTTGGCGTCGCTGGTAACGTCGAGCAGCGGCTGGTTGAGGTTGAGACTCTTGACCTTCGGCCAGCGTTGAGTGGCCTGGATGAAGGCGCGCTCCTCGGTGCCGGCGATGAGCAGATCGGCGCTGACGTTGCGCTCGCCTTCTTCATTCTGTTTGCGGGTGGGGGTGTTTTGCAGCGTGACCATCTCGGCCATCCAGGCTGCGGCCGACAGCAAGCCAAGATTGGCTTTTTCATCGAACCAGTAAGGTGTGTCGTTATCGCCGCGCACGGCGTTGTAACGGTCGATACAGTCAAACCAGCGTTCCAGCACCGGGCGCAGGAATTCCAGTTTTGGATTGCTGATGATCATGCCTTGCATGCTTTTGCCCTCTTGTTCTTGTGATATCGGGTCGTGATGCCTATTTGATATCACTTGCCGCAGCATGGCACAAGATTGGCGTCATTTTATTGATCAGGGCCAATATCCGCTGTTGAACCTGTGGCGGCTTTAATTGACGCTCCACCCCCAACCCTCTAACCTTCGCGGCTTGTTTCAGGTGCTCTGTGACCGGGCGATCGTTGGGTCGACAGAGTGAAACAGGGAAGCCGGTGAGTGCATACGAACCCGGCGCTGCCCCCGCAACGGTAAATGAGTCAACGCTGTGCTAAAGCCACTGTGTCTGTATGACATGGGAAGGCGCGCAGCCCGGCATCACGCCGCTCATGAGCCCGGAGACCGGCCTGATTCATCCAACGGCATCACGGTGGGCGATGCCAGGCTTGTTGCCGTCTTTTTTGTGCCCGCCCGCCGTTATCCAATCCCAACGGAGAGCTCCCATGACCGACACCCCCGATCGCGACGAACGCCACCTGGCGCGCATGTTGCGCAAGAAAGCCGTGATCGACGAGCGCATCGCCAATTCGCCGAATGAATGTGGCCTGCTGCTGGTGCTGACCGGCAACGGCAAGGGCAAGAGCAGCTCGGCATTTGGCATGCTGGCCCGGTCCATGGGCCACGGCATGCAATGCGGCGTGGTGCAGTTCATCAAGGGGCGCAACAGCACCGGTGAAGAGCTGTTTTTTCGTCGCTTTCCGGAGCAGGTGCGCTTTCATGTCATGGGCGAAGGTTTCACTTGGGAAACCCAGGATCGCCAGCGCGACATCGCCGCCGCCGAAGCGGCCTGGGCAGTCTCGCGTCAGTTGTTGAGCGACCCGTCCATTGGCCTGGTGGTACTCGATGAACTCAACATCGCGCTCAAGCACGGCTACCTTGATCTGGACCAGGTGTTGAGCGACTTGCAGGCCCGTCCGCCGATGCAGCATGTGGTCGTGACCGGTCGCGGCGCCAAGCTGCAAATGATCGAACTGGCCGACACCGTCACTGAAATGGGCATGATCAAGCACGCGTTCCAGGCGGGTATCAAGGCGCAGAAAGGCGTTGAACTGTGAGTGACGTTTCCATTGCGAGTCGTCACTGCCCGGCGGTGCTGATCGCCGCCCCAGCGTCAGGGCAAGGCAAAACCACCGTCACCGCCGCTCTGGCCCGCTTGCATCGCAATCAGGGGCGCAGGGTGCGGGTCTTCAAGTGCGGGCCTGATTTCCTCGACCCGATGATCCTGGAGCGGGCCAGTGGCGCGCCGGTCTACCAACTGGACATGTGGATGGTCGGCGAGCAGGAGAGTCGTCGATTGTTGTGGGAAGCCGCCGCCGAAGCCGACTTGATCCTGATCGAAGGGGTGATGGGGTTGTTCGATGGCACGCCATCGAGCGCCGATCTGGCACGGCATTTCGGCGTGCCGGTGCTGGCGGTGATCGATGGCACGGCCATGGCCCAGACCTTCGGCGCCCTGGCCCTGGGGCTGGCGCGGTATCAGCCGGACTTGCCCTTCGCTGGAGTGCTGGCCAATCGGGTCGGCACCTTGCGTCATGCGCAGTTGCTCGAAGGCAGCCTGACCGAAGGCCTGCGCTGGTACGGCGCCCTGTCACGGGAAACCGGCATCGAGCTGCCAAGCCGTCACCTTGGGTTGGTCCAGGCCAGTGAATTGAATGATCTGGACCTGCGCCTCGACGCCGCCGCCGCTGCCCTGGCTGGCAGTTGTGAAGTGGCGTTGCCGCCAGCGGTGGAGTTCGCCGCGCCAGCGGTGATTGCCGCGCAGCCTTGGCTGGAAGGTGTGCGCATCGCCGTGGCCCGGGACGAAGCATTCGCCTTCACCTATGGCGCGAGCCTCGATTTGTTGCGCGCCATGGGCGCGCAACTGAGCTTCTTTTCACCTATTCATGACACCCAACTGCCGGAAGCGGACAGTCTGTATCTGCCCGGAGGCTATCCGGAACTGCACCATGTGGCGCTGGCGCAAAACGCGCCGATGCTGGCGGCGATCCGGGCGCACCATCAAGCAGGCAAGCCCTTGCTGGCTGAATGCGGCGGCATGCTTTATCTGTTGGACTCGTTGACGGATGTGGATGGCACCCGTGCCGAACTGCTTGGGTTGCTGGCCGGTGATGCGCAGATGCAAAAGCGTCTGGCGGCCCTGGCGCTGCAATCGGTGGAGTTGCCGGAGGGCACTTTGCGCGGGCATACCTATCATCATTCCCTGACCAGCACCGGTCTGGAACCGATTGCCCGAGGCCATAGCCCCAATGGCGGGCGAGGGGCAGAGGCGGTTTTCCGGCAGGGCCGGATGACGGCTTCCTATGTGCATTTTTATTTTCCGTCGAATCCGAGGGCGATTGCCGCGCTGTTTGCGCCTGATCTTGAGGCCGTTATCGCGAGCAGGCTCGCTCCCACATTTGATCACCTGACCCCTGTGGGAGCGAGCCTGCTCGAGAAGCAGTCATGACAGACAACGCCTTTCCCCAGGCCGAACGCGACGCCATCTACCGGGCCATCGCCGAGCGCCGCGATATGCGCCACTTCACCGGCGGCACCGTTGAGCCAGCATTGCTGCGCCGCCTGCTGGAAGCCGCCCATCAAGCCCCCAGTGTGGGTCTGATGCAGCCGTGGCGGTTCATTCGCATCAGCGACCGCGCCTTGCGTGGGCAAATCCGTCAACTGGTGGAGCAGGAGCGCATCCGCACCGCCGAGGCCCTGGGCGAGCGCAGCGATGAATTCATGAAGCTCAAGGTTGAAGGCCTCAACGACTGCGCCGAAGTGCTGGTGGCGGCGTTGATGGATGATCGCGAGCGCTATGTCTTCGGTCGACGAACCCTGCCGGAAATGGACCTGGCCTCGCTGTCCTGCGCGATCCAGAATCTGTGGCTGGCCTCTCGCGCCGAAGGATTGGGGATGGGCTGGGTTTCTCTGTTCGAGCCCCAGGCCCTGGCCGAGCTGTTGGGCCTGCCCGCTGGTGCCAAGCCGCTGGCAATCTTGTGCCTGGGACCGGTCGAGGGTTTTTACCCGGCACCGATGCTCGCCCTGGAAGGCTGGGCTCAGCCGCGTGCGCTGGATGAATTGCTCTACGAAAACCATTGGGGAGTGAGCCCATGAGTGTGGCGTTGCTCAGTGCCGCCGCAGTGGCGCTGGATGCGCTGTTGGGCGAACCCCGACGCTGGCATCCGCTGGTGGCCTTTGGTCGCTTTGCCGATCGTATCGAGCAGCGCTTCAACTCCGGCGGGCGTGGCTGGCGCAGCCATGGCGTGACGGCGTGGATCATCGCCGTGGTGCCGTTGACCCTGCTCGCGACGGCGCTGTCCTGGGCGCCGTTGGTGGGTTGGCTGGTGGACATCCTGGCGCTGTACCTCGCCCTTGGCCTGCGCAGTCTCGGGGAACATGTCGAGCCGGTGGCCCGGGCTCTGCGCGGTGGGGATCTGGACGAAGCGCGTCGGCGGGTCGGCTACCTGGTCAGTCGCGAAACCGCCGAACTGGATGAGACTGCCGTCGCCCGTGCCGCCACGGAGTCGGTGCTGGAGAACGGCAGCGACGCGGTGTTCGCCGCGCTGTTCTGGTTCGCCGTCGCGGGCGCGCCCGGTGTGGTGTTGTACCGCCTGAGCAATACCCTCGACGCGATGTGGGGCTATCGTAACGAACGCTTTGAGCGCTTCGGCTGGGCGGCGGCCAAGATCGATGATGGGCTCAACTATATTCCGGCGCGCCTGGTGGCGCTGACTTACGCCGTGCTTGGAAAAACCCGCCTGGCGCTCAAGTGTTGGCGCACCCAGGGCCCGACTTGGGACAGTCCCAATGCCGGGCCCGTGATGGCCGCCGGCGCCGGTGCCCTGGGGGTCGAGCTGGGTGGCGCGGCGGTGTATCACGGCCAATTGCACCAGCGTCCGCCCCTGGGCGAGGGCGAGCCGGCGAGCGCCGACGCCATTGATCGCGGCTGGCAACTGGTCCAGCGCGGCGTATGGTTGTGGTTGCTGATTCTCTGCCTGGGAGCTGAGTTTTATGCTTGAGCACGGTGGACGGTTGCGCAACGCGGCCCTGCAATATGGTATTGCCGAGGCCCAATGGCTCGACTTGTCCAGTGGTCTGGCGCCCTGGCCGTTCGACGTGCCGGTGATTGCACCGCGGGCCTGGGCACGCCTACCCGAGACCGATGACGGATTGGAACAGGCCGCCTGCGATTATTACGGCGCCATGCATGTGCTGCCGGTGGCAGGTTCGCAGATGGCCATCCAACTGTTGCCGCGCCTGCGCCGTGCCGGCAAGGTCGGCGTCCTTTCGCCTTGCTACGCCGAACACGCCGAAGCCTGGCGTCGCAGTGGTTACATTGTGCGCGAAGTGCTGGAGCCGGAAGTGGACTTCTTCCTCGACAGTCTCGACGTGCTGGTGGTGGTCAACCCGAACAATCCCACGGGCTTGCAGTTGAGCCCCGAGCGCCTGATGGACTGGCATGCCCGGCTGGCGCAGCGCGGTGGTTGGCTGGTGGTGGATGAAGCGTTCATGGATGTCACGCCGCAACTGAGTCTGGCCGCTCATACCCATCAGGTCGGGCTGATTGTGTTGCGTTCGTTTGGCAAATTTTTTGGCCTGGCCGGGGTTCGCCTGGGGTTTGTATTGGCCGAGCGCCGCTTGCTCAAGTTGCTCGCCGAACAAGTCGGGCCATGGGCCATCAGCGGGCCGACCCGAGTGGTGGGTCAGGCGTGCCTGTTGGACACCGACGCCCACGCCCGCCAGCGCCAACGCTGCGAAGACATCAGCCAGCGCCTGGCGCTGACGCTCGAACGCCATGGCTTCGCACCTCAGGGCGGCTGCGGGTTATTTCAATGGCTGGTCACTGAACACGCCCAGGCACTTTACGATTTCATGGCCCACGAGGGCATTCTCCTGCGGTTGTTTACCCATAACAGCAGCCTGCGTTTTGGGCTGCCGGCCGATGACGGTGAATTCCTGCGCCTCGAACAGGCTTTCGAGGCCTACGCCAAGGACATCCAATGACCACTGTAATGGTGCAGGGCACCACGTCCGATGCCGGCAAAAGCACCCTGGTTACGGCCCTGTGCCGCTGGGTCAGGCGTCAGGGTGTGAGCGTGGTGCCGTTCAAGCCACAGAACATGGCGCTCAACAGCGCGGTAACGGCCGACGGCGGCGAAATCGGTCGTGCCCAGGCCGTGCAGGCCCAGGCGGCCGGTCTAGAACCGCATACCGACATGAACCCGGTGCTACTCAAGCCCAACAGCGACACCGGCGCCCAGGTCATTATCCATGGCCGCGCCGTCACCACCATGAATGCCGTGGCCTATCACGATTACAAAACCATCGCGATGCAAGCGGTGCTGGCTTCCCACGCACGCCTGAGCGCGGCGTATCCGGTGGTGATGGTGGAGGGCGCGGGGTCGCCGGCGGAGATCAATCTGCGCGCCGGTGACATTGCCAACATGGGCTTTGCCGAGGCGGTGGACTGCCCGGTGCTGCTGATTGCCGATATCAATCGCGGCGGGGTGTTCGCCCATCTGGTGGGGACCCTGGAGCTGCTTTCGCCCAGCGAGCAAGCGCGGGTCAAGGGCTTCATCATCAACCGTTTTCGCGGCGACATCGCCTTGCTGCAACCGGGCCTGGATTGGCTTGAGGCCCGCACCGGCAAACCGGTGGTTGGCGTGTTGCCGTACGTGATGGACCTGCACCTGGAGGCCGAGGACGGCCTCGATCAACGGCAGGCCGACAAGGCCGAACAGGTGCTCAAAGTGGTGGTGCCAGTATTGCCGCGTATCAGCAACCACACCGATTTCGATCCGCTGCGCCTGCACCCACAGGTCGATCTGCAATTCATTGGCCCAGGCCAACCCATTCCAGCGGCTGACTTGATCATCCTGCCGGGTTCAAAGAGCGTGCGCAGCGACCTGGCTTATTTGCGCGTCAATGGTTGGGAGACGGCCATCCATCGTCACCTGCGTTATGGGGGCAAGCTGCTGGGCATCTGCGGCGGTTTGCAGATGCTCGGCCAAAAGGTCCACGACCCGTTGGGGCTGGAAGGGGAGGCGGGTTCCGGCGCCGGGCTGGGCCTGCTGGCCTTCGAAACGACTCTGGAGCACGAGAAGCAGTTGCGCAATGTGCGCGGGCGATTGGCCCTGGAAGAGGCCGAGGTCAGCGGGTATGAGATCCATGCCGGTGTGACCACGGGCCCGGCATTGGAAAACCCGGCGGTGCGGTTGGATGACGGTCGTTGTGATGGTGCCCAGAGCCTGGATGGACAGATTTTCGGCACTTATCTGCATGGGCTGTTCGAGTCGCCGGCGGCCAGCAGCGCCTTGTTGCGTTGGGCCGGGTTGCAGAATGTGCAAGCGGTGGACTACCACGGGTTGCGCGAACGGGACATCGAGCGGTTGGCGGATCTGGTGGAGCGGCATTTGGATACCGGGCTGTTGCGTGAGCTTTGTGGAATTTGAGATGCCCGTAATGGCCCCTTCGCGAGCAAGCCCGCTCCCACAGGGGATTTGCGTACACAGCAGATTTAGTGTGGGCTCTGTGGGATTTAGGGCGGCTGGGCTGGCCTCATCGCGAGCAGGCTCGCTCCCACATTGGATCTCTGATGGCCACAGAATTCATGCACACCATCACTTCCCCTGTGGGAGCGAGCCTGCTCGCGATGGGGTCAGCAGCTACAACGCCATACAAGATATAGCCCTTGCTCCCCCATTGGATTTGTGGGGATACACAAGTCCCCTGTGGGAGCGGGCTTGCTCGCGAAGAGGCCAGTCGCTACACCGCCAAATAAAAGGTAACAACCCATGCTGCAACTGATCCTCGGTGGCGCCCGCTCCGGTAAGAGCCGCCTGGCCGAAAAGCTCGCCACCGACACCCGATTGCCGGTCACTTATATCGCCACCAGCCAACCCCTGGATGGCGAGATGAACGAACGTGTCGCCCAACACCGCGCTCGCCGTCCGGCCGAATGGGCGCTGGTGGAAGAGCCGTTGGCCCTGGCGCGGGTGCTGCGCGATAACGCAGGTTCAGGGCAATGCCTGTTGGTGGATTGCCTGACGTTGTGGCTGACCAATCTGCTGATGCTCGACAACCCCGAGCAGCTGAACGCCGAGCGTGACGCCCTGCTGGAGTGCATTGGCGCACTGCCGGGCGAAATCATTTTTGTCAGCAACGAGACCGGGATGGGTGTCGTGCCGCTGGGCGAGTTGACTCGCCGTTATGTCGATGAAGCCGGTTGGCTGCATCAAGCTTTGGCCGAACGTTGCCAGCGCGTCGTGCTGACCGTTGCCGGCCTGCCCCTGACTCTCAAAGGTACTGCGTTATGAATCACCGCTGGTGGCTGGACCCGTGCAAGCCCCTTGACACCCAGGCCCTGGAACAGGCCGCGGCCCGTCAGCAACAGCTGACCAAACCGGCCGGTTCCCTGGGGCGGCTCGAAGCAGTGGCGGTGCAACTGGCGGGTTTGCAAGGGCAGGTCAAACCAAGTCTGGACCAGCTCTGGATCGCGGTTTTCGCTGGTGATCATGGTGTGGTGGCCGAAGGCGTATCAGCCTATCCCCAGGAAGTCACCGGGCAGATGTTGCTCAACTTTGTCAGCGGCGGCGCGGCCATCAGTGTATTGGCGCGGCAACTGGGAGCGTCGCTGGAAGTGGTGGATCTGGGCACCGTGACCACCTCCCTCGATCTGCCGGGTGTGCGGCATCTGAACGTCGGGCCGGGTACCGCGAATTTCGTGCAGGGGCCGGCGATGACCGTGACCCAAGGCGATCAGGCGTTGCTGGCCGGACGGGACAGTGTGCTGCGCGCTGTCGCCGCCGGAACGCAGCTGTTCATCGGCGGCGAAATGGGCATCGGCAACACCACGGCGGCCAGTGCCCTGGCCTGTGCCTTGCTTGACTGCCCGGTGACCCACCTGGTCGGGCCGGGTACCGGGCTGGACGCCGCGGGTGTCAGCCGCAAGGCCCAAGTCATCGAGCGCGCCCTGGCGTTGCACGGCGCGCAGCGCAACGATCCACTGCAAACACTGTTCAACCTTGGCGGGTTTGAAATCGCAGCGCTGGCTGGCGCGTATCTGGCCTGCGCCCAGCAGGGCGTTGCGGTGCTGGTGGATGGTTTCATCTGCAGCGTCGCGGCGCTGGTGGCGGTGCGTCTTAATCCTGAATGCAGGCAATGGCTGTTATTCGGCCATCGCGGTGCCGAGCCGGGGCATCGACACGTTCTGGAAACCCTCGGCGCTGAGCCGCTCCTTGACCTGGGACTGCGCCTGGGCGAAGGCAGCGGTGCGGCGTTGGCGGTGCCGCTGTTGCGCCTGGCGTGTGATCTCCACGGGCAGATGGCGACGTTTGCCGAAGCGGCCGTGGCGGATCGTCCAACATGACTTTGCGCCTGGATCTGCTGCGCCACGGCGAGACCGAGCTGGGCGGCGGGCTGCGTGGCAGCCTTGACGATGCCTTGACGGACAGGGGCTGGGAGCAGATGCACGCGGCGGTCGCGGCGGGCGGTCCCTGGGATCGGCTGGTGAGTTCACCGTTGCAGCGTTGCGCCCGTTTCACTGAGCAACTCGGCGCCCAGCTCGGCCTGCCGGTGCACCTGGACAAGGATCTGCAGGAACTGCATTTCGGCGCTTGGGAAGGCTGCAGCGCGGCGGCGTTGATGGACACCGACGCTCAAGGACTGGGCCGATTCTGGGCTGATCCCTATGCCTTCACACCACCGGATGGCGAGCCGGTGCTTGAGTTTTCAAAGCGAGTCCTGGCGGCGGTTGAACGCCTGAGGACCGCGTATGCTGGGCAGCGCGTGTTGCTGGTCAGCCATGGCGGGGTGATGCGATTGCTGCTGGCGCGGGCCCGTGGTCTGCCTCGGGAGCAGTTGCTCAATGTCGAAGTGGCTCATGGCGCGCGGTTTTCTCTTCGCGTGTCGCCTGGTTCGGTCTTGAAGGAAGAGGGCTGAAGATGCTGGCGTTCCGGATCGCCTTGCAGTTCCTGAGCAGCCTGCCGGTTCGCTTGCCAGGCATGCCTGAACCAGCGCAGTTGGGGCGTTCGTTGCTGTTCTATCCGTTGGTAGGGCTGTTGTTCGGTGGCTTGTTGTGGGGTGTTGATGCCGTGTTGCTTGGCGCGCCGCTGCTGCTTCATGGAGCCCTGTTATTGACCGCCTGGGTGCTGCTTAGCGGCGGCCTGCACCTGGATGGCCTGGCCGACAGCGCGGATGCCTGGCTCGGTGGTTTTGGCGATCGTGAGCGCACGCTGCTGATCATGAAAGACCCTCGCAGCGGGCCGATCGCGGTGATTACGTTGGTGTTGGTGCTGTTGCTCAAATTCGCCGCATTGCTGGCGCTGATCGAGCAGCGACAGACCCTGGCATTGATCATCGTGCCGGTTCTGGGGCGCAGCGCATTGCTGGGGTTGTTACTGACCACGCCCTATGTGCGCGCTGGCGGGTTAGGGCAGGCGCTCGCCGATCATCTGCCGCGCCGCACGGGCTGGCAGGTATTGCTGGCCTGTGCGGTGGGGGCCATGCTGGTGGCGGGCTGGGCCGGGGTTTCGGCGCTGGTTATCGCCCTGGCGGTATTTGTCGGGTTGCGCCAGATGATGTTGCGCAGACTGGGGGGCTGTACCGGGGATACGGCAGGCGCCTTGCTGGAGCTGCTTGAAATGGTGGTGTTGGTTGGGCTGGTATTGATCTGGAATTGAACGCTACCTTTGTGACGAGGGCATTCAGCTTGAATTTTCCTGAATTAAAATTTGCATTCATTTAATCGCGGGTATATACACGCACTATGCTTGCCTCCCAATGTTTGTGCATCAACCTGCGTCGTGCCGCTCGTGGCGTCAGCAGGTATTACGACGGCGCCCTCGATGGCTTCGGGATCAACGTCGCCCAGTATTCTTTGTTGAGTAACCTGGCGCGCCTGGACCAACCGAGTATCTCTTCCCTGGCCGAGGCCATGGGCCTGGACCGCAGCACCCTGGGGCGCAACCTGCGGGTTCTGGAAGGTGAGGGGCTGGTGGCGCTGGCCGAGGGAGAAGACTTGCGCAATCGTATCGTCGAACTCACTGAAGCCGGGCATGCCCGGCTGGCGGCGGCGTTGCCGGCCTGGGAAGCGGCGCAACAACGATTGATCGATAAGCTGGGCGCCGAAAAGCGCGCAACGTTGCTGGCCTTGCTGGATGAACTGGCGTGAAGCCGGTTCGTTCGATGATAAGCGGGTATATACCCGTGACCGGAGAATAAAAATGACATCGATGTGGCGTACCTGTGGTTGGGTTCTGGTGGGCGGCGCGCTGATCCTGGCGTTGTCCCTGGGTGTACGGCATGGCTTCGGGCTGTTTCTGGCGCCCATGAGTGCCGAGTTTGGCTGGGGCCGCGAGGTGTTTGCCTTCGCCATTGCCTTGCAGAACTTGATCTGGGGCCTGGCGCAACCTTTTACCGGGGCGCTGGCCGACCGCTTCGGTGCCGCGAAAGTCGTGCTCATCGGCGGTGTACTGTACGCCCTCGGCCTGGTCTTCATGGGCATGGCCGACTCACCATGGTCGCTCTCACTGAGCGCGGGTCTGTTGATTGGTATCGGCCTGTCCGGCACATCGTTTTCGGTGATCCTCGGCGTGGTCGGGCGTGCTGTACCGCCGGAAAAACGCAGCATGGGCATGGGGATCGCCAGCGCCGCCGGCTCCTTCGGCCAGTTCGCCATGTTGCCGGGCACACTGGGTCTGATTGGCTGGCTCGGCTGGTCTGCCGCGCTGTTGGCGCTAGGGCTGCTGGTGGCGCTGATCGTGCCGCTGGTGAGCATGCTCAAGGACACGCCAGCGCCGCTGACCGGTCATGAGCAAACCTTGTCCGAAGCACTGCGCGAGGCGTGCAGCCACTCCGGTTTCTGGTTGCTGGCGGTTGGCTTTTTTGTCTGTGGGTTCCAAGTGGTATTCATAGGCGTGCATTTGCCGGCCTACCTGGTGGACCAGCACCTGGCGGCCAGCGTCGGCACGACCGTGCTGGCCCTGGTCGGGCTGTTCAATATCTTCGGCACCTACACCGCAGGCTGGTTGGGCGGTCGGATGTCCAAGCCGCGCCTGCTGACCGGGTTGTACCTGTTGCGGGCGGTGGTGATCGGCTTGTTCCTATGGTTGCCGGTGACGACTACCACGGCTTACCTGTTCGGGATGGCGATGGGCTTTTTGTGGCTGTCGACGGTGCCTTTGACCAACGGCACGGTAGCGACGTTGTTTGGCGTACGAAATCTCTCGATGTTGGGTGGGATCGTGTTCCTGTTCCACCAGTTAGGTTCGTTCTTGGGGGGCTGGCTGGGTGGGGTGGTGTACGACCGCACCGGCAGTTATGACTTGATCTGGCAGGTGTCGATCCTGCTCAGTCTGCTGGCGGCGGCGTTGAACTGGCCGGTGCGTGAGCGTCCGGTGGCGCGGCTGCAAGTTCAGGCAGGTGCGGTATGAGCCGCGTAGGCCCCTGGTTGATTGCTGCCGGTGCCGGCCTGCTGCTGGTGATTGCCTGGTGGGGCTGGCATCAGGGTGGGTTGGCGTTGATGCAACTGGGTATGGGCGCCTGCTGAGCGGTGGACGGCGCCGGGCATGGGGGAGTAACGTCGTGGTCTGACGTGCTTTCAAGGAGATTGCGACATGCTGATGCGCAGGCTTGCTGTACCCGCTCTGCTGCTGGCTTTGACCGGGCACGCATGGGCCGCGGACTGTCCACCCATGCTGGAGGGCTCGCTGCCCAAGTTGCGGGCCAAGGAAAACATCGATCTGTGCCAGCGTTTCGCTGGCCAGCCGCTGGTGGTGGTCAACACTGCCAGCTTCTGCGGTTTCGCCCCGCAGTTCAAGGGGCTGGAGGCCCTTAACCAGCGCTATAAAGGCGAAGGTTTGCAAGTGCTGGGGGTACCGTCCAATGACTTCAAACAGGAATCCAAGGACGGCGAAGAGACGGCCAAGGTCTGCTACGTCAATTACGGCGTGACCTTCACCATGACCGAGCCTCAACCGGTACGCGGCGCGGACGCCATCCCGTTGTTCCGGCACCTGGCCGAACAGTCCGGCGCCCCGAAATGGAATTTCTATAAGTATGTCGTGGACCGTCAGGGCAAGGTCGTCGCCAGTTTTTCCAGTCGGACCAAACCCGACGATCCCGAACTCATCAAGGCGGTAGAAGCGGCCATCGCATCCAGCCCCTGATCGCCGGTCACGAAAAAGCCCCGCCTCTTTGCAGAGAGCGGGGCTTTTTTTCGCTTCAGATGGCGAGGGGGTCAGGCCCGCCGTGAATCATCAGAAGCGGTAGGTTGCACCGACGCCGAAGCCGTTGGCGCTGTTTTCGTATTCAGCGTTGTAGGATTGGCCCAGAACGTTGCTGTGATTGACGTTGACTTTCTCTTCCTTGAGGTAGGAATACGCCACGTCGATGGTCAGGTCTTCGGTCGGACTCCAACCGGCACCCAGGCTGAAGATAGTCCGGTCGCCGGTAGGGATGCGTGGCGAGCGGTCGATGTTGTTGGTAGGCGACTGGTCGAAGGTCAGGCCAGTACGCAGCACCCACTGCTTGTTCAACTGGTAGGACGTACCGATGGCGTAGGCCCAGGTGTCGTGCCAGTTCTGTTCCTCGGTAATGGTGCCGAGGAACGCAGGGGCCAACGCGCCACCGTTTGCCGGCGTGACGCCTTGGTTATCCACGGTGATTTCTTTCAGGCGGCTCCAGCGAGTCCAGGTGCTACCGGCATAAAGGGTCCAGGCATCGTTGAGTTGCTGGGTGACCGAAAAGTCCACCGATTCTGGCGTCGTGATGTCCAGAGAAGCGTCATAACGCGCGCCATTCAGGAATCCGGCGGGAGTACCGGCCCCTGGGCTCACCTTGGTGTGGCCGTCAAGCTTGTACTTGACCTTGGAATGGTAGGTCAGGCCCACGCGAGTGGTGTCGGTCGCCTGGACCAGCACGCCGATGTTATAGCCATAGCCAATGTCGTCGCCCTTGATCTTCACGTCGCCGTCGTTAGGCGAAAGCGGCGTGGTCAGGGTCGATTCCAGCGAACCGGAAATATGGTTGATGGTCGGGCCGAAACCGATCGACACCTTGTCGTTGAAGGCGTAACTGACGGTTGGCTGGAAAGCGACGACTTTCACTTCGCTCTTGCTGCCGAAGTTACGGCCCTGGAAGCTGCTTTCGTAATCGGTGATCAGGCCGAACGGTGCGTATACACCCAGGCCGAAAGCCCATTGATCATCGATAGGCTTGACGTAGTAGCCCATCGGAACGGCAGTGAACGGCACCATATCGCCCTTGTTGGTACCGGATTGGCTACCGCTGGCGTCGTTGATGTCAGTGGACGCGTCGATAGCGGCCATACCGCCTGTTACTTGCTGGCGCTTGAGGCGCGACATGCCGGCCGGGTTGCCAAACACAGTGCTTGCATCATCGGCAGAGGAAGAACGCCCAGCGAAACCGGTGCCCATGCCACTGATGCTTTGTTCGTTCAAGGCAAAGCCACTGGCGAAAATCTGCGTGGATGCCAAGGTAACGGCAAGGCCAAGGGTGGTTTTGAGCATCATTTTTTTCATTGTTAGAACTCCAGGTGATCACCGGGGCGAAAATTACCAACATTTTCGTGTAAGCGCTATAGGCTGTATGGCTTGATTTAGAGCGGTTTTGTAGGACAATCAGACCGGATTCGCGACCGTTGTAGGAATTTTCCAGATTTCACCTTAGCAGGCGACCTGATTCAGAGGCGAAACACAACTTTGCCAGGCGCCGGTGAAATCACGCAGGCGCCCTTGAGGGTGAAATGTCTGGCGCCAGATCCGGGCCATGCCCAACAGATCATCGGCTTCGGGAAGCGCAAGGTTCTGTTCCTCTACCAAAAGCCAGGCAATGGCGGTGGCGTAGCGTAGGTTGACAGTCAATTCCAGGTGCGGGCCGCTGAGAAAGGCGTGCTGGCTGGCCAGGCCCCGAACCAGGCTGGCTCGTTCCGGATCCAGCGCCAGGTAATGGTCCCAGAGCGCCCGGTGGCGAGGTTCGGGAATGCGATATAGGCCATGCCCGCGACGGTCATGCAGGGCTGATCCCAAGGCGGACTGGCTGGCGGCAATCCCCAGCAACAAGGATTCCGCCGTTGCACTGTGGCGCTCCAGGTACAGGAGCGTCGGGCGGATCACATATCGACACAGTTCGCTGGCAGCGATACCCATAAAACCCTCGGATAAAACCCTCGGAGCGGGAAATGAGCGGAGCCTGAAAGGTGTGGGCTTGGCAGCAGTGGTTCGGTTCAGGCTCCGCCGAAAGCGGATCATGCCGCTTGACTTGAAGTGTAGTGTCATATTCCAGCTGTAAAGGACTGTTTTTAAAACATCTTCGCCGAACGGTTATAACCGTTATATCCCCCGGTGCTTAAGCCGTTGCGCTTTATCGAGAAATTTTGGGCAATAAAAAGCCCCGCTTTTTGGGCGGGGCCTTGGGGTTTCAGCCTTTGCGGCGTATCAGGCAACCAGTGCCTGACGGGTACGCTCGATCACGGCCTGCAGCGGCTCTGCGCTGGAGTACTGATCGGGGTACAGGCGTTCGCTGTGACGGGCGATGCCATGCTCGTTGACCAGGGTGAAGCTGAAGCAGCCTTTGCGAGCGGCCATGATCAGGCAGTTCATTGGGGCAAAAGCGTTGGTTAGGGTGCGGATGGCATCCTGTGTATGGATTTGAGTAGACATGTTATGGGTGTTCCTACAAATGACACGGTTAAGAACCGTGCAACGTTAAAACGTTCCAGTAACGTCGACCACCATTGGTCGAACGAAGAACCCGACTGGAACAAAGCAGCCAGTTTGAGCGCTATATAAAGTGCGCGCTTGGGCTGGCAGGTAGGTACTTAGGAGGGCAGGCAACACATCAAGGGCAAAGGTTCTGGGCCCGGGGTGAAGATCCTGATCAATTTTGCAGGCTGGTTCGGTCAGAGTAACGAGTCTGGCAACAGCCTTTGCAATCGATCAAAGGCAGTGTTGACGCAAGAATTACCTGGAAACCATCGAGGGGGTCGGTCTCTTTTTGTCGGTGAGGCTTCTCTTGAAGAAGGCTGACCGTGGAGATGTATTCGACCCGGAATTGACTTTCAGCTTGGTACTAACGCCGCGAATAGTAACGGATCGAGTGGTCGAAGGGAAGGACGATGGGCAAAAAAGATTCTGCCTGGCCGCGACGTGATCGTTTGTTTGCCCTAGGGGGCAGGAGGTGGTCGGCTATAGCACAGGAACCGAGCAATGGATTTGCGACCAGCCAGCGGACAACGGCCCGCATGTCGTCGGGTTATCCCCAGGTTTTACCGCACAAATGAGCCAAAACAGCGCAGCGATATAACCGGTTGACGTGTTACTTGTGCACACTCGACCCGGTGGTTGTCACCGTATTGTCATGTGGGAACAATTTGGGGTGGGTGCCTGTATCCAAAATTTAAGTCAATGAAAAACATCGCTTTTTTTTACTGGTGAAAAAATCGTCAGTTTGAGCGCAGGCCCCGTTCCATAGGGCTTACGGCGACTTCAAGGGGGGTTGTCCACTGAGTTATCCACAGCTTCTGTGGATTGTCCCAAGCGCTTGCTCTAGGACGGGCGTGCCGGTTTTTTTCGACTTTACCCGTGCGAAAAAAGGAGTAGAGTGGCGCGCCTTCCTGATCTGTCCCACAGTGCTTTATGAAGTTTCGCTCAGTATCAAATCCTGTTACCTCCACACCCTCTGGTGTTACCCCACCCAAACGCATTTCGATGCGCGTGGCCGAATGGCTGCTCGACAGCCCGCGCCTTGGGGAAAACACCAGTGTCAAACACTTGGCCGGCCGTTTACTCAAGCAACCGGCCCGGGAAGGCGTGGTCGCTGCACAAAGTCGCCTCGGCCAGTTGATGTGCCGTGAATGCGGGAACGCGCGGGACCGTCGTATCGGCCAGGATCTGCTGCGCCAGGCTGCCAGGGCCGGGGATCATCGTGCTCGCCAGGCGCTGGGTGAAATCGAAGACTGAGCTGGGCAACCCCTGGCCGCTTGGTTAACCTGCGGGCTTTATTTCATCGGCGGGAATTGTCATGGCTATGGATTTGACCAGCCTGTTGTTTGGCCTGGCGGGTGCGGCAGTGCCGTTGCTCGCCCTGGCCTGGCACCTGCAACGCCAGGCCAGCGCCGCGCAGACCGAACTCGCATTACTGGAAGAGCGCCTGGCCACTGCCCACATGGCTCACGACGGCTTGAATGCCCAGCTCGATGCGTGCCGCGATGAAATCAGCGACCTGGGCCAAGCCAACGCCGCCCGGCAAGCTGAGCTTGCTGCCGCTTGTCGCGAAGTCGAGTTGCTGCAGATCGAACGCGACAATGCCCGAGACGCCGCCCACGCCTGGAATCTGGAGCGCGCCGGAAAAGAATCGGAACTGCGGCGTCTTGATGCCCAGGCGGCTTCGTTACATGCCGAACTGCGTGAGCAACAGGAAAGTCATCAGCAGCGGCTGGACGACCTGCAAGGCTCGCGAGACGAGTTGCGGGCACAGTTCGCCGAACTTGCAGGAAAAATCTTCGATGAGCGTGAGCAGCGCTTCGCTGAAACCAGCCAGCAGCGGTTGGGACAGTTGCTCGACCCGCTGAAGGAGCGCATCCAGTCCTTTGAAAAGCGTGTTGAAGAAAGCTATCAAGCTGAGGCGCGGGAACGTTTCTCCCTGGGCAAGGAGTTGGAGCGGCTGCAACAGCTGAACCTGCGCCTGAGCGATGAGGCGACCAACCTGACCCGCGCCCTCAAAGGCCAGAAGACCCAGGGTAACTGGGGCGAACTGATTCTGGAACGGGTGCTCGAGCACGCCGGCCTGGAGAAGGGCCGCGAATATCAGACCCAGGTCAGCCTCAAGGGCCCGGACGGCGAACGGTTCCAGCCGGACGTGCTGATTTACCTGCCCGGCGACAAGCAGGTGGTGGTGGATTCCAAGGTCAGTCTCACGGCCTATCAGCAATACGTGGCCGCCGAGGACGACAGCATTGGCCAACTCGCTCTCAAGCAACACGTGGTGTCTTTGCGGGCCCACGTCAAAGGTCTGGCCGGCAAGGATTACAAGCGCCTGGATGGTTTGCACAGCCTGGATTTCGTGTTGTTGTTCGTACCGATCGAAGCCGCATTTTCTGCCGCGCTTCAAGCCGAACCGAACCTGTTCCAGGAAGCCTTCGACCGCAACATCGTGATCGTCAGCCCGACGACACTGCTGGCAACGTTGCGGGTGATCGACAGTTTGTGGAAACAGGAACGTCAGAGTCAGAACGCTCGGGAAATCGCCGAACGAGCTGGGTGGCTGTATGACAAGTTCGTGCTGTTCATCCAGGACCTGGACGAAATTGGCAGCCGTTTACAACAACTGGATAAAGCCTACAGTGCTGCGCGCAACAAACTGACAGAAGGACGCGGCAACCTGATCAGCCGCAGCGAACAACTCAAATTGCTCGGCGCCCGGGCCAGCAAAAGCCTGCCAGCCGAATTGCTCGAACGGGCAATGACGGGTGTCGATGGGCTGCCGGAACTGCCTGAAGAAACCGAAAAGCCCCAGGTTTGATGCGCCCCCCGGCTAGATGTAGAAGCCTGGGTTTAATGCCGGGCAGTGTACGCCTGACTGCGGAAATCGATCCTGGCTACAACGGCAAATGCCGACTCAACAACGCCCTCAACGCGGCCGGCTTCACCGGTTTGGCCAAGTAATCCAGACCTGCCGCATGCACCTGCGCCACCGTCTCGGGGCGGCCATCGGCGCTGATCACCACGCCAGGTATCGGTTCACCCATACGGGTGCGTAACCAGGCCATCAGCTCGGTGCCGGTCTCTCCATCGTCCAGGTGGAAATCCACCAGGGCCAGTTGTGGTCGGCCTCCCTCGCTGAGCAAACGCTCGCACTCCTGGCGGTTACGCGCCGTCCACACCTGGCAGCCCCAGCGAGTCAGCAGGCTGTTCATGCCGATCAGAATGCTGTCTTCGTTGTCGATACACAGTACCTGGGCGCCCTTTGGCAAATGACCGTTGGGTTCGGCAACGGGCTTGGGCAAGGCAGTCTGCGCCTGGGCCAGCGGTACGCTGACGCTGAATACGCTGCCGCGCCCAGGCCAGGAACGTACCCGCAAGGTGTGACCCAGCACGCGACACAGCCCGTCGGCGATCGCCAGGCCCAGACCGAGGCCTTTTTCGGCACGGGTCTGATGGCTGTCGAGGCGTTTGAATTCTTCGAAAATGACCTGCAGTTTGTCTTCGGCGATGCCCGGGCCGCGATCCCACACCTCCAGGCACAATTCGCCATTGCGACGGCGTACGCCCAGCAGCACCGGTCCCTTGGCATAGCGGAAGGCATTGGTGAGGAAGTTCTGCAACACACGTCGCAGCAGCTTGATGTCGCTGTCGACCCGCAGTCGCGAGCCCCGCACCCGGAATTTAAGGCCTTGTTCCTGGGCCAGTACCTTGAACTCGGCGCCGAGGGTGTCGAACAGCTCATTGAGGGCGAATGGATTGCGGTCAGGGTTGATCTTGCCGTTCTCCAGGCGGGAAATGTCCAGCAGGTCGGTGATCAGGTCTTCGGCCGAGCGCAACGAACTGTCCAGATGGTGCACCAGTTGCCGGGCCTCGTTCGGCAACCCGTCGTGCTGATGGGACAATGCCGCGGAGAACAGGCGCGCGGCGTTGAGCGGCTGCATCAGGTCATGACTGACTGCTGCCAGGAACCGTGTCTTGGATTGGTAGGCCGACTCGGCGGTGCCTTTGGCTTCGGTCAGGGCCATGTTCAGTTGCGACAGTTCCCGGGTGCGCTCTGCCACCCGTTGTTCCAATCCTTCATTGGCTTCAGTCAGGGCCTGTTCGGCTTCGCGGAAAGCGGTAATGTCGGTAAAACTCATGACGAAACCACCGCCGGGCATGGGGTTGCCGATGAGCTCGATCACCCGGCCATTGGGGAACAGTCGTTCAGAGGTGTGGGCACGGCCCTGGCGCATCCAGTGCAAGCGTCGAGCGACATGAACCTCCGCTTCGCCCGGGCCGCAAAGGCCGCGCTCGGCGTTGTAGCGGATGATGTCGGCGATGGGCCGGCCGACACTGATCAAACCGTCTGGGTAGTTGAACAGCTCCAGGTAGCGACGGTTCCAGGCCACCAGCCTGAGGGACTGATCGACCACGCTGATGCCTTGGGTGATATTTTCGATGGCGCCTTGTAGCAGTGCGCGATTGAACTGCAGCACTTCCGAGGCCTCATCCGCGATTCGGACCACATCCTCCAGCTGCATTTCCCGACCTTCAATCGCGGCTTTTACTACAGCGCGCGTCGATGAAGCTCCCAGTACACCCGCCAGGAGCCGTTCGGTGTGGGCGATCCATTCACTGTCGGCATTCTGGTTCGGGTTGAAGCCTTTGCCCTGGCGGTAGGCAAAGCGAATGAAACTCTGGCGCGCCCGTTCTTCGCCAACGAAGCGCGCGGCCAATTGCAGCAGGTCTTCGATGTGCACCGCCAGCATCGAGCGGGGGTTGGGGCGGGCGCTGATTTCCTGACCGATGAAGCGTCCGGCCTGCCAGTGTTCCGACACGCGGGTGCGCGACAGCACGGAGATCCAGGCAAACAGGGTGAAGTTACCGGCCAGGGATAACACGACCCCTTGGGTCAGCGGTGAAATCGGCAGGTTCAAGGGGTTGCCATGCAGCCAGGCAAGCCCCGGGAAACTGTTCAGCGACCAGCCCAGGCTGTGGGCCGCGATCGGCAACACCAAGGTGTAGAACCACAGGAAAATCCCCATGGCGAGGCCGGCGAACACGCCGCGGCGGTTGGCCTGTTTCCAGTACAGCGCGCCAAGCATGGCGGGCGCCAGTTGAGTTACGGCGGCGAAGGCGATCTGGCCGATGGTCGCCAGGCTCGCTGTCGACCCCAGCAGGCGGTAGCTGACATAGGCCAGCAGCAGGATCACCACAATGCTCACCCGGCGAACCGACAGCATCCACTGGCGAAACACTTCGAAGGGCCGCTCGGCGTTGTTGCGGCGCAACAGCCAGGGCAGCAGCATGTCGTTGGACACCATGGTGGAGAGCGCGACACTCGCCACGATGACCATACCGGTGGCCGCCGAGGCGCCGCCAATGAACGCAAGCACCGCCAGCGCCGGGTGGGCCTGGGCCAAAGGCAGGCTGATGACGAATGAATCCGGCAGCACCGAGTCGGGCAACATCATCTGCCCGGCGAGGGCGATGGGCACCACGAACAACGCGGCCAGGGCCAGGTAGGCGGGGAACACCCACTTGGCCAGGCGCAGATCCTGGGGCTCGATGTTCTCGACCACGGTCACGTGAAACTGCCGCGGCAAGCAGATGATCGCCATCATCGCCACCCCGGTCTGCACCACCATGGACGGCCAGTTGATGGTTTCTTTCCAGTATTGCTCCAGCCGCGGCGCAAGCATCGCCTGGTTGAACAGATCGTCGAAACCGTCGTAAAGGCCATACGTGACAAAGGCGCCAACGGCAAGGAAGGCGAACAGCTTGACCAGCGACTCAAAGGCAATGGCCAATACCATGCCGCGGTGGTGCTCGGTGGCGTCCAGGTTGCGGGTACCGAACACGATGGTGAACAGTGCGAGGATCAGCGAGACGATCAGCGCCGTGTCCTGGGCGCGGGTGCCCGTGGTGTCGGCCCCGGCGCCGATGAGCAGGTTCACCCCGAGCACGATGCCCTTGAGTTGCAAGGCAATGTACGGCAACACACCCACCAGGCAGATCAGGGCAACCACAATCGCCAGGGACTGGGATTTGCCATAGCGCGCGGCGATGAAGTCAGCGATGGAGGTGATGTTTTCCTGCTTGCTGATCATCACCATTTTCTGCAGGACCCACGGTGCCAGTACCAGCAACAGGATCGGCCCGAGGTAAATCGGCAGGAATGACCAGAGTTGTTCGGCGGCCTGGCCCACCGCGCCAAAAAATGTCCAGCTGGTGCAGTACACCGCCAGCGACAGGCTGTAGACCCACGCCCGCACCCGAGGGGGCAGCGGCGTGCTGCGCCGGTCGCCGTAGAAGGCGATGGCGAACAGGATGGCCATATAGGCCAGGGCAACAACGGCGATCAGCCCGCTGGACAACGACATGGAAGCTCCTGAACGAAAGACCCCGGGGGCAGGCCCGGCGGGACAGTCTCGCATGCCCGCTCAGGTTCGTCAGTGTCGACCAAGGTCGAGGCGTGTCGAGGTGTCGCGGGTTGCGCTCAGCATTGGGTCATGGAGTGTTCTGGATGGCCGCCATCGCGAGCAGGCTCGCTCCCACATTTGAGCGGTTGTGAACACAAAATTCATGTTCGCCGCAGATCCAGTGTGGGAGCGAGCCTGCTCGCGATGACGGTATTACTGGGCCAATGCGATATCTACCAGGCGATACAACTCCTCAACCGCCAGCGGCGCGGTGGCAAAGAGAATGCGAAACACCGTCGGCGCGACCACCACATTTATCAGACGCTCGACCCCCGGGTTTGGCTCGTCGGGATAGCGATCCAGGATGGTCTGCAACTGGCCGCTGATGATTCCCACACAATAGCCCGGCGTGGCGCAGGCCTGGATGTCGCGCATCATGTTGCGCCCGGGTTCAGAGCTCATTTCGTCCAGGTACTGTTCGGCCCAGGCGCGAAGATCCCCGCGCAGGCTGCCGGTGTCGACCGGTTCGCTGTCCGGGCGCATGCGGGCGATTGCAACGTCGCCCAGCAATGCCGGCAGGTCACCCCAGCGGCGGTAAATGGTGGACGGGGTTACGCCTGCGCGGGCAGCGATTTGCGGCACGGTCAGGGTGGCGCGGTCCTGCTCCTGGAGCAGGCTGCGAACCGCCGAATGAATCGACTCTTGTACCCGTGCGCTTCTGCCGCCGGGACGTAAACCTTCTTTAATAGCCATGGATCGGACCTTAACACAAAGAATTTGCTTTAAGCGCACGTCGATAGCACACTCTGCAAAAGCAAAAAATTAGCTTTTGTGGATCACCTTGTGGAGTGTGCCCATGTCCCGTCCAGCTTCGACCCGTGCCAGCCTGATATTCCTGGCGATCACCCTGCTCGGTTTCCTCGCTGCGTCCAGCGCGCCAACCCCGCTGTATCACCTCTATCAGGAACAACTGCAATTTTCCCCCGGGATCTTGACGCTGATTTTCGGTGTATACGCGTTCAGTCTGTTAGCAGCCTTGTTGACCGTAGGTTCGCTGTCGGATTATCTGGGGCGCAAACCGGTGATTTTCGTAGCGCTGTTGCTCAACATGCTGGCGATGCTGCTGTTTATCAACGCCGACAGTATCGCCTGGTTGATCGGTGCACGGTTGATTCAGGGCTTCGCCACGGGCATGGCCACCAGCGTGCTTGGCGCTGCCTTGCTGGACTTTGATCGTCGGCAAGGTCCGCTGATCACCAGCGTCGCGCCCTTGCTGGGCATGGCTTGTGGGGCGTTCGGCTGTGGCATGTTGGCCGAGTTCGCGCCGTTGCCCCTGCAACTGACGTACTGGATTCTGCTGGGATTGTTCCTGATCCAGGCCATTTACCTCTGGTTTCTGGCGGAGAGCGTCAGCCCGCAACCGGGTGCCTGGCGATCCTTGCGCCCGACCTTACATGTGCCGATCCAGGCACGGTGCGCCTTGTGGCTGATACTGCCGTTGAACCTGGTGGCCTGGGCGGTGGGCGGTTTTTACTTGTCACTGGCGCCGTCATTGGTGCGGGCCGCAACCGGAACCACCTCCAACTTGATTGGCGGCGCGCTGGTGGCGGTGCTGACGCTCACCGGAGCGTTGAGCATCTACGCGCTGCGCAACCAGGTGGCCGACAAAATGCTGCGCCTGGCCGCCAGTCTGTTGATGGTCGGTCTGGCGCTGGTATTGATCGCGGTGCACGGTGCCAGCTTGCCGTTGTTCTTCGTTGGCACGCTGGTCACCGGCAGCGGTTTCGGCGCAGGCTTTCTGGGGGCATTGCGCAGCATTATGCCGTTGGCCTTGCCCCATGAGCGGGCCGGGTTGATGTCGGCGTTTTATGTCCTCAGTTATTTGGCCTTCAGCCTGCCGTCGCTGCTGGCGGGGAGCCTGACCCGGGTGTTCGGGCTGATCCCGACCACCGATGGCTATGGCGCGGTCTTGATTGTGCTGTCGACCGTTGCCTTGCTGGGGCTGTCGCGGCAAGCGCGGCCATCGCCTGGTTTGGGTTAACCTTGGCTTCTCAACTTGTTTTGGCGCGATCTCTTTTGAAAATTATCCGCAGCAAATCCTTTACCGGTGACCGCGCCTGGGCGGCGCTGGATATCGCCAATATGAACGGCATCACCACGCGTTTGCACTGGACTGATCAGCCTTACAAATGGCACATCAATGACGGTCAGGAAGTCTTCGTGGTCCTCGATGGGCAAGTGCAGATGAGTTATCGGGAAGAGGGGGTCGAGAAAGACGCCTTGCTGGGCGCGGGGGATATTTTCTACGCATCGGTGGGCACCGAGCACGTAGCCAAGCCATTGGGGGAGGCGAGAGTTCTGGTGATTGAGACCGAGGGCAGCGTCTGATAAATATTACTGAAATCGATAATATATAGAGATATTACCCGTTATATAGATATTCGATTTGAATCTAGCATGGCGCTATCTCATCCGAGAGCAGGAGTTCGCCATGCCATGCTGTGCTGCAACAAACCGTTTGCGCCCACTCAGTCATTTGCCCAGGCCATTGGAAGCCATTCGCCAGTTCACGCCTAACTGGTTTGCTGTCGTCATGGGCACTGGAGTAGTGGCCCTGGCGTTGGCGCAATGGCCGGGGGATGTCCCAGGCCTGCGCGTCCTGGCCGAAGGGTTGTGGTTGTTCAACATCCTGTTGTTTGTGTTGTTCACCGGACTGTACACCGCCCGTTGGGTGCTGTTCTTCGACGAGGCCCGGCGGATTTTCGGTCATTCAACGGTTTCGATGTTTTTCGGCACCATTCCCATGGGGCTGGCGACCCTCATCAATGGCTTGTTGGTATTCGGTTTGCCGCGTTGGGGCGAGGGCGTGGTGCCGTTGGCTGAAACGTTGTGGTGGATCGACGTGGCGATGTCCCTGGCCTGCGGCGTGCTGATTCCGTTTTTGATGTTCACCCGCCAGGAACACCGGATCGACCAGATGACCGCCGTGTGGTTATTGCCAGTGGTGGCGGCTGAAGTTGCCGCCGCCAGTGGCGGGTTGTTGGCGCCGCACTTGGCAGACGCTCATTCGCAACTGGTCATGCTGGTCACCAGCTATATCCTCTGGGCATTTTCCCTACCCATAGCGTTCAGCATTCTGACGATTCTGCTGCTGCGCATGGCCTTGCACAAACTACCCCATGAAAACATGGCCGCCTCGAGCTGGCTGGCCCTCGGCCCGATCGGTACCGGTGCCTTGGGCATGTTGTTGCTGGGAGGCGATGCGCCGCTGATTTTTGCCGCCAATGGCCTGCCGGGCTTGGGCGACGTCGCCGCCGGCTTGGGGCTGGTGGCCGGTATCACCCTGTGGGGGTTCGGGTTCTGGTGGATGCTGATGGCGCTGCTGATCACCGCACGGTATTTGCGCACAGGCATCCCGTTCAACCTCGGTTGGTGGGGCTTTACCTTCCCATTGGGCGTGTATGCGCTGGCGACGCTGAAGTTGGCGAGCTTGCCGAGCCTGGGTTTTTTCACCGTGTTCGGTTGTGTGCTGGTGGCGATGCTGGCGGTTATGTGGCTGATCGTCGGCCGGCGCACGGTGCTCGGCGCCTGGCACGGCGAGCTGTTCGTGTCGCCGTGCATTGCGGGGCTGGCGAAATAATCGTTAAAGACAGGTAATGTGTTGCCTGGATCGAAGAACCTCATTCCAATAAGCGACCACGCCACTCAGGAACATGGAAGATGAGTCACCCCTCGCAGTTCACCTTGCTCCGCACGCGGCGTTTCCTGCCGTTTTTCATCACGCAGTCCCTTGGCGCGTTCAACGACAACGTGTTCAAGCAATCGCTGATCCTGGCGATTCTCTATCGGCTGACCATCGAGGGTGACCGTTCGATCTGGGTCAACCTGTGTGCGCTGCTGTTTATCTTGCCGTTCTTCTTGTTCTCGGCGCTGGCGGGGCAGTTCGGGGAAAAATTCGCCAAGGATGCGCTGATTCGTCTGATCAAACTCGGCGAAATCGCCATCATGGCGATTGGTGCGGTGGGTTTCCTCTTCGATCACTTGTGGCTGATGCTGGCGGCGCTGTTCGCCATGGGCACCCAGTCGGCGCTGTTCGGGCCGGTGAAATATTCGATCCTGCCGCAAGCGCTGCATGAGGACGAACTGGTCGGCGGCAATGGCCTGGTGGAGATGGGCACGTTCCTGGCGATCCTCATCGGCACCATCGGTGCCGGAATCATGATGTCCTCGGCGCATTACGCACCGGTGGTGGCGACCTCGATTGTCGTTATCGCCGTGCTCGGTTACCTGGCGAGTCGCGGCATTCCGCGCGCGGCGGCGGCCTCGCCGCAGATGCGTTTGAACTGGAACATTTTCAGCCAGTCCTGGGCCACGCTTAAACTGGGCCTGGGACAAACGCCGGCGGTGTCCCGCTCCATTGTCGGCAACTCGTGGTTCTGGTTTGTCGGAGCGATTTATCTGACGCAGATCCCGGCCTACGCCAAGGACTGGATGCACGGTGATGAAACCGTGGTGACCTTGATCCTGACGGTGTTCTCGGTGGGGATCGCATTAGGTTCGATGCTGTGCGAGAAGTTGTCTGGGCGCAAAGTCGAGATCGGACTGGTGCCGTTCGGCTCGTTTGGCCTGACCGTGTTCGGGCTGCTGTTGTGGTGGCATTCCGGTGGAATTCCCGGCAGCGCCGAGGGTTACGGCTGGCTCGAAGTGCTCGGTTTCGGCCACGCCTGGCTGGTGCTGATCGACATCCTCGGGCTCGGTGTCTTTGGTGGTTTCTACATCGTGCCGCTGTACGCACTGATCCAGTCGCGCACCGCCGAGAATGAGCGGGCGCGGGTCATCGCCGCCAACAACATTCTCAACGCGTTGTTCATGGTGGTCTCGGCGATTGTCTCCATTGTCCTGCTGGGCCTGCTGGAACTGTCGATTCCGCAGCTGTTCCTGGTGGTGTCGCTGCTGAACATTGGCGTGAACACCTACATCTTCAAAATCGTCCCCGAGTTCAGCATGCGCTTCATGATCTGGCTTCTGAGCCATTCCATGTACCGCGTGGAGCATCGAAACCTGGATGCGATTCCCGATGAAGGTGCCGCGCTGCTGGTCTGCAACCACGTATCTTTCGTCGACGCCTTGCTGATTGGCGGCGCGGTGCGCCGGCCGATTCGTTTCGTGATGTACTACAAGATCTACAACCTGCCGGTGCTCAATTTCATCTTTCGCACCGCCGGGACGGTTCCGATTGCCGGGCGCCAGGAAGACATTCATACCTACGAAAGCGCCTTTACGCGCATCGCACAATACCTGCAGAACGGCGAGTTGGTGTGCATCTTCCCCGAAGGAAAGTTGACGGCCGATGGTGAGATCAATGAGTTCAAGGGCGGGCTGACGCGCATTCTTCAGGAAACACCCGTGCCGGTGATTCCCCTGGCGTTGCAGGGACTGTGGGGCAGCTTCTTCAGTCGCGACCCGAACAAGGGGCTGTTTCGCCGGTTGTGGTCGCGGGTGACGTTGGTGGCGGGTCCGGCGGTTGCCGTTGAGGCAGCGGAGCCAGCGAAGTTGCAAGCGTTGGTGGGGGATTTGCGCGGGGCTGTCAGATAACGGGAGACACCTTGTGAAAGTAAGGTATGTGGGAGCAAAACTTGCTCGCGATAGCGTCCTTGAGACCGCCTCGCGGGCAAGCCTTGCTCCCACAGGTCTAGCCCCTGCAAGCCTCTGTGTCTACAGATCTTGCTCCTGCAGGTGAACTCAGGCGCTGACCTTAAGCCCGATCAACCCGGCAACGATCAACGCCACACTGGCCAGCCGAACCAGCGCCATGGACTCACCAAACAGAATGATCCCGGCAATCACCGTGCCCACGGCACCGACGCCGGTCCAGATGGCATAGGCCGTGCCCAGGGGCAATTCCTTCATCGCAAGGCCCAGCAGGCCAAGGCTGATAGCCATGGCCGCAACGGTCAATACGGTAGGGAGCGGGCGGCTGAAGCCGTCGGTGTACTTCAGGCCGACAGCCCAACCGACTTCGAACAGGCCGGCAAAAAACAGAATGATCCAGGACATCACACACCTCCATCGATGGATGGGGTCGTCCCCGGATTTAGGTCGATCGAGTGGCGGGGTCGTCCCCGCGATGGGCATATAGATTGCCCATTATTGACCACTCGATCAAGTCTGCTTTTCAGTCCGCCGCTTGGCGGGCGAGCAGCTCACGGTCCTGTTTTTCGCTCATGCGCCGGAAATACGTCGAGAGCAGTGCCCCGGAAATATTGTGCCAGACGCTGAACAGCGCGCTGGGCACCGCCGCCAGCGGCGAGAAATGCGCACTGGCCAGGGCTGCGCCCAGACCGGAGTTTTGCATGCCCACCTCCAGCGACAAGGTCTTGCGCTGGGCCAGTGGCAACCCGAACAGGCGACCGGTGAAGTAACCCAGCAGGTAACCGAAGCTGTTATGCAGCATCACGATTGCCATGATCAACAGGCCGGACTCGGCGATCTTCGCCTGGCTGGCCGCCACTACCGCCGCAACAATGATCACGATGCTCACTACTGAGATCAGCGGCAGCACTTCGACCGCGTGACGAACCCGCTCCCCCAACAGGCGTTGAGCAACGATGCCCAGCACGATAGGCAGCAGTACGATCTGCAGGATCGACCAGAAAAGCGCCGAGAACGACACCGGCAACCAGGCGGAAGCCAGTAGCCAGATCAGCGCCGGGGTCAGCAAAGGCGCGAGCAGGGTGGTGATGGCCGAAAGTGACACGGCCAAAGCCAGGTCACCGCGGGCCAACCAGGTCATGACGTTGGAGGAAGTGCCGCTCGGGCAGCAACCCACCAGAATCACCCCGACGGCAATCTCCGGCGGCAGGCTGAATGCCTGGCAAAGTAACCAGGCCACGCCGGGCATGATTACAAATTGTGCAATCACTCCCAGGACTACCCGCCCTGGATGACGGCCTACTTCGGCAAAGTCTTCCAGCTTGAGCGCCAGGCCCATGCCGAACATCACCAGTCCCAGCAAGGGGACGATGGCGACTTTCAGATCGACGAACCACTGCGGCAGCAAGAATGCCAGCACGGCAAAAAACAGCACCCAGTAAGCGAAGGTATTGCCGACAAAACGACTCAATGCAGCCAGTGCGCGCATGACCTGATCCTTATTATTAAGTAGCAGCACAAAAACAATGTGGGAGCGAGCCTGCTCGCGATAGCGGAGTATCAGTCAACTTATCGGTAACTGTCACTCTGCTATCGCGAGCAGGCTCGCTCCCACAAGGGTAATCATTTGGCTGTTAGATCCCCTGAGGCATCTCTTCACCACCCAATGCTTCTACCAGCGCCGGCAGGAATTCGCCAAACGTCAACATCATCAGCGTGAAGCTGGCGTCCAGTTGGCCGAGGGCCTCGTCGCCGCCGTCTTGTTCCGCCTGGTCCTGCAACAAGTCTTCGAACTTCAGACGCTTGACCACCATTTTGTCGTCGAGCACGAAAGACAGCTTGTCCTGCCAGGCCAGCGACAGTTGGGTCACCACTTTGCCGGTGTTCAAGTGCAGCTGGATTTCGTCGCTGGTCAGGTCCTGGCGCTTGCAGCGCACGATGCCGCCATCTTCGTGAGTGTCGCGCAGCTCGCATTCATCCAGCACGAAGAAATCGTCGGCGGCTTTCTGGGTCTTGACCCAGTCGGTCATGATGGCGGTGGGTGCCGTCTTCACTGTCAGTGGGCGCACCGGCAGCGAGCCGAGGACTTCACGCAGGGTAGAGAGCAGGTCTTCGGCGCGTTTCGGGCTGGCGGAGTTGACCAGGATCAGTCCCTGTTTCGGTGCTATGGCGGCGAAGGTGGACGAGCGACGAATGAACGCGCGAGGCAGAAACGCCTGGATGATTTCATCCTTGAGCTGGTCCCGTTCCTTTTTATAGACCTTGCGCATTTGTTCGGCTTCGATCTCTTCGACCTTTTCCTTCAGGGCATCGCGTACGACGCTGCCTGGCAAGATGCGTTCTTCCTTGCGCGCGGCGATCAGCAGGAAATCCTGGCTGATGTGCACCAGAGGTGCGTCTTCGCCTTTGCCGAACGGCGCGACGAAACCGTAAGTGGTCAACTCCTGGCTTGCACATGGACGCGCCAGTTTGCTGGCCAGTGCAGTTTCCAACGCCTCGGCATCAAAAGGCAGATCTTGGGTCAGGCGATAGATAAGCAGGTTTTTGAACCACATGGGGTGAGTCTCTCCTTTATACAAAGGGAGGCATTATTCTCTTCGCGGGGCCATAGGCCAACCCTTCGCTAAGCCTTTGGAAGGCCTGAAAAAATTAAAGTAAAAAGTGCTTGCCAGCTTTGAGGACGCTCCGTAGAATGCGCGCCACACCGAAAGCGAAGGGTGATTAGCTCAGCTGGGAGAGCGTCTGCCTTACAAGCAGAATGTCGGCG
>NZ_JAKNQY010000011.1 GCF_024494355.1 Pseudomonas sp. Q11 | reverse complement strand
CAAGGAGTTTTTCGTTTCGACTGCGCCGGAAGTGGGGCGAATTATAGACGTCCAGGATTTGCCGTCAAGAACTAATTTAAGCTTTATTCGGATTTCAACACGATACGCGCAAAAGCCTTCTTCCCGGCCTGACAGACATGGGCGGCACCCAGCTTATATATATAGGTGCGATCCACAACCTCACCATCTATGCGCACCCCTCCCGAACCAAGAAGGTCTCGCGCCGCCGCCGCATTCTTGACCAGGCCCGCTTTATTAAGGACAGCCGCAATCGGCATATCTTCGGCCGCAGTCAATTCGATCTCAGGCAGGTCATCCGGCAACTCGCCATCCTTCATGCGGTTGCCCGCCGCACGATGAGCATTGGCCGCAGCCTCTTCACCATGGAAACGAGCGACGATCTCCTCAGCCAGCTTGATCTTGATGTCCCGAGGATTTGCGCCAGCCTCAACATCCGCACGGAATGCATTGATCTCATCCATGGAACGGAAGCTGAGCAACTCGAAGTAACGCCACATAAGCGCGTCAGGAATGGAAACCAACTTACCGTACATCACTCCTGGCGCTTCCTGGATACCCACATAGTTGCCCAACGATTTGGACATCTTCTTCACACCATCCAACCCTTCCAGCAACGGCATGGTCAGAATGCACTGGGCTTCCTGGCCATAGCCACGCTGAAGCTCACGCCCCATCAGCAGGTTGAACTTCTGATCCGTACCGCCGAGCTCGACGTCGGCACGCAACGCGACCGAGTCATAGCCTTGCACAAGCGGGTAGAGGAATTCATGAATGGCGATCGGCTGACTGGTTTTATAGCGCTTGTCAAAATCATCGCGCTCCAGCATACGAGCCACGGTGTACTGGGAAGTCAGGCGAATGAAGTCCGCCGGCCCCATCTGATCCATCCAGGTAGAGTTGAAAGCGACTTCGGTCTTGGCCGGATCAAGAATCTTGAAGACCTGAGTCTTGTAGGTCTCGGCGTTATCGAGAACCTGCTCGCGAGTCAGCGGTGGACGCGTCGCACTCTTGCCGCTCGGATCACCGATCATCCCGGTGAAGTCACCTATAAGAAAGATGACCTGATGCCCCAAGTCCTGGAACTGACGCAGCTTATTAATAAGCACGGTATGCCCCAGGTGCAGATCCGGGGCCGTCGGGTCGAAACCAGCCTTGATGCGCAGCGGCTGGCCGCGCTTGAGCTTTTCAATCAGCTCGGACTCGACCAACAGTTCTTCCGCACCACGTTTGATCAGCGCTAGCTGCTCTTCAACCGACTTCATAACAGACCCGCAAGGCTCAGATTCAAAGGGACCCAACCATACAAGATCGCACACCAAATACAAGGTTTGCGGGGCGCGCAGACACCAATCCACGACCAGAGTGTCCGCGGGCTTGCTTCGCAGGTGATTTGGTTATATTTTATACAGTTATTTCATCTTCATCATGTCATTCATCTTTTCCAATTCACCTTTTCAAAAGTCAAATTACCTATGACCACAAAACCATCCAAGGCGCCGCCGCTTTACCCCAAGACCCACCTGCTCGCCGCAAGTGGCATCGCCGCCCTTCTTAGCCTGGCGCTCTTGGTATTCCCTTCCAGCGATGTTGAAGCCAAAAAGACGACCCTGAGTCTCGAACTGGAAAGTCCCGCTGAACAACTGACACAAGATCAAGACGCTGCCGAAGCCGTTCAAGCCACAAACGAGGCGACTGCTTCCCCCTTCGCGCAGATCGAAAACACCGCTGAAGACACTGCCGCGTCCGCCCAAGCGGAACCCGCAGCAGAAGAAAAGAAAGACCCGGGCCACCATGAGGTGATTGTTGCCAAAGGCGACACGCTCTCCACCCTCTTCGAAAAGGTTGGCCTGCCGTCGACGTTGGTCCACGAAATCCTGGCCAACGACAAGAAAGCCAAACAGTTCGCTCGACTACAGAGGGGTCAGAAACTCGAGTTCGAACTCAGCCCAGACGGACAACTGACCAGTCTGCACACCAAGCTGAGCGATCTGGAAAGCATCACCCTGACCAAAAACGACAAGGGCTATGCGTTCAACCGCGTCATCACCAAACCCACCGTGCGCTCAGCCTATGCTCATGGCGTCATTAACAGCTCATTGTCGCAATCGGCCGCACGCGCCGGCCTTTCCCATAGCCTGACAATGGACATGGCCAGCGTATTTGGCTACGACATCGACTTCGCTCAGGATATTCGCCAGGGCGATGAGTTCGATGTCATTTACGAACAGAAAATGGTCAATGGAAAAAGCGTCGGCAACGGCCCTATTCTTTCCGCCCGTTTCACCAATCGCGGCAAGACCTACACGGCGGTACGCTACACCAACAAACAAGGCAACAGCAGCTATTACACTGCCGACGGCAACAGCATGCGCAAGGCATTCATCCGTACGCCGGTTGATTTCGCCCGCATCAGCTCAAGATTCTCCGTAGGCCGCAAACACCCAATCCTGAACAAGATCCGTGCCCACAAGGGCGTCGACTACGCAGCTCCCCGCGGCACGCCAATCAAGGCCGCCGGAGACGGCAAAGTGCTGCTGGCCGGACGTCGGGGTGGCTATGGCAACACCGTAATCATCCAGCACGGCAACACTTACCGCACTCTGTATGGCCATATGCAGGGCTTCGCCAAAGGCGTGAAGACCGGGGGCAGCGTCAAACAAGGCCAGGTGATTGGCTATATCGGCACTACCGGCCTGTCCACCGGACCGCATTTGCATTATGAATTCCAGGTCAACGGCGTTCACGTTGATCCACTGGGCCAGAAGCTCCCAATGGCCGATCCGATCGCCAAGTCCGAGCGCTCCCGCTTCCTGGCTCAGAGCCAGCCCTTGATGGCTCGCATGGATCAGGAAAAAGCCACCATGCTGGCCTCGAGCAAGCGCTAAGCCATGGCGCGCTATATCGGCGTGATGTCTGGCACCAGTCTGGATGGACTGGATATCGCGCTGATCGAGCTGACTCCGGCGATCAAGTTGATCGCCACACACTACATCCCCATGCCCGCCTCCCTGCGCGCCGAAATACTTGCGTTGTGCAGCAGCGGGCCCGATGAGATTGCTCGCTCAGCCATTGCTCAACAACACTGGGTAAGGCTGGCTGCGCAAGGCGTCCACACGCTTCTTGAGGGGCAGACGCTCAAACCTGAAGATATCAGAGCGATCGGTAGCCATGGCCAGACCATACGACACGAGCCGGCCCGTGGCTTTACCGTGCAGATCGGCAACCCGGCATTGTTGAGCGAATTGACCGGCATTGCCGTCGTCAGCGATTTTCGCAGTCGCGATGTTGCCGCTGGCGGGCAAGGTGCCCCGTTGGTTCCTGCGTTTCACGAAGCGCTGTTTGAAGAACGGGCTGGCAATCGCGCCGTACTGAATATCGGTGGCTTCAGCAATCTCAGCCTGATAGAACCCGAAAAGCCCGTAGCCGGCTTTGATTGCGGCCCTGGCAACGTATTGCTGGACGCCTGGATACATCAGCAACGGGGCGAGCACTTTGATCGCGATGGCCTGTGGGCGGCCGGCGGAAAAGTCGAACCGGCTTTGCTAAAGACTCTGCTTGGCGACCCGTTCTTTATCACTCAAGGCCCTAAAAGCACAGGCCGGGAAGTGTTCAACCTGTCCTGGCTGACCCAGCATCTGTCGCACCTACCGGCCTTCGCCCCTGAAGACGTGCAGGCAACGCTGCTCGAATTGACGGCCCTGACCATCGTCCAATCACTGCAAAATGCCCAAACCAACACTCAAGAGCTGCTGGTTTGCGGCGGCGGCGCACACAACCGCACACTCATGAAGCGGCTGGCCGACTTACTGCCACACACCCAAGTCAGCAGCACGGCCGCTTACGGGGTAGACCCGGATTGGGTCGAAGCCATGGCTTTTGCCTGGCTGGCCCATTGCTGCCTTGAAGGCATTTCAGCGAATCGCCCAAGTGTCACCGGCGCACGGGGCCTGCGCATACTCGGCGCAATCTATCCCGCCTGAATCCATTTCCCCCGGACAGCAAAACGCCGCAGAGCTGTAAGGCGCTGCGGCGTTCTTATTGAGCCGTCAGATCGAAAACGAAGAACCGCACCCACAGGTCGTGGTGGCGTTAGGGTTCTTGATGACGAAACGCGACCCCTCCAGTCCTTCCTGATAATCCACCTCAGCACCCGCCAGGTACTGGAAGCTCATCGGATCGACCACGAGGCTGACACCTTCGCGCTCGACGATGGTGTCGTCATCAGCCACTTCCTCATCGAAAGTGAAGCCGTATTGAAAACCCGAACAACCACCGCCCGTCACAAAAACGCGCAGCTTTAAACGATCATTCCCTTCCTCATCGACCAGGCTCTTCACCTTGTGCGCGGCACCGTGGGTGAATTGCAAAGCCATGGGGGTGAAGGTTTCGACGCTCATGCTGAATATCTCCCGGCGCTTACGCCGCCATAATGCGTGATGACGCGCATTATCCGCTTCTCCTAGAAAATCGGTCAACTATTTGAGGGGCAGACGCAAACTACACGTTATAAGCTGCAAGCCTGGCACTTCAAGCTTGCAGCCTCAGATTGGAGTTAAGGCAACATCCCTGCGTGGGACAGACCCAGACGCTCATCCAGCCCGAACAGGATGTTCAAGTTCTGCACAGCCTGGCCGGACGCGCCTTTGACCAGGTTATCGATGACTGACAACACCACTACCAGATCGCCATCCTGCGGGCGATGCACCGCGATCCGGCAAACGTTCGCGCCGCGTACGCTACGAGTTTCAGGGTGGCTGCCAGCCGGCATCACGTCGACGAACGGTTCGTTGGCGTAACGCTTCTCGAACAACGCTTGCAGGTCTACGGAACGGTCGACGACGGTTGCGTACAGCGTGGAGTGAATGCCCCGAATCATCGGCGTCAGGTGCGGCACGAAAGTCAGGCCGACATCCTTGCCCGCGGCGCGGCGCAGCCCCTGGCGGATTTCCGGCAGATGACGGTGACCTTTGACTGCGTATGCCTTCATGCTTTCCGACGTCTCGGAATACAACGAGCCGACACTGGCGCCACGGCCGGCACCGCTGACACCGGACTTGCAATCAGCGATCAGACGCGACGCATCGGCAAGACCGGCCTCGAGCAGTGGCAGGAAACCCAGTTGCGTTGCCGTTGGATAGCAGCCCGGTACAGCGATCAGCCGTGCCTGCCTGATTTTCTCGCGATTGACTTCCGGCAGACCGTAGACCGCCTCGTCCAGCAGATCCGGCGCACCGTGGGGCTGACCGTACCATTTGGCCCATTCTTCGGCGTCTTGCAGGCGGAAATCTGCCGACAGGTCGATGACCTTGGTCCCGGCGGCCAGCAGCTCGCCTGCCAAGGCATGAGCGACCCCGTGAGGCGTGGCGAAGAACACCACATCACAGGCTCCGAGGGTCTTGACGTCTGGAACGCTAAACGCGAGGCCGTCGTAATGGCCCCGCAGATTCGGATACATGTCAGCGACGGCCAGTCCGGCCTCGGATCGGGAAGTAATGACCACCACCTCAGCCTGCGGATGCTGTGCCAACAGACGCAGCAGTTCGACACCGGTGTAACCCGTGCCGCCGACGATACCGACCTTGACCATATACCTGCCCTCAACGAACCCACTGGAAAGCTGTCGATGATAGGGGCCGCGCGGCTCGGCGACAACCGCCAAGGTGACGTGTGGGCGCTCTAGCCTCTACTATCGGGCTACCGTGAATCTGGGAATAAACCAAAATGCTCTATCTATGGCTCAAAGCACTTCATATCGTCAGCATGGTCTGCTGGTTCGCCGGCTTGTTCTACCTGCCTCGCCTGTTTGTGTATCACGCTCAAAGTGAAGACAGCATCAGTAAAGAACGCTTCAGCGTCATGGAGCGCAAGCTGTATCGCGGCATCATGGGCCCGGCGATGATCGCCACCCTCGTATTCGGCATCTGGCTGCTCAGTCTCAACGCCAGCGCCTACTTCACTCAAGGCGGCTGGATGCACGCCAAGTTGACCCTGGTGGTGCTGCTGATCGGCTATCACCATATGTGCGGTGCGCAATTGAAGCGCTTCGCCCGTGGCGAAAACACCCGCAGCCATGTCTTTTATCGCTGGTTCAATGAAGTGCCGGTTCTGATATTGCTGGCTATCGTAATTCTGGTCGTCGTTCGGCCGTTCTAACTTCCAATCAGCACCACTTATCCGGGGTACTTCCGATGTCGCTGCCCGCTCTGCTTGAACAACGTTTGCGCCTGCCCGTCGTGGCAGCGCCGATGTTTCTGATTTCCAATCCACAACTGGTACTGGCCTGCTGCCGCAACGGAATCGTCGGCAGCTTTCCGGCGCTGAACCAGCGCGAAAGCAGTGGCTTCAAGGCTTGGCTGGAAGAAATCGAAGCGGGCCTGGCAACAATGGAAGACCCGGCGCCCTATGCCGTAAACCTGATCGTCCATCACAGCAACCCGCGGCTTCAGGCCGACCTGGCCATCTGCATCGAACACAAGGTGCCGATTGTCATCACCAGCCTGGGCGCAGTGAAAGAACTGGTGGATGCGGTTCACAGCTATGGTGGGCTGGTATTCCACGATGTGACCACCCGCCGTCATGCCGAAAAAGCGGCCGAAGCCGGTGTTGATGGCTTGATAGCGGTCGCCGCCGGTGCAGGAGGCCACGCCGGGACCTGGAGCCCTTTCTCACTGGTCGCCGAGATTCGGCAGTTCTTCGATAAAACCCTGCTGCTTGCGGGATGCCTGAACCACGGCCAGCAGATTCTGGCCGCACAACTGCTGGGCGCGGATTTGGCCTACTTCGGCACACGCTTTATCGGCACGACCGAAAGCCATGCACCTGACGCTTATAAAGAGATGTTGCTCACATCCAGAGCCGCGGACATCGTGCATACTCCTGCGGTGTCCGGGGTGCCGGCCAGCTTCATGCGCCAGAGCCTGGAAAACGCCGGTTTCGACCTGGCCGCCCTGCAGGGCAAGGGCGAGGTGGATTTCGGTTCAAAACTCAAGCCGCTGAACGACGAAGCCAAGGCCTGGAAAACCGTCTGGTCCGCAGGCCAGGGCGTGGGTGAAATCCATGATCTGCCAAGTGTCGATCAGCTAGTGGCACGCCTGGATGAAGAATATCGGCAGGCGCTGGCCCGAGCGGCACAACTCGGCAGCCAATGGCCCCGCTGAAATCAGCCTGATCCAAACCATTGCTTAACCTAATGAGACAAGGATGCCTGGCATGAGCGAAACCCGTTTCAATATCGTATTCGATGGCGCCCTGCTGCCGGGTGTCGATACCACCACAGCCAAGCTTAACCTGGCTGAACTGTTCAAAAGTGATGTCAGTGCCATTGAACGGTTGTTCAGCGGGCGCAAGGTGGCGCTTAAAAGCAACCTGTCCCAGGCCGACGCGCAGAAGTACCTGGAGGCTCTCAACAAGAGCGGGATCGATGCCCGGATCGAAGCAGAGCCCTCCCTTGAACTGAACCTGGACGAGGTACAGCATTCGCCGCCGCAGTCGAGCGGACGCCACCCGGACTCAATCATCGACCCGGTATCGCCCTACGCGCCACCCCGAGCCGAGGTGGGTGAAGCAATGGCCGAGTACAGCACGCTCAAGCCCTTCAGCTTCGATGGGCGTATCGGACGGCTGCGATTTCTGGGCTGGACCATGGTCTTGACGCTGGTCATGCTGTTTGTGGTCGGCACAGCCTTTTCACTGGGTCTTACCTGGTTCCTCGCCTCCAGCTCCACAGCAGCAATGATCGTCGGCGGCCTGCTGGGGCTGATCATCGCTCTGGGCTTTGCTTATGTAAGCATTCAGTTCAGCGTCCAGCGCCTGCACGACCTGGGCTGGTCCGGGTGGTTGTGGCTGCTCAACCTGGTGCCGTTCGTGGGCAGTGTCTTCCCCTTCGTACTCATGGCGTTGCCCGGCAACACCGGCGCCAATCGCTATGGCCCCCCGCCGCCGCCCAACAGCACCGCGGTCAAGGTACTTTCGTCGCTGTGGATCGTCATGATCGTAGTGGCTTTCCTTGCCGCAATGGCCGGGACATTCAGCGGCATCACAGAGGAATACGACAGCAGTTCCTTGAGCAGCTATGAGAGCAGCGAACTCATTGATGAAGACACTGCAGAACCTGCCGTCGAAGCAGCCGAGCCTGCTGCGCCTTCTGTAGACTATGAAGAGGAACAATAAGCGCGCTTCGTGCCGGTGACAGCTCAGTACACTGGCGACGGGACCGTTGCGATGGAGAACTGCATGACCCGTTACGCTCTGATCACTGGCGCCTCCAGTGGCATTGGCCTGGCAATGGCCGAAGCACTCGCCCGCCGCGGTCGCGACCTGATATTGGTGGCTCGACAGCGTGATCGGCTGGAAAGTATTGCAATCGAACTGACTCAGCGTTTTGGCGTGGAGGTGTTGTTCCGGGCTTGTGACCTGGGGGAACCGCTGAGGCTTTCGGGCTTTCTGCTTGAGCTGGAAGAAGGCGAACGCCAGATCGACCTGCTGGTCAATTGCGCCGGCATCGGCACCAGCGGGCCGTTCCTGGGCCAGGACTGGATGACCGAGCAAGATCTGATCGAAGTCAACATCCTCGCCTTGACGCGGCTCTGTCATTCGGTGGGCAACAGCATGGCGCTGCAGGGCGGTGGCCAGATCCTGAACGTTGCATCGATCGCCGCGTTCCAGCCTGGACCCTGGATGAGTACCTATCACGCCAGCAAGGCTTACGTGCTGCACTTCTCCGAAGCCCTGCGGGTCGAACTGAAAAAAAGCGCAATCAAGGTATCGGTGCTTTGCCCCGGCCCGACACGAACCGGTTTTTTCGCCAAGGCACAGCTCAATGAACAGAAATTCATCGACAGCAAAGGGCTGATGAGCCCGGAGGAAGTTGCATTGTATGCCGTGCGCGCACTGGAGAAGAACCGGGCGATCATTGTTCCGGGGCGTCGCAATCGCTGGCTGGCTGCGTTACCGCGACTGGGGCCACGATGGCTGGTTCGAACTATCGCCGGCATGAGCAACAAGGCCTGTTGCCCCCGCTGAATGCCTTTATCCGTATAAAACCGGGCTCGCCAATCGAGCCTTCAGTACACTCGACCTCGACTAACCCAATGGAGAAACAGCTGTGGATACTCTGTTTACCAAGATCATCAACCGGGAGATTCCAGCCAAGATCATTTACGAAGATGATCAAGTTCTGGCATTCCACGACATCGCCCCGCAAGCACCTGTGCATTTTCTGGTCATCCCGAAGAAACCGATCCGCACGCTCAATGATCTGACCGAGCAAGACAAAGGCCTGGCCGGGCATATCCTGTTTACTGCCCAGCGCTTGGCGCTCGAGTTGGGCTGCGAAGAAGGTTTTCGTGTGGTGATGAACTGCAATGAACTTGGGGGACAGACTGTCTATCACATTCATATGCATGTGCTTGGGCAGCGTCAGATGCACTGGCCGCCGGGTTGATATCCTTGACCCCACGCAAATCCTCAGCGGCCGATTGGGTTAAACTGGCCGCCGTGATTTTTCCCGGAGGTAAGCATGACTACCCAACGTCACTACTCACCGATTGACCGTCTGCTGCTGCAGGCCGATACCGCGATGCGTACGCTGCTGCCCTTCAGTGGTCAGCCCTACCGCCCATCGCCGGCTATCGTGCAGCCGGACGTGCAAATGAGTGACGAGCAAACCCGCCATGTCGCTGGGTTGATGCGCATCAACCACACCGGTGAGGTCTGCGCCCAGGCGCTGTATCAGGGCCAGGCGCTGACGGCGAAGCTGCCCCAGGTGCGTGAGGCGATGGAACATGCCGCCGAAGAAGAAATCGACCATCTGGTCTGGTGCGAGCAACGCATTCGCCAACTGGGCAGCCATACCAGCGTCCTGAACCCGTTGTTCTACGGGATGTCATTCGGAATCGGCGCAGTGGCCGGGCTGATCAGCGACAAAGTCAGCCTCGGCTTCGTTGCGGCCACTGAACATCAGGTGTGCAAACACTTGAATGAGCATCTGGAGCAATTGCCGGCCGAGGATGAAAAGACCCGGGCGATTCTGGAGCAGATGCGCGAGGATGAAGAGCACCACGCCGAGAGTGCGCTTGAGGCTGGGGGGTTCCGTTTTCCGGCGCCGGTGAAGTTCGGCATGAGCCTGTTGGCCAAGGTCATGACCAAGAGCACTTATCGAATCTGATCGTGCAAGGTGGCGAGGGGATTTATCACCGAGCCACAGCGTTGCACGCTTTAGGGTCTATCCACGCTCTCACAGAAATTAAAAAAGGCGACTACCCATGGGTAGTCGCCTTTTTTTGCACTCGAAATCTTCAGCGCGGCATGTTGCGCGCGTAGAAAATTTCCAGCATCTCGTGTTTCACACGGTCTTCCACCTGGTCCCGCTGTTCAGCAGAAAGGTTGCTGGTAGCGTCGCCGAACAGGTAGTTATCAAGCTCGAAGTTCTTGAGCAGCATTTTGGTGTGGAACAGGTTTTCCTGATACACGTTCACGTCGGTCATCTGGTACGCGTCGCGAGTGTCTTCGGAGAGATAATTCTGAATCGAGTTGATCTCGTGATCAATAAAGTGCTTATGGCCTTCAACGTCGCGGGTAAACCCACGCACACGGTAATCCACCGTCACGATGTCCGAGTCGAACTGGTGGATCAGGAAGTTGAGTGCCTTGAGCGGTGAAATGACGCCACAGGTCGACACATCGATGTCCACGCGGAACGTCGCAATACCATCCACCGGGTGGATTTCCGGGTAGGTATGTACCGTAATGTGGCTCTTGTCGAGGTGGGCCAGGATGATTTCCGGCAACGGGCCCGGGGACTCTTCGATCTGGCTGTCGGTCGGTGTCACCGGCTCTTCCGAGATCAGAATGGTCACGCTGGCGCCTTGGGGTTCATAGTCCTGACTGGCGATGTTCAGGATGTTGGCACCAATGATATCGACAACTTCCGTGAGGATCTGCGTGAGGCGCTTGGCGTTGTACTCTTTATTGATGTACTCAACGTAGGCCTGCTGGTCCTGCGGGGTTTCCGCATAGCAGATGTCATAGATGTTGAAGCTCAAGGTCTTTGTCAGGTTGTTGAACCCATGGAGCTTGAGTTTGCTTTTCACCGTTTGAAAACTCTCTATGTATTGCGGCCTGGCCGCGTGATCAAGCATGCCCGTCAGATGCGAACGACGCACCTGCGTAGGACGGTTAACACCTCTTCGCGATGGCGATTTTGGTTGTCTGTCCAGACAAGGGACCGGTCGGGGACCGATCACTGCCCTGAAAAAAGTGGCGCATTATGCAGAGGTCGGCTTCTGATCGCCAGAGCTTGCACTGCTTTTATGATGGTTGGATGTCGATTCAACCCAATTCGATGATTTCATAATCGTGGGTGATTTCAACACCGGCGGCGCCGAGCATGATGGAAGCCGAGCAATATTTCTCAGCGGACAGCTCAATGGCGCGCTTGACCTGGGCTTCCTTCAAGGCACGCCCCTTGACCACGAAATGCATGTGAATTTTGGTGAACACTTTCGGGTCTTCAGTGGCCCGCTCCGCTTCCAGGAATGCTTCGCAACTTTCGACGGCCTGACGCGATTTTTTAAGGATGCTGACCACGTCGAAGTTACTGCAGCCACCCACGCCCAGCAGCAGCATTTCCATCGGCCGTACACCCAGGTTCCGGCCACCGGCTTCGGGCGGACCGTCCATGACGACCACATGACCGCTACCTGACTCACCGAGGAACATGGCTTCGCCAGCCCATTGGATGCGTGCCTTCATCGCCAAGACTCCACTGTCTGAAAAAAGGGTCGCCAGCTTAGCACAGCCCCCAGCCACGACGGCTTCTGCCTTAGGCTCCCTGACGAATGCACGTAGGTAAATTCTCAAATCAATTAGGGATGCCTCTGTTAAGCTGACGCCAATTAGCTGGCGCATGGCCAGCTATAGCGATTGCCATTCGCGCCCCACAAAAAATCCAAATCAATACACCGCGCAGTCTTTCGGGATACAACCATGGTTGCCATTACTCCCACACCCAAGATCAAGAATCTCGACAAGCTTTTGATGCATTGTCAACGCCGCCGCTACCCAGCCAAGCACAACATCATTTGCGCGGGCGATCGTTCCGACACACTGTTTTTCATCATCAAGGGGTCAGTCACTATCCTGATCGAGGATGATGACGGTCGGGAAATGATCATCGCCTATCTCAATTCCGGGGATTTCTTCGGCGAACTCGGACTGTTTGAACAGGCAGGCAAAGAACAGGAGCGCAGCGCCTGGGTAAGGGCCAAGGTCGAATGTGAGGTTGCGGAGATCAGCTACAGCAAGTTCCGGGAACTGTCGGTGCAGGATCCAGACATTCTTTACGTCCTCAGCGGACAGATCGCACAACGCCTGCGCAACACTACCCGCAAGGTGGGTGACCTCGCCTTCTTCGACGTAACCGGTCGCGTAGCCCGCTGCTTGCTGGAACTGTGCAAGCAGCCCGATGCCATGACCCACCCGGACGGCATGCAGATCAAGGTGACCCGCCAGGAAATCGGCCGGATTGTTGGCTGCTCGCGGGAGATGGTCGGTCGTGTGCTCAAGGATCTGGAGGAGCGCAACCTGGTCAGCGTCAAAGGCAAGACCATGGTGGTGTTTGGAACGCGTTAGGCGAGCAGCGTGGTCAGCAGTTCCCGGTATAGCGCCTCGAGCCGCTGCAGCGCGTGAGACGCCGGGAATTTTTCATGCAAGGCAATATGGCTCTCGGCACGCACTCGCTGCGCCAGGCCACAGGCTTCATTGAAGCGATTCACCGCGGCAACCATCGATTCGCGTTCGTTCTCCAGCAACAGCGCTCCATGCACCAGGCCCACCGGACGTTGGCCGCCTTTGCTCTGACGCCAGCGCTGAGCGGTACCGACCATTTTCCGGCCGTCGAGATTGACATTGAATCGACCATCGCAGAATGCACCGTCGACTTCGCCCAGCGAAGCCACCCCACCCAGCTCATCCAGCAACTGGCAGATCGGATCACACAACCGGCGATAACCGGTTTCGATCCGCCCATGATCGCCTTCGCTACGCGGCGGTGCGTACACCAGGGCGATATTGACGGTAGCGGCAGACTGCGGCACCGGCTCACCGCCGGTTTCGCGCAGCAGCACTGGCCAGCCGTGGGCCGCCGAGACTTCGCAGGCGTGTTCGAACCCCGGTAACCGACTCAACCGACGAGGCATGACCAGCGCGCGATCGTTGGGTTGCCAGAACAACAAGCCGAACTCAGCGTCGCCCGCGCAAATGCTGGCCAGCAAATCCTGTTCGGCTTGCAGGCCGGTTTCGACGCTCAGGGAAATCACGGGCGACATTGAGTCAATCCAGTGTCGAACCGCTTATCGGAACGCCGCGTTCAGGGAAGAACAGACGTTGCAACTCGGTACCCGGATTTTCCGCGCGCATGAACGCTTCGCCCACCAGGAACGAATACACATCGCTGACTTCCATCAGCTCGACATCGGCCCGGTTAAGGATCCCGCTCTCGGTGATCACCAAGCGGTCGCGCGGAATACGCGGCAACAAATCCAGGGTCGTTTCCAGGTTGACTTCGAAAGTATGCAGGTTGCGATTGTTCACGCCGACCAGCGGAGTATCGAGGGTCTTCAAGGCCCGCTCCAGCTCCTCGCCATCATGGACCTCCACCAGCACATCCAGGCCCACGCCTTTGGCGACCGCCGCCAGCTCGGCCATCTTCACGTCGTCCAGAGCGGAAACGATCAACAGCACGCAATCTGCGCCCAGAACGCGAGCTTCAACGATCTGGTAAGGATCGATCATGAAGTCCTTGCGAATCACCGGCAGCGTGCACGCCTCCCGCGCCTGCTTGAGGTATTCATCGGCACCCTGGAAAAAATCAATATCGGTCAGTACCGAAAGGCAAGTCGCACCGCCTTTCTCATAGCTCCTGGCGATGTCGGCGGGAACGAAGTGTTCACGGATCACACCCTTGCTGGGGGATGCCTTTTTGATTTCGGCAATCACCGCTGGCTGCTTCTTCTTGGCCTGATCGATCAGCGCCTTGGCAAATCCGCGCGGCGCATCCGCTGCCCGCGCCAAGGCTTCCAGCTCTGCCAGACTGACCCGAGCACTGCGCCCGGCCACTTCTTCAGCCTTGCGAGCCAGAATTTTTTCCAGAACCGTTGGCACGCTCATCCTTCGTTCTCCACTTTGAATACGGCGGTAAATGCACCCAACTCTTCGAGTTTTTCCCTGGCAAGGCCGGTGTGCAACGCATCATGGGCCAGTTCCACGCCCTGCTTGAGGCTGCTGGCGTGATCCGCCGCATACAACGCGGCGCCCGCATTGAGTACGATCATCTCGGCGGCCTTCTGGCCATTTTCGGTCTTGCGACGCCCCAAGGCATCGCGAATCAGTTCCAGCGACTGGGCCGGCCCATCCACCGCCAGCCCATGCAGGCTCTGGCTCTTCATGCCCAAGTCTTCAGGTTCGACCCAATACTCGCTGATCTGATCATTTTTTAATTCAGCCACGTACGTGGGTGCAGCCAGACTGAATTCGTCCAGGCCATCTTTCGAATGGACCACCAGCACGTGCTTGCTACCCAGACGCTGCAAGACCTCGGCCAGGGGCCGGCACAATGCCTGGCTGAACACACCCACCACTTGATGCTTCACACCGGCCGGATTCGTAAGCGGGCCGAGCATGTTGAACATCGTCCGCAGGCCCAGATCACGACGCGGCGCGGCGGCGTGCTTCATGGCACGGTGGTGGGTCTGGGCGAACATGAAACCGATGCCGACGTTATCGATGCAACGCGCCACCTGCACCGGGGTCAGGTTCAGGTAGATCCCGGCCGCCTCCAGCAGATCGGCGCTGCCACTCTTGCCGGAGACCGCACGATTACCGTGCTTGGCGACGGTGCAACCGGCCGCGGCGACGACGAAGGCCGAGGCGGTGGAAACGTTGAAGATATTGGCGCCGTCACCGCCGGTGCCCACCACGTCCACCACGCCATCCAGGGTCTTGAGCTCGACCTTGTCCGCCAACTCGCGCATGACCGAAACCGCGCCGACGATCTCATCGATGCTCTCGCTCTTCATGCGCATGGCCATCATGAACGCGCCGATCTGCGCATCCGAGCATTGGCCGGTCATGATTTCGCGCATCACGTCACGCATCTCGTCGGTACTCAGGTCGAGATGGCCGACGATACGGCTCAGGGCTGTCTTGATATCCATGAAAAGTCCTTAGCGCGTGCCGCCGGTTTGTTTGAGGAAGTTGGCGAACAGCTCGTGGCCCTGTTCGGTGAGAATAGACTCGGGGTGAAATTGCACGCCCTCGATATTCAGCGTCTTGTGACGAAGCCCCATGATTTCATCCACAGAGCCGTCCTCGAGCTGGGTCCAGGCGGTCAGTTCCAGACAGTCTGGCAGGGTTTGGCGCTCGACGATCAGGGAGTGGTAGCGGGTGACGGTCAGCGGAAGATTCAGACCTTCGAACACGCCCTTGTTCTCGTGAAATACCGGGCTAGTCTTACCGTGCATGACTTGCCGGGCGCGTACCACCTCGCCGCCGAAGGCCTGGCCGATCGACTGGTGCCCCAGGCAGACACCCAGGATCGGCAGCTTGCCGGCGAAGTACTTGATGGCTTCGATGGAAATGCCCGCTTCGGTCGGCGTGCAAGGACCGGGAGAGACCACGATGCGCTCAGGCTTGAGCGCTTCGATCTCAGCGATGGTCAGTTCGTCGTTGCGCACGACCTTGACCTCGGAACCCAGCTCACCGAGGTACTGCACAACGTTGTAGGTAAAAGAGTCGTAGTTATCGATCATCAGCAACATGGCGTAAGCAACCTATTGAATTCACTGACTTTAAATACAGCCTTCCGAGAGCGACCCGCGCGGCGCTGCGCTTGGCAAGGCGTGTGATGGGCCAGCGAAGCGACTTTCAAGCGGGTAAAGAAGGCAAATCGGTACAGGTCCGGCCAGGCCGGCAGAGAACGTTCAGGCGCGCCAACGCCAACGGGCGTGTGCCTTGATCAATTGATCCGGAAGTTTACTGACAATCGACACAGGGGAAGTCTCGTTCATACGTTCCGGCACAGTAGCTTAGCTGGACGGAGCACGCAATATGACGATCCCCTGAAGGGCTTTGAAACAATCGCGACGCGCCTGATGGATGGCAAAAAGCCGGAAGTTTTTGGTACTGTCGTTTCGTTTTCTAACAACAATAAGATAAAACGGACTTTCTCATGATAAAAAAAACGTTGTTCGTACCAATGGCCAGCTGTTTGCTGGCGATGGCCTGCGCCCAGGCGAATGCAGCGCCCAACCCCTATTCCAGCTTCATCGTCTTCGGTGACAGCCTCAACGATGCCGGCCAGTTCGCCGACCCGGACGGTCCGGCCGGGGCCGCCCAACGCTTTACCAACCGCACGGGCCCGCTCTATCTCGACGGAAGCGGCGAATCCTATTCCCTCAATTCCACCCAACTGCTGGGCGGACGGTTGGGCTTTTCCGACGATGAAACCGCAGCATCCACCTCGGCGGTTCGTGCCAGCGAAGGCCTGGCCGATGGCAACAACTGGGCCGTGGGCGGGTATCGTACTGACCAGATCCTCGATTCGATTACCGGTGTTTCCGACACTGGCGAGCGCAGCCGTGACGGATACCTGTTGTCCAATGGCCTGCGTGCCGACCCGAACGCGCTGTATTACCTTTCCGGCGGTGGTAACGACTTCCTCCAGGGACTGGTACTGACCCCCGCCCAGGCGACCGCCGCCGCGGACCGTCTGGCCGACAGCGTCCAGGTGCTGCAAACCGCCGGTGCCCGTTATGTGATGGTCTGGCTGCTGCCCGACCTGGGCCTGACCCCTGCGCTCAATGGCACGCCTTTACAAGACGCCGTTTCGCAGCTCAGCAACCAGTTCAACCAGCAACTGGTCACGCGCCTGCAAGGCATTGATGCCGAAATCATTCCACTGAACGTTCCGTTATTGCTGCAGGAAAGCTTCGCCGATCCGGCACGATTCGGCCTCGCCACTGGCGAAAACCTCACCGCCACCTGCTTCAGCGGCAACGGCTGCACGGAAAACCCCACCTACGGCATCAACAGCGCGACGCCAGACCCCACCAAGCTGATCTACAACGACTCGGTCCACCCCACCGAGACCGGTCAGCAACTGATCGCCGATTACGCCTTTTCCCTGCTCGCCGCGCCATGGGAGCTGACATTGCTGCCGGAAATGGCCCACTCGACCCTGCGCGCCCATCAGGATGAATTGCGCAGCCAGTGGCAATCGGACTGGGAGAACTGGCAGACCGTCGGTCAGTGGCGGGCGATCGTCGCAGGCGGCGGCCAGCACCTGGACATGGACAGCCAGAGCAGTGGCGCCAGCGCCGACGGCAGCGGCTACAGCCTGAACGTCGGTGGCAGCTATCGTCTTAACGAGGCTTGGCGCGTGGGTGTAGCCGCCGGTTTCTACCGCCAGGACATGGAGGCAGGCAGCAACGATTCGGACTACAAGCTCAACAGCTACCTGGCGACCGCTTTCGCCCAGTTCCAGCAGAATCGCTGGTGGGCCGATGCCGCGTTGACCGGCGGCAAGCTCGACTACGACAACCTGGAGCGCAAGTTCGACCTGGGCGTCAACCAGGCGCAAGAGAAAGGTGACACCGACGGCCACCTGTGGGCATTCAGCACGCGCCTGGGCTACGACATCGCCCAGCCGGGCAGTCAGTGGCACCTGTCACCATTTATCAGCGCCGATTATGCGAAGGTGGAAGTCGACGGGTATTCAGAAAAGAGCAACCGCTCCACCGCCCTGACTTTCGATGACCAGACCCGCGACTCGAAACGCTTGGGCATTGGCTTGCAAGGCAAATACAACTTCACCCGTCAGACCCAGGTGTATGGCGAATATGCCCACGAACGCGAGTACGAAGACGACACCCAAAAGGTGAATATCGCGCTCAACAGTTTGCCGGCCAATGATTTCACGCTTGAAGGCTATACGCCGCAAAGTCATTTGAATCGCCTGAGCCTGGGAGTCAGCCACAAGTTGACCAATGATCTGGCGCTGCGAGGCGGTTATACGCTGCGCAAGGACGATGACTTTACTCAGCAGGGGGTGAGTGTCGGGGTCAGTCTGGATTTCTAAAGAGGGCGGCTTGCTTCTGTAGGAGCTGCCGGAGGCTGCGATCTTTTGATCTGCTCTTTCGCTTGCGATTCAATTGTCTGGGACAAGATCGCAGCCTCGTTGCACTCGACAGCTCCTACGCAGTTCCTACGCAGTTCCAGAACGGTTCAGTCGCTTGGGGTCTGCTCGGCCAATGCCACGGCACGGAACATTGCCCGACGCTTGTTCAGGGTTTCTTCCCACTCCAGCACTGGCACCGAGTCAGCAACGATCCCGCCACCGGCTTGGACGTGCAGTTCTCCGTCCTTGATCACGGCGGTGCGGATAGCAATGGCAGTGTCCATGTTGCCGTTCCAGGCAAAATAGCCCACGGCCCCGCCATATACCCCACGCTTGACCGGTTCCAGTTCGTCGATGATTTCCATGGCGCGGATCTTCGGTGCTCCCGACAACGTTCCCGCCGGCAGGATGGCCCGCAGGGCGTCCATCGCCGTCAGCCCGGCCTTCAATTGACCCGTGACGTTGGAGACGATGTGCATCACGTTGGAATAACGCTCGATGACCATCTTTTCGGTGAGCTTCACCGAACCGACTTCCGAGACGCGCCCGGTGTCATTGCGGCCCAGGTCGATCAGCATCAGGTGCTCGGCGATTTCCTTGTCATCTGACAGCAGGTCTTCTTCCAGCGCCCGGTCGGCTTCTTCCGTGGCCCCACGGGGACGGGTGCCAGCGATAGGCCGCACGGTGATCAGATTGTCTTCGACCCGCACCAGCACTTCGGGCGAACTGCCCACGACATGGAAGTCGCCGAAGTTGAAGAAGTACATGTAAGGCGTCGGATTGAAACAGCGCAGCGCCCGGTACAGATCGATAGGCGCGGCCTTGAAGTCGATGGACATCCGTTGCGACGGCACCACTTGCATGCAGTCGCCGGCCAGAATGTATTCCTTGATGGTATCGACGGCCCTTTCGTAATCGTCCTGAGTGAAACTGGAACGGAACACCGGATCGGCCGCCGACTGTTTGCTGAAGTCCAGGCCAGGACGCGGAGTGATCGGCTGCCGGAGTTTTTCCAGCAGCATCTGAAGACTTTTCTGACCTTGCTCGTAGGCGTCTTCCCGGGACGGATCAGCCAGGACAATCGCGTGCATCTTGCCGGCGAGGTTATCGAAGACCACCACTGCGTCAGAGACCATCAGCAAAATGTCCGGCACGCCCAGCGGATCCGGGTTCGGGCAGGTGCCCAGGCGCTTTTCCACATAGCGTACGCAGTCGTAGCCGAAATAACCCACCAGGCCACCATTGAACCGCGGCAGGCCAGGGATGGTGGGCACGTTGTAGCGGGCCTTGAAGGTTTCGACGAAGGCCAGCGGATCTTCGACTTCCAGGCTTTCGATCTCGACGCCGTCATGGGTCACGCTGACACGATGGTCATGGACCCGCAGCACCGTGCGGCACGGCAGGCCGATGATGGAATAACGGCCCCACTTCTCACCGCCCTGCACCGATTCGAGCAGGTAAGAGTTGGGCTCATCGGCCAGCTTGAGGTAGATCGACAGCGGCGTGTCGAAGTCGGCCAGGGTTTCGCAGGCAAGCGGGATGCGGTTGTAGCCGGCAGCGGCTAGACGCAGGAATTCTTCGCGGATCATGGTGTGCCTCGTGGCAGGAGGAGCTGACAGTCAGGTATGCAAACGCGCCGGCTAACCGGCCAGGATCAGGTCAGGCGCGCCAACGCCAGCGGGCCAGGGCCTTCATGACTTTCATCCAGAGTTTGCGAGTGACCACCACGATGGCGTTTCCAGAAGAGGATTGAACAGCGTCGGGCAACGTTATCTCAGCAGCCGGGTCCAGGCAACCGGGAATTAACAGCCGCAAATCGTCAATCACCAACGCGGGAAATTCTTCGGCGATCGGCCGGCCATGGTTGTAGCCGTAGCTCAGCGCCACACATTTGACCCCCGCCGCTTTCGCCGCCAGCACATCGCTGCGTGAGTCGCCGACGAACAGCGATTGGGAGGCCGGAATGTTGGCCATTTTCATCACAAAAAATAGCGCAGCCGGGTCAGGCTTTTTCTGTGGCAGGGTATCGCCACCGATGATCCAGCGAAAATAACGACCGATTTTCATCTGGTCCAACAACGGAGCGACGAAGCGCTCCGGTTTGTTGGTGATCAGGGCCATTTCCACGCCCTGCTTTTGCAGCCACTTGAGGGTGGAGCGCACGCCGGGATAGACCACCGTCAGTTGATGATTGTCTTCGTAGGCGTCATTGAACAACGCCAGCGCCCGCTCGGCCTCGGCATCATCGACACCTTGGGCATCGATGTGGTTGGCCAGGGCCCGGCGCACCAGCATCGGCGCGCCGTTGCCGACCCAGTGGCGCACGGCGTCAATTCCGGCGGTCGGGCGGCCGAGCGTGAGCAGCATGTTGTCCACCGCCGCCGCCAGGTCCGGCACCGAGTCGACCAGAGTGCCATCAAGGTCGAACATCACCAGACGCGGCAAACTGCCGGGAAACAGCTGCTCGAACCCGCTCATGGACGGGCCAGGGCCAGTTCGGCACGCATTTTTTCAATGACCTCTTTGTAGTCCGGCGCATTGAAAATTGCCGAGCCTGCGACAAAGGTGTCGGCACCGGCCTCTGCGATTTCGCGGATGTTGTTGACGTTCACGCCGCCGTCGATCTCCAGGCGGATGTCGCGGCCCGAAGCCTTGATCAGCGCGCGGGCTTCACGCAGCTTGTCGAGCGTGCCAGGAATGAACTTCTGCCCGCCAAAGCCTGGGTTGACGCTCATCAGCAGAATCATGTCGACCTTGTCCATCACGTACTTGAGCACGTCCAGGGGCGTCGCCGGATTGAACACCAGGCCAGCCTTGCAACCGCCCTCACGGATCAACTGCAGGGAGCGATCGACGTGCTGCGTGGCTTCGGGGTGGAAGGTGATATAGGTGGCGCCAGCCTCGATGAAGTCGCCGACGATGCGATCCACCGGGCTGACCATCAGGTGCGCGTCGATCGGCGCCGTGACGCCATACTTGCGCAGCGCCGCGCAGACCATCGGGCCGATGGTCAGGTTGGGTACGTAGTGGTTGTCCATGACATCGAAGTGCACGATGTCGGCGCCGGCGGCCAGAACGTTGTCCACTTCCTCGCCCAGGCGGGCGAAGTCGGCGGAGAGAATCGACGGAGCAATAGCGAAGGGCTGCATGACGCACCTGTTTTGAGCGAAATCACGATGGCGCGCATTGTATACCTCAAGATTTGGCGCGCCCACCGTAGCAGACGATCAATACGCCGCGCGGTAGATCTTCTCGATATCGCTGGCGCTCAGTTTGCGTGGATTGTTGCGCATCAGTCGCTCGATTCCGGCCGCTTCCACCGCCATGGACGGGATCACCTCGTCCGTCACCCCCAGGCTGCTCAGGCCCTGGGGAATTTCCACGGCAGCACACAGCGCAACCATGGCCTCCACGGCTTCGTCGGCGGCTTCAAGGTCACTCAGGTGCGCGGTCTTTATGCCCATGGCTTCGGCGATGTCGCGCATGCGCTCGACGCACGCCATCTTGTTCCACGCCATGACATACGGCAGCAACAAGGCGTTAGCCACACCATGGGACACGTGAAAACGCCCGCCCAACGGATACGCCAGCGCATGCACGGCCCCGACTCCGGCATTGCCGAAGGCCATGCCGGCCATCAGGCTTGCAGTGGCCATGTCTTCGCGAGCTTGCAAATGAGAGGGGTTGGCGTAGGCCTTGGGCAAGGCGCGGGTGATCAGTTTTATAGCACCGATAGCCAAAGCGTCGGTGATCGGCGAGGCATTGAGCGACAGGTAGGACTCGATGGCATGCACCAGCGCATCGACGCCACTGGCGGCGGTCACGCCCCGTGGACAGGTGAGGGTCATCTGCGGGCTGACCAGCGCGACGTCCGGCAACAAATAATCGCTGACAATGCCCTTTTTCAGCTGCGCGGCCTTGTCGGAGAGAATCGCTACGTTGGTGACTTCCGAACCGGTACCGGCCGTGGTGGGAATGGCGATCAACGGTGGGCCTTTGCGCGGCACCTGATCGACGCCGAACAAGTCCTGCAGCTCGCCATGATAACCAGCGTAGGCCGCCACGCTCTTGGCAATGTCGATGGCACTGCCGCCGCCCAGGCCGATCAAGCCATCATGACCACCGTCGCGGTAGGCCTGCATGCAATCTTCGACGATGGCGATTTCCGGATCGGGCATGACCCGGTCGAACACCTCGTAGTCACGCCCGCCCAAATGCTGCAACGCCAGCTCCACGGTGCCGGACTTGACCAGCGCAGCGTCGGTGACGATCAGCGGGTTGTCGACATCCAGCCGCGTCAGCTCGGCCGCCAGTTGCTCGATGGCAGCGGCACCGGTGATCAGTTTGTGGGCGATCTTGAATGAAGAAAGACTCATGTGCGCGGCCTCTTATTCGAGTATGGGCTGGCACAAGGATAGCTCGGTATTGCGGGTTGTCTGCTATTCAGCTCGTGAATGCGATAAAGGAATCTGTGGATGGGCCATTGATCCTCAGACTTGGGTCGTGCGCAGTTTCTCGCTACGCCCACGCAACCACTCCAGAGTCAACAACAGGATCACCGAAAAGGCGATCAGCAGCGTCGCGGCGGCAGCGATGGTGGGGCTGAGGTTTTCGCGGATGCCGCTGAACATCTGTCTTGGCAGAGTTGCCTGCTCGGGACCTGCCAGGAACAGCGTCACCACCACTTCATCGAACGAGGTCGCGAAGGCGAACAGTGCGCCGGAGATCACACCCGGGGCAATCAAAGGCAGGGTCACCCGACGAAACGCGGTCAAGGGCGAAGCCCCGAGGCTGGCGGCGGCCCGAACCAGATTGTAGTTAAAGCCCTGCAAGGTCGCCGACACCGTGATGATGACGAACGGCACGCCCAGCACCGCATGGACCACGATCAGCGAGAAGAAACTGTTGCCCATCCCCAGCGGCGCGAAGAACAGGTAACTGGCCACCCCGATGATCACCACCGGCACCACCATCGGCGAGATGACCAGGGCCATCACCAGTGCCTTGCCCGGAAAGTCGCCACGGGTCAGGCCAATAGCCGCCAGGGTGCCGAAGATCATCGCCAGTACCGTCGCCGCCGGGGCCACGATGACGCTGTTCCTCAGCGCCCGCATCCACTCCGCCGAGGCGAAGAAATCGTGGTACCACTGCAACGAAAAGCCTTGCAGTGGGTACACCAGGAAGCTGCCGGAGTTGAACGACAACGGAATGATCACCAGCACCGGCAGGATCAGGAACAACAGGAGCAGCCCGCAGAATATGCGCAAGCTGTAGAACCACACCCGCTCGACGGGGGACATGTAAGGACTCAGCATTTCAATCTCCCCTCAGCTCAGGCGCAGGCGACTGGCGCCCACCAGCCAGTTGTAAATCAGATAGAGCACGACGGTTGCCAGCAACAACAACCCGCCGAGCGCCGTGGCCATACCCCAGTTGATGCTGGTGTTGGTGTAGAACGCGACAAAATAGCTGACCATCTGATCGCTCGGGCTGCCCAGCAGCGCCGGGGTGATGTAGTAGCCGATGGCGAGGATGAACACCAACAGGCAACCGGCGCCGACACCGGCATAGGTCTGCGGGAAGTACACGCGCCAGAAACTGGCAAACGGATGGCAACCCAGGGAAATCGCCGCACGCATGTAAGTCGGCGAGATGCCTTTCATCACGCTGTAAATCGGCAGGATCATGAACGGCAGCAGGATATGGACCATGGAGATGTAGACGCCAGCGCGGTTGAACACCAGCTCCAGAGGCTTATCGATGATACCCATGGCCATCAGGCCACCGTTGATCAGTCCGCCCGATTGCAGCAGCACGATCCACGCTGCCACCCGTACCAGGATCGACGTCCAGAACGGCAACAGCACCAAAATCATCAGCAGGTTGCTCTGGCGCGACGGCAGGTTCGCCAGCAGGTAGGCCAACGGATAGGCCAGCACCAGGCAGATCGCGGTAATCACCAGGCCCATCCAGAACGTACGGGCAAAAATATCCAGGTAGATCGCCTGATCGGGGGTGGCCGGGGCCAGTTCACCGAGGTCATCGATGCGATGATCGACAGCCGCCAGCAGGTAATACGGGGTGACATCACTGGTGTTGCGGCGGATCACCTGCCAATACGCCGGATCGCCCCAGCGTTCGTCGAGGTTCTCCATCGCTTCTTTATAGGAGGCCGGCTCAGTGGCGAACGGCAGCGCGCGGGCGGTCTTGGTCATCAGGCTGCGGTAGCCAGCCAGTTCCATGTTCAGGCGCTTGGACAAATCGCCCAATGTCTGATTCTTGCGGGCCTCGGCCAGGTCTTCACTGGCGGCCTTGTATACCGGCTCGCCTGGCAACCCACGTCCGTCCCAGGCAGCGACCGCAGCGACGGTGCGCGGCATGCCGTTGACCACTTCCGGGTTGCTGACACTTTTGAACAGCAGCGCCACGATCGGCACCAGGAACACCAGCAACAGAAACAACACCAGCGGCGCGATCAAGGCCTGGGCCTTCCAGCGGTTGACCCGCTCGGCGCGCTTGAGCCGCTGCTTCAAGGTGGGGCTGGTGCCCGCGTTCAGTGGAACGGCGATGGCCATGGCGAACTCCGCAAATCTTTTTGATCGTTACAGAGGCGGCGTACCGCCTCTGTTCTTTTAAAACACCAACCTATGGGAACGAGTCATTGTGGCGAGCGAGCTTGCTCGCGCTGGGCTGCGAAGCGGCCCCAAAATTTTGTCGGCAACGCCAATTTTGTGAGTGCTGCGCACTCAAGCGGGAGCAAGCTCCCTCGCCACAAAAGCCCGTTCACCCATGAACGCTTTGGTTACTTGGCAGCCCAGGAGTTGAAGCGCTGCTCCAGTTGCTCACCGTTATCAGCCCAGAAGCTGACGTCGATCTGCACCTGGTTGGCGATGTTTTCCGGGGTGGTCGGCATGTCTTTCAAGACATCCTTGGACAGCAGCGGTACAGCCTGGGTGTTGGCCGGACCGTAGGCGATGTTTTCCGAGTAGGTCTTTTGCTGCTGCGGCGCCACCGAGAAGGCGATGAATTTCTTCGCAGCTTCGGCGCGGGTCTTGTCCAGGCCGCGTGGGATCGCCCAAGCGTCAAAGTCGTAGATGCCGCCGTTCCACACCACTTTCAGGTTGCTTTCGTTCTGCACCGCGGCGATCCGGCCGTTGTAGGCCGAACTCATGACCACGTCGCCGGAAGCCAGGTATTGCGGCGGCTGGGCGCCGGCTTCCCACCACTGGATGTTCGGTTTGAGTTCGTCGAGCTTTTTGAAGGCGCGATCCTGGCCATCCTTGCCGGCCAGTACCTTGTAGACGTCTTTAGGCGCGACGCCGTCGGCCATCAAGGCAAATTCCAGGGTGTACTTGGCGCCTTTGCGCAGGCCACGCTTGCCCGGGAATTGCTTGGTGTCCCAGAAATCCGCCCAACTGGTCGGCGCGGTTTTCAGCTTGTCGGCGTTGTAGGCCAGCACGGTCGACCATACGAAGAAGCCCACGCCGCAAGGCTGGATGGCACCCTTGACGTAGTCTTCGGCCTTGCCGAACAGAGCCGGATCCAGTTGCTCGAACATGTCTTCGTCACAACCACGGGACAGCTCTGGGGATTCGACTTCCACCAGATCCCACGAAACGCTCTTGGTGTCGACCATGGCCTTGACCTTGGCCATTTCGCCGTTGTATTCACCAGCGATAATCTTACCGTTGCCGGCCGCTTCCCATGGTGCGTAGAAGGCTTTGGCCTGAGCCGCCTTGTTCGCCCCACCAAAAGACACCACAGTCAGGTCCGGGCCCGCCGCCATCGCGCTTGCCGCACCCATCATGCCCAGGGTCAGGGCTGTGAACTTCAGGGATCTCAACATTTATTGTTCTCTCCACGTGCAGGGTTGGTGTTGGTACAGCAGGGGGCGATCAATTCGCCTCTAGAAGGGGGTCGAGCGCACGCACATGCTCGACTTGCCAGCCAAGCGGAACCACGTCCCCAACGGTGAGCCCGGGATCGAGCTCGGCAATGGGTTGTTTCACGAAGAAGTCATTCTTGCCGCAGACCTCCAGGCGAACCCGGACGTGGTCGCCCAGATAGATGAATTCCGCCACCCTCCCTGAGAAGCGGTTGACACATTGTTCGCTTGCGCCGTTGAGGCTCACCCGTTCCGGGCGGATCGACAAGGTCACCGGCTCGCCGGGCTTGCCGACGTTCACCGCCAGGGCCTCGACCTTTTCACCGCGCCCCAGTTCAACCAGGCAACGGTCGCCAGTTTGGCTATGCAGGCGGCCGTTGAGACGGTTGTTCTCGCCGATGAAGTTGGCGACGAAAGTATTTTTCGGCTCTTCGTAGAGAGTGCGCGGCGGGGCAATTTGCTGGATTTCGCCCTGGTGAAACACCGCTACGCGGTCGGACATGGTCAAGGCTTCGCCCTGGTCGTGGGTCACGTAGACCACGGTCACACCGAGGCGCTGATGCAGGTGCTTGATCTCCATTTGCATGTGCTCACGCAGTTGTTTGTCCAGCGCGCCGAGGGGTTCGTCCATCAGCACCAGCTGCGGCTCGAACACCAGCGCCCGGGCCAGGGCCACGCGCTGTTGCTGGCCGCCGGACAACTGCGCCGGGTAGCGTTGGGCAAACGTGTCCAACTGAACCATGCTCAAGACGCGCTTGACCCGATCACTCACGTCGCTTTTGTTCAAGCCGCGCACGGTCAGCGGGAATGCCAGGTTCTCGGCAACGGTCATGTGTGGGAACAAGGCGTAGTTCTGGAACACCATGCCGATGTCACGCTTGTGGGGCGGCACGTTGTTGATGGAGCGCCCGGCTAGTTGGATCTCGCCGGCGGTCGGTGTTTCAAACCCGGCGAGCATCATCAGGCTGGTGGTTTTGCCGGAACCGGACGGCCCGAGCAGAGTCAGGAATTCGCCTTTGCGAATGTCCAGGTTGAGGTCCTTGACGATCAGGTTCTCGCCGTCGTAGCTCTTTTGCACACCACGAAAGCTGACCAGCACATCACTGGCCCCCGCGCTTGAATCGACCTGGCTCATACCCGCACCTTTTGTATTGATGACTGCTTGTGAATCAAGCCTAGTGGAGCCTGGGGGCCGCGCAAATCGGGACGCAGGAGAGAATAGCCTCAGCCGGATGGAAGAGTCGGTGTAGGGATTTCCCTACAAGGATGGCGGGATTGGATAAGAACGGTGGTGAGTTATGAGCTGCAAGCTGCAAGCAAGGGCAAAAGCGGTGCTGGGGCGTGTCGCAAATGGATATGCCGACACACTGCCCCTGTGGGAGCGAGCCTGCTCGCGATGGCGGTGTGTCAGTCAACTACGACGCTGAATGGTCCAACGCTATCGCGAGCAGGCTCGCTCCCACAGGGGATTGTGGTGGGCTTAGAGCAACTTATGCTCCATCGCATACTTCACCAGCTCCGCCAATGAGGTGATGTTGAGTTTCTGCATCAGCCGCGCTTTGTGAGTACTGATGGTTTTGCTGCTCAGGGCCAATTGCTGGGCGATGTCATTGACGTTGGCCCCTTGGGCCAGGCGCTCGAATACCGAGAATTCGCGCTCGGACAGCAGCGAGTGCAGCGGTCGGCTGTCGGTCAGGCCAACTTCGAAAACCATGCGGTCGGCCAACTCCGGGTCGATGTAACGTCCGCCGGCCGCGACCTTGCGGATCGCCATGAGCAGCAAGGCCGGGTCACTGTCCTTGGTCGCGTAGCCGGCGGCACCGACCTTCAGCGCCCGCGCCGCCATTTGCGCCTCGTCGTGCATCGACAACACCAGGATGGCCGGCGGATTGTTCAACGCACGGATCCGCGGGATCGCCTCCAGGCCATTGACGCCAGGCATGGAGATATCCAGCAACACCACCTCACAGGGCACATGCCGCAGGGTCTCCAGCAATTGCTCGCCATTGCTCGCCTCCCCCACGACCACCAGGTCCTTCGCCAGGCCAATCAACTGTTTAATGCCTTCGCGGACGATGGTGTGGTCTTCGGCTACCAGTACACGGATCACTCTTTTCTCCAGATTCAGGTTCTCATCGCGAGCAGGCTCGCTCCCACAGGGTTGTGTGCGTGTATGTATCTCAATCAATGTGGGAGCGAGCCTGCTCGCGATAGCGTCAGCCAAGCCAACCAAAAACCATCAGGCCTCATTCACCGGCACCCGCACCGCCAGGGTCGTACCCTCCCCTGGCTCACTTTCCAACGATAACTGCCCGCCCATGATCAACACCCGCTCCCGCATGCCGACCAGACCAAAGGAGGTCGGCCGACCCGTGGCGGGAACGAATCCTACACCGTCGTCGCTCACCGTCAGACAGAGCTGGTCGTCTTCCTGCACCAGCGTCAGTTCTACAGTATGCGCCTGGGCATGGCGCATCACATTGGTCAGCGCTTCCTGGAGAATCCGAAACAGGCCGATGGCCTTGGCGTCGCTCAAGGGTGGCAGGTTATCCGGCACCTGCACCAGGCACGGGATCTGCGTGCGCGCCTCGAAACGCCGCGCCTGCCATTCAATGGCCGAGGCGATGCCGGCGTCAAGGATCGGAGGTCGTAGCGCCGTCGCCACGTCCCGTACCAACTGGAACAGTTGGGCAATCAGGCGTTTCATGCTGTTGAGCCGCTCTTGCAGGCCCGGGTCGAGCTGCGCATAGGCCAGTTCGCACATGGACGTTTCCAGCTTCAAGACCGTCAACATCTGACCCAGCTCGTCGTGAACTTCCCGGGCTATACGCGCTTTTTCCTCTTCCCGCACGCTCTCCAGATGCGCCGACAATTCGCGCAGTTGTTCCCGGGAGCTGGCCAGCTCGAGTTCGATGCGCTTGCTTTCGGTGATATCCCAGACGATGCCATCCCAGACGTAGGCACCGTCCTCGAGACGACGGGTAATGGCCTTGATCTCGGCCCAGCGCTCCCGACCTTCGCGGGTCAGAATGCGGCCCTGCCACGACCAGTCGCTGTCGCTGTCCAGCGCCTGGTCCTGAGTGCGGTGGTAACTGGCCTTGTCCTGAGGGTGTACGAGGCTGCGCAGGCCGGTGTCGCTACGGGCCAGGGTCGCGGGGGAATACCCCACGAGGCTTTCGCTGCCTTCACTGATGTAGGCAAAGTCGATCTGCCCGGTCACGGGGGCCCGTTCCAGGCGAAAGACCAGGCCCGGGACGTTGGCGGCGATCCCCTGCAAGCGCGCCTCGCTTTCGCGCAGCGCCGCCAGCGCACGACGGCGCTCGGTTACGTCGTTTATGTAGACCACCAGGTATTCGGCATCTCGAAAACGCAGGAAGCTCAAGGAAACGTCGGCTGGAAGGATACTTCCATCGGCCCGCACGCATTCGGTTTCGAAACTCTGTGGCCCCTCCTCGCTGGCCCGGGCACGCTTCCACAGGTTCAGCCAGCGATCCATGTGCAGGCCCGGTTCGAAGTCGATCAAGGGTCGCTCAATGATGGCGCCCGGCGCATAGCCCAGCATGATTTCGGCAGCGCGATTGGCATAGCGTACATGGCTATCCCAATTGACCCAGAGAATGCCGACAGTGCTTTGATCGATGGAAAATTGCGTCAGGCGCAGGGCTTCCTCGCTGGCGGCCCGCTGGGCGATGTCATTTCGCGCGTAGCGCAGGCGCCGTTCCAGCGCCCTTTGCTCGCGGCGCTGCCAGAACACGATGGCCACGCAGCTCAAGAGCAGGGCCAGCAGCAACAGGGTCAGGTTTTGCCAGAAACCCGGGGAATCGGTCAGCCGCGGATATTGGGGTTTGAGCCAGCGACTGTGCAATTGCTCAAGTTCCTTGGCCGGAATCGCCTGCAAACCGCTCTCGATGATGTCGGCCAACTCCGGCCAATCCCGGCGGGTGGCGACGCGCAACAGTTGCGGCAGGCCGATATCGCCCACGACCACCAGCCCGGAGAATTCGGGCTCGACCATCAATCGCCCTAGCTGCGCCTCATCGACCACCGCGTAACCGGCCTGTTGACTCAACAACAGTTGCAGGGCCTGGCGTTCCAACGGTACGCCTTGAAGATTCAACGTCGGGTAATTGCTGCGCAAATAATCGGCCGTGGTGCTGGGCATGCGCACCGCCACCCGCACTTGAGCATCGAGCTTTTCCAGTTCGACCCCTTCGGCACCTTTCTTCTGGCCGACGATCAATTGCGGCACGCGCATGTAGGGGTCGGAAAACCGCCAGAGACGCAGCCCGGCCGGGGTCTGGGTCAGTCCTGGGGCAACGTCCACCTCACCGGAGCGCAACGCCGCTTCCAGTTGCGCCACGTCCTGGAAATTGCGCCAGGTCAGCTCGACATTCAACGCCTTGCCCAACCATTGCATCAGCTCGACATTGGTACCGGACAGACGCTGCAAGCGCCGGTCATATTGCGCATACGGCGCCTGCAACACGAGCCCGACGCGCAGTTGCGGATGCTGGAGCAGCCATTGTCGCTGGCCTGCGTCCAGTTGCACTTCATTTACCGACGGTGCAGGCGCGGCCCACGCCATCAAGGGAAGCCATAAACAGCCGATAACCCACAGGCAGCAAAAACGCATCTTCGAAGTCTCACGCACTGACAAATACTGACCAACCCATTAGGCTGCCGGAAATACTTCTGGCCCTGGAATATCCGATGCCCTTTGTTTATCGCCTGGCATTGCCAGCATTGTGCCTGTCGCTGATCCTGCCGAGTGCCTTTTCTGTACAGGCTGAAGAACCGACGCCCGCGGCGGCCGATCAAACCGCCGAGGAAAAACCGGTCGAACGTCCGCCTTTACTCGAGCGTAGCGAGGAAGAAGCGACGGCACTTGAACGAAATCTCCCTCTTCAGGAGCAACAACAGCTACAGACCGGCAGCGACACTTTCCTGGCTCTCTGGAAGCCGGCCAACACTAGCGAGCCCCAAGGCGCGGTCATCATAGTCCCCGGCGCCGGCGAAACTGCTGACTGGCCTCAAGTGATCGGCCCATTGCGCAAAAAACTACCGGACATTGAGTGGAGTAGCCTGAGTATCACCCTGCCGGATCTGCAAAGCGACGTCATCGCACCGCGCGTCGTGGAAACTCCTCCCGAAACCAAACCGGCCGACGTGGCCGGCGCAGCACCGGACGCCACCACCGCAGCACCGATTGAACAGGTGGCGGGCGGCGAGGCCGACGCTGTGGATCCGGTCGTTGCCCAAACCAACGAGGAACACCTTCTGGCCGATGCCGAACGTATCTTTGCCCGTATCGATGCGGCACTGGCTTACGCCGAACAGCAGAGCGCCCGCAGCATTGTTTTGCTGGGCCACGGCACCGGCGCCTATTGGGCGGCACGCTACCTGAATGAAAAACAACCTTCGCAGATAGAGCGTTTCGTGATGGTCGCCGCCCAGACTCCGGTCACAGTCAAACCCGCCCTGGCCGAACTGACCCCCACCTTGAAACTGGCGACCGTCGACATCTTCTACATGGACAAACCGCAGGATCGCAATGAAGCACTGGAGCGCCTGCAGGCCAGCAAACGTCTTAAAGGTTCTAGCTTCAGTCAGGTATCGCTCAAAGCAGTGCCCAATTCATCGGCACAGCAGGAACAGCTGTTTCGTCGGGTTCGCGGGTGGTTGAACCCGCAAAAGCCGGGGGAGTGAGGCTTAGGCAAACCCCAAGCCAGCCACAGCGGCTATCACCTTCTAGCGAAAATCCCGCCGCTCGCGGATCAACCGATAGGCGTTATGCAACTCTCGGGTTCTGTCGGTGGCGTCACGGACCTGCAATGGCGTCGCCCCACTACCGGCAATCTTGTCCGGGTGGTGACGGCTGAGCAGGCGACGGTAAGCCCGCTTGATCTGCGACGGCTCGCTGGTGGCCGAAACCCCCAGCAAACGCAACGCTTCCTGATAGGTCACACCGTTGTTGGGCAGCGAATGTTTGTGTGGTTCGTAATCCACCGCCAGTGCCTGGACCTGCTGCGGCGTCCAACCCAGCCACTTGCCCCACTGGGCAAGCAACTCACGCTCGCCGGTGCCTGCGCGACCATCGGCCCAGACCATCCGCCAGCAGGCCCGCAGCACGCCTTCCGCCGCATGGGGCTGGGTCGCAAGGCGACGCAAATAACCGCGCAAATGGTCGTTTCCGGTTTTGCCCCGGTTGAATGCCGCGACCGCCCGGCGCTGCGCCGGTTCGCTCAAGTCCAGGGCGCGCATTTCCTGACGAGCCTGTTGGATGTGACCATCGACCACTCGGCCATCGCTCTTGGCCAGTCGCCCAAGCAGTACAAACAGCAACTCATCGTTGCGTAACGCTGGCCGACCACCCAAACGCTCGCGCACCTGCGCCCAGCCTTGCAGATTAAGTCGCCGATCCAACGCCTGTCCTAACAACGCACCCAGCATGGCCCCCGGAATGCTGGCTATGGCAAAGCCCGCCCCGGCTCCAATCAGAGTCCCTGGCCACCACATATCAACGGCTCGCTTCTATCAAGATTTCAACCTGCGCCAAACGTTCATGAGTCCCTACATCCACCCAGTGTCCCTTCAGGTGCTCGCCGCTGACCAGGCCCTCGGCCATGGCCTTGCGTAGCAGCGGTGCGAGTTTGAACGCGCCGTCCGAGCAGCCCTCGAACAACCGCGGATGCAAGACGGCAATGCCGCTGTAGGTCAGTTTGTCGGCAGCGTCCCCGCCATCATGAATCTGTCCGTCGGCCAGGATGAAATCGCCCCCCCGGTGGTGTTCGGGATTATCCACCAGCACCAAATGCGCCAGGCCGTCGAGAGGCCGGCGCAAGGCGCTGAGATCGTAGTCGGTCCAGATGTCGCCATTGATCACCACGAACGCTTCATCGCCCAGCAACGGCAGGGCGCGGAAAATGCCACCGCCGGTCTCCAGCGGCTCACCCTCCGGGGAGAATTGGATACTCACGCCGAAACGGGAACCGTCCCCCAGATAATCTTCGATTTGCTGACCGAGCCAGGCGTGATTGATCACAATGTCTCTGAACCCGGCCCGAGCCAAGGCACGCAGATGGTATTCGATCAAGGGAACGCCGCCGGCGCGAACCAGCGGTTTGGGCGTGGTGAGGGTCAAGGGGCGCATGCGCTCCCCCTTACCCGCCGCCAGGATCATCGCTTTCATGCTATCGCTCCGGCCGATTGCCGCAGGCTGGAGAGCAACTGATCGAGTTCCGCCAGTTCAGGACGACGGGCAATGACCGCTTCTATATAGGCAAAGAAGCGCGGCACATCGCCCAGGTAACGCGGCTTGCCGTCGCGGTGGCAAATACGCGCGAAAATCCCGATGACCTTGAGATGGCGCTGCACGCCCATCAGGTCGCTGGCCCGCAGGAAGTCCTCGAAGTCCGGCTGGACCGGAATACCTAGCGCACCGGCCTGCTGCCAGTAACCCTCGAGCCAGCCGCGCACGCGCTCATCGGGCCAACTGAGAAAAGCGTCCTTGAACAGGCATGTCACGTCATAGGTCACCGGGCCATAGACCGCATCCTGAAAGTCCAGCACGCCGGGGTTCGGTTCGCTGAGCATCAGGTTGCGCGGCATATAGTCGCGATGCACCAGCACTTTCGGCTGAGCCAGCGCGCTGTTGATCAGAAGGTCGCTGGCCTGTTGCCAGAGCGCTTGTTGAGCAGCATCGAATTCGATGCCCAGTTCATGCTTGACGTACCACTCAGGAAACAGCTCCAGCTCCCGGCGCAGCAAAGCGACGTCGTAGCTGGGCAGTGGCGCGACCATCGGCAGTTGTTGAAAAGCCATGAGGGCCTGCAAGGCATCGCGGAATAATTCGTCGGCATTTTCGTCGGTGATCACGTCCAGATAAGTCTGATTGCCCAGGTCATTGAGCAAAAGAAAACCGCGATCGAGGTCTTCGGCATAAATTTTTGGCACGTTGATGCCGGATTTCGCCAGCAAAAACGCAATGTCCACGAAGGGTTTGCAGTTTTCCTGGGGCGGTGGCGCATCCATCACGATCAAACTGCGGCCCTCGCCTTCCCAGCGGAAATAACGGCGGAAACTCGCGTCGCTGCTGGCCGCGGTCAACGTGGCCGGGGGGACGGCGCCCCAGCCCTGTTGAACAAAAAGGATCGGCAGCTGTTCATCGAGCCAAACTTTCAGGTGTTGCAAGCGTACATCTTGGTCAGGCATTGCAAGGGTCTCCGACGGCGCTAGCCGTCAAGCGGGTCATGCTTTATTATCCAGCATCTTTTTCAGACCATCGAGAGGCGTGCGGCCCACACCGCGGGCAGATGGCACGCAGGAAGCCCGGACTAATAAGATGGCATTGAAATCCCCCGCGTTTCGTAAAAAATTTCCGTTGCTGGTCACCGGCAGTCTGCTGGCCCTGCAACCCCTGGCCTCTTCATTCGTCGTCGCGGCGCAGCAGTATGACTGCTCCGTCTCCGCTTCGGGTGCCTGGGACTGTTCGCCCAAGACGCCGGCTGCTGCATTGCCGCCGCGCCCGGTGCATGACGGCAGTGCGGTTTCCGCCAGCGGCGACGCTCCGGCCGACAGCAGCTCGGGCGAAGAAGTCGGCGACAAGCCCGTGCTCGTCACCGAAGCCAAGGGCCGCGGCCTGAAGTCTCGCAGTGCGGACTACAGTCACCTGGACTGGGTTCCACGGGAGAACCTCACCCCTGCCCAATTGGCCGAAACCGGTCCTTATTGCGCTGGTGCCTATATCGAGCCTGTTCGTCCTGGCATGAATGACAAGACGGACAAAAGCGACGCTCCGACCTTCCTCGGCGCCAAGGCATCGCGCTACCAGCAGGAAGAACAGGTGGCGACGCTCGCCGGCGACGTGGTCATGCGTCAAGGCAGCATGCAGGTCGAGGCCGACGAGGCCAACCTGTACCAGGCTGAAAATCGCGGTGAGTTGAGCGGCAACGTGCGCGTTCGTGACAACGGTGCGCTGATCGTCGGCGACCACGCCGATGTGCAACTGGACACCGGCGAAGCCAAGGTCGACAACGCCGAATACGTGATGCACAAGTCGCGCATCCGCGGCAACGCGCTGTACGCCAAGCGTGCCGAAAACGCGATCATCCGCCTCAAGGACGGGACGTACACCACGTGCGAGCCGGGCAGCAACGCCTGGACGCTCAAGGGCAACAACATCACCCTGAACCCGGCTACCGGCTTCGGCACCGCGACCAACGTGACGCTGCGGGTCAAGGACTTCCCGGTCCTGTATACGCCGTACATCTATTTCCCGATCGATGACCGTCGCCAGTCCGGCTTCCTGCCGCCGACTATTGGCACCGGCAGCGATACCGGCTTTTTGCTGGTCACTCCGTATTACTTCAACCTGGCACCCAACTACGATGCCACGTTGTACCCGCGCTACATGAGCAAGCGCGGCCTGCTGATGGAAGGCGAATTCCGCTACCTGACCAAGTCCAGCGAAGGTCAGTTCGGTGCGGCGTACCTCAACGATGAAGAGGACGAACGTAGCAAGCAGTCCGACTACAGCAAGACCCGTTACATGTACAACTGGCAGCACAAGGGCGGGCTCGATTCGCGCGTGCTGACGGAAGTCGACTACACCAAGATCAGCGATCCTTATTACTTCCAGGATCTGCAGACCGACCAGATTGGTGTCGAGTCCAGGGAATACGTGAACCAGCAAGGTGCGGTCAGCTATCGGGGTGACAGCTACGTTGCGCGAGTGAATGCCCAGGCTTACCAGATGGCAACGATTTCGAAAATCACGCCGTATAACCGCCTGCCGCAGATCACCTTCAATGGCGCACTGCCGCAACACCCGTATGGTCTGGATTTCGCTTACAAGACGGAATTGGTGCGGTTTGATCGGGATTTGCGGACGGGTAACTACTCCGACGAGGACGGCAACACCGAGCCGTGGCTGGACACCAACGTTCGCGGCCTGGCAAGGGCTAACGGCAATCGCCTGAACCTGGCACCGGTCATGAGCCTGCCGATGGAGGCGACGTACGGCTACATCAAGCCGGCGCTGAAGTATCAATACACTCAGTACGACCTGGATCTGGACGGCACCGGTAAATCGCAAATCGCCGCACAATCTGCCGAAACTGATCGCCTGCGGGGTACTTACAGTGGCAGCCAGAGCCGCGGGGTTCCAATTGCCAGCATCGACAGCGGTCTGTACTTCGACCGGGACACCCAGTGGTTTGGCAGTAACTATCGTCAAACCCTGGAGCCGCGCCTGTTCTACCTCTATGTCCCAGAGAAAGATCAGAGCGACATCCCGGTTTTCGACACTGGCGAATCCACCTTCAGCTACTCCTCGCTGTTCCGGGACAACCGTTTCTCCGGCTCCGACCGTGTCGGCGACGAGAACAAACTCTCCCTGGGCGTGACCAGCCGCTGGATCCAGGAAAACGGTTTCGAGCGCCAGCGCGTCAGCGTCGGCCAGGCCTTTTACTTCAAGGACCGCGAAGTTCAACTGCCGGGCATCGATTTCAACACTCGTGAAGATGCCAAGTCAGACGTATCTCCCTACGCACTCGAGTACGAGTTCCGCTGGAACCGCGATTGGCGCACCACGGCTACCTACAACTGGGACCCGGACACCCGCAGCCCTCGCTCGGGCAGCGCGATGTTCCACTACCAGCCTGAAGACAACCCGAACAAGGTCATCAACGCCGGTTACCGCTACCGCAACGACCAGGTCCGCTACGACCAGACTACTGGCCAATGGTCCGTGGGCGGCGGCGACTACGGCACTCCCGGCACTCCGGGCTACGTGAAGGACTACTACAAAATCAAGCAGCACGACTTCTCGGTCATCTGGCCAGTCGTGCCGCAGTGGAACCTCATCAGCCGCTGGCAGTATGACTACAACCGCAACCGTACCCTGGAAGCCTTCGGTGGTTTCGAATACGACAACTGCTGCTGGAAACTGCGCCTGATCAACCGTTACTGGGTCGACTATGAAGAGTTCAGTCAAGCCGCCCCGGAAAACGAAAAGGGCGACCACGGCATCTTCCTCCAAATTGTCCTGAAGGGACTCGGCGGCCTCACCGGCGCCAAGGTAGAGAGCTTCCTCGACAAAGGCATCCAAGGTTATCGTGAACGTGAAGACCAAGCTTTCTGATTGTCTGCGCCCGCTGATGCTGGGCGCGCTGTTCCTGGGTACCGCGGCCAACGCCGCGGTACAACCCATCGACAAAGTGGTGGCCATCGTCGATAACGACGTGGTCATGCAAAGCCAGCTGGACCAGCGTGTCCACGAAGTGCAGCAGACCATCGCCAAGCGCGGAGGCGGCCTGCCGCCTCCGGGCGTGCTGGATCAACAGGTGCTCGAACGCCTGATCGTCGAAAATCTGCAATTACAGATTGGCGAACGCTCGGGCATCCGCATCACTGATGAAGAACTGAACCAGGCCGTCGGCACCATTGCCCAGCGCAACAACATGACCGTTGACCAGTTCCGCGCCGCGCTGGCTCGCGACGGCCTCTCTTACGAGGACGCTCGCGATCAGATCCGCCGCGAGATGATCATCAGCCGTGTGCGCCAGCGTCGTGTAGCCGAACGCATCCAGGTGTCCGAGCAGGAAGTGAAAAACTTTCTCGCCTCCGATCTGGGCAAAATGCAGCTTTCCGAGGAACTGCACCTCGCGAACATCCTGGTTCCTACGCCGGAAAGCGCCAACTCCGAAGCCATCCAGAATGCTTACCGCCAGGCGATGGACATCTACCAGCAGCTCAAGCAAGGCGCCGACTTCGGTCAGGTGGCCATTGCCAAGTCTGCCAGTGACAACGCACTGGAAGGCGGTGATATGGGCTGGCGCAAGGCCGCCCAACTGCCACCTCCGTTCGATCGCGAACTGAGCAGCATGGCTGTGGGTGATATCACCCAGCCAGCCCGTACGCCCGGCGGCTTCATCATTCTCAAACTGTTGGAAAAACGCGGTGGCGGTACTCAGGTGCGTGACGAAGTGCATGTTCGTCATATCCTGATCAAACCGAGCGAGATCCGCAGCGAAGCCGAAACCAAGCGCCTGGCGGAAAAGCTTTATGAGCGCATCGAAGCGGGTGAAGATTTCGCCGAGCTGGCCAAGAGCTTCTCGGAAGACCCGGGTTCAGCCCTCAACGGCGGCGACCTGAACTGGGTTGACCCGAACGCACTGGTACCCGAGTTCCGCCAGGTGATGGCCGAAACACCCCAAGGCCAGCTGTCCAAGCCGTTCAAGAGCCCTTATGGCTGGCACGTACTGGAAGTCCTTGGCCGCCGCGCCACCGACAGCACTACCCAGGCTCGTGAACAACAGGCGATGACCGTGCTGCGCAACCGCAAGTACGACGAAGAGCTGCAAACCTGGCTGCGTCAGATCCGCGACGAAGCCTACGTCGAAATCAAACTTCCTGGTGCAGACCAGGCAGCGCAGTGAAACCCAAGCGTTTCGCGCTGACACCCGGCGAGCCTGCCGGCATTGGTCCCGACCTGTGCCTGCTGCTCGCCTCGCAACCCCAGCCACATCCCCTGATAGCCATCACCAGCCGCGACCTGCTCCTCGAGCGAGCCGCGCAGTTGGGGGTGGCCGTCGACCTGCTGCCCGTGACACCGCAAGCCTGGCCGGATGTCCCGGCACCCGCCAATAGCCTGTATGTCTGGGATACGCCGCTGGGCGCCCCGGTGGTTACCGGGCAACTGGACGAGGCCAACGCGGCATTCGTCCTGCAAACCCTGACCCGCGCTGGCCAGGGCTGCCTGGACGGGAGTTTCGCCGGCATGATCACCGCTCCGGTGCATAAGGGCGTGATCAACGAATCCGGGATTGCCTTTTCCGGGCACACCGAATTCCTGGCGGACCTGACCCACACCACACAGGTGGTAATGATGCTCGCCACTCGTGGCCTGCGCGTAGCGCTGGTGACCACTCACCTGCCCTTGCGGGATGTCGCCGACGCCATCACCCCACAACGCCTGGAGCGGGTCACGCGGATATTGCACGCTGACCTGCAAGAAAAGTTCGGCATCGCCCGGCCCCGTATCCTGGTGTGTGGGCTCAACCCCCATGCCGGTGAAGGCGGGCATCTGGGCCATGAAGAAATCGACACCATAGAACCCACCTTGGAGCGCTTGCGCAGCGAGGGCATGGACCTGCGTGGCCCGCTGCCTGCCGACACTCTGTTTACCCCCAAATATCTGGAGCACTGCGACGCAGTGCTGGCGATGTACCACGATCAGGGCCTGCCCGTGCTGAAGTACAAAGGCTTCGGCGCGGCGGTCAATATAACCCTGGGCCTGCCGATCATCCGCACGTCAGTGGACCATGGCACCGCCCTGGACCTGGCCGGCAGCGGCAGGATCGATACCGGCAGCCTGCAGGTCGCCCTGGAAACCGCCTACCAGATGGCCGAGACCCATTTATGACCGAGCAATACCAACACCGCGCGCGCAAGCGCTTCGGCCAGAACTTCCTGCATGACGCAGGCGTAATCGATCGCATCCTGCGCTCCATCAATGCCAAACCTGACGATCGTCTGCTGGAGATTGGCCCGGGTCAGGGCGCCCTGACCGAAGGCCTGCTCGGCAGTGGTGCGCAACTGGACGTGGTGGAACTGGACAAGGACCTGATCCCGATCCTCAACCAGCAGTTCGCTGGCATGAGCAATTTCAACCTGCACCAGGGCGACGCGCTGAAGTTCGACTTCAAGAGCCTGGAGGCTACGCCCAACAGCCTGCGGGTGGTGGGAAATCTGCCGTACAACATCTCCACGCCGCTGATCTTTCACCTGCTGAGCAACGCTGGCCTGATCCGCGACATGCACTTCATGTTGCAAAAAGAGGTGGTCGAACGGCTCGCTGCAGGCCCTGGCGGCGGTGACTGGGGTCGCTTGTCGATCATGGTTCAGTACCACTGCCGGGTCGAACATCTGTTCAACGTCGGCCCAGGGGCATTCAATCCGCCACCAAAAGTCGATTCGGCCATCGTCCGGCTGGTGCCGCATGCCGTCCTGCCGCACCCGGCCAAGGATCATCGCCTCCTGGAGCGCGTCGTGCGCGAAGCCTTCAATCAGCGGCGCAAAACCCTGCGCAACACCCTGAAATTACTGCTCAGCAGTGCCGAAATCGAAGCCGCTGGCGTTGATGGCAGCCTGCGTCCCGAACAGTTGGACCTGGCGGCTTTCGTGCGCCTGGCCGACAAGCTCAGCGAACAGGTAGCACCGAAAGCTGACGCCAGCTGACAAGCTCATCGCTATCGGGTGGGACGTCTGGTCTACTACCCGATACTTGGCCTAGACTGATCTCATCAGCTACGCCCGCGTCCCGCTTCGCTTTTAAGGCCTTTTTTGCATGTCCGATCTTCGTTATCAGGTCGACGTCAGCGTCGCCACCCGCTTTCTGGCAGAACAGTCGCAACCCGAGCACAACCGTTTCGCCTTCGCCTACACCATTACCGTGAGCAACAACGGCTCACTGCCGGCCAGGCTGCTGTCGCGACATTGGGTCATCACCGACGGCGATGGTCATGTCGAGCATGTGCGCGGCGAGGGCGTGGTCGGCCAGCAACCGCTGATCGAGGCTGGGAAAAGCCATAGCTACAGCAGCGGGACGGTGATGACCACCCAGGTCGGCACCATGCAGGGCACCTACCAGATGCTGGCAGAGGACGGCATGCGCTTCGACGCCATCATCAAGCCCTTTCGCCTGGCGGTGCCCGGAGCCTTGCACTGATGGCTACGTATGCGGTCGGCGATCTGCAAGGTTGCCTTGACCCGCTCAAATGCCTGCTGGAACGGGTCGCCTTCGACCCGCAGAAAGACACGCTGTGGCTGGTGGGCGACCTGGTCAATCGCGGCCCACAATCGCTTGAGACCTTGCGTTTCCTCTACAACATCCGTGATTCGCTGGTCTGCGTACTCGGCAATCATGATCTGCACCTGCTGGCCGCCTGGCAGAACATCGAGCGCCTGAAAAAATCCGACACATTGAGCGAGATCCTCGATGCCCCCGATTGCGTCGAGCTGCTGGAATGGCTGCGCCTGCAAAAACTCATGCACTACGACGAGCAGCGCAACCTGGCGCTGGTGCATGCCGGTATCCCACCCCAGTGGTCCTTGCGCAAGGCGCTCAAGTGCGCCGGCGAAGTCGAACAAGCGCTGCGCGACGACAACCTGTTCGGCCCCTACCTGGATGGCATGTACGGCAATGAGCCGGTCAAATGGGATAACGATCTCACCGGCACCGCTCGTCTTCGAGTCATCACCAACTACTTCACCCGCATGCGTTTCTGCACCCGCGACGGTAAGCTGGACCTCAAGGCTAAGGACGGCATCGAGACCGCGCCACCCGGCTATGCCCCTTGGTTCAAACACAAAGAGCGCAAGACCCGTAACCTGAAGATTATTTTCGGGCATTGGGCGGCACTGGAGGGCCAATCCGACGAACCCGGGGTTTTCGCCCTTGATACCGGCTGCGTGTGGGGCAGCGCGATGACGCTGATGAACGTCGACTCGGGCGAGCAGCTGCGTTGCGAGTGTGACGAACAGGGTCACACCAAGCCCCTTCATCATTCGACCATTGCATCAGTAACCACCGCTACCATCGTTTGATCGGTGCCGCGCGTCAGGCTACAGGAGTCCTAAATGACCGCATTTAAACGTATTCCCCCAGAACAGGCCCAGGCCCTGCGTGAAACAGGCGCGGTTGTGGTCGACGTTCGAGATCCGGCCACATTCGCCGCCCTGCACATAAGCGGCTCGACCCATCTGGATAACCACTCCCTGTCCGAATTCATCCGCAATGCGGACCTCGATGCTCCCGTGGTGGTGGTCTGTTATCACGGCAACTCCAGCCAAAGCGCAGCCGCTTACCTGGTCAGCCAAGGCTTCTCCGATGTCTATAGCCTGGATGGCGGCTTTGAGCTGTGGCGCACGATTTATCCTGCAGAAACAGCCCCAGGCAACCCGGAATAATTTTTATGACGCCCAAGCCCACGTGAACCGCGGGTTTGGGTGACGGCGGACGAACGGCCTGCCACAACTTATTACGCATTCAACCTTTACCTCTCCGATTCCGAACTATCCTTAGCCTCAGGCCATCCAAAACAGGGGAGAGCCGGTACACCGGCGCGCGGGTTCATCGGGAGACAGCTTTCAGGAGACGGCATTTCTGAAAGCATTCTGGGGGGTAAACGGCAGCTGGGTTCCCAGCGGCCGACCAGCATCGACTGATTGATCCGACACCGGCTCCACGTATCGAGCGAGGTGACGTCATGAGTATTTTTAGCCACTTCCAGCAACGTTTCGAGTCCACGCGGCAGGAGGAATACTCGCTGCAGGAATACCTCGATCTCTGCAAACAGGACCGCAGCGCCTACGCATCGGCTGCTGAACGCCTGTTGCTGGCAATCGGAGAACCGGAACTGCTGGATACCTCGGCCAATTCGAGGCTTTCGCGGATCTTTTCCAACAAAGTGATTCGCCGCTATCCGACCTTCCAGGACTTCCATGGCATGGAAGAATGCATCGACCAGATCGTGTCCTATTTCCGCCACGCGGCTCAGGGTCTGGAAGAGAAGAAACAGATCCTGTACCTGCTTGGTCCCGTCGGCGGCGGTAAATCGTCCCTGGCCGAGAAGCTCAAGGAACTGATCGAAAAGGTGCCCTTCTACGCCATCAAGGGTTCGCCAGTGTTCGAATCCCCCCTGGGGCTGTTCAACGCCACCGAAGATGGCGCGATTCTGGAAGAAGACTTCGGCATTCCGCGCCGCTACCTCAATACCATCATGTCGCCATGGGCCACCAAGCGCCTGGCCGAGTTCGGTGGTGACATCAGCCAGTTCCGGGTGGTCAAGCTCTACCCTTCGATCCTCAACCAGATCGCGGTAGCCAAGACCGAACCGGGGGATGAAAACAACCAGGACATTTCGGCCCTCGTGGGCAAGGTCGATATCCGCAAGCTGGAGGAGTTTCCACAGAACGATGCCGACGCCTACAGCTATTCGGGTGCGCTGTGCCGGGCCAACCAGGGCCTGATGGAATTCGTCGAGATGTTCAAGGCACCCATCAAAGTGCTGCACCCCCTGCTGACCGCAACCCAGGAAGGCAACTACAACAGCACCGAGGGCCTGGGGGCGATTCCGTTCAGCGGCATCCTGCTGGCGCACTCCAACGAGTCGGAATGGCACACCTTCCGCAACAACAAGAACAACGAGGCCTTCATCGACCGGATCTATATCGTCAAGGTGCCGTACTGCCTGCGAGTCACCGATGAGGTGAAGATCTACGACAAACTACTGTTCAACAGCTCGCTGTCCAAGGCCCACTGCGCCCCTGACACGCTGAAAATGCTTGCCCAGTTCACCGTGCTGTCGCGCCTCAAGGAACCGGAGAACTCAAACATCTATTCGAAGATGCGGGTGTATGACGGTGAAAACCTCAAGGACACCGATCCGAAGGCCAAGTCGATCCAGGAATACCGCGACAACGCGGGGGTCGATGAAGGGATGAACGGTCTGTCCACACGCTTCGCCTTCAAGATCCTGTCCAAGGTATTCAACTTCGATCCACACGAGATCGCCGCCAACCCGGTTCACCTGCTGTATGTGCTGGAACAGCAAATCGAGCAGGAACAATTCCAGGCGGAAACCCGCGAGCGTTATCTGCGCTTCCTGAAGGAATACCTGGCTCCGCGTTATATCGAGTTCATCGGCAAGGAAATCCAGACCGCGTACCTGGAGTCCTACAGCGAATATGGGCAAAACATCTTCGATCGCTACGTGCTTTACGCGGACTTCTGGATCCAGGACCAGGAATACCGCGATCCGGAAACGGGCGAAATCCTCAACCGTGTGGCGTTGAACGAGGAACTGGAAAAAATCGAGAAACCGGCCGGGATCAGCAATCCCAAGGATTTCCGCAACGAAATCGTCAACTTTGTCTTGCGAGCCCGGGCCAACAACAACGGCAAGAACCCGACCTGGCTCAGCTACGAAAAGCTGCGAGTGGTCATCGAGAAGAAGATGTTCTCCAACACCGAAGACCTGTTGCCGGTCATCAGCTTCAACGCCAAGGCCAGCAAGGAGGACCAGCAAAAACACAACGACTTCGTCACACGCATGGTCGAACGTGGCTACACCGACAAACAGGTACGCCTGCTCTCCGAGTGGTACCTGCGGGTCCGGAAATCGCAGTGAGGCAGTAGCAAGCTACAAGCTACAAGCTGCAAGAAAAAAGCGCGTAAACCTGATATCCGGGGCACCGCGCCTACTTGCAGCTTGTAGCTCACAACTTGAAGCTGCCCAGAGGGCCACCTATGAGCTATGTGATCGACCGACGCCTAAATGGCAAGAACAAGAGCACGGTGAACCGCCAGCGGTTTCTGCGGCGTTACCGTGACCACATCAAGAAGGCCGTTGAAGAGGCGGTCAGCCGCCGCTCCATTACCGACATGGAACATGGCGAGCAGATCAGCATCCCCGGACGCGACATCGACGAGCCGGTGCTTCACCACGGGCGTGGCGGCAAACAGACCGTCGTGCACCCCGGCAACAAGGAATTCACCAGCGGCGAACACATTCCACGTCCGCAAGGCGGAGGTGGCGGGAGAGGTCCGGGCAAGGCCGGCAACTCCGGCGAGGGCATGGATGAGTTTGTGTTCCAGATTACCCAGGAGGAATTCCTTGAGTTCATGTTCGAGGACCTGGAGCTACCCAACCTGGTCAAGCGCAACCTGACCGGCACCGACACCTTCAAGACAGTACGCGCCGGCATCAGCAATGAAGGCAATCCGTCGCGCATCAATATCATCCGCACGCTTCGTTCGGCCCACGCGCGGCGCATCGCGTTGTCGGGTAGCAGCCGGGCAAAATTGCGCGAAGCCAAGGACGAACTGGCCCGTCTGAAGCGCGAAGAACCCGACAATTTTGGCGATATTCAAGAACTGGAAGCGGAGATCGAAAAACTTAGCGCACGGATCCACCGTGTGCCATTCCTCGACACTTTCGATCTCAAGTACAACCTACTGGTGAAACAACCCAACCCCAGCTCCAAGGCCGTGATGTTCTGCCTGATGGACGTGTCGGGCTCCATGACCCAGGCCACCAAGGATATCGCCAAGCGGTTCTTCATCCTGCTGTACCTGTTCCTCAAACGGAACTACGACAAGATCGATGTGGTGTTCATCCGCCACCACACCAGCGCCAGGGAAGTGGACGAAGAGGAGTTCTTCTATTCCCGGGAAACCGGCGGCACGATTGTCTCCAGTGCCCTGAAGCTGATGCAGGAAATCATGGCTGAACGCTACCCTGCCAATGAGTGGAACATCTATGCAGCCCAGGCATCCGACGGCGACAACTGGAACGATGATTCGCCCATTTGCCGCGACATCCTGATCAACCAGATCATGCCGTTCGTCCAGTACTACACCTATGTGGAAATTACTCCACGGGAACATCAGGCGTTGTGGTACGAATATGAACGCATCGCCGAAGCGTTTTCCGACACATTTGCCCAACAGCAATTGGTCTCGGCCGGGGATATCTACCCGGTCTTCCGTGAACTCTTCCAGCGCAGGTTAGTGACATGACCGCCAAAAAAGAGCAGAAACGCCAGCCCATTTCCACCGGCTCAGAATGGACGTTCGAGCTGATCCAGGCCTACGACCGAGAAATCAGCCGTATCGCGGATCGTTATGCCCTGGACACCTACCCGAACCAGATCGAGGTGATCACTGCCGAGCAAATGATGGACGCCTACGCGTCGGTCGGCATGCCGCTGGGCTATCACCACTGGTCCTACGGCAAACACTTCCTCAGTACCGAGAAATCCTACAGCCGCGGTCAAATGGGGCTGGCCTACGAGATCGTGATCAACTCCGACCCCTGCATCGCCTACCTCATGGAAGAAAACACCATCTGCATGCAGGCGCTGGTGGTGGCCCATGCGTGCTACGGCCACAACAGCTTCTTCAAGGGTAACTACCTGTTTCGCACCTGGACCGATGCCAGCTCGATCATCGATTACCTGGTATTTGCCAAGCAATACATCATGCAATGCGAGGAGCGTCACGGCATCGACGCCGTGGAAGACCTGCTGGACTCCTGCCACGCGCTGATGAACTACGGCGTGGACCGCTACAAACGACCGTATCCGATTTCCGCCGAAGAGGAACGCCGGCGTCAAAAGGACCGCGAAGAACATCTGCAAAAGCAGATCAACGATTTGTGGCGCACCATTCCCAAAGGCGCCGACAAGTACAGCGAGAAAGACAACGCGCGCTTCCCTGCCGAACCCCAGGAAAACATCCTCTACTTCATTGAAAAACACGCTCCGCTACTGGAGCCGTGGCAGCGGGAAATCGTGCGCATCGTGCGCAAGATCGCTCAGTATTTTTATCCACAGCGCCAGACCCAGGTCATGAACGAGGGTTGGGCCACGTTCTGGCATTACACGCTGATGAACGACCTGTATGACGAAGGCCTGGTCACTGACGGTTTCATGATGGAGTTCCTCACGTCCCATACCAGCGTGGTGTTCCAGCCCGGTTTCGACAGCCCGTACTACAGCGGCATCAATCCTTACGCCCTGGGCTTTGCCATGTATCGCGATATCCGGCGCATGTGCGAAGACCCTACCGAGGAAGATCGGCGCTGGTTCCCGGACATTGCCGGCTCGGACTGGTTGTCCGCCATTAAATTTGCGATGAGCAGCTTCAAGGATGAGAGCTTCATCCTGCAGTACCTCTCGCCCAAGGTCATTCGCGACCTGAAACTGTTCAGCATCCTCGATGACGACCAGAAGGATGACCTGTTGGTGCCCGCTATCCATGATGAAAGCGGGTATCGCACCATCCGCGAGACGCTGGCGGCACAATACAACCTGGGCAATCGCGAGCCCAACGTTCAGATCTACAGCATCGATCGCAGGGGCGATCGCTCGCTGACGCTGCGTCATCAGGCGCACGATCGCAAACCGCTGGGCGATTCAACCGACGAAGTCCTCAAGCACCTGCACCGCCTCTGGGGGTTCGACATTCACCTGGAAACCTTGCAGGGCGACCAGGTGATGAAAACCCATCACGTGCCGCCCAGAACCGAACAAACCGAAGGAGACTATGGCCGCCTGGACTTGGCCGTCATTCATCTTTGACCCCGTTTTCACCTCCGAACGTCTGGCGCAAAGGTTATCCTGTCGGACCAACGGAGGTTTTTTATGCAGATCTATAAAGTCGGCGGCGCCGTTCGCGATCGCCTGCTGGGCATTCCTGTCACTGACATCGATTGGGTCGTGGTGGGGGCTAGCGCCGAGGACATGCTCGCCAAGGGCTTTCGCCCGGTGGGGGCGGATTTTCCGGTATTCCTCGACCCCAAGACCGGTGAGGAATACGCCCTCGCCCGCACCGAACGCAAAAGTGGCCGTGGTTATGGTGGCTTCGTGTTCCATGCCAGCCCCGAAGTCACCCTCGAAGAGGACCTGATCCGCAGAGACCTGACGATCAACGCCATGGCCGAAGACGACCATGGCAATCTTACCGACCCGTACAACGGCCAGCGCGACCTCGAAGCCCGCCTGCTTCGCCATGTTTCTCCCGCGTTCGCCGAAGATCCCCTCCGGGTCTTGCGGGTTGCCCGCTTTGCCGCACGCTATGCTCCGTTGGGTTTCAAAGTGGCGGACGAAACCCTTGAGCTGATGCGCCAGCTCAGCGACTCTGGCGAATTGCAAGCCTTGACCGCAGAACGTAGCTGGAAAGAAATCTCCCGCGCCCTCATGGAAAGCCAGCCACAGGTGTTTATCCAGGTCCTGCGCGATTGCACAGCCCTCAAGGTTTTGTTGCCCGAGGTTGATGCACTGTTTGGCGTGCCGCAACCCGAGGCCCATCACCCTGAAATCGACACCGGCGCCCACACCCTCAGCGTGCTGGAGCAGGCGGCACTGCATGCACAGCCACTGACTGTCCGTTGGGCGTGTCTACTACATGATCTGGGCAAAGGTCTGACGCCCGAACACGAATGGCCCCGACACATCGCCCATGAGCACAAGGGCTTGAAGCTGATCAAGGCGGTCAATGAACGTTTCAAGGCCCCACGCGACTGCCAGGAACTGGCGTTATTGGTCGGTCAATACCACACCCATGGTCATCGTGCGCTCGAATTGAAGGCGTCCACTTTGCTTGAGCTGTTGCAAAGTTTTGACGTGTATCGCCGCCCCCAGCGCTTTGAGGAGTTCATCGCAGCGTGCGAAATGGATGCTCGTGGCCGCAAAGGCTTGGAGAATCGGAGTTATCCACAGGCGGATTATCTGCGCGGCGCAGCAGTGGCTGCGCGCGGAGTGGCGGTGCAACCCTTGCTGGAGAAAGGCTTCAAGGGACCTGAACTGGGGGAAGCGATCAAGCGTGAGCGGCTTCGGGCATTGAAGGCGTACAAGGATGCGGCGAACTGACGGAGCTTTGTGTCGGCTTGTATCTCGGGAGCATAGGCCGCCGCCATCGCGAGCAGGCTCGCGCCCACAGGATTTCGCGGAGCGCTCAGGGTCATCGCGATGACGTCAGGCCTGACAGCAGCTCCAAAGGCGTGAGCGGTACACCCCGCCACTCAAAAGCCACCGGAGCCAGCACCTGGTCAATCTGCGACTCATCCCACAACGTAGCGAAGTTTTTACCTACGCCAGGATGAATCCGATCGGGCGCAATCAACGACAACGGCCAAAGGACAAAGGCATTCTTGAGGATTTCGGCGCGGGGCAGGATCAAACCGTCGAAGTTGCCGACCTGCTCGCCATACAACAACACGTCGATATCCAGCGGCAGCCCCTTGCGGTCCGGGGCATAACGACCATTGTCCGCCTCGATGAACTTGAGGCGACGGTCCAGCTCCATCAGCGGCAGATCCGTAAAGGCCGACACGACGAAATTGAAAAACGGCCCGCTCTTGATCCCCACCGGCTGGCTCTCGAACACCGCCGAACAGCGTATGTCCACCAGGAAGCCGGCGAGGGCTTCAAGACCCGCGCACAAATGGGTTTCGCGCTCGATATTGCTGCCGAGCCCGAGAAAAACCTGAGTCAGCGACATCCGCGCTCGATCTCCACACCCACACCACTGGCCGCCGGCACAGCACCAGGCTTGGTCACTTTCAGCCGCAGCCAGGTAATCTTGAACTCGTCCATCAGCTCTTGAGCCAGTCGTTCGGCAAAGGTCTCGACCAACTGGAATCGGGCTTGCTCGGCAAACGCCTGGATGCGCGACGATACACTGGCGTAATCAAGCGCCAGGGTCAGGTCATCGCCTGCGGCGGCGGGACGGTTATCCCAAGCGAAACTCAGATCAAGCCGCAGACACTGGCGGATGCCTCGCTCCCAGTCGTAGGCACCAATGACCGTGTCGACTTCCAGGCCCTCGATAAACACTCTGTCCAAGCACTCTTCTCCGCAGCACGACAAGGGCGCAATGCGCCGTTAGAATCAGGGCGTCCTCGCCCGGAATAGTTAGCATGTTTTGGTTACTGGCGACTCTCGCCTACCTGCTCGGCTCGCTGTCCTTCGCCATTTTGCTCAGCCGCCTGACCGGTCGCCCGGATCCGCGAATGAGTGGCTCGGGCAATGCCGGCGCCACCAACATGCTGCGCCTGGCCGGCCGCAAACTCGCCATCCTGACCCTGCTTGGCGACCTCTGCAAAGGCCTTGTACCGGTTCTGATCGCCAATCTTGCAGGACTTTCGTTGCAGCAACAGGCCTGGATTGGTGTCTGCGCCGTCATCGGTCACTTGTTCCCGCTGTACTTTCGCTTTCGCGGCGGCAAGGGTGTCGCCACCGCCGCCGGCATGCTGCTGGGCCTGTATCCACCCGCTGCCCTGCTGGCCGTCGCTGCCTGGCTGCTGACGTTCTACCTGACCCGTACCAGCTCCCTGGCCGCACTGATCGCCACACCGCTGATCCTGCCGTTGCTGGCCTGGCAGGAGCCGGCGGTCTTGCTGCCGGTGACCGCACTCGTCGCACTGATCGTCTGGCGCCACCGAGGCAATCTACGCGACCTGTTTGCCGGGCGCGAACGGCATTTTTAGTCCGCGCGCCTTACAGAGGTGATAACTGCTCCATGGGCCAGCGCGCCTGCACGCTGATCGCCAGGCTTTCGTGCTGGCCGGCTTGCAAACGCTGGCACCCGGCGAAGGCAATCATCGCACCATTATCTGTGCAGAACTCCGGCCTGGCGTAGTAAACGTCGCCGTTCATGCTGCCGAGCATCTTCTCCAGAGATACGCGCAAAGCCTTGTTCGCGCTGACCCCGCCAGCGATCACCAAACGCTGTAGTCCGGCCTGTTTCAGGGCACGCTTGCACTTGATGGTCAAAGTCTCCACCACCGCCTGCTGGAACGCCAGCGAGATGTCGCAACGGGCTTGCTCGCCGTCGTCTGCGGCACTGACGCATTGCTGCCAGGTGTTCAGGGCGAAGGTTTTCAGGCCGCTGAAGCTGAAATCCAGACCGGGGCGGTCACACATCGGACGCGGAAACACAAAACGTCCTTCAACCCCTTGGGCCGCCAACCGTGCGATTTCTGGACCGCCCGGGTAATTGAGGCCCATCATTTTCGCAGTTTTGTCGAACGCTTCACCGGCAGCGTCGTCCAGGGTTTCCCCCAACAACTCGTATTGGCCGATGCCATCGACCCGGACCAACTGCGTATGACCGCCAGAGACCAACAAAGCGACGAACGGAAACTCTGGCGGTTGCGGCTCCAGCATCGGCGCCAGCAGATGGCCTTCCATGTGATGCACACCCAGGGCCGGGATACCCCAGGCAAAGGCCAGCGCCTGGGCGCAGGAGGCCCCCACCAGCAGCGCGCCCACCAGGCCCGGCCCGGCGGTGTAGGCAATGGCATCGATCTCGGTCGGCACACAACCGGCTTCGGCCAGGACCTGGCGGATCAAGGGCAGCATGCGCTTGACGTGATCACGGGAGGCCAGTTCGGGCACCACGCCGCCATAGGCGCGGTGCAGATCGATCTGGCTGAACAGCGCATCGGCCAGCAGGCCGCGTTCACTGTCGTATAGTGCGACACCGGTTTCGTCGCAGGAGGTTTCTAATCCCAGTACTAGCATGGGTTTGCGCCTTGTAGAGGCTGAATTCGAAGGCGCGCATAATAGTCGCCGCGTTGTGCCCCGACCAGCGGTTTTCGATCAGAGGCTTTGCATTCCGAGCGATGAGGGGTTAACATCCGCAACCCTTAAAAACCGACGTCTTCAAGTGCTCTTTTGCCGCGAGGATGTTGACCCCGGTAATGAATGAAGGTAGCTCTGGATGCCAGCCGTCAAAGTAAAAGAGAACGAACCCTTCGACGTAGCACTGCGTCGTTTCAAGCGCTCCTGCGAAAAAGCCGGTGTTCTGGCTGAAGTTCGTAGCCGCGAATTCTACGAGAAGCCGACTTCCGAGCGTAAGCGCAAAGCAGCAGCCGCTGTTAAGCGTCACGCCAAGAAAGTTCAGCGCGAACAGCGCCGCGCCGTACGTCTGTACTAATACACAGACGTCCGTAGCAAGCTTCTGCCAAGCCCGGCCTTCAAGCCGGGCTTATGGCATTTGCGGAAAACGCTTGATGCTTCACCGTCAACGTCGCGCATGCGATCGAGACGACCTGCTTTACCACGTCAGACCTGGCTCTTTTGCCAGCGGTGCACGTCTCTTCTGACGAGCCTTCCAAGGCTACTGACGAGCACACCCCTGATTCCTCTAACGACGATCAGCCCAAGGCACCTGCTTGCGTGCCCGCCTGATGATCCGAGGCCCGACCGGCCGTTACCGGACTCAGCGCAACATATTCAAACAGTCGAAAACTGATTAGTTATTAACGTCAGTGGATTATCGGCAGATACACTTCCCGACAGCGATGATGCAGACGACCCGGTCGAGCCACCGTTTTACCGTGCCTCAAGACCTAGAGTCGGTTACGCCTGCTGATTTCGGGTCCATATTTCGCGCAGTGATGATGAGAACGCCATGGCCGGGCTGATTCCCCAGAGCTTTATTGACGACCTCCTGAACCGCACCGACATCGTCGATGTGGTCAGCTCTCGCCTGCAAATGAAAAAAGCCGGCAAGAACTACACGGCCTGCTGCCCGTTCCATAAGGAAAAGACCCCCTCCTTCAGTGTCAGCCCCGACAAACAGTTTTATTACTGCTTCGGCTGTGGCGCTGGTGGCAATGCCCTCGGTTTCATCATGGACCACGACAACCTGGATTTTCCCCAGGCTGTCGAAGAACTGGCCAAAGCCGCCGGCATGGAAATTCCCCGCGAGGAAAGCGGTCGAGCGCACAAACCGCGCCAACCGACCGACTCGCCGCTCTATCCGCTACTGACCGCGGCGGCCGATTTTTATCGCCAGGCCCTCAAAAGTCATCCTGCCCGCAAAGCGGCAGTGGATTATCTCAAGGGCCGCGGCCTGACCGGAGAAATCGCCCGGGACTTCGGCCTAGGCTTTGCCCCGCCCGGCTGGGACAATCTTTACAAGCATTTAAGCAGCGACACCTTGCAGCAGCGCGCCATGATCGACGCCGGCCTGCTGATAGAAAATGCCGAAACCGGCAAGCGCTACGACCGCTTCCGCGACCGGGTAATGTTCCCGATCCGTGACACCCGCGGGCGGATCATCGCGTTTGGCGGCAGGGTCCTGGGCGACGACAAACCCAAGTACCTGAACTCCCCGGAAACCCCGGTATTCCATAAAGGACAGGAACTCTACGGGCTGTACGAAGCACGCAAGAACAACCGCAACCTCGACGAAATCATCGTCGTCGAAGGCTACATGGACGTGATCGCCCTGGCCCAGCAAGGTCTGCGCAATGCCGTTGCGACCTTAGGCACCGCCACCAGCGAAGAGCACATGAAGCGCCTGTTTCGCGTCGTGCCCAGCGTGTTGTTCTGCTTCGACGGCGACCAGGCTGGCCGCAATGCCGCCTGGCGAGCACTCGAAGCCACGTTGCCATGCCTGCAGGATGGGCGGCGAGCGCGCTTTCTGTTTTTACCCGAGGGCGAAGACCCGGACACCTTGGTGCGCTCCGAAGGAACCGATGCATTCCGTGCGCGGATCAACCAGCACGCGCAACCGCTGGCCGATTATTTTTTCCAGCAGTTGACCGAAGAAGCCGATCCACGGTCCCTCGAAGGCAAGGCTCATATGGCCACCCTCGCGGCACCGCTGATCGACAAGGTACCCGGCGCCAACCTGCGCACACTGATGCGCCAGCGCCTGACCGAAATCACCGGCCTGAACAGCGAAGCGGTCAATCAGCTGGTTCACAGCGCCCCCCAGGAAGCGCCGCCGGCTTACGACCCGGGCATCGATTACGACGCGATGCCGGATTTCGCCGACTATCATCAACCTCAGCAGGACTATGCGCCGCAGCAGGAATGGACGCCGAAAAAACCCGGCAGCGGCGGCAAGAAATGGGACAAAAAACCCTGGGACAAAAACGGTAAGCGCGGCGATCGCGACCAGCCACGTGCCCCGCGCGTGCCGGCCGCCGTCGAACCACCAACACTGGCCGCCCTGCGGACTTTGCTGCACCACCCGCAACTGGCTGGAAAAGTCGAGGACGCGGGGCACTTCGCCGCCGAGGACCACAGCAATACGCAATTGCTAATCGCACTCCTTGAAGCCGTGCAGAAGAACCCCAAGCTAAACTCTTTCCAGTTGATCGCCCGGTGGCACGGCACTGAACAAGGACGCCTGTTGAAGGCCCTGGCCGAGAAGGAATGGCTGATTGATGGAGACAACCTTGAACAACAGTTTTTCGACACCATTACTAGCTTGTCCGCCCGCCAACGCGAGCGAAATCTGGAACAACTTCTGCGAAAAGCTCGCCAGAGCGAGTTGACCAGCGAAGAGAAAAACCAATTGCGCGACTTACTCAGCCGCAATGTTTGCGCATCAAACCCGACCTCAACTGGCGCGTGAGGTCACAGCTCAGGTATAATCCTCGGCTTGTTTTTTGCCCGCCAAGACCTTCAGTGGATAGGGTGTTATGTCCGGAAAAGCGCAACAGCAGTCTCGTATCAAAGAGTTGATCCTATTGGGTCGTGAGCAGGGCTACCTGACTTACGCGGAGGTCAACGACCACCTGCCGGAGGATATTTCAGATCCGGAACAGGTGGAAGACATCATCCGCATGATCAACGACATGGGGATCAACGTATTCGAGGTTGCTCCAGATAAGGATGCCCTTATGCTGGCCGACGCCGATACCGACGAGGCGGCCGCTGAAGAAGCGGCTGCAGCGTTGGCAGCGGTCGAGACCGACATTGGTCGCACCACCGATCCCGTGCGCATGTACATGCGTGAAATGGGCACGGTAGAGCTCCTCACGCGTGAAGGCGAAATCGAAATCGCCAAGCGTATTGAAGAAGGCATCCGCGAAGTGATGGGCGCAATCGCGCACTTCCCTGGCACGGTTGACCATATTCTCTCCGAGTACACCCGCGTCACCACCGAAGGTGGCCGCCTGTCCGACGTCCTGAGCGGTTACATCGACCCGGACGACGGTATCGCGCCGCCTGCAGCCGAAGTGCCGCCGCCGATCGACGCGAAAGCCGCCAAGGCTGACGACGACACCGATGACGACGACGCTGAAGCCAGCGACGACGAAGAAGAAGCCGAAAGCGGTCCGGATCCGGTCATCGCTGCACAGCGTTTCGGCGCGGTGTCCGACCAGATGGAGATCACCCGCAAGGCGCTGAAGAAGCACGGCCGCAGCAATAAGCAGGCGATTGCCGAGCTGTTGGCACTGGCCGAGCTGTTCATGCCGATCAAACTGGTGCCAAAGCAGTTCGAAGGCCTGGTAGAGCGTGTTCGTGGCGCCCTGGATCGTCTGCGTCAGCAAGAGCGCGCGATCATGCAACTTTGCGTGCGTGATGCCCGCATGCCACGTGCCGATTTCCTGCGTCAGTTCCCTGGTCACGAAGTCGACGAAAGCTGGACTGATGCCCTGGCCAAAGGCAAAAGCAAATACGCCGAAGCGATTGCCCGCCTGCAACCGGACATTATTCGTTGCCAGCAGAAGCTGACCACGCTGGAGGCCGAAACCGGCCTGACCGTCGCCGAGATCAAGGACATCAACCGTCGCATGTCGATCGGTGAGGCCAAAGCCCGCCGCGCGAAGAAAGAGATGGTCGAAGCGAACTTGCGTCTGGTGATTTCCATCGCCAAGAAGTACACCAACCGCGGCCTGCAATTCCTCGATCTGATCCAGGAAGGCAACATCGGTCTGATGAAGGCGGTGGACAAGTTCGAATACCGTCGTGGCTACAAGTTCTCGACTTATGCCACCTGGTGGATCCGTCAGGCGATCACTCGCTCGATTGCCGACCAGGCCCGCACCATCCGTATTCCGGTGCACATGATCGAGACCATCAACAAGCTCAACCGCATTTCCCGGCAGATGTTGCAGGAAATGGGTCGTGAACCGACGCCGGAAGAGCTGGGCGAACGCATGGAAATGCCTGAGGACAAGATCCGCAAGGTATTGAAGATCGCCAAAGAGCCGATCTCCATGGAAACCCCGATCGGTGATGACGAAGACTCCCACCTGGGTGACTTCATCGAAGACTCCACCATGCAGTCGCCGATCGATGTCGCCACCGTTGAGAGCCTCAAGGAAGCGACTCGCGAAGTACTTTCCGGCCTTACTGCCCGTGAAGCCAAGGTACTGCGCATGCGTTTCGGCATCGACATGAATACCGATCACACCCTTGAGGAAGTCGGTAAGCAGTTTGACGTGACCCGTGAGCGGATTCGTCAGATCGAAGCCAAAGCCTTGCGCAAATTGCGCCATCCGACGCGAAGCGAACATCTGCGCTCCTTCCTCGACGAGTGACGTTAAAAACCCCCGGCCCTGCCGGGGGTTTTGTTATGTGCAGATAAAATCCCCTCCTTGCGCGCCCCCGCCCTATTGCCCGTCTACACTCGAAACATCCTCCCCAAGCCATGACGAGACCGTGATGCCCAGACTGACGGCCGTGATTTTGCTGTCATTGATGACCTGGACCGCAACGGCTGGCGCGCTGACGCTTACAGACGAAGAGCGCCGCTGGCTCAAGGACCACCCCGACTTGCGCCTGGGTGTAGACGCCTCCTGGCCGCCGTTCGAGTTTCGTGACGATCAAGGGCGATATCAGGGCCTGGCCGCCGACTACGTGGATGTTATCCGCGAGCGGCTGGCTGTCACACTCACGCCCATCGAGCCTGTCAGTTGGACCATGGTGCTGGAACAAGTCGCACAGGGCAAAATCGATCTGTTGCCGGGCATCATGTCCACCCCAGAACGTCAGAGTTACCTGGCCTTCACCCGCCCATATCTCGACTTCCCGATAGTCATCCTGGCCCATCACGGCGGTGCCGAACCTCATAATCTTGAGGATCTGTACGGGTTGAAAATCGCCGTGGTGGAAAACTATGCCCCCCACGAACTGCTGCGCAACCACCATCCCGACCTGAATCTGATGGCGCTGCCCAATGTCAGTTCAGCTCTGCAGGCCCTGGCAACTGACAAAGTGGATGCCGTGGTGGGCGACCTGGCTTCCAGTGTCTGGAGCCTGCGCCAGCTCAAGCTCGACGGCCTCTATGTCAGCGGAGAAACGCCCTATCGCTATCAACTGGCAATGGGCGTCCCACGAGAAAACAAGATACTGGTGGGGATCCTGGACAAGGTGATAGCGGACATGACCCCAGTCCAGATCAGCGAAATCCAGGAAAAATGGGTCGGCAATGTCCGAGATTATCGAAGGTTCTGGTCAGATCTGCTGCTTTACGGCTTGCCTGCGCTGTTCCTATTGAGCGGTGTCCTCGCGGCGGTGATTCGCATCAATCGTCGCCTCAGCTCAGAGATCGCGCGACGAGTCGATCTGGAACAAGAACTGCGCAGCAGCGAATACCACTATCGCGGGCTGGTGGAGAGCCTTTCAGCAATTGCCTGGGAGGCAAGGGTCAGCGATTTTACCTACAGCTATGTATCGCCCCACGCCGAAGAACTGCTCGGTTACCCCCTCGCCCACTGGCTGATTCCAGGGTTCTGGCGCAACATTATTCATCCTGCCGACCTGATCCGCGCCCAGACCTATTGCGATCATGAAGTGCTGGCGGGCCGAGACCATTGCATTGATTACCGCGTGATCACCGCTGACGGCCGCTGCCTGTGGGTACGCGATATCGTCAGCCTGATCGAGCACGGCCACGAGCCGGTGATGCGCGGGTTGATGATCGACATCAGTGAAGCCAAACGCACCGAAGAAGCGCTGCGTCTATCGGAGCAGAAGTTCGCTTCGGTATTCCGCCAGTGTCCGGACATCCTGGTGATTGCGCGCCTGCTGGACGGTTGCCTGTTGGAGGTCAACAAAGCCTTCGAAGAACAAATTGGTCTGAGCGCCGCAGAGGTGGTAGGCCAGACCGCGACCGAACTGAACATCTGGGGCAATCAGAACGTGGGGCCGGGGCTGCTGCAAAGATTGCAGGCCGGCAGTATCCGTAATCTGGAAATGACTTTCCGCCGCAGTAACGGCCAGGTGTTCACTGGGCTGATCTCCGCCGAACCCTTCGACCTGGACACCACCCCAGCCTTGGTCGTGGTGGTCCGTGACATCAGCCAGCTCAAGGAAACCCAGCAGCAATTGCAAACCTCCGAAGAGAAGTTCGCCAAGGCTTTTCACGCCTCGCCCGACGGCCTGCTGCTGTCCCGACAAAGTGACGGCCTGCTGATTGAGGTCAACGAAGGCTTCAGCCGCATTACCGGTTTCAACAGCGCCCTGTCGGTGGACCGCTCCACCCTGGACCTGGGCATCTGGGTCAACCTCAACGAGCGCAAACAGATGCTCGACCTGCTGCAACGAGACGGTTATGTCAGGGATTTCAGGTGCCATATCCGCCGCAACGACGGGCAGGTACGGCTTTGTGAGGTATCCAGTCGGCCCCTCCCCATCGGCAACGAGGACTGCATGCTGACCATCGCCCGGGACATCACCGAACGCCACCTGATGCAGGAAAAGCTGCAACAGGCCGCAACGGTATTCGAGAGCACCGCCGAAGGCGTGTTGATCACCGATACGCAACAACACATCAGCGCGGTAAACCGTGCCTTCAGCGAAATCACCGGCTATAGCGAAACCGAAGCCCTGGGCCATACCCCGCGGCTGTTGGCTTCCGGCCTGCATGACAGCGCGTTTTACGCCGCGATGTGGCATCAGTTGACAGCCGATGGCCACTGGCAGGGGGAGATTTCCAATCGGCGTAAAAACGGCGAGCTGTATCCCAGTTGGCTGACCATCAGTGCGGTGCGTAATCGGGATCGGGAGATCACCCATTTCGTTGCGGTCTTTGCCGATATTTCCAGCCTCAAACACGCCCAGGCCCGACTTGACTACCAGGCGCACCACGACCCGCTCACCGGCCTGCCGAATCGTACATTGTTCGAAAGCCGCTTACTGATGGCTCTCAACAGCCAGCAGGAAAATGGAGGCCAGGGTGCGGTGCTATTTCTGGACCTGGATCGCTTCAAGCACATCAATGACAGCCTGGGGCACCCGGTGGGGGATCTGCTGCTCAAGGGCATCGCCGTGCGTCTGCGTGAGCAGTTGCGCGATATCGACACCGTGGCGCGCCTGGGTGGAGACGAATTCATCATCTTGCTGCCAGGCCTGCAACAACCCAGCGATGCCGAGTACATCGCCCAGAAGCTGTTGAATTGCTTTGCCGCGCCGTTCCAGGCCGGCGAGCATGAATTCTTCATCAGCGCCAGCATCGGCACCAGCCTGTACCCGCAAGATGGCTGCGACGTTGCCACCCTGGTCAAGAATGCCGATGCGGCGATGTACCGCTCCAAAGCCAAGGGTCGCAACCGGGTGGAAAGCTACACCCGCGACCTCACCGCCCAGGCCAGTGAGCGGGTGGCTCTGGAACACGAGTTGCGACGAGCCATAGAACGCAACGAGTTGTCGCTGTCTTACCAACCAAAATTCAGCCTCGCCGACAACCAGCTGGTGGGCGCCGAGGCGCTGATACGCTGGACCCATCCCACGTTTGGCGACGTGCCGCCGGAACATTTCATCCCCTTGGCGGAAGAAAACGGCATGATCCTGCAAATTGGCGACTGGGTACTGGAATGTGCCTGCCGGCAACTGTCCGAATGGAACGATACCTATGAAAGTCTCGGCCCACTGTCGGTCAATCTTGCCGGAGCCCAACTGCGCCAACCCAACCTGCTGGGACGTATCGAACAACTGCTGCGTGAGCACCGTCTCAAGCCCGGCTTATTGCAACTGGAAATTACTGAAAACTTCATCATGAGCCAGGCCGAAGAGGCGCTGGCGGTGCTGCACCAACTGAAAAAACTCGGCGTGCAACTGGCGATCGACGACTTCGGCACCGGCTATTCCTCCCTGAGCTATCTCAAACGCTTGCCACTGGATTTTCTCAAGATCGACCAGTCCTTCGTCCGCGGCCTGCCCGATGACCCCCACGACGTGGCCATCGTGCGGGCAATCATCGCCCTGGGCCGCAGCATGCAATTCACCATCATCGCCGAAGGCGTCGAAACCCTGGCCCAGCAGCAATTCCTGGCTGAAGAAGGGTGCGAACAGATCCAGGGCTACATCGTCAGCCTGCCCCTGTGCGCCGAAGAGTTCGCCGCAACGTTTCTTCGTATGACCGTATCGGATTTTTCGGATAGCACAGCCGAGAAACCGTCGTTATAATCCGCGACCTACTGAGGGCCTATAGCTCAGTTGGTTAGAGCAGAGGACTCATAATCCTTTGGTCCACGGTTCGAGTCCGTGTGGGCCCACCATCTTGAAAGCCGCGCATTGCGCGGCTTTCGTCGTTTCTGAGCGGCAAGACTGGGCGCCGTTGCCAGAGCTGGTAGCCAAGTTGCTTCGGGATGAGGGCATCATCCATGTCATATATCCGCAACCAGCTATATTGAATGTCACCTATACCGGGCACTCAGAAAAATAGCAGTAGCACTCATGTGAACAGATATTTGAAAACCCTGAGACTGATTGCGCATAACTATCAGGGCCCAAACTTACCGCTCTGTAGTACAGTTGCGCCCGCCAGGGCCCGGCCACTGCCAGCGATAAAGGCCGGTGCTGCCCTCGAACAACTCGACGGTGCCATGTTGCGGGTTTTCGGATCGGGAACGATCGGCGGCATCGAAACGTCCGAAGACGAGAAATCGGATGTAAAACCAGGCATAAAACTGATCGCGGGACGCTCAAGAAAGTCGTTCCGCCGATAATAAGAAATATAGGAGAAACAGATGGAATTCCTGCAAACGCTGTTTGGGTATGTCGACAGCCTCACGTGGGGGTGGTCGCTCATACCCATTCTCGTAGTCTTCGGAGTGTTCATCACGATTATGTCGGGTTTCGTCCAGTTCGAATTCTTCGGCCGGATGTTCCGCGTACTCTCAGGGAAGAACCAGAACAGCGACCCCAACAACCTCAGCGCACGCCAAGCGCTGCTCGTATCGGTGGGCGGCCGCGTGGGCGGCGGAAACATTGCCGGCGTAGCCGTCGCGATCACACTCGGTGGGCCCGGAGCGGTTTTCTGGATGTGGTGCATCGCGCTCATCGGCATGGCAACCAGTCTCGTCGAATGTACGCTTGCCCAGATTTATAAGCGCACTGACGGTGAACACTCCTTCCGTGGCGGCCCAGCCGACTATATCCGGCATGGCCTCGGGTCGAACTACAACTGGCTTGCGATAGTTTATGCAATCTGTCTGCTGGCGGCCTTCGGCCTTGGCTTCAATGCCTTCCAAGGCAACACTGTTGCCGGCGCGATGCAGGATTCGTTCGGGATCAGCCGCTTTGTGACCGGAGCGCTACTGGTCCTTGTTACCGGGTTCGTGATCTTTGGTGGCATCAAGCGCATCGCCAAGGCGGCCGACGTCGTGGTACCCGTCATGGCGCTGGGTTACCTGGCGCTTGCCCTGATCGTCATCGTGATGAACATCGGTGAAATTCCGGCGCTCTTCGTACGCATCGTCTCGAGCGCCTTCGGCTATGAAGAAGCCATCGCCGGTGGCATGGGGGCTGCGATCGCGCAAGGCTTGCGCCGCGGGCTGTTCTCAAACGAGGCGGGGCTTGGTTCGGCACCGAACGTCGCAGCCACTGCGCTGGTCCATCACCCGGTCAGCCAGGGCATCACCCAATCGTTCTCGGTTTTCATCGACACGATCGTGATTTGCTCGTGCACGGCGTTCATCATCCTGCTGGGTGATGTCTACGTTGCCGGCGCAACGGGTATCGACGGTGTCGTGCTGACACAGCAGTCACTGGCCAGCCATTTTGGTGAGTGGTCGCGCTACGCGTTGAGTCTGGCGATCCTGCTCTTCGCCTTCTCGTCCATCATCTATAACGTTTATCTGGGTGAGAACGCACTGGCGGCCATCACCCAATCCAAACCCGCCCTGCTGGTGCTGCGCGTGTTGATCCTGGGCTTGATTTTCCTCGGCGCCGCCGCCCCGAACGCCACCTCGGTCTTCTTCTTCTCAGACCCGATGATGGGCATTCTGGCACTTGTGAACCTGATTGCGATTCTGATGTTGTTCCCTACTGCAATACGGGTGATCAACGACTTCCGCGCGCAGTTGAAAGCCGGTGTGGCAAGGCCGGTCTTCGATCCGGCAAAATTCCCCGACCTCGATCTCGACCGCAAGGCATGGGATACGAATCGCTGGAAATGATCCTGACCCGGTCGCAGCCTGGATTGGGCTGCGGCCACCTCTGAAACGGGCTGATGCCCGCATCGTCAAATCTGCTGATACTGCCGCCATGAGCAAAGTCATGGTGGCAGGCATTTCCCGACCGCATCCCAATGGAGTCGGTGGCAAAGGCATGTAACATGCCTACCACCGATATCCACGCCGGAGCCCATCTTGTCTGACAGCCGCCCTCCCGTCCTCGACGAAATCGACCGCCAACTGATTGCCGCCCTGCAAATCAATGCCCGGGAAAGCGTCGCCATGCTCGCCCGACAATTGGGCATCGCCCGCACCACCGTGACTTCGCGGCTGGCACGGCTCGAGAAGGCCAAGGTGATTACCGGGTACGGCGTGCGTCTGGGACAGCGGGTGATTGACGGCGGGTTGCAGGCTTATGTCGGCATCAAGGTTCAACCGCGCTCCGGCAAGGAAGTGCTACGGCGCTTGAGTGCGATGGCCCAGGTCCAGCAACTGTGCGCGGTCAGCGGCGAATTCGACTATGTGGCCTGGCTGCGCACGGACTCGCCGGAGCAGCTGGATCAGTTACTGGACCAGATTGGCAGTGTGGAGGGGGTGGAGAAAACCACCACTTCGATCATCCTCAGCAGCAAGATCGACCGGGGGCAGCCGGTCTGAGCGTGCGACTTAACGTGCTCACGATGGCATCGGACCATGACCGACATGCCGCTATCGCGAGCCGGTGCGCTCCCACAGAGAATGCGGGTTACTGTGTTTGATGGGAGAAATTTTCTATCCTGACCTGCCCATCAGGGAAAGTTGCGATAATTTCCAATTCCCCCCCCATAGCACGAATGTAATTACGCAATGTGCTGATGTACATGTCGGTGCGACGCTCCATCTTCGACACCGCTGCCTGATTGATATGCAGCGTCCTGGCCAGAGCCTCCTGGCTCAACTCCTGCGCCTGACGCAACTCGTGAAGCGGCATTTCTGCCCTCAGTTTCTGATACAGAGCCTGCGTACGAGCCTGGGCGTCAGGCGAACGACGCGCTACTAAATCTGCAAACTTCTTAGCCATTGTCACAGCCCTCATTCTTCAAGACTTCCAAATGCTCGTCATAAAGACGCTCAGCCAACGGTACGTGCTCCTGATACCAGCGATCCTGGCCCGTTTTGTCCCCGCCGATCAGCAGAATGGCGCAGCGGCGCGGATCAAATGCATACAGCACACGATAAGGTCTGCCTGCATGTTGCACCCGTAACTCCCGAAGGTGGCCATGGCGCGAACCTTTGATATCGCTGGTGTGAGGAAAACCCAAATGTGGCCCGGCATCACCAAGCAACATCACCGATACCTGCACAGCGTCCTGCTCAGACTCACTGAGACGGTTCCACCACCTCTCAAATTCATCGGTGTACTCAACATCCCATCTCATTCCAATATGCCACCCAAGTTATATAACCTCAAGGGAATAACCTTAGGTGCTTCAGACGCTGCCTGGCCAGCTTGATCCCCCGGGCAATTGTTAAATGGGGTTTCTGTGAGAGTTCGATGTGGATCGACAGCATGAATGGTCTGAAAGAGACCATCACTTCGAAACTTATCTAATGTGAAAACGGGCTTGCTCGCGACCAGAAGGTTCACAGGGCGCAGCTTCGTCATTACGACTAACCCACGCATCAAAATGACTCATAACAATCCAGAACGACGACACATTGCGTCTTATTAACGTGTTTCGCCCTCTCTAGAATGGCTGGCATCTTTCCTATACTCAGACGCGCACGCCGCGTCGAGTCGCCCAATCAAGGTCCGCCATGAACAAGCACAATCGCCACCCAGCAGACGGCAAGAAGCCCATCACCATTTTCGGGCCGGACTTTCCTTTCGCTTTTGACGACTGGATCGAACATCCGGCCGGCCTGGGCAGTATTCCCGCTCACAACCATGGGGCGGAAGTCGCGGTTGTCGGTGCCGGGATCGCCGGCCTGGTGGCGGCCTACGAGTTGATGAAGCTGGGCCTCAAGCCAGTGGTCTACGAAGCGTCGAAAATGGGTGGGCGCCTGCGCTCACAAGCGTTCAACGGCGCCGAGGGTATTATTGCCGAACTGGGGGGCATGCGGTTTCCGGTGTCGTCCACGGCGTTCTATCACTACGTCGACAAACTGGGCCTGGAGACCAAACCGTTTCCCAACCCTTTGACCCCGGCCTCGGGCAGTACGGTCATCGACCTGGAAGGCCAGACCTACTACGCACAGAAGATGGCCGACCTGCCGGCATTGTTCCAGGAAGTGGCCGACGCCTGGGCGGATGCGCTGGAGGACGGTTCGCGCTTCGGCGATATCCAGCAAGCGATTCGCGACCGCGACGTGCCACGCCTCAAGGAACTGTGGAACACCCTGGTCCCCCTGTGGGACGACCGCACTTTCTACGACTTCGTCGCCACGTCCAAGGCGTTTGCCAAACTCTCGTTCCAACACCGTGAAGTGTTCGGCCAGGTTGGTTTCGGCACCGGCGGCTGGGATTCGGACTTTCCCAACTCGATGCTGGAAATCTTTCGCGTGGTGATGACCAATTGCGACGATCACCAGCACCTGGTGGTCGGCGGCGTCGAGCAGGTGCCCCATGGCATCTGGAAACATGTGCCGGAGCGCTGCGCGCATTGGCCAGAAGGTACCAGCCTCAATTCGTTGCACCTTGGCGCCCCCCGCAGCGGTGTGAAGCGCATCGCCCGTGCCGACGATGGTCGCTTCAGCGTAACGGACGTGTGGGACAACACCCGCGAATATGCAGCGGTGCTGGTCACCTGCCAAAGCTGGCTGCTGACCACTCAGATCGAATGCGAAGAGGCGCTGTTCTCGCAAAAGATGTGGATGGCCCTGGACCGCACCCGCTACATGCAATCGTCGAAGACTTTCGTAATGGTCGACCGACCGTTCTGGAAGGACAAGGATCCGGAAACCGGCCGCGATCTGATGAGCATGACCCTCACCGATCGCCTCACCCGTGGCACCTATCTGTTCGACAATGGCGATGACAAGCCGGGGGTCATTTGCCTGTCGTACTCGTGGATGAGCGATGCGCTGAAAATGCTCCCCCATCCGGTGGAAAAGCGCGTGAAGCTGGCCCTCGATGCCTTGAAGAAGATCTATCCCAAGGTGGACATCGCCGCACGGATCATCGGTGATCCGATCACCGTATCCTGGGAAGCCGACCCGCATTTCCTCGGCGCTTTCAAGGGTGCCCTGCCCGGCCACTATCGCTACAACCAGCGCATGTACGCACACTTCATGCAGGACGACATGCCGGCCGAACAGCGAGGGATCTTTATCGCCGGCGATGACGTCTCATGGACACCCGCCTGGGTTGAGGGCGCGGTACAGACCTCGCTCAATGCCGTGTGGGGGATCATGAAGCACTTCGGTGGTGAAACTCACCCCGAGAACCCGGGTCCAGGTGATGTGTTCGACGAAATCGGTCCGATCGCCCTGCCCGAATAAAAGGAGTTTTTGATGCGTGTAGCCCTTTACCAATGTCCACCGCTGCCGCTGGATCCGGCCGCCAACCTGCAACGCCTGCATCAGGTGGCGCTGGAGGCCAGGGGCGCCGATGTGTTGGTGTTGCCGGAAATGTTCCTGACCGGCTACAACATTGGCGTCGACGCGGTGAATGTATTGGCCGAGGTCTACAACGGCGAATGGGCGCAGCAGATCGCTCGTATCGCCAAGGCGGCCGGCCTGGCGATTGCCTATGGCTACCCGGAACGCAGTGAAGACGGGCAGATTTACAACGCGGTGCAACTGATCGATGCCCATGGCGAACGTCTGGCAAATTATCGAAAGAGTCACCTGTTTGGCGATCTGGATCACGCGATGTTCAGCGCTGGCGATAGCGAGCTGCCCATCGTCGAGCTTAACGGCTGGAAGCTCGGCTTTCTGATCTGTTATGACCTGGAATTCCCGGAAAACGCCCGGCGCCTGGCCCTGGCCGGCGCCGAACTGATCCTGGTGCCCACCGCCAACATGCAGCCCTACGAGTTCATCGCCGATGTCACCGTGCGCGCCCGGGCCATCGAAAATCAGTGTTTCGTGGCTTACGCCAATTATTGCGGTCATGAAGGTGAGTTGCAGTACTGCGGCCAAAGCAGCATCGCCGCCCCCGATGGCAGCCGCCCTGCCCTTGCCGGGCTGGACGAGGCCTTGATCGTGGGTGAGCTGGATCGGCAACTGATAGAAGATTGCCGGGCGGCCTACAACTACCTGCATGACCGCCGTCCTGAGCTTTACGACGACTTGCACAAACACTGATTGAGGATTGAGAAAGGGCCCTGATCCGCTAGCATGGGCGCATCCTTGTTCTGGAAGCGCCCATGCCGGTCCCCGACTCCCTCCGCCCCCACACTGAAATCCTGGCCAACGGCTTGCGGGTGACCTTGCGTCATGTCCCGGGCCTCAAGCGCAGCGCCGCGGTACTGCGCGTCGCCGCTGGCAGCCATGATGCCCCTCTGGCCTGGCCGGGCATGGCGCACTTGCTCGAACATCTGTTCTTCCTCGGCACCGAACGGTTTCCCGCCGGGGAGAACCTGATGGCCTACGTACAGCGGCACGGCGGTCAGGTCAATGCGCGCACCAGTGAACGCACCACGGATTTTTTCTTCGAACTGCCTCCCGCAACCTTCGTCGACGGGCTGGAACGGCTGTGGGACATGCTCGCCCAGCCACGTCTGGATGAAGCTGATCAGTTGCGGGAACGCGAAGTGCTGCACGCAGAATTCATCGCCTGGTCCCAGGATGCGGCCGCCCAGCGACAGCTTGCCTTGTACGGCGGAGTGTCAGCGTCCCACCCGCTGCGGGGTTTTCACGCCGGCAATCGCGACAGTCTCGCGGTGGAGCACGCAGCATTCCAAACCGCATTGCACGACTTCTATCGCCATTTCTACCAAAGCCGCCAGATGGCCCTGAGCCTGACCGGCCCGCAAAGCATCGATGCCTTGAAAACGCTGGCGGAACAGTTCAGCAACCATGTACCGACCGGTGAAGCGGTTGCCAGACCGGCACCGCCAAAACTGATGGCGTCGTCCCAGACCCGTTATCAACAGGCCCACGAAGGTTGTTTCGACCTGCTGTTCGCCTTCGAAGCGTTGCCAGCCGCCTCGCCCCAAGCCCTGGATTTTCTCTGTACGTGGCTGAACTCCAGCAAACCGGGCGGCCTGCTCGCCACGTTGCGTCAGCGCGGCCTGGCTGACAGCCTCAAGGCCACCGCGCTGTATGAATATGCCGGACAGGCACTGCTGCACATCGAATTCAAGCACAGCAACGCTCAGGCAGCGGCGCATATCCAACCGTTGCTGCACGACTGGCTGGGATTCTTTGCCGCCCAAAACGACTGGGCACCGTTGCGCCAGGAGTTCACCGCGTTGTTGCAACGTCGGCAGGAGACAGGATCGGCCTTGCAGTTGGCCCGCTGGGACTGCGAAGGACGTGACACGCCGCTGCTGGCAAACGACCTCGTGAGGCTCAGGGAAATCCTCAAGCAACTGAATCCTGCCAATAACGTCGTGGAACCCTGGCAACTGCCCGCGCCCAACCCGTTCCTGCAAACACCCAGCGAAGCGCCTCGCGCCGGGCTGATACGCGGCCAGACCAGTGCCCATCGCGGCTTGCGAACCTTCGCCCAGGACCGCTCCCGGGGCCGACGGGAACGCTCGCCCATGCAGTTCAGCCAGGCGCTGCCAGACAACGGCCGTGAAGGCGCGGTTTACCTGCGCTGGCAACTGACGACCCAGGCACCGCTCGACGTTCAATCCAGGCTCGACCGACACTTGGAGGATGTGCGCGAAGAGGCTCGGCAGGCCGGCGTGGAGGTCAGTTTCGAACCCTGCGGCCATCAATGCCTGCTGAAACTGGTCGGCTTGCAGGCACCGATCCCGTTGGTGCTCGAACACGTTCTGGCGAAGCTTGCCCAACCGCTGCCAATGGCCCAGGCCGGTGACGAAACCCCATCGATGGCGATTCGACAGCTGTTGAAGGTGTTGCCGGATCATTGCCGGCAATCACCAGCGCTGCCACTGCCCGACAGCGATCAAAACATGTGGACAACGGCTCGCTGGGACGGGCTGTCCATCGGTTTGTCGGCCGCCACCCAAGGGGCGCTTGGCCCGGTGCTGGCCCGCGTACCGGGCAATGCCGGCGAGGACGTCAGCCTGACGGCGGCACCGCGCGGGCAACGCATCTGGCATACGCTCCAGACCCACGGCGAAGAAGCGGCCGTGTTGCTGTTTTGCCCGACGGCCACCCTGGCGCTGGCCGACGAAGCCGCCTGGCGCTGGCTGGCACAACTGTGCCAGACGCCGTTCTACCAGCGCCTGCGCGTCGAGTTGCAGTTGGGTTATGCGGTGTTCAGTGGGTTGAAGCAGATCGATGGACAAACCGGGGTGTTGTTCGGTGTCCAATCGCCCAGCCTTTCGGCAACACAACTGATCGCCCACATCGAGCAATTTCTGGCTGCGTTACCGGCGCTGATCCAGCAGCTCGATGATTCATCCCTGACCGGCCAGCAGCAGGCCCTCGCTGCCCAGCTCCAGAGCAGTGCCCTGCCCTTCGCCCAGGCCGCCGAACTGCTCTGGCAGGGCAAGCTGGCCGGCCGCTCGTCGGATCACCTTGAACAACTCGCCGCTGCCATCCTGTGCCTGGACCGCGCCCAGCTAGAAGCAGCCGCCCAGAGTTTGATCGATGCGCAAGGGGGATGGTATTGCCTGAGCAACGGCGGCTGCGCGCCAGAACACTGGTAAGCGGAGAAGCGATCATTGCAGTCGCTGTAATGAGCTTTCTTCGAGAATCGCAGCGAACGAATTTGTCAGATTTAGTAACATAGGCGCCTAAGCATCTGAACATCTCCGAACGGAGGTGGACTATATGTATAGGTCTCCACCGTTCCATCGACCCCAATCCCCCCAACCAAAGGAGTATTCCCATGTCCTGGTCCAAACCCGCATATATCGACCTGCGTATCGGTTTCGAAGTCACCATGTACTTCGCCAGCCGTTGATTGCTGCAGGCGGTTAAACGCGCAGCACAACGCCTCGGCCAGCCGGGGCGTTTTTTATTTCGGTTTGCAGATGGAGCGGCCATGTTTGTCCAGATTCTAGGATCCGCCGCCGGCGGCGGTTTCCCCCAGTGGAATTGCAACTGCGCCAATTGCGCAGGTTTTCGCAACGGCAGCCTGCGGGCCCAGGCACGTACCCAGTCGTCCATCGCGATTTCCGATGACGGTGTGAACTGGGTGCTGTGCAACGCCTCCCCGGACATTCGCGCCCAGCTCCAAGGGTTCGCCCCGATGCAACCGGGCCGGGCACTGCGGGATACCGGTATCGGCGCCATCATTTTGATGGACAGCCAGATCGACCACACCACCGGCCTGCTCAGCCTGCGCGAAGGCTGCCCGCATCAAGTCTGGTGCACCGACATGGTCCATGAAGACCTGAGCACGGGTTTTCCGCTGTTCAACATGCTGACCCACTGGAACGGCGGGCTGAGCTGGAACCGCATCGAACTCGACCAAAGCTTCACCATCGCCGCCTGTCCGAACCTGCGCTTCACCCCACTGCCCCTGCGTAGCGCCGCCCCGCCCTATTCACCGCACCGCTTCGACCCGCACCCGGGCGACAACATCGGCCTGATCGTCGAAGACCTGCGCACTGGCGGCAAGCTGTTTTACGCCCCGGGCCTGGGCAAGGTCGACGGACCGCTGCTGGAGATCATGGCCGGCAGTGATTGCCTGTTGGTGGACGGCACGATGTGGGACGACGATGAAATGCAGCGTCGTGGCGTCGGCACCCGCACCGGCCGGGAGATGGGCCATCTGGCACAGAACGGGCCTGGCGGGATGATCGAAGTGCTGGAGCAACTGCCCGAGCCGCGCAAAGTCCTTATTCATATCAACAATACCAACCCGATCCTCGACGAAGATTCACCCGAGCGGGCCGAGCTTGTACGTCGAAAGATTGAAGTGGCCTACGACGGAATGAGTATTGAGTTGTAGGACGGGCGGAACCAATGTGGGGTTGAGCTTGCGGTGTGTTAGCCAGGTTGATGATGCCTGAAAGGATGCTATCGCGAGCAGGCTCGCTCCCACAGTAGTTCGAGTCGCATTGGATATCTGACTCACAGCAAAACCAGTGTGGGAGCGAGCCTGCTCGCGATGGGGCCAGCCCTGACGCCACAGAACCCACGGGCATTTCCCGGAGAACCCAAAATGACTGACACCCCCCTGTCCCCCGCCGAGTTCGAAGCGGCCCTGCGTGCCAAAGGCGCGTATTACCACATCCACCACCCGTATCACGTGGCGATGTATGAGGGGCGCGCCACTCGCGAGCAGATCCAGGGCTGGGTCGCGAACCGTTTTTACTATCAGGTGAACATCCCGCTCAAGGATGCCGCGATCCTGGCCAACTGCCCGGACCGGGAAATCCGCCGCGAGTGGATCCAGCGCCTGCTCGACCATGACGGCGCGCCCGGTGAAGACGGCGGCATCAAAGCCTGGCTGCGGCTGGGTCAGGCGGTGGGGCTGGATCCCGATCAACTGCGCTCCCAGGAACTGGTGCTGCCGGGCGTGCGCTTCGCGGTGGATGCCTACGTCAACTTCGCCCGCCGGGCCAGTTGGCAGGAGGCCGCCAGCAGCTCCCTGACCGAAATGTTCGCACCGCAGATCCATCAGTCGCGCCTGGACAGCTGGCCGCAGCATTACCCCTGGATCGACCCCGCCGGCTACGAATACTTCCGCACCCGCCTGGGCCAGGCCCGGCGTGACGTGGAGCATGGCCTGGCGATTACCTTGCAGCATTACACCACCCGCGAAGGCCAGGAGCGCATGCTGGAGATTCTCCAGTTCAAACTGGATATCCTCTGGAGCATGCTCGATGCCATGAGCATGGCCTACGAATTGAACCGCCCGCCCTATCACAGCGTGACCGGGCAACGGGTGTGGCACAAAGGAATTACCTTATGAGTTTCGACCGCAGCAAGACCCCACGCTGGCGCCCCGGCTATCGCTTTCAGTACGAGCCGGCACAGAAGGGCCACGTGCTGCTCTATCCTGAAGGCATGATCAAGCTCAACGACAGCGCCTCGCTGATTGGCGGCCTGATCGATGGTGAACGGGATGTCGCGGCCATCATCGGTGAATTGGAGAAGCAGTTCCCCGACGTGCCGGAACTCGGTGACGACATCGAGCAATTCATGGAGGTCGCCCGTGCAGAGCATTGGATCGAACTTGCCTGAAGTCACGGGCCTGCCGCCCAAGCCTGAAGTCGGCCTGCCGCTGTGGTTGCTGGCCGAGCTGACCTACCGTTGCCCGTTGCAATGCCCGTACTGCTCCAATCCGCTGGACTTCGCCGAACAGGGCAAGGAGCTGAGTACCGAGCAGTGGTTCAAGGTGTTTCGCGAAGCTCGTGAGATGGGCGCCGCGCAATTGGGCTTCTCCGGCGGCGAGCCGCTGGTGCGCCAGGACCTGGCCGAACTGATCGCCGAGGCGCGCAGGCTGGGTTTCTACACCAACCTGATCACCTCTGGCATCGGCTTGACCGAGCAGAAAATCAGCGATTTCAAAAACGCCGGCCTCGACCACATCCAGATCAGTTTCCAGGCCAGCGACGAGCAGGTGAACAACCTGCTGGCCGGCTCGAAGAAAGCCTTCGCGCAAAAACTGGAAATGGCCCGGGCGGTCAAGGCCCACGGCTATCCGATGGTGCTGAACTTCGTCACCCATCGGCACAACATCGACAAGATCGACCGCATTATCGAGCTGTGCATCGCCCTTGAAGCCGACTTCGTCGAACTCGCCACCTGCCAGTTCTATGGCTGGGCGCAGCTCAACCGCGTCGGCTTGCTGCCCACCCGGGAACAACTGGTGCGCGCCGAACGTGTCACCAACGAATACCGCGCCAAGCTGCAAGCCCAAGGGCATCCGTGCAAGTTGATCTTCGTCACCCCGGACTATTATGAAGAACGCCCCAAGGCCTGCATGAACGGCTGGGGCAGCATTTTCCTGACCGTCACACCGGACGGTACTGCATTGCCCTGTCACGGCGCCCGTCAGATGCCCGTGCAATTTCCCAATGTGCGCGACCACAGCATGCAGCACATCTGGTACGACTCGTTCGGCTTCAATCGCTTCCGTGGCTATGACTGGATGCCCGAGCCGTGCCGCTCGTGTGATGAAAAAGAAAAGGACTTCGGCGGCTGTCGCTGCCAGGCGTTCATGCTCACGGGCGACGCGAGCAATGCCGACCCGGTGTGCAGCAAATCCGAGCATCACGGGATGATTCTTAAGGCTCGGGAAGACGCCGAGCATGCCACGCAAACCATTGAACAACTGGCCTTTCGCAATGAACGAAACTCACGCCTCATCGCTAAAGGCTGAGCCTTTCAGCGCCACCCAGGCCGTTGCGGCAGGCATCGACTTCGCTGAGCTGCAGGCCGGGCCCCTTGGACTGTTCTGGAATGAATACCGTCCCGAAGACGGTACCTGCCGGATCTGGCACTGGCAGGATGCCAAAGCCCGATGCCTGACCCCGGACGGGCTCAGTGCGCGCAGCCGGGTTTATGAATACGGCGGCGGATCGTTCTGCCTGAGCGACGACGGTGTGCTGTTCGTCAATGAGGCCGACCAGCAGGTGTATCACCAGTCGCTGGCCAGCGAACAGCCCGTGGCGCTGACCTCGGGGGATTGTCGATATGGCGATCTTCACTTCGCTTGCGGCCAGGTGCTGGCAGTGGAGGAGCAGGCCAATCAGCATCGCCTGGTCTCGATCGGGTTGGCGGATCATCAGCGGCATCTGCTGGCCGAAGGTGCGGACTTCTACGCCACGCCGACCTTGAGCCCTGATGGTCGACGGCTGGCCTGGGTGGAGTGGAGCCGCCCCCATCAACCGTGGACGTCAACGAGACTGATGCTGGCCGAACGCAACGCTGGCCCCTGGAGCGAGCCACGTTGCATAGCGGGCAGCGGGCACGAGGAGTCCATTCAGCAACCGCGTTTTGATCATTGCAGTCGCCTCTATTGCCTGAGCGATCGTGGCGGTTATTGGCAACCCTTGATTGAATCCGCCGACGGCCTGGAGCCGCTGCCCGCCGCCGAAGCCGATCACGCCCCTGCGCCATGGCAACTGGGCGGCTGTACGTGGCTGCCGGTGGGCGAGCGCGAATACCTGGCGAGCTGGACCGAGGCGGGATTCGGGCGACTGGGTCTTTGCCGCAGTGGCGGCGGATACGAAGATTTCACCGGTACTTACACGCGTTTTCGCAGCCTGGCACTGGATGAGCGGTTCATTTATGCCATCGCTGCCTCGCCCGTCAGCCCGTCGGCGGTAATCGCCATTGATCGGCAAAACCATAAAGTGGTGGCGCTGGCCGGGGGCGTCGCCCCGTTACCCGTCGAACACATCAGCCGCCCCCGAACCCTGTGCTATCCCTCGGCTTCCAGCCAAGCCCATGGGTTCTTTTATCCCCCGGCCATGAACGCCGAAGAAAAACCGCCACTGGTGGTGTTCATCCATGGCGGACCGACCTCGGCGTGTTATCCCATCTTTGATCCGCGCATCCAGTATTGGACCCAGCGCGGCTTTGCCGTGGCCGATCTCAATTACCGCGGCAGCAGCGGTTATGGCCGGGCCTATCGACAGGCGCTGTATTTGAACTGGGGCGTGGTAGATGTCGAGGATGCCTGCGCAGTGGTCACGCACCTTGAAGAGCAAGGCTTGATCGATGGTCGTGGCGCGTTCATTCGTGGCGGCAGTGCAGGAGGCTACACGACTCTTTGCGCCCTCGCGTTCCATGACGTGTTCCGTGCCGGCGCCAGCCTCTATGGCGTCAGCGACCCCGTCGCCCTGGCCCATGCCACGCATAAATTCGAAGGCGACTATCTGGATTGGCTGATCGGCGACCCGCAACAGGACGCCGAACGCTACCGCGACCGCACACCGCTGCTGCACGCTGACCAGATCCGCGCACCGGTGATATTTTTCCAGGGTGAACTGGATGCCGTGGTCGTGCCGCAGCAGACACGCGATATGGTCGAGGCATTGCAGAACAACGGCATCGCGGTAGAAGCGCATTACTACGTCGATGAGCGCCATGGCTTTCGCAAGGCGATCAACCAGGCTCATGCGCTGGAGCATGAATGGTTGTTCTATCGCAGGGTGATGGATGGCCCCCTATAGGGCAAATGCAAAACCAAATGTGGGAGCGAGCCTGCTCGCTACAACGGTGGATCAGTCCATGGAGATTTTGACTGGATCTACTGCTATCGCGAGCAGGCTCGCTCCCACAGGGGATTTGTGCAAACCAACAAATTCAGCGCTTGGCGATGATGTACACCGCATGCACGATACCCGGGATATAACCCAATAGAGTCAGCAGGATGTTGAGCCAGAATGCCCCGCCGAAGCCCACTTGCAGAAACACACCCAACGGCGGCAGTAGGATGGCGATGATGATTCGAATGATATCCATGGATGACTCCTGATTGGCGATGGCCACATTGCCATATAGCTCATGGACACCTGACCGCTCGTCAGGGTTCAGTGAGAAGCAGTCCAGGAGGGAGGAAGCGCGGGAAGATAAAAACGCGGACAAAAGAAAACCCCGCCGAAGCGGGGCTTTGCAGACTGTTTCCCTGACATCCATTTCACTCCGCCATCCTGGCAGAATCCTACGTGTCCGTGTTTTTGCTTTGCGCATCCTGCGCGACGTCCATGTGAAGTAGATTAGCCCTGGATCCAATCTGCCGATAGAGGGAAAACGCCAGTACGTTGTGTAAGCGTTTGCTTACACAACATCAGTTTTTAGAACTGCTCAGGCTCCAACAGGAACAGCGACTCGCTACCCGCTTTCACCGAAGCACTCAGAGAGTGAATACGCGGCAGCAAGCGGGCGAAGTAGAACCGTGCCGTACCCAGTTTGCTCGCATAGAAATCATCCTGGGCTTCTTTGCCCAAAGCAGCCTTGGCCATCAGCGCCCACATATAAGCATAGGCGGTGTAGCCAAACGCCTGGAGATATTCCACGGAGGCCGCACCGATTTCGTTCGGGTTGCTTTTCGATCGGTCCAGCAGCCATTCGGTCAGCTCATCCAACGTACCGACAGCATCGTTCAGCGGCTTGGTGAACTCCGCCAGATCGCTGCTCGCGGTAGCGGTGAAGTGGCGAATTTCGTCAGTGAACAGTTTGTAGAACGCCCCGCCGCTGCCGACGATCTTACGCCCCACCAAGTCCAGCGCCTGGATACCGTTGGTGCCTTCGTAGATCTGGGTGATGCGCACGTCACGCACCAGTTGCTCCTGGCCCCATTCGCGAATGTAACCGTGACCGCCGAAAACCTGCTGGCCATGGACAGTGGTTTCCAGCCCCAAATCGGTCAGGAAGGCCTTCGCCACAGGTGTCAGCAAGGCCACCAGATCTTCTGCACGCTTGCGGGTGGCCGGGTCTTCGCTGAACTTGGCGGTGTCCAGTTGCATCGCCACGTAGGTGGAAAATGCCCGGCCGCCCTCGTTCGACGCTTTCATGGTCAGCAACATCCGACGCACGTCCGGGTGGACGATGATCGGGTCAGCGACTTTGTCTTTGTTCTGTGCACCGGTTGGCGAACGGCTTTGCAGGCGGTCACGGGCGTATTCAATGGCGTTCTGGTAGGAGCGCTCACCGGTGGCCAGGCCCTGGATACCCACCCCAAGACGCTCGTAGTTCATCATGGTGAACATCGCCGCCAGGCCTTTGTTCGGCTCGCCGACCAGGTAACCCGCGGCTTCGTCGAAGTTCATCACACAGGTGGCGGATGCCTGGATGCCCATCTTGTGTTCGATCGACCCGCAATTGGCCGCGTTACGCGCACCCAGGCTGCCGTCGGCATTGACCATGAACTTGGGCACCAGGAACAACGAAATGCCTTTCGGGCCTGCTGGCGCATCCGGCAACTTCGCCAGCACCAGGTGAATGATGTTTTCGGTGAGATCGTGTTCGCCGCCAGTAATGAATATCTTGGTGCCGCTGACCTTATAGGAGCCGTCGGCCTGAGGTTCGGCCTTGGTGCGAATGATGCCCAGGTCCGTACCGGCATGCGGCTCGGTCAGGCACATGGAGCCGGCCCAGACGCCGGCGTACATGTTCGGCAGGTAGGCGGCTTTCAGCTCTTCACTGGCGTGGGCATTGATCGACAGGCAAGCCCCGGCGGTCAGCATGGGGTACAGGCCGAAGGACAGGCTGGCGGAGTTGACCATTTCTTCGACCTGGGCCGAAACAGCCTTGGGCATGCCCATGCCGCCGTAGGTCGGATCACCACCGACACCGACCCAGCCGCCTTCAGCGTAAGTCTTGTAGGCCTGAGGGAAACCGGCTGGCGTGGTGACGGCACCGTCAGCCCAGTGGCAACCTTCTTCGTCAGCTGCGCGGCTGAGGGGGGCGACGCTTTTGCTGGTGACTTTGCCGGCTTCCTCAAGGATCGCCTCGACGGTTTCAGCGTCTACGGTCTCGGCCAGCGCCGGCAGTTGAGCCCAGAGTTTCGCGACCTCGAACACTTCATTGAGGACGAAGCGCATATCGCGCAGGGGCGCTTTGTAGTCAGCCATGGCAAACCTCGCAGGATCTAAACAATTGGTTCGTAAGAAAACGGTTTTTGCAGTGGTCTGAGTGTACCTCAACAACTTTTGCGACACATAGGGTCATCCGGTGACTGCTTTGTTATTTTTAGTCATCACGGAAAGACCGCAGGCTTCGTCAGCTCCTATGGAATACACGCTCTTCTGTAGGAGCTGGCGAAGCCTGCGATCTTTGCTCCCCTCTCACATCAGAGGGCAAACAACTCCGCTGGCAGCTTCATCAAGCAATCGCTCCCCGCCTCAACAGCAGCCCGATGGGCTGCAGTCCTTGGCAGCAGCCGCTTGAAGTAAAACTCACAGGTCACCAGTTTGCCCCGACAGAAACCTGCGTCACCTTCGCCTGCGTCAAGTTGCGCCTGGGCCACCAACGCCATGCGCAACCACAGATAGGCCAGGATGATGTAGCCGCTGTACATCAAATAGTCCACCGAAGCGGCGCCGACTTCATCGGGGTTCTTCATGGCTGCCATGCCGACCTGGGTAGTGAGCTCGCCCCATTGCCGGTTCAGTTCATCGAGTTGCGCGATATAGGACTTGAGTTGTGGGTGATCGGCATTTGCAGCGCAGAATTTGTGGACGATTTTGGTGAACCCTCGCAGCAACTTGCCCTGGCTGCCCAGCACCTTGCGCCCCAATAGATCCAAGGCCTGGATACCATTGGTGCCTTCGTAGATCGGCGCAATGCGACAGTCTCGCACCAGTTGTTCCATGCCCCATTCACGTATGAAGCCATGGCCGCCAAACACTTGCATGCCGTGGTTGGTCACCTCCAACCCCGTGTCGGTCATGAAAGCCTTGCAGATGGGAGTGAGGAACGCCAGCAGGTCTTCGGCCTCCTGGCGGGCGGTTTCGTCGCTGCTCAGGTGTGCGATATCCAAGAGTTGCGCGGTGAAGTAAGTCAGCGCCCGGTTGCCCTCGTTGAAGGCTTTCATGGTCAGCAACATCCGACGCACATCGGGATGGACGATGATCGGATCGGCGGCTTTTTCCGGCGCCTTGGGACCGGTCAGCGAGCGCATCTGCAAACGGTCGCTGGCATATTTGATCGCACCCTGGAAGCTTGCTTCACCGAGGCACAGGCCCTGCATGCCGGTGCCCAGCCGGGCATGGTTCATCATGGTGAACATGCAGTTCAGGCCCTTGTTCGGCTCGCCGATCAAGAATCCCTTGGCCCCGTCGAAATTCAGCACGCAGGTGGCGGACGCCTTGATGCCCATTTTGTGCTCGATCGAGCCGCAGGAGACACCATTGCGCGGTCCCGCTTCGCCACTGGCGTCTGGCAGGAATTTGGGCACGATGAACAGCGAGATACCTTTGGTCCCGGCAGGGGCATCCGGCAGTTTGGCGAGCACCAAGTGAATGATGTTGTCGCTCATGTCGTGCTCGCCGGCGGAAATGAAAATCTTGCTGCCGGTAATCGCGTAGCTGCCGTCGGCCTGAGGCAAGGCGCGGGTCTTGATGATGCCCAGGTCCGTGCCGCAATGGGCCTCGGTGAGACACATCGTGCCGGTCCACTGACCGGCCGTGAGCTTGGTGAGGTAGGCCTGTTTCTGGTCTTCGGTGCCGTGGGCATGAATGGCCGACATCGCACCATGGGTCAGGCCTGGGTACATGCCCCAGGAGGTGTTGCTGGAGCCGACCATTTCGCTGATGACCAGGCCCAGGGAACTGGGCAATCCTTGGCCGCCGTAAGCCGGGTCCGCCGCCAGCCCGTGCCAGCCGCCCTCCACGTATTGTGCGAACGCCTGCTTGAAGCCTGCAGGCGTTGTGACCACGCCGCTGTCGAAATGGCAGCCTTCTTCGTCACCGGAGCGATTGAGCGGCGCCAGCACATTCTCACAGAACCTGGCGCCTTCCTCGAGGATCGCGCTGACCATGTCCGGGCTGGCATCGTCGGCGCCCAGTTCGGCATAACGGCCAGGGAAATCGAAGACGTGGTCGATCAAAAAGCGCATGTCGCGCAACGGGGCTTTGTACTCGGGCATGGTGGTCTTCTCCGGTAACAGGTCGTTCAAACCTACTGCCGGCCACCGAGGCCCACAATCACAGTCCAGACGCTGAATGCGCCGTCATCACTCAACCCGCGGCAACTTCCATGCGCACCGCGCCGCGACGGTTCTGCCCATAGGCAATCACACAGTTACGCCCAGCCCCCTTGGCGTTGTAAAGGGCCTGGTCGGCGGACTTGAGGACTTCTTCAGGGGTGCGCTGTTCGATGCGTTCGGCCACGCCGATGCTGACCGTCACCGATACACAGGATGCCCCGGCACCGGCACGACGCTGGCGACCTTGTTGATCATCCTGGGGACGACTGTCGGGATTGCGTAGCTGAATGCTGTAATTCGCGATGGATTCGCGAATGACTTCCAGATGAGGCATGCACTCTTCGATGGTTTTGCCTGCAAATACCAGCGCGAACTCCTCTCCACCGTAGCGATAGGCCCTACCGCCACCGCTGATTTTCGACAGTTTGCTGGCGACCAGCCGCAGTACCTGGTCACCCACGTCATGGCCGTGGGTGTCGTTGAATTTCTTGAAATGGTCCACGTCGCTCATCGCCAATACATAATTGCGACCCAGGCGCTGCATGCGCTCATTCAGCGCCCGACGCCCCGGCAGGCCGGTCAGTTCGTCACGGAACGCCATTTGATAAGCCTCATGGGCGACCGCGGCCGCGATCATCAGCATCACCTGGCTGCACATGATGTTCAGGGTAAACGGCAGGATGAAAGTCTTCGGTAACATCCAGAACACCCCGAGCAAACCCACCAATTGCGCGGCATGCAACGGTCGCGGGTGGCGCCAGTATTGCCAGGCCAGCAACAGGAAGGCTGCGATGAAAACCGGGTAGGACAACTGGATCAGGCTCATCCAGGCGCCGTGCAACGCAGGCCAGCGGATCTCCGAAAGCCACAACAGCAACGCCTGGGGAAAGCTTTGCTCCAGGGCCAGCGCCACGCTCCCAAAGACCAGCAGCACCGCGAACCGCGCCACCATGTCCTGGAACAAATGGGTTCTCTCCTGCCACGCGGCGAACAGGCCAAACAACAACGGCAGCAACAGGCAGACGAGGTGGAATACCACTGCTGCGTCCTCGCGCACCTTACCGTTGTCACGGTAGAAGTCGGTCTGGGTGTCCAACAGGTAGTAAGCGATATACACCGTGACCATCAGAAACAGCTCACGCTGGCGTCGGTAAACGGCGCAATACGCACCGCCCAGCAACAACACCAGTGTAGGAAGAACGTTGAACAGAGAGGTGAAAAAGACGTTGAGGTCTTTGACGTAGGCAGCCGCAAGCCCCGCCAGTAATAACAGCAGCGAGGGTAGAAAGTGACTCCAACGTACGGCGGAAGAACGCGACAAGGGTAAAGCTCCGACCCAACTGATGAAAGATGGCATTGTGCCTGCTGCTGGAGCAGTAAGGCACGCGAGATGTGACAGATGTCACACTGCCACCCCCTTGTAACGGCAGGACGGAAGGTTTTCTTAGGGTCTTGGAGAGGAATGTTGTGCCGGGAGCACCATAATCCCTTGTGGGAGCGAGCCTGCTCGCGATGACGGCGGCACATTCAATATCATTGCGAGCTGACCCACCGCTATCGCGAGCAAGCCCGCTCCCACAAGGGGATTTGGACCAGTTACAAAAAAGCCACTGTCCCCGAAGGTCCAGCGGCTTTGGAAGAACCGCGTAAGGCTTAGTAACCCAGTGCGAAGTCTTCTTCTTTCATATCCATCAGGTTGTTGGCGCCCGACAGCATGGTTGCCACGTGCGTACGAGTGCGCGGCAGGATGCGCTGGAAGTAGAAGCGCGCGGTCTGCAGCTTGGCGGTGTAGAAGGCTTCTTCGGTGGTGCCGGCTGCGAGTTTTTCCGCCGCCAGGCGTGCCATGTCAGCCCAGAAGTAGGCCAGGCAGGCGTAACCGGAATACATCAGGTAATCCACCGAGGCCGCGCCCACTTCTTCGCGGTCTTTCATGGCGGCCATACCGACCTTCATAGTCAGCTCGCCCCACTCCTTGTTCAGCGCAGCCAGGGGTTCTACGAATTCTTTGACCGCTTCGTTGCCTTCGTTGCCCTGGCAGAATTTGTGGACGATCTTGGTGAAACCCTTGAGCGCTTCGCCCTGGGTCATCAGCACTTTACGGCCCAGCAGGTCGAGGGCCTGGATGCCGGTGGTGCCTTCGTACAGCATCGAAATGCGGCTGTCGCGAACGTTCTGCTCCATGCCCCACTCGGCGATGAAACCGTGACCGCCATAGATCTGCACGCCGTGGTTGGCCGATTCGAAGCCGACTTCAGTCATGAACGCCTTGGCGATCGGCGTCATGAACGCCAGCAGCGCATCGGCTTTTTTCTTCTCTTCTTCGTCGACGCCGTATTTGACGATGTCCACTTGCTTGGCGGTGAAGTAAACCATCGCCCGGTTACCTTCGGCGAAGGCCTTCATGGTCAGCAGCATGCGACGCACGTCAGGGTGCACGATGATCGGGTCGGCAGCCTTGTCCGGCGCTTTCGGGCCGGTCAGGGAACGCATTTGCAGACGGTCGCGGGCGTATTTCAGGCCACCCTGGAAGCCGATTTCGGCGTGGGCCAGACCTTGCAACGCGGTGCCCAGGCGTGCGGTGTTCATGAAGGTGAACATGCAGTTCAAGCCTTTGTTCGCCGGGCCGATCAGGAAACCGGTGGCCGCGTCGAAGTTCATCACGCAAGTGGCGTTGCCGTGGATGCCCATTTTGTGTTCCAGCGAACCGCAGCTCACCGCATTGCGCTGACCAATGGAGCCGTCGGCGTTAGGCAGGAACTTGGGAACGATGAACAGCGAAATGCCTTTGGTGCCGGCCGGAGCATCCGGCAGGCGTGCCAGAACGATATGGACGATGTTGTCGGCCATGTCGTGTTCGCCGGCCGAAATGAAGATCTTGGTGCCGCTGACCTTGTACGAACCGTCGGCCTGTGGCTCGGCTTTGGTACGCAGCATGCCCAGGTCAGTGCCGCAGTGCGGCTCGGTCAGGCACATGGTGCCGGTCCATTCGCCGGAAACCAGCTTGGTCAGGTAGGCCTCTTGCTGCTCGGGCGTACCGTGCTCGGAAATGGTGTTCATCGCGCCATGGGACAGGCCTGGGTACATGCCCCACGACCAGTTGGCTTCGCCAACCATCTCGCTGACCGCCAGGCCCAGGGACTCCGGCAAGCCTTGACCGCCATGCTCCACGTCGTGGGCCAGGCTTGGCCAGCCACCTTCGACGAATTGCTTGTAGGCTTCCTTGAAACCGGTCGGGGTCTTCACACCGGATTCGCTCCAGGTGCAGCCTTCGATGTCGCCCACACGGTTCAGCGGCGCCAGCACCTGCTCACAAAACTTGGCGCCTTCTTCGAGAATGGCGTCAACCATATCTGGAGTGGCGTCCTGGCAAGCCGGAAGGCTCTGATAATGCGCTTCATAGCCAAGCAGTTCGTCACGAACGAAGCGAATATCACGCAAGGGGGCCTTGTAGTCAGGCATAGCGATAAACCTCTGCTGATGTAACCGGGAATGAACGACCGCATGGATTTGTTGTGACGGTCAAACAGTTGTTTGAAACATACGTTTACGCCTAAATCTTGTCAAGCGCCGATCCGTTACCGCTCGTCCCGCGTTCAAAATTCAAACAGCGAACCGCCCACGGCGCCAGCTCAACCGGACGTAGTGACTGTCAACTCTTACAGGTTCGCAAGCGCAAGAAAGCTGATGTACTGCCTCCGAACGCAACGGCACGGGACCACTCAATCCAGACTAGTGCCGATTGGAGGAAAGCGACATGGACAATCAATCCACAGGAAGCAATTCAAATCGCAGGCCAGGCGACCTGGACCGGTCTTTCGGTACAGAAGGTTCAATCCAATTCAATGAGGGCGGCAATACCACCGCTATCGTCTCCGATGGCGGCGGCAAGTTGATCTTCACCTTGAACCTTGAGAGTCGTTTCGTGCTGACGCGCTATCTACGTGACGGAATCGAGGACGATACATTCAGGTATGTTTTGTTAAATTTTCGGGATCGCGACGACAGCACACCGACGCGCGTATTGTTGCAAGAGGATGAAAAAATCCTGGTTATAGGGTCGTCATACAAAGCTGACGAACAAGACCAAGACAAATGGCAAGCGGCTGTCGTACGAATTGATACAGATGGCACGATAGATAATTCGTTTGGTTGGTTAGGTAGGGCAGTTTTGCCTGGGCCGAACAATCGCAACGGGCCCTCTCCCCTGAATTACAAACACGTCGACGGATGCCTGCAAATAGATCAAAAGATACTGATCTGTGCCAGTTACGACGCTTTTGAAGGAGACGACAAACCGCTCAAAAAGCTGAACCGCCTGTTTTGTCTTCGAGACAATGGTGTACTCGATCCGGACTTCGGCTCGGGTGGCTTTATTGATATCCAATTCCACGGCTATGAGAGTCGCGCCTGTGATGTACAAGTCCAACGTGATCGCAAAATCATCGTGGCGGGCAGTTCGTACCGCCTAGACGGAACGCCCAGGACACGAACCGTTGCTCGCTACATGCCAACAGGCGAACTGGACCCGAGTTTTGGTAGCGACGGTTTCACTGAAATAGCCGTCGAGGAGGGGCCTGTACAATCACTCGCTCCCTATCCTTTTCAATCTGATATCGTCAGCCGCGTACTGGTACAGGATGACGACAAAATTCTTGTCGCAGGCTACGCAGATGCTACCGATGGACAGCAAAGCGGCTTACTCGTCAGGCTGGAGGCGAACGGCCGAATGGATGGAAGTTTCAATGACGGCAAACCGCTTTTGATTAGTTATCCGTCAAAAGAAACAACCATCCATTCGATGACGCTGCAAGCGGATGGCAAAATCCTGTTAGTAGGCCGCGCCTCAGCTTCCCTGGTATGCGAGCGTGTGGATCAGAACGGACAGATAGAAGGCTTCCTTTCCGAACAACCGGAAGGTCAAAGCTCCGACGTCACCGTTCAAGTCTCTGGACGGGTCGTAGTAGCGGGCAATTCTCAGGGCCCTAAGCCCCATATTTGGGGATTCGTTGGAAACTGACGAGACCGGAAAATGCACTGGACGATCCTCTCTCGAGTGCATTTACCGCTGCGGCAACCAACGATATCAAGCGAAGGTATCGATCAACGTACCGAGCATTTCGTCGGAGGCCTTGGCCACGTTCACGCCCAACTGGACCTGAAACTTGCCTTGGGACATTTCGACCATATTGCTGGCCAAGTCCGATTGCTGGCTGCGATCCACTGACCGTAGGCGATCGGCTTGCAGTTCGGACGACTGGCTGGTGACCGAACGTTCGATCGTATTGTTGGCGATCTGGCTCGAAGCTTGATCGACACGGTTCTGCCCTGTCTGAATAGTGCTCAGACCGGCGTAGAACGCGGTATTTCCTGAGATTTCCATGGCAGAGTTCGTCTTCTTGAGGGTTGGCAGTGCCCATTGAAGCAGAAGCCCCGGGAAAAGGCCCGACAAAAACACTAATGGCACAGTGCCTTGTCATAGTGAAAACCTTAGTAGTCCAGCAAATCCAGGTGCAGATGCGCAGCCACGGCTTCGGCGGTGACGCCCTTGATTTTCGGCACACGCCCCAGGCACGGCGCCGGCAGACGTTCGGCCAGGGTCGCCAGATTTTCTTCCAGGCGCGATGTCTTGGGGTCGATGATATTGGCCACCCAACCAGCCAGTTGCAAGCCGTCCCGGGCGATGGCCTCGGCGGTCAGCAGGGCGTGGCTGATGCAACCCAGGCGCACACCCACCACCAGGATCACCGGCAGCCCCAGCGCCATCGCCAGGTCCGAGAGGTTGTCCTGATCGGCCAGCGGCACGCGCCAGCCACCCGCGCCTTCGATCAGGGTGAAATCGGCCTTCAAGGCCAACACTTCACGCATCGGCCCCAGCAACGATTGTACCGTCAGGGCTACGCCGGCCTCTCGAGCGGCCAGGTGAGGCGCGATCGCCGGCTCGAACGCCAGCGGATTGACCTGGGCATAATCAAGCGGCACCGAGCACTCGGCCAACAGCGCCAAAGCATCAGCATTGCGCAACCCTTTGGGTGTCACCTCACATCCGGAAGCCACAGGCTTGCCTGCCGCGGTGCTCATGCCAGCCTGTCGCGCAGCGTGCAGCAGGCCGGCCGCGACGGTGGTTTTGCCCACGTCGGTGTCGGTGCCGGTGATGAAATAAGCCTGGTTCATAGCGGTTTCTCCAGCACGGCGTAGACCACCTGATAGGTCGCGGGCAAACCCTGTACCTGACGAAACTGTTCGTAAGCATCAACCAGCGCGAGGATCCGCGCTCTACCCGTTAACCCACCGGGCCGGCCGGGGTTCAGATTGTGCGCGCCGAGGGCTTTCAGTTCATGAGTCAGGCCGCGCACATCCGGGTAATGCATCACATGGGGACGGTTTTCCAGGCTGACAACGTTCAACCCGCTGGCCTCACATAGCTGTTGATACGTTTCGAACGCGCGAAAGCGGTTGACGTGCACCAGGCCATCCACCTGACGCCAGCTGTCGCGCAATTCATACAACGTGCCGACGCAAAGGCTTGTGAAGGCAAACACGCCACCGGGTTTCAACACACGATGGACTTCGTTTAACACCGAGGCAAAATCCGCACACCACTGCACCGCCAGACTGGAGAACACCAGCTCGCAACTCGAGGTCTGCAAGGGCAACCGCTCGGCGTCACCGGCTATAAAGTGCGCAGCCCCGCCCTGAGGGCGAGCATGGTTGAGCATGCCTTCGGCGATATCCAGCGCCAACCCGTTCGCCTCGCCGAAGCGCGCACCCAGCGCCCGGGTGAAATAGCCGGTGCCACAACCCAGGTCCAACCAGCGCTCAGGCAGGATCGAAGCAGGCAGCCGGTCCAGCAACTGCTGGCCGACGTCGCGCTGCAGCTCGGCCACGCTGTCGTAACTGGTCGCAGCCCGGGAAAACGAGGCCGCCACCTGGCGCTTGTCCGGCAAGGCACCGGGCAATTTGGGAACAGACAAATCAGTCATCATCGGACTCATGCAAAAAAGCCTGAATCGCCCCCGCTACTCCGTGGGGGTCCTCCAAAGGGAATCCGTGGCCAGTCTGTTCGATCAGACCGATTTCAACATCCGGCAGCAACACCAGCAACTCACCTGCCGCCTCCGCCGGTACCAGGGCGTCGAGCCCGGCAAACAAGTGAAGCTGCGGGCCACCGAAGCCCTGCAAGGCCGCGCGGGTATCCAGTTGCGCCAGCAGTTCGAGCCCAGCCATCAACACATCGGGTGAAGTGACCGGCGCACCCGCCAGCAATAACCGCGACAAGCCACGCGGATCGCTGCAACCCTGGGCGCACAACAAACTGAAGCGTTTGAGGGTCTGGCGCGGATCGGCGGCGCATCCGGCGAGAAACCCATCGAAGATTTCATCGGCTATCGCGCTCGGCCATTGATCATGGGCCACGAAAGAAGGGTTGCTCGCCAGGGTCAGCAAGCCGCAGCAGCGCTCGCCCCGACGCGCCGCCAGCTCGCCGGCCAGCATGCCGCCCAGGGACCAGCCACCCAGCCAGGCATCTTGGGGCAGTGTGGCGTCCAGCTCATCGAGCCATTCATTGAGATCGCTTGAGGTCAGTGCCGGCAACGGCTCGATCTCGACCCGCAGATGTTCATCGAGCCCTTGCAGCGCAGCCGCCAGAGGCTCCAGCGGGGAAACGCCCAAGCCCCAACCGGGCAGCAATATCAGTCGATCACGCATGGCTTGACTCCGGTCCCAATTGTGCAAAACACTCGGCCAGTGCCTCGAGCAGTAGCTGCACCTGAGCTTCACTGTGAGCGGCGGTCAAGGTCACGCGCAAACGGGCGCTGCCGGCCGGCACGGTGGGTGGGCGGATCGCCGTAACCATCAGTCCCCGCTCACGCAACATTTGCGACAAGCGCATCGCCCGCCCCGCATCGCCGATCAGGATCGGCTGGATCGGCGTGAAGCTGTCCATCAGTTGCAGGCCGATCTGCTCGGCACCGTGACGAAACTGGCGGATCAGCACTCGCAAATGTTCGCGCCGCCAATGCTCGCTGCGCAGCAGCTCAAGGCTCTTGAGCGTAGCGCAGGCCAGGGCCGGCGGTTGGCTGGTGGTGTAGATGTAGGGACGAGCGAACTGGATCAGGCTTTCGATCAGCTCTTCACTGCCGGCGACAAAAGCACCGGCAGTGCCGAAGGCTTTGCCCAGGGTGCCAACCAATACCGGCACGTCATCCTGGCTCAGGCCGAAATGTTCGACGATCCCGCCGCCATTGGGCCCCAACGGACCGAAGCCATGGGCATCGTCGACCATCAGCCAGGCGCCCTTGGCCCTGGCTTCACGGGCCAGGGCCGGTAGATCAGCGATGTCGCCGTCCATGCTGAACACACCATCGGTGACCACCAACGTATTGCCGGTGGATTTCTCCAGACGGTTGGCCAGGCTCTGGGCATCGTTGTGCAGGTACCGGTTGAAGCGCGCGCCGGACAGCAAGCCGGCGTCGAGCAACGAAGCGTGGTTGAGTCGATCCTCCAGCACCGTATCGCCCTGCCCCACCAGTGCGGTGACCGCGCCAAGGTTGGCCATGTAGCCCGTGGTGAACAGCAGTGCCCGCGGGCGGCCGGTCAAGTCAGCCAAGGCTTCTTCCAGGGCATGATGAGGCCGGCTGTGGCCGATCACCAGATGGGAGGCGCCGCCACCGACGCCCCATCGGGCCGCGCCGGCGCGCCAGGCTTCGATCACCTGCGGATGATTGGCCAGGCCCAGGTAATCATTGTTGCAGAACGCCAGCAGGCGTTGGCCGTCCACCACCACCTCTGGCCCCTGCGGACTTTCGAGCAGCGGGCGCTGGCGATAGAGGTTTTCGGCACGACGGGCAGCCAGGCGTGCGGCGAGATCGAAGGGCATGCAGGCCTCGGGGTGAACCGCTATTTAAAGACTGGAGGAGATCCCCCTGTGGGAGCGAGCCTGCTCGCGATAGCGGCGTGCCAGTCAACATAAATGTTGAATGTTCCATCGTCATCGCGAGCAGGCTCGCTCCCACATTTTTTTGCGTCAGCTCAGAGGGCGGCGTTGTAAAACTGCTCGCTGCTCTTCTGCTCCACCAGCGCCTGTTCAATCGCTGCCTGATGCACTTCATCGGCGTGCTCTTCGCGGGCCTCCGGCTGGATGCCCAGGCGAGCGAACAGTTGCATGTCCTTGTCGGCTTGCGGGTTGGCGGTGGTCAGGAGTTTGTCGCCATAAAAAATCGAGTTGGCGCCGGCAAAAAATGCCATCGCCTGCATCTGCTCGTTCATTGCTTCGCGGCCGGCAGACAGCCGCACATGGGACTGGGGCATCATGATCCGCGCCACGGCGAGCATACGGATGAAATCGAAAGGATCGATCTCTTCGGCATTCTCCAGCGGCGTGCCGGCGACTTTGACCAACATGTTGATCGGCACCGATTCCGGGTGCTCCGGCAGGTTCGCCAGTTGGATCAGCAGGTTGGCGCGATCGTCCAGGGACTCGCCCATGCCCAGGATGCCACCGGAGCAGATCTTCATCCCCGAATCTCGCACGTAGGCCAGGGTTTGCAGACGCTCGCTGTAAGTGCGGGTGGTGATGATGCTGCCGTAGAACTCCGGCGAGGTGTCGAGGTTGTGGTTGTAGTAGTCCAGGCCCGCTTGGGCCAGGGCCTGGGTCTGGTCCTGATCGAGGCGGCCCAGGGTCATGCAGGTCTCCAGGCCCATGGCCTTCACGCCTTTGACCATCTCCAGCACATAAGGCATGTCCTTGGCCGACGGATGCTTCCACGCCGCGCCCATGCAGAAACGGGTCGAGCCGATAGCCTTGGCACGCGCGGCCTCTTCAAGGACTTTCTGCACTTCCAGCAACTTTTCTTTTTCCAGCCCGGTGTTGTAGTGGCCGGACTGCGGGCAATATTTGCAATCTTCCGGGCAGGCGCCGGTCTTGATCGACAGCAGCGTGGACACCTGAACGCGGTTGGCGTCGAAATGCGCGCGGTGCACGGTCTGCGCCTGGAACAACAGGTCATTGAAGGGCTGGACGAAGAGAGCTTTGACTTCGGCCAAAGACCAGTCATGACGCAGGTTGGCAGTGGTGCTGGCGCTCATGGGCATTTCCTTGATTATGCTTGGCTGGCACCTGGGAAACGGAATACCCACAGGCGCGACACGGATGTTCGGCATATTTAAGGAAGAGTCATGCGCTGTCAACCACGATACGATGGACCGGTTTACATCTGGTTAAAAAATAAACAATCTTGTCTGCTGTGTGGCGAAACTACCGACACGCTCCAACCCATTTGCACCCCCTGCGAAAGCGAGCTGCCCTGGCTCGGCCACCAGTGCAGTATCTGTGCCTTGCCGCTGCCCATGGCCGGACTGCATTGCGGTCAGTGCGCCACGCAGCCGCCCGCCTTCGAGCGGGTCCTGGCGCCATGGGCCTACGATTTTCCTATCGACAGCTTGATCGCCCGCTTCAAACATCAGGCCAAATGGCCACTTGGTCGGCTGATGGGCGAACTGCTAGCACAGTCCTTGCAACATCACTTCAATGAAGGACTGGAGCAGCCCGATGCACTGGTGCCGGTACCGCTTGCCAACCGGCGCTTGCGCCAGCGCGGTTTCAATCAGGCCTCGATGCTTGCACGCTGGCTCAGCGCGGCATTGAAGATCCCTTGCGAAGAACAACTGCTGCGGCGCATCCAGGACACCCCCGCCCAGCAGGCACTCGATGCCAGGGCCCGGCGCCGAAACCTGCGCCAAGCCTTTGCCGTCACACCCGACGCCGTGCTGGGCAACCGTCACCTTGCCTTGGTGGACGATGTGCTCACTACCGGCGCCACTGCCCAGGCGCTGGCCCGCCTGTTGCTGGATGCCGGTGCCGCCCGGGTCGATGTGTATTGTCTGGCACGCACGCCGAAACCCGGTGAGCCGGCTTGACGCGCCGCGTTCGAGGCGCCAACGTCCGCCCATGATTCCTTTACGCAGTTTTCCGTCATGTCATTGCCCCCGCTCCTGACCCAGCACATCGTCCGGCGCCCACAACGCATCGCCTTGTTGCAGCACATCGCCGAACAAGGCTCGATCACCCGCGCCGCCAAGAGCGCGGGCCTGAGCTACAAGGCCGCGTGGGATGCCATCGACGAATTGAACAACCTGGCGGACCAGCCGCTGGTGGAGCGTAGCGTTGGGGGCAAAGGCGGTGGCGGTGCAAAACTGTCCCAGGAAGGACTGCGCGTGCTGCGCCTGTATCAGCGCCTGCAAGCCTTGCAGGCGCAATTGCTGGAGGCGAGCGAAGATGCCGGGGATCTGGGCCTGCTCAGTCGCCTGATGCTGCGCACCAGCGCGCGCAATCAGTTGCACGGCAAAGTCCTGAACATTGAGCCCTTGGGTCATAACGACCGGGTTTACCTGGAGCTCGCACGGGGCCTGGTTATCCAGGCGCAGATCACCCATGACAGCACGGTACGCCTGGAACTGGGTATCGGCACTGCCGTGGTTGCCCTGATCAAGGCCGGCTGGCTGGAACTGCACCCGGTCGATCCGCCGGAAAAAACGGGCAACAACCCTGGGGAAAATGCCTTGCGTGGGGTGATTGAATACGTTGCCGCCGCCGAAAACGGCCCCAGCGAAGTGCGCATCGGTCTGCCCAACGGCCAAACGCTGTGTGCGTTGGCCGATCCGCTGCAACTGCGCGAACGAAACCTGGATACCGGCTCACCGGTACAAGTGGAGTTTTCGGCGACAAATGTGCTGCTCGGCACACCGTTGTAGCGCGCTGCAACAAAAGCGTCATCGCCCGGCTTTAAGGTGGCTGCCAAAACCAGCAGGGAGCCTCAGATGAGCCTATTAGAAGAAAACCAATCCACCGACCTGGAAAAGATCGTCGGCCTGAGCCGTCGAAGCTTCATCAGCGCCGGCGCCCTGTGCGGCGCGGCGATGTTCCTGGGCGGCAACCTGCTGAGTCGCAGCGTACTGGCCGCCGCCGTCAGCGAAGGCAACAGCAAGCTGCTGGGCTTCAACAGCATCGCCGCCGCCACGGCCGACACCATTACGCTGCCGCCGGGCTACAAATCCTCGGTGCTGATCAGTTGGGGTCAACCCCTGCAGAAAAATGCACCGGCGTTTGATCCGAGCGGCAATGGCACCGCCCGCGCCCAGGAAATGCAGTTTGGCGACAATAACGACGGCATGAGCCTGTTCCCGTTTCCCGGCGACGACAACCGGGCGCTGATGGCGATCAACAACGAGTACACCAACTACCCATACCTCTTCCCCCATGGCGGCCAGCCGAAGTCGGCCGAAGATGTACACAAGGCCCAAGCCTGTGAAGGTGTGTCGGTGATTGAAATACAGCGTCAGGGCGGACAATGGCGATTCGTGCAGGATTCGCGCTACAACCGCAGGATTCATGGCAACACGCCAATTGATCTCGGTGGCCCCGCCGCCGGCCATGACTTGATGAAAACCAGCGCCGACAAGAGCGGCAAGAAAGTGCTGGGTACTTTCCAGAACTGCGCCAATGGCATGACGCCGTGGGGCACTTACCTGACCTGCGAAGAGAACTTCACCGACTGCTTTGGCAGCAGCAAGGCGGACCTGCAGTTCGATAAGGCGCAGAAGCGTTACGGCGCCACCGTCGCCAGCAGCGAAATCGACTGGCACCTGCACGACCCGCGTTTCGACCTGGCGAAAAACCCCAACGAACTCAATCGTCACGGCTGGGTGGTGGAGATCGACCCGTTTGACCCGAAATCCACCCCGGTCAAACGCACGGCCCTGGGTCGTTTCAAGCACGAAAACGCCGCCCTGACACAAACCAGCGACGGTCATGCCGTTGTCTACATGGGCGACGACGAGCGCGGCGAGTTCATTTACAAATTCGTCAGCCGGGACAAAATCGACCACAAAAAACCCAAGGCCAACCGTAACCTGCTGGATCACGGCACGTTGTACGTGGCGCGCTTCGATGCCGGTGATGCCAACCCGGACCATCCCAAAGGCATGGGCCAGTGGATCGAGTTGACCCATGGCAAGAACGGTCTTGACGCCAGCAATGGTTTCGCCGATCAGGCCGAAGTCCTGATCCATGCACGTCTGGCCGCCACCACTGTCGGCGCCACCCGCATGGACCGTCCGGAGTGGATAGTCGTCAGCCCCAAAGACGGCCAGGTCTATTGCACCCTGACCAACAACTCCAAGCGCGGCGAAGCCGGCCAGCCGGTGGAAGGGCCCAATCCTCGGGCCAAGAATGTCTACGGGCAGATCCTGCGCTGGCGCACCGACCGCGACGATCACGCTTCCAGCACTTTCGCCTGGGATTTGTTTGTGGTCGCCGGCAACCCGGCGGTACACGCCAACACGCCAAAGGCCGGCTCGTCCAACATCAACCCGCAGAACATGTTCAACAGCCCCGATGGCCTGGGCTTCGACAAGGCCGGGCGGTTGTGGATTCAGACCGACGGTGATTTCAGCAATACCGGGGACTTTGCCGGCATGGGCAACAACCAGATGCTCTGCGCCGACCCCGACAGCGGCGAAATCCGTCGATTCCTGGTCGGACCGGTGGGTTGCGAAGTGACCGGGATCAGCTTCTCGCCGGACTACAAAACCCTGTTCGTCGGCATCCAGCATCCCAGCGGCGGCTCGACGTTCCCTGAACATCTGCCCAATGGTAAGCCGCGGTCGTCGGTGATGGTGATTACCCGCGAGGATGGCGGGGTCATCGGCGCCTGACACTTTGTGGCGAGGGAGCTTGCTCCCGCTGGGTTGCGCAGCGACCCCACTTTATTTTGTGGGCGCTACGCACCCAAGCGGGAGCAAGCTCCCTCGCCACAAAGAGCAATTGAAGTCTCACCGATTAATCCCGACTGCTTTGCGCTACCATGCTGGGCCGGACGCGGCAGCCCTGCCGCTGCGCAGGAGTCAGCATGTCCCATCCGTTTGAAACCCTCACACCCGACCTGGTGCTCGATGCCGTTGAAAGCATGGGCTTGCTCAGCGACGCCCGTGTGCTGGCCCTCAACAGCTATGAAAACCGTGTCTATCAGGTGGGTATCGAAGACGCCGAGCCGCTGATCGCCAAGTTCTACCGCCCTCAGCGCTGGACCAACGAAGCGATTCTGGAGGAGCACCGTTTCACCTTCGAACTGGCCGAATGCGACGTGCCGGTGGTAGCGCCGCTGATTCACAACGGTGTCAGCCTGCACGAACACGCCGGGTTTCGTTTCACCCTGTTTCCCCGGCGCGGCGGCCGCGCGCCTGAGCCGGGCAACCTCGACCAACTCTATCGCCTGGGGCAATTGCTCGGGCGCCTGCACGCAGTCGGGTCTACCCGCCCGTTCGAACACCGTGAAGCGTTGGGCGTGAAAAACTTCGGCCATGATTCGCTGACCACCGTGCTGCAAAGCGGTTTCGTGCCCCGCAGCCTGCTTCCGGCCTACGAGTCAGTGGCCAGGGATCTGCTCAAACGGGTCGAAGAGGTCTATGCCGCCACGCCCCACAAGAACATCCGCATGCACGGCGACTGCCACCCCGGCAACATGATGTGCCGCGACGAGGTTTTTCATATCGTCGACCTGGACGACTGCCGCATGGGGCCGGCGGTACAGGACTTGTGGATGATGCTCGCCGGTGATCGTCAGGAATGCCTGGGACAATTGTCGGAATTGATGGACGGCTACCGTGAGTTCCATGACTTCGACCCGCGTGAACTGGCCTTGATCGAGCCACTGCGTGCCCTGCGCCTGATGCATTACAGCGCCTGGCTGGCGCGCCGTTGGGACGATCCGGCGTTCCCGCGCAGTTTCCCGTGGTTCGGCAGCGAACGCTACTGGGGCGACCAGGTGTTGGCGTTGCGCGAGCAACTGGCGGCGCTCAATGAGGAGCCGTTGAAGTTGTTCTGATCGGGCTGGGTTCCAACACCCACTGAAACCCTGTGGGAGCGAGCCTGCTCGCGATTGCGGTGGAACAGTCGCCATTTATGTTGACTGACACATTGCTATCGCGAGCAGGCTCGCTCCCACATGAGGACCTGCGGTGGAACTACTCCTAGCAAGGTTCACGGCACAATCTGACAAATCCCCTTACAATCACTCTTTTGTTAGCTGCCTAAGCAAGGATTCTGCATGCAAGCCGCCAACCCGCGTCGCGGGTATATCCTGGGCCTGAGCGCCTACATCATCTGGGGTCTGTTCCCGATCTATTTCAAAGCCATCGCCAACGTGCCCTCGGTGGAAATCATCATCCACCGGGTGTTGTGGTCGGCCTTGTTCGGCGCGGCGTTGCTGATGGTCTGGAAACACCCGGGCTGGTGGCGCGAACTGCGGGACAATCCACGCCGACTGGCGATCCTCGCCTTGAGCGGTACGCTGATCGCGGCCAACTGGCTGACCTACGTCTGGGCGGTGAACAACGGGCGCATGCTCGAAGCAAGCCTGGGTTACTACATCAACCCGCTGGTGAACGTATTGCTCGGCATGTTGATCCTGGGTGAACGGTTGCGGCGTATGCAGTGGCTGGCGGTGGGGTTGGCCGCGGTCGGTGTGGCGCAGCAGGTCTGGCAGGTGGGCAGCCTGCCATGGGTGTCGCTGGTACTGGCGCTGACGTTCGGCTTTTATGGGCTGATCCGCAAGCAGGCCCCGGTCAAGGCCCTACCTGGGCTGGTGGTGGAAACCTGGATGCTGGTGCCGATCGCCGTTGCCTGGTTGTTGTTCAACCCGGCGGCTACCAGTGCCCAAGCGGTTTTCTGGACCACCTCCGAAGCCTGGTGGCTGGTGGCGGCGGGTCCCGTGACACTGGTGCCACTGGTGTGTTTCAACGCCGCAGCAAGGCACTTGCCCTACACCACCTTGGGCTTTCTGCAATACATCGCCCCGACGCTGGTGCTACTGCTGGCGGTGCTGCTGTTCGACGAGCATCTGTCGTCCAGCACATTAGTGGCGTTCCTGTTCATCTGGGCAGGGCTTGCGGTGTACAGCATCGATGCCGTGGTGAGCATGCGCCGACGCAACTGATCAAAAATCGAACAACCTCGCGCAGGCCAAACACGACGTGGCCTGCGGCGATCCGCCCCAAGGTTATCCACAACCTGATCCCCGCCGTTTGTGCACAAGCCATTGAAAACTGGTGATTTTTTAATCACTCATCATCAAGCCCCGGCCCATATGGGCTGGCGGCGTGTCTCTACAGGTTATCCACAGGCAGGCGCAGTTTTTCCTTGGATAACCTGTATCAGCTTTCGTCGTTGAGTTTCAGCTCCACCATCAGCTCATCGGCCAGGGTTTCAAGGCGCTCCTGCAAAGTGTCCAGAGACAAGGTCACCGGCACCCCGAGAATCGCTTCACCGTGAAACAGCAACTCGCTGCTCATCGGCGCCGGTCGCACGTCCGTGACCAGTCGCTCGACGTTGACACCCTGCTCACTCAGCAAGCGGGTGATGTCGCGCACGATGCCAGGACGGTCATTGCCCACCAGCTCCATCGCGATAGGTTTCCAGGTGCAGGACTCTTCGACGATGCCCTCGGCGATCAGCACCCGGATGTTGTGGGCCGACAGGCCTTGCAGGGCTTCGATCAGTTCGTCATGGGATTCGGCCGGAACGCTCAGGCGCAGGATCCCGGCAAATTGTCCTGCCAGGCGCGACATGCGGCTTTCCAGCCAGTTACCGCCATGCTCGGCGATGCAAAGGGCGATGTGCTCGACCAACCCGGGCTTGTCCGGGGCGAAAACAGTGATGACGAGATGGTCCATGGCGCGAGCCCTCTGGTTGATGGAAGGGACAGTATAGGCAGGTGGTCGCGGACAGACTGTGGGCTTAGGGATTTATACCTCATCCACTGTGGGAGCAAAGCTTGCTCGCGATACAGGCGCATCGGTTCCGGACGACTGAGATATCTTCATCGCGAGCAAGCTTTGCTCCCACAGTGGATGGCGCTCCAGCAGTATCGTGTACAAGTTTCAATATTTATCTGGAACAATCACTCTGTTTTTTGAGAACATCCCATGCCTCGTTGTGACCGTAGCACGTTAGTGGGTCGCGGAACGACGCAATTAGTCTAATTTTCACAACCGCAATTGATCATGTAGTATGCCGCAGCGCGCACTACATAACGTTGGACCGATGTCTGCTTAAGGCGCAGTCGCATCCCTGAAAGCCCCGTCAGCAAGGCTTAACGCCCGTGATAGGTCCCACCCAGCCGCCAGCGATGGCATGTACTGGTTCCGGGGTTTGTGGTTTAAATGTCCCGAGGCTTCATTGTCAAAATCGAAGAGCTGAAAAGCGAAATAGCTGAGCAGAGTGAGGCAAGCAATGACTGAACACGTTCAAGTCGGTGGCCTGCGGGTCGCCAAAGTCCTGTTCGACTTCGTGAATAACGAAGCCATCCCCGGAACCGGCCTCACCGCCGACACGTTCTGGGCCGGTGCCGACAAAGTCATCCACGACCTGGCCCCGAAGAACAAAGCCCTACTCGCCAAACGCGACGATTTCCAGGCACAGATCGATGCCTGGCACCAGGCCCGTGCCGGCCACGCCCACGATGCCGTGGCTTACAAAGCCTTCCTGCAAGACATCGGTTATCTGCTGCCAGAAGCGGCGGACTTCCAGGCCACGACGCAAAATGTCGATGACGAAATCGCCCGCATGGCCGGCCCGCAGTTGGTCGTGCCGGTGATGAATGCCCGCTTCGCTCTCAACGCATCGAACGCCCGCTGGGGTTCGCTGTACGACGCGCTGTACGGCACCGATACCATCAGCGAAGCCGATGGTGCGGAAAAAGGCAAAGGCTACAACAAGGTGCGCGGCGACAAGGTCATCGCCTTTGCCCGCGCCTTCCTCGACGAAGCCGCGCCGTTGGCGGCCGGTTCCCATGTTGATTCCACCGCTTATAAAATCGTCGACGGCAAACTGGTGGTTGCCCTCAAGGGCGGCAGCAACAGCGGCCTGCGTGACGACGCGCAACTGATCGGTTTCCAGGGCGACGCTTCGGCACCGACCGCCGTGCTGTTGAAGCACAACGGCCTGCACTTCGAAATCCAGATCGACGCCAGTACCCCCGTCGGCCAGACCGATGCCGCCGGCGTCAAAGACATCCTGATGGAAGCCGCGCTGACCACCATCATGGACTGCGAAGACTCGGTCGCCGCCGTCGATGCTGATGACAAAGTGGTGATCTACCGTAACTGGCTTGGTCTGATGAAGGGCGATCTGTCGGAACAGGTCGCCAAGGGCGGTCAGACGTTTACCCGCACCATGAACCCCGATCGTGCGTACACGACTGGCGATGGTTCGGGCCTGACACTGCATGGCCGCTCGCTGCTGTTCGTGCGCAACGTCGGTCATCTGATGACCATCGACGCGATCCTGGACAAGCACGGTAACGAAGTGCCGGAAGGCATCCTGGATGGCCTGATCACCAGCCTGGCGGCAATCCACAGCCTCAACGGCAATACTTCGCGTCGCAACAGCCGTACCGGCTCGGTGTATATCGTCAAGCCGAAGATGCACGGGCCGGAAGAGGCCGCGTTCACCAACGAGCTGTTCGCCCGCGTCGAAGACGTGCTGAACCTGCCGCGCAACACCCTCAAGGTCGGGATCATGGACGAGGAGCGCCGGACCACGGTCAACCTCAAGGCCTGCATCAAGGCCGCCAGCGAACGCGTGGTGTTCATCAACACTGGTTTCCTGGACCGCACCGGCGACGAAATCCACACTTCCATGGAAGCTGGCCCGATGGTGCGCAAGGCCGACATGAAGGCTGAGAAGTGGATCGCCGCGTACGAAAACTGGAACGTCGATATCGGCCTGAGCACTGGCTTGCAAGGTCGTGCACAGATCGGTAAAGGCATGTGGGCCATGCCGGACCTGATGGCCGCGATGCTGGAGCAGAAAATCGCTCATCCTATGGCCGGTGCCAATACCGCATGGGTTCCATCGCCGACCGCTGCTGCGCTGCACGCGCTGCATTATCACAAGGTCGACGTGTTCGCCCGTCAGGCCGAACTGGCCAAACGTACCCGCGCCTCGGTGGACGACATCCTGACCATCCCGCTGGCAGTCAACCCGAACTGGACACCGGAGCAGATCAGGAACGAACTGGACAACAACGCCCAGGGCATCCTCGGTTACGTGGTGCGCTGGATCGACCAGGGCGTAGGTTGCTCCAAGGTGCCGGACATCAACGATATTGGCTTGATGGAAGACCGTGCGACGTTGCGTATTTCCAGCCAGCACATCGCCAACTGGCTGCGTCACGGCATCGTCACCCAGGACCAGGTGATGGAAAGCCTCAAGCGCATGGCGCCGGTGGTGGATCGCCAGAACGCCAGCGACCCGCTGTACCGACCATTGGCACCGGACTTCGACAGCAACATCGCCTTCCAGGCGGCGGTGGAGTTGGTGATCGAAGGCACCCGGCAGCCAAACGGCTATACCGAGCCGGTGCTGCACCGTCGTCGTCGCGAGTTCAAGGCAGCCAATGGGTTGTGATTGAGGGGTAAAACGCAGCCCAAGAAAAAGCCCTGATCGAAAGATCAGGGCTTTTTCATTGCAAAATCACCAAGCCCTGGCTGATGCTCGAGTCATCGGGGCGAGGGGATTTATCTGTGGGAGCAGCCTTGCTCCAACAGACAATTTTAAAGATCCATCCCCAGCTCATGTTTGACCAGGCCCAGCAATTTTTCCGTATCAATGGGCTTGAGCAAAAAATCCACTACGCTCAGGTGCATCGCTTCAATGGCGTCCTTCACGTCCGCATCGCCGGAGACGAGGATGATCGGCAGCGCTGCCCGCTCCGACTCCCGCACCAGACGGACCAGCTCCAGGCCATCGACATTGCCCATACGCAAGTCAGTGATCAACAGGCCGATCGACGGCTTGGTTTCCAGCAACTTGAGCGCCGTTTCACCGCTGGCGGCGGTCATGCAATGAATACCGTCCAGCGCCAGAATTTCCGACAGCAACTCGCGGGCGTCCTTATCGTCATCGACGATCAAGACTCGCTGCGGCGGCAGATCAGGTTCCAGCATGACGGCACTCAGCGCCTCGCGCTCGGCGTCACTCAAAATATCGTGGTCGGACATGATGCTCTCTACGTTCTTTAAATCGGTCCCCGGCACAGTGGTCAGACATCGTTCTGCTGCGCTTCAATGTGCACTTCGTCGGATTTTTTTCCAAGTATATTTACTACAGGCTTTTCGGAGGCCAAACGTGGGATTTTTCTACAGTTTCGGCGCCTTTGTAGCGACCTAGACTTACGTCCAATGGGCACCCTACCCTCAGGGGTTGACCATGGAGACAGATCCGACCACAACAATTCAAAAAGACTGCGCCATAGTTATGAAAAAAACGGACGCCTTTACCCAGGCAGGGAAAACCGCGGTGTTGCAAAACATCCAGGGAACGCTGCAATTCCTCCAGCGCTTTCCCCCGTTCAACCAAATGGAAAACGCTCACCTGGCTTACCTGGTGGAGCAATGCCTGCTGCGTTTTTACGCACTGGGAGAAACCATCATCAAACCGGCCGACGGCACGGTGGAACACTTCTATATCGTCAAGCAGGGCCGGGTCGTGGGCGAACGTCCGCATTCGGCGAAAGCAGGCACCGAAACCACTTTCGAAATCACCACCGGCGAATGCTTCCCCCTTGCCGCGCTGCTGGGTGAGCGGGCCACCCGCACTGAGCACCGGGCCGGCGAGGACACCTTCTGCCTGCAGTTGAACAAGCTGGCTTTCATCAAGCTGTTCGCCCTGTCGAGCCCGTTTCGTGATTTCGCCCTGCGTGGGGTCAGCAGTCTGCTTGACCAATTCAATCAGCAAGTCCAGCAGAAGTCCGCGCAAACCCTGGGCACCCAATATTCCCTCAACACCCGGCTGGGCGAACTGGCGATGCGTCATCCGGTGAGTTGCCCCCCCGACATGCCACTGCGCGAAGCGGTGAAACTGATGCATGAGCAGCAGGTCGGAAGCATTGTGGTGGTGAACGAGCAGAAAGCGCCGGTAGGGATCTTTACCCTGCGTGACCTGCGGCATGTGGTCGCCGACGGTTCCGGGGATTTTTCCGAAGCCATCGCCGCGCACATGACCCCGACACCTTTTTATCTTTCGCCGGACCACAGCGCCTTCGACGCGGCCATTGCCATGACTGAGCGCCACATCGCCCATGTATGTCTGGTCAAGGACCATCGCTTGTGCGGCGTGGTGTCCGAACGCGATCTGTTTTCCCTGCAGCGGGTCGACCTGGTGCATCTGGCACGGACCATCAGCAGTGCCCCGAAAGTCGAGAGTCTGGTGGCCCTGCGCGGCGAAATCGGGCAATTGGTGGAGCGCATGCTGGCCCATGGCGCATCGTCGACGCAGATCACCCAGATCATCACACTGCTCAACGACCACACCGTGTGCCGGGTCATCGAACTGACCCTGGCCGACAAGGGTGACCCGGGCGTGCCGTTCAGTTGGTTGTGTTTCGGCAGTGAAGGCCGACAGGAGCAGACCCTGCACACCGACCAGGACAACGGCATTCTGTTCGAAGCCCGGGACGCCGCCCAGGCGGCGCAGATCCGCGGGCTACTGCTGCCCATCGCTCAACAGATCAACCAGAGCCTGGCCCTCTGTGGTTTCACCTTGTGCAAAGGCAACATCATGGCCGGCAACCCGGAGCTGTGCCTGTCCCGCGCCGAATGGGCCCGACGCTTTGCCGCGTTCATTCGTGAAGCCACGCCGGAGAACCTGTTGAGTTCAAGTATCTATTTCGACCTGCGGGTGGTCTGGGGCGACGAGCAAGGCTGTGAGCAGTTGCGCCAGCAGGTGCTCGAACAGGTGGCCGATAACCGTTTGTTCCAGCGCATGATGGCCGAGAACGCGCTGCGTCATCGTCCGCCGGTGGGACGCTTCAGGGATTTCGTGCTCAGCCGCAAGAACGGCGAAAAAGCCACTCTGGACCTGAAAGTGCAAGGCCTGACGCCTTTTGTCGACGGCGCCCGCCTGCTGGCCCTGGCCAATGGCATCGAAGCCAACAATACCCTGGAGCGCCTGCGGCAACTGGTCATCAAGGACGTGATCCAACCGCTCGATGGCGCGGCCTATGAAGAGGCCTATCACTTCATTCAGCAAACCCGGATGCAACAACATCAACTGCAAACCCGCGAGAACCTGCCCTACTCCAACCGGGTCGACCCCGACAGCCTCAACCATCTGGACCGGCGCATTCTGCGCGAATCCCTGCGCCAGGCCCAACGGCTGCAAAGCAGCCTGACGCTGAGGTACCAGTTGTGAGCATTTTTTCCTGGTTACGCCCGGTCCAACCGATGTTGTCTGAAAACGTGCAACAGCGCGTGGAACGCCTGCCGACACCTTCGCCTCTGGGGGAGTACAGCCTGAGAGAGCAACGCTGGGTGGTGCTGGATCTGGAAACCACGGGGCTGAATCTGAATAAAGATCAGGTGCTGTCCATTGGTGCGATCGTCATAGAAGACGGCGCTATCGACTTCAGCCAGCAGTTCGAACGCACCTTGCAGTGCGACAAGCAGAAGCTAGGGCCGAGCGTATTGATTCATGGCCTGGCGCCGAGTGAAATTGCCGCGGGCAGCGATCCAGCCGAGGCGCTGCTGGCGTTCATGGAGTTCGTCGGCGACAGCCCACTGCTGGCGTTCCACGCACCGTTTGACTCCCACATGCTGGGGCGGGCCCTGAAGGACTACCTCGGTTATCGTTTGCAGCACCCATTTCTGGATGTCGCTGACCTGGCGCCGATGCTCTGTCCACAGGCGCACTTGCGCAAGGCTGGACTGGACGACTGGATCGACTGGTGCAAACTGCAAGTCTTCGACCGCCATAACGCCAGCGCCGACGCCCTGGCCACCGCCGAACTGGCGCTCATTCTGTTCAGCCGTGCCCGTCAGCAGCAGATCCATAGCCCGCTTGAGCTGCAACAGCGCCTGAGCCAATGGAAGCGGCGGCAACGGGCGCCTTCGCTTTAACCCATGGGTGATTGACCTGTGGAAGCAAGGCTGCTCCCACAGACTCACCTGAACCCGCGGAGCGTGCTCCGACCAGCGCCAATTGCTTTCCCTGCCCCGCCTCTGCGACAATCGCGAACAATTCTCGTTACTTAAAACATCGGTGATGCTTCGTGTCGTCAGTCCCAAGCCCCCACAGTGATCTGGTTGGTGCGTTGTACCGTGACCATCGCGGGTGGCTATTGGCATGGCTGCGCCGCAACGTCGCCTGCCCGCAGCGGGCCGAAGATCTGAGCCAGGATACCTTCGTGCGCCTGCTGGGCCGGGAGGAACTGACAGCGCCCCGGGAGCCCAGGGCGTTTCTGGTGGCGATCGCCAAGGGACTGCTGTTCGATTATTTCCGTCGGGCGGCGCTGGAGCAGACCTACCTCACCGAGCTGATGCTGATCCCGGAGAACGAACAACCGTCGGTGGAAGAGCAGCAACTGATCCTCGAAGACCTCAAGGCTATTGATCGGCTGCTCGGCAAATTGTCGAGCAAGGCCCGTGCCGCCTTCCTTTATAACCGCCTCGACGGCCTCGGCCATGCAGAAATCGCCGAGCGCCTGGGGGTTTCCGTGCCACGGGTGCGGCAGTACCTGGCCCAGGGCATGCGCCAGTGCTACATCGCACTTTATGGTGAGCCAACATGAGCACGCCTTCGTCCAAACCCGTCTCGACCGGGGTTCTGGATGCGGCCATTACCTGGCAACTGTCCCTGGACTCAGGCGGCGGCAGCGCCCAGGAGCGTGAAGCATTCGCCCAATGGCATGCCGCCGACGAAGAACACGCCCGGGCCTGGCGGCAGTTGGGCATGCTCGACCAACGTTTCAGTGTCGCCAACGGCCCTGGGCGAGCCGCGTTGTTGCAATCCAGAGCAAACATTCGTCGCCGGGTGCGCAAGCTCGGCAGCAGCCTGGCCAGTATTGTTGCAGTGATCGGTCTGGCGTTGTTTGCCGGGGATCGTTACTTGCCGCTGGATTACTGGCTGGCCGACCAGCGCACCACCACCGGCGAGCAACGCATCCTGCGCCTGGCCGACGGCACGCTGATCAACCTCAACACCCACAGTGCGCTGGACGTGCGTTTCGATGACACGCAGCGACGTATTGTCCTGCAAGAAGGCGAGATCCTGGTGGAAACCGGCCACAACGATCCACGCCCGTTTATCGTTGAAACCCGCGAAGGCAGCATGCGCGCCCTGGGCACCCGATTTTTGGTCAAGCGAGAAGCAGAAGGCACGCGCTTGAGCGTGTTGAAGTCGGCGGTGGCGGCGCATCCGCAGGCCACCGACGAAGAGCAGATCCTGCGCGAAGGCCAGCAGGTGTTGATGCGCCGCGACGGCCTCGGGCCGACAATGGCCCTGAGTCCGGGCGCCGATGCCTGGACCCGCGGCATGCTGGTGGTGGACAACGCCCGCCTCGAAGACCTGGTCCATGAACTGGGCCGCTATCGGCGCGGCTACCTGGGCGTCGAGCCACACGTGGCAGACCTGCGCATCACTGGCAGCTTCCCGCTGCACGACACCGATCTGGCACTGAGCGCCCTGCTGCCGACCTTGCCGGTGCAGGTCGAGCATCACACGCGCTGGTGGGTGGTGGTGGGGCCGAGGGCCGAGACCAAACCTTGAGGAATCTGGAGTCAGTGATGGCGCCATCGCGAGCAGGCTCGCTCCCACAGTGGAGCAGCGTTGTACACACCGCTGGGGTTCGCTGAATATCAAATGTGGGAGCGAGCCTGCTCGCGATGAGGCCAGCCCGGCACAAAAACCAGTTGGACACCTCACCCTGAATCTAAATTATTTTCATCCAGCCCTATCACTTTTTAATTTTCATCCGGCACCCAGGCAATTGAGAAACATTTCCATTCAGGAGCCGCCGTATGTCCCGCCCGCTAGACACCCTGTTGCGCCCCAGTCTGTTGGCCGTCGCCATCGCTTTTGCCGCCCCGTTGGTCAGCGGTCCGTTGCTGGCCGCCGAACAAGCCTCGAGCGTGCGTGCCTACAACTTGCCCGCCGCGCCATTGGCCACCACCTTGAACCAGATCGCCAGTCAGGCCGGTCTTGCCCTGAGCCTGACCCCGTCCCTGGCCTCGGGCAAAACCTCGGCACCGGTCCAGGGCCAGTTCGACGCCATTGGTGCATTGCGTGAGGCCTTGCGCGGCACTGGCCTTCAACTGGAACAAAGCAGCGCCGGCACCTACAGCCTGGTGGCCGTACCCGAAGGCGTAATGGCGTTGCCGGAAACCAGCGTGATCGGCGCCGGCCTCAGCGAAACCGCGTGGGGCCCGACCGACGGCTACGTCGCCACTCGCACGGCGGCCGGCACCAAGACGGATACGCCGATTGTCGAACTGCCGCGCTCGGTTTCCGTGGTCACACGCCAGCAGATGGAAGATCGCTCGGTCCTCAACCTCAATGACGCCCTGCGCTACACCGCTGGCGTGCAGAGCAGCGGCTACGGCTCGGACTCACGCAACGACTGGCTGCTGGTGCGCGGTTTTGTACCGACGCAGTTCCTCGATGGCCTGCCGCTGCCCAAGGGCAACTACGTCACGCCGAAAATCGAGCCCTGGAACCTCGAACGCATCGCCGTGCTGCGTGGTCCGGCATCTTCGGTCTACGGCCAGACGCCACCCGGTGGCATGCTGGACATGGTCAGCCGTCGCCCGCAAGCCGAAAGCAGTCACGAAGTCGAACTGCAAGCCGGCAGCAACGAACACAAGCAGATCAACTTCGACAGCACCGGCAAGGTCGATGACGAAGGCCAGTTCCTGTATCGGCTCAGCGGCACGGTGCGCGACAGCAACGCCCAGGTCGATCACATCCCGGACAAACGCTACAACATCGCCCCAAGCCTGACCTGGAACATCAACGACGACACCCGCCTGACGTTCCTGTCTCAATACACCCGCGACGACACCGGCATCACCGGGCAATTCCTGCCGCTGCAAGGCACCAAGCTGTCGTCGCCGGCCGGCAAGATTTCCCACCACAAAAACCTGGGTGATCCGGACTGGGAATTCTACGACCGTACCTACTACGCCCTCGGCTATGCGTTCGAACATCGCCTGAACGACACCTGGCAGTTCCGCCAGAACCTGCGCTACACCAAGAGCGATCTGGAAACCCAAGGCATCTCGGCTGGCGGGCAATTCTGGCCAGACGGCCCCGACCAATCGGTGGACGCCGACGGCAACGTCAAGCGTAGCGCCAGCGTCATCAACGAAGACATCAGCCAGTTCGCCGTGGACAACAATTTCCAGGCCGACTTCCAGACCGGCGCCCTCAGCCACACCCTGCTGCTGGGCCTGGATCACCAGCGCTCCAACAGCAATTCGCGCTGGGATTGGGGTTCGACTGGCGTGCCGACCAGCAACATCCACAACCCGATCTACGGACAGGATTTCTCCAACGTCCAGTACTTCACCATGTATGACTACAACCAGAAGACCCATCAAACCGGCCTGTACGTGCAGGACCAGATCGCCCTGGACAACTGGCGCCTGACCCTCGGTGGCCGTGAGGACTGGATTCACACCGGCACCGAATTCCACAACTTGAACAACGTCACCAACACCCAGCGCGACAAGAAATTCAGCGGCAACGCGGCGTTGAGCTATGTCTTCGATAACGGTGTGACGCCCTACATCTCCTTCGCCCAATCGTTCCAGGCGGCGGCAGGTTCAACCGTCAACAGCACCGAAGCGTTCAAGCCGACAGAAGGCGAACAATACGAAGCGGGCATCAAATACCAGCCACCCGGCACCAAGACCCTGTTGACCGCTGCGGTGTTCGACCTGACCCAGAAAAACAACTCCGTGACCGAAAACAACGTCACCCGCCAAGTGGGTGAAGTCCAGGTGCGTGGCCTGGAACTGGAAGCCTCAGGCGATGTAACCGACAACCTGAAACTGGTCGGCTCCTACACCTACAACGACAGCGAAATCACCAAAGGTTCTGCGGCTGAAAAGGGCAAGCGCATGGCCCAGGTGCCACGCAACCAGGCCACCGCCTGGGCCGATTACACCTGGCACAACGGCCCGCTGGACGGCTTCGGTGTCGGTGCGGGTGTGCGTTATGTCGGCGACACCTATGGCAACACCACTAACACCAATTGGGGCCATGTCGGTTCATACACCGTGTATGACGCGTCGGCCCATTACGATCTGGGTCGCCTGAACAACTCGCTCAAAGGGGTATCGGTGGCGGTGGATGCAAAAAACGTCTTCAACAAGGACTACCTGTCCACTTGTGACGGCTTCTATTGCTACTACGGCGATCAACGCAGCGTCGTCGCCAGCGTGAAATACAAATGGTAAACGGTTAGCATTCGCACCCACCCTTTTTAGAGTGGCGCGGTGTGGGAGCAAGGCTTGCCCGCGATGGAGGCGACTCGGTTTCTGAAGGACCGCATTGCCTGTTTCGCGGGCAAGCCTTGCTTCCACAGATAAATCCCCTCGCCTCAAGGGGCCCTTTTGGCATTCGGATCAATCATGAAAAGCAAAACCATCCGCCGCTGGTCCTTCGTCCACACTTGGACCAGCCTGATCTGCACGGTGTTTCTGCTGATGCTGGCGATCACCGGGCTACCGTTGATTTTTCATCACGAAATCGAACACCTGCTAGGCGATGCTCCCGAGCTTCGGCAGATGCCGGCCAACACAGCAAAGTTGGACCTTGCGCAGCTGGTGGAAAAAGCCAAGGCCCATCGCCCGGGTGAGGTGGTCCAGTATTTTGGCTGGGACGAGGATGATCCCAACGGTGTCATCACCATCATGGCGCCGACGCCGGGCACCGAACCCAACTCCTCTCACACGTTCATGCTCGATGCCCGCACCGGCGAGGCCCTGGAAATGCCCTCGGCCAACGGCGGTTTCATGATGGTGATGCTGCGCCTGCATGTGGATATGTTCGCCGGCTTGTCAGGCAAATTACTGTTGGCGTTCATGGGCCTGTTGTTCGTGATCGCCATCGTCTCCGGTGTGGTGCTGTACCTGCCATTCATGCGACGCCTGAAATTCGCCACGGTGCGCCAGGACAAATCCACGCGGCTGCGCTGGCTCGATTTGCACAACCTGATCGGCGTGGTCACGCTGGTCTGGGCGCTGACGGTGGGTGTTACCGGTGTCATCGCCGCGTGCGCCGACCTGATCATCGCCGCCTGGCGCAACGACAGCCTCAGCGCCATGGTCGAGCCCTATCGCGACGCCCCGCCGCTGACGCAACTGGCCCCGGCGACCCGCTTGCTGGACATCGCCAAAGAGGTTGCGCCGGGCATGGAACCCAGCTTCATCGCCTTCCCCGGCACGCTGTTTTCCAGCGAACACCACTACAGCGTGTTCATGAAAGGTGACACCCACCTGACCTCCCATTTGCTGACACCCGTCTTGATCGACGCCAGCACCCTGGACGTCACTGCCGTGGCTGAACGGCCGTGGTACATGGATATGATGAGCCTGTCCCTGCCGCTGCACTTCGGCGACTACGGCGGTCGGCCGATGCAGATTTTCTGGGCGACCCTGGACGTGCTGACCATCATCGTCCTCGGCAGCGGCGTCTACCTGTGGCTGGTGCGGCGCAAGGCGGCCAAGCGCGCAACCCTCGGCACGGAGGTCGCTTCGTGAGACCTCGGCAGTCGAGTTTCTGGAAAGTGTTTGGTATTCCCGTGGCAATCGGCGTGCTGAGCGCCGCGGGGTTATTTTCGGCATTGCTGGGCGACGGGGCCTGGGACGCCGTGAGTTGGGTGGGGCTGGGAATACCGACGGTCTTGGGGACTTGGGGCTTATTCAAACGCGGATAACGCCTGCCAGACGCGTCCCCTGTGGGAGCGGGCTTGCTCGCTCCCACACTGGAACTCGCCAGCCGAGCCGGAACTGTCTAGGCTAAGCCCCTGCCCGTTAATCGAGGATACCTGCATGTCGGCCCCCAGCATGACGCTGTTCCACAACCCCGCTTCGCCTTTCGTGCGCAAGGTCCTGGTGCTGCTGCACGAAACCGGCCAGCAGGACCGCGTGGCGCTGCAGCTCAGCCAGCTCACGCCGGTCAAACCGGATTTGGCACTCATGGATGACAACCCCCTGAGCAAGATCCCAGCCTTGCGCCTGGCCAACGGCAATGTCATCCACGACAGTCGCGTCATTCTTGATTACCTCGACCACCAGCATGTCGGCAATCCGCTGATCCCCCGGGACGGCGCGGCCCGCTGGCGGCGCCTGACCCTGGCGTCCCTGGCTGACGGGATCATGGATGCCGCGGTGATGATTCGCTACGAAACCGCCCTGCGACCTTCAGAAAAACACTGGGCCGAGTGGCTCGATGCGCAACGGGACAAGATCCGCCGCGCCCTGGGCATGCTCGAAGCCGAGGCAATTGCCGAGCTGGCCTGCCATTTCGACATTGCATCCATCAGTGTGGCCTGCGCCCTGGGTTACCTGGACCTGCGCCATCCCGACCTGGAATGGCGCAAGGCCAATCCGCAACTGGCGCAGTGGTTTGCCGAAGTGAGCTTGCGGCCCTCGATGGTTGAGACGGTGCCCAAGGTCTGACTTTGCGGTGACTGTACCGGCGTCATCGCGGGCAAGCCTTGCTCCCACAGGTTGAGCCCGGCCCTTGTGGGAGCAAGGCTTGCCCGCGATGGCAGCGCAGCGGATCCAAGGGAAACAACTGCGCGAGCCGCGTCACCAACACTTCTCGCCATTGCCGGTCCTCGCGCAACCCCAGCGACCGGCTCATTTCACCTCCCCCAGATCGAACGTCATCGCGGCCGTCGGCTTGGCTCCCACCCGGTACCAGTCCAGCTTACGGGTCAATACCATGAACACACCGAGCAGACCGAACAGCAACAGCGAGCCCATCAGCAAAGCGTAGTCCTCGGCACTCAACAATCCATAGAGCAAGCCGTACAAGCCCGCCAACCCCGCTGAAAACCCCAGGCCATGGCTCACGCTGCGCAACACATGGCAAACATAGAACCCGATCAGCAGCACACAGGCACTGGCTGACACCAGGTAGGCCAGGGCGAAGCCGATGTGTTCCGACAGGGACAGCAGCAACAGGTAAAAGAACGCCAACGCCGCGCCCACCAAGGCGTACTGGACCGGATGCACCGCCAGGCTCTTGAGTACTTCGAAGAGAAAGAACCCGGCAAACGTCAGCGCAATGAACAGCAGTGCATATTTGATCGCCCGGTCGCTCTTGAGGTACTGGTCCACCGGATCGATGAAACTCACACCAAAGGCACGGCTGCGGAACGCTTCGCAGCCATCGCTTGGCTCGCAGGCTTGCAGGGTTTCCAGCAGGTTTGTAGAGAAAAACGATGTCTGCCAGTCGGCACTGAAGCCCTGCTCATTGATGTCGCGCCGGGTAGGCAGGTAGTTGCCGATGAAGCTCGGGTGCGGCCAGTCGGCCGACAGGTGCACTTGGGTGGATTTACCTACCGGCAGAATCTGTAACTGACCGGTGCCTTGCAGCCGCAGGTCGAAACCGAAGGTCAGTTCAGCACTGCCCTGGGCCGTGACCATGGGCAGCGGCACATGCACGCCCTGCCCCAGCCAGCCGGTCCGCGAGCCGGGCAGGAAATCGACGGTCTGCTGGTTGAGCGTCAGGGTCAGTGCATTCTCAATGCCGCGGATGTCGCTGATGCCCACGCTCAGGTACGGTTCGTCAAAGCGGTAGTCGGCAAAATCCTTGGTGGCTACGCCGAAACGCTCAGGCACCTTGAAGTGGCCGTCGACCCGGTTGTCGGCATGAAACAACCGCGCCTCGTAGATCCCGCGTGCACGAGTTTCTGTGCGGATCTGGCCGTCGACGTCCAATTGCTCCGGCAGAAAATACAACTCACCGCTTTGCTCGACGGTTTCCAGGAAACGCACCCCGGTCTTCTCGTTGGTATTCCAGACCCGCACATCCTTGCGAAACGGCACCACGATCATCGGCCCGATGAGTTGCTGGCTGTGACTGGAACTGCGGGCGATGTCCTGCAGTACCTCGTCACGCAGCTCCTGGCGCTCGTCGATGAGGCCGTTGATCATCAACAGCGGGATCATCAGCAGGAGGATCAATAGGGCAATCATGCCCAGTTTTATGGCGAGGCTGCGGTTCATGTGGGGCTCTCCCTGTTCGATTGACGGAGAGCTTGAGCCGGCAGTGTGCTGGGGTTATGGAGAGATTGTGGAGATTGTATGGAGATGTGAATCTGTAGGAGCTGGCGAAGCCTGCGATCTTTTGATCTTCCGCTCCAGACTCAATTGCCAGGGGAAAGATCGCAGCCTCGCTTCGCTCGGCAGCTCCTACAATCATCGCGAAGAACTGTGGTTTCAGGGCAACCGCAAAACCACCTCCACCCCACCCTCGACATTGCCAATACTGAATTCCCCGGCATGCAACTGCACCACTTCCTCCACGAAGTTGAGCCCCAAACCGGTGCTCTTGCGGCCGCTGTCCGGGCGCGGCAGGGAGTAGAAGCGTTCGCTCAGACGCGCCAGGGCGTAGTCGGGAATCGGTTCGGCCTGATTGAACAGCCGGATCTCGACGCGGTTGCCGACACGCTCGGCACTCAGGAGCAACAGCCCGTTGACGGGCGTGAAGTCCAGGGCGTTTTCCAGCAAATTGCCCAGAGCCTGACGCAACAGAAATGGCTCCCCGGTCAGCGCCAGGTCGACAGCAATGTGCCGCTCGATCCGCAACTGCCGGCTTTCGATCCAACCACTGCGGGCTTCCAGCAGTTCGTCCATCAATGTCGCCAGCGGCACGGCAATCTCTTCTTCCAGTCCCTGTCGCTGCTCGACCTGGGCCAGGTTGAGCAAACGCTCGATCAATTGCTGCATGCGCACGCTTTCGTTGTCGATGTTGCTGACGAAACGCTGGCGCTGGGCGTTCGGCATGTCGCTCTGGAGCAGCTCGGCGGCGCCACGGATCGCCGCCAGCGGGCTCTTGAGCTCGTGAGTCAGGGTGTGCACGTAGCGCTCGACGTAAGCCTTGCCTTCCAGTTGGGTGCGCATGTGTTCCACCGCGCCCGCCAGTTGCTCGAACTCGCCGCCGCGATAATGCGGCACCTCCACCCGTTGTCCCTGGCTGACGGCCTCGGCATAAACGGTCAAGCGCCGCAGCGCCGCGCTCAGCCACCACGACAACAAGGCGCCCAACAGCAGCCCCAGGCCGATCAACCCGACGCCGTAAGCCAACAGACGCTGCTCGGTGCGGTCGACATAGGGTTGCAGCGAGCTGTTGGGCTTGGCCACGGTGACCACGCCGATAATCCGGCCGTTGTCGCGAATCGGCGCGCCAACGTGCATCACCGAAGACGTCGGATCATCGGCAACGCTGCGGGTCGAGCGCGCCCCGTATTGTCCGCGCAGGGTCAGGTAGACGTCGTTCCAGCGCGAATAATCCTGGCCCACCGCCGCACCGCTGGAGTCGAGCACCACGATGCCCTTGGCGTCCGTGACGTAGATACGATGGTTGACCTGGTTCTTTGGCAACCCCCAGATCGATGCCGCCGGCTGGCGCTCACCGTAAGCCTTGAGCAGTTGCGGCCAGCGGTTCTGGTTGAGGGTGCCGGCCTTGAAATCGTCCCGCAGGATCTCGGCCATCAGGTTGGCGGTGTCCACCAGGGTTTCTTCGGTGGACTGGCGCACGCCGGGGCGTATTTCTTCCATCACCGTGTTGAGGACGAAATACCCGGTCAAACCGATGAACAGCACATACACCAGGAAAATCCGGATGCCCAGCGACATCAGCTATGCCCCGGGCTGTAGCTGTAACCCAGGCCACGGTGAGTCTGGATCGGTTCAGCCTCGGCCCTGACCAGGCGCAATTTGGCGCGCAGGCTCTTGATGTGGCTGTCGATGCTGCGCTCGTAACCGGCATCACTGGCCACACCCAGGGCGTCGAGCAACTGTTCGCGGCTGAACACGCGCTCGGGTTGCTCCAGCAGACAGTTCAACAGACGGAACTCGTGGCGGGTGAGATTCAGCGATTTGCCGCGATAGTTGATCTGCACCCGGTCGGCATCGACCTGAAACAGCCCCATGCCAGGCTCCACCGCCGGACGCGGCGCGACCCGCTTGAGGATAGCGCGGACCCTTGCCGCCACTTCCCGAGGGCTGAACGGTTTGACCACATAATCGTCCGCCCCGATCTCCAGCCCCACTACCCGATCGATCTCAGCATCCCGGGCTGTAAGAAAGATGACCGGAACGTCGCTGAAACGTCTGAGATTTTTGCACGTCTCGAATCCACTGATATCCGGCAGGCCCACGTCGAGGATGATCAGGTCCGCCGGGGTGTGTTGCTGATGCTCAAGCGCGGCCGCGCCGAGGCTCAGCCAGGTAGTGTCGAAGCCCTCCCCTTGCAGGGCAAACACCAGCGTATCGGCAATGGCGGCTTCGTCTTCGACAATCAGAATGTGAGGCATGGCTTGCGTGCCCGGCAGTAAAGTTGCCGGAACGGTGCCCCAACCCTGGGGGCACGTCAATCAGGGAAATCAGCAGTCGGGCTTGTCCGCGGTATAGCGTCGGGCCGGGTTCACCGCCGCGTCGAACTTGCGCAGGGCCTTGGCGCCGATCAGCAGCGGGTAGTTAAAGCTGCTGCGGTCCGTCAGGTTGACCTCAACGGTACGCTTGACATCACCCAGGCACATTTCAAGCTCCACCACCGGACGTTTGCTGGGGGCAGCCGATTCATCGTCGTCTTCATCTTCCTCCGAACGGGTCTTGATCTTGCTGATGCGTGCGACCTTGTGTTCATAGATCTTGTTGCTCGCGCCCTTGGTCGCCAGGCGGAACCGCACCCAGTCATCGCCGTCACGGGTGAAGGTTTCGATGTCCTTGGCCGACAGCGAGGCGGTCAGGGCACCGGTGTCCATCTTGGCCTTGAGCACTTCACCGCCGATTTCCGGCAGCGCGATATATTCGTAGCGCCCGTACAGGGTCGGCTCGGCGGCCAGCACTGGAAGGGCCACCAGGGAAAGCAGAGCGAGAAGGGATTTCACGTAATGGACTTCCTTTGTAAGGATGGGCAGCGGGATTTTAGACCGTGGGCTGTGAATTCGTTCGGTTGGCGTCAAGAACATCTCTGCCGGGGAAAGGGGGGTCTGTGGGAGCAAAGCTTGCTCGCGATACAGGCACCACGGTTCCAGAGAAATAGCGTTACCTTCATCGCGAGCAAGCTTTGCTCCCACAGATCACTTCGCTCGCCCCAGGTTGCTCGTTTCACCTCGATTTGGCCTGCCGCCCGAAGCTGCTTATCATGGCCCGCCCACCTGTTTGCAAGAATCATGTATGCGCCGCCTGCTCACCGGCTGTTTTGTCACCCTGCTGCTGTTACTCAACACCCTGGTGCTGTTCGGGCCGTTGATGGTGTTCGCGCTGCTCAAACTGGTCCTGCCCGGGCGTCTTCGAGACTATGCCTCGTGGGCAGTGATGTGGATCGCCGAGACTTGGGCCGAAATCGACAAACTGATCTTCGCCCTGTGCATCCCCACCCGCTGGGACATACGCGGCGGCGGCGACTTGCGTCGCGACACCTCTTACCTGGTCATCAGCAATCACCAGTCCTGGGTCGACATCCCCGCCCTGATCCAGGTTCTTAACCGACGCACGCCGTTCTTCAAGTTCTTCCTCAAGAAAGAGCTGATCTGGGTACCGTTCCTGGGCCTGGCCTGGTGGGCGCTGGATTACCCGTTCATGAAGCGCTACACCAAGGCTTTCCTGGCAAAAAACCCGGAGCTGGCCGGCAAGGACCTGGAAATCACCCAGCAGGCCTGCGAGTTGTTCAAACGCCAACCGGTCACCGTGGTGAATTACCTCGAAGGCACACGCTTCACCACCGCCAAGCGCCAACAGCAACAGTCAGCCTTCACCCACCTGCTCAAACCCAAGGCCGGTGGCGTGGCATTCGTGCTGGCCGCGCTGGGCGAGCAACTGGACGCGGTGCTGGATGTGACGGTGGTGTACCCCCAGGAACGGACGCCGGGGTTCTGGGATTTGATCAGCGGTGCGGTGCCGAAGGTCATTATCGACATCCAGACCCGCGAGCTGGACCCGGCGCTGTGGCAGGGCGATTACGAAAACGACCCGGTGTTTCGCCAGCATGTCCAGAACTGGGTCAATCGGCTCTGGACCGAAAAGGACCAGCGCATCGCCGCCCTGCGCAACCAGCGCGGCTGATCAGATACCGGCACCGGCACCCCAGATTCCACCCAGGTTCTGCAGCAGCGAACTGGCCACGCCCTGCTGGCCGAGGTATTCAAGGATCACCGGGGCAAACTGGCCGATCATGCCGCTGTCCATGCCCAGCGCGCTGAAGGCGTTGTTCAGGTCGTTGGTGTCCTTGACGTTACCCAGCATGCCGTCGAGCAAGGCGTTTTTGTCCGACCCGCCACCGAGCAAACCGCCCAGGCCACCCAAGCCATTCAGCCCACCGATGGCGTTGTTGCCAGCGATCTGGTCCAGGCCCGGGACACTTTTGCTCAATTCGGAAAACTGCGGCTCACTGAGTCGATTCTTCGCCAGCCCCAGCATCGCACCGGCACCGCCAATGGCCTGTTCCGGGGTGATCTTGAGCTCCGAGCCCAGGGTATTGAGCAACCCGGCAGCTTGCGGCGCAGCTGCCACCGCGCCCTCCCCCTGTTGATCGCCCTGCATCGCCGCCACCGCATTGGCCGCATCACTGAGGCTGAACTGCGCGAGGGCCGGGCTGCTTGCCAGCGCAAGCAGGCAAGACAGTGCAAAACCGCGTGAAACCTTCATCCGGGACTTCCTCTTGAGCATGAAAAAGCCGCTCATAAAGAGCGGCATAAAGCGTGCGTTGGACTGGGGTCCAGGGGGATTGTTCCCTAAGACGTATTACATCTGCGGCCGGTAATGGCAATCGCGGTACTGTTCCAGCACAGCCACGCAAAGCTCCCTGCCCTCGCCGTTGGCTTGCTCCCTGTAGGAGCTGCCGAAGGCTGCGATCTTTTGATCTTTCGCTTGAGACTCAAGTGTCTGGGGAAAGATCGCAGCCTCGTTTCACTCGGCAGCTCCTACACAGCGTCCACGACCCAGCGGGAGCGATCTCTGGCCACAATTGGCGATCAATCATCGTCAACTAAAAATCTTACAACTACTTGGGAAATCACCCGCGACAGCGAGCCTTGCCCAAGCCAATCTGCGATGCCTATAGTTCGTCCCGTCGTCCACATGGCGACTCGGGTTTGGCGACTCGATACACTATGGTCAGAAGCCCTGCTTTTGGCACGGGCTTTTGCACTCGCAGAATTGCTCAATGGCAGTTGTGCGCGGGAGGCCTTCGGGTCTGCCGGCTTCCATGGTGTCCGGTTCGCCAACCTGCGTACAGCTGCCACCCATTCGTTTGGCGACGGGTGAGTGGCGGCATCATCGAACTCCATGGAGATCTACCGAATGAACCGATACATGCCCCTCACCGGCGTCGACTGCTCCCCCGCTGCCCTGCTCATCGACACCCAAGCCCCCCTCGACGTCCTCCACGACTTCGCCTTGCTCCTGGCGATTCCGTTGCGCGATGGCTGCGATGTGCTGGACGTGATCGGCCGCCGATTGCAGGCACAAGCCATGGCATGACCGCTGCGTCAGTCATCCGACTATCAACGCGCAAACCGTTATTTCCTCTCGGTCTTGCCTACTGTCAACGTTGACAGTAGGCAGCTGTATGTACCGGCTCTTAAGTTGCAGGCGCACCGTCCGCACCTGCACCCAGCGCTTATATCTCAGGGGGTGCTCATCAGCGAACTCGAGGGTTCGATACAACGATCGATTTCCCATTATTCCAAACAGGTCTAAACCGCTGTCAACTCTGACAGTAGCCACAGCCAGCAACGCCCCTCAGCATCAAAGCTCCTTTCAATTAATGAGTGAACAGCGAACATGCAAAGGAAAATGAAAATTGGACTGATGGCGATCGCCTTGTCCACAGGCTATGTTCACGCGGATATCGCCACCTGCCCCCACGTTGCAACCATCAAACAGCAAGCGCTTGACAGTGGCTTCAGCTATAGCGCACCGGGCCCCGAACAACGGATGTGGACGGGAGAGAATGAGTATGCCGACGAAAACTATCTGACTAAGGTTCATTTCACAGATGCTCGTTTCAACACCAACAGCCAGGCCGTCATCTGTAGCTACGAGGGTGAAGGCGACGCGGGTGTAAGGCTCGCCCTGAAGCCTTTCAATCAATGGAAAGCGGCAGCAGGAACAGCTTGGCAGGGAGAAACCTGCAAGGCTTCGGATATTTCAAAGTGCTCTTTTGAGTATATGAAATAGAAGGCGACACCTGCCGCCCCCCCAAGCGCAAGCAATGACCTACTCGTTGGTCCATCCGACTATCAATGCAAGCGGTTATTCCCTCTCGGTATTACCTTCTGTCAACGTTGACAGTAGGCAGCTGTTCATACGGTCCTTAAGCTGCAGCCGTGACAACGAAAAACAAGGCTATGGGCAAACCACAGTCCCTGTGCCTTTCTTCATTCGGGCAAGCAGGAAAAATAAAAATGAACGACCGAATCAAAGGAACCGTGAAGTGGTTTAACGATGCAAAGGGCTATGGCTTCATTACCTGCGGCAATGGAGGCGAGGAGTTGTTCGTTCATTACTCGGCGATAGCCGGCGAGGGTTATAGAACATTGAAACAGAAGCAAACGGTCTTCTTTGAAATCGAGAAGAGCGACAAAGGCATGCAAGCCATGAGAGTGACGCCGGATTAACCCTCGGCTCACGCAGGAGTCAATCGATGTCGGCGAACCGCAAAACGCTGCTCTGCCGCTACCATTACGATCCAGTGGATCGCCTCGCCGACTGCACGCCATCGGAACTGGCCCGGACCCAGCGCTTCTACCTAAACAGCCACCTGACCAGTGAAATAACAATGAAGGGCCATGGAAGTTATCAAACGGGGGAAGGCAATTCGATACATTCGATAAAATAGAGCGTCTCCAAGTGTGTTTCTTTATTGCCTAAAATCTCATGGTGTGCTGAGCAACCTTGGGTACTCTCTAAGCTCAGGCTAACGAACAAATCAAGAATAATAGGACCAGCAGTTACTCCAGAAACCCATAAGTTGCTGTCAACTCTGACAGTAGGCCACCCCTTTCCACTGAGTTAATCTCAATCATGCATCAACGAAACACAAGCGAACGCCATCTCAACCCTTCATTCAGGCGGAACGACAATGAGCAGCGGAACGGTTAAGTGGTTCAACGAAAATAAGCACCATGGATTTATCACACCCGATGACGGCAGCGCTGATGTCTATGTTCAGGAATCAGCTATAAGAACTGTCGGCTACCAGACCTTACATGAAGGGCAAAGAGTGACCTATGAAGCCGTCATGGGACCAAATGGCATGCAAGCCACAGATGTTTACCCTGCATGAATTGGCCCCAGTGCGGGTGTGTTTCGACAGCCCGCACCCTGACCGCACGCCTAAGCTCTTTGCCAATGAAGTCGCAGCTTGTAAAGCGTTACGACTTCGCTGAAGGCCTCCCGTGCCGACGCTGCCGCCCTTGCCAACCGCGGAACCCGGCGCGACGCCGCGTCGGATTAACGACGATCAATGAAAATGGACAAGACATCTTATTAGCGTCAAGTTGATGTTAAGCGACGATGGTCAATACCACGCGATCAGCACGCCCGCATCGAACTCGCCGTCCCCCTTCCGCCAGCGATATTCCAATAAAAGAGATACAAGGACAAGAATCTTCAATTAGCAACTAAAAGCACACTTATTAAAGTCGAGCCGCGGGTTAAAACTTGACCCCCAAAAAATTCACCAATGAAATCAAAAATAAAGTCATCATCACAGTCTGAGCGCCGGTGAACAAAACCAACATTTTCGGGCATAACCAGACCAACAGTTATTACCTATCGCCCTCACACACTGTCAACTCTGACAGTAGCCAACCCTTTCCACTGAGTTAAGCTCAATCACGCATCAACGAAACACAAGCGAACCCCATCGCTAACTCGCATCAACCATTCACCCAGGCGGAACGACAATGAGCAGCGGAACGGTTAAGTGGTTCAACGACGATAAGGGCTATGGTTTTATCACACCGGATGACGGCGGTGATGATCTCTTCGTCCATTTCAATGCGATAAAAACTGAAGGTTTCAAGTCCTTGAAAGAAGGACAAAAAGTGACCTATGAGGCCGCCAAAGGTCAAAAAGGCATGCAAGCTGAAAACGTTTATCCTGCATGAATTGGTCCCGGTACGGATGTGTTTCGACAGCCCGTACCCTGACCGCAGGCCCAAGCTCTTTCAATAGGAGTTTTGCCATGGAAAAGCAGCCTGTAAAGCGTTACGACTCGGCTGGAGGCGGTACTGGGTTAACGAACCCCCATGAAAATCGACGAGACATCTTCTTTAGCGTCAGGCCAATCGAAGAAGGCGGGCCGGTCATAAAACCCGGACAGAAAGTGGCGTACGAGTTGATGTTGGGCGACGATGGGCAATATTACGCGATCAATCTTCAGGTCATCAGCGACGACGAGTAAGCCCAGTCGCTTCAGTACTGCAAGCTGCCGCTTGCGCTGTGCCGAATAAAAAGGGCGACATCACTGCCGCCCTTTTTCCGTCTTGCCTACTGCCTTACGCCGCGCTGAACAACTTGTGCGGGTCAATCACAAATTTCTTCGGCACGCCCGCATCGAACTCGCCGTAGCCTTTAGGCGCGTCGTCCAGGCTGATGACCTGTACGCCGACGATTTCGGCGATGTTGATGCGGTCCCACATGATCGCCTGCATCAGTTGGCGGTTGTACTTCATCACCGGGGTCTGGCCGGTGTGGAAGCTGTGAGACTTGGCCCAGCCCAGGCCGAAACGGATGCTCAGGCTGCCCATTTTTGCCGCGGCATCGACCGCGCCCGGGTCTTCGGTGACGTAGAGGCCGGGGATGCCGATTTTGCCGGCCACGCGAACTACGCCCATCAAGGAGTTGAGCACAGTGGCCGGGGCTTCGTGCTTGACGCCGTCATGGCCGTGGCCGCGGGCTTCGAAGCCTACCGCATCGACAGCACAGTCGACTTCAGGCTCGCCCAGCAGCGCGGCGATCTGTTCGTGCAACGGGGTGTCGGTGGACAGGTCGGCAATTTCGAAACCCTGAGCCTTGGCGTGAGCCAGGCGGACCGGATTGACGTCGCCGATGATCACCACCGCCGCGCCCAACAGGCGAGCGGAAGCAGCCGCAGCCAGGCCAACCGGGCCGGCACCGGCGATGTAGACGGTGCTGCCAGGGCCAACACCCGCGGTGACGGCGCCGTGGTAGCCGGTCGGCAGAATGTCGGACAGGCAGGTCAGGTCGCGGATTTTCTCCATGGCCCGGTCGCGATCCGGCAGTTTCAGCAGGTTGAAGTCGGCGTACGGCACCATCGCGTACTCGGCCTGGCCGCCGGTCCAGTCGCCCATGTCGACATAACCGTAGGCACCGCCCGGACGCGCCGGGTTAACGCTCAGGCAAACGCCGGTGTGCATTTCCTTGCAGGAACGGCAGCGCCCGCAAGCCACGTTGAACGGTACCGACACCAGGTCGCCAATTTGCAGGTTCTCGACGTCGCTGCCTTTTTCGATCACTTCGCCGGTGATTTCGTGGCCCAGGACCAGGCCGGTCTGGGCAGTTGTGCGACCGCGCACCATGTGTTGGTCGGAGCCGCAGATGTTGGTGGATACCACGCGCAGGATGACACCGTGCTCAATCTTCCTGCCGCGCGGGTCCTGCATTTTTGGATAGTCGATTTTCTGTACTTCGACCTTGCCGTTGCCGAGATACACGACACCACGATTACCAGACATGCTTTCACCTCGCTGTTGTTTTTGTGGAACTGCGTTGCCCAGGCAGGCAGCGCGTTGATTGCTCGGGTTGATGCCTGAGCTTCAAGCGGCAAGCTACAAGCCGCAAGAAGCACGCATACCGCCTTTTCTTGCGGCTTGAAGCTTGAAGCTTGTGGCTAAAGCACCACAGTGCGATTGGCGTTCAGAAATACTCGTCTTTCAATGTGATACCCCACCGCCCGGGCCAGGGTCAGCCCTTCGATGTCCCGTCCCTTGGCGATCAGGTCTTCGGGATAGTGGCTGTGGTCCACCACTTCCACGCCCTGGGCGATGATCGGGCCTTCGTCCAGGTCGTTGTTGATGTAGTGCGCCGTGGCGCCGACCAGTTTCACGCCTTTGTTGTAGGCCTGGTGATACGGCTTGGCGCCCTTGAAGCCCGGCAACAGCGAGTGATGGATGTTGATCGCCTTGCCGTCGAGTTTGCGGCACAGCTCCGGCGACAGCACTTGCATGTAGCGGGCGAGAATCACCAGCTCGGCGCCGGTGTCTTCGATCACCTGCCACACCTGCCGCTCCTGGGACGGTTTGTCGTTCGGGTCCAGGGGGAAATGGTAGTAGGGAATCTGGTGCCAGTCGGCCAACGGCTTGAGGTCGGGGTGGTTGGACACCACCGCCACGACGTCCATGGACAGCTGGCCGATACGCTGACGGTAGAGCAAGTCGTTGAGGCAGTGATCGGCCTTGGAGACCATGATCACCACCTTGGGCCGGTAGTTGGGCGCTGTCAGTTCGAAAACCATGCCAAAAGCCTCGGCGCGCTCGGCCAGGCCAGCGCGAAAGTGCTGTTCGTCAAAACCATCGGGCTGGCGGAACTCCACCCGAATGAAGAAACGCCCCGACAGCCGGTCGTCAAAGGAATGGTGCTCGGTGACGTAGCAGCCCTGCTCGAACAAAAAGCGCGTCACCGCGTCCACCGTGCCGAGCACGCTAGGGCAGTCGGCGGTGAGGATCCATGTGTCTGGGGCGCGGCTCATTGCGGTGACTCCTGTTTGTTATGGATAACCCTGCGCCGGACACAGAACCTGTGGCGGAGGATTTATCTGTGGGAGCAAAGCTTGCTCGCGATAAAAACAACGCGGTCTATCTGGAGCTCAAGCGCCTGCATCGCGAGCAAAGCTTTGCTCCCACAGTTTTGCTACCACAAGGACTGCGGTGTCTCAGCCCTGCACGCTCAATCCATACTCAGCCGCTGCATCCTGCAACCACAGCCACCAGTAATCGGAGAAGCTGCGGCGAATCAGCAGTTCCCAAGTGTCTTCACCGGTATGGCGGATCACCAGTTGCGACTTGGCGAACACCGTGCCCACGGCCTTGCCCACCGGGAAGTTGTTTGGGTGTACATCGTAGCTGGTGGATTTCATCAGCACGTCGCGCACGTTCGGGCCGGACAGCTCGAGGATCTGCTGGCCGCCGCTGACGTTGACGATCTGGATGTGCAGGTCGCCCAGGGCTTCACGCAGTTTCTGCTCGGCGGCGAATTCTTCGCCGGTGGGCACCACTAGCAGCCATTCATCCGGGCCGAGCCATTGCAGGCTGGTTTCGCCCTTGACGATGACGGTCAGCGCACCCGGCAGCTCCAGGCCCAGAGCCTTGTGCACGCCGGCGGCGAATGCGGGATCATGACCATCGCCACGGATGGTCAGGTGGCCCAGAAGCTTCTTCTCGCGCACGGTCACGCCGGCGTTCTTGCGACCCTTGCCCACCAGGCTGGCGAGGTCGGCATGGTGCAGCGACGACTCGGCCTTGGCCCCGGTGGCTGGGCGTTGTTGGTACACGTTGACTGCGGTCATATGGAGCACCTGTCTTGAATTCTGCTTTGACCTGCCGATGCGTGGGGCTGTGGGAGCATGGCTTGCCCGCGATCAACGATAACGCGGTCTGACGGCTACCGTGTCGCCTGCATCGCGAGCAAGCTTTGCTCCCACATGCCCCCACCACAGGGCTTAAGATTTAAATGTTCTGCCGATCCCCCTTCGGATCGAAGAACACCGAAGAAACAATCTCTGCCTCGATCACGCTGCCGTCGGCCAGTGGCGCGAACACTCGCTCGCCCATCCGCTTGAGGCCGCCCTTGACCACACCCATGGCAAATGAATAACCCAGGGAGTTGTGGGCGTAGCTGGAGGTCACGTGACCGACCATGGACATCGGGATCGCCTGCTTGGTGTTGAACACCAGTTGCGCGCCTTCCGGCAGCCAGACATTCGGGTCGATCGGCTTGAGGCCCACCAGTTGCTTGCGGTCCTCGCGCACACAGTCTTCGCGATTCATACCACGCCAGCCGATCCACGAGAACGGTTTGGTACGGCCCACACACCAGCCCATGTTCAGGTCATCCGGGGTCATCGAGCTGTCAGTGTCCTGACCGACAATGATGAAGCCCTTCTCGGCCCGCAATACGTGCATGGTCTCGGTGCCATACGGGGTCAGGTTGTACTTCTTGCCCGCCTCGACGATCTGCTCGAGCACGCCCATGGCGTAGTCGGCCTGCACGTTGACTTCGTACGACAGTTCACCGGTGAACGAGATACGGAACACCCGCGCCGGTACACCACCCACCAGGCCTTCTTTCCAGGTCATGAACGGGAAAGCGTCCTTGTCCAGGTCGATGTCGGTGACTTCGCTCAGCAGCTTGCGGCTGTTGGGGCCCGACAGCGTCATGGTCGCCCAGTGGTCGGTGACCGAAGTGAAGTACACCTTCAGGTCCGGCCATTCGGTCTGGTGATAGATCTCCAGCCATTGCAGCACGCGCGCGGCGCCACCCGTGGTGGTGGTCATCACGAAGTGGTTGTCCGCCAGACAGGCCGTCACACCGTCGTCGAAGACCATGCCGTCTTCCTTGCACATCAGGCCGTAGCGGGCCTTGCCCACGTCGAGCTTGGTCCAGGCGTTGGTGTAGATGCGGTTAAGGAACTCGCGGGTATCCGGGCCCTGGATATCGATCTTGCCCAGGGTCGAGGCATCCAGCAGGCCGACGCTGTCGCGCACGGCTTTGCATTCGCGCTTGACCGCAGCGTGCATGTCTTCGCCGTTCTTCGGGAAGTACCAAGGGCGCTTCCACTGGCCGACGTCTTCGAATTCAGCACCATTTTTCACATGCCAGGCATGCAGCGCGGTGAAGCGTACCGGCTCGAAGATATGCCCGCAGTGCCGCCCGGCTATCGCGCCGAAGGTCACAGGTGTGTAGTTCGGACGGAACATCGTGGTGCCCATCTGCGGGATGCTCACGTTCAGCGAACGGGCCGCGATGGCCAGGCCGTTGACGTTGCCCAGCTTGCCCTGGTCCGTCCCGAAGCCCAGTGCGGTGTAGCGCTTGACGTGCTCGACCGACTCGAAGCCTTCGCGGGTGGCGAGTTCGATAGCGGCGGCGGTCACGTCGTTCTGCAGGTCGACGAATTGCTTCGGCGCCCGTGCGGTGGTTTTTTCATGCGGCACCTGGAACAGCGCCAGGGTCGGTTCTTCGTGACGGCTGAGGGCTTTGGGCAACACACCCTCCACCGCTTTGAAACCGGCTTCGCTGGCCGCGCGCACGCCACCTTCGAAACCGTCAGCCAAGGTGTCACCCAGGCTGTAGACGCCGTTCACGCCGCCGACGCAAACGCGCTTCTGCGGTGCTTCGCCCGGTACGAAACCGAGGATGTCTTCACGCCAGATCGGCTTGCCGCCCAGGTGCGAAGCCAGGTGGACCACCGGGCTGTAGCCGCCGGAGCTGGCCACCAGGTCGCAGTCCAGCCATTCGCCGGGGCTGGTGACTTTGTGGGCACGGACGTCGATCGCGGCAACACGTGCCCCGGTGACGCGCTTGCTGCCACGGGCTTCGACCACGGCGCTGCCGGTGAGGATGCGGATACCCTTGGCGCGGGCCTCTTCCACCAGCGCACCACGCGGGTTGCTGCGGGCGTCAGCCACGGCCACCACTTGCAGGCCGGCGTCGAACCAGTCCAGGGCCACGCGATAGGCGTGGTCGTTGTTGGTGCTCAGCACCAGTTTCTTGCCCGGAGCCACGCCGTAGCGACGCACGTAGGTGGACACCGCGCCGGCCAGCATGTTGCCCGGCACGTCGTTGTTGCCGTAGACCAGCGGCCGCTCGCAGGCGCCGGTCGCCAGCACCACGCGCTTGGCGCGGACCCGGTTGATGCGCTGGCGGACCTGGCCGATTGGCGCACGGTCACCCAAGTGGTCGGTGAGGCGCTCGTGGATGGTCAGGAAGTTATGGTCGTGATAACCGTTGACCGTGGCGCGTGGTAGCAGCACCACATCTGGCATCGATTTGAGTTCAGCGACAACAGCGGCCACCCATTCGCTCGCCGGCTTGCCGTCCAGGCTCTCGCGGGAATCGAGCAGGCTGCCGCCGAACTCTTCCTGCTCGTCGGCCAGGATGACGCGCGCACCGCTGCGGGCCGCAGCCAGTGCGGCGGCCAAACCAGCAGGGCCGGCACCGACGATCAGCACGTCGCAATGACGGTTCATGTAGTCGTAGGTGTCCGGATCGTTCTCGGTTGGCGAGCGACCCAGGCCAGCGGCCTTGCGGATGTACTTCTCGTAGGTCATCCAGAACGATTGCGGGTACATGAAGGTTTTGTAGTAGAAACCCGGCGGCATCAGCTTGCCGCCGACCTTGCCGAGAATGCCCATCATGTCGTTGTTCACGTTCGGCCAGCCGTTGGTGCTGGTGGCGACCAGACCCTGGTACAGCGCCTGTTGCGTGGCGCGCACGTTAGGGATTTGCGTGGCTTCGGTGGCACCGATCTGCAGCACCGCGTTCGGCTCTTCGGCACCGGCAGCGTAGATGCCGCGCGGGCGGGAATACTTGAAGCTGCGGCCGATGATGTCGACACCGTTGGCCAGCAGCGCAGCGGCCAGGGAGTCGCCCTCGAAGCCTTTGTAGGTCTGGCCGTTGAAAGTGAAGCTCAGCGCTTTGTTGCGGTCGATCCGTCCGCCGTTGGACAGGCGATTGATCTGGCTCATACCTTCTCTCCCAGAGCCTGTGCAGCCGCTTTCGGACTGTCAGCCTTGTCGGTGAACTGCGGCTTTTGGCCGATCTTGTAGGTTTCGAGAATCTCGTAGGTCACGGTGTCACGGGTCACGTTGAAGTACTGACGGCAACCGGCGACGTGGTCCCACAGTTCATGGTGCAACCCGCGCGGGTTGTCACGGAAGAACATGTAGTCGCCCCACTGCTCGTCTGTGCAGGCATTCGGATCCAGCGGACGCGGGATGTGCGCCTGGCCGGATGCATGGAATTCCTCTTCGGAGCGCAGTTCGCCGCAGTGAGGACAGAAGATGTGCAACATAGGGATTTCTCCTGTTAGTGGGCGACGGCAGCAGCGCCGTGTTCGTCGATCAAGGCACCGTTGTGGAAACGGTCGATGGAAAACGGCGCGGCCAGCGGGTGCATTTCACCCTTGGCCAGGCTTGCAGCGAAGACGTTGCCCGAGCCCGGGGTGGCCTTGAAGCCGCCAGTGCCCCAACCGCAGTTGAAGAACATGTTCGGCACCGGCGTCTTGGAGATGATCGGGCAGGCGTCCGGCGTGGTGTCGACGATGCCGCCCCACTGGCGGTTCATGCGTACGCGGGACAATACCGGGAACATTTCGACGATGGCCTGGACCGTGTGTTCGATCACCGGGTACGAGCCACGCTGGCCGTAGCCGTTGTAGCCGTCGATACCGGCACCGATCACCAGGTCGCCCTTGTCGGACTGGCTGATGTAGCCGTGCACCGCGTTGGACATGATGACGCTGTCGATGATCGGCTTGATCGGCTCGGACACCAACGCTTGCAGCGGATGGGATTCGATCGGCAGGCGGAAGCCCGCGAGCTTGGCCATGTGCCCGGAATTACCGGCGGTGACCACGCCGACACGCTTGGCGCCGATGAAGCCTTTGTTGGTTTCCACACCGATGCACACGCCGTTTTCCTTGCGGAAACCGATCACTTCGGTCTGCTGGATCAGGTCCACGCCCAAGGCATCGGCAGCCCGGGCAAAGCCCCAGGCCACGGCATCGTGACGGGCCACACCGCCGCGACGCTGGACGGTGGCGCCCATCACCGGGTAGCGAGTGTTTTTCGAGCAATCCAGGTACGGAATCTCGTCGGCCACTTGCTTGGCGTTGAGCAGCTCGCCGTCCACACCGTTGAGGCGGTTGGCGCTGACGCGGCGCTCGGAATCACGGATGTCCTGCAGGGTGTGGCACAGGTTGTAGACGCCGCGCTGGGAAAACATCACGTTGTAGTTCAGGTCCTGGGACAGGCCTTCCCAGAGTTTCATCGCATGTTCGTACAGGTGGGCCGATTCATCCCACAGGTAGTTGGAGCGCACGATGGTGGTGTTGCGCGCGGTGTTACCGCCGCCCAGCCAGCCCTTCTCGACCACTGCCACATTGGTGATGCCGTGTTCCTTGGCCAGGTAGTACGCCGTGGCCAGACCATGCCCGCCACCGCCGACAATGACTACGTCGTAGACCTTTTTCGGGGTCGGCGTGCGCCACATCCGCTGCCAGTTTTCATGATGGCTGAGAGAGTGTTTGAAGAGGCCGAAGCCCGAATAGCGTTGCATAGTCATTACTCCAAAACCGACTCAGCGATAAACCGGGAAGTCCGCGCACAGGGCCGCCACTTGCTGGGCAACATTGGCCTCGACATCGGCGTCGCCGAGGTTGTCGAGGATGTCGCAGATCCAGCCGGCCAGCGTCACACACTGGGTGACCTTGAAGCCACGCGTGGTCACCGCCGGGGTGCCGATGCGCAGGCCCGAGGTCACGAACGGCGATTGCGGGTCGTTCGGCACGGCATTCTTGTTGACGGTGATGTGCGCACGGCCCAGGGCAGCATCGGCGTCCTTGCCGGTCAGGCCCTGACGGATCAGGCTGACCAGGAACAAGTGATTGTCGGTGCCGCCGGACACTACATCGTAGCCGCGCTTGATGAACACGCCAGCCATGGCCTGGGCGTTGTCGATCACTTGCTGCTGGTAGACCTTGAAGCCTGGCTCCGCCGCTTCCTTGAAGCACACCGCTTTACCAGCGATGACGTGCATCAGCGGGCCGCCCTGGGCGCCGGGGAATACGGCAGCATTGAGCTTTTTCTCGATCTCTTCATTGGCCTTGGCCAGGATCAGGCCGCCACGCGGACCGCGCAGGGTCTTGTGGGTGGTGGTGGTGACCACGTCGGCGTATGGCAGCGGGTTTGGATACAGGCCGGCGGCGACCAGACCGGCAACGTGGGCCATGTCGACGAACAACAGCGCTCCGACCTTGTCGGCGATCTGACGGAAACGCGGGAAATCCAGGGTCTTGGAATAAGCCGAGAAGCCGGCGACGATCATCTTCGGCTTGTGCTCGACCGCCAGGCGCTCGACTTCGTCGTAGTCGATCAGGCCGGTGGTGGTGTCGATGCCGTATTGCACCGCGTTGTAGAGTTTGCCCGAGGACGACACCTTGGCGCCGTGGGTCAGGTGACCGCCGTGGGCCAGGCTCATGCCCAGGATGGTATCGCCGGCCTGCAGCAAGGCCAGGTACACGGCGCTGTTGGCCGAAGACCCGGAGTGCGGCTGGACGTTGGCGTAGTCGGCGCCGAACAGCTGCTTGGCGCGCTCGATAGCCAGGGCCTCGACTTTGTCGACGTGCTCGCAGCCGCCGTAGTAGCGCTTGCCCGGATAGCCTTCGGCGTACTTGTTGGTCAGCCCGCTGCCCTGGGCCTGCATCACACGTTTGCTGGTGTAGTTTTCTGACGCGATCAGCTCGATGTGATCTTCCTGGCGTTGCTCCTCGGCATTCATCGCCGCCAGCAGTGCATCGTCGTAACCCTGGATCTGGTCTTGCTTGCTGAACATCGCGTCTCTCCCAGCGGCGGCGGTGCGCCTTTCGTCTCGGTGAGGCACTGACCACCGTTCGGTCGTGCCCTTTGGAAGCGATGGTATGGCCGGCGCAGGCAGGTCAAATGCCTATGGACGCCACGCAAAGGTGCGTTTACGACATGCGCTCAAAGAGTCTGAGTCAAGGCCTGTGGGATACCCCTGTGAGAGCAAGGCCTGTGGGATAGCACTGGGATAACCCTGTGGGAGCAAGGCATATGGGATAGCACTGGCATAACCCTGTGGGAGCAAGGCTTGCCCGCGATGAAAGCGACGCGGTCTCCCATGGACCGAGGCGCCTGGATCGCGAGCAAGCTTTGCTCCCACAGGGGTATCCCACAGACCTTGCTCTTACAGGGCTATCCCTGTGCTATCCCACAGACCTTGCTCTCACAGTTATCCCACAGACCTTGCCCCCACAGGGCTAGGCGGCGATCTGGCGAACTGTGAGCAAAATCAAAAAGTGCGCGGGATACAGCGCATAAGCCCAACGCCGCATCGCCGGGGGATGAATGCCGCCCGCCTGTCGCAAAAGCATCAGCCCAAGCCATGGCGCAAACAGGCACGCCAGCAACCCGCCGATCGCCACCGCATCCCCCAGCCAGGCCGCGCCATACAGCACCCGCCACTGGTTGGCCGCCAGGCACACCAGCCCTGGCAGCAACGCGAAGTACCAGGGCCGGCGAAACACCAGCAACATCGCCAACGGCAGCAGGACGCCGAAAAAACCGAACATCAGCCGCGACGAAAACAGCGCCGCCAGCAGCAACGCCCCCGCCGCCAGCAAACGCGCCTCCAGCGTATGGGTTTGCCAGCTACGCGCCACCAGCAACCCGAGGGTCAGGGTCGGCAGCACGTTCAAGGTAGCCGGCACAGGAATAAATAACCGATAAGGAATTTCGCTCACCGAGCTGAACAGCAACAGCCAGCCCAGGTAACGCCAAGGGCTCGCACTGGCCCCGTTGCGTGCCAGGTTCGCCGCCATCGCCAGGCAGAACCAGGGAAACGCCAGGCGCCCCGGCACATACAACCAATCGGCGGAGTAACCGACATATCGCAGATGATCGAGCACCATCGTCAATAGTGCCAGCCACTTGAGCAGATCCAGGGCTCCGTCACGCCGGCTCACGTGTACAGCCGCCCGAGGGTTTTGTGCGTTTCTGACAGAAACATCCAGTGTGTTCCCCCGCTAATCTTGGGTAAAGTGCGCACCACTATCGACCACCGCGTGCCGGACTCAAAGCACGCCGGACACGGAATTCTCCATCCGGGAATTCTGTCAGGGATCTCTTACCCAGGACTCTCTATTTCAGGAGCAAGGCCATGACCGACAAGAGTCAACAATTCGCCAGCGACAACTATTCCGGCATTTGCCCCGAAGCCTGGGCCGCCATGGAAGAAGCCAATCAAGGTCACCAACGCGCCTACGGTGACGACCAGTGGACCCATCGCGCGGCGGATGATTTCCGTGCCTTGTTCGAAACCGACTGCGAAGTATTCTTCGCCTTCAACGGCACCGCGGCCAACTCCCTGGCGCTGTCCTCGCTGTGCCAGAGTTACCACAGCGTGATCTGTTCGGAAACCGCCCACGTCGAAACCGACGAATGCGGCGCGCCGGAGTTCTTTTCCAACGGTTCCAAGCTGCTGGTGGCGCGCACTGAAAATGGCAAGCTGACCCCGGACTCGATCCGCGAGATCGCCCTCAAGCGCCAGGACATCCACTACCCCAAGCCTCGCGTTGTGACCCTGACCCAGGCCACGGAAGTCGGCAGCGTCTACACCCCGGAAGAAATCCGCGCCATCAGCGCCACCTGCAAGGAACTGGGGCTGAACCTGCACATGGACGGCGCACGCTTCTCCAATGCCTGCGCCTTCCTCGGCTGCTCACCGGCAGACCTGACCTGGAAGGCCGGCGTGGATGTGTTGTGCTTCGGCGGCACGAAAAACGGCATGGCGGTGGGAGAAGCGATCCTGTTCTTCAACCACGACCTGGCAGAAGACTTCGACTATCGCTGCAAACAGGCCGGGCAACTGGCCTCGAAGATGCGCTTCCTTTCCGCGCCCTGGGTCGGCCTGTTGCAAAACGACGCCTGGCTCAAGCACGCCCGCCACGCCAACCACTGCGCCCAACTGCTGGCGCAACTGGTGAGCGACATTCCCGGCGTGGAACTGATGTTCCCGGTCCAGGCCAACGGCGTATTCCTGCAACTCTCGGAACCAGCCATCGCCGCCCTCACCCACAAGGGCTGGCGCTTCTACACCTTCATCGGCAAGGGCGGCGCGCGGTTCATGTGCTCGTGGGATACCGAAGAAGCGCGGGTGCGGGAATTGGCGGCGGATATTCGGGAAGTGATGAGCGCGTAGGAGCTGCCGAGCGGAGCGAGGCTGCGATCTTTCCCCCGCCAGTTGAATCTCAAGCGAAAGATCAAAAGATCAAAAGATCGCAGCCTCGCTCCGCTCGGCAGCTCCTACAGGGCCGAGTGGGAATTGTGTGCGGGCAGATCAGAACTCGATCCGCACATCCCCCTTCGGCACACTGCAGCACGACAGGATGTAACCTTCGGCCTCGTCGTCCTCGGTGATGCCACCGTTGTGGTCCATCTCCACTTCCCCGCCCAGCTTCATGACCTTGCAGGTGCCGCAGATGCCCATGCCGCAAGCCTTGGGGATCATCATGCCGAGCTTGGCGGCGGCGGCGTGGACGGTTTCTCCCGGCCCCACGCGAATACTCTTGCCAGAGGCGGTGAACTCCACCAAATGCAGGTCCGCCATATCGACTTCCGGGGCATCGGCAGCCTGTTCGGCCTGCTCCACCGCGTCGGCGCGGGCTTCCGGTGGCGTGGCGCCGAAGGATTCCTCGTGGTAACGCGTCATGTCGAAGCCAGCGGCTTCCAGCAGGCGCTTGACCGCGTTCATGTAGGGCGTCGGGCCACAGCAAAACACTTCGCGCTCCAGGAAGTCCGGCGTCATCAGCTCCAGCATCTTGTGGTTCAGATAGCCGCGATACCCGGCCCAGGGCTCGCCCAGCCCATGTCTTTCGCAGATCAGGTGCAGGTTGAAGTTATCGATCCGCGACGCCATGTGCTCCAGCTCGCGGTGATAGATGATGTCCTTGGGCGAGCGGGCGCTGTGGATAAACACCATATCGACGTTGGCATTGGTGTCGTAGTACCAGCGCGCCATGGACATCACCGGCGTGATGCCGACGCCGCCGCTGAGGTAAAGCACCTTCGGGTTCGAGAAATCGATGGCATTGAACAGGCCAACCGGCCCGTGCACCGCCAGCTCCTGACCTTCGTGCAGGGTGTCGTGCAGCCAGTTGGAAACCTTGCCCCCCGGTACGCGCTTGATGGTCACCGAAAAACTGTAAGGCACCGACGGCGAGCTGGAGATGGTGTAGGACCGCATGATCGGCTGGCCTTCGATTTCCAGCTCAAGGGTCACGAACTGCCCCGGCTTGAAAAAGAACAGAATCGGCTGATCAGCCATGAAACAAAAGGTGCGCACATCCCAGGTTTCCTGGATGACTTTGACGCAACGGACAATGTGACGACCATTGGCCCAGGTCTGGGTGGTTACCGGGTTCAGGAAGCTGTTGGACATGCTGATCTCCACGGCCGACTGTCGGCCTCTTATGAGGCGATTCTGCGTATAGCGCGAACCGCCCATTTACCTATCTGCGACATTCACATGCTTACCGCGACCAGCCCCCAACGACCGGACCTTGCGCGTCGGGAACAGATTGGGCCATGTCGCCCATGGATAAGGTTCGGCCCCTGCGCGGCCCCACACTCGCCCCCAACAGACAAATAATATTTTCTGCCTTGCGTAGCACATTTGATCAGCCACTTTCGCCGGCCACGTAGAGGGCCATGAGGATAAAACGATGGACGTCACCGCAACCCTGAGCCTGGGCGATCCGCTGGAACCCGCACGCAAGGCCACCGCGCAAATGCTGCAGGAACGCGAGCGCACTTTCTCGCTGCCGCAGCCGTTCTACTCCGATGAGCGCCTGTTTGATATCGACATGCAGGAAATTTTCCAGAAGGAGTGGTTGATCGCCGGCATGACCTGCGAAATTCCGACCAAGGGCAACTACCTGACCCTGCAGGTTGGCAAGAACCCGATCATCGTGATTCGCGGCGCCGACGGCGTGGTGCATGCTTTCCATAACGTCTGCCGTCACCGCGGTTCGCGGCTGTGCACCAGCGAAAAGGGCAAGGTCGCCAAACTGGTCTGCCACTACCACCAGTGGACCTACGAGCTGGACGGTCGCCTGCTGTTCGCCGGCACCGAGATGGGCGCCGACTTCGACATGAAGCAGTATGGCCTCAAGCCTGTAAACGTGAAGACCGCTGGTGGCTACATCTTCATCAGCCTGGCGGAGAACCCGCCGGCCATTGACGATTTCCTGGCGACCTTGACCCATTACATGGAACCCTATGACATGGAAAACACCAAGGTGGCGGTGCAAACCACCTTGATGGAAAAGGCCAACTGGAAACTGGTGCTGGAAAACAACCGCGAGTGCTACCACTGCGGCGGCGCGCACCCGGAACTGCTCAAGACCCTGCTGGAATGGGACGACGTCACCGACCCGCGGGCCGACCAGGCCTTCAAGGACCATGTGGCGGCCTCTGCCGCAGCCTGGGACGCCGAGAAAATCCCTTACGCCCATGCCAGTTTCGGCCTGCGCAACCGTATCGTGCGCATGCCGCTGCTCAAGGGCACTGTGTCGATGACCCTGGACGGCAAGCAGGGCTGCGCCAAACTGATGGGCCGCATCAAGAACCCGGACCTGGGCTCGATGCGCATCCTGCACCTGCCCCACTCGTGGAACCACTGCATGGGCGACCACATCATCGTGTTCACCGTGTGGCCGATCAGCGCCCAGGAAACCATGGTCAGCACCAAGTGGATCGTGCACAAGGACGCGGTCGAAGGCGTGGACTACGACGTGGCGCGCATGCGCCAGGTCTGGGACGCCACCAACGACCAGGACCGTCGCCTGGCCGAAGAAAACCAGCGTGGCATCAACTCCACCGCCTACCAGCCAGGCCCGTACTCCAAGACCTATGAGTTCGGCGTGGTGAACTTCGTGGACTGGTACAGCGAGCGCATGCTCAACAACCTGGGGGCCGAGCCGGCGCCGTACCTCAAGGGTGTTCCGGTCCAGGGCTGACAGCAAAAGCATCGCGAGCAGGCTCGCTCCCACATTTGATCTTCGGTGCGCCAAAGATCCCTTGTGGGAGCGAGCCTGCTCGCGATAGCGGCCTCACATTCACCCGATTACTGTGAAGACCACCGCACCGACCCATCCTCCCCATAAAACGTCTCGACAATCTCCTCCCCCACCAGCCGCACCTTCACATACCCGTTCAACACCCGTTCCGGGTACGCCTCGTCCCCCGCCAGTTGCGTTTCCGACCACAACACCCCGGCATGTCCGTTCAACTCGCTGGTGGTGCCGTAGGGAATCGCCCCGTGCCCGGCACAGCGTGCGTGCAGCCCCCCTTGGGGCGCGTAGCAGATGCCATTGTGCAAATGCCCCCAATACCAGTAGTCCGGCTCACGCCCCAGGGCCACGCAGACCGGTTGGTAAAGCGCGGTCTTGTGATGCCCGGAAATATCGAAACCCTGGTGATGGCTGAGCACCATCAGCTTCTTGCGCTTGGGCAGGCTTTTCATCCAGTCGGTTTGTTGCGCGTTGAGGGTGCCGTCCATGTACAGGTTCATCACGTCCGATGCGTAGGCCGTGTCGAGACCGACTATCAGCCAATCGTCGTTATAAAGGGCGAAGTAACTGGTGCCTTGCTGCACCGGGAAACGCTTGGCCAGTTCCTTGAAATAGCCGTGGGCGCCGCTGTACATCTCGTGGTTGGAATTGAGGGTGAACGAGCCATGCTTGCCCTGGGGCCAGCCGACCATATCGACGTCTTCCTGGGAATGGGTGCCGGCGTAATACACATCGCCCAGATGAATGGTGAAGTCGGCCTCAGCCAGTTGCATCTGATTGGCGACAGCCACGGCCGGAGCATGACTATCAAAGGGGCCGGTGCCCCAGTCGCCAGCAATCGCCAACACCACGTCGCTGTCCATTTTCACCAGCGCCGGGTTGGTCGCGAACGGCGCGTGGTGACGCAGGTTCTCAATCCACTTGAGCAACGCCTCACTCCACAACAGGTCGAGCAATTCCCATTTGCGGCAACCGAGCAAGGTGCCGTCCTTGAGTACGCGGGTCGGCAGTTCGTCCTCGGTTTGTGGCAAGGCGCTGGCATTGCCGATCTTCAGGATCGAAAGACCGTGGGCCAGCTCCCACGGCACGGCCGGCTCGTCATCCGGCAGGTCGCCGTGGTCGATCACATGCCGGGCCTGGTCGTGGCCGCGCTGGAGCAGCTTGACGATAGCCTCGAACTCCTCGGGCTCCAGGTCGTTGACGAGTTTTTTCCAGGACATCTCTAGCCGCGTGACCAACCCGTGCAGGCGGACCTTGACCTTGTCGAACTCATGTTCCCAATGGTGCAGTAATGACATGTGAACGCTCCTTCGCAGTGCCCTGGGCTACAGGGTTTTCATGAATTCGATCAGGGCCCGCTTGTCGACGTCCGACAACTGCGTGCCATACAGGTGGCCGCCGTTGTGGTTGCCTTCCAGGCGGGTGTCGTATTTGAAATCCGCCGACGCCTTCATCTGCGCGCCGCGGGTGATGAAGCCGACCTTCTCCTGGTCGTAGATGTCGGAACCGGTGTAGAACACTTGCGGGCGCTGCTCGGGCGGCTGCAGCAAATCCCACAGGGTCGGCACCGAGCCGTTATGCAGGTATGGCGCCCTTAGCCAGATGCCGTCGGTGGGCGTGTTGCTGTAACTCTGGGTCTTGCGGTAGGCGCCGAAGTCGAACGGCGGTTTCTTGAAGCCGTGGAACGCCGTCACCAGCCCGACGGTGAAGGAATTCAGGCGATGGGGATCGGTGCCCAACTGGTCGATGTTGGTGGTGACCTGTCCCGTGTCGGTACGGCCGAAGGCGTGGCAAGCGGCGCAGTTCTGCTCCCAGATCGGTTTGCCCTGGGTGGCTTTCGCCTGGTCCAGGGCGAACGGCCAGGCCGGCGCCTTGTGGCCCAGCAGCCAATTGGTCACCCGGTTGAAACTCGGTGGCAGCACCGATTGCGGCGTCGCGCCCACGGCCATGGCCGCCGCGTAGTTGCGTTCGTGGATCTTGTTGTTATTGCCGTCCCAATGCAGGTACATCGACTCGCGGGGTTTCTGGTTCCAGACCTGCGGCAAGTCCACGGTGCCGATGGTGGAGTCATCCGGGAAGCCGAACACCACCATTTTGGTCGGGTTGAAGGTATCGGTCCGCCCCGGGCCTTGGGCCGGGCGCAGCTTCTGCCAGGCGTAAGCCTGCTTCTGCTTGAGCAGGGCGCTCTTGGCCATCGGGATGATCAGGTAGCGGTTGTACAGCTTTTCGAAAAAACCCAGCTGGAACTTGCTGTTGATCGCCGCCATGACCGCATCAGGGGTGAATTTCGGGTCGCTGGCACACTCGTAGGCAAACCACTGGAAGGCCTGCAGTTGCAGGGTGTTGGCCGGCGCGGTAGCGACCGGAACCGCCACGTCACTGGCATTGGCCCGGTACGAGCCGGTGTGGCACAGCGCGCAGTTCGGCTCCACGGTGGGATAGCCCAGTTGCCGCTTGGCCATGCCGATGGGCAGGTCATTGCCGTTCTCATAGAGAAACCCGAACACCTCGTAACCGCCGGGCTTGGGCAGTTTTTCCGGGCACATCTGCGGCAGCACGGCGAACAGGTAGTACGGAATCCGCGCCTCGATGCCCAGGCCGATGGCGGCGTATTTGTAGTGGTCTTCGTCGGAGGCGAAGTCCGGTTGCGGCACTTCCCGGATCATCTGGTACCAGGTCTGGTAGCCGATGAAGCCCAGCAGCAATACCACCACCAACGTGCCGACCTTGAAACCATGACTGTGCCAGCGCCGCGCCCAGCCGGCGCGCCACTCCCGCCAACCGGCACAGAGCAAGGCCAGTGGACGATGGGCCACCGGGCAGCCGAGGTACAGCAGCACGCCCAGGATCAGGAACATGCTCAGGTCGCCCATCAACATCGGCACGAACACCTGGCCCTGGTTGTTGGTGTTGATCAGGTAGATCCAGAACACCACCGCCACCAGCCGCGACAGCACGCACAGCCACGAATGCACCACGAAACGCGGCGCATTGAACCCCGAAGGCATGTAGAACAGGCTGATCCCCACCAGCAACATGCCAGCGTTTTCCAGCCAGGGATCGGACAATACGGGCGGCAGGCCGAGCATGGACGTCAGCAACGCCGGGGCAAACAGCGCCGGGATCGCGAAGACCATGTTCATGACGATCCCGACCCAGATGATGCGTTGGAACCAGCGGATGTAAGTGTTCATGGCATCCTTTTTTCCTTATTCCTGACTCACCACAAAACCCATGTGGCGAGGGAGCTTGCTCCCGCTGGGCCGCGTAGCGGCCCCAAGACTTCAAAAGCGACGACTGCTTCGCAGCCGAGCGGGAGCAAGCTCCCTCGCCACGGATGGCGATCAGCTAGCCGAGCGCCGTCTTCTCCAGGTGCTCAAGGATGATCGGGTACACATCCACCACCGCATCCTTGCCAAAGATGCAGTCGATGTGGCCGTAGCCCGGCACTTCGTGGCGGCTGAACAGTTGCGGGCCATGCATATCGCACAGTCGCTCGTAGGTCTTGAGGGTGCTCTGAGGGAGGTAACACTGGTTCTCGGCGCCGCTGATGAAGCAGATCGGCAATTTCAACCGATCGAAATGCGGCATGTAGACGTCGTTGCCCTTGAAGTCCACCAGGTGCCCCTTGCGCACGATCAGCGCCAGGTGCTCGAAGGTGTGCATGTTCGACTCACCGAACAACTCGTGCAGGTTGTCGTGCAGGGTTTCGTTGAGCGTGTCGTGGCGATACAGCGAGGCATACATGAAGGTAATGCGGTGGCAGACCGGGTTGGTGCAATAGCCCTGGGCCTCGATCCGGGCATAGCCATTAAGGGCTTTGTCGTAGAGTTTGTTGAACCAGTTCTCCTTGGTGTCGGCGTAAGCAGTGAGGGATTTGATACCGATGGCGTCGAGCATCCCTGGCAGGTGCAGGCCGGCTTTCAAACCGGTTGCGGTGGCGACCACCGTATCGGCGGCGATCTGCGAGCAGACCACCGAACGCACCCCTTGCAGCCCCGCCAGCATCGACATGAAGAACGTCGTCGCACCGTAGCAATGCACCACACATTGCACGTCGCGGGCCAGCGTGGCCTGCTGGATCTGCTCGATAGCAGCCTTGAAGTCGTACTGGGCTACCTGGTCGCCGTTCCATTCATGCTTGCTGGCCGGCAGCAGGATGCTCACCCGCAAGTCCAGCAGCCAGACGTCGTACTCGTGCTTGCACAGGTACTCCAGCAGGTTGGTCTGGATGGTGTCGGTGGAGAAAATATTCGAGCCCACGCCCAAGCCGTGCACCAGCATCACCGGGCCTTTGCTGCCCGCTTGATAGCGAGTCAGGCGTAACTCGACGTTGTCCTCGGTCTGGAAGAAATGCACGGTCGGCGCCGGTGCGTCCAGCGGCCGCTTGGTGCGCGGCGGTGCGTCCGGGTTGAAGTACACATCGCCGGCGAACACTCCGCCATAGCTCTCCCACAAGATCCCGGCGAAGAACTTGCCAAACCGCGCCAAGGCCTCCACGCGCTCACGCTCGTTGCGCGCGTTGAGCACTTTCATGGTGGTCATCTGCTTGGCGAAGTCGGCCGGCAGAATGTGCATCACCCCCGAGCCGATGACCTCGCCGCTCTTGTCCGGCCCGCGATACAGCGTGACATAGAGCGTGCTGGTGTCGTGCCAGATGTTCAGCACCCCGTTGTCCTCGGGCACGGTCTTGAAGGCACTGAAGTAATAGTCACTGCCGTCCTCGGCGGTCAGTTTCATGTCGTAGTTCATGTGCCGCACATCCACCTGTTCCTGATATTGCTCGAACAGGTTGAACACCCCGTTGCTGGCGACCAGCGGCTTGGGCGAGAGCATCGGCGCATCCAGTGTGCCCACCAGGGTTGCGGCGTGTTCCGGCTCCTTGATCAGGCGGTTGAGGTCGGCAGCGGTGATGGTCAGAGTGAACTCGATAGTCGAGTTGTCGGCCTTGCCGCTCTTGGCCGCCGCTTCGTAAAGCGATAGATCGGTGCCCTGGGGCTGGGTAAACGCCGTGGAAAAGTAACCCTTCATGGTTTCGGTGAACTGCACGCCGAGGGGCGGTGGCGCCACCGGTTTACGTGCAGCCGAAGGCAGGGTGTAGTCGATGATCCAGCCACGATCGGCCGCCAGCAGCCCCATGTTGCGCTCGCTCATCGCCGAGATGGTCAACAGCGGATTGACCGCCAGGGACGTGGGTATCACCGCACCGTCCGTCACGTACAGACCGGGATAGACATCCGTCCCGCTGGCGCCACTGAACACTTGGCCCTTGTGGTTGACCACGCCTTGCGTCGCGTCTTCCCCCATCACGCAGCCGCCCAAAGGGTGGACCGAAACGATGCTGTGCTTGAGCAGCTTGGTCCAGATCGGGTTCTCGACCCAGATCCCGCCCAACGCCTTGGTGCTCTGGTGCAAACGTTCATTGCCCAGGGTCACGTTTTCCTGCTCGCCGACGCCGGGCCAGTCGATGCGCAACTGGTCCTTGTTGTCGAGCACCATGCGCCCCTTGCCGTTGTCGTGACTCATGATCAGGTACGTCTGCATGTTATGCAGCGCGCCGTAGTACGGGCCGCGCAGAAAGCTCTCGGCTTCCCGGGCCTTGTACTTGAGACTGGCGCCCAGGCCCGTGTCGGTGGGCACGCCGATCATCCCGGCGAACGCCGCCATGCTCGGCACCATCGGCCGGCCAAGCGCGCCGGGGATCGAGCCTTCCTCGATGACCATGCGGCTGCGCCAGTCACCCTCGGTGCGCATGTCGATGATCGAGGTAATGCAGGGCCCCACCGGCTCCAGTTCCTTGGCCGAGTGGGCGCCGAAGCCGATGCCGTTGATGGTCTGGTCGCAGTTGTGGCCAAAGCCGAGGATGTCGCCATTGCCGCTCATGTTCTCGCCCAGTTGACTGGACATCGACAGGCCTTTTTCCTGGGAGCGCAGCATGATTTCGGTAGAGCCCAGAGTACCGGCGGACACCACCACGATGTCGGCGCGCACGAACAGGGTTGGCGCCGAGAACAACTCGCGGCCGCTGTCCAGGTACTGGAAATGCACGATCCAGCCATCACCGTCGCGCTCCAGATGCCGCACTTGGGCTTGGCAGAAAATCTCCGCGCCGTGGTTCCAGGCGTCCGGCAGATAATTCATCAACGTGGTGTTCTTGGCCTTGTTGTTACAGCCCGAGACGCAATCACCGCAACCGTTGCACGGCAACTGCTCGACGCCGACGTGGTTGAGGTTGTTGGGCAGTTTGTCGAAGGTCACGTTGATCGGCGGTTTGTAGAAATGTGCGTCCTGCTTGAGATAGCTCGCCGACTTGCGGTTGGCGTCGAGCTTGGGCAGGTTCGGCGAGGTATCAGGGTAAGGGTTGGGCTTGAGCATTTCCCGAGCCCGCGCATAACCGTCCTTGAGCAGCGTGTCGCGATGCTCACGCACCGCCTGCGGCCAACGCGGGTCCTCGAACACACCGGGCTCCGGCTCCAGCGAAACGTTGGCGTTGATCAGCGAAGTGCCACCCAGGCCGCAACCGACCACCACGTTCTGCTGGGCGTTGACGTGCAGGTCGAACAATCCGGTGCGCGACCCGATGTGACCGTCCGGATCATGCACCTGCAACTCCTCGGTGGCCGCCAGCATGGTGTTGGGGTATTCGCCGGGCTGGATCTCCCGGCCCCGCTCCAGCAGACAAACCTTGCGCCCGGCCCGGGACAAGCGTGACGCGGCAATGCCACCGCCGTAGCCGGAACCAATGACGATAACGTCGTAATGCTCCTTGATTTCGCTGATGGGGGTCGAGATCCGTGTCATGTTCAAGTCCTCTCAGGCAGATGGGGCAACTCTGCGGTTGCCTGCAAATCGACAGGCGCACGAACGCCTGGCCACTATCCCGTACGGGTTTGAGCGGCAGTCAACGGTGCTACAGGGGAAACTCAGGTGCGCAGCGGGGCGCTATAGACGCGCACGCTGATTGGTGGCGCGACGACGTCTGCGTTTGGGTAACCGGGTGGGAGGCGTCGGGGTACACGTTGCAGCTGAAACCGGGTATGAGCAGGGGGGCTTGCTATCCATCATGCGTTCTCCCTGAACCAGATGTGGATAAAGAGGCGGTGTCCTTGTGCCATGAGTGAAGACACCTGACAGGGCCACGTCAAGGTGGTTTCTTAGAACTGTATGAAATTTGAGCTATCGCGTTCAGGCCTATGCCCGCCGTGGCCCCTAGACTTTCGCGAACAAGTTATCCACATGTCCACCCACAGCTAATGGGGACAAGTGCATCGTTGCGACTGAGTTTTTTAGATAAAAGCTAAAGAAAAACCGTGACTTATGAACAATCAACGTTTCTTTCCCACATAGGTTAAAAACTGATCAGCCATGTGAAAGCCTTGTCTGGTATGGCGTCCAGAGGAGAGCGAACACCTTATCCACAGAAGCGCCAACAGTGTTTGGGGGTAATTTTGACGATTCTGTGGAAAACCACGTCTACGGCATAACTCGGGGTTTTAGCGGAATTTTCCGGGTAAAAATGGCAAATTGATCATTTTATAATCAATACCATGAAAGCCCCGCTGCGTATGGCTTGTAGCGGGTAGCGAACATCTTATCCACAGAAGCGCCAACAGAGATTGGGGGCAAGTAGGGTTCTGCGCTCAAGCTTATTCACAAACAAAATCGAGGAAAAACCGTGAGTTAGGCTGGTTGTTTTTTAAGCGTAAGCCTGGGGAGCTTGATCTGCGTGGGGTGTGGCCAGGGGCGAACAGGTTATCCACAGATGCGCGCACAGGGATTGTGGGTAACACACATCCCCTTGTGTGCGCGCCTTGTGGGAGCAAAGCTTGCTCGCGATGAAAACGCCTTGGTCTCTCAAGTGCCGAGGTGCCTGGATCGCGAGCAAGCTTTGCTCCCACAAGGTTTTTTGGTGAGCCTGGATTTAGCGAACCACCCCTTCCTCCACCAGCAACTTGAGAATCGCCTCGGCCCCCGCCTCCGGGCTCAGGCCCTTGAGCACCTGCCCGCCTCCGCCGCTGGCCTTGGCCGTGGCAGCTTTCATGCGGTCGGCGCCGCTCTTGGCCTTGATCACTTTCAAGCGTTTGGGTCGTGGTTTGGCCGGTTGCAGGGTCGCCACCGCCAACAGGGCATCGTCGATCACCTCGACTTCTTCAGCGTGCAGCGCCCCGCGTCGGGCCGGGCCGTAGGCGCTTTGCCGGGGTTTGGGGGCGGCGTTATCCACCGTGGCGAGGAACGGCAGGCGCACTTTGAGACGTCGCCGCTGGCCGCGAGGCAAGGCTTGCAGTACCAAGGCTACGCCACTGTCGATGGATTCGACCTCGGCCAGCCCTACCACCAGCGGCCAGCCGAGATTTTCCGCCAGCAGGAACGGCAACATGCCTGAACCTTCGCCGGTTTCCGCCTGACTGCCGGTGAGCACCACTTGGGCTCCCGCGTCGCGCAGATAGTCGGTCAGGGCCGGCAGTGCGTCGGCACCTGCGGGGTTATCCAGGACGTAGAGTGCGTCCAGGCCCATGCCCAGATAGGCGCGCAGAGCCGGTTCGGCCACATCACCTGCGTGCAGCACTTGCAGGTCGTTGCCGGCCAGTTGCAGGCCCAGTTCCACGGCTCGCGCGTCCTGCTCGGCGCGCCGGGGCCGACCGGAGGTGGGGTGGGCGCCGATGGACACCAGGCTGATCACTTGAGTACTCATGGTTGAATCCTTAGCTTAAGCCGCATCGCGCTTGGCTTCGTTGCGGTAAGCCTCTACCGCCGCGATCAAGGCCTGGAGAATCGCCGCGCTGTCGCCAATCACCGACAGGTCTGCCCGTTTGATCATGTCGCAGCCTGGGTCGAGGTTGATCGCTACCACCTTGTCGCAGGCGCCGATGCCTTGCAGGTGCTGGATCGCCCCGGAAATCCCCACCGCGACGTAGACCCGCGCCGTAACCCAGATACCGGAGGCGCCAACCTGGCGATCGCGGGCCATGAAGCCGTCGTCCACCGCCACTCGCGAAGCACCTTCGGTGGCGCCCAGGGCTGCAGCGGTCTGGTGGAAAAGCGCCCAGTCCTTGACCCCGTTGCCGCCGGAAAAAATGAATTCGGCTTCGGCCATCGGGATCGCGCCCGGGTCCACCGCCACCGCGCCCAGGTCTTCGATGCGCGACAAGCTGCGGGCCACGCTTGTGGATAACTCCACCGGCAAGGCTTCGTGGCGGGTTTCGCTGACCGGCTCGGCGCATTCGGCCGCGGCCAGGATCAACCGCGCCAAAGGCCGGGCCAGGTCTTGCAGGCCGGCGCCGGCGCGGCCGATGCACTCTTCGCCCTTGACCTGCCAGACCCGCGTGGCCGGGCGCTCGCCCAAGGCTGCGGCAAACCGCCGGCCCAGTTCGCCGCCGCCGGTGCGGCTGTCAGGCAGCAGCCAATGGCGTGGGTTGAATTGGTTATCCACAGCCCGCAGGCCCTGGACTCGCTGTTCCGGTGCATAACCGCTGAATGCCTCACCTTCCAATACCAGCAAGCGGTCGACACCGGCCGTGGCGAAAGCGTTTTCCTTGTGCTCACCGAAGACCACCGCCAGCACCGCGCCTTCGCTGCCAGCAAGCTGATGGGCCAGGCCCAGCAGATCGCGGTCGTGGCTGCTGAGGCGGCCACCGACCATGTCCGGCACCACGCAAATGTAAAAGGCCGGTTGCGGCACCTGATGCAGCGGCAATTGCACCTCAATGGCGGCCGTACGTTTGCTCGCGCCGCCCTGCTGGGCACCGCTGCGATCAATACGCTTGATGCCGTTGGGGCCGATGAATCCGACACCATGAACGTTCTTGCGAATGATACCGTTGGGCCCCATCCAGCTGTGCTGGACCGGTTGCATGGCCGCGTGTAGCGGGTGCAGACGGTTGCGGGCGATCCACTCGGCGCGAGGGTCGCGGCGGATGATGTCGCTCATTAATGCACCTCCGCGGGTTCACGTTTGGCCGGGGCCACAGGCTTGCTCGGGGCCGCATCTTCCAGCAGCGCATCGGCCACCAGTTCGGCAATGTCCTTGATCATCGGTCGTGGTTCGACCACGCCCTCCAGCATCGCGGTGCACTGTGGACAACCCACGGCCACCAGCTCGGCGCCGGTTTCGCGGATGTCGTCCATGCGCATGTCAGGGATGCGCTGCTTGCCCGGGATGTCGGTGATCGGCGCGCCGCCGCCACCGCCGCAGCAACGCGAACGGAAACCGGAACGTTGCATCTCCTTGACCTCGATGCCCAGCGCACGCAGCACCTGGCGCGGCGCCTCGTATTCGCCGTTGTAACGGCCCAGGTAACACGGGTCGTGATAGGTCACGCTGTCGCCCTTGTGCTGGCCGAGGTTCAGCGCACCGGCGTCGATGATCTCCGCCATGTAAGTGCTGTGGTGCTGCACCAGATAGTTGCCATCAAAGGCGCCGTATTCGTTTTTCAGCACGTGGAAGCTGTGGGGGTCGCAGGTGACGATGCGGTTGAAGCTGTATTTGGCCAGGGTCTGGATATTGCGCTTGGCCAACAGCTGGAACGTCGCTTCGTCACCCAGGCGCCGGGCCACGTCGCCACTGTCGCGTTCTTCGAGGCCGAGCACGGCAAAGTCGATTTTCGCCGCCTTGAGCACTTTGACGAAGGCGCGCAAGGTGCGCTGGTTGCGCATGTCGAAGGCACCATCGCCGACCCAGAACAGTACGTCGGTGGATTTCACTTCGCTGAGCAGGTTCAGGTTCAGGTCCGCCGCCCAGTTCATCCGCCCGCCCGGGGCGAAGCCGCCAGGGTTGTCGGTGGCGATGAGGTTTTCCAGCACCTCGGCGCCCTTGTTCGGCGTCGCGCCTTTTTCCAGGGTCAGGTGGCGGCGCATGTCGACGATGGCATCGACGTGCTCGATCATCATCGGGCATTCCTCGACACAGGCCCGGCAGGTGGTGCAGGACCATAGGGTCTCGGCGTCCACCAGGCCGTTGACGATCGGCTGATGTGGATTGCCGCTGTGCTCACCCACCGGTTTACCTCTGCCGTCAAGGGATGGGTAGGGGCTGCCGGCGAATTTCGCATCGGTGCCGCCGGCCAGACCGACGACCATGTCCTGGATGAGTTTTTTCGGGTTCAGCGGCTGGCCGGCGGCAAAGGCCGGGCAGGCGGCTTCACACTTGCCGCACTGTACGCAAGCGTCGAAACCGAGCAATTGGTTCCAGGTGAAATCCTTGGGTTTCTCAACGCCCAACGGTGCAGCGGGGTCGTTCAGGTCCAGAGGTTTGAGGCCGGTTGAGCGGCCGCCACCAAAGCGTTCGGCGCGGCGATGCCAGGCCAGGTGCAGAGCCCCGGCAAAGGCATGTTTCATCGGCCCGCCCCAGGTCATGCCGAAGAACATTTCCGACACACCCCAAAGCACGCCCAGGCCCAACAGCGCCACCAATACCCAGCCCCCGAAGTCCGCCGGCAAGATCCCGGCGACCGGCAAGGTCACCAGGAAGAAGCTAATGGAAAACGCGAACAGGCTCTTGGGCAAGCGCATCCATGGGCCTTTGGACAGCCGTGACGGTGGATTGCGACGACGCAGGGCAATGAAGATCGCGCCGCTGAACATCAGCAGCGTGGCGAACAGCAAGGCATAGCCCAGAATGCGGTTCTGCAGGCCGAAACCATGCACCAGAATCGCCAGCAGCGCCGCCAGCACAAACCCACCCGCCGTGGCGACGTGGGTATTGGCGATGTATTTGTCCCGCGCCACCACATGGTGCAAATCCACCATGTAGCGCTTGGGCATGGCGAAAAGGCCACCGATCAGGTCGACCTTGGACGGTCGCCCCCGGCGCCACATGTTCATCCGCCGCAAGGCGCCAAGGACCGCAAGGCCCAGGGCGGCGAACAGCAGGATGGGAAGAAGGGTGTTTAGCATCAGAGTCACCTCTGCGAGGTGCAAGCTACAAGCCACAAGCTGCAAGAAAGAGCAGCAGAGGCGCTGTGCTTTTACTTGTAGCTTGCCGCTGGCCGCTTGCCGCTACGCCGTCAGAAATCCTTACAAAGCCGAAGCGCGTCATAAATGGCGGCGTGCGTATTACGCTGCGCTACGCAGTCACCGATGCGGAACAGCAGGTAGCCATCGCCGCTCTGCGCAAGGCACGGCTGGGGCTTGATCGCGAACAGGGCTTCGACGTCGATCTGACCCTTGTTGCGCGAACCCTCCTTGAGCGCGTAGTAGATTTCTTCATCCGGCCGCACGCCGTTTTCCACTACCACCTGATCCACCACGCGCTCTTCCTTGGCACCGGTGTATTCGTTCTCCAGCACCGCCACCAGCTTGTCGCCTTCGCGGTAGACCTTCTCCAGCATCATGTCCCCGGTCATGATCACTTCCTTGGGGTACATGCTGCGGTAGTAGGTGGGGAACGAGGTCCCGCCAATGGCCACGCCCGGCTTGATGTCGTCGGTAACGATTTCGACCTGGCTGCCCTTGTCGGCGAGGAAGTCGGCCACCGACATGCCGGTGAATTCACAAATGGTGTCGTAGACCAGTACGTTCTTGCCCGGCGCAACCTTGCCATCGAGCACGTCCCAACTGCTGACCACCAGCCCTTCGGCGGCGCCCCAGTGCTCGTTCTGCTCGATGAATGGATGCCCGCCGACGGCCAGCACTACCACATCCGGACGCAGGTCCATGATGGTCGCCGCGTCCGCCGCCACGCCCAGGCGCAGGTCGACTTTCAGCCGGGCCAGTTCCAGCTGGAACCAGCGGGTGATGCCGGCGATCTGGTCCCGTTGCGGGGCTTTCGAGGCGGTGGTGATCTGCCCGCCGATGAATTCCTTCTTCTCGAACAGGGTCACGTCGTGGCCGCGCTCGGCCGCCACACGGGCCGCTTCCATCCCCGCCGGGCCGGCACCGACGACCACTACCTTACGTTTCGGTCCGGTGGATTTTTCGATGATGTGCGGCACGCCCATGTATTCACGGGAGGTCGCGGCGTTCTGGATGCACAGCACGTCCAGGCCCTGGTACTGCCGGTCGATGCAGTAGTTGGCGCCGACGCACTGCTTGATCTGGTCGATCTGGCCCATTTTGATCTTGGCGATCAGGTGCGGGTCGGCGATGTGGGCGCGGGTCATGCCGACCATATCGACGTAGCCGCCCTCCAGGATCCGCGTCGCCTGGTTCGGGTCCTTGATGTTCTGCGCGTGCAACACTGGGACCTTGACCACTTCCTTGATACCGGCGGCCAGGTGCAGGAACGGCTCCGGTGGATAACTCATGTTCGGGATGACGTTGGCCAGGGTGTTATGGGTGTCGCAACCCGAGCCCACCACGCCGATGAAGTCCAGCATGCCGGTGTCGTCGTAGTACTTGGCGATCTGCTTCATGTCCTCGTGGGACAGACCGTCCGGGTGGAATTCGTCACCACACAGACGCATGCCGACGCAGAAGTCGTCGCCCACTTCGGCGCGCACGGCTTTGAGCACTTCCAGGCCGAACTTCATCCGCCCCTCGAAGGTGCCGCCCCATTCGTCGGTGCGCTTGTTGACCCGCGGGCTCCAGAACTGGTCGATCATGTGCTGGTGCACGGCGGACAACTCAACACCGTCCAGGCCACCGGCCTTGGCGCGCTTGGCGGCGCTGGCGTAGTTGCCGATCACCCGCCAGATTTCTTCCGGCTCAATGGTTTTGCACGTGGCGCGGTGCACCGGCTCGCGCACGCCGGACGGCGACATCAGGGTCGGCCAGTTGAAGCCGTCCCAGCGCGAGCGACGACCCATGTGGGTAATCTGGATCATGATCTTGGCGCCATGCTTGTGCATGGCATCGGCCAGGTTCTGGAAGTGCGGGATGATGCGGTCGGTGGACAGGTTCACCGAACTCCACCATTCCTGCGGGCTGTCGATGGCGACTACAGAGGAGCCACCGCAGATCGCCAGGCCGATACCGCCCTTGGCCTTCTCTTCGTAATACTTCACGTACCGGTCGGTGGTCATGCCGCCGTCAGTGGCGTAAACCTCGGCGTGAGCGGTGCTGAGCACGCGGTTGCGGATGGTCAGCTTGCCGATCTGGATCGGCTGGAACATTGCTTCAAAAGCCATGGCGCGATCCTCGACTTACAACGGCTTGACGATGAACAGGCCGTCGTCGTGGCCTTCTTCGGAACCGCCGTAGACCTGCTCGGCCACGGTGCGGATCGAACTGCCACGGGCGGCGAGAATCTGGTCCATGGCACCGGCGAACCAGCCAGTGAACATGTAGTCGACCTTACGCCCGACCTTGCCGTACACATAGACGAACGCCGAGTGTTCCAGCTTGACGCTGGCGGTGCCTTTTTCCAGGTCGATGTCCTGGATCTTGAACAAGCCCCAACCGCGCTGGGACAGACGTTTCATGTAGTGCTCGAATACGGCGACGCCTTCCAGGCCGTGGCATTCGGCTTCTTTTTCACACCAGTGCCAGGCGGATTTGTAGCCCGCCTTGTAGAGAATCTCGGCGTAGGCGTCGGCGCCCAACACTTCTTCGATGCCCATGTGGTTATTGACGAAAAAGTGGCGCGGCACGTAGAGCATCGGCAGGGCGTCTGAGGTCCAGATACCGGTTTCACTGTCGACTTCGATAGGCAATTGAGGGGCGATTTTGGCCATGGAAACTTAACTCCGGAAATTCGTGGTATGCCTGCGGCGCAAATGACCGCAGGTAGAGGATTCAGTGGTGCGGCGGCTTTATTCGCCCCAGACGTCTTTCAGGACATTGACCCAGTTCTCGCCCATGATCTTGCGCACCACCCGCTCTGGATGGCCGCGCTTGAGCAGCGTCTCGGTGAGGTTCGGGAACTCGCCCACGGTGCGGATGCCCAGGGGGTTGATGATCTTGCCGAAGCTGGTCAGACGACGGGCATAACCCTTGTCGTGGGTGAGCATTTCGAAGAAATCCTGACCGTGACCCTGAGTAAAGTCAGTGCCGATGCCGATGGCGTCCTCACCGACGATGTTCATGGTGTATTCGATGGCCTCGGCGTAATCGTCAATGGTCGAATCGATGCCCTTGGCCAGGAACGGCGCGAACATGGTCACGCCGACAAAACCACCGTGGTCGGCGATGAACTTCAGTTCTTCATCGGACTTGTTGCGCGGGTGTTCTTTCAGGCCGGACGGCAGGCAGTGGGAGTAGCAGACCGGTTTCTTCGATTCGAGGATGACCTCTTCCGAGGTTTTGGAGCCAACGTGGGACAGGTCGCACATGATGCCGACCCGGTTCATCTCGGCGACGATTTCGCGACCAAAGCCCGACAGGCCGCCGTCGCGCTCGTAGCAGCCGGTGCCCACCAGATTCTGGGTGTTGTAGCACATCTGCACCACGCCAACGCCGAGCTGCTTGAAGATCTCGACGTAGCCGAGCTGGTCTTCGAAAGCGTGGGCGTTCTGGAAGCCGAAGATGATGCCGGTCTTGCCCTGAGCCTTGGCGCGCTGAATATCGGCGGTGGTTTTGACCGGGATCACCAGATCGCTGTTTTCGCGGATCAGTTTCTGGCTGGCCGCAATGTTGTTGATGGTGGCCTGAAAACCTTCCCACACCGACACCGTGCAGTTGGCGGCGGTCAGGCCGCCCTTGCGCATGTCTTCGAACAGGTCACGGTTCCACTTGGCAATGATCAGCCCGTCGATAACGATGCTGTCGGCGTGCAATTCGGCTGGGCTCATCAGGCAGTCCCCTTTTGTCAGCGATTCATGCGCCGAATCGTGTGCCGGCGCTTTGGGGCCAGCATATGCCTCGGTGCATTGGCGACCGGGTGCAAAAACGACAGGGGAATTGCCGAAAGCGTCAATCCACGACAAAGGGCTATGAGTGGGCCACCCTGCCCGTCTGTTCTTTACCCGACGCTTGCGCCAGAATCCGCCGCATCACTGGCTTTCACTGGACTCGAGCGGCAACGCAATGAAATCAATCATCCTGGCTTTGGCCCTGATCAGCACCGTCGCCCACGCGACCGAAGACACCGAACACAACCCGTGCGATGCCGTGGAAAACGACGTCCAGACCCTCTCCTGCTCGGCCTACGGCAAAGCCGCCGCCGAACAACTGCTCGCCGACAACCTGCAGAGCCTCTTTGAGCGCCTGCAAACCCTCTACGCCGACGACAAGGCCCAATTCAACGACATCACCAGCAAAGTCAGAGTTGCCCAGCAACTGTGGCAAAAACAACGCGACGCCGACTGCGCCATCGCCGCCTTCCCGGCCAAACCCGGCAGCGAAGCCTACAAAATCGCCGAAAACGACTGCATGGCCCAGGTGAGCGATGACCGGTCGGAGTTTTTGGAGTCGATTGGGCAGGAATAACGATTGTTGAGGTATGCCCGCTTCAAACCGGCCCCTTCGGGCTTGGACCTGTCAACTCTGACAGTTTACGGTGCTGGAACGCGGGTTTATTGTCGGCTCGTACCCCTTGGCGGGGTCATAGCAATTCTCTTCCAGGGATTCAAGGAGCCGCCATGTTGACTCAACACACTCTTCCCCAGACCCAGACCAATCCATCATCCGGCAGCGTTACCGCGCAGATAGAGGACGACACCTCTTTCGTCACCGATACGCTGAACTTTGCTTACGACTACTACACGACGGACCGACAGCTACGTCTGACGCTTTCCGCCGTCCAGATGCCGGACAACGCGGCGCCTGAGCGGGTCATTCGCGGGATCGAAATGGTTTTCAACGCCGATGTCACCCACGAAACCCTGATTATCGGAGAGCAAAAGGTGCACGTCACCTACTGGAAAATGTGGGCGGAAAACGGCCAGACACGCTTCCAGACCAACGATGCCGACAATGGCTCCGTCTCGGTAATCTTCGATCATCAGCAAGAAACCTACATCGGCAATTTCACTTTCGGGCCTGCGGGGAGCGTTATCCAGGGCAACTTTTCAATCAAGGGACGCGATAACTTCACGCTTTGAGGCACCCACCTCAACTAGCAGGACCAAGGAAGATAGGAGCAACGGACTGCTCCTCGGCCGACAGGCAACCCTCGCTCCTGCAACCGAAGGGGCTCTCCACTCTCCAGGGCAATATCCAGACACTTCTCACACATTGGCCCAGGAGAAAATATAAGTCAGGATTCGCAAATCTTATAAAAGACTTATATCCTTCCATGAACACCATCCAATGGGCCAGAAAAGCCGTTAAGCAGCTTCTGAAATTGCATTCTGCCCACCAGGCTCAGGTTCGGGACGCCGTTACGGCGCTCGCCCAGATGCCCGACGCGGCGAATGTCAAAGCGCTTGTCGGCCATGACTACGCCTATCGCCTTCGGGTAGGCCGTTATCGAGTCATGTTCGATTGGGACGGGGCGATCAAGATCGTCAGCATTCAAGAGGTCAGGAAACGCGATGAACGTACCTACTGATATCCAGATCATCAATGACGCAGACGGGCATCCGGCATTTGTGGTCATTCCATATGCCCAATACGTCGCGCAGAAACTGGAACCCGATCTGATTCCCCATGAAGTCGTCAGCAGCATTGTCGACGGCGCCACGCCCATTCGTGCCTGGCGCGAACACCTGAACCTGACTCAAGATGAAGTCGCCAGGCGCCTGGGTATTTCTCAACCGGCGTTTGCCCAACAAGAGTCAGTCGCCAAGCCTCGCCGAGCCACCCGCGAAAAAATTGCTGCGGCCTTTGGTATCCATGCTGACCAGTTGGAGCTGTAAGCTGCACGCCACCCTCCAGCAAAAGGATTCACATGAAAACGTGCGGCATCGAAATCAAAGGCAGCGAAGCGATCATCGCCGTTGCCTCGCTGGATCAACAGGCGCTGAGTCACGTCCCGCTGAACACCAAGAAAATCGCCCTGGACGACGATGACGAAGCCGCCAACGTCAAGGCTTTCGCTGCCCAGGTCCGGGCGTTCGTGACGGACAACGGCATCGAACGCATTGCCATCAAGAAGCGCAGCAAGAAAGGCGAGTTCGCCGGCGGCCCGACGACGTTCAAGATCGAAGGGGTTTTCCAGTTGCTCGATGGTTGCGAGGTGACGCTGCTGTCGCCGCAGACCATCAATGCGCAGAACAAGAAACACGACTTCGCATTGCCCGCGACGCTGAACAAGTATCAGCATGAGGCCTACAAGGCGGCCTGCTCGGCGCTGATGAAGAAATAGACCCTTCCAGGCGGACACAGTACCGGTGGTAATGGGATTTTTTGTGGGAGCAAGGCTTGCCCGCGATGGAAGCGGCGCAGTCCTTTAGAAACCGAGCCGGCTGTTTCGCGAGCAAGCTTTGCTCCCACAAGATCCCCTCGCCACATAGCTCAATGGTCAATGCTCGACGGCACACTGGATCAGAATCCCCCCTACTGCTTGCGATACCCCTTCAACCAGTCTGCAAAAGCCTTGTCCTCCAGCGCATAACCGCCGCGATTGGACTTCCACACCAGCTCCTTTTCACGCAGAGCGTCGATGCAGGATTGGATGGTCTGCGTGCCGGGCACAACTTCGCTTCCCATCATCCTGAGCACCTTGCCCACAGCCTCCAGCGTTGAATCGGTGAAGGGCGCGAAGGGTTCGTTGTTTTGCGAGCGTTCGGCCATGACCTGCAACACTGCCCGCTGCGGCACTGTCAGGGCGTTCCAGGCGCTTTCAAATTCGGTCCAGACGCCGGCGCGCAGCATTTGGGCGCTGTTACGCAGCAATTCGCCCAAATGGCTCGCCTCACCCAGCTCCAGGGCAATTTCGCCAACGACGCTGCGCAACATTTCAGGGCGGCGCCCGACCAGCTCAAACGCCTGGTCGAGGTCATCAGCATTGAACTGGTTGGTTTGGGCCAGATGCGCGTTCAAATGGGCGGCATAGGCTTTGGTGAACTCTTTGCCCAGCAGTGGGAATGGCGTGATGCTGGAACCATAGAAGGGTTGATTACGGCTGAGTACCAGGTGAGCGAGCTTGTCGCGATTGGAGCCGGTGAACACCAGGCGCAGGCCGCTGGTAGCGTCTTCACGCCCCTGGTTGAGCTGATCGCGGGCGGCCTTGAGGCCGAACATTGCATTGACCCCGGCCTCGGTGGTCAACGCATGCTGGGCTTCGTCGATCACCAGCACCACGGTTTTATCGGCAGCGCTGTGCAATAACTCCAGCGCCTGGGTCAGCGTCGCACCTTCGGGCAGTTGCGGCAGGCTGAAATCCCAGGACAACGTGCGCAAGAAGCTGAGTTTGTCGATGCCCATGGACTTGGCCAGCTTGCGAATGCCTTTTTCATAAGGCACCAGCGCTGCGGCGATGACCGAGGCAATCAGGTCGGCAGGGTCTTTTTCCTTGTTGGCCCACAGGTCGACGTAAACAGCGAGCCAGCCACGCGCCTCGCATTCGGGAATCAAGTCTTCGCGCAGAAACGTACTTTTCCCGGTACGTCTCGGGGCGGCCAGGAACAGGCCTGAGGTGTAATCCTGGATCCCGGCGCCGACCAGCCCATCGACAATATTGCGGGCCAGATCGGGGCGCCGAAAGACAAAACCGGAGTGCTTGGACATGGTTTTATACTCAATTATGGCGACAGGTATAATTTATAGTCGCGAGTATAATTGAGTATAAAAGCCTGTCAAACCACCTCTCGCCCATCCCCCTGGCGCCGCCGATCTTCCCGCGGGCACCGTTCAAACCTCGCCCGATAACTGCGGGTGAAGTACGACGGTGATTCGAAACCGCAGGCGATGCTCACCTCCAGCACACTCATGTCGGTCTGGCGTAGCAACTGCCGGGCCTTCTCCAGGCGCAGGCGCAGGTAGAAATTGCTCGGGGTGTCGTTCAGGTGCAGGCGGAACAGGCGTTCGAGCTGGCGACGAGTGACCTTGATCGACTCGGCCAGCGCCAAGGTGCTCAGGGGCGGTTCACTGTGGGTTTCCATCTCACCGATGACGTGCACCAGTTTCTTGTTGCGAATGCCATAGCGGTTGGCGATTTCCATGCGCTGGTGGTCTTTGCGCGGGCGGATGCGGCCGAGCACGAATTGTTCGCTGACCTCAATCGCCAGTTGCGGGCCATGGGCCTGGCCGATCAGGTCCAGCATCAGGTCGATGGACGCGGTGCCACCGGCGCAAGTGATGCGGCGACGGTCAATTTCGAACAGTTCCTGGGTCACACTCAGTTGTGGATAAGACTCCTTGAACGCCTCGATCGCTTCCCAATGCAAGGTCACCCGATGCCCTTCCAGCAGCCCCGTCTCGGCCAGGACCACACTGCCGGTGTCGATACCGCCCAGGGTCACGCCTTCGTTGTCCAGCCGATGCAGCCAGCGCTCCAACGCCGGGGTCACGAACTTGAGCGGTTCGAACCCCGCCACCACCCAGAGGGTCGCGCCCTTCTTCAACGGCTCCAGCGCGGCATCGGCGTTGACCGACATGCCATTGCTTGCCAGCACCGCCCCGCCATCGGCGCTCAACACATGCCAGCGGTACAGCTCACCGCGAAAGCGGTTGGCGACCCGCAACGGTTCGATGGCCGAAATGAAACCGATGGCCGAAAAACCCGGCATCAACAAGAAGTAGAAATCCTGGGACATGTAGCGCACTCGGTTGGCGGGTAGCGTGCGGTCCTTGATACGCCACAGGTCGCTGCAGTGCAAGAGTGAGTCGCCGCTGTGCGCTTTGCAAAGGGCCCGGCTGCGTAACTTGGCATCACCGGTGCGCAGATGCCGGAACCCATAACAATAAGCTGCCGAGGAACCCGACATGAAACGACTGATCAGCTCCTGCGTTCTTGCACTCAGCACTACCACTTTCCTGAGTTCCGCTGCGATGGCGGCCGATCCCGCCGCGTGCCAGAACGTGCGCCTGGGCGTGGTCAACTGGACCGATGTCATCGCCACCAGCGCCATGACCCAAGTGTTGCTCGATGGCCTCGGCTACAAGACCAAACAGACCAGCGCCTCCCAGCAAATCATCTTCGCCGGCATCCGCGACCAGCGCCTGGATATGTTCCTGGGCTATTGGAACCCGCTGATGACCCAGACCATCACCCCGTTCGTCGAGGCCAAACAGGTCAAGGTCCTGGAACAACCCAACCTCAAGGACGCCCGCGCCACCTTGGCCGTGCCGACTTATCTGGCCGACAAGGGCCTGAAGACTTTCGCCGACATCGCCAAATTCGAGAAAGAACTGGGCGGCAAGATCTACGGTATCGAGCCTGGCTCCGGCGCCAATACCCAGATCAAGGCGATGATCAGCAAAAACCAGTTCGGCCTGGGCAAGTTCCAGTTGGTGGAGTCCAGCGAGGCCGGCATGCTCGCGGCGGTGGACCGCGCCGTGCGACGCAATCAAGCCGTGGTGTTCTTCGGCTGGGCGCCGCACCCGATGAACGTCAACGTGCAAATGACCTACCTGAGCGGCAGCGAAGACGCCCTCGGCCCGAACGAAGGCATGGCCACCGTGTGGACCGTCACCGCCCCGGACTACGCCCAGCAGTGCCCGAACGTCAGCCGCCTGCTGACTAACCTGACGTTCACCGCCGCGGACGAGAGCCGGATGATGCAGCCGCTGCTGGATCACAAGGACCCACTTGAATCGGCCAAGCAATGGCTCAAGGATCATCCGCAAGACAAGCAGCGCTGGCTCGAAGGCGTCACCACCTTCGATGGCAAGCCTGCCGCCGACAACCTGAAACTGACCAGCAACTGAACAAACGCCATCCATCTGCGCAGCGCCAATCGGCTGCGCAGTGACTCATCACGCCTGTAAGGAACCGCACCATGAACCACGACGTCATCATCACCTGCGCACTCACCGGTGCTGGCGACACGACCGCCAAAAGCCCGCACGTACCGGTCACTCCGAAACAGATCGCGGCGGCCGCCGTCGAGGCTGCCAAGGCCGGCGCCACGGTGGTCCACTGCCACGTTCGCGATCCGCAGACCGGCAAGTTCAGCCGTGACGTGGCGCTGTACCGCGAAGTGATGGAGCGCATCCGAGAGGCGGACGTGGACATCATCGTCAACCTCACCGCCGGCATGGGCGGTGATCTGGAGATCGGCGGCGGCGAAAATCCCATGGAGTTCGGCCCCAATACCGACCTGGTAGGCCCGCTGACCCGCCTGGCCCACGTCGAGGAGCTGCTGCCGGAGATCTGCACCCTGGATTGCGGCACCCTGAACTTCGGTGATGGCGACACCATTTACGTTTCCACCCCGGCGCAACTGCGGGCCGGGGCCAAGCGCATCACCGAACTGGGGGTCAAGGCCGAGCTGGAAATCTTCGACACCGGCCACCTCTGGTTCGCCAAACAGATGATCAAGGAAGGCCTGTTGGACAACCCACTGTTCCAGCTTTGCCTGGGCATCCCTTGGGGGGCGCCGGCCGACACCACCACCATGAAAGCCATGGTCGATAACTTGCCGGCGGACGCCGTGTGGGCCGGCTTCGGTATCGGCCGCATGCAAATGCCGATGGCAGCCCAGGCCGTGCTGCTGGGTGGCAACGTGCGGGTCGGGCTGGAAGACAACTTGTGGCTGGACAAAGGCGTGCTTGCCACCAACGGCCAACTGGTGGAGCGCGCCAGCGAAATCCTCAGCCGCCTCGGCGCGCGCGTGCTCACCCCGGCCGAGGGGCGCAAGAAAATGGGCCTGGCCCAGCGCGGTTGATCAACCGAACACCCAGCGCCCCATGGGGCACTACCTGTGGGAGCAAGGCTTGCCCGCGATGACGGTATGTCAGTCGACATAAAGGTTGAATCTACCGCCGCCATCGCGGGCAAGCCTTGCTCCCACAGGGGATTACCAAACCCTTTCAGGAAATCACCATGAGCTTTATCACCGACATCAAAACCTTCGCCGCCCTGGGCAGCGGTGTGATCGGCAGCGGTTGGGTCAGTCGTGCCCTGGCCCATGGCCTGGACGTCGTGGCCTGGGACCCGGCGCCGGGCGCCGAGGCAGCACTGCGCAAACGCGTGGCCAACGCTTGGGGCGCACTGGAGAAACAAGGCCTGGCACCCGGCGCCTCTCAGGACCGGCTGCGCTTTGTCGCGACCATCGAAGAATGCGTGCGCGACGCCGACTTCATCCAGGAAAGTGCCCCTGAGCGCCTGGAACTGAAGCTCGAGCTGCACGCCCAGATCAGCGCCGCCGCCAAGCCCAATGCGCTGATTGGTTCCAGCACATCGGGACTGCTGCCAAGCGAGTTCTATGAAGGTTCCATCCACCCGGAACGCTGCGTGGTCGGGCACCCGTTCAACCCGGTCTACCTGCTGCCGCTGGTGGAAGTGGTCGGCGGCAAAAACACCGCGCCCGAAGCGGTCCAGGCGGCGATGCGGGTGTATGAGTCCCTCGGCATGCGCCCACTGCATGTACGCAAGGAAGTGCCCGGTTTCATCGCCGACCGGCTGCTCGAAGCGCTCTGGCGCGAGGCGCTGCACCTGGTCAACGATGGCGTGGCCACCACCGGGGAAATCGACGATGCCATCCGTTTTGGCGCCGGGTTGCGCTGGTCGTTCATGGGCACGTTCCTGACCTACACACTGGCCGGTGGCGATGCTGGAATGCGCCACTTCATGGCTCAGTTCGGTCCGGCGTTGCAACTGCCGTGGACCTACCTGCCGGCGCCGGAGCTGACCGAAAAACTGATCGATGACGTCGTGGACGGGACCAGCGCGCAGCTGGGTAGCCACAGCATCTCGGCCCTGGAGCGCTATCGTGATGATTGCCTGCTGGCGGTGCTGGAGGCGGTGAAGACCACCAAAGAAAAGCATGGGATGGCCTTCAGCGAGTAAACCTTGGCTTTTGGGGTCAGCAGGTCTGGCCCCATCGCGAGCAGGCTCGCTCCCACAGGTTTTGAGGTGTGAATGCGATCTGTCTCACCCAGAAGATCATTGTGGGAGCGAGCCTGCTCGCGATAGCGCCAACCCAGTCACCATAACTCTCGGAACCAGAAACATGCCCACCCTCACCACCTACCAAACCCGCATCCTCCCCGAATGGGTCGATTACAACGGCCACCTGCGCGATGCCTTTTACCTGTTGATCTTCAGCTACGCGACCGACGCACTGATGGATCATCTGGGCATGGACAGCCAGAACCGCGAAGCCAGCGGCCACTCGCTGTTCACCCTCGAACTGCACTTGAACTACCTGCACGAAGTGAAGCTCGACGCCCAGGTCGAAGTGCGCACACAGATCATCGGCCACGACACCAAACGCCTGCATCTCTACCACAGCCTGCACCTGGTCGGCGGTGATAAGGAACTGGCCGGCAACGAGCAGATGCTGCTGCACGTCGACCTGGCCGGCCCGCGTTCGGCGCCCTTCACCGAACAGACCCTGGGCAAGCTCAAAGCCTTGCTCACGGAACAATCCGACCTGTCGCCGCCGGCCTACATCGGCCGGGTCATCGCATTGCCACCGGCCCGATAAACCCCGAACAGGAGATCGCCATGAACACCGCCGCCGCTTTTGCCGACTTCCGCCGTTACCCCCTGATCTGTGCATTGACCGCTGTGACGCCCTTGACCGATCGGGTGCAGGTCACCTGGGCCGACGGCCGGATCAGCCCCTTCCATCATCAGTGGCTGCGGGACAACTGCCCCTGCCCGCAATGCGTCTACACCGTGACCCGCGAGCAGGTGCTGGAAATCGTCGATGTACCTGAAGACCTGGCCCCCGGTGCGACCCGTATCGACAGCGAAGGTTGCCTGTGCGTGGATTGGCACGACGGCCACCAGAGCCGTTTCGACCCGGGCTGGCTGCGTGCCCATGCCTACGATGACCAATCCAGGGCTGAACGCCTGGCCAGCAAGCCCAAACGCCGGCTCTGGCAGCGCGACCTGAAACTGCCGGTGTTTGATTACCAGGCGCTGATGGACGACACCGATACGTTGCTGCAATGGCTGCTGGCGGTGCGCGACATCGGCCTGACCCAGGTGCGCGGCGTCCCCACCGAACCCGGCTCGCTGAAACTGATCGCCCAGCAGATTTCGTTCATCCGCCAGAGCAACTTCGGCGTACTGTTCAATGTGCAATCCAAGGCCGATGCCGACAGTAACGCCTACACCGCTTTCAACCTGCCGCTGCACAGCGACCTGCCCACCCGGGAGCTGCAACCAGGATTGCAGTTTCTGCATTGCCTGGTGAATGATGCCGACGGCGGCGAGAGCATATTTGTCGACGGTTTTGCCATCGCCCAGGCGCTGCGCCAGGAAGACCCCGATGCCTTTGCCGCGCTCTGCGAAATCCCGGTGGAGTTTCGCAACAAGGACCGCCACAGTGATTACCGCTGCCTGGCGCCCATCATCGCGCTCGATGCTCTGGGACAGGTCTCGGAAATCCGCATGGCGAACTTTCTGCGCGGGCCGTTCGACACCTCGGTCGAGCAGATGCCCAGGTTATATCGCGCCTACCGCCGCTTCATCGCCCTGACCCGCGAGCCGCAATTTCGCTTGATGCAAAGGCTTGAGCCCGGTCAGCTATGGTGCTTCGACAACCGCCGCACCCTGCACGCCCGCAATGCCTTCGACCCGGCCACTGGAGCCCGACATTTTCAAGGGTGCTATGTGGATCGCGATGAGTTGTTGTCGCGGATTCTGGTGTTGCAAAGGTAGTGGCCTACACGGTTAATTCGAGTGCACAAATTAGGACACTAGCGCGCCGTGGTGGCGATGAATCCGACTGGATCAATCCATCACGGCGCTAACGATCACCAGCATGAAATGACACGCCTAGCGCGTCGCTCAAACTCACAGCCGCTTGTCTTGCGCCTTGGAAGGCGATATCTACCGATGCTTCGACTACCCCTATAGACAACTCATAAAAATCCCCGCCCATCGGTGTCGCGAGCTCCAAAGCTATCAACGCAGCAACAGCATCCGAATCGCTTTCTGCCGTCCAAATAGTCATACGTTGTCGCCCGCCATCCGCGTTACGACGCCCTTCTCTTCTTGTCAGCTCCCGAACGGCTTCCAAACCTATACCGCATGCGCGCTCATAAGCGGCCTTGATTTGTGCGTGGGATGGCACAACAACAGGTCTCAGTTCGACATTTCGCTTCTCGACGGCATTGGCGATCAGGGGGGCTTTCTTACGTAACCCTTCCAGGCTCAACTCGCCATCTTCATACATTCTCAACCATTCACGGCGAGTGCGAAGCAAACGCTCGTCATCTCGAATAGGTAGATCTGCCAGTGTGCTCTCTGCGCGCTTTCGAAAAGCCGGGGGGACTTTGTCTGTGAGCACCAACTGAAGTGAGGGCAGCACTATTTCAAACCAGCCCTCACCAACGTGAAAGGGATCAAGTAAATCGGCTGCTTTCTTCTTACTTTTTGAACTGTTCAGCCAGCCTGCCATATATCGATAATTGGACCACTCGTAGGCAAGCAACATGTCCTCATGACAACTGACAAAATGGTCGACGGTCCCGTCCGGTATCCACATGGCTGCAACCGCACATCGATCACTGAAGCCTTGTGCCAGATCGGGCTTGAATACTGACCATAAGTCTGTGGGACGGGTCTTGTCAGGATTAGCAACAAGCCATTCAGCTCCCTTCTCCCGGCATTTCTTATTAAAGTCTTCTGGCTCATCGATAGGATTAGGAACTGGGATCATTTCTTCCGCCTGTTCGCGCCGGCGTCCGCACCTTTCTCAACGGATACAATCCATCGCGGCCAAAAATGATCCGTTTCAGGCAACGTTTTCAGAAGTGCCTGATGGATGTCTTTTTGTGAACCAAGGTGCACCGGGAGGCTCTGCTGATCTCCACGCATCCACGCCTCAGCAGCTTCAATCGCCCACTCAGCATCGACGGATCGAGCCTGGCTTAAACCGAAAGACTCCGATACCAACCAGCTAACCACGTCCCCTTGCTTGGCCCATATTTCCTTGGAGATTTTCGCCTCGCCTTCTTCGAGATTAATGTTGAACACTGCATCGATTTCTTCATCGAAGTCAGGTTCGACGGAGGCGAGCACCAAAGGCGAATGGGTGGCAATGATCAACTGAACTGCTACTTCCTCGCCCGTCATGGCTTGAACAACCTTAAGCAATGCAGGAACGATACGACGTTGCCATTGAGGATGAAGATGACATTCCACCTCATCGACCAGAAAAATTATTTCCTTTGCCGGTTTAGTTTTTCTTTGTTTGCACGCCCGTTTATGTCCATTCCAAGTCCATACCAGCATGTAGGCCAACGCTGCAATACGCCTCATTCCCGCCGAAGCATGCACCAACGGAACATCGAGGCCATACGGCATTCTCAACGTCGGGTATTCAGTTTCATCGAGCGCACCGATATGGCATGGCTCACCAGGTGAGAGTTTTTCAATGCCTGAAGGAGAGAGAGCATCAAGTGCCCGAGTCAATTCTTCGAACGCTGCATCTCCACTGTTTCGCTGCCATCGAACCCAATCGTGGATGAGGCCGTTGCAGATATTCGTGCCCTTTTCGGATGTCGCACCGTTCCACACCTCATCGGGTGTGAAATTGAAAGCACGGATCTTTTCTTCGACTTCCGCCGGTGAATCATTCCAGTAGTTCCGAGCAGGATCCCAAGCGGAAAAACTCCCATCTACCCCGGCATATATCACCACCCCAGGAATTGAGGGTCGCGCCTTCGGCTGTCGCCACACACCTTGGTCGAAAGGAATCTCGCCCTCCTTAACACCTGCTGTGACCTTACTGAAGGCGAAACCAATGCTGGCGCTGGCGGCGCTCTCCCTAGGAACAGCCTCAACACCTCTCGCCCAGGTTCGCGTCAGAACCCACCATGCAGCGTCCAGCAGGAAACTTTTTCCCAATCCGTTGTCGCCAGTGATGAAATTCAGACGAGGAGCAAACTCGACAGGTCCGAAAGCACCTGCCGGGCCAACACCTTTAAGGGTCAAAAGTTTCAGCATTACGTTACCTTCCATTTTGTCCATCTGACTGGAGGTTCGGTCCGGATAGACAAGTTTCAGCCTTTAAACCTCGCCTCATCGGGCTCAGCGCAGGTGAAGAGCAAGCATAGACAGTCCAGTCTTATGGCCGTAATGCTAATGCGAAACAACGACTCGTAGCCATCCTTTGCGTACACCCCCCACAAAACAGGTTTTCCAAAACTCCGAACGCAAAAAAATCCCCGATCAAGCCGTGACTGGATCGGGGCAGTTGCGTTACTGGAGGAGCTGTTGCGCGAGGGTGACCAAACCGTCGTGATTCAGCTTGGGGCCAGTGTGCCCAGTCCAGGCCTGGGCAAGTTAGCCGAAAACGACGCCCCCATAGTCATTCATGACATCGCGACCATTTGCCCTTGCCGCCGCTTCGACCGGCTACCAGAATCGAGTCACGACCCCAATCCCTGAACAAGGAAAAGCGTCATGATGTATGCCGATTTGATCGACCAGGAAGACCTGCTGGGCCAGCTCAAGGCCCTGGGCCTCCAGATACCCAGCGGCTCCACTGCCGAACAGGCATGCGAGTGCGCCGTGCGGGGATTGGACATTACCCGAGCCAATGAACTACGCCGGATGGTCAAGGACATGTACACCAGCAGCGCGACCATTCTGCCGGACGTGCGCCGGGCGATTGATCTGCAACTGTTGCCGGCTTTGGCGGAATATCAGAAAAACCAGAGCGTCTGAAAAACCAATCGCGAGCAAGCTTTGCTCCCACGGATCTCTGAGGTGCACGCTGTCTACCTCACCCAGAAGATCCCCTGTGGGAGCAAAGCTTGCTCGCGACGAAGGCGCCCTAGAGCCTCACACTGGCGAACGTCGACTCATTACGTGCCTGGCTCAACGCCGACAGCGGGCCGGACAGTGGCGACAGCACCAGGGCCTGTGGCAGCGGCATCATCGCTACCTGTTGCGCAGTGTTGGAACCTACGCGCTCGTCGCGCGGTGGAATGCCGAAGTATTCGCGGTAGCACTTGGAGAAGTGCGGCGTGGAAACGAAGCCGCACACCGACGCCACTTCGATGATCGACATCGGCGTCTGCTTGAGCAGTTGCCGCGCCCGGATCAGCCGCAGCTTGAGGTAATAGCGCGACGGCGAGCAGTGCAGGTATTTCTGGAACAAGCGCTCCAGCTGACGCCGGGAGACGGCGACGTACACCGCCAATTCGTCCAGGTCGATCGGCTCCTCGAGATTGGCTTCCATCAGCGCGACAATTTCCTGCAACTTCGGCTGATTGGTGCCAAGCATGTGCTTGAGTGGCACGCGCTGATGATCCTGCTCGTTGCGAATGCGCTCATAGACAAACATCTCGGAGATCGCCGCCGACAGCTCGCGGCCGTGATCGCGGCTGATCAGGTGCAGCATCATGTCCAGTGGCGCGGTGCCGCCGGAACTGGTGAAGCGGTTACGGTCGAGGGTGAACAGCCGGGTGCTCATCGATACTCGCGGGAAGGCTTCCTGCATCGCCGCCAGACATTCCCAATGCACACTGCAATCGAAGCCATCCAGCAGGCCCGCACAGGCCAACGCCCAACTGCCGGTGCAGACCGCACCGAGGCGCCGGGACTGACGGGCCTGGCTTTGCAGCCACGACACGTGTTCACGGGTGACGGTGCGCTGGATGCCGACACCGCCACACACAATGACGGTGTCAATGGGCGGCGCTTTGTGCATGGAGGCGTCCGGCGTGATTTGCAAGCCATCACTGGCCCAGACCTGGCCGCCATCAACGGTGAGAGTGGTCCAGCGGTACAGCTCACGACCGGACAGCTGGTTGGCCATGCGCAGCGGTTCCACCGCGGACGCCAGGGAAATGAGCGTGAAATTATCCAGCAGCAAAAAGCCGATGGATTGAGGCGCACGGTTCTGGGATTGAGCCCCTGAGTTGGACGTCGTCATCGCGGTATCTCCTCACACAAAGCGGGTGATGGCCTCAGGCGGAGGCTCTTTTTATTGGTTGGTGCCCTCAGTCTCTACACAAGAGACGGGCTTTACATCGATAGAGCAATTGCCATGCCTAAATTGAATGCGTGTTCAATAAATCCTGAAAACGACATCGCGGCCAGTCTAAATAAGGCGCGCGATGAGTGTGGGTTATGGGTGCCATCAGTGGCGACTGGCACCCGTCACAGTAGGCCGTGAGCAGAACGGTATCACTTGTGGGAACTGGGCTGCGCCACTCGCGCGACGGGTATCACCACAAGTGCGAATGACGAACGGTCGAGGGACGAACAGCGCTGGGTCCGACAAACGGTGCCATGTCTGTTTGCGACGCGCTAAAAGGTGGCGCGTTTGTGGATCGGTGGGCATTTTGTGAGCGATATGCGATCTCCTCTGGAGCAGATCAGCACTCCACCGCACTGACCGCCAGTCCACCGCGCGATGTCTCTTTATATTTGTCATGCATGTCGGCGCCGGTATCGCGCATGGTGCGGATCACCCGGTCCAGGGAGATGAAGTGCTGGCCGTCTCCGCGCAGCGCCATCTGCGCGGCGTTGATGGCTTTAACCGCGGCTATCGCGTTGCGCTCGATACACGGCACCTGCACCAGGCCGCCCACCGGATCGCAGGTCAGGCCGAGGTTATGTTCCAGGCCGATTTCCGCCGCGTTGCACAGTTGTGCGGGCGTCGCGCCGAGAATCTCCGCCAGGCCAGCCGCCGCCATGGCGCACGCCGACCCCACTTCCCCCTGGCAACCGACTTCGGCACCGGAGATAGAGGCATTCTTTTTACACAGGATCCCCACCGCCGCCGCACCGAGGAAGTAATCCACGACGTTGGCATCGGTGACCGCTTCGCTGAATTTCATGAAGTAATGCAGCACCGCCGGAATGATCCCCGCCGCACCATTGGTCGGGGCCGTGACCATGCGCCCACCGGCAGCGTTTTCTTCATTGACCGCCAGGGCGAACAGGTTGACCCATTCCATGGCACTGAGGGTCGAGCCGATGACATTGGGTTTGTTCAGCTCTTGCAGGCTGCGGTGCAACTTGGCTGCTCGCCGGCGCACATTCAAACCGCCGGGCAGGATGCCCTCATGCTTGAGCCCCTGCTCGACGCAGTCCTGCATCGCCCGCCAGAGTTTCATCAGGCCGCTGCGGATTTCCTCCTCCGAGCGCCAGACCTTTTCGTTGGCCATCATGAGATCGGCCACCCGAAGGTTATGGGTGCTACACAACTGGAGCAGTTCTTCGGCACTGGAAAAATCGTAAGGCAACTCGGTGACATCCAGATCCACCACGCCGCTGGACGCCTGGGCCTGATCGACGACGAAGCCACCACCGACGGAATAATAGGTGTCGCGATGCAACTCGCCGTGGTCACCCTCGGCCACCAGCGTCATTGCGTTGGGGTGGAACGGCAGGTTCTCGTCGAGCAGGCGCATGTCCCGGGACCAGACGAACGGCACCGGCAGACGACCGTCCAGCAGCAGGGTCTGGGTTTCACGCAACAATTGGATGCGCGTGCCAATCTGCGCCGGATCGATCGCGTCCGGCCACTCGCCCATCAAACCCATGATCACCGCGTTGTCGCTGCCGTGGCCGATGCCCGTTGCCGACAACGAGCCGAACAGTTGCACCTCGACCCGGCGCACGTCGTGCAGCAGCGACTTCGCCCGCAATGTTTCAACAAACAGCGCCGCAGCGCGCATGGGCCCCACGGTGTGGGAACTGGACGGGCCGATACCAATTTTGAACAGGTCGAACACGCTGATTGCCATTGCCGAGAACCTCCAGAACAGGCACATCCGGGCGCAGGAGCGCCCGGTGGCGGAGCTGCTACGCTCAACGCCGGGATGCCCGCATCATCGGGCTTTTGCCTTGGCGTTCGACGTCTGACACCGACGCAATCATGCCCACCGACGTCGCCCGCCCTTTGCCCCAGGTTTACGACGTTTTTTGCGTATCAGAGGCCAGCCAAGGGCGAAAAAAATCTGTAAGCGACGTCACTGACACTGGATGCGACCCTCCCTGTACTGGATACGACGCACCCTGTAGGCGACAGATTTGCACTGGTACATGATCGGTTACGGCTCGTTTGCAAGGCCGCGTGTCAGAGAGTGCTCACGCGCCCCCAACCGCAACATCCAAAAAAAGCGCGGAGGTCCTTGAACGGACACCGCCGATAAAACACCAGGAGTCCACCCATGAAAGGTTCCACGCCGTTGTTGTTGGCCGCCATGCTGAGTCTTCCGATGCTGGCCAACGCTGCTGAACCCGCGCAGTGCAGCACCGTCAACTTCTCTGATGTCGGCTGGACCGACATCACCGTGACCACCGCCACCACCAGCGTGGTACTCGAGGCCCTGGGCTACAAAACCAAGACCACCATGATTTCCGTACCGGTGACCTACAAGTCCCTGGCCGACGGCAAGAACATGGACGTGTTCCTCGGCAACTGGATGCCGACGATGGAAAACGACATCAAGGCTTACCGCGAAGCCGGCACCGTGGATACGCTGCGCGCCAACCTGGAGAACGCCAAGTACACCCTGGCAGTGCCCGAAGAGCTCTATAACAAAGGACTGAAAGATTTCGCCGACATCGCCAAGTTCAAGAAGGAACTGGACGGCAAGATCTACGGCATCGAACCGGGCAACGACGGCAACCGCCTGATCCAGAGCATGATCGACAAGAATGCCTTCGGTCTCAAGGACGCCGGCTTCAAGATCGTCGAGTCCAGCGAAGCCGGCATGCTGTCACAGGTTGATCGCGCCGAGCGCCGCAGCACCGCCGTGGTGTTCCTGGGCTGGGAACCGCACCCGATGAACACCCGTTTCAAAATGAAGTACCTCACCGGCGGCGACGAGTACTTCGGTCCGAACTTCGGCCAGGCAACCATCTACACCAATACCCGCAAGGGCTACGCCCAGGAATGCAGCAACGTAGGTCAGTTGTTGAAAAACCTGGTGTTCACCCTGGACATGGAAAGCACGCTGATGGGCAACGTGCTCGACGACAAGATGAAGCCTGACGCGGCCGCCAAGGCCTGGCTGAAGAAAAACCCACAGGTACTCGATACCTGGCTTGCTGGCGTGACCACCATTGACGGTAAACCTGGCCTGGAGGCCGTGAAAGCCAAACTTGCGCAGTGATGCTTTTATGCCGGGCGGGTTCGCTCGCCCGGGCTGTTTATTCCTTGCATGCGGATGTTCACTACCATGCTGATTGATCAGAAAATACCCTTGGGCCAGTACATCGCGGACTTCGTCGACTGGTTGACGCAACACGGCGCCAACACATTCGATGCAATCGCCATGTCACTGGAAACGATGATTCACGGCGTGACGTTTGCGCTGACCTGGTTCAACCCGTTCGTCCTGATAGGACTCATCGCCCTGCTGGCGCATTTCATCCAGCGCAAATGGGGCCTGACCGTTTTCGTTATCGCCGCCTTTCTGCTTATCCTGAATCTGGGTTACTGGCAGGAAACCATGGAAACCCTGGCCCAGGTGCTGTTCGCGACCCTGGTCTGTGTCTTGATCGGCGTGCCGCTAGGCATTGTTGCCGCGCACAAGCCGTTGTTCTACACCCTGATGCGTCCAGTGCTCGATCTGATGCAGACCGTCCCGACCTTTGTTTACCTCATTCCTACCCTGACCCTTTTCGGGCTGGGCGTAGTCCCAGGCCTGATCTCCACGGTGGTGTTCGCGATTGCCGCGCCCATCCGCCTGACCTACCTGGGCATCCGCGACGTTCCGGACGAACTGATGGACGCCGGCAAAGCCTTCGGCTGCTCCCGTCGCCAGCTTCTCTCACGTATCGAACTGCCGCATGCGATGCCCAGCATCGCGGCCGGTATCACCCAATGCATCATGCTGTCGTTGTCGATGGTGGTCATCGCCGCACTGGTGGGAGCCGACGGCCTGGGCAAACCCGTGGTCAACGCACTGAACACCGCTGATATCGCCCTGGGCTTTGAAGCAGGCCTGGCGATCGTATTGCTGGCCATCATGCTCGACCGAATCTGCAAGCAACCCGACGCCAAAGTAGGGGGTGACGCATGAGCATAATCCGCTTCGAAGAGGTCGACGTGATCTTCTCCAAAGATCCACGTGAAGCCCTCAAGTTGCTCGACCAGGGCATGACTCGCAACGAAATCCTGAAGAAAACCGGGCAAATCGTCGGTGTGGAAAAAGCTAGCCTGGACGTTGAAAAAGGCGAAATCTGCGTACTGATGGGGCTTTCCGGCTCCGGCAAATCCAGCCTGCTGCGCTGCATCAACGGCTTGAACACCGTCAGTCGCGGCAAGCTGTTCGTCGAGCACGAAGGCCGACAGATCGACATCGCCTCCTGCACCCCGGCCGAACTGAAGATGATGCGCACCAAACGCATCGCCATGGTGTTCCAGAAGTTCGCCCTGATGCCCTGGTTGACGGTACGCGAGAACATCAGCTTTGGCCTGGAAATGCAGGGCCGGCCGGAAAAGGAACGCAAGAAGCTGGTGGATGAAAAACTTGAGCTGGTGGGCCTGACCCAGTGGCGCAACAAGAAACCGGACGAGTTGTCCGGCGGCATGCAGCAACGGGTCGGCCTGGCCCGCGCCCTGGCGATGGATGCCGATATCCTGCTGATGGACGAACCTTTCTCGGCCCTCGATCCACTGATCCGCCAAGGCCTGCAGGACGAATTGCTGGAATTGCAACGCAAACTGAGCAAGACCATCGTGTTCGTCAGCCATGATCTGGACGAAGCCCTGAAGCTGGGCAGCCGGATCGCGATCATGAAAGACGGCCGGATCATCCAGTACAGCAAGCCGGAAGAAATCGTGTTGAACCCGGCGGACGACTATGTGCGCACCTTCGTCGCTCACACCAACCCGCTCAACGTGCTCTGCGGCCGCAGCCTGATGCGCACCCTGGACAACTGCAAGCGCATCAACGGTTCGGTGTGCCTGGATCCGGGCGGCGATTCCTGGCTCGATCTGGCCGAAGGCAATACCATCAAGGGCGCCCGGCAGAACGGCGCGGCGCTGGACCTGCAAAACTGGGCGCCGGGCCAAGCCGTCGAAGGCCTGGGCCGACGTCCGACCCTGGTGGACTCCAACATCGGCATGCGCGATGCGCTGCAGATTCGCTACCAGACCGGTAACAAACTGGTGCTTCACGATAACCAACAGGTTGTCGGGATTCTTGGCGACAGTGAGCTGTACCACGCACTGCTCGGCAAGAACCTGGGCTAAGCGAAACCGACGAAAACGCCGCGAGATGATCGCGGCGTTTTCGTTTGAGTGGTTCTGAACTGCTGACCCGCTGGACTTGGAATGCAAATCCCTTCTTCACAACAGCTATCAGCCTACATGCCAACCGACGAGTGTTATAAAGACCTCCCCAAAAGTCCTCGCCCCGGCAAATAGCGACGACTTGTCATAGAACTTATTTTTTGTTGATTGAACGTTCAATCAAAACAAAATAGACTGGCCTTCATTCCGATAGACCGCACTCGTCCATCGGATGGCCTAAGGAGATGTACCAGATGCCCAAGGTCGGTATGCAACCCATCCGCCGCCAGCAATTGATCGAAGCCACTATGCAAGCGGTCGATCAGGTCGGGATGGGGGACGCCAGCATTGCGCTGATCGCCCGTTTGGCCGGTGTCTCCAACGGCATCATCAGCCACTACTTCAAGGACAAGAATGGCCTGATCGCGGCCACGGCCCAGTACCTGATGAGTGTCCTGAGCGAGAACGTCACCGCACGCCGTCAGGCGTTGGAGGACCCAAGCCCACGGGCTCACCTGCAGGTGATCATCGAAGGCAACTTCGACGCCAGCCAGGTCAATGGCCCGGCAATGAAAACCTGGTTGGCCTTCTGGGCCACCAGCATGCACCACCCGTCTTTGCACAGGTTGCAGCGGATCAACGATCACCGTCTGTATTCCAACCTGTGTTGCCAGTTCCGCCGCGTATTGCCCCTCGATGAGGCACGCAGCGCGGCACGGGGCCTGGCCGCGTTGATTGACGGTTTGTGGCTGCGCGGGGCGCTGTCGGGAGACGCGTTCGATACCGCCCAGGCACATCGGATCGCTTACGAATACATGGATTTGCAACTGGCTAAAGCAGGGGTTTAAGAGCACACAGAACCGCTCGATTCCTGAACCGCCGCCGACCCGCGTAGTCAGCTGTAGAACGACACGCCCCGGTGGCCAGCCAACCACTCATGCACTTGCGAGGATTTTATGGCCCGTTTCGAACTGCAAAAACTCTACATCGATGGCGCGTACAGCGATGCCAGCGGCGACGCCACTTTCGAAGCTATCAACCCGGCCAACGGTGAAGTTCTCGCCCAGGTGCAGCGGGCAACAAAAGAAGACGTCGAGCGCGCCGTGGTCAGCGCCGAAAAGGGCCAGAAAGTCTGGGCCGCTATGACCGCCATGCAGCGCTCGCGCATCCTGCGCCGCGCCGTGGACATCCTGCGCGAGCGCAACGATGAACTGGCCGCCCTGGAGACCCTCGACACCGGCAAGGCCTACTCCGAAACCCGCTACGTCGACATCGTCACCGGCGCCGACGTGCTGGAATACTACGCCGGCCTGGTGCCAGCCATCGAAGGCGAACAGGTGCCACTGCGCACCACTTCGTTCGTCTACACCCGTCGCGAACCCCTGGGCGTGGTGGCCGGCATCGGCGCGTGGAACTACCCGATCCAGATCGCGTTGTGGAAATCCGCCCCGGCCCTGGCGGCCGGTAACGCGATGATCTTCAAGCCGAGCGAAGTTACCTCGCTGACGACCCTGAAACTGGCCGAGATCTACACCCAGGCCGGTGTTCCTGCGGGCGTATTCAACGTGCTGACTGGCAGCGGCCGTGAAGTCGGCACCTGGCTGACCGAACACCCACGCATCGAGAAAATATCTTTCACCGGCGGCACCGACACCGGCAAGAAAGTCATGGCCAGCGCCTCGAGTTCGTCGCTCAAGGACGTGACCATGGAACTGGGCGGCAAGTCGCCGCTGATCATCTTCGACGACGCCGACCTGGATCGCGCCGCCGACACCGCGATGATGGCCAACTTCTACAGCTCCGGCCAGGTCTGCACCAACGGTACCCGGGTGTTCGTGCCAAGCCACCTCAAGGCCGCTTTTGAAGCCAAGATCGCCGAACGCGTGGCGCGTATTCGCATCGGCAATCCAGAAGATGAAAACACCAACTTCGGGCCGCTGGTCAGCTTCGCCCACATGGAAAGCGTGTTGGGCTACATCGAAAAAGGCAAAGCCGAAGGCGCGCGCCTGCTGTGCGGCGGCGGTCGCTTGACCGACGGCGAATTGGCCAAGGGAGCGTTTGTTGCTCCGACCGTATTCACCGATTGCACCGACGAGATGACCATCGTGCGCGAAGAAATCTTTGGCCCGGTGATGAGCATCCTCACCTATGAAACCGAAGAAGAAGTGATCCGCCGCGCCAATGACACCGACTTCGGCCTGGCCGCCGGCGTCGTGACCCGCGACCTGAACCGCGCCCACCGGGTGATTCATCAGCTCGAAGCCGGTATCTGCTGGATCAACGCCTGGGGCGAATCGGCCGCCGAAATGCCGGTCGGCGGTTACAAGCAATCGGGTGTAGGCCGGGAGAACGGCATCAGCTCGCTGAACAACTTCACGCGCATCAAATCGGTACAGGTCGAACTGGGCGATTACAGCTCAGTGTTCTGAGCAGCGGTGAGCGGCGAGCTACAAGCTTCAAGTTAGAAGCAAGATCAAAAGCTGCTTGTGCTTGCCGCCCGCTTCAATCGCGCAGACACCGCTCGCTGCTTTTTCTTGCAGCTTGAAGCTTGGAGCTTGCAGCTCCCCCGGAGAACCTATGACTACAGAATACGACTACATCATCATCGGTGCCGGCTCGGCCGGTAACACCCTGGCCACCCGCCTGACCGAAGACGAGGGCGTCACCGTCCTGCTGCTCGAAGCCGGCGGCCCGGACTATCGCCTGGATTTCCGCACGCAAATGCCCGCCGCCCTGGCGTTCCCGCTGCAGGGTCGTCGCTACAACTGGGCCTACGAGACCGACCCGGAGCCACACATGAACGGCCGCCGCATGGAGTGCGGTCGCGGCAAGGGTCTGGGGGGGTCTTCGCTGATCAACGGCATGTGCTACATCCGCGGTAACGCCTTGGACTACGATAACTGGGCCAGGCTGCCGGGCCTCGAAGACTGGGCCTATCTGGACTGCCTGCCGTATTTTCGCAAAGCCGAAACCCGCGACATCGGCCCGAACGATTACCACGGCGGCGACGGCCCGGTCAGCGTGACCACGCCCAAGGCCGGCAACAACCCGTTGTTCCACGCCATGGTCGAAGCCGGCGTGCAGGCCGGTTACCCGCGTACCGAGGACCTCAACGGCTACCAACAGGAAGGTTTCGGCCCGATGGACCGCACCGTCACGCCCAACGGCCGGCGCGCCAGCACCGCTCGCGGTTACCTGGATGTGGCCAAGAAGCGCTCGACGCTGACCATCGTCACCCATGCCCTGACCGACAAGATCGTGTTCGAAGGCAAGCGCGCGGTCGGTGTGCGTTATCTGGTGGGCGCCGCCGAGGAGCGTGTCGAGGCCCGGGCACGCAAGGAAGTGCTGCTGTGCTCCGGCGCCATCGCCTCGCCGCAGATCCTGCAACGCTCCGGCGTCGGCCCGGCCAAACTGCTGGAAAGCCTCGACATCCCGGTGGTCCATGACCTGCCAGGCGTCGGTGAAAACCTCCAGGACCACCTGGAGCTGTACCTGCAATACGCCTGCACCCAGCCGGTCTCGCTGTACCCGTCGCTGCTCTGGTACAACCAGCCGGCCATTGGTGCCGAATGGCTGTTCAACGGCACCGGCATCGGCGCCAGTAACCAGTTCGAAGCCGGCGGTTTCATCCGCACCCGTCCGGACTTCGATTGGCCGAACATCCAGTATCACTTCCTGCCGGTGGCGATTAACTACAACGGCAGCAACGGCGTGAAGGAACACGGTTTCCAGGCACACATGGGCTCCATGCGCTCGCCAAGCCGGGGCCGGATCCAGGCCAAGTCCAAGGACCCGCGCCAACACCCGAGCATCCTGTTCAACTACATGGCGACCGAGCAGGACTGGCAGGAGTTTCGCGATGGCATCCGCCTGACCCGCGAGATCATGCAGCAGCCGGCGCTCGACCCGTTTAGGGGTCGCGAAATCAGTCCGGGCATCGACGTGCAGACTGACGAGCAATTGGACCAGTTCATCCGCGAGCACGCGGAAACCGCTTTCCATCCGTCCTGCTCGTGCAAGATGGGGGTCGATGACATGGCGGTGGTGGACGGCGAAGGCCGCGTGCATGGCATGCAAGGGCTGCGCGTGGTCGATGCCTCGATCATGCCGATCATCACCACCGGCAACCTGAACGCGCCAACGATCATGATCGCCGAGAAAATCGCCGACAAGATCCGTGGCCGCCAGCCACTGCCACGCAGCACCGCGCCGTACTACGTGGCCGGCGACGCGCCCGTGCGGGGTGAGCCGATGCGTGAAGTCGGGCCTCTGGCGCAGTAAGACGCCACACCGCCATCGCGAGCAGGCTCGCTCCCACAGGGAATCTGCGGCGGACACAGATCTTGTGCCCGACACCGTCAACTGTGGGAGCGGGCTCGCTCGCGAAGAGGCCATCACATCCAATATCTTCTCTGACTGTCGCACCGCTTTCGCGAGCAAGCCCGCTTGTGTCTTGCATCGTGATTAGACTGAAGGTGAGAGCGGTGGGTGGCAAGCTGAACGCCCGAAGTGCTTAAAGCACGTGTGGGAGCCCATGCTGCCACTCACCTCTCCACTCTGGTCATTGAGCCCGAACAGTTGAACGAGCCCACCTCGAACAGTTACAAGCGTGGGCCAAGCCAGAGCGCTCTCACCTTGAGTGTAAGAGGGTTTGGCCATGTTTTCCTATCCAGCAGGTATTGATGTTTCCAAAGACAGTCTTCAGGTTCAGGTTGATCTGTTAGATGTCGGGGTGAGTTGCCCTAACGCCGAGGGTGATTTCCCTGGATTAATTAGTTGGCTGTTGCTCCATCAGGTCGGTCGCGTGTTGCTGGAAGCCACAGGCGGTTACGAACGAAA
>NZ_JAKNQY010000010.1 GCF_024494355.1 Pseudomonas sp. Q11 | reverse complement strand
CCCATGTGAGAGTAGGTCATCGTCAAGATTAAATTCCGAAACCCCTATCTGCTGACGCAGGTAGGGGTTTTGTTTTGCCTGTAATAAATGTTTGCCGACGCTGGTAATAAATTTGCACAGTTATTTTCAAGCCAGAGCACTAGAATAGCCTCCACCCTAGTTGAGCCAGAGCTCTTTATGCCCGATCCGTTTGACACCCCTCGGTTGTCAGATCTGCCGTTGGATGACTTGGTGGCGTGCCATGAGTGCGACCTGTTGATGCGCAAGCCTCAACTGGCTCATGGCGAAAAAGCCGAATGCCCCCGTTGTGGGTATGAGCTCTATGCTCACCGCCACAACGTGGTTGAACGCAGTCTTGCCTTGGTCATCGCGGCCCTGTTGTTGTATGTGCCTGCGAACTTTTTACCCATCATGCAGCTCAATCTACTCGGGCAGTCCTCCCAGGACACCGTTTGGAGTGGCGTGGTCGGTTTGTTCAATACCGGCATGCAAGGCGTATCGGTGGTGGTATTCCTGTGCAGCATGGGCATTCCGCTGCTTAAGCTGCTTTGCCAACTGGCCGTACTGCTGACCATCCGCTGGAATATCGGCCGTAGCTACGGTTTATTGCTGTATCGCATTTATCACCATTTACGCGACTGGGGCATGCTGGAGGTCTATCTCATGGGCGTGCTAGTCGCCCTCGTCAAGTTGGCGGACATGGCCGCCATCACCGTAGGCCTTGGCTTGGCGTGCTTCATCAGTTTGTTGCTGGTCCAAGTCTTGCTGGAGGTGGTGATGTCGCCACATCAGATATGGCAAGCGTTATCAGGAGAGGATGCCCATGCGGGCGATTGATGCGGGCATCTGGATTTGTACCGAATGCCATGAGTTGAATCGGCAGGACGCTGACGTTGATACACAAACCTGTACCCGCTGCGGCGCTCTGGTTCATCCTCGTCGCCCGAACAGTTTGATGCGTACATGGGCGTTATTGATCACCGCCGCGATTCTCTACATTCCTGCCAACATATTACCGATCATGACCGTCAACTCGTTGGGACAAGGTGCTCCCAGCACCATCATGGCCGGGGTCATCGAGTTGGTTCAGCACGGCATGATTCCGATCGCCGCCGTGGTGTTCATCGCCAGTATCGTCGTGCCGACCTTCAAGCTGGTGGGCATTGGCTTATTGCTGTTTTCCGTGCAGCGGCATCAGCCCATGTCTGCGCGGCAACGCATCCTTATGTACCGCTTTATCGAGTTCATTGGGCGCTGGTCGATGCTGGATATTTTTGTGATCGCCATTTTAGTGGCCGTGGTGAATTTTGGCCGGCTCGCCAGTGTCGAAGCCGGTCTTGGTGCAATCGCTTTTGCCAGCGTAGTGATTTTGACAATGATTGCCGCAGTAACTTTCGATCCCCGACTGATTTGGGATAACACGGAGTCGGATGACGACCATGACTGATTTGCCTACCGCTAAAACCCGACCGGCTTCGAACTGGTCCGCCGTCTGGGTCCTGCCGCTGATTGCCTTGATCATCGGCGGCTGGCTCGGCTGGCGGGCTTACAACGAAACCGGTATCGAGATTAATGTGCGCTTTGAAAGTGGCGAGGGCATTCAGGTCAACAAGACTGAAGTTGTCTACAAGGGTATGCCGGTCGGCAAAGTGAAGACCCTCAAGCTCGATGACGAAGGCAACTCCAAAGGCGTAGTCGCGACCATTGAGATGAACAAGGACGTCGAGCAATACCTCAAGACCGGGACACGTTTCTGGCTGGTCAAACCGAGCGTGACGTTAGCCGGGATCACCGGTCTGGAAACCCTGGTCTCCGGTAACTACGTGGCCATCAGCCCGGGGGAAGGGGAGCCGATTCGTAAATTCAAGGCCCTGGCCGAAGAGCCGCCACTGTCGGATGCCAAGCCGGGTTTGCATCTGACTCTCAAGGCCGAGCGGCTGGGCTCGCTGAACCGTGGCAGCCCGGTGTTCTATAAACAGATTCAGGTCGGACAGGTGAAAAGCTACCTGCTATCCGAGGACCAAAGCACGGTCGAAATCAAAATCTACATCGAACCGACCTATGCCAGCCTGGTGCGCAAACATACGCGTTTCTGGAATGCCAGCGGTATCAGCATCGACGCCAACCTGTCGGGCGTCAAAGTGCGCAGCGAGTCCCTGGCGAGCATCGTGGCCGGTGGTATCGCGTTCGCGACGCCGGAGAGTCGCAAAGACAGTCCGCCCACGGACCCGAGCCTGCCGTTCCGTCTTTATGAAGACTTCGACGCAGCCGCTGCCGGCATCCGCGTGAAGGTCAAGCTCAGCGACTTCGAAGGGTTACAGGCCGGTCGTACCCCAGTCATGTACAAAGGCATCCAGGTCGGCAGCCTGAAGAACCTCAAGGTCGATCCGGATCTGTCCAGCGCTACCGCTGAATTGACCCTCGATCCACTGGCTGAAGATTACCTGGTGACCGGCACTCAGTTCTGGGTGGTCAAGCCGTCGATCTCCCTGGCGGGGATTACGGGCCTTGAGGCGTTGGTCAAAGGTAACTACATCGCCATACGTCCCGGTGACAAGGGTGGTGCGCCGCAACGCGAATTTGAAGCCAGGCCGAAGGCGCCACCGCTGGACTTGCGTTCGCCCGGGCTGCACCTGGTCCTGCTCACTGAAAACCTGGGCTCACTGGAGGTCGGCAGTCCGATTCTCTACAAACAGGTCAAGGTTGGATCGGTACAGAGCTACCAGTTCTCCCGCAAGAAAAAGCAGTTGATCATTGGTGTGCACATCGAGAAGGAATACGAAGGTCTGGTCAACGGATCGACCCGGTTCTGGAACGCCAGTGGGATTACGCTCACGGGTGGTTTGACGGGCGGTATCCAGGTCAAGAGCGAATCGCTGCAAAGCCTGATGGCCGGCGGCATTTCTTTCGAGACGCCGGAACCCAATGTGCCGTTGAAAAGGCGTATCCCACGGTTCCGCCTGCATGCAGACCGTGAAGCCGCGCAACAGAAAGGCACAATAGTGACGATCAAGGTCGATCGCGCCGACGGTTTGCGCAGCGGTACGCCGATTCGCTTCAAAGGGCTGGATGTGGGCAAGATCGAGGACGTGGACCTCAGCGCCGATATGCAATCAATCCTGCTCACCGCGCGTATCACCGAGGTGCCGGAACGTATTGCCCGGGTCGGCTCTCAGTTCTGGGTGGTCAAGCCCGAACTGGGGCTGATGAAAACCTCGAACCTGGAGACGCTGGTGACAGGGCAGTACATCGAAGTACAACCACCGGTGAAAAACCTGGGGCCGCAGAAAAATTTCGTGGCCCTCGCCAGTCCGCCGCAAAACGTTGTTCCCGAAGCCGGTCTGAGTCTGGTGTTGAGCGCCGCTCGCCGTGGTTCGTTGAAGACCGGTGTGCCGGTGACGTATCGCGAGATTACCGTGGGCAAGGTTACCGGTTATGAATTGGGCCAGACGGCGGACCGTGTGCTGGTCCATATCCTGATCGAGCCCAAGTACGTGCCACTGGTGCGCAGCGGCACACGGTTCTGGAATACCAGTGGCTTCGGCATGGACTTCGGGCTGTTCAAGGGCGCGACGGTGCGGACTGAGTCGCTGGAGACGCTGATCCAGGGCGGCATCGCTTTTGCCACGCCGGATGGCGAGCGGATGGGCAATCCGGCGCGACCGGAGCAGACCTTCCCGTTGTTTGATCAGTTTGAAGAGGAGTGGCTGACCTGGGCGCCGAAGATCAAGCTGGGTAAGTGATCGGGGGCAATCAGTCTGTTCAGACGCCATCGCGAGCAGGCTCGCTCCCACACAATGCATGTCGTGCCTGATTGCCATGAACGACGCTAACCTGTGGGAGCGAGCCTGCTCGCGATAATCCTCAAAAGCCCACCGCAATGAAAAAGGCCGCGATCCATTGGATCGCGGCCTTTTTTGTGTCCGGCTATTCACCTCAAACCGGATCGAGCTCCGGCTCGTCGGCCTGTACGTTCACCGTGGCTTTCACCGCATCGTGACGACGGATGTATTTCCAATCCGCCTCGTCGATGTAGATGCCGTTCGGGCCGCTGCCGCCTTCCAGGTCGATGGCGACACTGGCGCAGACTTGCGGCTTCACACTGGCCAGGATCGGTACGAAACCCAGTTGCAGACTGGTTTCCAGCAGCGCGGCCTGGTTTTTCTCGTCGATGTCCGCCGCTTCGTCAAGGTAGTACGGCAGGCGCACGCGCCCGGCCTGTTCGCGGTCCATCAGGTGCAGCAACAAGTACATGTTGGTCAGTGCCTTGATGGTCATCGTTGTGCCGTTGGACGCCGCGCCATCGATATCGGTGTGGATCACGGGCTGGCCGTTGACCTTGGTGATCTCGAAGGCCAGTTCGAACAGGTCTTTGAGTCCGAGCTGGTTGTGGTTGGCCGCCACCAGCCGAGCCAGGTATTCCTTGGCCTCTTCGTTCTTGTTGTCCTGCTCGGCGCTCTGGCTGAGGTCGAACACCGACAGGGTCTCGCCTTCCTCGTACTGGCCGGCGCTGTGGATGATCTGGTCGATGTGCTTGAGCGCTTCCTTGTTCGGCGCCAGAACGATCCGGAAGCTCTGCAGGTTGGAGACCTGACGCTTGTTGATCTCGCGGTTGAACAGCGCCAGTTGATGCTCGAGGCTGTCGTAGTCGCTGCGGATGTTACGCAGGGTCCGGGCAATGTCAGTCACCGCCGCACGGCGCGCCTTACCCAGGGTCAGGGCTTCGTCGGTGCGGTGGGCATAAGCGTTGATCAACAGTTGCAGACGGCGCTCCATGTCGTCTTCGCTGTCGAACTTGGCCACGCCCTTGAGGCGTACCTGGGCGTACAGCGCTTCGATCTGGCCATCGACCCGCAACAGGCCCTGCCAGCTGTCCTGATAGTCATTGAGCAGCGGCAGCAGGTTATCCATGGAGTCGTCGACCGGGTCCATGAACGGCGTGCCAAATGGCAGGTCCGCCGGCAACAATTGACGACGGCGCAGGGCATCGTCGAGGGTGCGTTGCTTGGCTTCCATGTCGGCGATCTGCCGGCCCACCAGTTGCAACTTGGCGGACAACTGCTGGACACGTTCGGTGAAGGCGTCGCTGGAACGCTTGAGTTCGTCCTGGGCGGCTTCCATCTGCGCCAGTTGTTCGAGCTTATCGCCTTCTTCGGCGCTCAGGGTTTGAGCGCGACGGAAGTCTTCCAGAGCTTTTTGCGCATCCAGCACCTGCTGGTACAGCGCTTCGGTCTGGGTCTTGCTCGCGGCCCGGTCGGCGGCCACCGCTTGCTGGGTCTTGAGCTGTTTGAGTTCTTTTTCCAGCCGTTCTTTCTGGTCCCGCAGCGCGGCGCGGTCGGCCAGGGCTTGCAGGGCCGGCGGTTCGATGTGGGACAGGTCAATGGACAGGCCCGGTACTTCGAAACGTTCACCTTTGAAGCCGTCGAGGATCAGTTCCATGGATTTGACCCAATCGCCGTTCTCGTCCAGCGCGATGCCGTGCTCGCCCAGCGGCAGGCTGAACAGCGCACTGTTGAACAGGCGCATCAGGCGTTCAACGTCCTGTTGCGAGAATTCTTCCCGCAGACGGGCGTAGCTGTTGTTATCGGCGTGATCGAGTTGCTGCTTGACCGACTTCAGGCGTTTTTCCAGATCCCGCAGGCGCTCATCCAGGTCCTCGGCGCTGAACTGGCGGGACTGGGCCAGGGCACCGGCCAGTTCATCGTGGGCATCCTTGGCCGCGAGCAGTTGTTGCTCGAGGACCTTGACGTCATCCACCAGGGCAAAGCGGTTCTTGAGCACCGACAGTTCGCCAATCCAGCGCTGGATACCGCTGATTTCCCGTTCCAGGCGCATCAACTCCTGAGTGCCGCCGCGCTGGTCGTTCTGCAGCGAATCCTGCTCGTTACGGTAGTGTTCGGCCTGGATGGTCAGCTCTTCCTTGCGCGCACTGGCGTAGTCCGACCAGGTGCCCAGCAGCGAGTCGAGCAACGGTGACAGGCGATGCAGTTTGCCGCGCAGTACATCGCGCTGCTTCACGCCATTGGCCAGGGCCTCCACCAGCGGACCGGCAGCCACCAGGGAGTTGTAGTCCTGTTCCATGCGTCGTACATCACGGAAGGCCTCTTCACACGCGGCGATGTAATCCACGCTACCGGAACGCAGGCTGTGCTCGAACGCGTCGAGGAACAGTTGCTTGAGCTTGGCCGCAGTAATTTCGCGCATGTGCAACAGGTTGATGAACAGCGCGCGGAAGGTCTTGAGGCTCTGTTCGCTGGTGGAACGTAGTGGGATCAGCGTCAGGTCCAGTGGAATCGAGGTATGACCGCCCACCAACAGGCGTCGCAATTCATCAGGCTTGAGTTCGTAGGCTTTGAGGCCTTCACGCTCCAGGTTGGTGAATAGCTCTTTGTGACGCAGGCAGGTGTCGTCTTTCTGATAATGGGCCAGGTCCAGCTTGCCGGCGTAGGCAAAAAACTGGTGGCCGAAACCGCCGCCGGGGCCGCGTCCGACCACACCGATCACGTGCGGGCCGTGGGGCAGGGCGACTTCCACCAGGATGTAGCTGGTGTCCGAGGCAAAGTAGAACCGCCGGGATTGCTCCAGGCTGTACTTGCCGAAGCTCATGTCCGACATGCGCGCCAGGATCGGGAACTGCAAGGCGTTGATCGACGCGGATTTACCGAGGTTGTTTGCGCCGTACACCGACAGCGGTTCTTCCAGCGGGAACAGACCCAGGCTGTAACCGGCGGTGTTCAAAAGGGCAAAGCGGCGGATACCGTAGCGTTCCTTGCTCATGCGTCGGTCTCCTGTTCTTCGGCAATGGCGCGGGCCAGTGCGTCTTCTTCGCTCTCAGCGTCAAAGGGGCTGAGGTCCAGCGGATCATCGGTTTGCAGCAGTTTCTCGTCGCTGTCTTCGTCGATCAGCACCGGCACGGGCAACGGCAGCACGCTGTGCAGGCTGGCGGCCAGGTCGCGGTCCTGCTGGACCGACAGGCAGACGTCGAGGAAACGGTGCATCGGTGGCAGGAAGCGGTACACGCCGTTCTCTTCGCTGGCAAAACCCAGTTGAGTCATGCGGCGCATGATTTTTTCTTCCAGCTCTTCCTGGGTCTGCACTTCGGCCTGAAGGAACAGGTCGCGGTACTTTTCCAAAAGCGATGGCAACTCATCGCGGCCCAGGCTACCACCGTCGAGCACGGCAATCGGGTCGCGGCCCTGGTCGGCCAAGTGCTCGACGAGGATGAAGGTGAACAGCGCCAGGCGTTGGGCGGTCTTGTTCACCGCGGCGGCAGCCAGGTCCGGCACAAAATAGTAGAAGCCTCGGGTGTCACACACCAGCTCAAAACCCAGGGCCTTGAACAGCGTGCGGTACTGGTCCTGGAAGTTCGACAGTTGCGCGTACAGCTCCGGGTCGCGGCGGCTGACGTGATAGCCCTTGAACAGCTCGCGAAAAATCGGTGCCAGTTGGGACAGTTCGGATAGATCAAGATGCATGAGGGATGCTCGCAGAATCCTCGGCGGCGGTGTCGCGGGCCGAGAGCAGGGCGAAGGAGCGCAGGCTGACCTGATGCTCGTGAGTGTGGTAGTCGCGGCGTTCCAGACGCTCGCGCTTGAAACGTTTTTCCCGCGACAGGCGCGAAAACCAGTACAGCAATTCGTCGGTGGCGCCGTCTGGCTCCTGTTCCAGCAACCAGGTCATCAGATCCGGCATTGGCAGCGCGTCTTCGCAACGCTCGACCATCTCGCGCACGGTACGCGGCGCGCGCGGCGCCTCACCACCCTTGTGGGTTTTGTGAGACTTGGGGAAGCGCGCCGGTTTCGGCTCGAAACGAGCCAGGGCGTACACGTAGGCTTCGACCTGACTGGCGCTGCCCAGGAAGGTGCTCTGCGGCCGCGTGAACAGCGGCATGGCGGCTTGGGGCACGGCGTCGATGCCTTTACGGCGAATGGCGGCCAGGGCCAGGGCCGCGCCACGGGTCACGGCGTTGTGGCGGCGAGCCTCTTCGCGCAGTGGCAGCAGCAGCTCACGGGCATGGCGCAGCGTCAGTTGGGCGCTGGTTTGCATTTCGAGGATGCGCGCGTGGGTGCGCAGCAACATGTCGTCGTCCACCAGGTGACCGAGGCGCTGCTGTTCGGTGAGCATGCGCAATAACACGTTCTCGACCTTGCGCACGCCTTGTTCGAACGCGCCATCGGCGTTCACCAACTGGATCATCGGTTCGACGTATTCATCCCAGGTCGCCAGCACTTCGGCGTAGCGCTGGCGCAACGGAATCTGCCGGTCGCTGGTCTTGGCCCGTTCGGCCACCGCTACCAGTGCCTGTTCGTCGTTGGCGAGTTTCTTGAGTACGTCCCGCACGCGCATGTCCAACAGGCGCAACTGGCGGGCCAGGTCGTTGCCGTCGCGTATGTCGAACGCGTCCTGGATGTAGCCGGCCAGCCGCTCAAGGTGGCGCAGGTAGGCTTCGATTTCCAGGCACAGGCCGAGGCGGTGTTCGCGGCGCAGGTAGGCGAGGAAGTCATGGATCTGGGCATTGAGCTCGAAACGGTTCGGGCTTTTTGCCACTGGTACGAGGATATCCAGGCGGATCCACACGTCCAGCAGGCTGGTAATGTCCTGGGGCGTGCTGTCCAGTTGTTGGGCGGCCAGCTGTGAACGCAATTCGTTGAGGCTCAGGGTGCCCTGGTCGAAGTGCTCGCACAAAGGTTCCAGCAATGCCCAGTGTTCAGCGAGGGCGCGCAAGACGCGCTTGGGTTCGATCATCGCAATGGCCGTCGGGTTGGCAATTAAAAGGGGCGATTGTACTGCATCAGGCCGGTTGCGATTCACCCCTGAGACGGACTGTCGGTTGAATCGCTCAACTATTGATTCAACAGGGAAGCGATCTGCCTCGAAGGGCGGTAGAATCCCTTCCACTTTCAGTTATCCACAAATGGCCGACCCTTGCTTATCGAGTCCCGCCGCCGCGCCTATCTGACCGCCATGCAGGTGGTCAACTGGCTGCCGCGTACCGAATTGCCGTTCGCCGCCCCGTCGCGGCCCGAGCTGCTGGAAACGCCCGAGCCGATAGATAGCGAGCCGGTCGTGACCGCGCCCGTGGCCAGGACGGTTGCCGAGCCGGTGGCGCCCGTGGTCGAACGGCCGAAGATCGAGGTTCCGCGCCCGAGCCTGGCCTCGACCCGCACCAACGCCAAACCGGTGGAAGAGATTGTCGAGGCGCCACCCAAGGCACCCTACGTCGCACCGCCGCGTTTCGCGCTGCAATTGCTGCGGGCCGGCCGTTGCCTGCTACTGGTGGAGTTGCCCACGGGCGAACCGTTTCAAAGCCGCGATCCGGCGTATCTGTTGCTCAAGGACATGTTGCGCGCGGCCGGCCTGCCGGACAGCCCGCAGATCATTGGCGAGCCGGTGCGCTGGCCGTTGTTGTCTCGTGGGACCATGGACCAGGGGCCCGAAGCGGCACGGGATTTCGTCCAGGGTTTTGTCTCGGCGCGGCTCGAGGATGAGCCCTGCGCGTGCCTGTGGCTGATCGGCTTGCCGGCGGTGAAATTTGCCGGCGAGGCGGACTTTGATGCGTTCAATCGCGAACTGCAGGTCGAAGGCCTGGGCTCGGCCTGGGCGTTGCCCGGCCTGGAATTGTTAATGGAAACGCCACAGCGCAAGGCTGATGTCTGGCAAGCCATGCGCCGGCTGATGGCGCGCTGGAAAGAATCGAATGAGTGACGCTGTATCGTTCCGCCCGATGACCGAGGCGGACCTCGACGCTGTGCTGAAAATTGAATATGCGGCCTACAGTCACCCCTGGACGCGAGGCATCTTTCTCGACGGGCTGGGCAAATACCAGATCTGGCTGATGTTCGAAGGCCAGCAGCAAGTGGGCCACGGCGTGGTGCAGATCATTCTGGATGAAGCGCACCTGCTCAACATTACCGTCAAGCCGGAAAACCAGGGGCGTGGCTTGGGTCTGCGGCTGCTGGAGCATCTTATGTCCATTGCCTATAAGGCCGAGGCTCGGGAGTGCTTCCTGGAGGTGCGCGACAGTAATCGCACGGCGTTCCGGCTGTATGAGCGCTATGGCTTCAATGAAATTGGCCGGCGGCGCGATTACTACCCGGCGGTGGGCGGACGCGAAGATGCGGTGGTCATGGCCTGTACTTTGGTCGATTGAACACCCCGCCCCGGTGGGAGCGGGCTTGCTCGCGAAGACGTCAACACCTTCACAATAGATGCAAACTGACCCACCGCGATCGCGAGCAGGCTCGCTCCCACAAGGGATCTGCGGTGAACCCGGATCTTGCGACCAGCCCAATACCCATGTGGGAGCGGGCTTGCTCGCGATGGCGACAGCACATTCAACCTTGATGCAAGCTGACCCAACGCTATCGGCACTTACCGCTTGCCATCCAGCGGATCGATATCCGCCATTTCCGCTTCATCCAGCCCGTCGCCCCCGCCAATATCATCTTCATCCACCACGCTCAGGTCCCAGTCGGCCTGCTCATCGTCGCCGGCCTCATGGGCGTCCCGGGCACCGTCTTCGCGGATCAGTGTTTCCGGGCTCATGTCGTCGTCGGTGGATTCGTGATCATCCGTCGAAGCCCCTGTCAGCCCGGCCTCACGCACGCGTTCACGTGGCATCAACTGCTCGCGTTCGTTTTCCGGCAGTTCGTCGCCGATTTTCGCGCTGGGCTCTTGTTCGTCGAATTCCAGTTCATGCATCGAGCCCATGCGGTCTTCGTTATCGTCGATGGGTTCCGGTTGGACCGCGTCGAAAGGACGTCGTGAATCATTCATGGCAATTCCTCATACTGTGGGGCTTACTGGGTGGACCCACAGCCGTGGCGAGAATTCCAACGGCATCCTGGACGTGACCTCGACGGGCGGTCGTCTGTCAAAGTTGCGCACTATTCTCGAGGGCTAGATAGCATGAACGAATTACAAGATCTGATTGATAACAACGCACGCTGGGCCGATGCGATCAAACAGGAAGATCCTGACTTCTTTTCCAAGCTGGCCCGTCAGCAAACCCCTGAGTATTTGTGGATCGGTTGTTCCGATGCGCGGGTGCCGGCCAACGAGATCGTCGGCATGCTGCCCGGTGATCTGTTCGTGCACCGTAACGTGGCCAATGTGGTGCTGCACACCGACCTCAACTGCCTGTCGGTGATTCAGTACGCGGTGGACGTGCTCAAGGTCAAACATATCCTGGTCACCGGCCATTACGGCTGTGGCGGCGTGCGTGCCTCGATGCAGGACCGTCAACTGGGCCTGATCGATGGCTGGCTGCGCTCGATTCGCGACCTGTACTACGAGCATCGCGAAGCGTTGGGCCAATTGCCGACCGAAGAAGAGCGCGTGGATCGCTTGTGCGAGCTCAACGTGATCCAGCAGGTGGCCAACGTCGGCCATACCAGCATCGTGCAGAACGCCTGGCATCGCGGGCAGAAACTGTCGATCCATGGCTGCATCTACGGGATCAAGGACGGCCGCTGGAAAAGCCTGGACACGACGATCAGCGGTTTCGAGCAGTTGCCGCCGCAGTATCGGCTGCGTCCGGTCGACGCGCCCTGATCGGGTCATTCAATCGCGATGACACCGGCGTCGCCAGTGCCGCAGGAATTTCATCCCTCGCTCGTTGGGCGGTTCGTCATACCCTGTAATCCAGCCATGACAGTTGGACGAACCGCACCGGCAGGCGAACTGTCGATACAATTTCTGTTCGGTACTGGCGTAATCCATCGTCAGGCAGTCACCTTCCTCGATGCTGGTCAGCGCCCATAACCACAGTTCGCTCATGTCAAGGAAGACATTCGGGCTGCAGGAGTGCTGCAGCAATCCGGCGAAGCGCGGGTCATACATGTGGATGTCCGGCAGGATCTGCAGTGTATGCAGGCGTCGTCGGCTCACGATCAGCCCCGATACCCTGCACATCCGTTCCAGGGGGGCGAATCGCTTTCGGGCGACGATGCCATTGCCGCGCCCGTCCGTTGTCTGGCGAATCTGGAAATCGCGCGTTGATGGATAACCCAGGCGGGTGCTGAGTTCTTTCTCGGGGTAGATGCAATCCCGATTCTTTGAGAAAGCATTGTCTGCAATGAAGGTGGTCATGACGGTCCCTGTCGCGTAGGACGCTCGGCCTTCTGGCGCTGGCGATCCTGCCAACGGTCGTCGAAACCTGCATAGCTTCGCGCAACCTTGAAACAACATCTACTGTCGACTCTGACAGGAGCCAAAGGCGCTTTCCCGCGTGAGCGCAGGCTTACGCAGGAAAGACCTTAAGGTTTACACCGCGTCAGGCAGCGCTGGCATGGGGACTTTCAATTGCTGGAGTTGCGATTTGATCTCCGGTACCGCGCATTTTTTCGCCGCTTCGTCCGCAGACAGTTTGCGGATCGAGGTATAGAACAGCTCACAGGTTTCTTCCTTTTGCGTGACTTGCCAGGTCTGTGTGCATTGGTTCAATTGCGTACTTGGATCGGTGCCCGGCTTGCTGCCCATGCCGGCTTGCCAGCACGCAGCGCTGAGGTCCTGGCCCATGACTTTCAAACCTGCCGCATCCGCCTTGGCCTGGTCACCGTCGTAGCTGTCGGGATCGGCGGCATACCAGATGTAGCTCGGGTGGTTGGAGCCCAGGACCGGAACCTTGACCCCCGCAGCCGGCGTAATGGTCGCCAGGCCCAGCACGTCCACGGTCTGGCCGTACTGTGTCTTGATCCAGTTCCGCACAGGAGCGCCGAAGGCCACCATCGGCAGCGCGCCGCCGCTGGCATTCTGGCTGACTTGCTTGACCATGGTGGTCTGGTAGTCGTTGAAATAGTCGTAGACCCCGCCCAGCGCCTGACCGGCATTGGATGGAGCGGCGATTGGCGCGATGTCGACAATGGTCTGGAAGGCCGGAGTCTGTTCGGCGGCGATGCCGTTGGCGGTCAGCAGCGTGGCCCAGCGATCGGTGGTGGCCGATTCCAGGTAGTCCTGCGCCTGGGTCAGGGAGTAATCCGGCGGGAAGTGCAGCAACTCGATACTCTTGCGGTTCTCCAGAGCCATGCCCAGAGGCAGGAACAGGTACCAGTCGTAGGCCCATTTGTTATCGCTGTTGAGTTGGGTGGCGCCTTTGTACGCCAGGTCACCGGCATCCAGTAACGCAGTCAACGGTTTGCCGTAGTCTTTCGGCACGCCGCTAATGCTGGCGTAGACCTTGTCGTTGTCGCTTTTGACGCTGACCTTGGCCGTGCTGTAGCCGTCACGCTGCACGCTTTGGGTCAAGTAATGCTCAACGGTCTGTTCCAGCGTCCAGTCGCGAAAGCAAATGACGTTGCAGTTGTTGGGATAGGCGAAGAGGCGGGTGACGCGTTCGGTACTGCCCAGTTGGACATCGATGTCGGCGTGGGCGGCGGCACTGAAGGCCAGGGTGGCAAGAGAAAGTACGGCGAGTTTGGACATGCTCAGATCCTTTTCAGCGTGTGGACCCCTCGAACAGGGTGTAGCCATACTGAAACAGACCGGGGCGAAGAAAAAGTGGGCCGACGAAAATATCGGCCCTTTTTTATGGCTTTATGGCATTACGGGGGGCAGATAAGACAATGTCGTCCCCAGCGCCCATAGCAGCACTAGCACCAATGGTGTGTGAACCAGTAATTGTACGAAGGAAAATCCGATCAGGTCCCTGGCCTTGAGTCCTAACACCCCCAGCAGCGGCAACATGTAGAACGGGTTGATCAGGTTCGGCAGCGCTTCGGCGGCGTTATAGATCTGTACCGCCCAGCCCAGGTGATAGTTCAGGTCGTTGGCCACCTGCATGACGTAGGGGGCTTCGATGATCCATTTGCCGCCCCCCGATGGAATGAAAAAGCCCAGCACCGCCGAGTAGACACCCATCAATAGGGCGTAGGTGTCATGGGACGCGATCTGGACGAAAAAGGTGGATATGTGATGGGCGAGCGTCTGGGCGTCGCTGCCCTTGACCGTGGTCAGCAGCGCGGCAATCGAGCCGTACAACGGGAACTGGATCAACACACCGGTGGTGGTCGGCACCGCGCGCGCCACGGCATCGAGAAAACTGCGTGGCCGCCAATGCAGCAATGCGCCAAGCATCAGGAACAGGAAATTGTAGGTGTTGAGACCGGAGATGGCGTTTATCGCAGGTTTGGTCGAGAACTCGTGGAACAACCAGCCCGCGGCCAGCAGCGCCAGGGCGATGGTCAGCAGCGGGCTATGCTCCAGCCATTCCCCGGGACGGGTGCGAGGCTGCAATGCCGGCATGCTGAAGCTGGGATCGATTCCGCAGGCGGCGGCGTCACGGGCACTGTTCGGGCCGGGTGCGGTGGCATAGGCCACGATGATCGAGATCACGATCAGCGCCAGCAACATCACCCCAGACTGCCAGAGAAAAATGGTCTGGGTGAACGGAATGACGCCAGTGATCGACAGGATCGACGGAGGCAGGCTGGCCGGGTTGGCCTGCAATTGCGCCGCCGACGAAGACAAACCCAGTGCCCAAACCGCACCCAGGCCCAGGTAAGCGGCGGCGCCGGCGGCGCGATAGTCCATCTTCAAATCGGTGCGGCGGGCGAGGGCTCGTACCAGTAAACCGCCAAATACCAGGGAAAGACCCCAGTTGAGCAGCGAGGCGACCATGGAAATCAGCGCGACCCAGGCTACCGCAGAGCGGCCGTTCTTCGGGATGCGTGCCAGGCGATCGATCAGTTTGACAGCGGGCGGCGAGCTGGCGACCACGTAACCGCCGATCACCACGAAGGCCATTTGCATGGTGAACGGAATCAGGCTCCAGAAGCCATCGCCAAACGCCATGGCGGCGTCCGTGGGTTTGGCGCCGATGAACAGTGTTGCCACCGCTACTACCAATACCGCCAGTGCGGCAAATACCCAGGAGTCAGGGAACCAGCGCTCGGCAAAACTGGAGCAGCGCAAGGCGAAGCGGGCGGAACGGCTGTCTTGGATGTCGGTGGTCACGGCAATTACCTCGGTTTTTATGGTTATGGGAATTGGGAGCGGCATGGTCTTGGCGGTCAGGCGTCAACACGGGAACAATCCAGTGACCATAGGAGGCTAATCAGGGTTCGCGAGCGCGCAGGATTATTTTCAGAAGCGGCCTGTGGCGCTCTTTAGAAAGAAATCGCCGAACAGCATAGGCTGGTGAGCGTCGAGATTCAGGACGGAGCGAAAAAGGTGGTCGATGCCGTGAGCCAGTTTGCCAATCAGTTGTCGATTTGAGTTTGTATTATCGTTTTTTACATATTAATTATTGTTTTACGATAATTTCGACGTTATGGTTCACGCTTCCTTTGTTCTGTGGAGCCTCCCATGTCCTCGAATCGTCTCGCCCTGTACAGCCAGCGCATGGCTGTCATAACACTTGTCTTCATTATCACGATGATGGTCCTCAACGCCGGGGTCTGGCTGTTTCCTGACGTTGCTTCAGAATACGGTCTGGGCTTTGCCCTGACCGAGCGACAGCTGTCGAGCTTGTCAGCAGAGGCTACGCGATTGACTGGCTGGCAATGCCTTGGCGCAATACTGTTGTCGAGCATACCGCTGCTGGCACTGGCGTTCGGGCTGGCCCATTTGCGGCAGTTGTTCCAGCGATATGCTCAAGGCGAGTACTTTTCCAGCGAAGCAGCTGTTTGCCTGGGGAAGGTCGGTCGCGCTGTGGCGCTGTGGGTGCTGCTGGATTTCCTGTGTGAGCCGTTTCTCAGCTTGCTGGTGACGATCAATGCACCGGTCGGCCAGCGATTGCTCACCCTCAGCGTTACCGCTCCGTCCTTTGTCGCGTTGTTTCTTGCCGCCTGCATTGCAATCATTGCCCGGATATTGTCCCGGGCCAGTGAAGTCGATTCAGAAAACCGAACTTTCGTTTGAGATCCCCATGCCTATCGTTATTCAACTTGATGTGATGCTGGCGACGCGCAAGGTTAAATCCAAGGACCTTGCCGCCGCGATAGGCATTACTGAAGCCAACCTTTCCTTGTTGAAACAAGGAAAGGTCAAGGGCATTCGCCTGGCTACCCTCGAAGCCATTTGCAGTTATCTGCAATGTCAGCCCGCCGACCTGCTGATTTACCAACCGCAGAGCGAACCCCCCAAGGCCTGACCCCCTGTGGGAGCGAGCCTGCTCGCGATGGCCGGCGACGTGACTTCGCAGACCGGCCGGATAGCGGTGATGCTCAATCCCCCAGTGCCTGACCTTCACGCCGCGGGTCCGCCCCACCGGCCAGTGAGGTTTTGCCCTGGTCATCACGGACCCGGACGATCGCCTGGGTCCCACTGGTCATGTCGATTTCGCTCACGGCATGGCCTTTGTTTTTCAACGCCTGGATTAGCGTCGGGCTGAACTGACCCTGTTCCAGTTCGGTGGGGCCGTTGCGGCTGCCGAAGTTGGGGAGGTTGATGGCGGTTTGCGCGTCCAAGTTCCAGTCCAGCAGGCCGATCACTGACTTGGCGACGTATTCGATGATTTGGGAGCCGCCCGGTGAGCCGACAGCGGCCAGCAGTTCACCGCTCTGGCGATCGAAGATCAGGGTCGGAGCCATGGACGAACGGGGACGTTTACCGGGTTCGACGCGGTTGGCGACTTTTTGCCCGTTCTCTTCGGGAATGAACGAGAAGTCGGTCAACTGGTTGTTAAGCATGAAACCCTGGACCATCAGGTGTGAGCCGAACGCTGACTCCACCGTGGTGGTCATCGACACGGCACCACCCTGGTCATCCACCGCCACCACTTGCGAGGTGGAGATGCGCAGGGGCGAACGGTCCGGGGCGTAGGCCACCTGGACGCCCGGCGGTGTGCCGGGTTTGGCGATGCCCATGCTACGTGGACTGATCAGGCGCGCGCGGCTGGCCAGATAACCGGGATCGACCAGGCCTTTGACCGGCACAGGGACGAAGTCCGAATCAGCGACATACAGGGCGCGGTCAGCGTAGGTCAGGCGTTCGGCTTCGGCGATCAGGTGCACCGCTTCGGGAACCGGTTCAATGCCGGCGGGTTTATCGCTCTTGATGGGTTTCAAGGGCGCGAGGGCCATGCGGCCGTCGCGCTGTTCCAGGGCCTGCAAGGTCCCGAGGATCTGCGCCACGGCAATCCCGCCGGAAGACGGGGGCGCCATGCCACAGACTTGCCAGCGCTTGTAGTCCGTGCACAACGGCGCGCGTTCCCGGGCGGCGTAGCCTTGGAGATCGCTCAGTGACAGGCTGCCGGGGTTGGCATGGCCCTGCACCTTGGCGACGATTTCTTCGGCAATCGGCCCTTTGTACAACGCCTCGGGACCTTCGCTGGCGATGCGCTTGAGCACGTCGGCCAAAGCGGGATTTTTCAGCAGCGTGCCGACCGCTTTCGGGCTGCCATCGGCGTTCAGGAAATAGGCGGCCATGTCCGGCGACCCTGGCAAAGAGGTGTCGGCAGCAATCATCGAGTGCAATCTTGGCGAGATCGCGAAGCCCTGTTCTGCCAACGCGATGGCCGGTTCGAACAGCGTGGCCCATTCAAGTCGGCCATGTTTGCGATGGGCCAGTTCCAGTGCACGCATCACGCCCGGTGTGCCCACGGAACGGCCGCCTATCTGCGCAACGGTGAAGGGCATGGGTTTACCGTCTGCTTGCAGGAAAAGTCTCTCGGTGGCGCCGGCCGGTGCCGTTTCGCGACCGTCGTAAGTGCGCACAGCCTTGCCGTCCCACAACACGATGAATGCACCGCCACCGATGCCGGAGGACTGCGGCTCCACCAGGGTCAGCACCGCCTGCATGGCGATCGCCGCGTCGATGGCCGAGCCGCCGCGCCGCAACATCTGCCGCCCGGCTTCGGCCGCTAGCGGGTTGGCCGCCGCGGCCATGTGTTTGTCGGCGTGGCGGGTCTGCAAGTCGGTGCGATAGCCGGAGGCGATCTCCGGTGCGACGGGTAATGCGGGGGTTGTGGAGGAGGGCGGGGCCTTGCAGGCGACAAGTGCCAGGGCGACAGCCAGTAGCGAAATAGCTGACAGGCGATGAAGATTGGGTTTCAGATCTGCAAGCATGTGTCGCTCCATCCGTGGGCCAGGGGATAGGGAACGACTGTAGCGATGCGAGGCGTCTGGCGCAAATCAGCGCGGACTTGAGGGGACGCTTTTATCGAGGCATAAAAAAACGGCCTATCTTTCGATAAGCCGTTTTTAGTACTTGGTGGCTACACAGGGACTTGAACCCCGGACCCCAGCATTATGAATGCTATGCTCTAACCAACTGAGCTATGTAGCCAAGTGGCGCGCATTATTCGCCGGTAACGAGGATGTGTCAAGCGTAAATCTGAAATATTTCTCAGCGCTTTCAACCGCTTATCCACCCCCGCTGCAAATACCTGTCAACCGAGTTGAAATCTCCCTGTATTGGCGCTCAGGGCCTGGCTGCCCTGGCTCAACGTATCAGCCGCGAGGTTCACCGCGCGTGCCCCTTCAAGCAAACGCATGGCCGCCTGGTCGACCTGTTGGATATTGCCGCTGACCTCGTCAGCGGTGCTGGCTTGTTCGTCCACGGCGGTGGCAATTTGCGCCAGGGTGTCGGTGACGCTCTGCACCGCGCTGGCAATTTCTCCCAGTCGCTCGCCAAGGCCGGTGACGGCTTGCGCGTCGGTCTGGGCCTGGCCGCATGCGGCTTCCATCAGGCTGACGGCTTCGTTGACCGTGGCGCGCAAACTGTCGACGGTGCCAGCAATCTGTTGTGTGGAGGATTGGGTGCGTTGCGACAGGCTGCGTACCTCATCGGCCACCACCGCGAAACCACGGCCCTGTTCCCCAGCGCGCGCGGCTTCGATGGCGGCATTGAGGGCCAGCAGGTTGGTCTGTTCGGCCACACCGCGGATGGTGTCGACCACCATCTGGATCTGTTGCCCTTGTTCGCTGACCCGGCCCAACGCTGCGGCGGTTTCGTTGAGCCGCTGGTTGAGTTGCTGGATGCTCGCCGTGGTGCGTTGACTGTCGCGGCTGCTGTCGGCAGCGATGCGCCGGGTCTGCTGGGCACTGTCGGAGGCCTGTTCACAGCTTCTGGCGACCCCTTGAGAGGTGGCGGCCAGTTGCGTTGCGGCGGCTGCGATCTGGCTGATCTGCATCTGTTGGGCTTCGACTTCCCCCAGGGCGCCGCTGGAGTGAGTGTTGAGGGTGCGAACGGCATTGCTCAACTGCAACGTTTCGTGGTCCACGCCCAACAGGCTGTTGCGCAACTGCACCACAGCGACGTTGAGGGCAGTACTGATGGCCGCCAGTTCGTCGCGTCCTTGCACCGGGACTTGCAGGCTGAGGTTACCGTCACGCAGGGCTTCGGCCAGTAATGTGATACCGCTGGCGCTGCGGCGGATGGACGCTTGCAGGCAGACGAAGAGGTAAAGCGCGGCCAGTAGCAGACAACCCAGCACCGTGGCCACCAGCGTGAACTGGCGGATCGCTGAGGTGTGGTAGTGGTCCAGTCGCGCATCCAGGGCCATCAGAGACTGCTGGCGCAAGGTCGCCAAGTCCGCCAGAAGGGTATCCATGTGTTTCTCGAATTCTTCCGGCTTGAGGTTAATGGAGCCGGCGAACACCCCTTCATCCAGTACTGTCAGGCCGGAATCCAGATGTTCGAGACTGTTCTGGAATTGTTCGGCCCAGGTTTGCAGTTCGCTGGGCAGGCGTGTTTGCAGCACTCCACCGGTTTTGACCAGTTGATCCCGGGCATCGCCGATCCGGCTGCGCAGGTCGCGCAATTGCAGGCGGCTTTGCAGGGTGAATTGGCCTGACACAACGGAAGCCTGACCCACGCTGGCCAGGCGACCGACCCGCTCTATCAAGTCCGGCGTCTGCTGGGTCGAGATCTGGGTCAGCAGATAGGTTTCCAGCCAGGAGGCAAGGGTCAGGCGATTGTCCATGACAATCTGCTCGCGCAAGCCTTGCAAGGCACTCAGGGCTGAGGTGAAACGGTCATAGCCGTCCGGCCACCAACCTACGGTGCCCAGGCTTTTCGAATCAAGGCCATTGAGACTGGTTTGCAGCGTTTGGTAGCGGGCGAGGGTGTCGGCTTTGGCACCCTCGGTTTGCAAGGTGTCGCCCAGATCACTGGCGGCTTGGTTGAGTGCCGGCTGCACGGCATCGAAAGCCGCCATCGCGGCAAGCGTCGCGGGGGTTGCCTGTCGATTGGTTTCCGTGGCTCGCCAACGGGCCGCGCGGTTGCGCTGGGCGGCGAGCAGGTTGTCCAGGTTGTCCAGGGCCAGCAACTGGCGTACCCCGGCGCGCTCTTCGGAAATCAGGTTGAGTTTGTCGCGATAGTCCTGGCCGATGATCCACAGGCTGCCCATGAGTGGCAGGATGAAAAGCAGGAACAACAACTGAAATTTACGGGCAAAGCCAAAACGCCCCAGTAACCTGATTCCCGGTGATAGAAAAGCCTGCATGCCCATACTCCCCTGAACACCCTTGCACTATTTTTGTGCATTTTCGACACAGTGCAGAACAGGTGCCCTTTTAAAAGGCTTCGAAAGTTTTTCCAGGCCCGCTCTGTAGGCAGGTTCTGTAGCGAAACTTCCCATTCTCGGTCCCCTTTGTAAGGGGCCGCGTTGTAGACCGTTAACAAGGCAAGATTCAGACCATGGCGTTGCGCTATCACCTTGTTCGCTGACAATATTTCAAGTCGGTAGCAAGCTAAGGGGATAGCCTTGTTGCACCGAAAAATGGCACATTGATGAATCCGCTTCCTGTGCAACCCTCGTATGGAAACTCCCATGGCGATCAGCGATACCCAGGGCAATACCGCGTCCATCCCTGCGACGCCCCAAAGCAGCCCGTTGGTCATGCGCATCATCGGTGCCGTGGCGTTGGCGCATTTGATCAACGACCTGATCCAGGCGGTACTGCCTTCTATCTATCCAATGCTCAAGGCCAGTTATGGCCTGACCTTCACCCAGGTTGGCCTGATTACGCTGACCTTCCAAATGACGGCGTCGCTGCTGCAGCCTTGGGTGGGTTATCACACGGATCGACACCCCAAGCCCTGGCTGCTACCGGCCGGTACGGTGTGCACGCTGATCGGTATCGTGATGATGTCCATGGTCGGCAGTTTCGCCATGATTCTGCTGGCCGCCGGTTTGATCGGTATTGGCTCGTCGACCTTTCACCCGGAGGCTTCGCGAGTCGCCAGACTGGCGTCGGGAGGGCGTTACGGCTTGGCGCAGTCGACGTTCCAGGTGGGGGGCAACGCCGGTTCCGCGTTCGGCCCTTTGCTGGCGGCGGCGATCATCATCCCGTACGGGCAAGGCAACGTGGCCTGGTTCGGACTGTTCGCATTGTTTGCGCTGTTCGTGCTGTACCGCATCAGCCGCTGGTACGCCAATCATCTGAACCTGTTCAAGCTCAAGCAAGGCCAGGCCGCTACTCACGGTTTATCCAGGGGCCGGGTCTTGAGTGCGCTGGCGGTGTTGGGGCTGCTGGTGTTCTCCAAGTATTTCTACATGGCCAGTTTCACCAGCTACTTCACCTTCTACCTGATCGAGAAGTTCGACCTGTCGGTGGCCTCCTCGCAGTTGCACCTGTTTCTGTTTCTTGGCGCAGTAGCAGCGGGCACTTTTTTTGGTGGCCCTATCGGCGACAAGGTCGGGCGCAAGGCGGTGATCTGGTTCTCGATTCTTGGCGTGGCGCCGTTCACCCTGATCCTGCCTCACGTTGACCTGCTGTGGACGAGCATCCTCAGCGTGGTCATCGGCTTCATCCTGGCCTCCGCGTTCTCGGCCATCGTGGTGTATGCCCAGGAACTGGTGCCGGGTAATGTCGGCATGATTGCCGGCGTGTTCTTTGGGTTGATGTTCGGCTTCGGCGGGATTGGCGCCGCGCTGCTGGGGCATCTGGCGGACATCCGTGGCATCGAGTATGTGTATTGGTTGTGCTCGTTTTTGCCGTTGTTCGGGGTATTAGCGATTTTTCTGCCGAGGACCAAAAAAGCCTGAGCCGAGCTGTTATTGGCGGCGGTAGATTGCAAATCAGCCGCCATTGCGAGCAAAGCACGGTCGGGGGGTAGCTCCCTCGCCACGGGGCCAATCCAGTTCTTGAATGATCGCAATTGCATTGCGTTGTCTATCAGCGTCTCGATAACGCCCCTTAGGGTGTACTATCAATACTCGCTCATCGGATATCAGTTGGCCATGTCCACGCTAAGCGAAGAGAGCCGTCAGATCGTAGCTTCTCTGGCGCACCGCGTTGGTCCCAACGCTGACATTGCAAAGACTGCCCACGCGATCATTTCCATTTTGCAGGATATAGAAGCGGCCCTGACGCCTGTCATTGGTCAGCAAGGGGTTGCCGCATTGTTTCGCCGCAGCCTGCGCCTGTGTGGGACCACTTATCCGCGCCTGACCAGCACCTGCGACAAGGTGCCGCCCGGCCTGGTTCTGACTGCCCTTAAATCAGTACTCGTTGAGCAAAGCGAAGCCGATGCGCTGTTTTTCGGTGAAATGTTGCTGACCACCTTCTACGAGTTGCTGACCACGCTGATCGGACCCTCGCTTACCGCACGTTTGCTTCGTGGCGTGTGGGATTCTTCTTTGAGCGACACCCCTTCGCAGGAAAATTCGCCATGAGCAGCAAAGTGACTATCAACCGCCTGGCCACCGGCGTGCCAGGACTGGACGAGGTCTTGGGCGGAGGATTGCCGGAGTTTTCATTCAACCTGATCGCCGGCCCACCTGGTTGCGGCAAGACCACCCTCGCGCACCAGATGATGTTTGCCCTGGCGACCCCCGAACGTCCGGCATTGTTTTTTACCGTGCTGGGTGAGCCGCCGCTGAAGATGCTGCGTTATCAGCAGCAGTTCGACTTCTTTGACAGCGACGCGATCAATCAATCGATCCGTTACGTCAACCTGGCTGACGACACCCTGGCCGGGGATCTGGACGAAGTGCTGCGGCGCATTGTCAGCGAGGTGGAGGCTCACTCCCCGGCGCTGGTGTTCGTTGACTCGTTCCGCTCGGTGGTGCTGGCCAGCCAAACCCAGGACAACCCGAATAACAACTTGCCGCAGTTCGTCCAGCAACTGGGCATGTTGATGACCACCTGGCAGGCCACGACTTTCCTGATCGGTGAGTATTTCACCGAAACCGATACCAACCCGATTTTCACCGTGGCCGACGGACTGATCTGGCTGCGCCAGAGTGTTCAGCGCAATTCCATGGTGCGCAAGATGGAAATCATGAAGATGCGCGGCCAGCCGACGCTGCCGGGTCTGCATACCTTCCGTATCGCCTCGTCGGGGATCAAGGTATTTGCCCCGGCGCACTACAATCCGGTCGAAGCCCCGCTGGAGTTCCCCATCAACCGCTTGGGTATGGGAGTGCCGTCGCTCGACGAAATGCTCGGTGGTGGTCTGCCGCGCGGATATTCGTTGTTGGTCGCTGGCCCGTCGGGTTCTGGAAAAAGCATTCTCGCGGCATCTTTTCTCGCAGAAGGCGCGCGAAATGGTGAAAACGGCGTGATCGCGGTGTTCGAGCAGCGCCCTGATCACTCCCAGAATGCCACCCTCTCAAACTTGATCAAGAGCGGTAAAGTCGGGCTGGTGGATAGCCGTGCTCCAGACCTGTCCATCGACGAGATCGTGCAGTTGCTGTTGAGCGAGATTGCTCGCCTGAACGCCACGCGGGTGGTGATTGACTCGCTGTCGGGTTTCGAGCTGGCCCTGGCGCCGACCTTTCGCGAAGATTTTCGCGAGTCACTGTCGCGCATGGTCACCGCGTTGACCAGCGCTGGTGTCAGTGTATTGCTGACCTCGGAGTTGGAGGATCGCTACACGGATCTGCGTTTCAGTCCTTACGGCACGGCTTTCCTCACCGACGCAATCATCGTTCAGCGCTACATTGAAGTGCAAAGCCGTTTATTGCGCATCATGGCTGTGGTCAAGGTACGGGCCAGCGCTCACTCCGATGAGTTACGCCTTTACAGCATCGACGATGGCGGTTTGCAGATCGGTGAAATGTTGCCGGATCAAGAAGGTTTGCTCGGAGGACGGCCTACCCGGCAGCTTTCTGGCAAAGGTACTGGATGAGGCATCATCATGAATGAGGCCAACGGCGGGAATGAGCAGGCGAAGGCGACGGCTGCTCGCGAGCTGTTCCTGCTCGGCCAGAAAACCGTCGAGGCGCGCGCGGTGCTGGCCGCGCTGCACAAGGAACTGAACGACGCCAACACCCAACTCGCCGATAAGCAACAAGTCGAGCAACTGATCGAGGCCAATCAACAGTTGGTCCTGGCGATCCTGTCGGCCCAGTCCGAGGCTGAAAAACCGGCATTCACGCAGGCAGAACAACAATTGTATCTGCAGATGCGCGAAGCCAATGAGCAATTGGTCATTGCCGCCCTCAGCGCGCAGCACCTGCAAGACTCGGCCGAGCGGGCGCTGGAGCGCCAGCGTAGCGTTCTCGCCTTGGTCGCCCACGAACTGCGCCATCCGCTGACCCCTATCAGCTTGATTGCCGGCCGACTGGTGCGGGTGCCCAGTGAGGAGTTGCCGCGCATGCAGACGTTGATCGAAGGTCAGGTCCGGCACATGTCTCGATTAGTCGAGGACTTGCTTGATGTTTCCCGCGTCAGTACTGGCAAGTTTCGTCTCGATTGCCAAATCGTCGATATGGTTCAGATCATTCGTGAGGTCATCGATATCTGTAAACCGGTCATGATCAGCAGCAATTTGCTGTTCAGCGCCCAAATACCCGAGTGTGCCCTGTCGGTGTACGGCGATCCGGTGCGGCTTGCTCAGATTCTCGGCAACCTGTTGGGTAATGCGGCCAAATACACCCCCGTGGGCGGCACCGTCATGCTGTCGGTCAGCGTCGAAGGCGGTGATTTGGAGATAAGCATCCGCGATACCGGCATCGGTATTTCGGCCAAGTCGCTGCCCTTTATTTTTGAACCCTTTGTGCAGGATGTTCACGCCATCGGCTTCAACGGCGCTGGCCTGGGCATTGGTCTGACGGTGGTGCGCGAGTTGGTCGAAAGCCACGGTGGTACAGTGCTCGGCAAGAGTGAGGGCGATGGCAAGGGAAGCGAGTTCGTGGTGAGGTTGCCGTTGGCAAGCTAATGAAGTTGGGCCGTCGTCCTATCTCCAGAGCCGTGCGGGGGTGTCAGATTCTGTAATAATTCGATCTGTGTGACGCGTTCTGAAACATTATAGGATCAGCTCCCCAATTATTTTCAGGTTTATATGAACACCCTCCTGGAGCCTCCCAGTCGTTTTTTTCAATCCGCGCCCTGTACCAGTCCGCTCTGTATTACCCCGCGTATATCCGGTTTTTCCGGCTCTCCAGACGTCCAAATGCCATCTGCAGGCTTCTCAGCGATTCCTCTCTGCGAGAGTAACGGTGTCGTCTCTCAAGCCATGCCTCGCTCCATCCGCTTGATAAAGTTTTTTCCTCTCGCGCCTTTCGCCCCGACTCTACGAGAGGTTGAATAACCCTTATGGAATGGATTGCTGATCCTACGGCATGGCTAGGCCTGCTGACCCTGATCGTGCTGGAGCTGGTGCTCGGCATTGATAACCTCGTGTTCATCGCCATCCTGGCTGACAAGCTGCCGCCGGAGCAGCGCGATCGTGCCCGTATCATTGGCCTGTCGCTGGCGTTGTTGATGCGTCTTGGCCTGCTGGCCAGCATCTCCTGGATGGTGACCCTGACCGAGCCGTTGTTCGAGGTCTTCGACAAGACGTTCTCGGGCCGGGACCTGATCATGCTGTTCGGTGGCGTGTTCCTGTTGTTCAAGGCCACCATGGAGTTGCATGAACGACTCGAGGGGCATGTCACCGAGCGTACAGGTAACGCCGCCTATGCGATGTTCTGGCCCATCGTTGCGCAGATTGTGGTGCTGGACGCGGTCTTCTCCCTGGATGCCGTGATCACTGCCGTGGGCATGGTGGAACACCTGTCGGTCATGATGATCGCGGTGATTTTCTCCATCGGCCTGATGATCATCGCAAGTAAGCCCCTGACCCAATTCGTCAACAGCCACCCAACCGTCATCATGCTTTGCCTGGGCTTTTTGATGATGATCGGCTTCAGCCTCACGGCTGAAGGCCTGGGCTTTCACATTCCGAAAGGTTATCTCTACGCCGCGATCGGTTTCTCGATCCTGATCGAACTGTTCAACCAGCTGGCTCGCTCACGTCGCAAGAGAAGCATGCAAGGTCATCGTCCTATGCGCGCGCGCACCGCCCATGCCGTCATGCGTTTGCTGGGCGGACAAAAGTTGGGGGCTGATGAAGTCGGTGAAGAAATTGCTGACATGTTGTCAGGCGATGAAGCCGAACAGGTCTTCCACCGACGAGAACGGGTCATGATCAGCGGCGTGCTGCAGTTGGCGGAGCGCCCAATACGCAGCGTCATGACTCATCGTGCAGAAATCGACCACATCGACCTGGCCGACTCTGCAGAAGAGATTCGCACCAGACTGATGCACTCGTCGTATTCCAGGTTGCCGTTGATCCGTGAAGGACGTGTGGATGAACCTTTGGGGTTCATCCACAAGAAGGAGTTGCTCAAGGAACTGTTGGCGGGCAACCAGCCGAATCTGGAAGCCATGGCTCGCACGGCCATCAACCTGCTGGACAATTTCACGATTCTCAACGCGCTGGAACAGATGCGCAAAGAGTCGACCCACATTGCCTTCGTGGTGAACGAGTTCGGTGATTTCATTGGTCTTCTCACCATGACCGATATTCTCGAATCCATCGCCGGTGAGCTGCCTGATGCCAGTGAAATCGAAGGCCCGAACATCGTTGCCCAGGATGACGGTTTTCTGGTCAGCGGCGCGCTGAATCTCAGCCAGGTTCGCGAGCACATCGGCTTTCAGGCGAAAGCGACGGATGACTATCAGACGCTCGCCGGTTTGGTCATGAGCTTGTTGGACCGCTTGCCGATCATCGGAGACAAACTCGATTGGCAGGAGTGGAGCATGACCGTTGTCGAGGTTGAAGAGCGTCGGGTGACGAGGGTGCTGTTGCGTAAAAGCTAACGTGGAAGAGATGGGGCCGCATTCGCGGCCTCGTTTGTTTGAAACGTATGGCGACCCTCTATCACCGGTGAAAATCCCAAGACGAAAAAAATCCCCGTATCAGCAATGATTACGGGGATTTTTTCGTCTAGGGACGTCCGTGTGACTCCACTGGCTCCATTAAACGTTGAAGCGGAAGTGCATCACGTCGCCATCTTTGACGATGTATTCCTTGCCTTCCAGGCGCCATTTACCGGCTTCCTTGGCGCCGGCTTCACCTTTGTACTGGATGAAGTCTGCGTAGGCGATGACTTCGGCGCGGATGAAGCCTTTTTCGAAGTCGGTGTGGATCACGCCGGCGGCTTGCGGGGCGGTGGCGCCGACGCGTACGGTCCAGGCGCGGACCTCTTCGACACCGGCAGTGAAGTAGGTCTGCAGGTGGAGCATTTCATAACCGGCGCGGATCACGCGGTTCAGGCCGGGCTCTTCCAGGCCCAGGGCCTCGAGGAACATGTCTTTCTCTTCACCATCGTCCAGCTCGGCGATTTCCGCTTCGATCTTGTTGCAGACCGGAACGACCATGGCGCCTTCTTCTTCGGCAATGGCCTTGACCACGTCCAGCAGCGGGTTGTTCTCGAAACCGTCTTCAGCGACGTTGGCGATGTACATGACCGGCTTGGTGGTCAACAGGTGGAAGCCACGAATCACCGCTTTTTCGTCGGCATTCATGCTCTTCATCAGGGTGCGCGCAGGCTTGCCGAGGGTGAAGTGAGCAATCAATTGCTCCAGCATGGCTTTCTGGACCACTGCGTCCTTGTCACCGCCCTTGGCGTTGCGGGTGACTTTCTGCAGTTGCTTCTCGCAGCTGTCGAGGTCGGCGAAGATCAGCTCAAGGTCGATGATCTCGATGTCACGCTTGGGGTCTACGCTGTTGGAGACGTGAATCACGTTCTCGTCTTCAAAGCAGCGCACCACGTGAGCGATGGCATCGGTCTCGCGGATGTTGGCCAAAAATTTGTTACCCAGGCCTTCACCTTTCGAGGCGCCAGCCACCAGGCCTGCGATGTCGACGAATTCCATTGTGGTCGGCAGGATACGCTTGGGATTGACGATGGCCGCCAGGGCTTCCAGGCGCGCATCCGGCATTGGCACGATACCGGTGTTCGGCTCGATGGTGCAGAAGGGGAAGTTCTCGGCCGCGATACCGGATTTGGTCAGGGCGTTGAACAGGGTGGACTTGCCGACGTTAGGCAGGCCGACGATGCCGCAATTGAATCCCATGGTGTTTCCCCTCGGAGTAGAGTCAGGCCTTCTGGCTGTGCAGGTTTTTCATCGCGCGGTTCCATTCACCGGCGAGGATATCCGGCAGCACGCCGAGGGCAAAGTCGATGCTGGCATCGAGTTTTTCCTGTTCGGCGCGAGGCGCACGACCCAGGACAAAATTTGAAACCATACTGGCAACGCCCGGGTGGCCGATGCCGAGCCGCAGGCGGTGAAAGGTATTCTGATTACCCAGTTGCGCGATGATGTCGCGTAACCCGTTGTGACCGCCATGGCCGCCGCCCTGCTTGAGCTTGGCGACGCCCGGAGGCAGGTCGAGTTCGTCGTGGGCCACCAGGATTTCTTCAGGCTTGATGCGAAAGAAACCGGCCAATGCCGCCACGGCCTGGCCGCTGCGGTTCATGTAGGTGGTGGGAATCAACAGACGAACATCCTGACCCTGATGCGAGAAGCGCCCGGTCAGGCCGAAATATTTGCGATCGGCCGCCAGGCTGACGCCTTGTGCGTGCGCGATGCGCTCAACAAAAAGGGCCCCTGCGTTATGCCGGGTCTGTTCGTATTCGGCGCCTGGATTTCCCAGGCCAACGATCAGTTTAATGGCAGTCACGATAGGGGCCCTTCCTGGAGTGTGGATAACAACGTCGCGCTCAAACGGTATTGCGACAGTGGGACGAAAATGGCAGATCTACCGTTAAGTAAACTTCGCATTCTCGCCCGCTGTCTCGCTACGTTCCAGTCCGCGATGTTTCCGGTCACTCCGGCGACAGAGTGAAATTACTCTGCAGCTTCTTCTTCAGTCGCTTCTGGAGCAACACGTGGAGCGTGGACGTTGGCAACAGCCTTGTCATCGCCGTGCGCCAGGGCAACAAACTCAACGCCTTTAGGAGCCTTGAGGTCGGACAGGTGAATGATCGTGCCGATTTCGGCGTCAGCCAGGTCGACTTCGATGAATTCAGGCAGGTCTTTTGGCAGGCAGGAAACTTCCAGCTCGGAGGTCACGTGCGAGATTTCGCCGCCTTTCTTGACCGGAGCAGCTTCGTTGATGAAGTGCACTGGAACAACAGCAGTCAGCTTCTGACCGGCAATAACGCGTACGAAGTCAGCGTGCATCACGTGGCCTTTGGCCGGGTGACGCTGCAGGGCTTTGATCACGACGTTTTGCTTGGTGCCGCCAACGTTCAGTTCGATGATGTGGCTGTAGGCCGCTTCGTTTTCGAGCAGTTTGGCAACTTCTTTGGCCAGCATGCTGATGGACTCAGGGGCTTTGTCGCCACCGTAGACTACAGCTGGTACCAGGCTTGCGAGACGACGCAGGCGGCGGCTCGCACCTTTCCCCAGGTCGGAACGCACTTCAGCATTCAGGGTAAAATCGTTCATGTTGTATCTCCAAAATAACCACATTCGCCCCAGCGTTTGCGACCAGCGCTAAAGGCGATATGGGCAAAAAAGCCCCGCCCCGGCAGTTAATGTCGGGGCGGGGCGCTTTTCGTCAACGAGATGTTATGGAAAGGGCAGGGCCCTTAACGGAACATCGCACTGATCGATTCTTCATTGCTGATGCGGCGAACCGCCTCGGCAACAACCGGTGCGATATCCAGTTGACGGATACGCGCACAGGCTTGTGCTGCAGCGGACAGCGGGATGGTGTTAGTGACCACCAGCTCGTCCAGCACGGAATTTTCAATGTTTTCGATCGCTCGACCCGACAGCACAGGGTGTGTGCAGTAGGCAAAGACCTTGGCAGCGCCATGCTCTTTCAGGGCCTTGGCCGCGTGGCACAGGGTGCCGGCGGTATCGACCATGTCGTCAACCAGAATACAGGTACGCCCTTCAACGTCGCCGATGATATGCATCACTTCGGAGTGATTGGCTTTCTCACGGCGTTTGTCGATGATACCCAGATCAACGCCCAGGGATTTGGCAACGGCCCGTGCACGCACGACGCCGCCAATGTCCGGGGAAACGATCATCAGGTTTTCGAAGCGCTGATCTTCAATGTCATCCACCAGAACCGGGGAGCCGTAGATGTTATCCACGGGAATATCGAAGAAGCCCTGGATCTGGTCAGCATGCAGATCGACCGTGAGCACACGATCGATGCCGACTACGGTAAGCATGTCAGCCACGACTTTCGCGCTGATTGCCACACGTGCGGAACGCGGACGGCGATCCTGACGGGCATAACCAAAGTAAGGAATAACAGCAGTAATACGAGTAGCCGAGGAGCGGCGGAAGGCATCAGCCATCACGACGAGTTCCATCAGGTTATCGTTGGTCGGAGCGCAAGTCGGCTGAATAATGAAGACGTCTTTACCGCGAACGTTTTCATTGATCTCGGCAGTGATTTCGCCGTCGGAGAATTTACCGACAGAGATGTCACCGAGAGGGATATGCAGCTGACGTACAACACGCCGAGCCAGATCGGGGTTAGCGTTCCCCGTAAAGACCATCATCTTGGACACGCGCAGTACCTGAAGGCTGAGGGTATACCTGGATGAGTATAGGAAAATGGCAGGGGCGGCTGGATTCGAACCAACGCATGGCAGGATCAAAACCTGCTGCCTTACCGCTTGGCGACGCCCCTGTATCTGTTGCTGCGAGTGCCCAGCACTCGATTCCTTTAGAGCAGACTTTGCAGCTTGCGATGCAACATCGAAACGTTGCTTCCTTTTGCTACAAACCCTGTAAGGGTCTCTGTCAGAAGGGCCGAGACTTTATCAGCTTCAGCTTTGCTTGGGAAGCCCCCAAACACACAACTTCCAGTTCCGGTGAGTTTTGCTTCGGTAAATTTACCTAACAAATTCAAAGCGTTACGAACATCTGGATAACGCCTTGCTACCACCGGTAAGCAGTCATTTCGACTGTTTCCCTTGGGAACGGGGCGCACTTTAATGGGCGGAGAGTTACGTGTCAACAGTGGATCTGAAAAAATTTCTGCTGTACTTACAGATACTTGCGGCACCAGCACCAAGTACCAGGGTTCCTCGGGCTCTACCGGTGTGAGTTTTTCCCCGACGCCCTCGGCAAAAGCGGCGTGGCCCCGTACGAAAACCGGCACGTCGGCGCCCAGCGTCAGGCCCAATGCGGCCAGGCGATCGGCGTCCCAACCCAGCTGCCACAGGTGGTTGAGCCCCAGCAAAGTCGTCGCCGCGTTTGAGCTGCCGCCGCCGATGCCGCCGCCCATGGGCAGGATTTTTTCGATCCAGATATCAATGCCCAGCGAGCAACCGGATTGCTCCTGAAGTTTTCTCGCGGCTTTGACGATCAGGTTGCTGTCGTGAGGAACGCCTTGGAATTCGGTGTGCAGGTGAATCACGCCGTCGTCACGCACGGCAAAGGTGATTTCATCGCCGTAGTCGAGAAACTGAAAGATCGTCTGCAACTCGTGATAGCCGTCCGGGCGACGGCCCAGGATGTGCAGCATCAGGTTGAGCTTGGCCGGGGAGGGCAGGGTCAGGCGTGCAGCGGTCATGTCATTGCCCCAGCTTGCGCGGCTGCCATCGCTTGATCACCAGCGTGACGTCCAGGTTACTGCCATGCAGTTTGATGCGTTCGGGCAACCAGTAGCCGTTTTGCTCGGCGTAGCTTAAGTATTCGATTTGCCAGTCATCCTGTTCAAGATTGGACAGGCGGCTGTCGGCGTCGAGGGTCAGGCGGCTTTTGCTGTCCGGTGCCGGCAGGCCGCGAACCCACCAGGTCAGGTGGGATACGGGCAGCTTCCAGCCCAGTTGCTCTTCCAGCAAGGCTTCCGGGGAGGGGGACTCGTAGCGACCCTGATTGGCCACTTCCAGCGAAACCTGGCCGGGCCGGCCGGTCAGGCGCGCCGCGCCGCGCCCCAGCGGGCCGGACAGGCGAATGTCGTAGTAGTCCTGGCGTTGCAGCCAGAACAGCGTGCCGCTGCCCGAGTCTTTCGGTGCGCGTATGCCGATCTTGCCGTCGATCTGCCAGCCGTCGAGACCGCTCAGTTGTTGTTTGTGTTCACGCCATTGGGTCGTGTTGCCGTGGCCCTGGACGGATTCTCGGGCGCCGAAGCCGGCGCAACCGGCGAGCAGGGCGATAAAGCTGAAAACGATGAAGTGGCGCAAAAACATAATTTTAAAGGGTCTCTGATCCGGTCAGGCGTTTGATGGTGCTGCGCAAGATCGGGCTGTCGGGCTGTTCCTTGAGGAACTTGCTCCAGATCTGCCGGGCTTCGCGCTGTTTGCCGTTGGCCCACAGGACTTCGCCCAGGTGAGCGGCGACTTCCTGGTCGGGAAAACGCTCCAGGGCCTGGCGCAGCAGGCGTTCGGCCTCGTCGAGGTTACCCAGGCGGAAATGCACCCAGCCAAGACTGTCGAGCACGGCGGGGTCTTCCGGGTTGAGCTGGTGGGCCTGTTCGATCAGCACCTTGGCTTCGGCGTATCGGGTGGTGCGATCAGACAAGGTGTAACCCAGGGCATTGAGGGCCATGGCATTGTTGGGGTCGCGCTGGATGATCAGGCGCAGGTCTGTCTCCATCTGGGCCAGGTCATTGCGTTTTTCCGCCAGCATGGCGCGGGTGTACAACAGGTTCAGGTCGTCCGGGTACTGCTTCAGCGCCTGATCGAGCACGGTCCAGGCTTTGTCGCCCTGATTATTGGCCGACAGGGTTTCGGCCTCGATCAAGTACAACTGGATGCCATAGTCCGGCTGGGTGTCTCGTTGCACGGCGAGGCGGCTCTGGGCCTCGGCCGTTTTGCCGTTGCTCATCAGGATGTCGGCCTGGCGCAACTGGGCCGGCAGGTAGTCGTTGCCTGGGCCGACCTGGGCGTACTCGAGCAGCGCACTCTCGGGGTCGTTGCGTTCTTCAGCGATGCGACCCAGGTTCAGGTGGGCCGAGTCGACATGGGTTCCCCGTGCAATCAGGTCTTGCAGGTGAACCTTGGCTTCCTCCCAGGCCTTGGCTTCCAGGCAAACCAATGCCAGGGAATAGCGCAATTCATCGTCTTCAGGGTACTGCTGAACCAGGCTGGAAAACTCTACCTTGGCGTCGTCCATGCGGTTGTTTTCCACCAGCATGCGCGCGTAAGTGAGGCGCAGGCGCTTGTCGTCCGGGTATTGCCGGATGCTTTTTTCCAGCAGCGGCAGGGCTTCGTCGCCGCGGTTCGAGCCTTGCAGCAAGCGTGCGCGAAGCAGGATCGGCGCCACTTCACCTGCTTGCGGCGGATTGTCTTCCAGCAGGGTAAGGGCACCTTGGGTGTCGCCATCCTGTTGCAGCAGCAGGGCCTTGCCGAAAATCAGTTGGCCGTTGTTGGGGTGACGCTGCAGCAACCGATCGAAGCTTTTGGTCAGGCCGTCGCGGGTTTCCTGGTCGGTATCGGCCGCTGACAGCGCAAGAAAATCGAAATGGGTGTCGCCCTTGCCCAGCAGGACTTTTTCCATATACACCATGGAGTCGTCGTAGCGTCCGGCCCGCGCCAGTTGCACGGCGGCGGCGCGTTGCGCTTCGAGGTCTTGCGGTGCGTTTTTGGCCCAGATCAGCGCGGTGTCCAGGGCGGGCTGATCGGCACCCAGGTATTCGGCAATGCGAAACGCCCGCTCGGAGATGCCCGGGTCCTGTGTATTGATGGCCTGGGTGACGTAGTTGTCCAGCGCAATATCGAAACGATTGCGCTGGCCGGCCAGTTCTGCGCTCAACAGGCTGAAAATGGTTTCTTCGCTGAACGAGCCATAGACCTTGGGCTTTTCAGGGGCCTGGGTGCTGTCTTCGACCGGCGACGTACCGTCTGTCGACACGGGGGCCATGGACTGGCAGCCGCTGAGCAAGGCAAAAGCGAGGAGCAACGCGGAAGATCTATTCATATAGGAAAAGGACGACTAACCTGCGGTCGGATCATCATGACACAAGCCTTCGGTCAAACATAACCGGCCCGTCGATTTACGGCGCGCAGCAGGGCGATAGATATCGAGTGGTTGTTCTGAATCTGGCGAAGTAGGACAATTGCCGGCTTCACGTCACTATCAGCGACCTTGAATGGCCTTCCTTGCACTTGGTATTAACCACAAGACTGCTTCCGTAGACGTCCGCGAGCGCGTGGCCTTTACGCCTGAGCAACTGGTTGAGGCCCTGCAGCAGCTTTGCCGACTCACCGAGAGCCGCGAGGCTGCCATCCTCTCCACCTGCAATCGCAGCGAGCTTTATATAGAGCAGGATCACATTTCGGCCGATACCGTGCTGCGCTGGCTGGCTGAATATCACGATCTGAGTCTTGAAGAGCTGCGCGCCAGTGCCTATGTATATGAGGACGATGCGGCCGTTCGTCACATGATGCGCGTCGCCTCCGGGCTCGATTCGCTGGTGCTGGGCGAACCGCAGATTCTCGGCCAGATGAAGTCGGCCTACGCCGTGGCCCGCGAGGCGGGCACGGTCGGGCCTCTGCTGGGGCGCCTGTTCCAGGCCACGTTCAATGCGGCCAAACAGGTGCGCACCGACACGGCCATCGGTGAAAACCCGGTGTCCGTGGCGTTTGCCGCGGTCAGCCTGGCGAAACAGATTTTCAGCGATTTGCAACGCAGCCAGGCACTGCTGATCGGTGCAGGGGAGACCATCACCCTGGTCGCCCGCCATCTGCACGACCTGGGGGTCAAGCGTATCGTCGTCGCCAACCGCACACTGGAGCGCGCCAGTACCCTGGCCGAGCAGTTCGGCGCCCACGCCGTGCTGCTCTCGGACATCCCGGCCGAACTGGTGCACAGCGACATCGTCATCAGCTCCACCGCCAGCCAGTTGCCGATCCTGGGCAAAGGCGCGGTGGAAAGCGCCTTGAAGCTGCGCAAGCACAAGCCGATTTTCATGGTGGACATTGCCGTTCCCCGGGACATCGAGCCGGAAGTCGGCGAGCTGGACGACGTTTATCTCTACAGTGTCGACGACCTGCACGAAGTGGTCGCCGAGAATCTCAAGAGCCGGCAAGGCGCGGCTCAGGCGGCCGAAGAAATGATCACCGTCGGCGCCGAGGATTTCATGGTGCGCCTGCGCGAGCTTGCGGCGGTGGATGTGCTCAAGGCTTATCGTCAGCAGAGCGAACGCCTGCGCGACGAAGAACTGCAGAAGGCCCAGCGCCTGCTGGCAAATGGTGGCAGCGCTGAAGAGGTGCTGGTACAGCTGGCTCGCGGCCTGACCAATAAATTGCTCCACGCGCCCAGTGTCCAACTCAAGAAGCTGACTGCCGAAGGCCGCCTCGATGCGTTGGCCATGGCCCAGGAACTCTTTGCCCTCGGTGAGGGTTCACCGGATAGCTTTTCGGATAAAAAATCGCAATGAAAGCGTCACTGCTCAATAAGCTGGACATCCTCCAGGACCGTTTCGAAGAACTGACCGCCTTGCTGGGCGATGGCGAAGTCATTTCCGACCAGAACAAATTCCGCACGTACTCCAAGGAATACGCCGAAGTCGAGCCGATTGTCGCCACCTATAAACAGTTGCTCAAAGTCCAGGGCGACCTTGAAGGCGCCCAGGCGTTGCTCAAGGACAGCGATCCGGATATGCGCGAAATGGCGGTCGAGGAAGTTCGTGAGGCCAAGGAGCAGTTGGTCGAACTGGAAAGCAATCTGCAACGCATGCTGTTGCCCAAGGACCCTAATGACGGTCGCAATGTGTTTCTCGAGATCCGTGCCGGGACCGGCGGCGACGAGGCGGCGATATTCTCCGGTGACCTGTTCCGCATGTATTCGCGTTACGCCGAGCGTCGCGGCTGGCGGGTGGAAATCCTCTCGGAGAACGAAGGCGAACACGGTGGCTATAAAGAAGTCATCGCCCGGGTCGAGGGTGACAACGTCTACGGCAAGCTGAAATTCGAATCCGGTGCCCACCGCGTCCAGCGTGTACCGGCCACTGAATCTCAGGGACGCATTCACACTTCGGCCTGCACCGTGGCGGTTTTGCCCGAGCCGGACGAGCAGGAAGCCATCGAGATCAACCCGGCGGACCTGCGGGTCGACACCTACCGCTCCTCGGGCGCGGGTGGCCAGCACGTCAACAAGACCGATTCGGCGATCCGCATCACTCACCTGCCTTCGGGCATCGTGGTCGAGTGCCAGGAAGAACGTTCCCAGCACAAGAACCGTGCGCGTGCGATGTCCTGGCTGTCGGCCAAGCTCAACGACCAGCAGACCAGCGCCGCGGCCAACGCCATCGCCAGCGAACGCAAGCTGCTGGTGGGCTCGGGGGATCGTTCGGAGCGGATCCGTACCTACAACTTCGCCCAGGGCCGGGTCACCGACCATCGAGTCAACCTGACGTTGTATTCGCTCGACGAAATTCTCGCCGGCGGCGTCGATGCGGTGATCGAACCGTTGCTGGCTGAATACCAGGCCGACCAGTTGGCTGCGATTGGCGAGTAAGCACAGGTGAATATATGACCATCATCGCCAGTTTGTTACGCGCCGCCGAGCTGCCGGATTCGCCCACGCCCCGGCTGGATGCCGAATTGTTGCTGGCCGCTGCATTGGGCAAGTCTCGCAGCTTCCTGCACACCTGGCCCGAGCGAATCGTGCCAAGCGAAGCGGCGTTGCTGTTCTCTGAATACCTGCGCCGCCGCCGTGGCGGTGAGCCAGTGGCTTATATCCTCGGACAGCAAGGCTTCTGGAAGCTCGACCTGGAAGTGGCGCCCCACACATTGATTCCGCGTCCCGACACCGAACTGCTGGTGGAAACCGCGTTGGCCTTGCTGCCGGCCACACCGGCCAGGGTTCTGGATTTGGGCACCGGCAGCGGCGCGATTGCCCTGGCCTTGGCCAGCGAGCGCCCGGCCTGGAACGTTACCGCGCTCGACCGTGTGCTGGAAGCCGTGGCCTTGGCCGAACGCAATCGCCAGCGCCTGGACCTGCGCAACGTCACCGTGCTGAGCAGCCACTGGTTCAGCGCTTTGGGCGGCGAGCGTTTTGAGCTGATCATCAGCAACCCGCCTTATATAGCCGCCACTGATCCTCACCTGGCTGAGGGCGACGTACGTTTCGAGCCGGCCAGTGCCCTGGTAGCAGGCCACGACGGGCTTGACGATTTGCGCACAATCATCGCCCAGGCCCCCGAACATCTTGAAGCGGGCGGTTGGCTGATGCTCGAGCACGGTTACGATCAGGCCGACGCGGTGCGTGATCTGCTGCAAACCCAAGGGTTTGCTGAAGTCCACAGCCGCAAGGACCTGGGCGGGCATGAGCGTATCAGCCTGGGGCGCCTGCCGTGCTGAACGATCAGGAGCTGTTGCGTTATAGCCGGCAGATTCTGTTGCAGCACGTCGACATCGACGGGCAACTGCGACTCAAGCATAGCCGCGTATTGATCATCGGCCTCGGCGGCCTCGGTGCTCCGGTGGCGCTGTACCTGGCCGCTGCCGGCGTCGGTGAATTGCACCTGGCGGATTTCGACACGGTCGACCTGACCAACCTGCAACGCCAGATCATCCACGACACCGACAGTGTGGGCCTGAGCAAGGTCGATTCGGCGATGCGCCGCCTGACGGCGCTCAACCCCGAAGTCAGGCTGGTGCCTCACCCGCAGGCGATGGACGAAGACAGCCTGTCTGCTGCCGTCGCCGCGGTGGATGTGGTGCTGGACTGTTCCGACAATTTCTCCACCCGCGAAGCGGTGAACGCCGCGTGTGTCACGGCGGGCAAACCGCTGGTCAGCGGTGCGGCGATTCGCCTGGAAGGGCAGTTGTCGGTGTTTGATCCGCGCCGTCCCGAAAGCCCCTGCTATCACTGCCTCTACGGCCATGGCAGTGAGGCCGAGTTGACCTGCAGCGAAGCCGGGGTGCTCGGGCCGCTGGTGGGGCTGGTGGGCAGCCTGCAAGCGCTTGAAGCCTTGAAGCTGTTGGCCGGCTTTGGCGAGCCATTGGTCGGACGCCTGCTGTTGATCGACGCCCTGGGTTGCCGTTTTCGTGAACTGAGGGTCAAGCGTGATCCGGGGTGCAGCGTCTGTGGTGGCAGCCAGCATGAGTGAAGCGCCGGTCGGTGTGTTCGACTCGGGTGTCGGCGGGCTGTCGGTGCTGGGGGAGATCCGTCGGTTGTTACCCAATGAGTCACTGCTCTACGTTGCAGACTGTGGGCACATTCCCTACGGCGAGAAAACCCCGGAATTCATCCGGCAGCGGTGCGCGATCATCGCCGACTTTCTCCATCAGCAGGGCGCCAAGGCGCTGGTAGTGGCTTGCAATACCGCAACGGTCGCCGGGGTCGCCGATTTGCGTCGCGATTATCCCCACTGGCCCATCGTCGGCATGGAGCCAGCGGTCAAACCGGCGGCGGCGGCCACCCGAAGTGGCATCGTCGGCGTGTTGGCCACCACCGGCACATTGCAGAGCGCCAAATTTGCCGCATTGCTCGATCGTTTCGCCATCGATGTACGGGTGGTCACCCAGCCGTGCCCGGGGCTGGTCGAGCTGATTGAGGCGGGCGATCTTCACAGCCCGGCCCTGCGTCAATTGCTGCAGGGCTACGTCGAACCGTTGCTGGCCGCCGGCTGCGACACGTTGATCCTGGGTTGTACGCACTATCCGTTCCTCAAACCGTTGCTCAAACAAATGGTCCCCGAGTGCATCAGCCTGATCGACACCGGGGCCGCCGTGGCACGGCAACTGCAGCGCCTGCTGGCCGAGCGCGGGCTCCTGGCCGCCGGTCCCGTCAGCGAAACTCAATTCTGGAGTAGCGCTGATCCGATACATTTAAGAAAAATCCTACCGGCACTATGGAATTCGTCTGGCATTGTGCGAAGCTTCGGTCTGTAAAAAAATATGAAAAATACGTGAATCGGGCTGAACTTCTGTTTTAACGGGGATTTCTATAGCTTTGTCTGTTTGTAACAAAACTAACTAAGTCTGTTCGGAAAAGGATGTTTCTAATGAAGCGTTTATTCTGCTTGGCTGCACTTGCAGCTGCATTGTTGGGGCACACTTACACCGCACAAGCGGCCGGTGTGGAGTTTGGGGTGGGCCAGACCGGCGAATCGACCATGACCTATCGCTTGGGCATGCAGTTCGACTGGGACAAGAGTTGGCTACAGAGTGATGTCGGTCGCCTGACCGGCTACTGGAGCGGCGCCTACACGTACTGGGAGGGGGATGAGGCTTCCAGCAATCATAGCCTGTCGTTCTCGCCGGTATTTGTGTATGAATTTGCCGGTCAGAACGTAAAACCCTACATCGAAGCAGGTATCGGTGTGGCGTTATTCGAGAACACCCAAGTGGAAAACAATCAACTGGGTACGGCTTTCCAGTTCGAGGACCGCATAGGTCTGGGGCTGCGCTTCAATGGCGGACATGAAGTGGGTATTCGCGCCACTCATTACTCCAATGCCGGCATCAAGTCGACCAACGACGGTGTCGAAAGTTACGCGCTGCACTACACGATGCCGCTGTAACACTCAAACCCTGTGGGAGCGAGCCTGCTCGCGATAGCGAAGTATCAGACAACCTCACATTGACTGATCTACCGCTATCGCGAGCAGGCTCGCTCCCACAGGCTACCGATACGCCGTCGCAATCCCTTTGCGTTCTTCAATGCATTCCGGTGCGCCCATCTCGAACTCGCGGCAGATCAACGGGCGTTTTTCGTAGATCGTGCACATCATGCTGTCGCGATCCAGCGCCGCGCACCAGCCATCGTCGAGCCGCAACATCACTTCCCCACCCCATTCGTCCGTGTCGATAAAGCGTTCAGGCACACCAGTGTCAGTGATCAACATCACTTCCAACTGGCAACAGCACGCTGCGCACGTCGAACAAGTGACGGCAGGCTGGGGGATTTGATGCACAGGGATGGTTTTCATGGCGCGCAGTGTAAGGCAACCGGGCCCCTCAGGGTTGGCCCTTGATCGGGCACCCGTTACCCGCTTTATTAGAGTTGACGTCAGTGAGCATCGACTCGGTCGATGAGGGTAGCGGCCAGAGTGCGGTCATGGACGAAACGGGGAGCGCCACTTCAGGGGGGCGTTCGGCCAGTTGTGTCAGCACGTGATGTGCCGCCGATTCGGCCGTCCAGCGGACCGGGGCTGGAAAACAATCGTCGAGGCTGCGCGAAGGATTGTCGGAGCCTGGATGAACCAGTGTCACGGCGATGCCCTCGGCCGCCAAGTCGAGGCGAGCAGACTCGAACAGATGACGCATCCCGTTGCCACCGGCCTCGTTATGCGACGGCGGCAGGTAAGTCGCCGGGCTGGCGATACCCACCAGATGGGACATGTTGCCGGTGCGCAACAGCGGCAGGGCGGCGCGAATGCAGAAGCTGGCCGCCATTAGATTGCTGCGCACGATGTGTTCGATGATTGTGTGGTCCAAGGGTTGGCCGTCGACGTATTCGGCTGTACCGGCGTTGAGAATAACGATGTCCAGCGAGCCCCACTGCCGGGCAATTTGTTCGCCGATCTCGCGTACGGTCTGGCTGTCGGCCAAGTTGCCCGGCACCGCCAGTACTTGTCCCGGATAACGCGCCGCAAGGTCTTCACACGAGCGCGACGAACGCGAACTGACGGCCAGGTGCGCACCCGTTTTGAGGATCGCTTCGGCCAGCGACGCGCCGACACCGTTGCCGGCACCGGTCAACCAATAACGTTTTCGAGTTTCCAAGCCCATTCCACACTCCTTCCGACCGGCAACGCGCAAGTCTGATTCAGACTGTATGGCTGCATGGTTGAAATTGCATCCTACGGCCAGCAATTTTCTGTTCGCTGACCGCCCACCTGTTCAACTTCACGCTTGTCGCATTGGCAGGTTTCTGAACGCTTGCAGTGCGCGCGCCCTGGACTCACTCAAATTGACAATCGCAGGAGGGTAATCCGTTACGCCAAACAATTCGCCCTGCATGTTTGGGTTATGGACCTGTTGCTTGTCGAGATCGTTCAGTTCAGGTAACCAGCGTTTTATGAACAATCCTTCGCGGTCGAATTTTTCCGATTGACTCAAGGGGTTGAAGATCCGGAACCAGGGTGCCGCATCCGTCCCGGTCGAGGCGCTCCACTGCCAGCCGCCGTTGTTGGCGGCCAGGTCGCCGTCGATCAGGTGTTGCATGAAAAAGCGCTCACCCTCGCGCCAGTCGATCAGCAGGTTCTTGGTCAGAAACATCGCCACCACCATGCGCAAACGGTTGTGCATCCAGCCGGTTTCCAGCAGTTGGCGCATGGCCGCGTCGATGATTGGCAGGCCAGTGCGTGCCTGCTTCCAGGCCGCCAGTTCTTCGGGGGCATTGCGCCAAGCCAGTGCTTCGGTTTCCGGGCGGAAAGCGCGATGACGGGAGACGCGTGGATAGCCCACCAAAATGTGTTTATAGAACTCGCGCCAGAGCAATTCATTGATCCATGTCACAGCTCCGACGCTTCCGCTCTCGAATTCACCCTGGTTGGCCTGCAGCGCCGCGTGCAGGCATTGGCGCGGCGAGATCACGCCGGCCACCAGGTAGGCCGAGAGCTGACTGGTGCCTGGCCTGGCAGGAAAGTCCCGCTCGCTCTGGTAATAATCGAGGTGTTGCTCAGCAAAGGTGTCCAGGCGCCGTCGGGCTTCGTTTTCCCCGGCTGGCCAGAGGGCTCGCAGCGTTTCGCTCGCAGGCGAGAAGCCTTCGACTTGGGTGGGCACCGGGTCGCTGACAATACCGGTGGGCGCCTGCCGGGGAGGCGTGGCGACCAGGCTCGGCAGCGAAAAGTGCAGGCGGCTGTAACAGACCTTGCGAAACTGACTGAACACTTGAAAATAGGTGCCGGTTTTGGTCAGCACACTGCCGGGTTTGAACAGCAACTGGTCGAGGTGGCTGTGAAATTCGATGCCCTGGCCCTGCAACGTCCGGGCAACTTCGGCATCGCGGCGGGTTTCGTTCAAGCCGTATTCTTCATTGACATGGACGGCGTCAATTTCCAGCTCGTGGCACAGCGAGAGCAGAATCTGCGGTGCCTGATCCCAGCGTGGCGCGTGGCGGATCAGCAGTGGGATGTTCAACTCCCCCAAGGCAGTGCTCAACGAGGCGAGGTTACGCAGCCAAAAGTCGATTTTGCACGGCGCATCGTCATGCGCGCGCCATTGTTCCGGGCTCGGCAGGTACACCGCCACGCAAGGTCCCCGGGCAGCTGCGGTGGCGAGGGCGGTATTGTCGTGCAGGCGCAGGTCGCTGCGCAGCCAGATCAGTTGCGTGCGGTTTCTCATTTGAAAAGTTCTCTGCGGCTCAGTTCGCGGTAAGCCGATAGCGGATCTTCGGCCCAGGTAACGTTGTCGGCCGATAACCCTGTGGATAACCGAGCGTGATGGATCGACGCGGCCGGGCCGGCGATGATGATCGGGCAATCAACCCCACTGAGCAGTTTCGGCAGTTGGGACAGGTTCAGTGCGTTACTGGAATACAGCAGCACCCCGCGGGCCTCGAGGCGTTCGACCGCCAGGCCCAGTTCACCCGCGGGTATCGGCCCATCGAACACTTCCACCGGGCAATCGGCGCTGCTGGCCAGCCAGGCGCTCAGCCACAAGTGGGGTTCCAGGGGCAGGTCCGAATGGTTGACCAGCAGCAACGGCGCACCGCGCAATTGGCGATTGTTGTGGTAGATCCGGCTGCCGAATTTGCTGCGCAACCAGGAGTACAGGAACACCCGCTCCAACTGCGCACCGAACTGGCCTTGCCAGCGCAATTGCAGCTCGGCCAGCAAAGGTAGCAACAACTGTTCGCACACGGTCCAGGGCGGATAAAGCGCCATAGCCTGATTGACCAAGTCATCGACCTGACGCTCGGCCAGTTGCGTGACCGCCAGCACCAGGGCGTGGCGCTGGCGCTGCCAATCATTTTCCAGCGGTTCGCTGGGCGGCTGCGGCGTGTCGAGCAGCGGTTTTATCTTGCTTACCGCCACCCCGCGATCAATCCAGGTGAGGATGCTCAAAATACGTTGCACATGTTCGGCATTGAACAGTCGGTGACCCTTGGGGGTGCGGTGCGGCACGATCAGGCCGTAACGGCGCTCCCAGGCTCTTAGCGTGACGGCATTGACGCCGGTTTGCCGGGCGACTTCGCGTATGGGCAGCCAGCCCTGCGCCAGGGCTTTGGCGAAGTCGGCCCCCAGGTCTTCGCTGGCGCTGGAGTCAGGTGCGCTTTTCATCAAATGGCGTTTCGCAGACTGAGGTTTTCCGGATGCGGTTGCAGGTAGACCTGCTGCGCCAAATAAGGATCGGGATGCAGGCGCAAGTGATGCTTGAGCAAGGTCAGTGGAACCACCAACGGTACGATGCCGAGGCGGTATTGCCCGATGAGGTGTTGCACTTCCTGCTTGTCCTCGGCGTTGATGGCGCGTTTGAGGTAACCACTCAGGTGTTGCAGCACATTAGTGTGAGTGCGGCGGGTGGCGCATTTTTTCAAGGCAGCCATCAAGGCGCTGAAATAGCGTGCGCCCAGCTCGTCAGGGTCGGCCTTGCCCATGTTCCCCAGCAGATTGCCCAAGACTTTGTATTGCACCGGGTTATGGGCCATCAACAGATACTTGTAGCGCGAGTGGAAGTGGATCAGGTCATGGCGTGTCAGGCCTTGGCGGCGCAACGGTTGCCAGGCCGCGTAGGCAAATACCCGGGTCAGGAAATTTTCCCGCAGCACCGGGTCGTTCAGGCGACCGTCTTCTTCTACCGGCAAGTCGGGGTGGCGCTCGCAAAACGCCCGGGCATAGATACCGCGACCGCCGCCGTCCTGTGGCACGCTGTTGTGATCGTAGACCTTGACCCGCTCCAGTCCGCAGGACGGCGATTTCTGCATGAAGATGTAGCCGCAGATATCATCCAGCTCCTCTGCCATCTGCTGTCCATAATCGGCCAATGGCCGGGTCACAGTGAGGTCATGCCGGACCGTGCCAACCGCGTCGGGTCGTTCGGGGTTGCCCACCAGCCGGATCGGCTCGCGAGGGATGCCCAGGCCAATGGCGACTTCAGGGCAGACCGGCACGAAGTCGAAGTAATCAACCAAAGTGCGGCTGCATAGCTGCGATTGCTTGTGTCCGCCGTTGAAGCGAACTTCAGCGCCCATCAGGCAGGCGCTGATGGCGATTTTCGGTTTGATGAGCGCTTCGTGGGGCATGGCGACCTCTGAGTGCTAAAACTTGTACATAAAACTATTCGTGTACAATATTTTTATAATAGGTCCGAACGAGCGCAAGTCAACCGGTTTTGTGTGGGGGCTATGTCGTTTTATCGCAGGTGGGCTGCTGTCTGTTTCGACAGCAGCGGATAGCGCAGGATGAAGCGGTTTTATTGCAGGCTGGCGTGCAGACGGCGGGCGGCTTCTTGGCCACTGAGCCACGCGCCTTCGACGCGGCCGGACAGGCACCAGTCGCCGCAGACATACATACCCAGGTCGGCATCTGCGAGGGCGGCCCACTCGTGGTTGCCAGCGGGACGGGCGTAAAGCCAGCGATGGGCCACGCTGAAGCTGGGAGCAGGCATTGCACTGTGCAGCAGCTCTGCGAACGCGCCGTGCAGGTGTTCGATCACCGCCTCCTTGGCCATGTCGATGTGTTGCCGGCTCCAGTCGCTGGTGGCGTGCAGCACCCAAGTGTCGAGTGCGCTGTCGCGTCCCGGTTTGCTGCGGTTGCGAGCCAGCCAATCGAGTGCGCTGTCTTGGACGAAGCAACCTTCCATGGACGTATCCAGCGGTGTTTCGAAGGCCAGGGCTACGGCCCAGGTCGGGTCCATCTTCACACCCGCCGCCACTGCGGCCAGCTTGGGCACGGCTGCCAGCAGTGCAGTGGCCTGGGGCGCGGGCGTAGCGATCACCACCTGACCGAAGGGGCCGTGGGTGAAGCCTTCCGCGTCCTGCAAGTGCCAATGTTCCTGGCCACGGTACACCTCGGTAATACGGCAAGAGAACTGGACCTGCAACTCGCCAAGCAGGGCACGGGTGATGGCGCTCATGCGCGGAGTGCCGACCCAGCGGGTCTGTTCGTCCGGCGATGGGCTCAGTTGCCCATCCTTGAAGTGATAAAGCTGAGGGGTCCATTCCGCTGCCCAGCCCTTGGCTTGCCAACGCTGGACCTCCATGACGAAGCGGCGATCGCGAGCGGTGAAGTACTGCGCGCCCATGTCCAGTGCGCCGGCATCACTGCGTTTGCTGGACATGCGTCCGCCACTGCCATGGCTTTTATCGAAGAGTTGAACGACATGCCCGGCCTCCGTCAGGGCCTGAGCGGCTGAAAGTCCGGCGACGCCGGTGCCGATGATTGCGATAGGTACAGTCATGAGGGCCTCGTTTACCTTTCTGTACAGACTACGCCTTCGTTTTAAACCTGTACAATTTGGGTTTTTGGTATAAGTTTTACCGTTCGCGTTTTGACAGGTTGTCCTATTGTTAAACACAGACCCTGCCTGATACGAAAAATCCCTGCTTATAAAAATAGACTAATGGGCCGGGTAAAACGCGATGCGAGGAACACCTCATGCACATATTGCTGACCGGCGGTACTGGTTTGATCGGACGTCAGCTCTGCCACCACTGGTTGGAGCAGGGCCATCGCTTGACGGTGTGGAGTCGTCGACCCGAAGAAGTGGCAAAAATCTGCGGCGCGCAGGTACGGGGCGTCGCCAGGCTCGACGAAATTACCGAGCCGGTGGACGCGGTGGTCAACCTCGCGGGGGCGCCGATTGCGGATCGACCCTGGAGCCACAAACGCAAGATGTTGTTGTGGAGCAGTCGCATCACCCTGACAGAAGTATTACTGGCATGGCTGGAGCGTTGCGAACAAAAACCTGGGCTGTTGATTTCCGGTTCCGCGGTGGGGTGGTACGGCGACGGTGGCGAGCGTGAGCTGACCGAGGACTTGGGACCGGTGAGCGAGGACTTCGCCAGCCAATTGTGCATCGCCTGGGAGGAAACCGCGCAGCGGGCCGAGGCCTTGGGCATACGTGTGGTACTGGTTCGCACCGGCCTGGTCCTGTCGGCCGAGGGCGGCTTTTTGTCGCGCCTGCTGCTGCCGTTCAAACTGGGGCTGGGCGGGCGTATTGGCAATGGTCGGCAGTGGATGCCGTGGATTCACATTGCCGATCAAATCGCTCTGATTGATTTTCTTCTGCACCGCGATGAGGCCAGCGGTCCTTATAATGCCTGCGCGCCGAACCCGGTGCGCAACCGCGATTTTGCCAAGGTACTGGGGCGCGTGTTGCATCGGCCGGCCGTGGTGCCGATGCCGGAGCTGGTGCTGAAGGTTGCACTGGGAGAATTGTCATTGCTGTTGCTGGGCGGCCAGCGCGCAACGCCGGCCCGATTGCAGGCGGCGGGTTTCACTTTCCGGTTCACTGATTTGCATGCGGCTCTCGACGACTTGTCGGACCGCCTTTGAAATAGGACGTTGCATGACCGATCACGCGTTGCTTCTGGTGAATTTGGGTTCGCCTGCCTCCACTTCGGTGGCCGATGTGCGCCGCTACCTCAATCAATTTCTGATGGACCCTTACGTCATCGACCTGCCATGGCCGGTGCGGCGCCTGCTGGTGTCGCTGATCCTGATCAAGCGCCCCGAGCAATCGGCCCACGCCTATGCGTCGATCTGGTGGGAGGAAGGCTCGCCGCTGGTGGTGCTCAGCCGTCGTTTGCAGCAAGCCATGACTGCGCAATGGACCCAGGGGCCGGTTGAGTTGGCGATGCGTTATGGCGAGCCGTCCATTGAATCGACGCTGGTGCGCCTGGCTAGCCAGGGCCACAAGAAGATCACGTTGGCGCCTTTGTATCCGCAATTTGCCGACAGCACGGTCACCACGGTGATCGAAGAAGCCAAGCGGGTGGTGCGCGAGAAGAAGCTCAATGTGCAGTTTTCGATTCTCCAGCCGTTTTACGATCAGCCGGAATACCTCGACGCCCTGGTGGCCAGTGCCAAGCCGTATCTGATGCAGGATTACGACCATCTGCTGTTGAGCTTCCATGGTTTGCCGGAGCGGCACCTGACCAAGCTCGATCCCACGGGTTTTCATTGCTTCAAGGACGCCGATTGCTGCAAAAACGCGCCGCCTGAAGTCATGGCTACGTGTTACCGCGCGCAATGCATTCGCACCGCCGACCTGTTCGCCCAGCGTATGGGGCTCAAGGATGGCCAATGGTCAGTGTCATTCCAGTCGCGACTGGGGCGCGCCAAGTGGATCGAGCCCTACACCGAAGCGCGCCTGGATGAGCTGGCCAAAAGCGGCGTGAAAAAAGTGCTGGTGATGTGTCCGGCGTTCGTGGCCGACTGCATCGAAACCCTGGAAGAAATCGGTGATCGCGGACGCGAGCAGTTCCGTGAGGCGGGAGGGGAGGAGTTAGTGCTGGTGCCGTGTCTCAATGATGATCCGCAATGGGTGCAGGCGTTGAGCACCCTGTGCGAGCGGGCGCCCATCGCGCTGTAATACAAACCTGTGGCGAGGGAGCTTGCTCCCGCTGGGTTGCGCAGCGACCCCAAACTTTGCGAGCGCTTCGCACTCGAGCGGGAGCAAGCTCCCTCGCCACAGGTACAGGCTTATTTACAGCAGCGGTTCCTCCGCCTTCTTGTGCTTCCAGCTGTCATTGCCCGGCAGGATCAGGTTCAGGGCGATTGCCACCACCGCGCACAGCGCGATGCCTTTGAGGCCGAAATCGTCCGGGCCGGTGCCGGTGCCTACCAGCACACCGCCGATACCAAACACCAGCGTCACCGAAACGATCACCAGGTTGCGCGCTTCGCCCAAGTCGATCTTGTGGCGGATCAGCGTGTTCATGCCCACCGCCGCGATCGAACCGAACAACAGGCACAGGATCCCGCCCATCACGGGCACTGGGATGCTTTGCAGCAGCGCGCCGAATTTGCCGATGAACGCCAGGCTGATGGCGAAGATCGCCGCCCAGGTCATGATTTTCGGGTTGTAGTTTTTGGTCAGCATCACCGCGCCAGTGACCTCGGCGTAGGTGGTGTTGGGCGGGCCGCCGAACAGGCCGGCGGCGGTGGTGGCGATGCCATCGCCGAGCAGAGTGCGGTGCAGGCCGGGTTTTTTCAGGTAGTCGCGACCGGTCACGCTACCCACGGCGATGACCCCGCCGATGTGCTCGATGGCCGGCGCCAGAGCCACCGGCAAGATGAACAGGATTGCCTGCCAGTTGAACTCCGGCGCGGTGAAGTTCGGCAAGGCGAACCATGGCGCGGCGGCGATTTTGGCGGTGTCCACCACGCCAAAATAAAACGCCATGGCAAAGCCCACCAGCACGCCGGAAATGATCGGTACCAGGCGGAAAATGCCTTTACCGAACACCGCGACGATCAGGGTGGTGAGCAGCGCCGGCATCGAGATCAGCATCGCCGTCTGGTAGGCAATCAGTTCGGTGCCGTCGCCGGCCTTGCCCATGGCCATGTTGGCGGCAATCGGTGCCATGGCCAGGCCAATGGAAATGATCACCGGTCCAATCACCACCGGTGGCAGCAAGCGGTCGATAAATCCAGTGCCCTTGACCTTCACCGCCAGGCCCAGAAAGGTGTACACGAAACCGGCCGCCATCACACCGCCCATGGTCGCCGCCAGGCCGAACTGGCCCTTGGCGAGAATGATCGGCGTGATAAAGGCAAAGCTCGATGCCAGGAACACCGGCACCTGACGCCCGGTGACGATCTGGAACAGAATCGTCCCCAGGCCCGCCGTGAACAGCGCTACGTTCGGGTCCAGCCCGGTGATCAATGGCATCAGTACCAGCGCGCCGAAGGCGACGAACAGCATCTGCGCGCCGGATAACACCTGGCGCCAGAGCGGATCGTTGAACTCATCCTGCATGCTCAAGCGTCCTTCTGCTTGGTGCCGAAGATCTTGTCGCCGGCATCGCCCAGGCCCGGGATGATATAGCCGTGCTCGTTGAGTTTCTGGTCGATCGAAGCGGTGTAGATGGTGACGTCGGGGTGGGCGTCTTCCACCGCCTTGATGCCTTCGGGGGCGGCGACCAGCACCATGGCGCGGATGTCCCGGCAACCGGCTTTTTTCAGCAGGTCGATGGTGGCGACCATGGAACTGCCGGTGGCGAGCATCGGATCGATGATCATTGCCAGGCGCTCGTCGATTTCCGGCACCAGTTTTTCCAGGTAGGTGTGAGCCTGCAGGGTCTGCTCGTTGCGGGCCACGCCCACGGCGCTGACCTTGGCGCCCGGGATCAGGCTCAGCACGCCTTCGAGCATGCCGATGCCAGCACGCAGGATCGGCACCACGGTGATTTTCTTGCCGGCGATTTTTTCCACCTGGACCGTGCCAGCCCAGCCGTCGATTTCATAGGACTCCAGCGGCAGGTCCTTGGTGGCTTCGTAGGTGAGCAGTGCACCGACTTCCTGGGCAAGTTCGCGGAAGTTCTTCGTGCTAATGTCGGCGCGGCGCATCAGGCCGAGTTTATGTCTGATCAGCGGGTGGCGGATCTCGAGGATGGGCATGGGGAAGGCTCCGGCGGCGGGCAAAAAAACCGGCCTAGATTAATCTATCCGAGGGTGTTGTCCTATAGACAATACAGAACGTTAGTCCACAAACGCTTGATCTGGCCGGGCGGGATGCGTACCTTTGCCCGCTTTTCCGAACCCGTCCCTGCCCCCACCCCCCTGGAGAGCGCCATGTCCGCTGATCTCGAGCATATCCGTCAAATCATGCGAGAGGCTGACTGCCTGTACACCGAAGCCGAAGTCGAAGCGGCCATCGCCCGTGTCGGTGCGCAAATCAACGATCAATTGGCCGACTCCAATCCGGTGGTGTTCTGCGTCATGAACGGCGGGCTGATTTTCTCCGGCAAGTTGCTGACCTACCTGAACTTCCCGCTGGAAGCGTCCTACCTGCACGCCACCCGTTATCGCAACGAAACCAGCGGCGGCGACCTGTTCTGGAAAGCCAAGCCGGAAGTTTCGTTCATCGACCGTGATGTGCTGATCATCGACGACATCCTCGACGAAGGTCACACCCTGGGCGCCATCATCGACTTCTGCAAACACGCTGGTGCCCGCGCCGTGCACACCGCCGTGCTGATCGACAAGGACCACGACCGCAAAGCCCGTCCGGACCTGAAAGCCGATTTCGTTGGCCTGCCGTGCATTGACCGTTACATCTTTGGCTACGGCATGGATTACAAAGGTTACTGGCGCAACGCCAACGGTATTTTCGCCGTCAAAGGAATGTAATCGATGAACCGACCGGGCTTTCTGGACCAAGCGCTGTTCAACGAATTGGCCGAGAAAGCCACGGCCAGTCCTCGCGGGCGGCAACACCATAATTTTCATCAGATGGACGAGCCTTGCCATCGCATGGCGGTGGGCTTGCAACCATCGACCTACATCCCGCCTCATCGCCATCTGAGTGCCGACAAGGCTGAAACCTTGTTGGTACTCAAGGGTCGACTCGGTGTGTTGATCTTTGATGAAGCCGGGACGGTGGTGGACAAGCGCATCCTGCAGGCCGGTGGCGATTGTCTGGGTGTCGACCTGCCGGCCGGCGTGTACCACGGTTTAGTGGTACTGGACGCCGACAGCATGATGTTCGAGTGCAAGGCCGGGCCTTACCGCCCGGTAGGCGACGGTGAATTGGCCCACTGGGCGCCGCGCGAAGGCGAGAGCGGCGTGGCGCAGTACCAGGCCTGGATGCGCGCTCAGTTCGACTGACGTTGCGTTAACGAGGTTTCTGTGGCGAGGGAGCTTGCTCCCGCTGGGTTGCGCAGCAGCCCCAGTTGCAGGTGGATGCTACGCACCCAAGCGGGAGCAAGCTCCCTCGCCACAAAAGCTCCGTGGCCACAGATCAATCAGGCCAGCCTCGAGTGAGCCGCGTTACCGGCCAGCCACTGCGCGCTTTTGATCCGTGCCTGCTCCAGGGTCCGCACATATGCCAGTTGGCGCTGCTCGCGATGGATGCCGGCGCGGCGCAACTTCAGGCGTACCCGTGGCGCGGTTGCCACCAGAATCAGGCCGATGCCCTGTTTGCGGTAGTCCTTGAGGATACTTTCAAAAGCCGCCAGCGCAGTCATGTCCAGCATCGGCACGGCGCTCATTTCCACCACCACCACTCGAACGCCCGGATCGAATTTGCGCAGCACATCCAGGGCTTTTTCTGCCGCACCGAAGAACAGCGGTCCGCGGATTGCGTAGCAGCGAACGTGCTCGGGCATTTCCAGCAAGGCCTGATGGAAATGGCGTGGCAGTTCGGCGGTGTCCGTCAGTTCGCTCATGCGTTTGATGAACAGCCCGGCCGCCAGCAGCAGGCCGACGGCGACGGCCAGGACCATGTCGAACAGTACGGTCAGGCTCAGACAGGTGATTAGCACCAGCACGTCACTGCGGGGGGCGATACGTAAGGTGTGTAGCACGTGTCCGGCTTCGCTCATGTTCCAGGCCACCATCACCAGCAACGCCGCCAGCGCTGCCATGGGCAGATAGCTGAACAACGGCGCCAACAGCACAATCGCCACCAGCACCACGAGGCTGTGAATGATCGCCGCCAGGGGTGAAGACGCACCGCTGCGCACATTAGTGGCGCTGCGGGCAATCGCCGCCGTGGCGGTAATGCCGCCGAACAGGGGCGCCACCAGATTGCCCAGGCCTTGGCCGATCAGTTCGGCGTTGGGGTCGTGTTTGCTGCCGGTCATGCCGTCGGCCACCACCGCGCACAACAGCGACTCAATGGCACCGAGCATGGCGATGGCGAAGGCAGGCGCCAGCAATTGGCGGATCAGCTCGTAGGACAGTCCCAAGGGCCGGCCCTGACTGTCCGCCAGATTCCAAGGCCAGTCGAAACTCGGCAAAAATGGCGGGATGCCGGGGTAACTGATGCCGTCGACCACGTAGCTGAAACGTTCGCCCAGTGTCGCGATCTGCCATCCACCGCTTTCCAGCGCCAGCCCCAGCAGGGCACCCACCAACAGAGCTACCAGATGTCCCGGAATGCGGGGCACCCAGCGCGGCCAGACAATCAATACTGCCAGGCAGATGAGGCCGATAAGACCGTCGCCGAGCCGAGCGCTGGGCAACGCCGTGATCAAGGCGCCCAGTTGCCCGATGTAATGCTCGGCGTTGCCGACAGTGGTCAGGCCCAGCAGGTCTTTGAGCTGCAAAGTGGCAATGACCACGCCGATTCCCGCGGTAAAGCCGAGAATGACCGGATAAGGAATGTACTGGATCAGCCGTCCGGCCCGCATCAGGCCGAGCGCGACCAGAATCATGCCCGCCAGCATCGTACACAGCAGCAGGCCGCCCAGGCCGTATTGCTGGGTGATGGGCAGCAGGATCACCACGAACGCCGCTGTCGGCCCGCTCACGTTGAAACGCGAGCCGCCGGTGAGGGCGATCAGGGGGGCTGCCACCAGTACCGTGTACAAGCCGTGTTGCGGCGGGACACCGACGGCGATTGCCAGGGCCATGGCCAAGGGGATGGCAATAATGCCAACGGTCAGGCCGGCCACAAGGTCGCCACGCAGGCGCTCAAGGGTGTAACCGGCGCGCCAGGTCTGGCGCCAAGCGGCGAATATGGGTGGGGCGGAGAAGGACATGGGTACTCCACGCACGAAAGAAAGGGATACATCCTGAACGTTGCCAAACACAAAACCCGTGGCGAGGGAGCTTGCTCCCGCTCGAGTGCGTAGCGCTCGCAAAATCTTGGGGCCGCTGCGCAACCCAGCGGGAGCAAGCTCCCTCGCCACAAAGGCATACACCGGCATGCCGGGGCTGATGGCTCCTTGAGTATGCCGTGCTCGTCGCGCGGATGTATTGACCTGGATCGTTATTTTTACCGCCTGGGCTCATGCTAGAGTGCCCGGCCAAGATCCTGGAGCCTGTCATGAGTGTCCTGACCCGCCGCTGCGCCGCTCTGCTGTTGATGTCCAGCCTGTCGTGGGCGGCCGTTGGCGCGCCGATGCACAGTCAATTTCTGCCTCCCGATGATCTGGCGGTGCGTCAGGAGCAACCCGAACACCAGCAATTACTCCAAGTCACCGAGTATTCGGTGGTGCTGGGCAATCAGCGTCAGTCCAACCAGCAGCCGATACCGGTCACATCGCCGTTGCTGGTACGCCTCAAAGGCAAGCCTTTGAATAAAGACGCTACCCTCAACCAGGTGATCCTGAACTTCGACGGCGAAAGCAAAAGCCTGAAGAAGCCTGCCTTCGACGAGGCGAGCAAGACCCTGACCCTGTCTTATCCACAGGCCCAGTATCAGGTGGTGATCGATCTGCTGCGCAGCGATACGGTGTACGTGCAGTTCCTCAGCTACGCCAACGGCCATATCTGGGCCGACCTGCACACTGGGGCTGTACGCCCGCGTTGAGCCCCGAGGCCTGCCGGGGGTAAACTGCCCGCCCCGTGAACTGTGCGAGCTGGAGCCCGGCAATGCGTAAAGACAAGAAACAAGTGATTGGTGACGAGATTGGCGATGAGCAGATCAAGCTGTTCCTCAATTTCGATCCGGTCGATGCCACTTCGCCGTCACTGCACAAACTGATCAAGGCCTACCGTGGCCTGCGGATCGACGACTTCGAGCGGTTCCTGGCGTTTTTCGTCGAGGCTGGCTATGACCTCAATGGCAAGGATGAGCACGGCAACGATTTCGTGGCGCTGATCCAGGATCAGCGCCACGCTGAGGAGTATGTCGAGTTGATCAACAAGGCTCGTGGCTGATTTTTTTGGGGCCTGCTTCGCAGGCCAGCGGGAGCAAGCTCCCTCGCCACGAAAGCTCCCATAAAAAACGCCCCGCTCTCAGAGAGAACGGGGCGTTTTTTATGCGGGACAATCAAGCGAAGCTTGGCGTCTCGCTGCTTTCTTCAACCAGTTCCAGCGCGATGTTGTTCTGCGCATTGACCTTGCGATACAGCGCCGCATCGGTTTCCAGCACTTTTTCCCGGGCCGGGAAGATCTCCGCGAGCTTGCTCGCCCACTCTCCCTTGGTTTTGTCCGGGAAGCAGCGCTCGATCAGGTCAAGCATGATCGAGACGGTCACCGAAGCACCTGGCGATGCGCCGAGCAGGGCGGCGAGGGTGCCGTCCTTGGCCGCCACCAGTTCGGTGCCGAACTGCAGGACGCCGCCTTTCTTCGGGTCTTTCTTGATGATCTGGACCCGTTGGCCGGCCACTTCCAGGCGCCAGTCCTCGGCTTTCGCCTCGGGGTAGAAGCGGCGCAGGGATTCCAGGCGCTGCTCCATGGACTGCATCACTTCGCTGATCAGGTACTTGGTCAAGTCCATGTTGTCCCGGGCCACGGCCAGCATCGGGCCGATGTTGCCGGCGCGTACCGACAGCGGCAGGTCCATGATCGAACCGTGCTTGAGGAACTTGGTGGTAAAACCGGCGTATGGCCCGAACAGCAGCGATTTCTTGCCATCGACCACGCGGGTGTCCAGGTGTGGCACGGACATCGGTGGCGAGCCCACGGCGGCCTGGCTGTAGACCTTGGCCTGGTGGTGCTTGACCACTTCCGGGTTGTCGCAACGCAGCCACTGGCCGCTGACCGGGAAGCCGCCGAAGCCCTTGCTTTCTTCGATGCCCGAGGCTTGCAGCAGCGGCAATGCCGCGCCACCGGCGCCCAGGAAGACGAATTTGGCGTCGACTTCGCGGCTGCTGCCGGAATTGACGTCCTTGATGCTGACGGTCCAGCCAGTGCCATTGCGCTTGAGGTCGGTGACGCGCTTGCAATACTTGACCTGGGTGTCCGGTGCGCTGGTCAGGTGCTTGAGCAACTGATTGGTCAGGGCGCCGAAGTTGACGTCGGTGCCATTCATGACACGGGTGGCGGCGATGACTTCGTCAGTTGGCCGGCCCGGCATCATCAGCGGCATCCACTCGGCCATCAGGGCCTTGTCCTCGGTGTATTCCATGTCAGCGAAGGCATGATGCCGATGCATCAGTTCAAAGCGCTTTTTCAGGAACGACACGCCTTTTTCACCCTGCACGAAGCTCAGGTGCGGGACGGGGGCAATGAAGGATTTGGATGAGCCGAACGTGCCTTTTTTGGTCAGGTACGTCCAGAACTGCTTCGACACCTCGAACTGGGTGTTGATGTGCACGGCTTTCTTGATGTCGACACTGCCATCGTCTGCCTGGGGCGTGTAGTTCAGCTCACACAGCCCGGCGTGGCCGGTGCCGGCGTTGTTCCACGGGTTGGAACTCTCCGCGGCACCGGAATCCATCAACTCGACGACTTCCAGCGAGATCGCGGGGTCGAGTTCCTTGAGCAGCACGGCCAGGGTGGCACTCATGATGCCGGCCCCTACCAGAACTACGTCGACTGCTTCGTTATGCGCCATTTAACGCGTCTCCAAAATCTGCAGCACCAAATTGTCGGCATGGCGGCCAGGAGTGGCGGGGCAGGTCAGTTGCGCCCCAGGTACCCATGGCCAGGATCGCCATGTCCGAATCTTCGCAATTTTTCGCAACTACTGCGGATGCATGCAGCCTGGCCTCAGAGTCCCATGAACTCATTTAAGCGCCGGGCAGGCAATTCGACTTATGGCCGAGACATCCGTTCGTGCAACCAAATCCGTAGCGGACAGGCTTCAGGCGCCGGTTCTTGAACGATAGGCGGTCCTGTGTCGTTGGGCTGTTTCAGACGCTAATGGTGCTTGTTCAGACGCAAAACTATTCATTTGCTCGCCACACTCTCGTGAAGTTGTGAAAACCCGTTTTTTCACGCTCTTTTGAAGACGTGAACCTCAAAAAAGGGCTGTCCCAGCCTGGCACCGCGCCCGGTTTGGTTTGCCCCCATGTAATACATGACAGGCAAAACGGGCAGACAGCTCAGTGACCGAGCGTAATGACAGCTCTGCAGATTCGCGAAAAGCGGTGGTTTGCTTGAAGAACAGCAAGCGCGCCAGCTTCACTCGATCTGTGTGGGCGGCTCTCTGTGGGCGGTGCGAGGTGCCAATACAAGCGCATTAGCGGTGTTGCGAGGCCCGATCAGGAGACGTCCTTATAATCGGGGGCAGATTGTATCGAAGAAACGCAGGGAAATGGTCGTGTTTAATGACTTTTATTAGCCTTCCGGTCAGACGGCCAACAGTTGACGGTTGCGTGGGCGAGGGCCAAGGGTTTGCACGCGGGCGCTGGCGGGCAATGGCTGGTGCAGCCAGTTCAGACGGATCTCTTCGATTTCCACCCAACCTTCGCCCATGGGCTGCAGGCTGCATTGCTTGAATGCCTGGCAACGACCGTCGCGGTCCAGCAAGGCGAAGCAGCGGTGCTGTGGGCGCGGGGTGAACAGGGAAATGAGAAAACGCATGGTCGGACACCGTGTCGGAGAGCTTGTGACAAGGCTGACAGGGGGCCATGACACGCCGGTGTAAGGATCATGACAATGCCATGACAAGAGCCGGTTTTCCCACGCCGTGTCAGACATTTGAGTATTCATCGTGCAGCGCTAGTTCAGCGCCATGGCGCACCGCTATACTGCGGGCCTGTTTGTGCCCGATTCTGGAGAGAAGAGCATGTTGCAACGCCTGTTGTTCGGTTTGATCGCTGTGACCAGTCTGGCCCTCGTCGGCTGCGCCCACAGCCCGCAACAACTTAACCCGGAGCCCAAGCTCAACGCCCAGCTGGCGCCTGTAGGACGCGGTCAGCCGGTGGTGGTGCGGGTGGTGGACGGTCGCCCGTCGCCGACCCTCGGCACTCGCGGCGGGCTGTACCCGGAAACCAGCGTGATCACGGTGCAGGGTGAGCAGATCCTGCCCAAGCTGCAGGCCCAGGCCGAAGCGGCGGTGCGTTTGCTGGGCTTCACCCCCACTGCCAACGCGATGAATGCACCGCAACTGACCGTTACCCTGGCCGAGCTCAAGTACCAGTCGCCCAAGGAAGGCATGTATGTGACCGAAGCCACCATCGGCGCGACCTTCCGTTCCGAGGTGCAGAACGCCAATCGTCGCTACAGCGGTCGTTATGGTGCTTCGCTGGACCAGCGTTTCGGTATGGCGCCTAACCAGGACACCAACACCAAGCTGGTCAGCGACGTGTTGAGCGACGCCCTGACACGCCTGTTCAAGGACCCGAGCATCGGTCAGGTGCTGGCTGAGTAAGTAATACGTCCCGTGCCCCCTGTGGGAGCGAGCCTGCTCGCGATGGCGGATCAGTCAATATTGAGGTGACTGACACTCCGCTATCGCGAGCAGGCTCGCTCCCACAGGTTTTTTTGCAAGCAAGAAACCTTCATGCAGCCTCTGAATACAACTCCAGCACACTGATTCCGGTCAACAGGTCTGCCTCGGGCAGGTCGGCGTGTTGGTGGCCGCCGAGGGCGCAATACACCAGCCAATGCCGGTCCTGCACGTTGAAAGACAGGCTGCCGACGAGGTTCTGTTGCTCGTCGCTCGGGTTGATGAGATAGAGACGATCCTGGTTTTCGGCGTGGAGCATGGTGGGTTCCGGGCAGGTTTGAAGGGCGACAGGGTGGCCTATCCAGATGACGGAACCGTGACGTGAAAAATTAACCCGAGGCTTGCTGGCGGATCCTGTGGCGAGGGAGCTTGCTCCCGCTGGGCTGCACAGCAGCCCCAAACGTGTCGCTGCGGTGTCTCAGGTTGATTGCCTCAGCTTCATTGGGGGCGCTTCGCACCCCAGCGGGAGCAAGCTCCCTCGCCACAAAGGAACATGGCATTGCAGGGCAAGTGCATCGTTATTGGTCGGAAAAAGTGCAGTAGGCGAGGGAGCTTTCGGTAGAATTCGCACCGTTCGTAGGTTTCGGGCGCGTCCTGTCCGTCTATTGCTTGAGGTTTGTGATGTCGCTGCATTTGTTTTCGTTATTCGCTGCTCACCCCGCCAAACTGATCAACCTGCTCGCCTTGTTGTTTGCCTGCCCCGGCGGCTGGGTGCTGCATGCCACGCGCCGCCGTGAACAACGGGCGCGGGCCTGTCTTGAGGCGCGTAAAGGTGACGGTGAGGAGCGATTCGAAGCCTTGCTCGACCTGGCGACCCAGCGCATGAACCGGTTTTTCTACCGTTTCGGTTTTGCCTGCCTGGGACTGGCACTGCTGGTGTCGTGGGTCAGCACACAGTTCTGATGGATAAAAAAGATCGCAGCCTTCGGCAGCTCCAAGATGAACATCGATCCATGGAACCGCCGAAGGCTTCGATCTTTTTGACTGGTGGCGCTTAAAGCGCCAACCCTGCCTTGACCCGATACTGATTGCGCACCGGCGTCGCATATTGCAGCACCAGGAACGGCCGGTGCTCAGGCGGGCAAGCGTCCAGCCGGCGTTGCCATTCTTCCTGGGCCTTGGCCAGTTCGTCGGCGCCGAATACCTGGGCCGCTGTCGGCACCTGCAACTGCGGGTCGGCGTCGGCCCATTGGGCGTAAGCCAGGTAATGCACCGGGAACAGGCGGTAGCCGCCGAGAATCTGCCGGTCCATTTCCTGGGCCAGTTGCTTGGTGTCCTCGAACAGCTCGGTGATCGGCGCGGCGAAGTTCACGTGGACCCGGCCCTTGTAGCCGGTTATGCCCTTGGCGATGCTCACGTCGTCCTCGCCCGGTACCTTGGTGTAGGTGCCGGTGGTGGCGCGGATGTACAGCTCGCGGGCCTTGGCCTGGTCGCACGGGTCGTATTCGTAGCTGATGGACACTGGTGTGAGGTTCAGCGACTGGATGACCTCGCCGAACGGTTCGTCCTTGCGGCTCATGTGGAACATCTTGAGGATCGCCGATTCGGTGCGGTCGTCACCGTCCTTGGCCCGGCCCTCGGCCTGGGCAATCCAGATCGAGGCGCAGTCGTTGCGGATCGAGTGATTGATGTACGCCGAGAGCAACTGGTACGCGGCCATTTTTTCCCGTCGCCCCGTGATGGACCGGTGCACGATAAAGCTTTTGTTCAGGCGCATCAGATCGCTGACAAAGGGCTTTTGCAGCAAGTTATCACCGATGGCGATGCGCGGGGTCGGCAGCCCTGCGTGGTACACGGCGTAGTTGACGAACGCGGGATCCATCACGATGTCGCGGTGGTTGGCGATGAACAGGTACGCGCTGCCGGATTTGAATTGCTCCACCCCGGTGTAGGTCACACCATCGGTGGCGCGCTCAATCGTGTGGTCGACATAGAACTCCACCTTGTCCTGCAAAGTGGCGACCGATGTCACACCGGCGAACTCACGACGCAACCTTTGCGCTATAAGAGGCTTGAGCATCCAGCCGAAAGCCCCGGCCAGGCGTGGGAAGCGGAAGTGGGTGAGGATATCTAGAAACGCCTTGTCGCCGAGCAGCCGCGCCAGCACCGCTGGGACTTCGCTGTCGTCATAAGGTCGGATGGCATCGAATTCGCCCATCATGCTCTCTTGTAGGAAACGGCTAGGGTAAGTAAAGGTTCGATCGAAAAACCGACAGGGCACGGCCTGGAAGATAAGCCAGACAAAAATAGCCCTGCAAACAGACCGGCGATTATACGCACAAGTCACCTGGGAGACCGCGATGCTGGAAACCGCTCCGTATGAATGTCCGTATTGTGGTGAGGAAGTGGAAACGTTGGTGGACCTGTCCGGCGGCGATCAGACCTATATCGAGGACTGTCAGGTCTGTTGCCGACCGATAACGTTTGTCCTGCAGGTGCACGATGAAGAATGGCATCTGGAAGTCTTCAGTGAAAACGAATGATGGGGGACGTCCATGCAGCGAATCTACGAGCTGGAAAACCTGATGGAAGGTGAGCTGCTCCAGGGCATGCTCGCCAGCGAAGGCATCACGGCGCACCTGGTGGGCCGTGATCTGGTGGGCGGTGCTGGCGAGTTGCCGATGTACGGCCTGCTGGGGCTGGCGGTGGAGGACGACCAGGCGCAATACGCCAGGGAACTGATCGCCGCCTACAATGCCGCGCTGCCATTGCCCGGCGATGAACCGGACAGTTACCCCGGCACATTGGTCTGTTAGGCTGACGACCGTTTGATCAAGAGTCGTGTTGCCCCATGTGTGGACGTTATGCCCTGTTTCGCTGGAACCCTGCCTTTGCGGCCTTGCCCGGCTTTCCCGCCGACCAGAAGGCCCAATGGAATATTTCGCCCAACGATTCGGTATTGATGCTGCGCGCCGGTGCTGAGGGGCAGCGCGAACTGGCCCGGGCCCGCTGGGGCCTTACGCCGCCATGGCTGACCGACCTGTCCCGTACGCCTGCCCACGCCCGGGCCGAAACCGTGGCCGAGCAACCCATGTTCCGTGAAGCCCTGCGCCTGCGCCGCTGTCTGCTGCCGGCCAACGGCTTCTATGAATGGCGCGGCGGCACGCGCAAGCGTCCGTACTGGCTGACGCCGGGGGAGGGCTCGTCGCTGTTTTTCGCGGCGATCTGGGAAGCTTATCCGGTGCAGGAGCAGGTGTGGTTGAGCACCGCGGTCATCACCCAGCCGGCGGCAGGGCAGCGCCGGCCGTTGATTCTGGATGAAGAGGGCCAGCGCCTGTGGCTCGATCCCGAGACGCCCTTGCATGTATTGCAAGGCTTGCTGGCCAGTGAGCCGGCGGCATTGCGCGAGCGGGTGTTGGCGAACATGGTCAATGATCCGAAGCTCAACGGGCCGGAGTGCCTGACCCCGGCTTGAGTGTTGAGGCGCCTGTGCTGGCCTCATCGCGAGCAGGCTCGCTCCCACAGAGGATTGACGGTGAACACAACGTCTGTGAACACCCACACCCCCCTGTGGGAGCGAGCCTGCTCGCGATGGGGCCCTTGGATCAAACCTTGAACTGATTGATCAACCGCCGCTGCTGCTCCGCCAGTTTGGTCAGATCCGCGCTGGCCGCGCTGGACTCGTCCGCGCCACCTGCCACTTCGTTTGCCACTTGTCCGATGTTGATCACGTTTCGGTTGATGTCATCGGCCACGGCGCTTTGTTCCTCGGCGGCGCTGGCGATCTGGGTGTTCATGTCGTTGATCACCGATACGGCCTGTGTGATGGTCTCCAGGGCCTGGGCCGCTTTCGCCGCGTGTTGCACGCTTTCGTCAGTGCGGTGCTGGCTGTCTTCCATCACCCGCACCACGTCCCGGGTGCCTTGTTGCAACTGCTGGATCATCGTCTGGATTTCTTCAGTGGCCTGCTGCGTTTTCTGCGCCAGGTTGCGCACCTCATCGGCTACCACCGCAAACCCGCGCCCCTGCTCACCGGCGCGAGCCGCTTCGATGGCCGCGTTGAGGGCCAGCAGGTTGGTCTGTTCGGCGATTCCGCGGATGGCGGTAAGAATCGCGTTGATGTTCTCGCTGTCCTTGGCCAGAGCCTGCACCACTCCCACGGCCTTGCCGATTTCCACCGCCAGGGCGCCGATGGAGCTGGAAGTATCCCGCACGATCTGCATGCCCTGGCTGGCAGCCTGGTCTGCGTGACCAGCGGCTTGGGCGGCCTGGGTCGCGTTGCGGGCCACGTCTTGGGCGGTGGCGGTCATCTCGTGCACGGCGGTGGCGACCTGATCGATCTCCACCATTTGCTTGTGTACGCCCTGGTTGGTGCGGATGGCGATGTCGGCCGTGTGCTCCGAGGAATCGCTGACACTCTGCACCGAGGTGACGACTTGGGTGATCATCCCTTGCAACTTGCTCAGGAAGGTATTGAAGCCCTTGGCGATCGCACCCAGTTCATCCGCGCGGTCGCTCACCAGGCGACGGGTCAGGTCGCCTTCGCCCTGGGCGATGTCATCGAGCATCGCCACCATTTGCTTGAGGGGACGGGCAATGCCGTGGGCTACCAGCCAGATCACCAGCAGGCCGATGCCGGCAATCACCAAGCCCACCATGGTCATGCCGAAGATGTCGGTCTGGCGCTGCGCGTCCAGGTCTTTCTGCAACGCTTGCAGTTCGGCCATCACCGCATCCAGTGGCAGTTGCAGCATCAGCGTCCAGCGGGCCTCGGTTTCACCGATGCCGAACGGCATGTACACCTCGATATGCCCATGGGCTTCATCGACGTCGTAACGCACTTCGCCGACGCTGAGCTTGGACAGGTTATCCAGTTCATTGGCGTCCAGCAGGTCGCTGGCCTTCTCTCCCAGTTTGGACGGGTCCTTCGTGAAGGCCACCAAGCGGTTATTGCTGGAGAGCAATGCCATTTCCCCGGCGCCCTCATACAGCTTGCGGTCGGCGGCGACGAGCATGTCCTGGATGAAGTTCACCGACAGGTCGGCGCCGACGATGCCCTGGAACTTGCCATCGACCATGATCGGCTCGATGAACGAGGCGAGCATGGTCATGGTATCGCCCACGCGATAGGGCGCCGGGTCGATCACGCAGGCTTTCTGGCTGTCCCGGGAACACAGGTAGTACTCACTGGCGCGAATGCCGGTGGACAGCAGTTTCTGGTCCGTCACATCGGCGAGCTTTTCCAGGCCCAGGGTGCCGTCCTGGTTGCGAAACCACCAAGGCAGGAAGCGCCCGTCGGTTTCCATGCCCAGCACCGGGCTGTTCACGTAATTGGCGTCGTCGTGGTCAATGGCGTTCGGTTCCCAGCCGATGTAGGCGCCGAGAATCTTGGGGTTACGCACCACGGTTTCGCGCAGCAGGCTGATCATCTGCTCGCGGGGCACCTTCAGTTGCGCGTTGCCGTCCGTGCCGTTCATGCCCATCAAGGCGTTGGTGGTCGCAAGGCCCCGGGCAAGCAGCAGCGGCGCCTCCAGTTCCCGCTGGATCAGGCTGGCCTGGGTGCGGGCCAGCGCGTCGAGGCGTTGTTCGATCAGATGCTCGAACTGCGCCTTGGTCCGCTGTTGCACCATTTCCTGGGTGCGGGCACCGGCAAACAGCGCGTACAGCACCAGGGCACCAACCACACTGAGGATGATGGCGCCGGCCAGAGCGGCCACGGAAAACTGGATCGATTTGAATTTCATAAAGGCTCCGGACGCGGGAATGACGTCTGAAGCTTGTATCGGCGTTTCGGTGGCCCGGCATGAGACGCTGTTCGTCGGATGACTGTTTTGGCTTCGTGGGTGTCGCAAATGGACTGGGATAGGATCTGTCTGAAAAAACTGTAATCCACGCTGTGTATCTGGCGCCGATACAAATCAGCGCCTAGGATACGCCCACGTTTCCAGGGAGCTTCTTACATGAACAAGATATTGATGGTGAGTGCACTGAGCGTGGGCCTGCTGCTTGCCGGTTGCCAGTCGGTCAACACCACCAGCGGCGGAGCCGTGGGCGTGGAGCGCAAGCAATACATGTTCAGTATGCTGTCCACCGACCAGGTCAACCAGATGTATGCCCAGTCCTACCAAAAGACCATGGGCGAAGCGAGCGCCAAGGGTGTACTGGACAAGACGAGTAGCGATGCCAAGCGCGTCCAGGCCATCTCCAGTCGGCTGATCGCTCAGGCACCTGTGTTCCGCCCGGATTCGGCGCAATGGAACTGGGAAGTGAACCTGATCAAGAGTGATGAACTCAACGCCAGTTGCGGCCCCGGCGGCAAAATCATTTTCTATACCGGGTTGATCAACAAACTCAAGCTCACTGACGATGAAATCGCCGCGATCATCGGCCATGAAATCGCCCACGCCTTGCGCGAGCACGGCCGCGAAGCGATGTCCAAGGCTTACGGCATCGAAATGGCCAAGCAGGGCGCCGGTGCGTTGTTCGGCCTGGGCCAGGACAGCCTGGCGCTGGCCGATACCGTGGCCAACTATGGCATGACCCTGCCCAACAGCCGCGGCAATGAGAACGAAGCCGACCTGATCGGCCTGGAACTGGCCGCTCGTGCCGGCTACGACCCGAATGCCGCGATCACGTTGTGGAACAAAATGGCCAAGGCTTCGGAAGGCGCACCACCGGAATTCATGAGCACCCACCCGTCGTCCAGCAGCCGGATCGCGTCGCTGCAGGCGGCGATTCCGAAGGTAATGCCGCTTTATCAGCAGGCCCGCAAGTAACCATCGATATGCAATGAAACTGTTCTTGTGGCGAGGGAGCTTGCTCCCGCTCGGTCGCGCAGCGGCCGCAAAGGCTTAGGGCTGCTTCGCACCCCAGCGGGAGCAAACTCCCTCGCCACAAGAGCGTGCATCAGTCCCAATCAAACCCAACCACTGCTCTGCATCGCCTTGTACACCGCCACGATCGCCAGGACGAAGAACGCCGAGGCGGCCAGCCGGCGGATCAGCGTCAGGGGGAGCTTTTCAGCCGCGAAGTTACCGGCCAATACCACCGGCACGTTGGCAATCAACATGCCCACGGTGGTGCCGATGATCACCAGCCACAGCTCCGGGTATTGCGCGGCGAGCATCACCGTGGCGATCTGTGTCTTGTCACCGATTTCCGCCAGGAAGAACGCGATCAGCGTGGTCAGGAAAGGGCCGAACTTGCGGGCCGTACTGGCTTCGTCATCGTCCAGTTTGTCCGGCACCAACGTCCACAGTGCCGTAGCGGCAAAGCTCACCGCCAGGATCCAGTGCAGGACCGCGTCCGAGAAAATACTACCGACCCAGGCCCCCACTGCCCCGGCCGCCGCATGGTTGGCCAGCGTCGCGGCGACGATGCCGGCAATGATTGGCCAGGGTTTGCGAAAGCGAGCCGCAAGAATAAGCGCGAGCAATTGCGTCTTGTCGCCGATTTCGGCGAGCGCAACGATAGCGGTAGGTACGAGGAAAGAGTCCAGCATCAGGTGATTCCTAGAGGGGCGGGTCGACACGGCTATGACACGTACAGCCTTCCCGCCCCGGGTAAGGTGTGCGTGTCATAGGTCTTGTCAAACCCAGCGACCATCTGCGTGGACGCTTGGGCCGCATACGCCATGGTCTGCTGACCAAGTATGTTGACGTATGCCGGGCGAGCATGGCGCTCGCGGGAGACTACTCCCCTAGGACGGAGCGGATTCTGCCTAGGCAAATCCGATTGGGCAAGTGCTGTTTCTTAAAATTGCTTCAGCCGCGCTTGGCCCGGTAGATGCGAAAACCCTGGCCTTCGGCCTTGATCGCGCACACGCCCAGATGCTCTTCGATCAGTGGCTGATATTTGAGGAAACTGTTCGCCACCAAGCGCAGTTCGCCGCCGTTTTTCAGATGTTTTGCCGCTTTTCGCAGCAGGTTTTCCGTGGCGTGGTAGTCGGTGTGCACGCCGACATGGAACGGCGGGTTGCTCAGAATCGCGCTTAATCCCATCGGCGCGGCATCGATACCGTCGCCGGTCAGCACCTCGGCCTCCAGGCCGTTGGCGGCCAGGGTCAGGCGGCTGCTGGCCGCGGCGAAGGCGTCCACGTCCAGCAGCGTGACCGTGTTGTGCGGATAGCGACGCTTGACCGCGGCCCCCAGTACACCGGCGCCACAACCGAAGTCCAGCAGGTGGCCGCTGGGGAGTTTATCCAGGTGTTCCAGCAACAGCGCACTGCCGCGATCCAGGCGACCGTGGCTGAACACCCCCGGCAGGCTGATGACCGTCAGCGCGCCTTCGGCCAGGGGCAGCTCGTAGGTCTGGGCCAGGCTTTCCAAAGGCTTGGCTTCGGGCGCATCGGCCACGGTGACTTGCCACAACTGGCAATGGCGTGCGCTGTCGAGCTTGCGCGGCTTGCCAAAGGCGTTGAGCTGCTTGGACGCGCCTTCGATGCCGCTGCGCTTTTCGCCCACCAGATACACCTCGCGACCGGCCAGGCGTGAGGCCACGGCGTTGAGGATGTAATCGGTCAGGTCCTTGGCCTTGGGCAGGAACACCACGGCGGTGTCGAACTCACGGGCCGGCACGTTCACGCCAAAGTGGCTGCGCTCGGGAAAACGGGCATCCAGCGCGGCTTGGTCTCCGGCGTGCCAGCACCAGCCATGGGCTTGGGGCAAGCGGCCGAGCAGATCGTCGGCGGGCAGGCCGGCCAGCAGGACTGAACCCTGGAATAACTCGGCCTGACGAAGCAGTACTTCACTGCGCGGGTCCATGGTCTGCTCCTTGAAAAAAAGTGCGGCAGTTTATCAACTGACGACTCGCTGCGCTGTACCGCTGAAAAAGCCCTCGGCGTTTTCCGTCAGTTGACCGACGATCCGCTGCCGCGCCTCGCGGCTGCCCCAGGCGTTGTGGGGCGTGACGATCAAGCGAGGAATGTCGGCGGCCAGCAGCGGGTTGCCTTGGGTCGGCGGTTCCACGCTCAGTACATCGGTGGCCGCGCCGCCCAAATGGCCGCTGCGCAAGGCATCGGCCAGGGCCTGTTCGTCGATCAGACCGCCGCGGGCGGTGTTGAGCACAAAGGCACCGGGTTTGAGCTGCGCCAGTTGCCGGGCACCGATGAAATTGCGCGTGTGCTCGTTGAGTGGACAGTGCAGGGTCAGCGCGTCGATTTGCGGCAACAATTGATCCAATGACAAGCGGTCGGGGCGGGCAGGGCGCCCGGGGATCTGCCCCAGCAGCACGCGCATGCCAAAGGCTTCGGCCAGTCGCCCGACGGCGCTGCCCAGTTCGCCATGGCCCAGCAAGCCGAGGGTTTTGCCTTCCAATTCGACAATGGGATAGTCCAGCAGACAGAACTGCGAAGCCTGTTGCCAGCGACCTTCGCCCACCGCTTTTTGGTAATCACCCAGGCGTGTCGCCAGATTCAATAGCAGCATGATCGTGTGCTGGGCCACCGACGGCGTGCCATAGCCCTGACAATTGCACACGGTGATGCCGTGTTGGCGGGCGGCGACCAGGTCGACGTTATTGGTGCCGGTGGCGCTGATCAGGATCAGCTTCAGTTCGGGGTTGGCGGCCATGGCAGTCGCATCGATTACGACCTTGTTGGTAATCGCCACCGTGGCGCCCTTGAGCCGCTCGCTCACTTCATCCCGGGTCGTGCGGGCGAACAGTTGCAGCTCGCTGAAGCAGTTGCGCAGCGGTCCCAGGTCCAGATCGCCGAGGTCCAGGGAAGGGTGATCGAGGAAAACTGCGCGGCCGTTGTTCGTCATCAGCTGTACCTTTTATCTCAGGAATCGAAGGCGTAATGTGGCGAGCCTATCAGATGTCTGTGGGAGCAAAGCTTGCTCGCGACACCGACGATGCGGTCTTCCAGGAATCGAGTCGCCTGTTTCGCGAGCAAGCTTTGCACCCACACAGCCCCCCTCACTACACCGTTGATGTTTGTTTTGAGATTGAGCTAGCCAAGGAGCGCCCATGTACCTCACTGAATTCCTCACCGTCGCTCTGATCCACTTACTGGCCGTGGCCAGCCCCGGGCCGGATTTTGCCGTGGTGGTGCGCGAGAGCGTGACCCATGGTCGCCGCGCCGGAACCTGGACGGCCTTGGGTGTGGGCACGGCGATTTTCCTGCATGTGGGGTATTCGCTGCTGGGCATTGGCCTGATCGTGTCGCAATCGATCGTGTTGTTCAACGCGCTGAAATGGGCCGCCGCCGCCTACCTGCTGTACATCGGCTTCAAGGCGCTGCGGGCGCAACCGGTCAAGCCGACGGCGGACAACCTGCACAAGGAAGCCGGCGAACGTACTGCCCGTGGCGCATTCACTTCGGGCTTCGTCACCAATGGCCTGAACCCCAAGGCGACGCTGTTTTTCCTGTCGCTGTTTACCGTGGTGATCAACCCTCATACGCCCCTGGCAATCCAGGCCGGCTACGGCGTGTACCTGGCGGTGGCGACGGCAGTGTGGTTCTGCCTGGTGGCCATGCTGTTCAGCCAACAGCGAGTGCGCGCCGGGTTTGCCCGCATGGGCCATTGGTTCGACCGGACCATGGGCGCGGTACTCATTGCTATCGGGGTGAAGCTGGCGTTTACCGAGGCGCACTGATCCAGCTCTGTGTAGGAGCTGCCGAAGGCTGCGATCTTTTGATCTTTAGCTCTGGACTCTATTGGCTGGGGAAAGATCGCAGCCTCGTTGCACTCGGCAGCTCCTACAGTCCGGTATATGGCTCAAGGCTAGTATTTGCGGGCCGATCAAATCATTCCTTTGGCTGATTTGATTGAAACATAAGGGTTCTAAAGTGCTTACCTCCAGCCAAGACCGTGCAGTCAGAAAAGGGACTCTTATGTTGCAGACTCGCGTTATTCCTCCAGCCGAAGGCGCTTATCAATACCCGCTGCTGATCAAGCGGCTGCTGATGTCCGGTGCGCGTTACGAGAAAACCCGCGAGATCATTTACCGCGACCAGTTGCGCTACAGCTATCCAACCCTGATCGAACGCGTCGCGCGGCTGGCCAATGTGCTGACCGAGGCCGGGGTCAAGGCCGGTGATACCGTGGCGGTGATGGACTGGGACAGCCATCGTTACCTGGAATGCATGTTTGCGATCCCGATGATCGGCGCGGTGATCCACACCATCAACGTGCGCCTGTCACCGGAACAGATCCTTTACACCATGAACCACGCCGAGGACCGCTTCGTGCTGGTCAATAGCGAGTTCGTCGGTTTGTACCAAGCGATTGCCGGGCACCTGACGACCGTAGAAAAAACCCTCCTGCTGACCGACCTGCCTGAAAAAACCGCTGACCTGCCGAACCTGGTGGGCGAATACGAACAACTGCTCGCCGCCGCCAGCCCCGCCTACGACTTCCAGGATTTCGACGAAAATTCGGTCGCCACCACGTTCTATACCACCGGCACCACCGGCAACCCCAAGGGTGTGTATTTCACCCATCGGCAACTGGTGCTGCACACCATGGGCGTGTCGACCATCATGGGTGCCATCGACAGCGTGCGGCTGTTGGGCACCAACGACGTGTACATGCCGATTACGCCGATGTTCCATGTCCATGCCTGGGGCCTGCCATACGTGGCGACCATGCTCGGACTCAAGCAGGTCTACCCCGGCCGTTACGACCCCGAGTTCCTGATCCAGTTGTGGCGCAAGGAGAAAGTCACCTTTTCCCACTGCGTGCCGACCATCCTGCAAATGGTCCTCAATGCCAAGGGCGCCCAGGACACCGATTTCGCTGGCTGGAAAATCGTCATCGGCGGCAGTGCCCTGAACCGCAGTTTGTATGAAGCGGCCAAGGCCCGGGGCATCCAGCTCACCGCCGCCTATGGCATGTCCGAAACCGGCCCGCTGGTGTCCTGCGCCCACCTCAACGACGAGCTGATGGCCGGCAGCGAAGACGAACGCATCACCTACCGGATCAAGGCCGGCGTACCAGGGCCATTGGTGGAAGCGGCGATTGTCGACACCGAGGGCCGTTTCCTGCCCGCCGACGGCGAGACCCAGGGCGAACTGGTGCTGCGCGCGCCGTGGCTCACCGAGGGTTATTTCAACGAACCACAGAAGGGCGCCGAGCTCTGGGCTGGTGGCTGGCTGCACACCGGCGACGTTGCGACGCTGGACGGCATGGGCGTGATCGATATTCGCGATCGCATCAAGGACGTGATCAAGACCGGCGGTGAATGGATATCGTCCCTGGACCTGGAAGATCTCATCAGCCGTCACGTGGCGGTACGCGAAGTAGCAGTGGTGGGTATTCCCGATCCGCAGTGGGGCGAGCGCCCATTTGCCTTGCTGGTCATCCGCGAAGGGCATCAGATCGGGGCCCGCGAGCTCAAGGAACATCTCAAACCGTTCGTCGAATTGGGGCACCTGAGCAAATGGGCGATCCCGAGCCAGATCGCCCTTGTTACGGAAATTCCCAAGACCAGCGTCGGCAAGCTCGACAAGAAGCGTATCCGCATCGACATCACCGAATGGCAGAGCAATAACAGCACCTTCCTGTCGACGCTTTAAGCGTTTTTGCCGTGTCCAAAAGGGCACGGCAGCCCCACCAAGCAAGCGCTTGCCTTGTCAAACCGAAAATTTCAGCCATCCTTGCCGTGCCGACATCTGTCGGCCTGGCGAAAGGACTGTTCCAGAGTGGTCGCGGGCTGCAAATCACACTTTAGAGGGATCAAGCCGTACTACCTGCTGGCTATAGTCCGTTTAAGGATTTTCAAGAACGGGGCGCACGCACTAAACGGGCGATGCGACTTTGAACGGGGCGGAACAGCCGTTGAAAGTGTTCTTGGAAAATACTGACTGCCATAAAAATAAAAGCACATGGAGTAGCGTCGATGACCTCAGCAAACACGTTCTGGCGCCGGGCAAAATTGCCTCTGGCGGTCAGTCTCGCCTCTTCGCTCGCCGGGCCAGCATTCGGCGTCAGTTTCAACATCGGTGAAATCGAGGGCCAGTTCGACTCGGCCCTGTCGGTTGGTGCAAGCTGGTCCACGGCCAAGGCCAACAGGGACCTGATCGGCGTCAACAACGGCGGCAAGGGCTTGTCCCAGACCTCCGACGACGGTCACCTGAACTTCAAGCGCGGGGAAACCTTCTCGAAGATCTTCAAGGGTATCCACGACCTGGAACTGAAGTACGGCGATACCGGCGTGTTTGTGCGCGGCAAGTACTGGTACGACTTCGAACTCAAGGACGAACATCGCCTGTACAAGGACATCAGCGACAGCAACCGCAAGGAAGGCGCCCAGTCTTCCGGCGGGCAGATCCTCGATGCGTTCATCTACCACAACTACGCTATTGACGATCAGCCGGGTTCGGTTCGCCTGGGCAAACAGGTGGTCAGTTGGGGTGAAAGCACCTTCATCCAGGGCGGGATCAACTCGATCAACCCGGTCGATGTGTCGGCGTTCCGTCGTCCAGGTGCCGAGGTCAAGGAAGGTCTGATCCCGGTCAACATGTTCTATGTGTCCCAGAGCCTGACCGACAATCTGTCGGCCGAAGCGTTCTACCAGCTGGAATGGGACCAGACGGTCATCGATAACTGCGGCACGTTCTTCTCGCAGCCGGACGTGGTTGCCGATGGTTGCAACGATAACCTGCGAGTGCTGAACAAGCGCTCTACGCTCCCGGCGGCCGCACTCGGTCCAGCGGAAGCGCTCGGAGTCAACGTCAACGAAGAGGGCGTGCTGGTGCGTCGCGGTGCGGATCGCGATGCTCGCGACAGTGGCCAGTGGGGCGTGTCGTTCAAGTACATGTTCGAGCCGCTGGACACCGAGTTCGGTGCTTACTTCATGAACTACCACAGCCGTGCGCCGATTTTCAGTGCCACCGGTGCTCCGCAGTCCGTTTTTGACCTGGCAGCAGGATTGCCGCCTGCGTTCGCCGCGCTGGCGCCTTTGCTGGTTGCGGGTAACTCGAACTATTTCATCGAGTACCCTGAAGACATCCGTCTCTACGGTTTGAGTTTCTCCACAACCTTGCCTACCGGCACGGCGTGGAGCGGCGAGGTGAGCTATCGCCCGAACGCCCCGGTGCAACTGAGCACCACGGACATTCTTTTCGCCGGTGTGACGCCACTTCCCGGTCTTGGCAATGCTTCGATACTCCCTGGCTCGCCGGGGCAGGACCTGCATGGCTATAACCGTAAGGAAATCACTCAGTTCCAGACCACGTTCACTCACTTCCTGGATCAGGTCATGGGCGCCAGCCGTCTGACCCTGGTGGGCGAAGTCGGCGTGACCTACGTGGGCGGCCTGGAAAGCAAATCCGACGCTCGTTATGGCCGTGACCCGGTGTTCGGTCCGGGCGAACTGCCCAGCGGTTTCTGTAACGTGCTCAATGGCTCGACCGCAGCCGGTGGTGGCCAGACCAGTGCCGATGTGAACAGCAACTGCAACAACGACGGCTTCACCACCTCCACCTCCTGGGGCTACCGTGCCCGCGCCATCTGGGAGTACCCGGACGTGTTCGCCGGTGTGAACCTCAAGCCCAACGTGGCCTGGTCCCATGACGTCAAAGGCTACTCGCCAGGCCCGGGCGCCAACTTTGAAGAAGGCCGCAAAGCCGTCAGTCTCGGCCTGGATGCCGAGTACCAGAACACCTACAACGCGAGCCTGGCCTACACCAACTTCTTTGGTGGCGACTTCAGCACCGTGGACGATCGCGATTTCCTGGCGCTCAGCGTCGGCGTGACCTTCTAAGCACAGTATTTCAGGACGACACACTATGAAAATAACAAAGAGTCTGTTGCAGGTCGGTGTTCTGGGGCTATCCCTGCTGGCCGCCAGCGTCATGGCGGCGGTGCCTGCCGCCGAAGCCGACAAACTGGGCAAAAGCCTGACACCGATGGGCGCCGAAATGGCCGGCAATGCCGACGGTTCGATTCCGGCCTGGAAACCCATGGCCCAGAACGCCGGGAGCGTGGACAGCAAGGGTTTCCTATCCGACCCGTACGCCAGTGAAAAACCGCTGTTCACCATCACCGCGCAGAACGTCGACCAGTACAAAGACAAGCTCGCGCCGGGCCAGTACGCGATGTTCAAGCGCTACCCGGAATCCTTCAAGATGCCGGTCTACCCATCCCATCGCGGTGCCACCGTGCCGGATGATGTGTTTGCCTCCATCAAGAAAAACGCGGTCAACACCAAACTGGTGTCTGGCGGCAACGGTCTGGAGAACTTCGAGACGGCTGTGCCGTTCCCGATTCCCCAGAGCGGTGTGGAAGTGATCTGGAACCACATCACCCGTTATCGCGGCGGCAGCGTAACCCGCCTGGTAACCCAGGCCACGCCGCAGCCCAACGGCTCCTACAGCCTGGTGTACTTCAGGGACCAGTTCGTGTTCCGCGACAAGATGAAGGATTTCGATCCGGCCAACCCTGGCAACATCCTGTTCTACTTCAAGCAGCAAGTCACCGCGCCGGCGCGTCTGGCCGGTGGTGTACTGCTGGTGCACGAAACCCTCGACCAGGTTAAGGAACCGCGTTCTGCGTGGGTCTACAACGCCGGTCAGCGTCGCGTGCGTCGTGCGCCGCAAGTGTCCTACGACGGTCCGGGCACCGCCGCCGACGGCCTGCGTACCTCCGACAACCTGGACATGTACAACGGTGCGCCGGATCGCTATGACTGGAAACTGGTGGGCAAGAAAGAACTGTATATCGCCTCCAACAGTTACAAGATCGATTCGCCCCAGCTCAAGTACGCCGACATCATCAAGGCCGGCCATATCAACCAGGACCTGACTCGCTACGAGCTGCGTCGTGTCTGGCAAGTGACCGCGACCCTGAAGGAAGGCCAACGCCACATCTACGCCAAGCGTGACTTCTACATCGACGAAGACACCTGGCAAGCCGCGGTGATCGACCATTACGACGGTCGTGGCCAACTGTGGCGCGTGGCCGAGGCCCATGCCGAGAACTACTACGACAAGCAAGTGCCGTGGTACGCCCTGGAAACCCTCTACGACCTGCAGTCCGGCCGTTATCTGGCCTTGGGCATGAAGAACGAAGAGAAATCGGCTTACGACTTCGGCTTCACCGCCAGCACCGCCGAGTTCACTCCCAACGCACTGCGCCAGCAGGGTATCCGCTAAACAGCTTCACCCGAGGCCGCACCCTCAAAAAAACGCCCCGACTGGTTCGGGGCGTTTTTTTTGACCAACACAAAACCCCTGTGGCGAGGGAGCTTGCTCCCGCTGAATGCGCCTTCTAGGAGCTGTGTAGGAGCTGTGTAGGAGCTGTCGAGTGCAACGAGGCTGCGATCTTTTCCCAGACGCTTGAATCCCAAGCGAAAGATCAAAAGATCGCAGGCTTCGCCAGCTCCTACAAAGCTCGGCGGAGCAAGCTCCCTCGCCACAAGAGCGGTGGCTGTCTGAATTTTTTTCAAGTCGGTCGGTTTGTGGCCTTTTTGTAGCCATTTGTAGCAACTCCCTTCAATACCTCCTCGTTTACCGCTAGTCTGCGGACATCTGCAACGCCGCCACCCGCATTTCAACAAGAGCCGGCCATGACTGATCTGTCTTCACTCCCGGGTTCTGCCCGCACCGCCGTCGCGGGACAGGACGGGCGCTTCTACCGCCCGCCCTTGCCTGACGGCCATGTGGTGCGGCCGCGGTTGTGCGAGCGCTTGAGTGCGGGGCTTGGAGGTCGGTTGCTGTTGGTGAGCGCCCCGGCGGGGTTCGGCAAAAGTTCACTGGCAGTGGAGTTCTGCCAGAGTCTGCCGGTTCATTGGCAAAGCCTCTGGCTGGGGCTCAGTGCCCGGGACAACGACCCGGGACGCTTTCTGGAGCGGCTGCTCGAAGGGCTGCAGGCATTCTTCCCGCAGTTGGGAGGCCGGGCGTTGGGGCTGCTGAAAATGCGCCAGCGCCACCAACCCTTCGCCTTCGAAGAATGGCTCGACGGCCTGCTGGATGAACTGTCCGCGCATCTGTCGCCGGATAAACCCTTGCTGCTGGTGCTCGACGACTACCACTTGGCCCAAAGCCCGGTGCTGGACCGTTGCCTGCAATTTTTCCTTAATCACCTGCCCGAGGGTTTGCTGGTGCTGGTCACCAGTCGACAGCGCCCGGACTGGCATCTGGCACGCCTGCGTCTGTCGCGCCAATTGCTCGAACTGAATGAGCAGGACCTGCGCCTGACCCATGAAGAATCCCTGACCTTGCTGCAGCACCACAGCAGCTCGCTGCGTGGAGAAGCCCTGGAGAGCCTGATCCAGCGCAGTGAAGGCTGGGTGGCCGGGCTGCGTTTCTGGTTGCTGGCCGCTTCCGAGGCCGGTACTGAGGGCCGGATGCCGCAGGCTCTGCATGGCGGCGAAGGGCTGATCCGCGATTATCTGCTTGAGGAGGTCATCGACTGTTTGCCCGCCGAGGTGCAGGCGTTTCTCTACGACACTGCGTCCCAGGAGCGTTTCTGCAGCGAACTGTGCGATGCCGTGCGCGAAGCCCATGACAGCGGCGAAATCCTCGGGTATCTGGCGGCCCACCAGGTGTTCCTGGTGCCGCTGGACGAGCATGGCCACTGGTACCGTTACCACCATCTGTTTTCCGACTTGCTGCGCAGCCGTCCCAGTGCGCCGGCCATGGTGCCGGCCGCGACCCTGCATCTGCGGGCCTGCCGCTGGTTCAATGCCCAGGGCCTGATCGACGAGGCCGTGGAGCAGGCGCTGCGAGCCGGGCATCTGGATGTGGCGGCGAACCTGGTGCAAAACCTCTCTGAGGAGCAATTGCTGGCCGAACAGAACGTCGGCATGTTGCTGCGCTGGAAAATGGACTTGCCCGACAGCCTGCTTATCAGCACTCCGCGGTTGATCGTGCTGTACAGCTGGGCGCTGGGGCTGGCCTGCCAGCTGGACGCCGCTGAAGAACTGGCCGCCCACCTGCGTCGCTTCTTGCCGGCGCCTTCGGCCACCGCGCAAAAATCCATGCTCGCCCAATGGCTGGCCCTGAGCGGAATCATTGCCCGTGGCCGTGGGGATCGCGAGGCCACTGTGCGTTACTGCACCGAAGCCTTGGAGAGCCTGCCGCAAAAGCGTTATGGCCAACGTCTGATGTGCCTGTCCACGCTGTCGAACCTGGCGATTGCCGACGGTGACCTGTGGCGCGCCCGGGCCTTGAACCGTGACTCCCTGGAGTTGGCGCAGCGCGTCGGTAACCCGTTGTTCGAGGCATTGGCCCATTACGACCGCGCCCGGGTGTTGCAGGCGCGAGGGGAGATCCTGCGGGCGCTCGATGAAGTGCACCAGGGCCTGCAGCGCCTGCACGCACTCTCGCCGCAACGGCTATATGCCGTGCGGGCGCGGTTGATTCTGTACGAGGGGTTCCTGCTGACCTTGCGCATGCAACCCCAGGCCGGGTTGGCGCGGTTGCAGGCCGGCCTCACCGAAGCGCGGGCGTGCCGCGACATCAGCGTGTTGATCGGCCACTGCGTGATCGCGCGGGTTGAAGGTCATGCTCGCGAATTCGCCCGGGCCTTTGCCGAACTGGCCGAAGCCGAGCGCCTGATGCATATCTGGGACGTTCCGCCGATTTACTACCTGGCGATGATCACCCTGGTCAAATGCGAACTCTGGCTGGCCCAGGGCCGTACGGACCTGGCCGAAGCCTGGCTGGCGCGTCTGGGGCAGACCTACACCGGTGAACGGGCCGCCGCGCCGCCGGAATTCCACCCGCAACTGCCGTTGCATGTCGAGCTGCAACAGGCGGTGCTGGAGTCCATCCGGGGCCAGCCCATGTTGGCCGAAGGGCGGCTCAATGCCCTGCTTGAACACGGCCAGCAAACCGGCCGGCAGATGCTCAGTGTGATGGCGCTTAACCAGAAGGTCGCCTTGTTGCTGAGCGTTGGCCGTGAACCCGAAGCCCGCATTACCCTGGCCCAAGCCCTCGAAGCCGCCTCGGGTGGTGTGCTGCAGCCGTTCGAATGGTTGCTGGGCGAACATCGCGAGTGGCTGCGCGAGCAACTGCTGCACACACCGCCCAGCCCGTTGCGCGAGAACCTGCTCGAGCGCCTGCCGTCGATGACGGCGCAAACTGCCGAACCATCGGTCCCCGTAGAAAACCTCAGCAGCCGTGAGCGGGCGGTGCTGCAATTGATTGCCCAAGGCTGTTCGAACCAGGAAATCAGCGAGCAGTTGTTCATCTCGCTGCACACGGTCAAGACCCACGCCAGCCACATCAACAGCAAACTCGGCGTGGAGCGCCGCACCCAGGCCGTGGCGCGGGCGAAGGTGTTGGGGTTGTTGGGCTAGGACTGGTTACTCGTGCCAATGAGCTTTTGTGGCGAGGGAGCTTGCTCCCGCTGGGGCGCGAAGCAACCCTGAAACCTGCCGCTGCGGTGTGTCAGGCTATATTGGGGGCTGCTTCGCAGCCCAGCGGGAGCAAGCTCCCTCGCCACAAAAGCGGTTGGCCAGCGATAAGGAATGCTTGATGTTACCCCTGTACAAAACCATCCCATCCCCCGTTGGCCAACTGATCCTCGTTGCCCGGGATACCAAACTGGCGGCCATTCTTTGGGAAAACGAGCGCCTCAACCGCGTGCGCCTGGGGCCTTTGGAAGAGGACAGCCAGCACCCGGTCCTCAACGAAACCGAGCGCCAGCTCATGGAGTATTTCGCCGGCCAGCGCCGCCGTTTCGAGCTGGAGCTGGACTTTGCCGGCACCGACTTCCAGGTCCGGGTCTGGCAAGCGCTGCTGACGATTCCGTTCGGTGAAACCCGCAGTTACCGCGACATCGCCATCCAGATCGGCCAACCCTCGGCTGTGCGGGCGGTAGGCGCCGCCAACGGCCGCAACCCCATCTCCATCATCGCCCCCTGCCACCGCGTCATCGGCACCGGTGGCAGCCTCACCGGCTTCGCGGGCGGCCTTGCGGCCAAACAGTTCCTGCTGAGCCTGGAAGGTCAGCAGACGCTGCAGTTGGTGTTTTGAGCTATTTCATTTGACCGCGAACTCATAACACTGCAAATCCCTTGTGGGAGCGAGCCTGCTCGCGATAGCGCAAGGTCAGCTTGCAAGGATGTTGGAGGTGCCTGCGCCATCGCGAGCAGGCTCGCTCCCACAAATCGTGTGCAGTGCCCACTCGGCTCAGGTCGAAGGTTCTTTCGGCGCCAGCATGCGCGTCGGCGGTTTGCCGTTGGCGTTGTGCTGGAAAATCTGCGCCGGCTGCCCCAGTTCATTGAAGAACACCTGCCCGATCCCCGCCGAGTTCCACAACCGCTCTCCAGCCTCGGCGTGTTCGGGGGTGTGAGGAATGATGCGCATGCTGCGGCGCTTGGTGAACCAGTTCAGGGGCGAGCGGGGCGAGTAGAGCCAACGGTTCAGGCGATCGAACCATTCCAGCAGCGCCGGTGGGAACTCATTCTTGATGCCGCTGCTGGTGATCTGCCAGATGCGTGGACCGCCCTTGCGGTGCGGGATCAACACCTCATAGACGAAGGAATAATGCACATCCCCTGACAGCACCACGTAATTACCGGGTGTGCGCGAGTGCCGGAAAATGTTCAGGATCACTTGGGCCGCACCGCGATGAGCCATCCAGTTTTCCGCGTCCACCAGCAACGGATAACCGCACCAACTGAACACCCGCTGCACGGTTTCGATCAGCTTCACACCGAAGATCGGCGCCGGTGAAACAATGATCGCCGAGGGGTGATCCAGCAGTTCCTGCTGAAGTTCGCTCAGGGCTTCCCAATCGAGCAATCCCGAAGGCTGCTTGAGGTTGCGCTCGCTGCGCCAGCGGCGGGTGCGGGTGTCGAGCACCACCAGGGCCGGGGTGGTCGGCAATACGTAGTGCCATTGCTGGAAACCCAGCAGCGTGTCGATCAATTTGTCCTGCGGGCCGCTGTCCAGATACCGGTCCTGGGCGGTGTCGCTCAGGGCCACGGTTTGTTGGACTACGTCATCAAACGCGTCCGGGTTGTTGCCCCAGCCCTGGCAGAGCATGTAGGCGATCAGCGCGTTGCCGATGATGCGCTTTGAGAATGGGTGGCCGTAGGCCGTTTCTTCCCACTGCGCCGATAGATTCCAGTCATCGGTGATGTCGTGATCGTCGAAAATCATCAGGCACGACAGGTGCGCAAACACCCGCGCCGCGCCCCCAAGACCGGTCTTGAAGCCATTGATGCGCTGCTGTTCCAGCGCGTAGCGCTGGCGCCGCTCGGCGGTCAATTCCGGCGGTTGCGGGTCGATCAGCGTCCACGGCACGGGTGACCACACCAGCAAGTACATCGCCATGACTTCAGCGAAGGTCACCAGATGATTGTCGGCGCTGCTGCTGGTGAATATCGGCTTACGGGCCCCGCCGAAAAAACGCTCGCGCAGGGTTTCGTTGCTCTCCAGCGCCGGTAATAAATCGGCGCGGTGGTAGTAGCTGGCCGGGTGTTCATAGAGCTTGGCACTGTCTTCTACCACCGCGCCGTCCAGGCATTCCTCGAACAGCCCAAGCCGCTCGATCAAGGCATGAATCGCCCGCAGCATCGGCCCGGCGACGTCATCGGCATAGACCTGATCACCGCTCATCATCAACAACGCCGGACGCTGCTGCGGCGTTTGTGCCAACAGCCGGTCGACGCAGAGCAAGCCGTCGTTGGTCGGGTAGTGGGGTTTGCGGCAGGAGCCATGGACCAACTGATCGATACGCGAATGCAGGACGAAGTTCGGGCACTGCGCCTGGCCATACAACAGATGGGGCGCCCATTCGGCAATGGGGGCGCCGTCCACCAGCAGGTCATAGTCAATCGCCACGTCCAGGGGCAGGGCGGTGTCGGTGTCCAGTCGTATATCGATCAGGTGCACAAAAGCCTGCTGCCCCACGGGCACGACGGTGCAGTGTGTGGCATCCAGGGGGAGATCGCCGACACCGTCCACACGCAGCGTCAGCGTCAAGGAACGTGTGCCCACCAGCCACATCACCAGCCGCGTGGGTTCCAGCCGCCGCAATAGCGGGCCGACCAGGACGGGGGGCAGGGCAGGGGAGATGTCAGAGGAGGACGGCAACATTCGCGGGTAAAGCTCTGGTTCCGATGGAGGCGGGGATCATAACGCAATGCGCTGGGTAGCTGGGGCTCGGTGAAAAGGCGTAGTGCTCCGGCTTTTGTGGTGAGGGAGCACTGGGCTTTGTTGCATCACTGCACCTGGTTGGATGCTTGCGCGGCCTTGATCAGATCCGGCCCAATTTCTTTTTCAAACTTGGCCCACACCGGTTTCATCCTGTCGCGCCAGGCGTTGCGCTGCTGGGGCGTGAGGCTAATGATCTCGGTGGTCCCGGCGTCGAGGATGAACTGCTTGTCCTGCTGGTTCAGTCGATCCGCCTCACTGTTTGCATAGGCGGTGGCCTCGGCCACGATCTTGTCCAGTTCGCTGCGGATATCCGGCGGCAGGCCGTTCCAGAAGTCGGACGAGGCGATCAGCATGTAGTCGAGGATGCCGTGGTTGGATTCGGTGATGTACTTCTGTACTTGATGCTGTTTCTGGTTGTAGAAGTTTGAGTAGGTGTTTTCCGTGCCGTTGACCAAACCGGTGCGCAGGCCCTGGTACACCACGGAGAAAATCATCGGTTGGGGCCTGGCGTCCACCGCCCTGAATTGTTCTTCCAGCACGGCCGAACTCTGGACCCGGAACTTCAAGCCACGGGCATCCTCGGGTACACGCAAGGGTTTGTTGGCCGACAACTGCTTCATGCCGTTGTGCCAGTAAGCCAGGCCCGTGATGTTCTTGCTTTCCATGGACTTGAGCAGTTTCTGCCCTTGCGGGCTCTGCTGGAAGCGGTCCACCGCCGCAATGTCGTTGAATAGAAACGGCAAGTCGAACAACTGCACTGATCGGGTGTACTGGTCGAACTTGGCCAGCGAGCGCGCAATGATCTGCACGTCACCCAGCAGCAGCGCTTCCATCTCCTTGTCATCGCCAAACAGCGTGGAGTTGGGATACACCTCGACCTTCACGCGGCCCGGCAATCGTTCATCCACCAGTTTCTTGAACATCAACGCGCCCTGGCCCTTGGGCGTTTGCTCGGCCACTACGTGGGAAAACTTGATCACGATCGGTTCAGCCGCCATGGCTGAGCCCAATAGACTGAAACTCAAGGTAAAGGCGAGCGCTTTGCGAAGAGGTTTTAGCATGGAGAGGCTTCCCTTTTATTGGTCGACGGTGCGACACACAGGCTTAGCCCGACAGCGCGGTGGCGAGGGAGCAAACTCCCCCCGCCACCGCGCGTGTCTTCAGTCGGGGCTAGTTCATCCCAAGCCAGTTCGGCAAGGCCAGCGAGATCCATGGCACATAGGTAATCAGCATCAGGAACGTCAGCAGGATCATCAGCCATGGCATGGCTGCGCGGATGGTGGCGGGCAGGGACATGCCGGTCACTGCCGAGGTGACAAACAGGTTCAACCCCACCGGAGGCGTGATCAAGCCGATCTCCAGGTTCACCACCATGATGATGCCCAGGTGGATCGGGTCGATGCCCAGTTGCATGGCGATAGGGAACAGGATCGGCGCCAGGATCAGGATGATCGCCGAAGGCTCCATGAACGCACCGGCAATCAGCAGCACGATGTTGACCACCAGCAGGAAGGTCACCGGCGTCAGCCCGGCCTCGATCACCCACGCGGTGATTTGTTGCGGCAGTTGCTCGGTGGTCAGCACATGGGCGAAGAGCATGGCGTTGGCGATGATGAACATCAGCATGATGGTCAGCTTGGCCGATTCGAGCAGCACCTTCGGGGTTTCGCGAATTGTCAGGTCCTTATAGACGAACAATGCGATAAACGCCGAGTACACCGCCGCCACCGCAGCCGCTTCGGTCGGCGTGAACATCCCGGAATAAATCCCACCGAGGATGATCACCATCAACAACAGGCCCCAGGCCGCCTTGCGCGCTGTGGACAACCATTCGCGCAACGTCGCACGGGGCAGGGCGGGCAGGTTCTTTTTCACCGCGACGATGTAAATCGCCACCATCAACGATAACCCCAGCAGCACACCGGGAATCACGCCGGCCATGAACAGCTTGCCCACGGAGGTTTCCGTCGCCGCGGCGTAGACCACCATCACGATCGAGGGTGGAATCAGGATACCCAAGGTGCCGGCGTTGCAGACGATGCCGGCGCCAAACGATTGTGGATAACCCGAGCGCACCATACCGGCAATGGCGATGGAACCGACCGCCGCTACGGTCGCAGGGCTTGAGCCCGATAATGCCGCAAACAGCATGCACGCCAGCACCGCCGCAATCGCCAGACCGCCACGGATATGCCCGACGCAGGCGTTGGCAAAGTCGATCAGGCGTCGCGCCACGCCACCGGTGGTCATGAACGCACCGGCCAGCAGGAAGAACGGAATCGCCAGCAGTGTGTAGTGTTCAGATGTTTCGAACAGCTTGATCGCCAGGGACCGCACTGAGTCCGGGCTGAAGAAAATGATGGTCAGGGAACCGGCCAGCCCCAACGAAATGGCGATGGGCACGCCGATAAACATCAGCACGAACAGCGCCACGAACAGGAAGGCAATGGTCATGGCTTGTCTTCCTCGTGTTCAGTCAATTTGATGGCTTCCGCCGCTTCATCGGCCAGGCCCAGGCCTGTCTGACGATTCATCAGGATGCGCACGAGAATTTCCGCGAAACGGATAAACACCAACGCAAAACCCACCGGCACGATCAGGCCGATGTGCCATTGCATGATGCCGAAGTGGCCCAGGTCCTCTGCGCCGATCTGCGCGATCATCAGGGTGTTGATCCACTCGAAACTGGCGACGGCCAGCAGCCCGGCGTAAGTCAGGCAGCACAGGCAGGCGATCACGCCGATAAAGCGTTGTATTGGTTTGCTCGCCAGTTTCACCAGCGCATCCACGCCGATATGCCCGGCCGTGCGCACGCCGTAGGACAATCCGAAAAAGATCAGCCAGCCAAACAGTGCCTTGGTCAGCGAGCTGCTCCAGGTCATGGCCTGGGCCATGCCCATGATGCTGTCGCCAATGGCGAACGCCGGCTCGCTGGCGGCAGGCCAGTTATCGCCGAGGCTATAAAAAACGGTGTAGAGGTTGTTGAGCACCACATAGACGAAAGTAACCAGCGTCATGGTGGCCAGAAGAAAGGCAATGAAACCTTCCTCGAAGTGTTCCCAGATGCGCCGAAGGGCGTTCATGGATGACATCTCCTGCAGGGGGGACGACAGGCCGGCGCTGCCAGGGTGGCAGCACCGGCCAACCCATTACTGAGCCTTGTTGGAGGCTTCGGCGGCTTTGATCAGATCAGCACCGATGTCACCTTCAAACTTCTTCCATACCGGCTTCATCTTGTCGCGCCACTCGCCGCGTTCTTGCGGCGTGAGGGTGATGATTTCGGTGGTCTTGGCGTCCAGGATGCGCTGTTTGTCTTTCTGGTTCAGTTGCGCCGCTTCGTTGTTCACGTGGGTGGTGACTTCAACCAGAATCTTGTCCAGTTCGGTACGGATGTCGGGTGGCAGGCCGTTCCAGAACTTGGTGTTGGTGATCAGCATGTAGTCGAGTACACCGTGGTTGGACTCGGTGATGTACTTCTGCACTTCATGCATTTTCTGGCTGTAGATGTTCGAGTACGGGTTTTCCGCACCGTTGACCACGCCAGTCTGCAGGCCTTGATACACCTCGGCGAAACTCATTTTGCGCGGGTTGGCGTTCACTGCCTTGAACTGCTCTTCCAGCACTGCCGAGGCCTGCACGCGGAACTTCAGGCCACGGGCATCCTTGGGTTCACGTAGCGGCTTGTTCGCCGACAACTGCTTCATGCCGTTGTGCCAGTAGGCCAGGCCGGTGATGTTTTTGCTTTCCATGGACTTGAGCAGCTTCTGGCCTTCAGGGCTCAACTGGAAGCGGTCCACGGCGGAGATGTCATCGAACAAAAACGGCAGGTCGAACAACTGCACGGACTTGGTGTAGTGCTCGAACTTGGCAAGCGACGGCGCAATCATCTGCACGTCGCCCAGCAGCAGGGCTTCCATTTCCTTGCCATCGCCGAACAACGAGGAGTTGGGGTAGACCTCGACCTTCACTTTGCCTGGCAGACGCTCCTCCACGAGCTTTTTGAACAGCATTGCACCCTGGCCCTTGGGCGTTTGCTCGGCTACCACGTGGGAGAACTTGATGATCACAGGATCAGCCGCCATGGCCGTGCTCAACGCACTGAGAGCCAGCGTACAGGCGAGCGCTTTCCAGATAGGTTTGAACATTGTGGGGTTTCCTCGTTGTTTTTGTATTTATCGTGCGGGCTCATTCAAAACACAGCGCACGGCGGACAGTTGCAAGTCTAGGCAGAAAAACAGTTTGCCGGGGGATTGTGACGGTCAGTACGGAAAAAATCGCGAGTATTGGCTAACGCCTCAAAAGGGTGCGTTAGAGCCTTCCAGGGCCGGGGCGATAACCTTCGGGACCGAAACAGGGCGAAAGGTTTCAGCCTGCAACTGTAACGGGGGTCAGGAAACCATAAAAGAGAAATAATGGCTACTGGCCTGTTGTCCGCATCAAACCCCGCAGCGAGGGATTTAATCCCGGTGAGGACGTGAAAGGGTCCGTAATAGCCTTGTGATGTCATCCATGGCTGAGCCAGAATCTCCCTGCCGGACTCTACTGGCCCCAGGAAGCCTGGAACGCTTTTCAACCCCCACAAGGATTTACGGATGATCGATTTCAACAACAAAGGCTTCTTCAAGCTCAAGCAAAACGATGAGTATGCCGAACGTGTAACGGCCCTGTTGCTGGACGGCGAACAGGTCATCGACGCCTATAAGTCCATGCGCGACGGTGTGGTCTTCACCAATAAACGCATCATTGCGGTGAACGTGCAAGGCATCACCGGCAGCAAAAAAGACTTCACCTCTCTGCCTTATAAAAACATCGTGGCCTACTCGGTAGAAACCTCCGGCACCTTCGATCTGGATTCGGAGCTGGAGATTTACTTTTCATCCCTGGGCAAAGTGAAGTTTGAATTCACCGGCAAGACGGGCATTGTCGAAATATCGAGACTGATCTCTAAGCACCTTTTGGCCTGATGTCAGTGGGCGCGAGTCTGATCGCGATGACGGCGGCATATTCAGCATTACTGATTCAGCCAGACCGCTATCGCGAGCAAGCCCGCTTCCACAGTTTTTATCGGTGGTGTTCACAGGTTTTTGTGCCCGACACAAATCCCCTGTGGGAGCGAGCCTGCTCGCGATGACGGCGGCACATTCAGCATCGCCGGTTCAGATAGACCGCTTTCGCGAGCAAGCCCGCTCCCACAGTTTTGATTGGGGGTGTTCACAGGTTTTTGTGCCCGCCACACATCCCCTGTGGGAGCGAGCCTGCTCGCGATGACGGCGGCACATTCAGCATCACTGGCCCAGACCGACCGTGAAGTTCAGGGCTTCAGCGCCGGGCCCTTCAACTCGATCTGGTTGCCGTCTGGATCGAAGCAGTAGACCGACCAACCTTTTCCCTGCGCGCCATAGCGCATCTGCGCTTTCTCAACGCTCAGACCGGCTGAGGCCAAATGAGCGAGGAGGGCTTGTTCATCGAACGGCTCGATGCGCAAGCAGAGGTGGTCGACATTGTGCCCTTGCTTGCCAGCCGCCGGCCCACCCTCGCGACCCAGCGGCCCGTCGACAGCAACCAGATCGATCATCGAAACACCGGTGCTGAGGTGGAGCATCCCAAGATCGTCCCGGCGCTTCTTGAGTTCGCAACCGAGCACCGAGGTGTAGAACGCGAGACTGCGATCAAGGTCCTTCACCCGCAGGACGATATGGTCAATACATTGAATCGTGAAGTTCCTCATACAGGCCTCGTTATCCGCGATGTTCATGGGCAGGCGGTTGTTGGTTAGTGTGACGAGACATAGATAGAGGGGGTGGAGGGGGCCGGCAATGCATAAGTCGCCTTCATCCATTCGATCTCTGCCTGGGGCGTGCGGCCGAAAAAGCGTTTGAACTCACGGCTGAATTGCGAGGCGCTTTCGTAGCCTACGTTGAACGCCGCTGCTGAAGCGCTCATGGTGTTGCGCAGCATCAGTAATCGCGCCTGATGCAAGCGCGTCGATTTCAGATACTGCATGGGTGAAGAGTCGGTCACACTTCGAAAGTGCAGGTGAAAGTTGGGCATGCTCATGCCCGCCTCGTGAGCAAGGGACTCCACGTCCAATCGTTCCTGGTAGCAACTGTGGATCTTGCGGATCGCGCGAGTGATCTTGCCGAAGTGACCCTGCCGATTAAGCGCCGCGCGCATTGAGCCACCCTGTCCGCCGGTCAGGATGCGGTAGTAGATTTCCCGAATCAGAGATGGCCCGAGTATTTGCGCGTCGACCGGACTGCTCATCGCTTCAAGAAAACGCAGCGTCGAGGCGCGCAGCAAATCGTCCATTGGCGAGGCATACATACCCTTGGGTTGGGCATTGCTGGGTCCGAGGGCGTCGTCTACTTGCAGCATCAACTCGCTGGCCAGTTGAAAGTTCAAACGCATGTAAACCGCCAGCATGGGCTCTGTCTCGCTGGCGTCGGTTTCCATGGTGAACGGCGCCGGGACAGACACCACAAGATAGTGCTGGGCGTCATAAACGTAGACGCCATTTCCCAGATAGCCGCGCTTGCGCCCCTGACACAGAATGACAATACCTGGGTCATACAGAACCGGTGTGCGGGTTAACGGCCGGTTCGAACGCAAAAAGCGAATGTCCTCCAGTGCGCTGAGATTGTAGCCTTCGACCGGCGCGAGCTTTTCCATCAACTGCACCATGCGCGAGGTGGGTGGGGCGGCCTGGGTCATTGATCTCACCTTTTGCCTGTCGTTCAACCATCGGTCGAGCGGGTCAGGGCTTCCCATTGATCAATCTCACTGGCCGCACAGCTGAGCTTGTCACGTACCAGGCTTAGCGCATCACTGCCCAAGAGCAAGTGCGCAGGAGGCGTCGGGCTGGCAATCAGCTGCAACATCGCTTGCGCCGCTTTTTGCGGGTTGCCGAGCTGTTTGCCGCTTTTCTCTTGGCGCGCTTTACGTACCGGGTCGAAACTGGCGTCGTAGTCGGCAATGCTCCGTAGGGTGCGCTGCATCGAACGACCCGCCCAGTCCGTGCGAAACGAGCCAGGCGCCACGGCGGTCACGTAGATGTTGAAAGGTAGCAGCTCTTTGCTCAGCGTATCGGAGATACCTTCGAGCGCAAACTTGCTCCCACAGTAGTACGCAATACCCGGCATCGTGATCGTGCCACCCATCGAGGTGATATTGAGGATTCGACCGGCTCGGCGCTTTCGAAAGTAAGGCACGAAAGCCTTGGTCACCGCGACCGCGCCGAACACGTTGACGTCGAATTGGCGGCGCATCTGCTCCAGCGGCGACTCCTCGAAAATGCCCTCATGACCATAACCGGCATTGTTCACCAACACATCGACCGGGCCGTGAGTCGCCTCTGTAGTCGCGACTACGCTGTCGATCCGGTCGAAGTCAGTGACATCCAGAATGACGCCGTGAGCGCGATCCACATTGAGTGCCTCAAAGGCCCGCAAGGCCGCTTCACTGCGCACAGTGCCGATGACACGATGGCCTGCGGCAAGTGCTTCTTGTGCAAGAGCCTGGCCGAAGCCACTGCTCACTCCCGTGATGAATAGGGTTTTTCTGCTGTGCATGGCAAGTTCCGATAATTAAGTACGAGGCCATGGTAGCGATCGAAAACGGCGGCACCTATGCCGGTTTGCCTGGGAGCATTGCCTATTCCTATCAGAGCGGCCCGCCCCTGTTAACGGCTTGAATCAAAAGCTGCGCCCGCTATCGGCGGCTTGAATAGCGGGCGAATAAACATGATTCAAACAATTGTCTAGACTCATGTTCTTACTCTGGAAGCTGCACGGGAGGGATTCCAGTGAACTACCTCAATGACTACACCAATCTGAACGAAACGCTGAATAAAAGCATCATGGAGCTGGCCCCGAAGGAGCGGCGCGACGGCAAAAAGACCACCTTGCTTTTTACGCCGGATACCGCCTTCGATTCAAAACCTTTGACCTTGACCACTGGCAGTTATCCCTTTACGCCGATAGGCAGTCTTGGCATCACACAGGTAGATACCGCCGGAACGGAGTGGCGGCATGTCCGGGCTCAAGTCAGAAACAGACATGGCCTTACCACCGATTATGGAAATCCTGACCGGGCTGATCAACTGGTCTTGTTGGATACCGCAGATGCCGTGAAGATCAAAGAGGCCGTGGCGCGTGATAAACAATTCACCAAGGGAAGCTTCTACCTCCCCGACGTCGTGCAAACGTTTGGGACCACCAACCCCATCACCACCTACGCGGCTCAGCAGGTGCTTGAGCGCAGAGCCGCCTTGTTTCAGGCAATCCCCGACCCGACCGCACTCGGCTACTGGAACCTGCTCCAATCGGACCCGGCCGCCCAAGCGAAGATTTATAACTGGCTTCAAAACTACGGCGGTATTTCCCATAAGTTCTCCGTCCATGACCGAAAATCGGGCGACCGGATTCATAACCACTTCGCAAACCTGGAGAATTCAAACGCCGTGCATTTTGCTAGCGAAACCCGTGGGGAATATGCCGCCGCCAAACTGCTGATTACCGTCCTGGGCGATGAATACCAGATGAAGATCGGCAAGGCGTCTTCAGGGCGCAACAACGGCATCGACCAGATATGGGTCAAGCGTAATCTGCAAAGTGGCGTGGTCGAGGAATACATCATTGTCGAATGCAAAGGCAGCAAGGACGCGGAACTTGGCGAAGCCAAGTACGGCTGGCAAATGTCCCCTTGCTGGGTGTTCTACTGTCTGGTTGGCCTGTTGGGAACGAACGGCAATCTCGCCAGCACCTCAACGACGGATGTCTACGCCAAGACCACCATGGTTAGAAAAATTCTCGACGCGTTGATCAATCCGGGGCCACCCGTGGTTAAAGGACTGGTCATTCAGCCAATGACAAAATCGATCACCGCACCCAATTCAATCGAGATGAGCGATCTGGGCGCTTACGATCTGGTCGAGCAATATACGAACGCTTCGGCAGGGCACTTGAAATTCCATAATGCCCAGGTGTTTAACGGCGCTATGTTCTAGCCCCTGTGAGGCAGGCAGCGCGGTCTCTGCAACCGACCATCGGTGGACTTCAAGACCATGAAAAAGCAAGAACAGGACACGCTTCTTCAAACCCTGAAAACCCTGAAAATCCGCTTCGACCAAAACCCCCAGCGCCACCCAAACATCTCCTGGGCCGACGTCCAAACCCGGCTCGAAGCCAACCCCAACGCCCTGAAATCCCTCCAGGCCATGGAAACCACCGGCGGCGAACCCGACGTCATCGACCAGGACAAAGAGTCCGGTCTCATCACCTTCTGCGATTGCGCCAAAGAAAGCCCGACCGGCCGCCGAAGCCTCTGCTACGACCGCGCCGCCCTGGACGCACGCAAGGAAAACAAACCCAAGGGCAGCGCCGTCGAAATGGCCGAAGCGATGGGCATCGCCCTGCTGACGGAAGATCAGTACCGCGCCCTGCAAACGCTCGATGAGTTTGATGCGAAAACGTCCAGTTGGCTGGCGACGCCCCCTGAACTTCGCACGCTCGGCGGGGCGCTGTTCGGTGATTACCGCTATGAGCGAGTGTTCATCTACCACAATGGCGTGCAGTCGTATTACGCGGCCAGAGGGTTTCGGGGGTTGCTTTGTGTTTGATGGTTTAAATGGAAAAGCCCACGTCCAGGTTTTTTTCAGACTCCTGAACAATGTTCGACGCGATGACGGATTAGCCGGCTCGGTGAGGTTTCGCTCAGAGAACCGGCCGTGAAATGCGCTGGGCGGTCTCACATGGAACTCAATCTCAATTGAGTATTAATCCTATTTGGATTCTGGATGAGTTTACGTATGATAGGCATTCTCAATAACGTCAATCACACGTGAGCCCCCATGTCCGCCTCCAACCTCTCCTGCGCGCAAAACACTGCTGCCCCACGCCCGCCTTTGGCACTTCGGCCCCTGGCTCTTTCAGTGCACATGCTGGCAATCGGTATCGTCTTCTGCGGGCCCTCTGTACAGGCGGCGGAGCAGGTCGAGTCGGAAAACTCTCTTACCCTGGCCCCGATCTCGATCACGGAGACCGCTCCCCGCGAGCGCAGTGCCGTCACCGAAGACACCCATTCCTACACCACTGACGCGGCGCGCACGGCCACGCCATTGAGCATGTCTTTGCGCGAAACCCCGCAGTCGGTCAGTGTCGTTACCCAGCAGCGCATTCAAGACCAGGACCTGAAAACCATTCTTGACGTGGTCAATAACGCCACCGGGGTTTCGGTCAACCGCTACGAAACAAGCCGTGCGCAGTTCAACGCCCGGGGTTTTGAACTCAACTCGTTGATGATCGATGGCGTTCCCACCATCTACGAGCAGCCATGGAGTTCAGGAGAAATTTTCAGCAGCCTGGCGATGTATGACCGCGTGGAAGTCGTGCGCGGTGCCAACGGTTTGATGACCGGTGCCGGCGATCCGTCCGCGTCCATCAATATGGTGCGCAAGCGCGCCAGCAGCACTGAGCTCAAGGGTTCGGTAGAACTGAGCGCCGGCACATGGGACACCTATGGCGTTGAGGCCGATGTGGCGACCGCGTTGAACGAGGAAGGCACCATTCGCGCGCGTCTGGTCGGGGAGACCAACGAGGGCGATAGCTGGATGGACATGAACTCGACCCAGCGCCAAACCCTCTACGGCACCATGGATATCGACCTGACGCCGAACACCACGCTGTGGTTCGGTTTGAGCCGACAGGAAACCAAAGAGGATTCGCCGATGTGGGGCGGCCTGCCGGTCTGGTACGCCGACGGCGGCCGTACTCACTGGAGCCGTTCGAAGACCACCTCCGCCGATTGGAGCAAATGGGACACCACTTACGAAACCTACTTCGTCAACCTCGACCATACCTTTGCCAACGACTGGCAAGTCAACCTCAGCTACAACCGCGGCGAGCGCACTGGCGACTCCTCCCTGCTGTACCTTTCCGGCAATCCCGGCAGGGACGGCAGCTCTGGAATGAGTTCGTTCCCGGCGACCTACAAGACCGAAACCACCCAGGATGACTACAGCATTCGTTTCAATGGCCCGTTCTCGTTGCTGGGCCGTGAGCACGAGTTGGCGTTTGGTTACGTGGACAGCAAACAGAAGTTCGACGCCGATGCACTCAATGCGCAGACAGGTTTTGGCGGCGTGGCCAATTTCGATGCTTATAACGGCAACTTCCCCGAGCCGGTGTGGGGGCCACGGTCCGACTACGGCTACAGCGAAACTCGGCAAAAAGGCCTCTTCGCCGCCACCCGCTTGAACGTGACCGATGACTTGAAAGTGATTCTTGGCGCCCGTGAAAGCTGGTACGAAAAGACCAGTGATGACATCTATTCAGAAGTAAGCAAGATCGATGTTGATAACGAGCTGACGCCCTATGCCGGCATTGTTTATGACCTCACCGACAATATCTCGGCCTATGCCAGCTACACGGAAATTTTCCTGCCGCAGTCGGTGCGCGACAGCAGCGGCCAGACACTGGAGCCCATCGTGGGTGAAAGCAATGAAATGGGGCTCAAAGGTGAATTCTTCGAGGGCCGTTTGAACGCCTCCGCTGCGATTTTCCAGATCAAACAGGACAACCTGGGCCAGAGCACCGGCCAGTTGATCGACCCTTCGAACCCCGTCGGCGGTTATGCGTACGAAGCCAGCGAAGGCGCTACCAGCAAGGGCTTCGAGCTGGAAGTCTCCGGCGAACTGGCAACCGACTGGAACGCCTCGGTCGGCTACACCCAATTCACCGCCGAAGACGCTGATGGCAATGAAGTGAATACGCTGTACCCCACCAAGTTACTGCGTACCTTCACCACCTATCGCCTGCCAGGCGCCTTCAACAAACTGACCATCGGCGGCGGCGTTAACTGGCAAGACTCGATCTACACCTACGCCACCAACCCGGCCGGCAACCCCGAGAAGATCCAGCAAGATGCCTACGCCCTGGTCAACCTGATGGCGCGCTATGAAATCACCGACAACCTCTCGGCGCAGGTGAATGCCAACAACGTCACCGACGAAAAGTACTTCGACATCTTCGACGCCTACGGAGCCCTGACCTACGGCGCACCGCGCAGCATTACCGCTTCGGCGAAGTACCGCTTCTAAGCAACCAAAGGGCGCCATTGCCCGCCGCTGAACCCAATGAACACGACACCGGCCCTGCGCCGGTGTCGTGCTTTTTCGCCCGCCCTACACCGAACCCTCCCGCCGTACGGCCCGAACGTGTGGCGAGGGGATTTATCCCCGCTGGGCTGCGCAGCAGCCCCAAACCATCCAACACAATGCACCAGGAAAATGGCGCCCGGGTTGCCCCTCGTCTACCGTTGACAGGAACCGTCACCCCCTGGAGAAAGCCCCCATGTTCACCTTCCCCCGAGCACACCAGAGTAGAAGATGGGAAGGGCAAGGCGCGCTATTCGGCGGGGGCATTCCTTGGTATGGAGGGGAGGGCCTGGGCGTGTGCTTCGGTTTCAGTACGCTCTGGGCCAAGATCGGTGCGCCCTTTGACTGTTTCGCCACGTTGCGGGCCAGGAAGGAGGACGTCTCCCGGACGCAGGAGATGCTGAGCGAGTCAATGACGTTGGGCGAACTCGTGGCGATGGGCAGCACCGCCGATGCGGTCATCGGACGCGACTCGATCAAAGAGACGGCTTACGCTGATGGCGTTGCCAGCCACATCGTCCTCGACGTCCTCCAGAGGACTGGGGCCCGCCACTTCATTATCTCGTTCTATTTCGTCGGTGGTCCGCAGGGCCGCGGTGCTCACGCCATCGCGGCGTCCTTCGATGAGGGCCAGACGGGCAGACTCTTTGACCCCAACTACGGTGTCGGTGCTTATCAATCGAGGACCCACCTGTGCAACGACCTGCATGCGCTGCTGGCGAGCTACGTCGTTCCCGGCGGGCATGTGACTGAAAGCTACCTGTTGGAGTTTGATCACGAGGATGCATTCGGTGAGTTCCAAGGAGCAGCACCCCACTGATCGCAATCGAATTCAGCTCACATCAGTGGCCGGGGAGTTCGGATCGATAGTAAACCGGCGAACTGCCCTCCGCCCGTTTCTCCACTTCATCCTCCAACCATTCAGCCAACACCACGGCATTATTCTCGACCGTAGACTTGGCGGCATACACCAAGGTGAGATCCATGCATTGCGGCCGAAAATGTATGGGGCTTGACAGGTCTGGGATACTCAAAGCAGTACCGCGGTTAACGCGATGCGTCTATCACGACTCAAGGTGCCCTATGCGCAATGAAGACCTAAAGATATTGTTCGACCAGCACGCTGTCAGCTACGACAAGCAATGGGAAGGGATGGCGCCGATTCGCGCCGCCCTGTATTTGCTGCTCGAATCTCAGTTCAGCGGTCTGCCGGAAAATGCCCGGATACTCTGCGTAGGCGTTGGCACGGGGGCGGAACTTGCCCATCTGGCAGAGCGCTTCCCCGGCTGGCATTTCACTGCTGTCGACCCCTCGGGCGCAATGCTTGACGTCTGTCGTCAGAGGGCCGTTCAGAAGGGCTTTCTCGCGCGCTGCCATTTTCACGAAGGCTACCTTGACACGCTCGTCGCCGAGGCCAGCTACGACGCTGCTACCTGTTTTCTGGTCTCCCAATTCTTGTTGGAAGGAGGCGCCCGCACCACGTTCTTTCGCGAGATTGCCCAGCGTCTTAAACCACTCGGAATATTGGCGAACGCCGACCTCGCCTCTGATACCGAATCGCCTGCCTATGAGGTGCTGTTACGCAGTTGGATGACATTGATGTCCTCCGATGGTCTTCAGCCAGAAGTGCTGGAGCGAGCGCGTACTGCCTATGCCAGCAATGTTGCGATCCTGCCTGCGCAACAGGTCGCGGGCCTTATTAAGGCCGCCGGGTTTGACGCCCCTGTGCAGTTCTTTCAGGCAGGGTTAATGCACGGATGGTTCTGTACGCGGCAAGCAGATCTAAAGTGAGTTATTTTGCTTTGACGCCACTCGCCGACCACTCATGAAGCACAGTGTGCCGCCCAGCGCGGTCAACAAGCTCAAGGCATAGAACATTGTCGGCGCTGGGGTGTGCATGAGCAGGAAGCCGCAGATCACCGGGCTCAACGCGCCGCCCAGGGCCGCGAGGTTCTGCGCGCCGTAGTAGCTGCCGCGCAGTTCTTCCGGTGCCAGGGTGTCAACGAAGAGGAATTCGGCAGGGTAAATGATCATCTCGCCGAGGGTGAAAATGAACATCGCCACGCACCAGGACACCAGGCTGTCGGCCAGGCTGAAGCCGATCAAACCGAGGATGAAAAGGCTGGTGCCACCGGCGATCCAGTAACGTAGCTGTTCGCGCTTGAGAAAGCGGCCGATCTGGTATTGCAGCAGGATCACCGCAATCGCATTGCAGGCGAGCAGGGCGGCCATGGTTTGCAGCGCGCGCTGGGAGTCCTCGACCACCAGCAGGTATTGCGACAGGTACAGGGTAAAACGCCCATGGACCACGGTACTGAGCAGGCAGCCGCAGGTGAACATGATCAGCGTGCGGTCGTTTTTCAGGGTCACCAGGGTCTTCAGAAAACTCTGTGGCTGGCCGATCGCGGGGGCCGGGGCCGAGTCGCTGGGAATGCCGCTCATCAGGAAGATGCTGCCGAAAGCGATGGCGCCGGCAATCAAGAACGGCGCAATCGGGTACACCCCGGCGATCACCACGCCGAGCATCGGGCCGATGGCGTAGCCGATATTGGTAAGGGTGTAGCGCAGGGAAAACGCCTTGGCCCGCTGGCCCACGGGCAGGTTCTCGCTGAGGATCGCCTTGGAGCCGATCAGGAACAGGGCCGACGCGGTTTCGGTGATCACCAGGGTCAGGGTAGTCAGGTAGAGGTTCTGGGCGAAGGTCAGCAGTACGAATCCGATGGCGCTGGAGAGCATGGTCAGGATCAGCAACCGGCGTTTCTCCAGGCGATCGATGATGTAGCCGCCGTAGAGCGCGAGCAGGGTGGCAATGAACACCGCGATGCCCAGCAACAAACCGACGTCCTGTTGGTTGAGACCGAGTTTGTTGCTCAGGAACAGGGTAAGCAACGGGCTGGTAATGGCGCGGCTGACGACGATGGTCAGTGAAGCGATCATCAGGCGGCGGATGACGAGCGAGTAAGTGGCCACGGTGGGCAGATGTCCTTATTCCATTTTTTAGTGTGTGTTTGCGCCGAGGTACAGCCATCGCGAGCAGGCAATAAACTTTTCAACCCAACCACTGCTCGAGCAGTCCAACCGACTCCAGCGCTTCCAGCCGCGCCAATTGCCCCCGCAACGCCTCAGCCTGCACCCGCGGCATCACTCGCTCCGCCAGGCTGAAAAATTTCTGCTCCAGCGCCGCATCGCTCAACGGATTGGCTGGCGCACCCAAGGGCGGATCGACGCACCATCGCGCCTGCCGGCCGTCCACGGTCCGCACGCAGACCACAGGTTCGCCATCCTCTGACCGTAGCGGGTCCACTTCAAGGCGAATGCGCGACAACCAGCGGTCAATCCGCGGGTCGCGGCGCGCGGTCTCATCATAGGCTTCAAGTCCGCAATGCCCGTGCACCAGCCGCGCCGCCAAGGCGTAAGGCAGGCTCATCTGCGCCGCCGGCAGCGTGCTGACATCCTGGCCACCGCACATGTCTTGCAGAAAACCGCACAACGACACCTGAATGTCTTCGACCTGATCGGCATCGACTTGCAACTGATCCAGCAGCAACCCCAGCGCATCGATGGCCGAATGGGTGCCACGGCACGAGGCATAGGGCTTGATCGAGCAGCGTGCGAGTTTCCACACCGATCCGAGATCCGCGTCCAGCGCTTGCGGTTCTGCCGTCGGCCCGGCCAGGGTCTTGAGAAAACCGCCCCAGACGTCATCGAACAGCCTGGCCGGCCCGGTGATGCCCTGCTGGGCAAACCGCGCGGCCAGCAATCCTCCTTCAGCCGCACGGCCGCTGTGCAGCTTCTTGCTTTGTGAACCGTCATGGATGAACGCCCACAAGCCCCCGCTGAAGCTGCCGGCAATGCCAAGCGCAGCGAGCGTTTGCCTGGCGTCCAGTCGCAGGATACGCGCACTGGCGGCTGCCGCGCCGAACACCCCGCAGGTGGCAGTGGAATGCCAGCCAGCGCCGTTGTGCGCCGAATAGCCGCCGCAGGCTTCGAGCACCCGGCGACCGACTTCATAACCAAGCACCACGGCCGTGATCAGCTCACGACCGTTGACCGTTCCGGGCACCATCGACACCGCAGCCATCGCCGCTGGCAGGACCACCGCCCCGGAGTGGTCGCAGCCACCGGTGTCGTCCAGTTCCAGCGCATGCGCGGCGACACCGTTGAGCATCGCCGTCTGGGCTGCGCCGAGTCGCAGGTTGGTGCCCCAGACCAGGCTGCTGCCGGTTTCGCCCTCGAAGATCTGACGCGCCTGTCGTGCGACGTCGCTGTCCGCGCCGGCCAATGCCGCCCCGAACGTATCGAGGATGTGCCGCTTGGCTTGCGCCACCAGCGCTGCTGGCAAGTCTTCGAAGCGGCTGTCGACGCAGAACTGCGCCAGTCGCTGCAGGCGCTCGGTCATAGCAGGTAGTCCCGATAGTGCCGCTCGTACACCGAGGCGGGGTGATCGTCGGCCGTTGGCAGCGCCGAGTCCGCCCACCATTGGGCGACTTCGCCACCTCGGGCGATCCATACATCATCGTGCTGCTGGATGCCCCGCAGCAGCTCGCGCAACACGCCGATCCGCCCGGGCGTGCCGATGATCTCGGGATGCAGGCGCAGTACGTAACACAGGCCGAAGCGGTGAAACCCGGCGAAGTCCATTTGCAGATTGCCCAGCGTGTGGCTGTAGGAAGCGATCCGCGATTGCGCAGGCGGCACCGCCGGGCTCAGGTTGAAGGCGAAGTAGGGCTCGTCCTCCAGTTCATAGTGCAAGGGCAGTTCGATAATCCCGGGTGCCGTGGGGTGAGCGAAAGGCAAATCATCGCCACGCCATGACGACGACCAGCTTATGCCGTGTTCGCCCAAGGCCTCGATGAACCCCGGTGCGCCATTGCCGGCGGGGATGCGAAAACCGCTGGGGCGCTGGCCGGTCAGCGCCTGCAACGCTGCACACCCTCGGGCGACTTCGTCACGCTGCTGCGCCAGATCGAGGGTGTCGTAGTTGCGGTGGCGATAACCGGCGCAGGCAATCTCGTGCCCGCCTGCTTGAATCGCCTGGATGTGCTGCGGGTTTTCCTCGGCAACGATGCCGGGAACGAACCAACTGCTGCACACCTTCAGTTCGTCGAACAGCCCCAACAGGCGCTCGACACCCCGTTGTGTGCCGTAGCGCCACACGGACAGGGTCTTGTCGCGTCCGGCGACTTCCGGGGCCTGGGTGAGAATGCCGTGGATGTCGTTGTAATCGACCGTCAACACGACAGCGCAGCGGTAGCCCTGGGGCCAGAAAACCGAATCAGCCATGGTGATGCTCCTTGAGCCACCATTGCGCGACATCGCGGCAAGTGGCAAACCACACGTCGTTGCGCTGGCGCATGTGTTCGAAGAGTTTTTCCAGCAGCAGGATGCGTCCCGGCTTGCCGGTGATCTTGGGATGGAACAGGGTGGTCAGGCACAGGCCTTCATTCATGGCGCCGTCGTATTCGCGACACCAGTTGTCCAGGGTCAGCTCATAACTGGCGGTGCGATCGAGCCCTGACGGAAAATCCGGCGCGCGGGTATAGGCCAGTGAGGCGTAGTCATCCATTTCCCAGCGACCGGGAATCTCCACCAGGGGCGTGTCGAAACCCGGCACCTTCACCAGGTACGGGCGGTCATCGCCACGCATGCTGCTGGAATAGGTGACGCCGGCCTCGACCAGCATCGCCGGGGTCTCGGCGCGCCAGTCGCCGGAGGGGGTGCGAAAGCCTTCGGCGCGGATGTTCAGGTGGTTCCAGAACACCTCGCGGCAGCGCTTCATCACGTCCTTCTGCTGTTGCAGCGTCAGGGCATAAAAGGATTCGTGTTTGTAGCCGTGGTACGCCACCTCATGCCCGCGCTCGACAATCGCCTGGCACTGCTTCGGCCAGTTCTCCACGACCCAGGCCGGGACGAAAAAAGTGCTCGGGATGCCGAAGGCGTCGAGCAGATCGAGCAGTCGCGGCAGCGCCCGGTAAGGGCCATAACCGCCAAATCCGAAATACTCGGGCTTGTGCCAGATCGAACCGTTGAGCATGGCATCGCCGGTGGGGCCGTCGAGGTCGAAGGCCAGGGCCAGGCAGGCTTTGTGCGGCGCCGGCCAGGTGGGTTGGGGTGAGGAGGACATCGTGGTGCTCCAGCTATTTCATAGGTAAAGCCCAACCCGTGTGGGAGCGAGCCTGCTCGCGATGGCGTATCAGCGCACCCGTGTCGACTGACACACCATCGCGAGCAGGCTCGCTCCCACAACAAACGGACAGGCTTGTTCCTTGCGGGTTACTTCCCGGCGTTAATCGTCGCCGTCTTGATCGCGCCCAACTCCAGCTCCCACTTCTTCAGGATCGCCTGGTAGCTGCCGTCGTCGATCATGCTCTGCAGCGCGACTTTCACCGCCTCGCTCAGCTCCGGTTTTTTCTTGCTGACGCCCAGGCCGGTGAACTGCGACGAGATCGGCAGGCCCACGGTCTTGTACATGTCCTTTTCCTGGGTCTTGAGGTACGGCAGGGTTTCGCTGCCTTGCATCGCCGCGTCAATACGGCTCTGGCGCAGTTGCGCACGGGCGTCGGCGGAACCTTCGGTGCCCACCACGTTGATCGCCGGTTTACCCGCTGCTTCGCAGTTGGCCTTGCTCCACTCGGCGATTTCCGATGGGAAGGTGGTGCGGCGGCTGGTGCCGACTTTCTTGCCGCACAGGTCGATGATCTCGTTGGTGTCTTTGTTCTTTTGCAGGGTGTAGAACTGCGGACCGCTGGTGAAGTAGTCGACGAAGGTCACGCTGGCCTGACGTTCGGCGGTGTCGGTCATGCCCGACAGCACCATGTCGACGCGGTCGGTGGTGAGCGCGTTGATCATTTGCTCGAAGCCAGTTTCCTGCCATTTGATCTTGATGCCCAAGCGTTCGGCCAAGGCGTTGCCCAGGTCATAGTCCAGGCCGGTCAACTGGTTGGTGGCCGGGTCCTTGAAATCCATCGGCGGATAGTTCGGCATGATCGCGACGACGATCTCGCCCTTATCCTTGATGCTGGCCGGCAGTTCGGCGGCGAAGCTGAAGCTGGAGGCCATCAAGCCTGCGAGTACTGCTGGGATTACGAAGTTCTTCATGGTCGTTCTCTTTTGAGTGTTGTGAGCGCCAACGGGCGCTTAGGTTCGAACGGCAGAAATGAAGCTTTGGGTGCGAGGGTTTTGCGGACTTATTAGTATTTCTTCGGGGCTTCCAGCCTCCACGATCTGCCCGCCGTCCATGAACACCATGCGGTTGGAAACCTCGCGAGCGAAGCCCAGTTCATGGGTGACGACGATCATGGTCATGCCGGTCTGCGCGAGGTCGCGCATCACCGACAGCACCTCACCGACCAGTTCCGGGTCGAGTGCCGAAGTGGGTTCATCGAACAGCATCAGCTTGGGCCGCATGGCCAATGCACGGGCAATGGCGACGCGTTGCTGCTGGCCGCCCGAAAGCTCGATCGGGTAGCTGTTGCGCTTGTCGGTCAGGCCGACGCGGGCGAGCAATTCCAAGGCTTCTTCATTCGCCTCTTTGGGCGAACGCTTGAGCACCTGACACGGCCCTTCGATGATGTTTTGCAGCACAGTCATGTGCGGAAACAGGTTGAAACGCTGGAACACCATGCCGGTGGACAGACGTTGACGGGCGATCTGGGACTCGTTGAGTTCGTGCAGTTTGTTGCCGACGATGCGGTAACCCACCAGTTCGCCATCGACCCACAGGCCGCCCTTGTCGATCTTTTCCAGTTGGTTGACGCAACGCAGCAAGGTGCTTTTACCGGAACCGGACGGGCCGATGATGCACAGCACTTCACCTTGGTCGACTTCGATATTGATGTCTTTGAGCGCGTGGAACTGGTCGTAATACTTGTTCAGACTCACGGCCTTGACGATGCTTCTCATGTGGGGCTCCTCAAGAACGCTTGCCGGCGCCGCGAGCGAAACGACGCTCCAGACGGCTTTGACCAAAGGACAGTACGGTGACGGTGGCCAGGTACCAGATACCCGCGACGATCAGCAGCTCCATCACCCGGGCGTTGGCGTAGTAGATGTTCTGGGCGTTGTAGAGCAGTTCCGAGTACTGGATGACGCTCGCCAGCGAGGTCATTTTCACCATGCCGATAAACTCGTTGCCGACCGGCGGAATGATGATCCGCATCGCCTGCGGCAGGATGATCCGCCGCAGCGCTTGCAGGCGTGGCATGCCGATCGACTTGGCGGCTTCGTACTGCCCGGTGTCCACCGACAACAGACCGGCACGCACCACTTCGGCGGTGTAGGCACCCTGGTTGATGCTCAAGCCCAGGAGGGCGGCCGCGAATGGCGTCATCAGGCTCACGGTGTCCATTTCGAACAGGCCGGGGATGCCGATGGTGGGGAAGATCAGCGCCAGGTTGAACCACAACAGCAGTTGCAGGATCAGGGGCGTGCCGCGAAACAGCCAGGTGTAGGTCACCGCCACGTAACGCAGGATCGGGTTGGCCGACATGCGCATGATCGCCGTAATCACCCCGAACACAATACCCAGCCCCATCGCCAGCACGGCCATGACGATGGTATTGAGCAAGCCCCACATGATCGCTTGGGAGGTGAGGAACTGGCCGATGTACGACCATTCGATCTTGCCTTCGGCAAAGGCGCGCACCAGGCCGACGATCGCTATGAGGATCACGGTGGCGAAAAAAATCCGCCCGTAATAACGCCGAGGCACGTGATCGTACTGGGTGATATCAAACTGGTTTTCCGCCAGCTTGCGCTCCGCCTGAAGTCGTTCTGCCTGAGTCTGACTCATGTTGTTTCTCCGAACACGGGTATTGCAGGTCAAACACATTTCCTTGTAGGCGCCGGCCTGCCGGCGCCTACCGAGTTTTGTGTTGTCTATCAGAGGCGCAAGCCCTGATAGTTCTCGGTCCATTCGTGTTGCGCGGCGAGGGCGGTCTTCAACCGGCCGATCTGCTCGCGCACTTGCTGCGGCGCGGTACCACCCCAACCGCTACGGGCCGCGATGGCGGCTTCTAGCGTCAGGCTGTCGCGTACCTCCGGGGTCAGGCGCGGATCGATTTCGGCCAACAGCGCCGGCGAGGCTTCCCACAACTCGATGTCGTGTTTCTCACAGGCCTGAACCAGCGCGCCGGTGATTTCATGGGCTTCCTTGAACGGCACGCCGCGCACCGCCAGCCAGTCGGCTACTTCGGTCGCGAGGGTGAACCCGAGCGGTGCCTGGCGGCGCAACTCTTCAACGTTGACCTTCATGGTCGCGACCATCCCGGTCATGGCGGGCAGGACCAGCAGCAAAGTGTCGACGCTGTCGAGCACGCCGTTCTTGTCTTCGCTCAAGTCGCGGTTGTATGACAGCGGCAGCGATTTCAGGGTGCAGAGCAGGCCCGTGAGGTTGCCGATCAGGCGACCTGCCTTGCCCCGGGCCAGTTCGGCAATGTCCGGGTTTTTCTTCTGCGGCATGATTGAGCTGCCGGTGGCGTAGGCATCGTCCAGGCTAACCCAGCGAAATTGCCGCGATGACCACAGACAGAATTCTTCGGCAAGGCGGGAAATGTTGATCCCGAGCATGCTGGCAATAAACAGGAATTCGGCGACGTGATCGCGGCTGGCCACCGCATCGATGGAGTTTTCGCAGACGCCGCTGTAACCCATTTCCCTGGCCGACTGCTGCGGCAGGCGCGCGATGGCGGAACCGGCCATGGCGGCGGCGCCGAGTGGCGACAGCGCGGTGCGGATGTCCCAGTCCACCAGTCGTTGCACGTCACGCAGCATCGATTGGGCATGAGCGAGCAAGTGATGAGCAAAGACGATCGGTTGCGCCTGTTGCAGGTGAGTGAAGCCTGGGCAGATGCTTTCGATGTGTTGTTCGGCCTGATCGACCAGCGCCTGTTGCAAGGCAAGTACTTCGACGGCCAGGGTGCGCACGTGGTCGCGCAGGAACAGACGCAGGTCGTTGGCGGTCTGGTCGTTGCGCGAACGGCCGGCGCGCAGCTTGCCGCCCAATGGGCCGAGGCGCTCGGTCAGCAGGCGTTCGATGAACGTGTGGACGTCTTCGTCATCCAGCGTTGGCGTGATGCTGCCGGCTTTAAAATCAGCGCCGATACCTTCCAGCGCGTCGAGCATGGTGCGGGTTTCCTGCTCGCTCAACAGTCCGGCGCGTTGCAGCTCACGGGCATGGGCCTTGGAACCGGCGAGGTCATACGGGGTCAGGCGAAAGTAACGCTCAGGGCAACGGGACAGGGCCGCCAGGGCTTCGGATGGGCCGCTTTTGAAACGGGCCCCCCAGAGACGTTGGGTGGGTTGAGACATTGTTGTTTTCCTCGTCGATAAAGCGAACTGAAATGGATGCGAAGAGCCGGGAACACCCGCCGGAAATAATTCGGGCGTGGTTCGGCCTAAGCAGTTTTCAAGAGGGCAGTTGCAGCGTTGCGAGAGCTGATCGAAGTGTCAGCTTTTAGCAGTTCGAAGTCAGTGAGTTGGCACTGAAGTACGGGGATTATTAGCGGTTGCCAAGCCTGGTTTTCTGTGTTCATTATTATTGGCCAGCTTTATTTTTGTTGTTGGACACAGGTTGTTGAATAGCGCGCCAGAGGTAAATAGGCATTATGGAAACCCCACTTTCCAATTCCGGAAACCCGGCGCCGAAAACGGCGCATCGGGCGCCGCTGGCCCTCAGCGGGCTGGATTTCAAACTGCTCAAAGTGTTCAAGGCCGTGGTCGAGGCTGGCGGTTTCAGTGCGGCGCAGAACGAGCTGAATGTGGGGTTGGCGGCCATCAGCAAACAAATTTCCGACCTTGAGATTCGTATCGGCATGCGCTTGTGCACCCGAGGTCGCGAGGGCTTTCATCTGACCGAAGAAGGCCGATTGGTCTATCAGGCGTCGATTGATTTATTTGCCTCGGTCGATAACTTTCGTGATCGGCTTAGTTCCGCGCAGAATGAACTTGTTGGTGACCTGGGAGTGGGCGTTATTGACAATACTATTTCCGACATTAATTCACCGTTAGTTGCGGCGCTTGAACGAATAAATAAAGAGTCACCGAAAGTAAGGTTTCAACTTCAGACCTCACAACTGGATGAGGTTGAAAGAGGGGTCGTAGAGGGACGCCTGGTGGCCGGTATCGTGCCGGTTTATCAGAAGCGCGAAGAGTTCGACTATTACGCGTTGTATGAAGAATGCTCAGAGATTTACTGCGCGATCGGCCACCCGTTGTTCTCGGTGCCGGACGCAGAAATCGGCAGCAACGTACTCAAGGAGTACGAGTGCATCAACCATCGCTACGCGATCCATCGCGACAAACTGAATTTTGCCCGCTACGACAGTTTTTCCGCCTCGGCGACCCAGGTGGAAGCCGTGGCGCTGCTGATCAAGACCGGGCGCTTCGTGGGTTTTCTACCGCAGCATTACGCCGCGTCGATGGTGTCTGAAGGGCAATTGCGAGCCTTGCGGCCGGACCTCATTCACATCAGCACACCGTTTAATCTGATCCTGCGTCACAACACCGTGCGCAGTCCGCTGGTGAAGGCATTTGCCCAGGCATTGGGCGTCGATTTGAAGGCGTCGACTTGATAACAATCACTCAGTAACAGATAACTCCCGTCCCTGTTGGCATTGCGATCTTTTGGCGGCTTCAAGGTCTATAAAGAGTAAAACCAAAAGATTGCGGTCTCGGGCAGCTCTTGCAGAGGCATGCGGCGAAGCTTAACGCTTCAGCGCGTAGCTCAGTTGTCGCCAAAAACCGTGCTCATCCGGTTTACCGGCTAACGCCATGATCAAACGCCTCTCGAAGCCAAACCTTTGAAATCATCCCCACGTCAGCTCGTCAAACTGAGATATCTGCGGCGGCAGCGTACGGCGAACATGACGAAAGCCAAGCAATCAGCACTCCGGAAACTCAGCTAAGTAGCACACAGGCGAACTCCCTTCCGCCCGCTTCTCCACCTCATCCTCCAACCATTCAGCCAGCACCACGGCATTGTTCTCGACCGTGGACTTGGCTGCATACACCAAAGTGAGATTGCCGTCCCGCGCAATATCCACCAACGGCCACCAACACTGCGGCCGGGCAGCCAACTCCTTGCGATAGGCCACCTTGAACTGCTCGAACGAAACCGCCCCCGCCTTGAACGCCTTGCGCAATTCATGAGAAGGCGCCACCTCCGGCAGCCACTCGGCAATCGGGAGTTTGTCCTTGCGACAATTACGCGGCCATAGACGGTCCACCAAAACCCGCACGCCATCTTCAGTGCTCGCTGCTTCGTAGGCTCGTTTGCAGTGGATCATGAGGGGCATACCTGTGGGAGAGGGGATAGCGTCAGAATAGGCCGACGGCAACGGGGCAGCCAGATCCTCAACCGATCCAGCTCCACTTCGCAGAACAATCGCGCCCTTGTGCTAGAGAAAAAATTTCCCTAGCATGTCACGCGTGGCAACCCTATACAGCGACCGTAACTGGAAAATAAAAATCTACCCGGACGATCACGCGCCGCCGCATTTTCATGTGCAAACGCCCGATGGTGAGTCGTTGGTGGAGATCGATGGGTTCAAGGTGCTTGGCAAAGGGGCCAACCCTAAAGCCCTGAAGGCTGCCTTGGCGTGGGCGGCAAATCACACGGCTGATCTGCAGCGCGTGTGGAATGAACAGAATCGGAGGAGCTGACCCATGATCAGCAAAGCCAGAATCAACAACGTGAAGCCTGTCCCCGGCAAACATACCTTGCAGGTGGAGTTTGCCAACGGTAAGCACTACGACGTAGACCTGCGAGAACACATCCGACAATTCCCGGTGCTCAAACCCCTAGAGGATCTGTCGTTGTTCGGCACCGCCCAAGTGGGTGAGTGGGGTTTTGATGTGAGCTGGGGTGACGACCTTGAATTGGCGGCTGTCACCTTGCATCGACTGGCTCTGGAGCAAACCGGGGAGGTGATGCCGACTCAGGCATTCAAACGCTGGATGGCTGACAACAAGCTCTCGCTGACGACCGCCGCACAGGAACTGGGCTTTACCCGTCGCACCATCACCGCCTACAGCAGCGGTACCTCACTGATTCCCAAGCATGTGGCCCTGGCCTGTAAGGGATGGGAGTTTGAGCACAAGGGCAAGAAAGTGACAAAAGCTGAGAACAGAAAGGCGTCGCAAGTGGCCTGATGAACCAAGCCTCCGTGTCGCGGCTGCACAGCTGCACTGGATAGCTAAACTCTCTGCTTATCTTTGACCAGATAAGGTTTAGGGAGCGCTAACACATAAAGTCGGCGTTACCAGCTAAACACGAGCGGAGCCGCGACCATGGATTACGACGACAGATTGATAGAAGAAGCTGTGCTTGCCTTGTTGGCAGCCTTCAGTTCCGACACCGGCAACGCCTGGAAAGGTTTCGACTTCGAGGTCATGAGCCGATTGCATGAACAAGGTCTCATCAGCGATCCGGTAAACAAGAACAAGTCGATCTGGTTGACGGAGGAAGGGTTGGAGCGAGGTCGCCAGATTGCCGACCGGTTGTTTGGAAAGAAGAGTTGAGGGTGCGCGTCGCCTCGTGATCGCTCGCCGGAAGCCAGCCGGGGTTGGCAGGTTTTGTCTTACCGGCCGCCGGCCCACCCTGGCGACCAAGCGGCCCCTCGATATCAACCAGATCAATCATCGATACACCGGTGCTGAGATGAATCATTCCAAGATCGTCCCTGCGTTTCTTGAGCTCGTAACCGAGCACCGACGTATAGAAAGCGAGGCTGCGCTCGATGTCTTTTCCGCGCAGGACGATGTGGTCGATGTGTTGGATCGTGAAGTTCCTCATGCGGGCCTCCTGTTCAGTGTTAGCCACTAACGGGTTACTTCACCATCGCTACCTGTGTTGGAATGTCGTCGCAAAAGTCAGCCCTGCTGTGCCTGATAAATATCCTCTTGCGCACCGGATGACACCTGGAGCCCATGACTTGAAAAAATTTTATTTGCCCTTTGGGTCCAACTCAGGAAAACCTCCTCGATACGATTACACTCCGGCTCATCCAGGTACATGTGAAAAATCCCATGGGCCAAATACTCGGTGACACCAATGAGTTTTTCGGTTTCGGTATAGGTGGCGTTTTTGACGCAAGGAGGGTACTTGATCGTCGATTTTGCCGCGCGAGCGGGTGGAGTTTGTAGACTTGCGATATTCCAACCGGTCTTCAAATCGGCAAGTAACACTTTGATCGAGGCGCAGAATTCGGATGTCAGCAAGGCGAGAACTGCATCTCTGTGCTCAAAGGGTGAAATTTTTTCCAGTTGCTCTACAAATGCCTCCAGTTGTCGAAGCTGTACGCGAATGTCGGCAGCCTTGAAACCCAATGATCTCCATTGTTTGCCGCCTTTTATTTTCAGCTCCGGCTCGCCCTTGCGCGGGCCGATATCCTTGGCTGACAGGCTCTTGTCGTAGGCATTCTCACGCACGTAGCTGAAGCTCATGAACGCGCGGAGCACGATCTGGTAAATGGCCCTGGTGGTTTCTATCTTCTCTTCATTGACTCTTTGGGCTTCACGCCTGTGATCTTCTGCTCGTTCCCGTCTGCTTCTTGCCTGGGCATTTCGGCCTTCATGCCGAGAGACGAGTATTGCCACGATGATTGCGTAGATGCTGCCGATGCCTTGAAGCCATGCGGGAAGATCATTGCTGCCCCAAATCAGTACCGCAGACATGATTATGATGAAGGAGGTGGCAATGGCTCCGTACATGAACAGCTGAGAGTCTTGATTCGATCTCTGATTGGCTTTGCTCAAAGTCTTCGTGATGCCAAGGACAAGCAAGCAGGATAAAACGATGATAAGAAACATAGAACGTTGTCCGACGGCGTCGGCGGTGAGGAGGTTCATGAGCGGATCTTCGTTGTGAAGCTCAGCGGGGCGGGCGTTCCAGGCATCTTCGGGCTTCCTTGGGGTTAATGGCTCAATGCTATCCTCTTGGTCTTCCTGCAGCCACTTCACCTTACCGCGCTTGGGTTTGGCCGGTTTGCGCTCTTTTATCGCAGGCGGCTCGATTAACGTGGCCGTGAACCTCGGCTCCCCACGCGGGCTTTGCCAATGCCTGGCAAACGCCTCGCGCTGATCCGAGGGGAAAACCACCGGCCGATAATCGTCGCCACCGGCATCCAGATTCCACAAGTCATAACCCTGATCCGCCTACACCAGCGTCAGCGTGCCGCCCCGTGCGCAGTTCACCGCCCATCGAAAAAATCCACCCGATCCGCTCAATCAAAGGCCGTAGACGCTCCAGCAAAAGTGCGCTGCGCAAACCGCCGACATGATGGAACGGAGCACTTTGGGGTTTCCGAGCCGCAATCCATCCGGATGCGGTTCTTTATTTGATTTTTCGATAGCAAACCGCCTGAACATCATGGCGCGGCCAGTCTTATTAAGGACGAGTGAACAAAAAATGAACAGAGCTTACCGAGTAGTCTGGAATGCCGTGATGGGCGCATGGCAGGTGGCATCCGAGTTGGTCAAAAGCCACGGCAAGGGCAAAAGCCGTAAATCCATCAGCCTCGTCATCGGCGTGGGCGGCGGCGTCTTCGCCTCGGTAGCGGCGGCGGGGGCGTTGCCTTCCGGCGGCAATATCGTGGCGGGTAACGGCAGCGTTCATCAGAACGGCAACAACATGGCCATTCATCAGGGCAGCGATAAGCTCGCGATTGACTGGCAGAGCTTTTCCATTGGCAAAGGCAACACCGTCCAGTTCATCCAGCCAGGCGCGGCGTCCGTCGCATTGAATCGCGTGTTGGGCTCGGATGTGTCAGTGATTCAAGGCGCGCTGAAAGCCAACGGCCAAGTGTTCCTGGTCAACCCCAACGGCGTACTGTTCACACCTAACGCACAGGTTGATGTCGGCGGCCTGGTGGCGTCCACGCTCAACGTGAGCACCGAAGATTTCCTGGCGGGCAACTACCGTTTCAGTGGCGACAGCGCCGCCTCGGTGGTCAACCAGGGCAACATCAATGCAGCGCAAGGCGGCACCATTGCGCTGATCGCCGCGAAAATCGTCAACGACGGCAACATTACCGCGCACAAGGGCAATGTGCTGCTGGGCGCCGGCAGTGTCGTGACGCTCGACTTGGGCGGGCCGGTGCAGTTGGAAGTGCAAGAAGGCGCATTGCAAGCGTTGATCGAAAACGGCGGTGCCATTCGCGCCGATGCCGGCAGAATCCTGCTGACCGCCCGCGCGGCGGAAACTCTGGCAAGCACCGTCATCAACAACACCGGTTTGATCGAAGCCCGCTCCCTGGATATCGGTGAAAACGGCGTGGTCACGTTGATGGGCGACCGGGGCGACGTGCAAGTCGCCGGACGTATCAATGTATCCTCCGACACCGCCAAGGGCGGCAAGATCGTTGTGACCGGGGATCGCGTCTCGATCAATAACGGCGCTGAACTCGACGCCACCGGGGCCAAGGGGGGCGGCGAAATCTACGTGGGCGGTAGTTGGCAAGGTAAGGATCCTGCGATCAAGCAGGCCAGCCAGACCACCATCGCCGCCGGTGCCGTGCTTGATGCATCGGCGACCGACAACGGCAAGGGCGGTACCGTGGTGGCCTGGTCGGATATAAAGAAGCCGGGCAGCGTGACCCGCGTGGACGGCACGCTGAAAGCCACCGGCGGCGCCAAGGGCGGCGACGGCGGCAAGATCGAAACCAGCGGCGCCAAGCTGGCGGTGAGCAAGGCGGCCGATGCTTCGGCTAAAAACGGCAAGGGCGGCTTGTGGTTGCTCGACCCGGACAGCGTCACGGTGGGGCCGGGTAACGGAGGATTGACGGGCGGCGCCAATGGGACCGAAGCCTCGGTTGGCTTCAACGCGATCGATACGGCCCTGGCCGGCGGCACCGATGTTGCGATCAAGGCCGACAACAGCATCCACTGGAACGGCGACTACACCCCGTCGAGCATCAGCGGCGACCGGACCCTGACGTTGCAGTCCGGGCACGACGACGTCGGAACAGGCCGCTACGTCTTCGGCAATATTTTCCTCAACGGTGACATCGACGCCAGTGGCGCAGGCAATGGCAACAGCCTGGCATTGATCCTCAACGGTAAGATCGCCCTGAACACCGACGTCAGTTTGAAGAGCAACGGTGGCAACATCGTGTTTGCCGGCGTGGTGGATTCCGATGCGGTGGCCAACAACCGCGTCCTGCGCGTCGACGCCGGTTCGGGCTCGATCATCTTCAGCGACATGGTCGGCGGTAACAGCGCGCTGGGCGCTCTGTACGCGACCACCAGCGGCGCCGGCAAGACGTTTATCAACGGCGCAAGAGTCTTAACCAGCGGCGAGCAGGTTTACACCGGTGCCGTTGAGCTGGGCACTTCACAGTTCTTGAACGCTGACTTCGAAAACGGCTTGGTCGGGTGGAAGACGTCCATCGACCAGTTCTTCACCGGCGTCACCGTGGTCGATGGCGTGGTGTCGCCTGATGACCCGACGTTGCCGACAACATCGCCCACGGGCGGCGGTGCGCCGAGTGTCTCGCCTGGCGACCAAGGCGACATGGACTACAAACCCCTCACCCCGGTCGCCGCTGCAGGCCAGGGCAAGGACGGCGGCGCGGCGCTGCTGTTGGGTACCGAAAACAATTCCAACTGCCTCAACGCACCCGCCGGTTGCATCATGCGCGGCCCTTCGGTGGTCAGCGAGGGCACGGTCTCCCTGGCGGCGGGGGAAGCGGTCAGTTTCGATTACAAACCGGTCGCGGGTGGCGATACCTATGACGTCTTCGGCTATCTGTTAAACGTCAATACCGGCGAATACCAGATCATCCTGAACGAAACGGGTAACGGTACGGGCGCGGTGAATTGGCAAAGCCACACGGCAACGGCTGATAAGGCCGGCACGTACAAGTTCGTGTTCGTCTCGGGCAGTTTCGACCAGACCGCGGGCAAGCAGGTCGGCGGCTCGCTGTACGTCGACAACATCAAGACCAACACGTCGGGTAGCAAGGGCCTGCAAGGCAGTTCCATCACGTTCAACGGCAGTCTCAACAGCACCGACAACAACTTGGCCATCAAGGCCGACGATATCAACTTCAACGGCGGCGCCGGCAGCGTCACCGGCAACGGCAAGATCGCCCTTGAGACCAACACCCCGAGCAAAGACATTGCCGTGGGCGGCAGCACCGGCGACGCCCCCGGTTCGCTGGAACTGACTGGCACCGACATCAGTGCTTTGGGCGACGGGTTCACCTCCGTCAAGATCGGTGGCGCGGACATGACCGGTGACATCAGCATCATCGAAGCGACCCGGATCAACGACAGCCTTACCCTTGACGCCGGTACCGGCAATATCCACATCAATGACCAACTGACCGTGGCGGACGCACCGGGCACCGGCAACGACGACAACAAGCCGGCTCCGGTCCTGGCGTTGCAAAGCAATGGCGGCAAGATCGACCAGTCCGCCGGAGGCGCCATTATCGCCGACGGCCTGGTGCTGTTGGGTGACGGTGCCGTTCATGACCTGGACAATGCCGCCAACGACGTCAACACGATCGCCAGCGACACCGGCACGGTCAGCTTTGCCGATGTCGATGACCTGACCGTTGGCGTTGTGACCATTCCCGATAGCCAGACCCCGGCAAATCCGCAAGGCGTGCCGGTCGCCGGCATGACCCAGACCGGCGACCTGAGTCTCGTCGCCGACACGCTCACGGTCGGCCAGGCCTTGCTCACCCAAGGCGATACGAGCCTGACCTCCGATGAAATCGATCTCGCCGCCAGTGTGGCCGGTAGCGGCAGTCTGACGCTCAAGCAGAAGACCGATGGCCTGGATATACATCTGGGCGGCAGCGATGACCCGGAGGTCACAGGGCCTAACGATCCGTTGGTGCTGTCCGACGCTGACCTGGCGAATATCCAGGATGGCTTCGACGAGGTCGTCATTGGCAATGACAAGACGCGCAACATCACCGTTGACGATGAGGGCGCGACGTTCAGGGACGATCTGGCCCTGGTCGCAAACGGCGTCCTGGACCTGTTGGGCGACCTGATGCTCAAGGATCCTGAAGGCACGGACGAAGACGGCACGACCGGCAAGGGCCTGACGCTGAGCGTCGACGCGGGCAAAGGTGCGACCCAGGCAACGGGCGCGACCATCACCGCGGACGAGCTGGCCCTGCGCGGCGAAGGTGACTTCAACTTGGGTAAAGGCGGGCATGACGTGGGTGTCATCGCCGCCGATGTTGGTAGCCTGAAATTCGCCGGCAACGGCAACCTCACGGTGGGCGTCGTGGACGGCACCGTGGGGATTACGTCCGATGAGGCGGTCACCCTGAAGACTGATCACGACCTGACGCTGGTTAAAGGCATCACCATCGAAAATGGCCCACGCGATGACGCCGGTCAGGGCCAAACCCGTGCCGACGACATCATCACACTGGAGGTGGCGGGCAAAACGACCCAGTCCGGCGACGCCGGGGCCAAGCTCGATGCCAGTGGTCTGGTGCTGCTGGGCGGCAATTACGCGCTGGGCAACACCGGCAACGTGATCGGCGATATTGCCAGCGAGGCGGGTAAGGTCCAATTCAACAACAGCGGGAACCTCAAGGTGGGTTCGCTCACCGCGACCCATGCCGACGGCACCCAGACAACCGTCACCGGCGTGAACAACACCGGCGACGTCAGCATCGGCACCCAAGGCAATCTGGCGATCAACGAAGCGCTGGCCACCAGCGGCAACGTGTTCCTCAACGTTGATGGCAAGACCACTCAAAATGCCAAGGGCAACATCACCGCCGACGGCCTGGCCCTCAACGGCGGCGACTTCGAGTTGCGCAACAACGGCAACGTGGTGGGCGACATTGCCAGCGAGGCGGGCAAGGTCGCGTTCAACAATACCGGCAACCTCAAGGTCGGCACGTTGACCGAAACCGATGGCAACGGCAACGTGGTCAAGACCACCACCGGCGTGAACAACACTGGCGACGTCAGCATCGGTACCCAAGGCGACCTGGCGATCAACGAAGCGCTGGCGACCAGTGGCAACGTGTTCCTCAATGTCGGTGGCACGACCACCCAGGACGGCAACGGCAACATCATCGCCGACGGTCTCGCCCTCAACGGTGGCGATTTCGACTTGCGCAACAACGGCAACGTGGTGGGCGACATTGCCAGCGAGGCGGGCAAGGTTGCGTTCAACAATACCGGCAACCTGAAGGTCGGCACGTTGACCGAAACCGACGGCAACGGCAACCTGGTCAAGACCACCACCGGCGTGAATAACACCGGCGACGTGAGCATCGGCACCCGAGGCAATCTGGCGATCAACGAAGCGCTGGCCACCAGCGGCAACGTGTTCCTCAACGTCGATGGCAAGACTACCCAGAATGCCAAAGGCAACATCACCGCCGATGGCCTGGCGCTCAAGGGCGGCAATTTCGACCTGCGCAACGCCAGCAACTGGGTCGGCGATATCGCCAGCCGAGCGAAGGATGTCAGCTTCGTCAACCGGAGTGACGTCACCGTTGGCAGGCTGACCGAGACGGCACTGGACGGCACCCAGCTGGATCAGATCGTCGGCATCGGCAACACCGGCAAAGTCCAGGTGGTGACGACCACCGGCAACATCACCCTGGCCGAGAACGTCAGCACCACCAGCAACGCCTCCGATGCGGTCGTGCTCAACGCCGGCCAATCCGCTTCGGCGGGCGTGGCAGCGGGCGGTGACGTGAAGGCAAACGCGGGCGTGACGGTGTCCACCGGCGTCGGTGGCCGGGCAGTGATCTACACCGGTAGCCTCGCCGGCAGCACCCGCGTGGTGGATGTGGTGGGCAGTGGCAGCGGCAATTTCCGCTACAACAGTGACGAGCAGCAGAGCAATTTCGGCAGGGCGTTGGGCAACACTGGCGTTCATGCCGTGTACCGCGAGCAACCCGTCCTGGTGGTGTCCACGAACGGTTCGACCACCCAGACCAAGCCGTTCGATGGTCAAACCACGTTCAATGGCGGCGGTATAGCCGGTTATGACGCCAACGGGCTGTGGAACGGCGACACCAAGCAGATGCTTGGCAACCCACTGTACTCGGTAGGGACGCAAGGCCCGGGCTCGCACCTGATCAACATCGGCGGGCTGGCTGACCTGGGTTACCTGATCGTGAGCAACCCGGCCAACGCCAGCCTTACTGTGACGCAGTCCTTTGACATCGAAGCCGTCCGGCAGAGCGTCGCCGATGCAACACGGGTCGGCGCGCAGGTGACTTCGCCACATGCCCCGGAGCTCAACCCGGCCCAGCCGAAACCGGCTGACTGGTCTGACTACGGGGTCGACGACGGCGGTCTGTTGCTGGTGGACCAAGGCGGCACGCGTGCGAACGGCGCTGGCAACGGCGACAGCGATTCGGCTGCCCAGGCCGAGAGCGCTGACAGCGAGCGGGAACTGGCCGGAAACGTCTGCTCCGACGGCGGTGTATCCGCCGGGGGCGCTTGTGCGGCCTACCCGCCGCAGACCGTTTTCGTCGTGCGCGGCGGTGTGCGCTTGCCGAGCCTGGCCATGCGTCCCTGACCCCTGACATCCATCTTTTCCTTTGAAGGAGCCCCTTGGCCGCGTCCCCGGACGCGGTCATGGGCTCAGGCAACCCGCATTATTCGAGACTTATCCAATGCATAACAAACTGATGTTCTGCGCCGCTGGTCTGGCGTTGTTGTCCTCCTCCCCGGCTTGGGCAGCGACCCTGCCGACACGCCCGATCCCCGACGCCGGTCGTATCCTGCAGGAGCTGCCGATTCCCCAGCAGGAGCTGCCGCAAAGCATTCGCCTGGATGTAGAAGCGCCGCAACCGGCCCAGGAAAAAGTCGGCGGCGCCAAAGTCCAGCTCAACGCCGTCCATTTCACTGACAACACCCGCATCGACGAAGCCCGCCTGCAACGCGTCGTCGCACCGGCCATCGGTCAGGCCCTTGATCTGGACGAGCTGCGGGAAGTGGCCCGGCAGGTCACGATTTACTACCGCGAGCAAGGCTACCCGTTTGCCCGTGCCTATTTGCCGGCACAGCGCATGGCCAACGGCGAGCTGACCATTGCCGTGATCGAAGGCCGCTATGGGAAAGTCACCGCGACCAACGATGATGCGAAACTGGCCGCCCAGGCGCAGCCTTTCCTGGACGATTTGCAGCCGGGCGACGTGATCGAGCGTGACCGCCTGGAGCGCAGCATATTGGTACTCTCGGATTTGCCGGGCGTGGCTGTTCGTCCGGTCATCCGGCCGGGTGAGGCGCTCGGTACGGGCGATCTGGATGCCAAAGTGAGCAAAACCGAGGCCTTCGAGGGCAAGGCCACGCTGGACAACCACGGCAATCGCTACTCGGGGCGCAACCGCCTGACGGTACAAGGTGACTGGAACAGCCCGATGATGCTGGGCGACAGGCTCAGCGCCGCGGTGATGGCCACCGACGAGGAGCTGTATTTCGGTAGCCTCGGCTACTCGATGCCATTGGGAACGTCTGGCCTGCGCGGCAACGTGAGTTATGCCCAGAGCGCTTATGACCTGGGCGCCGAATTCGCCGACCTGGGGGCGACCGGTACCGCCGAGGTCAGCAGCATCGGCCTGAGTTACCCGCTCCTGCGCAGCAACCAGGCGAATGTCATGTTGACCGGGCAATACCAGCACAAGGACCTTGAGGATAAGTACGAAGTGCTGGGTCTGAGCTTTGAAAAAAGCAGCCACACGCTGCCCATCAGCTTGCAATTTGATGTGCGGGACACCCTATTCGGCGGCGGCATCACCTACGGCGGCGCGACACTGACCTATGGCGACCTGAAACTGGATTCGGCCCTGCGCGAGGGCGATCGTCAGACCGCCCAGACCGAGGGTCAATTCAGCAAAGTGAACGTCGACCTCGCTCGTCTGCAAGCGCTGCCCGCCAACTTCACGCTGTTTGCCCGCGTCCTCGGCCAATGGAGCAATGACAACCTGGACTCTTCCGAAGATTTCAGCCTCGGCGGTATCGATGGCGTACGGGCTTATCCGCAAAGCGAAGCCTCGGGCGATGAAGGCATGCTGACCCAGATCGAACTGCGCTACCCGATCGACAAACTCACGCCTTACCTGTTCTGGGACGCCGGTAAGGTGCGCATCAACCACAACGAATGGGCCGATGAGCAAAACACCCGCAGCATCTCCGGCGGCGGTGTGGGTCTGCGCGCTCAATACGGCCAGATTTCGTTCGATGCAACGGTCGCGTGGCGTCACTCCGGTGGTGAAGCGCAAAGCGATACGCGTCAGGAAAACCCTCAACTGTTCGCTCAGATCGGCTATCAGTTCTAACCGACCAACAACCTCGTGGCGAGGGAGCTTGCTCCCGCTGGGTTTTGTAGGAGCTGGCGAAGCCTGCGATCTTTTGTTTTTTCGCTTGAGATTCAAGTGTTTTTGGAAAGATCGCAGCCTCGTTGCACTCGGCAGCTCCTACACAGCTTCTACACTGCCGCAGCCACTCTCCCTTGTCACACGCCTCTGCGTCCCCCGCCAACAACGTCCCGCACCGAACGGCATGACCGTTTATCGCCCATTAAAAATTTGATAGCTTCAGTTCTCGCTCTACCTGCCGTTATATCGACTTGTTGCCGGCCCGATACGTGATTCCTCGCCTGGCAATTTCGCGACAGTGACCTGGCTAAACACAATAAGAGACCTGGCGAATGGATAACGGACAAAACGAAAGGTCGGCAGCGACGGCGTCTGGGCCGTTGCCGCATATTCTGCTGATCGACGATGTCCCTGAAGACATCCGCGCCACGCTCGTTCTGTTGAAATCACAGCCCTTGCGCATTTCCCTGGCCAGTGACGCCTATCAAGGCTATCAACGCGCACTAGCCCTGCGCCCGGACCTCATCGTCCTGGATGTGCACATGCCACAAATGGACGGTTTCAGCCTGTGCAGGCTGTTGCGCGAGGCACCGGCCACCCGGCATGTCCCGATCCTGTTCCTGTCCTCGGCCAACACTTCGTTGGAACGGCTCGAAGGGCTGACCGTGGGCGCGGTGGACTACATTCCCAAATCCTGCGCCCCCGAAGAAGTGCTGGCGCGTATCAAGATCCACCTGCAATTGACCTGGCGTGCGCCACCGGCCGTCCATGAAAGCCCGGCCGATCCGGAGCCGCAAGGCGATGAGATCGTGCTGCGCGCGGCGATGCGACTGATAGAAAACCAGCTGGACGACATGCCGTCCCTGGGCCTGCTCGCGCAAAAAGTCGGCACTCATGAAAAACGCCTCACCGCCATTTTTCGCGAACACCTGGGAATGACCGTGTTTGCCTACATTCGCGACGCCCGATTGCGGCGCGGCCAGGATCTGCTCTGCGAAAGCGCCATGAGCGTGCAGGACGTTGCCGAACTGGTGGGCTTTCGCAACGCCTGCAACTTCACCACGGCCTTTCGACAGCGAATCGGCATGACACCCAGCCAGTTTCGCCAGCAAACCCTGGGCATCGCTGAAACCGAGTCGGCCGGGCGCGCCTGATGCGGCCTCTACAGTTTCTCTTATTGACGATAGCGTTGTTATCCACAGGCTTGCTGCACGCGGCGCCTGTGGATATCTGCCGGGTTGACCACCTCGACTTGATGCCCGCGATGCAGATTCTTGAAGACACCCAGGCCAGCCTGAGCCTGGAAGAAGTCGCTCAACTGCCCGACAGCCGTTTCAACCCCGCCACCGCGCACTGGCCGACCCAAGGCTACAGCCGCTCCGCCTTCTGGTTGAAAGTGCAGCTCACCAACCCAAGCGCTGTCGCGTGTTCACGCTTGCTGGTGGTCGGGGCGCCGCGCCTGGAAGACATCCGCGTCTACCAACCGGGGCATGACGCTCACGCCGGAGGCGCCTATCCCTTGGCCGAATGGCCCCAGCCGGCGGCGCGTCAGCCGGCGTTCCCGGTCTCGCTGGCGGCGGGGGAGCGCATCTCGTTGTACGTGCGCGTGGCGAGCAATTTCCAGATGTTGCTGGAACCGGAACTGTGGTCCGAACCGGCGCTGCTGCGCAGTCAGCAACAGACGTACCTCAGCGACGGACTCACCCTCGGCATTGTCCTGCTGGTCGTCCCGTTCGGCTTCATCGTCGGCTGGATCCTGCGCTCCCGACTGCTCACCGTGAACGCTGGCGCGGTCCTCAGCTACATCCTGCTGACCTGCATCATCAACGGTTACTTGATCTACTGGCCCACCGCGCTGGGCTGGACACGGGAGCTGCTGACCTGCGCCAGCGCGATCTCGATCGTACTGTTCCTCGCCTACATGCGCGTGCTGTTGCAGGTGGCTCGGCTGCCCAGAATCATTGGCTGGAGCTATTGGCTGCCGCTGTTGGGCTGCATCCTCGGCCGCCTCTGGTGGCTGAAGGTCGATCCAGTCCAGGGCGCACAGATGGTCCAGATGTCCCTGCTGAGTTTCTACGGCGTGTTGTTCGCCACGTTATTCATGGCGTGGCGCAAGAGGCTTAGCTACAACTGGATGGCCTGGCTGGTGCCGGGGCTGCTGGTAGGGCAAATGCTGATGCGCTACTTTTTCCCGCAGGAACAGTTGCCCTGGCAGTCGCCGCACAGCAAAAACAACTTATCGTCGACCTTGCCGGGCGTGGCGTTGCTGGTGTGCACGTTGATCATGGAAGTCGCCCGCAGCCGCAACCGCGAAAAAAACGCCCTGTCCAACCTCGAGCAACAACGCCAAGCCGAGCACGAACGCCTGGAAAGCACCGTGACGCTGCGCACGTCACAGCTGCGCGAGTCCCTGGCGGCACGCAGTGCGTTGATGGCGCGGATCAGCCACGACCTGCGCTCGCCGCTGGTGCGCATCATCGACTACGCGCGCCTGCTGCATGCCGGGCCCAACCGCGACTATCAAGCCACAATCGAGCGCAACGCCCGCCAGCAACTGGAGCTGATCGACGAGATGCTGGAGTTCTCCCGTGGCGAGCTGGAGCAGATGCAACTGACCCTCGCGCCGGGTTATCTGTATGGCTTCTTGCAAGAGATCGCAGACGAAGCGGGCTTTCTCGCCGCGCGCCAGGGCAACACGTTCGAGGCTGTGCTGGCGGAGGATCTGCCGCCACTGGTAGAAGCTGACTTCAAGCGTCTTCGGCAGATCCTCATGAACCTCCTGGCGAACTCGGCAAAATTCACCCGCCACGGCCAGATCCGTTTCGAAGTGAGTGCTTGCCCTGGGGCGAGCGCTGACAGCGTGGAACTGCGCTTCAGCGTGATCGACAGCGGCATCGGCATCGATCCACAAGAATTCGAACAACTGCAGCAACCATTCCGCCGCGGCCGCAATGCCCAGCGTTACGAAGGCAGCGGGCTGGGCTTGTCCATTGTCACGCAACTGCTGGAACGCATGGACAGCCACCTCGAACCCCAAGCCACCGGGAAGGGCAGCCACTTCAGTTTTCGCCTGCAATTGAACTGCGCCCAAGAACACGACCTGGAAAACGGCATCCTCGACAATAACGTCACGCCATTCGATGGCCAGGGCAAGCACGTTTTGCTGGTGGATGACGTCGAGCAAAACAGCGAATGGCTCTACGACCTGCTGGCAGGCTACGGTTTCGACGTGAGCATGGCGGCGAACGGCGAAGACGCCTTGGCCTGCCTGGCAGAACAGCCGATAGACCTGCTGATCAGCGACCAGATGATGCCCGGCATGGACGGCTGGGAACTGCTGCGCCAGGTGCGCGGGCGCTGGCGCAAACTTCCGGTGATGCTCTATTCCGCGGTCCCGCCACGCAGGCCGCAGGATTACCCGCAGGAGCTGGCCTTCGACGCGGTATTGCTCAAGCCCGCCGACAGCCGCGAATTGCTGGCGAGGGTCAAGACACTGGCCTGCCCGGACACGGTGCGTCGCGCGATGGCTCGGGAGTATTAACATGCCGGGTTTGGGTTATCGGCTGCTCTTGCTCGGCAGCCTTTCGATGTTGCCCTGGGCGTGGGTCCGTGCCGAACAAGCGGCGCCCAGCGTCCTCACGCTCGATGAAACCAACGTGACTGCCCGACGCCGCGAGGAAGACCCGCAGCAGGTGCCGATCCCGATCAACGTCGTCTACGGCGAGCAACTGGACGAGGCGGGCCTGCACCGGCTTCAAGATATTCAACAACGCGTACCCGGCTTGATAGTCTCCGGCCACGACGCCCGCTATGCCGGTTTCGGCCTGCGCGGTTTCGGCGCGACCGCCTACAACGATGGCCTGGAAGGCAGCGTCGGCACTTACGTCGATGGCGTCTACCAGGCGCGCCAGGGCATGGCCTTCACCGAGTTGATGGACATCGAGCGCATCGAAGTTTTGCGCGGGCCCCAAGGCACCTTGTTCGGCAAGAACACCACGGCCGGCGCGCTGAACATCATCACCCGACAACCAACATTCCAGCCCGAGGCCAACCTCGAAGCCAGCTACGGCGAGCACGGTTTGCGTGAGTTTCGCGGGACGATTTCCGGTCCGCTGCAGGACGACGTGCTCGCCGGCCGGCTCAATGTCTTCGACAGTTCAACCGATGGCGCAGTAGAGAACCTGCAAGACGGCGCCCGCCTCGGTGATGCCGACAGCCAAGGCCTGCGCGGCCAGTTGCTGTGGACGCCAACCCCGGACTTCAGCGCCCGCCTCATCGCTGACTATGCCGAGCAAAACGAAGCCGGCAACGTCCTACTGGTCAATCATTACAGCGAGCAAACCCGCAAGCGTGCGAAGTTCCTCGGCTACCCGCTGACGGAGCCCGACCCGTACCAGCGCGAAACCCGCATCGACGCACCGGGGCATCCGCAAACGCTGCAGAACGGTGTCTCACTGGAATTGAATTGGGACCTCGACGAGGCAATGCGTTTCACCAGTATCACCGCCTACCGCGACTGGGACTACCGCGCCACCCGCGATAGCGACAGCACTGCGCTGTCGGTGATCCAATCCGAAACCGAGCTGGGTCACCGGCAGTTCAGCCAGGAGTGGCGCCTGTCCGGCACGGCCGGCTCGTCCGTCGATTATGTGGCCGGGCTCTATTACCTGCGCCAGCAGCTCGACCGCCAGATCGACGCCGAATTCGGCAAGGACGCCGCGCCTTGGTTCGTCGGCGATCAACTGGAGCAATTGCAAAAACTCTACGGCATCACCTTCACCGATCCAAGGCAGGTGCCGGCCATGCTGCTGGACGGCGCCCAACAACGTTACGACGGCGAGCAGAAGGGCGACAGCCGAGCCATTTTCGGCCAGATATCCTGGCGCCCGATTGACCCGTTGGAACTCACCGGCGGCCTGCGCTACAGCCAGGAACGCAAGGACGGCTGGATCTCCCGCGACGTCAGCAACCTCGCCCCGCTGACCGGCTTGCCACCCGTGTTCCAGTCGGGCGGGCAATTGCTGCGGCACATCGCCCTCGGTGGTGGTTATCACCGCGAGGATTCGATTGAAGAACACAACGTCTCCAGTCTCCTCAGCGCCAGCTACCGCTTCAGCGATGCCGTAATGGGCTATGTCAGCTGGTCGCGGGGCTACAAGGCCGGCGGCATCAACTTCGACGTGGTCGGCCCGTTCACCGCGCCGACCTTCGAACCGGAGCGCGCCACGTCCGTGGAGCTGGGTATGAAAACGCGGTTCTGGGACGAGCGCGCGATGCTCGACCTGGCCGTTTACCAGACTGACGTCGACAACTACCAAGCACTCACCTACAGCCCGCCGACCTCGCTGTTCGCGCCACCGCTGCGGGACAACCTGATCAACGTCGGCAAAGTCCGCCTGCGCGGCATCGAACTCGATTCCGCCTGGCAACTCGCCCCGCAACTCACCGGACGCCTCGGGCTGGCCTGGAGCGATGCGCGTTACCGCAGCTTCCCCAACGCGCCGTGCCCACCGGCCTCAGGCCAATGGACCTGCGACCTCAGCGGCGAGCGCCTCTACAACGCGCCGGAATGGAACCTCAGCAGCGGCCTCGACCATACCCATCCGCTGGCCCATGGGCTGGAAGCCTACAGCGGCGTCGACTACAGCTTCCGCACCGGCTACTCCGGCACGCTCGAAGGCGGCGAAGGCAGCTATCAACCCAGCTACGGCCTCACCAACCTGCGCCTGGGCCTGCGCAGCCAGGACCGCGCGTGGGAAGTAGAAGGCTGGGTGCGCAACGTCTTCGACCGCCAGTACATCACCGCCGTGTATTCACTGCTTGGCGCCGGAGACTACGGCGTCATGACCGGCAGCGAACGCACCGTCGGCACCACGGTCAGGCTTCGTTATTGACCGAAATAAACCGCGTTGGAAAACACCAAACGACCCCAGTCCTGCCCATAACTGTTGTTCAACGCCTTTGTCATGTCAGCGTCAGATCTGGCTGTCAGTCATTGGGCGCCCGCAACTCGCCAGCCGACCTCGCCTTGCGCCTTTGCCTACAACTACGCCAGAATCCGCCGGCTTGTTCGCCTGGGGTTGCGTCGGTAGTTTGGACCTGTCACTGCTCATCAGTGATCGGGTTTAGCAGCTCGCGGTGAAACAGGTTGTGCAAGGCGTTATCCAGTCGGGATTCCCATCCTGCACTTGATGGTGGCTGTGCGCAGGGCGTTCCCGGACGCGCCGGTTTCTTGTTTCCCCGGTCTGCTAACCTGCGTACAGCTGCCTCCCATCGTTTAGCAGCGAGCGGGTGATGGCTTCAATTACAGGAAGCAAGACGATGGCAAAAGTTACTCCGAATCCTCCTGCGGCAGACGAACCTACGTCCCGCGCCCAGTCCGCCCGCAACAAGAAAATCGATGACGCTGCTACGCGAGCGTTGGATTTTTATCTGAAGCCCAAGCCTAAGAGCGAAACGTCTGATAAGTCCGATTCCATTTTACGGATTGATCCGGGTGTGGATTCTGAGTGTTTGCTTGCGAGCCTCAGTGAGAATCTGGCTTCGGCGAATGCCATGATCAGTGATTTGGCGTTTGATCTGGATGGATCGCGGCGGCGGGTTGCGATGGGGATTTTGCAGGTGATTGAGGTGAGTGAGCTGTTGGCGAATCGGGCTTTGGATATTGTTGAGATGAGGTAGCAGTTCAGCTGCCACTACACAGGGAAAAGGTCTTGCCTAACAAGGCCTTTTTAAAAAAATAAACCAGTCTCCTTTATTTGCTTGCGGGTCTGCTTGCGCTTGCCGGCATGCTGGGCGTCGGCGAAGGTCATCTGTTTCATCATCGAAAAGCTCGGCGGCTGGTGTCTGGAGATTTTGCAAGTTAGGAAGTCTTTTCAGAAATTCCTTAGGTGCGTTTCGGGGTTGTTGAAGAAGTTTACAACTCTATCTGGCAAACAGCGCAATGCCCCATTGTTAGGGGCATTGCTTATAACAGATCCCAAATTGTCATATATATTTATGGGTGAACATCTACAGGGGCGTACTGACTGTAGCCACCGTCGAGTGGATCCCTTGCGGTCACATCATGTCGCCCGCCGTTAGGCGTGGATAATGTCCCTTGAAAGTTACCGTATGGGTCTGCTGTGAGATGGCCATATCGATGACTGGAGTTTGCGTGTTCTATGGAAACTTGACTATTTGGAAGCGCGCCGATCCCGGTCAAAGTGAACTGAAGACTGGCGTTGCTGACGATGCTAGTGATTCGAATGTTGGACATACTATTTACCTTCCATGTCGGAATGAAGAAACCTGTACTGCCAGTATTTTATAGCGTCTGTATTGTTTAGACGGTAACTGTAAGAGTTGACAGTAGCGACAAACGGTTAGGTTTTTTAGAAAGTAAAGCGTGACAGGCGCAGAACGACGAAAAAGGGACTGTCAGATTTTTTGTGTGCGGGCCGGTAACGGCCTGCCCCAGGCAGGCCGTGCTTTTACCAGGTCGGCCTGATAAATCGATCTCCGTACAGAATCGCGAATTGATTCATCGCACTCTTCCAATCGTGGGCCGCTGAGCTCCAGTTTGCCGTAATATTGCGCAACCCAAGCCAGATTAGTTTCGTTGCCGCATCATCGGTCGGGAAGTGGCCGCGGGTCTTGATGATCTTTCGTAGCTGAGCGTTGATGCCCTCGATTGCGTTGGTCGTGTAGATCACTTTTCGGATCGCTGGCGGGAAAACGAAAAAGAAGGGCGGGGGACAGACCACGTTTACGCAGAGTTCGAGGAGGCTCCGGCGCACGGAACGAGCAGTGGTTTCGTAGGTAGACCTAGAAGGGATAGTCGAGAACGTAATCTAATCGTTATGTGCGGCGGCTACTACAGCGTCTAGCCACCTCCCCGATTAATGCTTACCATACCTCCCACCTCGTATTACCGCGGCTGCTGAACCGGGTACTCACGAGGAAATGACCATGGAAAGAACCCGTAGCTGGAGACGCGTAAAGTCCCGTAAACATGGTAGGCACGAAGCGGTTCGCCCGCAGGACGTCAGGCCAGAAAAGAACTGGAAGCTGATATATACCCGCGCCGACAAACTGCAGAGGGCACGCCAACTCGGCATGAGCTATCCCATCCGAACCACTCGCCAATTGTTGGATCGAGAGTGACTAACCTTCTGTTCGTCTGCAGCCGCAACCAATGGCGTAGCCCTACGGCGGAAGCGATCTGGCGCCGTCGTCCTGGTTTCGGCGCTCGTTCGGCGGGCACTAGCCCGAACGCACGCAAGCCTATCGGCCCAGCGGATATCCGTTGGGCCGATGTCATCTTTGTGATGGAGCGCAAGCACGAGCATCGTCTCCGGGCAGAGTACTCTCGGCTGCTTGAGCACAAGCGGCTTCATGTTCTGGATATTCCCGATGATTACCGTTACATGGATCCAGAACTGGTGGACTTGCTCGTAGGTAGCGTGACGTTCTACCTAGCAACTTTGGTTGATCCTTCTGGCGGCACAGATAGATAGCTTTCCCAGGGAAACTGGTGTTTTCTTCATGGCCCTGATGTTCGAGTCAACGAGGGTAGATTTATCTGACGCTGCCACGCGAGCGTTGTCGAGAAGGAGTGGTTCCCCGAAAAAACCGCAGGTCCCCCAGCCTCGGTAAAACGTCAGTCAATGAGGGGGGAAGTGCTGGAGAGATTTAAGTTATCGGACCGGGCGCCGATAGGTTTGCGGAAGAAAATCACCGAAGGACCGGAGCATGTTTTACCCACGCGAAGCCGAAAAAGATAATCTGTATAACCGAATAGTGCTGCTGACCGTTGCCTGCTTGATACTCCTGTTTTTGGCGTCCTTGGCAAAACACTCAGGGATCATTTATGGAGCAATTCAATGGAGTGCCGTCGAGGTAAAAGGCACCGTGACGCAACTTGAAAGCATTCTGATGAATGAAAACGGCATGATAATTCGCTACCGATATCTCGATAGCGATCAACAAGTCCATGAAGACGAATACCCGGACCAACGCTATAACGAACACGATCAGTACGAGGTAGGTGGAGACGTTCCGCTGCTGTACTCACGTTGGTTCCCTCAAATCAGCAGTATCGCCACCGAGCTACACACCTATCGCTCCGGTTTTTTTGTCATGACTGGCGGTGTACTGCTGACATTGGTGTTCCTGTGGATTTCCTTCAGAACGTTCGGTCGCATTTATCGCATGAAGGAAGAAGACCGCTTCTATTGAAACGGTTGTCAGTCATGGCGCCCAGAGCCCTCATTCATCCAGGTAATCGGTTTCCCCACCCATGAAAAAGTTGATTCTCGCGTTGCTTTCGGTCGTCCTGCTTTCCGGGTGCGTAACCAAGTCTTTGAGTGTCGAAGACCGCCACCAGATCAAAACGATCAAGATCCTTCCCGTGTACTTTGCGGTAGAAAACTTCAAATACACGAGCATGACTCAGGCGTGGGGTGCAGGCCTGGGTGCTGGAGCAGGTGCAGCGACTGGCATGTTGGCCGGAGCATCGAGCGCTGGCACAAGCGCGTTGACGGGCGCCGGCTCGGTCGTGGGCACCAAGGCGGCCGATGGCGCGACGGCGGATATTTCCCAAGCGATTCTGAACAACATGCAAGCCCACGGTATCGATGTGGGCAAACTGGTGCGTGAAAGCTTCGAGAGGCGCATCAAGCAAGAAGGGCTGTTCACCATCGTGGCGCAAGGCGAGAGCGCGGACGCAGACGTTGAAATCATGGTCATGCAGTGGGGGCTTAGCCTGAAAAACTACAGCTCTGTGCTTTACCCAGTCATTGGCGTCAACGGCTCCATGAAACGCAGCGGCACCTCGGTTTGGCGCAACTTCAATACCATTTCGGCATTCAATGAAAGCAACACCCTCGCTTACACCCCTGAGCAGTACGCCACCGATCCCGAAGCAGCGCGTGCGGCTTTTTCCCGGGTGTCTGATTTGGCTGTAGGTAAGCTGATTGAAGACCTGAAGCAATAACAGCATAGGCAAACCGGAGTGCTGCAGGGGCATCGGGGCAGGCGCGCATCAAGGCGGTGGGGGAGGAACAAGATTGTCTTGAGCAAATTGACCAGCGGCGCTTAGTCGGTACCATTTGCGAAACGCCCATCAGCTAAGACAAACTCCCCGTCTTCCCAGACTCGATAAGGATGCGAGCATTGAAGTTTGAAAACGGACAGTTTTCTGGCAGCCATGGAATTATCTTCAGCGTATCGCGCTTCACCCTGTCAGCCGATGAACGGGGTAGTCTCAGAACACTGCATTTTGGTGAAGCGAAGGTCGCCCACTATGAAGTGAGCAACCGGGTGGTGGAGCTCTACGACAAAATGCTCGCCAAGGATTTACCCTGCCAAATGATGGTCGGGATTTCCCAACCCTTGACCCGGCAGCAGGGTGACTTACTCAACACCCAACGAATGAGTATCGCCAACCTCACCAGCGGGGTTTTCGCCGCAGCGGCCGGCAAGTTCATGCCCGGTGCGGTCATCCCTGTGGGATGGGCTGTCCGCGAGTTCACGTTGGGCAAATTGCCTACCTATCACGCCGGTGATGTCATCGTAAGCTTGGATGCACAGGTCAGCGGTGGCATAGGTCCGCAACACTCCACTTCCTCTATGATCATCAAGGCTCAAGGCGGCGAAGACTATGAATGAATTTGGCCTTTACGCCTTGGCATACGCAGTGTTCCTGCTGTTGTTTTTCTATATGAAATCCTACGGCCTCAGGAAATGGCTAGGCATCGCCCTGGTTGCCCTGGGGTTTGCGAGCATTTTTACACTGCCGTCTTTCATCTCGGGTTTTGATCTGGGTATCGCCTCAACCAGTGCTATTGGCATCGGAGCGGCACTGTTTTTTAGCCGGGCCCGGTATATGGCGTGAATTTGCATTCCTCTTTTATTGAGCACTCGCTCCGTGGCTACCAGATGTCTCGATAGTCGAAGGAGACCTGATAGATGTAGGTGGGCCAATCAATTGAATGCTGAAAGTAAGGTTGGAGGGTTGTTACCCATCCATGGGGAACATCAAACCCTCCGTTGTTTATATTGTTTTTGACTGGAATTCCTAGGGCTTCAATGACAGAGCCGTCGTCACCCAAGTCTTCGGAGTACTCTTCTCCCTCGTAGGATTCGGTTTGCTTGTTATACCATTCAAGTCTTAGTTTTAGTCCCATTTTACTCGTTCAGCTATTGATCTGGTTTTTGTTGAGGGTTAGTAGGCGCGAGTCTCGATGAAATATTCCAGTCGGCAGGGAATTTCATATTGGGAGTTTTTTCTATTTTTTTGAGTTGCTCTTCTGTTATCTGAGGCTCTCCTGGTTCAACAGCGTTGAATGGTTTTGCTTCAGTTATCTGGGCTAGCGCTTCGTGTTGCTCGGCGTTTTTTATGCGAGTCTCGAATTGCAGTGAGTCGTCTTTCTTGTCGTCTGGATAGAAGCCTGTTATTGAAAAGTAACGCACGGTATTTTTCTTATTGATGTTTTTTGTCAATTAGTTGCTGCTGGTTAAATAAAGCAACAGGTTTCGCGGTAAGTCTATTGAATACGCGTCTTCCAATGCTTCAATTTGAGATGTGTTCAATGCGTAGTCGTAGAAATGGCTTTCTTCTTTGGTCCAGTTCATTGTTTTTGCTAGAGCCTGAGTGTCGATGCCGAGCGTGTTTTCGTATGAGGCAAAGTCGTCACCGTCTATTACGCCCATTATTCTATATTTCAAGGTCCTATCCTAGAGTGCCGTGTCGTGAGTTCATTAATAAAACTCGACTTTAAGATCCTCTCATCTTCAACGCTTTACGTCGTCGCCATGTACAAACGTTTTTATGGGAGGTGACTAGTTGTTTTTTACCAATTATCTCGGTACCGAAATGAAATTTGATAATCGAATTTTTCTGGGTCGATTGAATGCCCGAAGAAGGGCTGGATGATAGATATCCATTCGGCGCGCACATCAAAGCCCCCGTCATAAATTTCTGGTTCGCTTTCCAGATTTAACGCCGAGATTACCGATACATCATCTCCCATGTCGTTCGAATATTCCTTGCCTTCACCCAGCTCGGTTTTTTTGTCGTACCAATCAAGTCTTAATTTTAGTCCCATTCGGTTTTGCTCCCTGTTTCTGTTGAGGGCTAGTCGGCGCAAGTTCCAATGTAATACTCCAGCCCGTCAGGAAATTTTATATCTAGAATTTTTTCTATTTTGCTGAGCTGTTCTTCTGTTATCTCCAGTTCTCCTGGTTCAATTTCGTTGAAGGGTTTAGCTTCAGTTATTTGCGCCAGCGCTTCTTTTTGTTCGGTGTCCTCTATATAAATCTCAAACTGTAATGAATCGTCCTTTTTGTCATCTGGGTAAAAACCTGTTATGGAGAAGCAAGGCATGGTATTCCCTCTTTTATTGTCGTGGGGTTGTTCTGCCGGGTTTGGCAGGTTTTGTTTGGCGACCTGTTAAGTGGTCGTATTCGCCCAAATGGCTTCCTAGCTTGTCGTACTTTTCTACGGCATTACTTTTGGAGTCCCATTCATAAATACGACCCTTCCGATCGACCCAACGTCTTCTTTTTTTGCCCCCGCCTTGTACGGAGGACTTTGATTTTACCTTGACGGCATCGGGGAAGGCCGGTAGCAGTTTTGGAGTTTCGTAGTACTTATGATCCCCCGGAACACTCAAAACCACATAAACCGGCCGAACCCCCGAATCCGCCGGAAACACCAGAATGAAATCCCTGTACTCCGGCGGATAGATCGGGTCGACGATGATGCTGTCGGCCATCGGCGTCGGCGGGTAGATCCAAATAGGCGGTGCCTGGGGCGCGGCTTCCAGAGCGGGAATGCCAAGGGTGTCAGCCGGATTGGTAGCCGGCGTCCAAATCAGTTCGATGCCATCACCCAGGTCGGCGATGAACTGATCGGCTCGCGACGTGAACTGAACAACATCAACCATTTCCCAATCGGGATGCTGGCCGGTATAGAAGCCATACCCCTTGAGACTGCCGTCGGCCTGCTGCTCGACGCTCAAGCGCATGCGACTGCGGGCCTGCTTGAGGTCGCGTAGCTGGTCTTCGCTGTAGAGCGCGCTGTCGCCCAGATTGGACGGCCAGAGCAGGGCGACGATCCCGGTCAGCAGGGCGGCACCGACTGTGCCGCCGGCAGCGGCAGCCGCGGAAGTTGCCGAACCGCCCAGCGCGAGCCTGCCCAAGGTAACGGGAACCGCGCCAGCGCCGATCCGCTCGAGGGGGATCGCGCCGGACGGGTCGGCGCTCCGGCCGCCGAGCCACATGAGATCGCCGTACTGCTTGACCAGATCTGCCGGCACGTAGCCGCTGGGGTTGCTGTAATCGATGATGCCGTTAGGGAGCTTGCAGCTCTTGGCAAACACGCATCCGGTAGCGGTGGACAACGGCTTGTTATCCACCGCGGTCCAGCGCGCTTGTTCATGGGCAGCTTGCCGGGCAAGCATGGCTTCATAAGCCCGCTGCCGGGTTTCGCGCTCGGCCAGTTCGCTGGCGGTCATGTCCCGATAAGTGACGTGATGCCCATCGCCGCTGGGCGGGTTTCGGACCTGGGGGATGTCTTTTTTGCGTGTCGCCACGTAGTGAGTCTCGTCCGGAAAAAATGCAGGACAGACGCTAACGCGGGAAGAGAGGGGCGCGATGTAGGAGGTTTCTTGAAGTGGTTGTTCTGGTTTCCTCAATACAGGTAGGGCTGGCTATTTGAGGCTCGGAACAATCTGAAGCGTCAGATCGGGCTGTCAGACATTGGGCGCCCGCAACTCGCCAGCCGACCTCGCCTTGCGCCTTTACCTACAACTACGCCAGAATCCGCCGGCTTGTTCGCCTTGGGTTGCGTCGGTAGTTTGGGACCTGTCACTGCTCATCAGTGATCGGGTTTAGTCGCCCGTCGTTGCTAAGTCGCTCAAGCGTCCATCAGTCAGGTATCCCCATCCCTGCACTCAATGGTGGCTGTGCGCAGGGCGCCCTCGGGCGCGCCGATTCCTTAGCTCGTCGGTCGACTAACCTGCGTACAGCTGCCTCCCAATCGTTTAGTCGCGAACGGGAAGTAGCCTCAACCAAAGAGAGCTAAGGCTATGGTCAAAATTACACCGAATCCTCCAGTTACAGATGAACCCACGTCCCGTGCCCAGTCTGCCCGCAACAAAAAACTCGACGACGCGGCCTCTCGTGCCCTGGATTACTATCTGAAACCCAAGCCTAAGGGCGAAGCGTCTGACAAGTCCGATTCCATTTTACGGATTGATCCGGGGGTGGATTCTGAGTGTTTGCTTGCGAATCTGAGTGAGAACCTGGCTTCGGCGAATGCCATGATCAGTGATTTGGCGTTTGATCTGGATGGGTCGCGACGGCATGTTGCGTTGGGGATTTTGCAGGTGATTGAGGTGAGTGAGCTGTTGGCGAATCGGGCTTTGGATATCGTTGAAGTGAGGTAGGGAGTCCCAAGATGATTTCCCGCGTGAAAGACCTCTAAAAACTCCGTGAGAGCCTGGAAGCGGCATCGAGTTCGGTGCTGCTTCTAACAAACGTGACATCCCCCCAGTTAAGAAAATACGAAGCGCGCCTTGCCAATCCGTGTACCTGAACTAATATCATTTTGCTTTCATGAGGGCAGGTCGCCAGTACGTCCAGATATAGTTAAATGGAGCAGTCATGAAAATAGTTCTAATGCTGATCGGTTTAGCGCTTGCTACTCAGGCAGTTGCAGACGATTGGGGTAGCTTCTCCGACCCTTTGGAGGTGGAGTTTCTATCGACCAAGCATGACGCTAGGTTATTAAGGGATTTCACCTACACGGGGCCAAGCCCTCAAAGACGCTTCTGGATCGCACCGAAAAATACTATCTCAGATGGTGCTTCGATCCCCAAAATTGCCTGGTCCGTTGTTGGCGGCCCATATGATGGCCAATACCGTAAGGCTGCGATAATTCATGATGTGGCTTGTGTTGAAAAGACACGAAGCTGGAAGGAAACGCATCTGGCCTTTTACACTGCGATGAGAGCAGCCGGTGTGGATGCTACGACCTCAAAAATAATGTATGCGGCGGTTTACCACTTTGGCCCTCGGTGGGCAGAGCCAACGCGAATTCTATTGCCACGTACCAATCTAAAATTAGTTTCGTACTCCCTTGATGAGATCAATGCTGGTCTTCCACCAGGAAAACATGCTGTGCTTCTAGATGAGGGGCGCGTGATCGATAGAACAGTATCAACTGGTCTTTTTGAAACGGAACAGCGCCAGGAGGTAGTTGGTGCTGTCGTTGAGGTGCGCGAGTTACAGCCTGATTTCTCCGTAGAAGCGTTCGAGCAGATGTCGCGCGAGATAAAAGAAAAGAATTTGAGTTTGTCAGAAATTGAGATGCTGTCGGCAACAGTGGAAAAGTGATCAGCGGTGAGATAACGAATAAGTACGATAAGAATTAAAATTCCTGAACCACAAGCTTAAGGGAGTGTGGTGATGCGCTAGCTTCGGTGAAAAATAATTTTTGTACAGCCAAGCTACGCTTCATTTGGTATCAAGCATTCCAGACAGGGATACGTCATAAACATGAAGCGATTACTTCTCTTAAGTGGCCCTATGGCCGGCGGTAAGACGTCGGTTTCCGCAGTTCTTCAAGAACACTTTGGTTATTTTTCAATCAGTAGTGGTTCTTTTTTGCGCGTACAGTTGATTAGCCAAGGCGAAGTGCCTGACCGCCACAAGCTTCAGGAACTCGGCGACAGTCTGGATAGGTCAACTGACTTTTCATGGCTCATCGACTCAATCGCCAGACCGGCAATTGACGCCCAGCCGGATGTCGATAACTGGTTGTTGGACGCTGTGCGCAAGTCAAGGCAGGTGGAGCTTTTCAAGCTCCACTTTGCGGGGGCCGTGATGCACGCACATATAGACGCGCCTGAGTCCGTTTTGCGGCAGAGGTACGCTGAGCGCGGCCCTAATCATCTCGCGGAATATCACGAAAATGTGCGACACCCCAATGAGGTCAGTGCACGTTCGCTAGGAAATATAGCGGACAAAGTCTTCGATACTGGAGCATTTACCGTCTTTGAAGTCGCACGGCAGATAGTAAAGTTTTGGGAGGAGTAGTGAATGGAAACTCGACAGATCGTGGTGATCACAGGAAAGACATGTAGCGGCAAAAGCGAATTGGCTCATTTGTTGGAAAAGGACTTTAACTTCGTTGTGGTTCGCGATCGTCGAGCCTCTCAAAATGCAGAGTGGAATCTCAGCATGGCTCAGCCACCACTGATGGATCGCCGAAGAGAACTAGACGAAACCCAGCATGCTCAATGGATGCTCGTCGAAACAAAGGAGATATGTGCTGCTCAGAAGGATGACCGGCCGTTAGTCGTAGATCATCTGGCTACGTTGAAACAGGTTCTGCAGTTTCGAGAAGCCTTCGGGGCAAACTTAGTTCATGTCCACCTTTACGCGAGTGACAAGACTCTGCACGAGCGTTACGAAAAAAGAGTAAAAGGCGAAACCGATCCTGTTCCTTATGACGAGATCAATCAACTGAAGGAGTTGGAGGAAATCCACGCGCTTAAGGAAGATGCGGACGTTCGGATATACACCGAGCGCTCGGATTCTAAAGATACGTTGGTTCGGGTAGCCGCTCGCTTGCATCTTTTTACTCCACCTGAAATTAGATGTGTGGATGTCCTCATTGGAGGGCAGTACGGAAGCGAGGGTAAAGGCAATATAGTTTCCTACCTAGCTCGAGAATACGACGTCATGGTTCGTGTGGGAGGGCCAAACGCTGGACATACCGTGGCCAGTTCAGCAGGTCCCTACACTTATCACCATCTGCCGTCAGGGGCGCGTGATGTGACCGCGCGACTGCTTCTCGGTCCAGGCATGACTATCCGATTGCAGGGGCTTCTGAAGGAAATCGAGGAGTGCGGTATCGGCGTAGACCGGCTATTCATCGATCCTCAAGCCACCATTATCGAAGATGAAGACATTCAGACGGAGAAGAGGCATCTGGTTTCAACAATCGCGTCCACTGGAAGCGGGAGTGGAGCTGCGGCTGCAAGGCGTATTTTGAGTAGGGGTGAGGCAACGATTAGGCTTGCCCGGGACGTCGATGAGTTGCGTCCGTATGTTGGTACTCTTGGAAATTATCACGGCTCCACATCAGATAGGTTGGAAGAGTCTTACCACAACGGCCATTCAATTCTATTGGAGGGCACCCAAGGTAGCGGGTTGAGTATTTTCCATGGTGATTATCCTCATGTGACTTCCAGGGACACCAACGTTGCAGGGTGCATCGCGGAGGCTGGAATATCGCCCAGCAGGATACGCAAAATTCTTATGGTCATTCGACCGATGCCAATTCGTGTTGGCGATCCTGACGGAGACCAGGGGCACACGTCTGGAACGCTCAAGCTTCCCACCACCTTTGACGAGATTGCTGAATTCGCTGGTCTTGATGCTGAGGCGTTAAACGCTGCTGAGAAGACGTCCACCACCGGTCGCAACAGACGGGTCGGCTGGTTCGAATGGGATCAATTTCGGAGAGCATGCGCGCTCAATGCGCCCACCGACATCGTTCTGACATTTGCGGACTACCTTAAGTCCACGAACAGTAAGGCGCATAGGTTCGAGCAGCTCCACCCAGACACGATCAAATTCGTGGAGGAGCTGGAGCGCGTCTCCCAAGCCCCTGTGTCACTGATAAACACCAGGTTTGCCAGAGATGCAAATGCAACTGATCTGCGATCTTTGATCGATCGACGCAATTGGACTGCACGGTCTGGCAGGAGAGACTGATGAATTTAGAAAAGCTGATCGAGCTTTATCCTCGTATCTACCACATGGCTGAACGCGGAACGTGGGAAAGTATTCAACAACGTGGGCTGATGAGCACGACTGCAGTCCTTGATCATCTAGATGTAGCTGATGGCGAGCGCGCTCGGTTTGAAAGCGAGCACCGTGATCAGAAAATGGATGTGAGGGCAGGCCACACCTCGAACATAGTGCTTCGCGATCAAAAGCCGATGCCAGAAAAGCGATTGTTACAGGCTCTAACCAACGGGACAACACCGCGGCAATGGTACGAACTGATCAACGACAAGGTCTTTTTCTGGGTCGCGGAGGAAAGGCTGCATCGTCTGCTTGGTGCCCGTGATTACCGCACGCTCGAACATGATGTTCTGACGTTGAACTCGGCGGAATTCATCCCCGCCTATGCTGAAAAAATATGGTTGTGCCATATGAACTCGGGTAACACATGGCCAATTCCGCATCGTCGTGACACTGAGATATTTCGTAGAATCGCAGATTATCCTGTGAAGCGTTCGGGCAAACCGGTCAAAAATGTTGTCGAGCTGGTTGTCGATTATTCCGTCCCCAACATCACTGACTATGTGGTGGAAGTTCGGCGTATGAGGGGGAGTGAAGTGTTGGGAGTCATTGGTTAGCACTCGTCTACCCAACGGGGGAGTTATGCCGCGACGACGTTCAGCCTCACGAATTTTGCTTGTCAGTTCCTCTCGCCGACTGTTGCTTTTCAAGATCCATTACAGGACCGGCGCCTTGGCGGGGAGAAGCTACTGGGCCACACCAGGTGGTGGGCTGCGAGGTGATGAGACTTTTGAGGCGGCGGCAGTGCGTGAGCTTTACGAGGAGACTGGCCTCGACGTTCAGTCCGTTGGTCGCTGTATTGCACGAAAAGAGTTCATCTGGCAAATGCCTGATGGGGAACATGTAGTTGCGGTCGAAAATTATTATGTGGTACACGCAGGCAACGAAATTTGTTCGACTGCAAGTTGGAGCGCTCAGGAGCGAGAAGCTGTATGTGAGATAAAGTGGTGGTCAGAAAATGAGTTAATGGCTAGCACAGAAGAGATTCTGCCGCCGGATCTGCTGATTTTGTTTGCGCGAGCTATGCTCATGACATCTGATCAATCTGACTAGAGAGCAATCATTTCGTTACACCATCCCCTAAGAGCATGACCTCAGCTATATCGATTTTTCGCAAGTCGAAGTAATCTTGTCGGTTATTTGCGAGCGTTAAAAGTAACTCTTAAAAGGGGGGGGGATAGATTTATTATATTTGGTTGGAAAATAAATCTATCTTTTTTTCTCTTTATAACCATTGAGGGTGACTTTGGTGTGGGTTTTAGATTGTTATCCATGTTTAAGTAGGTCGTATACGCAAAGTAAGCGCTTGTATTCGGTGGTGGTTCTATCTTCGTAGGTTTTTATGAATGATTCTAGTTCCTCGATCGGAAGCTTTTTATTGTATGCTGACCATATTATTGAGTTGAATTTGTTGCTGTTGGCAATGTTTTCATCGTCTAGTATTTTTTGTACGCTGTTATGGTTTGTTTTTATTCTGTCTTTTATGCTTTCAATGATTCCGTTAATCTTTGTTTTTTGTTGTTCTTTTAGCTTTTCCTCATCTTTAAGGGTTGTGCATACTTTTGCGAATCCGTGGATTGGAAAAAATTGGCTGGCTTGGATTTTTTGTTTGTTGATGAGTTCCAGTATTTGATAATTAGATTCCTCCATTATTTTAAAATAATTAGTTATCATCTCTGATACGGTAAAATATTGATACTGAATCGTTTTTGATGAGCCGATGGCTAAAATTTTGTCGCTGTTCCTAAGGGAGTCGAGGTCCTCTGTGATTGTGACTTTTATTTCTCCGCCAGCATAAATTTCTTTAACTATATTTTGGACTCTTCTAACATCCATTGCTGTAATGGGTAAATTTAGTCTGGAGATTGCTTCATATATGGCTCCGAAGTTATCGGTTTTTATCTTGTTGATTCTTATGGTTGAAAAACCTTCGAGATCTATGTCATGCTCAGTGATTTCTGTTGAGTTTGAGTTCTCTTCGTATTCGACTAACAGGAAATTTTCTCGGATTTTTTTTGCGTAGTCTGAGTTGGGTTTTACGTAGGTGAAGATGGTTTTTAACAGGGCTTTTATGTTTTCGTCGCTAACACTGTACCCGATAAAAATAATCGGATTGTGAATGAATAGCGATAGGAGTTGGGCCCTGATTAGCTCGTATCTGCCAAAAAATGAGCTGTAATCAGCTTCGCTGATAATGATTTTTGTCGGATGTTTTACACAGCCATGGATTTTATAAACTGATCCATAGGGGTTGCTCAACAAAATGTCGTTGCCAATTAAAGGCGAAAAATCAAAAAAATCCTCTAGAAAATTGTCGTAGTTAGTGGTTATGATTGAGCCGATATTTTTACTCGCGCGCTTGAATGCTCCTAACTCTTCGGCGTAACCTGCTTTTATCGTAACGCTGCTCAATAAGCTCGCTATATATATTTTCATACGGCTTATGCTTATATTGTTCTGCATGTTTCTGTAGAAAATATCGTTTACAAAGCCTAGCGGTCCTGCTCGGTTAGACGCTACTTCTAAATTGAAGGTGCTTTCGAGAGTGCTCGCTATTTTTTCGTACTTGAATTCTCCGTCAGTCTCTGATGCAGCTTTTATATCGTAATAGAATTCATCGTTTCCTTTTAGATCGTAAGAGATTTTCTTAAGTAGACCGTCCCATGTGTATGACTTGTCAAGGTATCTCAGGCTCATTCCCGTGCCGACAAATAAAATGGGGTGGTTTCTATATTTTCCTATGAATTCATCGATATTCATTTTAAGAACTTCCCTAGTTGTGCTTTTGTTCTTGGTCGTAATTATAGTCGTAGTGGTTTGGAGCCTTTGGCGGTTTCCATCGTAGCAGGTTGTCCTAAGCTGGGTTACGTGACTGCCGTGGCTCGCTATGGCAAACGAGGATAGAGCTTTTGTAGCGTCTGTCCCATTCACTGCACATCTGTGGGAGAGCGGCCTGGGTAACTGATCGGTCGACCCGATTTATGTGTTATGTCCTGCTCAAAGAACATCCCGCAGGTAGTCCCTCAGAATGATAGCCGGAGCATAAAGCCCCTCCACCGTCTCCGCAGCACCAAACTCCGCAGCCAACCGCCCCAGCTCCCGCCCCAGGACAGCATCCATCCTACCAATCGCCTCCAACGCTAAATTCAGGCATCGACCGATTTCGCCGTGAATCCCAGCCACATCGCCCCGCCGTATCAACAACTCAAAAACCTCACGGTCGCAACTGCCCATCAATGGATCATCCCGCAGAATCGGGCTGTGGCCTTCCGTTTCATAAGCCAGCTTGAGCGAGTAAAGAGCGACCGTTTCCAGTAGCAATTCCATGGGGTGAAATCCTTTGTGACTGGGTGGGGAGGGTGGGGTGATGGTTAATGTTTTGGATTTGGCTGCTCGGGGTATCGGTGAGGGTAGTGACTTTTTTGTGAGCGCTTCGCGCTCAAGCGGGAGCAAGCTCCCTCGCCACAGGTTTTTCCCCCACCACCGGTTCTTCTCTACCACTGGTTCTTCCTTGCTCCCAGGTTCTTCCTTGCCACTGGTTCTTCCTCGCCATGGGTTTGGGTATTTTGGGGCCGCTTCGCGGCCCAGCGGGGATAAATCCCCTCGCCACAAGGGGGAATGAATCCCTTCACCACATAGGGCAGTGGGGATAGATCCCCTCACCACAAAAGCGGGTAGGGAACTGGCTGAGCTCTGCATTACCCGCAGAAAACCACTTTCCTGCAGGCGAAAAAAAAGACCTTGAATTTCAAGGTCTTTCTTTAAGATGGTGCCCCGAGGGAGACTCGAACTCCCACTCCTTTCGAAAACGGATTTTGAATCCGCCGCGTCTACCAATTCCGCCATCAGGGCTCAATGGCGGCGAAGTATAGAGAGGTGCCTACCGTTGGTCAATCACGTTTCATGGTGAATTTTTGATAATTCCGCTAGACTTTCCGGCCCTGCTAGACGAACCCCATCATGCGTGTTGCTGACTTTACCTTCGAACTCCCTGATTCGCTGATCGCTCGCCACCCTCTGGCGGAGCGTCGCGCCAGTCGACTGTTGACCCTGGACGGGGTCAGCGGTGCCATGGCTCACCGTCAATTCACTGATTTGCTTGAGCATTTGCGCCCGGGCGATTTGATGGTGTTCAACAATACCCGGGTGATTCCGGCGCGTTTGTTTGGCCAGAAAGCCTCCGGCGGCAAGCTGGAGATTCTGGTGGAGCGGGTGCTGGACAGTCACCGTGTGCTGGCCCATGTGCGGTCGAGCAAGTCGCCCAAGCCGGGTTCGTCGATTTTGATCGACGGCGGCGGCGAGGCGGTGATGGTGGCGCGGCATGAGGCGTTGTTCGAGCTGGCGTTTGCCGAAGAGGTGTTGCCGCTGCTCGACCGTGTCGGGCACATGCCGTTGCCTCCTTATATAGACCGCCCCGATGAAGGTTCGGACCGCGAGCGTTATCAGACTGTGTACGCCGAGCGCTTGGGGGCGGTGGCGGCGCCGACGGCGGGGCTGCATTTTGATCAGCCGTTGCTGGAGGCGATTGCCGCCAAGGGCGTGGAGACGGCGTTCGTGACGCTGCACGTCGGCGCCGGCACGTTCCAGCCGGTGCGGGTCGAGCGTATCGAAGACCATCACATGCACAACGAATGGCTGGAAGTCAGCCAGGCGGTGGTCGATGCCGTGGCGGCCTGTCGTGCGCGCGGTGGGCGGGTGGTGGCGGTGGGGACCACCAGCGTGCGGTCTCTGGAAAGCGCTGCGCGCGATGGTGTGCTCAAGCCGTTCAGTGGCGACACCGACATCTTTATCTACCCGGGCCGGCCCTTTCATGTGGTCGATGCCCTGGTGACCAATTTTCATTTGCCTGAATCCACGCTGTTGATGCTGGTTTCGGCATTCGCCGGTTATCCCGAAGCCATGGCCGCCTACAAGGCCGCTGTCGAGCATGGATACCGCTTTTTCAGCTACGGTGATGCGATGTTCATCACCCGTAACCCCGCGCCACGCGGACCCGAGGAAACAGTATGAGTCGCACCTGTCGCATGTCCTTCGAGTTGCTTGCTACCGATGGCAAGGCTCGTCGCGGTCGTCTGACCTTCCCCCGCGGTACGGTGGAAACCCCCGCGTTCATGCCGGTGGGCACTTACGGCACGGTCAAGGGCATGCTGCCACGGGACATCGTTGCCACCGGCGCGGAGATCATCCTCGGCAACACTTTCCACCTGTGGCTGCGTCCGGGCATGGAAGTGATCAAGGCCCACGGTGACTTGCACGATTTCATGCAATGGAAAGGCCCGATTCTGACCGACTCCGGCGGTTTCCAGGTGTTCAGCCTGGGCGCGATGCGCAAGATCAAGGAGGAGGGCGTGACCTTCGCTTCTCCGGTGGATGGCGCCAAGGTGTTCATGGGGCCGGAAGAGTCGATGCAGGTCCAGCGCGACCTGGGCTCGGACATCGTGATGATCTTCGACGAGTGCACGCCGTACCCGGCCGATGAAGACGTGGCGCGGGTGTCCATGGAGCTGTCGTTGCGCTGGGCCCAGCGCTCCAAGAACGCCCATGGCGAGAACACGGCAGCGCTGTTCGGTATCGTCCAGGGCGGCATGCACCAAAACTTGCGCATGCGTTCGCTCGAAGGCCTCGACAAGATCGGCTTCGACGGCCTGGCCATCGGCGGTCTGTCGGTGGGCGAACCCAAGCATGAAATGATCAAGGTGCTCGATTACCTGCCGGGGCAGATGCCGGCTGACAAACCTCGTTACCTTATGGGCGTTGGCAAACCGGAAGATCTGGTTGAGGGTGTGCGCCGCGGTGTGGACATGTTCGATTGCGTGATGCCAACCCGTAATGCCCGCAATGGGCATCTGTTCATTGATACAGGCGTGCTGAAGATCCGTAACGCGTTCCATCGCCATGATGAATCGCCGCTGGATCCGACCTGCGATTGCTACACCTGCCAGAACTTCTCCCGTGCTTATCTGCACCATTTGGACAAGTGCGGCGAAATGCTGGGTAGCATGTTGAATACCATCCACAATTTGCGCCATTACCAGGTGCTTATGGCTGGTTTGCGCGAGGCTATTCAACAAGGTACATTGGCCGCCTTTGTCGATGCCTTCTATGCCAAGCGTGGGTTGCCTGTTCCGCCCTTGGACTGAGTTTTCCGATCCTAAGATTCAATACTTGCAACTGGAGTGCTAAATGAGCTTTTTTATCTCTAATGCCATGGCTGACGCCGCTGCACCTGCTGCCGGCCCTATGGGTGGCGGTTTTGAGTGGATTTTCCTGGTTGGCTTCCTGGTCATCTTCTACCTGATGATCTGGCGTCCACAGGCCAAGCGCGCCAAAGAGCAGAAGAACCTGCTCAGCAGCCTGCAAAAGGGCGACGAAGTGGTCACCACCGGCGGCATCGCTGGCAAGATCACCAAAGTGGCCGATGACTTCGTGGTACTGGAAGTGTCCGACACCGTTGAAATGAAGTTCCAGAAGGGCGCCATCGCGGCCACGCTGCCAAAAGGCACGCTGAAAGCGATCTAAGTAACAACTTCTATTCAATCGACGGGGCGCGCAAGGCGCCCCGCGTCATAAGCGGGCGGCGTGATGCTGAACAAATACCCTCTGTGGAAATATTTACTGATCCTGGCGGTGCTGGCGGTCGGTCTGATTTATTCCGCTCCCAATCTTTATCCTGATGACCCGGCCATTCAGGTCAGTGGCGCAAGCACTGCCTTGCAGGTCACTCAGGCCGATCTGGACCGTGCGAGCACAGCGCTCAAGGCGTCCGGCATCGACGTGAAGGCCGCGACCGTTGCCGAAGGCGGCAAGGGCGGTTTGTTGCGTCTGGCCAAGGCTGAAGACCAGCTGCCGGCCAAGGATGTGGTGCGCAAGGCCCTCGGTGACGACTATGTCGTGGCCCTGAATCTGGCCCAGACCACCCCGCCATGGCTGCGCAACCTCGGCGCGCATCCGATGAAGCTGGGCCTGGACTTGTCCGGTGGTGTGCACTTCCTGCTGGAAGTGGACATGGACAAAGCGCTGGATGCACGCTTGAAAGTCTACGAAGGCGACGTCAAGAGCCTGTTGCGTAAAGAGCGCCTGCGCTATCGCAGCCTGCCGCAGCTCGACGGTGCCATTCAGTTGGGCTTTGCTGACGAAGATGTACGCGAGAAGGCCCGTGCGCTGATCCGCAAGAACTTCAACGATTTCGACATTGTACCGGCCGACCTCAATGGTCAGGCGGTGCTGCGTCTGGCGATGACCCCGGCCAAGCTGGCGGAAATCCGCGAATACTCCATCAAGCAGAACTTGACCACGGTGCGTAACCGGGTCAACGAGCTGGGTGTGGCCGAGCCGATCGTGCAGCGCCAGGGCGCCAACCGCATCGTGGTTGAGCTGCCGGGCGTGCAGGACACCGCCGAAGCCAAGCGTATCCTCGGCAAGACAGCCAACCTGGAGTTCCGCCTCGCTGCCGAACCGGGTGCTTCCCGGGCCACCACCGAGAGCTTCGAGTTCCGTGAAGGCGGTCGTCCGGCGGCGCAGATCGAGCGCGGCCTGATCATCACTGGTGACCAGGTGACCGACGCCCAGGCGGGCTTCGACGAGCAGGGTCGCCCACAGGTGAACATTCGCCTGGACGGCCATGGCGGCGAACTGATGAGCCGCGCCACGCGCAGCAACGTCGGTCGCAGCATGGCGGTGATTTTCATCGAGCAGAAGCCGACCACCACTTACACCAAGCAAGTGGTCAACGGCGTCGAGAAAGACGTACCGGTCCAGACGTTCAAGGAAGAGAAAAAGATCATCAGCCTGGCGACCATCCAGTCGCCGCTGGGCAGCCAGTTCCGTATCACCGGCCTGGACGGGCAGGGTGAATCCTCAGAGCTGGCCTTGCTGCTGCGTGCCGGTGGTCTGGCCGCGCCGATGTACTTCGCTGAAGAGCGCACCATTGGCCCGAGCCTGGGTGCCGACAACATTGCCAAGGGCGTCGATGCGTCGCTGTGGGGCATGCTGTTTGTCTCGCTGTTCATCATCGCCATCTACCGCTTCTTCGGCCTGATCGCCACGGTGGCGCTGGCGGTGAACATGGTGCTGCTGCTGGCGCTGATGTCGCTGCTGGGGGCTACGCTGACCCTGCCGGGTATCGCCGGTATCGTGTTGACCATGGGTATGGCGGTGGACGCCAACGTGCTGATCTTCTCGCGGATTCGTGAAGAGATCGCCGCGGGCATGTCGGTCCAGCGAGCAATCAACGAAGGCTTCGGCCGGGCATTTACTGCGATTATCGATGCCAACCTGACCACCTTGCTGGTGGGCGGGATTCTCTTCGCGATGGGCACCGGCCCGGTGAAGGGCTTCGCAGTGACCATGTCCCTCGGGATCTTTACCTCGATGTTCACAGCCATTCTGGTGACCCGTGCAATGGTCAACCTGATTTATGGTGGCCGTGACTTCAAGAAGTTGTGGATTTAAGGGGCTGCCATGTTACGTACAATCAACTTCATGGGCGTTCGCAACGTTGCGTTCGGCATCACTGTATTGCTGACCTTGCTGGCGTTGTTCAGCTGGTTCAGCAAGGGCCTGAACTACGGCCTGGATTTCACCGGCGGTACGCTGATCGAGCTGACCTACGAGCGTCCGGCCGATGTCGGCCAGGTGCGCGAGCAACTGATGACCTCGGGTTACACCGACGCCGTGGTGCAGAGCTTTGGCGCGACCACCGACCTGCTGGTGCGCATGCCGGGTGAAGACCCGCAGCTGGGTCAGCAAGTGGCCGAGGCCTTGCAGAAGGCCGGCGGCGACAACCCGGCGCAGGTCAAGCGTGTCGAGTATGTCGGCCCGCAAGTGGGTGAAGAGCTGCGCGACCAGGGCGGCCTCGGCATGCTGATGGCGCTGGGCGGTATCCTGCTGTACCTGGCGTTCCGCTTTCAGTGGAAGTTCGCGGTGGGCGCGATTGTCTCGCTGATCCACGACGTGATCGTGACCGTGGGCATCCTGTCGTTTTTCCAGATTACCTTCGATTTGACGGTGCTGGCGGCGGTGCTGGCGATCATCGGTTACTCGCTCAACGACACCATCGTGGTGTTCGACCGGGTGCGTGAAAACTTCCGTGTGCTGCGCAAGGCGACGCTGATCGAGAACATCAACATCTCGACCACCCAGACCCTGCTGCGGACCATGGCGACGTCGATCTCCACGTTGCTGGCAATCGGTGCGCTGCTGGTGTTTGGCGGCGACAATCTGTTTGGTTTCTCCATTGCGCTGTTCATCGGTGTATTGGCGGGTACTTACTCGTCGATCTACATCGCCAACGTGGTGCTGCTCTGGCTGAACCTGAGTACCGAGGACCTGATTCCTCCGGTGGTCAGCGACACGGAAGTGGACGACCGCCCGTAAGGTTTGGTCGCCACCCGTCACGGCCTGAAAGGCGCGAGTTGAACTCGCGCCTTTTTTTGTGCTCCAAGGCTGGGAGAAGCGCGGATGAATCCGCATGTGATGGTCAGGAGGTTCAAGTGAACAAATCGATGCTGGTTGGTGCGGTATTGGGTGCTGTCGGTGTGACTGCCGGTGGTGCGGTAGCCACCTACAGCTTGGTCAAAAGCGGCCCGGAGTATGCGCAAGTAGTGGCCGTGGACCCGGTTAAAACACAAATCAAGACCCCGCGTGAAGTGTGCAAGGACGTTACCGTGACCCGGCAGAAGCCGGTCCAGGATCAACACCAGATCGCCGGTACCGTATTGGGCGCCGTGGCCGGTGGCCTGTTGGGTAACCAGATCGGCGGCGGCACCGGTAAGAAAATCGCCACCGTGGCGGGTGCGGCCGGCGGCGGTTATGCCGGTAACAAGATTCAGGAAGGCATGCAGGAGCGCGACACCTACACCACCACCCAAACTCGCTGCAACACGGTCAATGACATCAGCGACAAGGTTGTAGGTTACGACGTTCGCTACATGCTTGATGGCAAGGAAGGCAAAGTCCGCATGGACCGCGACCCAGGCAGCCAGATCCCGGTGAACAAGGAAGGCCAACTGATCCTGGGGCAGAACGAGCCGGCTCAGTGATCCAGCTGTCATGAAGAAGCACCCTTCGGGGTGCTTTTTTTACGCCCGCATTTTATGTCCCGCCCAAAGCTCTCTGTGGGAGTGAGTTTGCTCGCGAGGGAGCAAAGCCCTCTGTGGGAGCAAAGCTTGCTCGCGATAGCGGTGGGTCAGGTGCATCCCTGTTGGATGTGCCTCAGTTGTGGGAGCAAAGCTTGCTCGCGATAGCGGTGGGTCAGCTTGCATCCCTGTTGGATGTGCTTCAGTCATCGCGAGCAAGCTTTGCTCCCACAGGCTTGGCTCTCATAGGTTTTGCTCCCACAAGCCTAGCTCTCACTGGTAATGGGGGTATGTCGGAAATCCAGGCATAAAAAAAGCACCCCGAAAGGTGCTTTTTCTGTAGCCGGGAGGCTTAGCGCTTCAACGAAGCCGGCAGGTGCGGCTGGATAGCCGTCAGCACAGCCTTGAAGCATTTGGTGTTGCCGGCAACGATGTGTCCTTTTTCAAGGAAGTCGTGGCCGCCAGTGAAGTCGCTTACCAAGCCGCCAGCTTCCTGGATCAACAGGGCGCCCGCTGCCATGTCCCATTCGGACAGGCCCGACTCCCAGAATGCATCGAAACGACCGGCGGCGACATACGCCAGGTCCAGGCTCGCGGCACCGGCGCGGCGGATGCCGGCGGTCTGGCCGACCAGGGCGCGGAACATGCCCAGGTAGTTGTCCAGGTTGTCCATCTGGTCATCGCGGAACGGGAAGCCGGTACCCAGCAGGGCGCCGTCCAGGCTGGTGCGGCCGCTGACGCGCAGGCGACGACCGTTCAGTTGGGCGCCACGGCCGCGGCTGGCGGTGAATTCTTCCTGGCGAACGGGGTCCAGCACGACGGCGTGTTCCAGGCGACCACGGTATTTGCAGGCGATGCTGACAGCGAAATGAGGGATGCCGCGCAGGAAGTTGGTGGTGCCGTCCAGCGGATCGATGATCCACAGGTACTCTTCGCCTTCGATGCCGGTGCCGGCGTGCATGCCGGTCTCTTCACCCAGGATCGAGTGGTTCGGGTAAGCCTTGCGCAGTGCGTCGACGATTTTCTGTTCGGCGGCGCGATCAACCTCGGACACGTAGTCCTTGGCGTCTTTTTCATCGACCTTGATGGTATCCAGGCGCTCGATGGAGCGGAAGATCAGTTCACTGGCGCTGCGGGCGGCGCGCAGCGCGATATTCAGCATGGGCTGCATGGATGTGTCACCTAAGGTTGTTAAAGAAAGCCGCGCATTCTATCAGAAAGTTTTCCCAGGAGAAGGTTGGTGTTCGCTTTCATAGCTTAACGGTAGGTGCTTAGGTAAGATTTGCTCCCTTTATCGTGTTCGAGAGCGCCTCCCTTGTTGCAGAACATTCGTGTCGTCCTGGTCAATACCAGCCATCCGGGAAATATCGGCGGGGCTGCGCGGGCCATGAAGAACATGGGCCTGTCGCGGCTGGTGCTGGTCGAGCCACGCTCGTTTCCCCATCATGAAGCCGACGCCCGGGCTTCCGGTGCCGGTGACATCCTGGCAGCCTCCCAAGTGGTAGCCACCCTGGAAGATGCCCTGGTGGGCTGCAACCTGGTGCTTGGCACCAGTGCCCGCGACCGCCGTATCCCCTGGCCGTTGCTCGACCCTCGCGAATGCGGAACGAAAGTGGTCGAGGAGGCCGGGCAGGGCGCTGAAATCGCCCTCGTGTTTGGCCGTGAAGATTCCGGCCTGACCAACGAAGAGCTGCAGCGATGTCACTTTCACGTGCATATCCCTTCCGACCCGCAGTTCAGTTCCCTGAACCTCGGGGCGGCGGTGCAGGTGTTGAGCTATGAAGTGCGCATGGCCTGGCTGGCAGCCGAAGGCAAACCCAGCAAGGTCGAAAAATTCGAGGCTACATCGCCGCGCAGTGAGACACTGGCGACCATGGACGAGCTGGAGCGGCTCTATGAGCACCTGGAGCAGACCCTGGTGGACATCGAGTTTCTTGACCCGGACAAGCCCCGGCACTTGATGGCGCGCCTGCGTCGGTTGTACGGACGAAGCTCGGTCAGCCGGGCGGAGATGAATATATTGCGCGGCATCCTCACGGAAACCCAGAAAGCGGCCCGTGGCGAGCTGATTAAGCGGAAGGAATAAAGATGTTCGATCGTTTGCGTGAAGATATCCAAAGCGTTTTCCATCGTGACCCGGCGGCGCGCAATGCCTTTGAAGTGCTGACCTGCTACCCGGGCATGCATGCCATCTGGATCCATCGCCTGTCGGGTGCCTTGTGGGGCATGGGCTGGAAGTGGCTGGCACGGGTTGTCTCCAACTTCGGACGCTGGTTGACCGGGATCGAGATTCATCCGGGCGCCAAGGTCGGTCGCCGGTTCTTCATCGATCACGGTATGGGCATTGTCATCGGTGAGACCGCCGAGATCGGCGATGACGTGACGCTGTACCAGGGCGTGACCCTCGGCGGCACCAGTTGGAACAAAGGCAAGCGCCACCCGACCCTGGAGGACGGCGTGGTGGTCGGTGCCGGCGCCAAGGTGCTCGGGCCGTTCACCGTGGGGGCGGGGGCGAAAGTCGGCTCCAATGCGGTGGTGACCAAGGCCGTGCCGGCCGGTGCCACCGTGGTGGGCATTCCGGGGCGGATCATCGTCAAGTCCGATGAGGAGCAGGATGCCCGGCGCAAAGCCATGGCCGAGAAGATCGGCTTCGATGCCTACGGCGTCGGTGAAGACATGCCTGACCCGGTCGCCCGCGCCATCAATCAGTTGCTCGATCACCTGCAGGCCGTCGATGGGCGCCTGGAGGGTATGTGCGGCGCCCTGAAGGACCTGGGCAGTAATTACTGCGCCAAGGAGCTGCCTGAGCTGCGCGAGGAAGATTTTGCGTGTGTGAAGGATAAGGATGAAAGCCAGGCCGGTTGATGTCTGGCTGGCCCCATCGCGAGCAGGCTCGCTCCCACATTGGATCTGTGGTGTACGCAAATCGTGCGGCCACCCAAGACCCCCTGTGGGAGCGAGCCTGCTCGCGATGAACGATAACGCGGTATCGCTGGTCGCCACTGGCCAGCCTTTGCTATGATGCGCGCGCTCTTTTGCGGGTAAACCTGAGTAAAGCACTAGGTCTTATACTTGACTTAAATACTCGGGAATTGCATACTCGCCCCATTCCGAACTCCGTGGTAATTGTCCATGCGACTGACTACAAAAGGCCGATACGCCGTGACCGCAATGCTGGATCTGGCATTGCATGCGCAGCACGGGCCGGTGTCCCTGGCCGATATCTCCGAGCGCCAGGGCATTTCCCTGTCCTACCTTGAGCAGCTGTTCGCCAAGCTGCGCCGCAGCAACCTGGTTTCCAGTGTGCGCGGCCCCGGCGGCGGTTATCAGCTGTCACGCGACATGCAGGGCATCCAGGTCGCCCAGGTGATCGACGCGGTGAACGAATCGGTCGATGCGACCAAATGCCAGGGCCTTGGCGACTGCCATGGCGGCGATACTTGCCTGACGCACCATTTGTGGTGCGACCTGAGCCTGCAGATCCACGAATTTCTCAGCGGTATCAGCTTGGCTGACCTTGTAACTCGCCGTGAGGTGCAGGAAGTAGCCCAGCGTCAGGACCAGCGCCGTTGCAATAGCAAGGCGCCGCACCTGGACAAGATTGAAGCGTCCGCCGTCGAATGACCGCCGCAGAGCAAGCGGAACGCCAGCCAGCCTGATTTAGGAGATAGTCCATGAAATTGCCGATTTACCTTGATTACTCTGCGACCACCCCGGTTGATCCGCGTGTCGCACAAAAGATGAGTGAATGCCTGCTGGTCGACGGAAACTTCGGTAACCCGGCGTCCCGCTCCCACGTGTTCGGCTGGAAAGCTGAAGAGTCGGTCGAAAACGCCCGCCGCCAGGTCGCTGACCTGGTCAACGCCGACCCGCGTGAAATCGTCTGGACCTCTGGTGCCACTGAGTCCGACAACCTGGCCATCAAGGGTGTCGCGCACTTCTATCACACCAAGGGCAAGCACCTGATCACCTCCAAGATCGAGCACAAGGCTGTCCTGGACACCATGCGCCAGCTGGAGCGTGAAGGCTTCGAAGTCACCTACATCGAGCCGGGTGAAGACGGCATCATCACCCCGGCCATGGTGGAAGCCGCGCTGCGCGACGACACCATCCTGGTTTCGATCATGCATGTGAACAACGAAATCGGCACTGTCAACGACATCGAAGCCATCGGCGAGCTGACCCGCTCCAAGGGCGTCCTGTTCCACGTCGACGGCGCGCAGTCCACTGGCAAGGTCGACATCGACCTGTCGAAGCTCAAAGTCGACCTGATGTCGTTCTCTGCCCACAAGACCTACGGCCCTAAAGGCATTGGCGCGCTGTACGTGAGCCGCAAGCCGCGTGTTCGCATCGAGGCGACCATGCACGGCGGCGGTCACGAGCGTGGCATGCGCTCCGGCACCCTGGCGACCCACCAGATTGTCGGCATGGGCGAAGCGTTCCGTGTCGCCAAGCAAGACATGGCCGCCGAGAACGTGCGCATCAAGGCCCTGAGTGACCGCTTCTTCAAGCAGGTCGATCACCTCGAAGAACTTTACGTCAACGGCAGCATGACTGCCCGCGTACCGCACAACCTGAACCTGAGCTTCAACTACGTTGAAGGCGAGTCGCTGATCATGGCACTCAAGGATCTGGCCGTGTCGTCCGGTTCGGCGTGCACCTCGGCGTCGCTTGAGCCTTCGTACGTATTGCGCGCCCTGGGCCGCAACGACGAACTGGCCCACAGCTCGATCCGCTTCACCTTCGGCCGCTTCACCACCGAAGAAGAAATCGATTACGCCGCGCAGAAAGTCTGCGAGGCCGTTACCAAGCTGCGTGCTCTTTCGCCGCTGTGGGACATGTACAAAGACGGCGTCGACATCTCGAAAATCGAGTGGGCGGCGCACTGAGAAGTCGCCACCAGAGCGACTCACTGATGAGGATTGAAGCAAATGGCATATAGCGAAAAGGTCATCGACCACTACGAAAACCCGCGCAACGTCGGCAAGATGGACGCGCAGGATCCTGATGTTGGCACCGGCATGGTCGGCGCCCCAGCGTGCGGCGACGTCATGCGCCTGCAGATCAAGGTCAACGAGCAAGGCATCATCGAAGATGCCAAGTTCAAGACCTATGGCTGCGGTTCCGCCATTGCGTCCAGCTCCCTGGCCACCGAGTGGATGAAGGGCAAGACCCTTGATGAGGCTGAAACCATCAAGAACACTCAGCTGGCCGAAGAACTGGCCCTGCCGCCAGTGAAGATCCACTGCTCGGTACTCGCCGAGGACGCCATCAAGGCTGCCGTTCGCGATTACAAGCAGAAGAAAGGCTTGATCTGATCCGCGCACAGGTAAGGAGTTTTCATGGCTATCCAGATGACAGAAGCGGCAGCTAAGCATGTGCAGCGTTCTCTTGAAGGGCGCGGCAAGGGCGAGGGTATTCGCCTGGGTGTTCGCACCACGGGCTGCTCTGGTCTTGCCTACGTGCTGGAATTCGTCGACGAAGTGGGCGATGACGATCAGGTGTTCGAGAGTCACGGTCAGAAAGTGATCATCGACCCGAAAAGCCTGACGTACCTGGACGGCACTGAACTGGATTTCGTCAAGGAAGGGTTGAACGAAGGCTTCAAGTTCAACAACCCCAACGTGCGCGGTGAATGTGGCTGCGGCGAAAGCTTCAACATCTGAGGCAGCTTGTGGGTACTCCTTGTCATTTTGCTTTGTTCCAGTTGCAGCCGGGCTTTTCCCTGGATCTCGAGCAGTTGTCCGCTCGTTATCTGGAGTTGGCCCGCGGTGTCCATCCCGACCGCTTCGCTGATGCCTCGGAGGCAGAGCAGCGGCGCGCGCTGGAACAGTCGGCGAACCTCAACGACGCTTACCAGACACTCAAGAGCCCGGCCAAGCGTGCGCGTTATCTGCTGGCCATCAGCGGTCATGAGTTGCCCCTGGAAGTCACCGTGCATGATCCCGAGTTTCTGTTGCAGCAGATGCAGTGGCGCGAAGAACTCGAAGATCTGCAGGACAGCGCCGATCTGGCCGGTGTCGCGGTGTTCAAACGCCGCTTGAAGGACGCCCAGCACACCTTGAACGAAAGCTTCGCAGCCTGTTGGGACGATGCCGCGCAACGCGAACAGGCCGAACGCCTGATGCGGCGCATGCAGTTCCTCGACAAGCTCACCTACGAAGTGCGCCAGCTCGAAGAGCGCCTCGACGATTAACCCAGTGCCGCTCCGGTCGCACGCCTGATTACAGATAAGTCCTGATTACGATGGCCCTACTGCAGATCGCCGAACCCGGCCAAAGTCCACAACCGCACCAGCGTCGCCTGGCTGTGGGAATTGACTTGGGTACTACCAATTCCCTGGTCGCTGCCTTGCGCAGCGGTCTTTCCGAACCGCTGGCCGATGAGCAGGGGCAGGTGATCCTGCCGTCCGCCGTGCGCTATCACGCCGATCGCGTGGAAGTGGGCGAGTCAGCCAAGCTGGCCGCCGCGACCGATCCCTTCAATACCATTGTGTCGGTCAAGCGCCTGATGGGGCGTGGTCTGTCCGACGTCAAGCAATTGGGTGATCAACTGCCGTACCGTTTCGTCGGCGGCGAGTCCCACATGCCGTTCATTGAAACCGTGCAGGGCCCGAAAAGCCCGGTTGAAGTTTCAGCCGATATTCTCAAGGTGCTGCGCCAGCGCGCCGAAGCGGCGTTGGGCGGTGAATTGGTTGGTGCGGTCATCACCGTCCCGGCCTATTTCGACGACGCCCAGCGTCAAGCCACCAAGGACGCGGCCAAGCTGGCCGGTCTGAACGTGCTGCGCTTGCTCAACGAGCCGACCGCCGCTGCGGTGGCCTACGGTCTGGACCAGCACGCCGAAGGCCTCGTCGCCATTTACGACTTGGGTGGCGGCACCTTTGATATTTCCATTTTGCGCCTGACCGGCGGCGTTTTCGAAGTCCTGGCCACCGGCGGCGACAGCGCCCTGGGCGGCGATGACTTCGATCACGCCATCGCCGGCTGGATCATCGAGCAAGCGGGCCTGTCCGCCGACCTTGATCCGGGTGCGCAACGTCACCTGCTGCAAACGGCCTGCGCCGCCAAGGAAGCCCTGACCGACGCGGCAAGTGTCGAAGTGGCGTACGGCGACTGGAAGGCTGCGCTGAGCCGTGAAGCCTTTGATGCGCTGATCGAACCCATGGTCGCCCGCAGCCTCAAGGCTTGTCGCCGCGCCGTGCGTGATTCCGGTGTGGAACTCGAAGACGTCAAGGCCGTGGTCATGGTCGGCGGTTCGACCCGTGTGCCGCGGGTTCGCGAAGCCGTTGCCGAGGCCTTTGGCCGCCAGCCGCTGACTGAGATCGACCCGGACCAGGTGGTTGCCATCGGCGCCGCGATCCAGGCCGATACCCTGGCCGGCAACAAGCGCGACGGCGACGAACTGCTGTTGCTCGACGTGATTCCGTTGTCCCTGGGCCTGGAAACCATGGGTGGCCTGATGGAGAAGGTGATTCCGCGCAACACCACCATCCCCGTTGCTCGCGCCCAGGACTTCACCACCTATAAAGACGGCCAGTCGGCCATGATGATTCATGTGCTGCAAGGCGAGCGTGAACTCATCAGCGACTGCCGCTCCCTGGCGCGCTTCGAATTGCGCGGCATCCCGGCGATGGTGGCCGGTGCCGCGAAGATCCGTGTGACCTTCCAGGTCGACGCCGACGGTTTGCTCAATGTCTCCGCCCGCGAGCTGGGTTCGGGCGTCGAGGCGAGCATCCAGGTCAAGCCGTCCTACGGCCTGACCGACGGCGAAATCGCCAAAATGCTCAAGGATTCGTTCCAGCATGCCAGCGACGACAAGGTCGCCCGTGTGTTGCGCGAGCAGCAGGTCGACGGCCAGCGTCTGGTCGAAGCCGTGCAGGCCGCTATTGAGGCCGATGGCGACCGTCTGCTGGATGCCGAGGAACGCATGGTGATCGAGCTGCAAATGCAGGAATTGTCTGAATTGATCAAAGGCACCGATGGCTATGCCATCGAGCAGCAGACCAAACGTCTGTCGCAAGTCACCGATGCCTTTGCTGCCCGCCGCCTGGACTCGACGGTCAAAGCCGCCCTGGCGGGGCGCAACCTGAATGAAATTGAGGAATAACTGATGCCGCAGATCATTTTTCTGCCACACGCCGAGCATTGCCCGGACGGTATGGTGGTAGAGGCCGAAACCGGCAAGTCCCTGCTTGAAGTGGCCCATGACAACCACATCGAGATCGAAAGCGCCTGCGGCGGCGTTTGTGCCTGCACCACCTGCCATTGCATCATTCGCGAGGGTTTCGACTCGCTGAATGAGGCCGATGAGCTGGAAGAAGACTATCTTGACCGGGCCTGGGGCCTGGAGCCGACGTCGCGCCTGACGTGCCAGGCCAAGGTCGGAACCGAAGACCTGGTAGTCGAAATTCCGAAATATTCGCTTAACCATGCGGCCGAAGCGCCGCACTGATTCAGGGAGCTACAATGAGTCTGAAATGGGTTGATGTACTGGAAATCGCAATCCAGCTGGCTGAATCCAAGCCGGATGTAGACCCCCATTACGTGAACTTCGTCGATCTGCACAAATGGGTGCTGGCGTTGCCGGAGTTCAGCGATGATCCGACCCGTGGTGGTGAGAAGGTGCTGGAAGCGATTCAAGCGGCCTGGATCGAAGAGGCAGACTGAGTCTGCACTGTACGCAGTTAGGCAATACCCAAGAACCCGCGTATAATTCGCGGGTTTAATTTTTCGCAAATTACCGTTTCTGGAGTTACACCATGGCTGTTCAACGTACTTTCTCCATCATCAAGCCTGACGCCGTTGCTAAAAACGTGATCGGCAAGATTGTTACCCGCTTCGAAGACGCTGGCCTGCGCGTTGTAGCTTCGAAAATGAAGCAACTGTCCAAGGCCGAAGCCGAAGGTTTCTACGCTGAGCACAGCGAGCGCGGCTTCTTCGGTGAGCTGGTTGCTTTCATGACTTCCGGTCCGGTTGTCGTTCAGGTGCTGGAAGGCGAAAACGCCATTGCTCGTAACCGTGAGCTGATGGGCGCCACCAACCCTAAAGAAGCCGCTGCCGGCACCATCCGTGCTGACTTCGCTGAGTCGATCGACGCCAACGCCGTTCACGGTTCGGACTCCGAAGCCGCTGCTGCTCGCGAAATCGCTTACTTTTTCTCCGCTACTGAAGTAACCACTCGCTAAGCCCAGGCTTTTGAGTGAAGGTGAATCCATGACTACATCGAACGGCAAAACCAACCTGTTGGGCCTGACCCAGCCGGAAATGGAGAAATTCTTCGACTCGATCGGGGAGAAGCGTTTCCGTGCCGGCCAGGTGATGAAATGGATTCACCACTTTGGCGTCGACGACTTCGACGCCATGACGAATGTCAGCAAGGCCCTGCGCGAAAAGCTCAAGGCCGTTGCTGAAATTCGCGGTCCGGAAGTGGTCAGCGAGGACATCTCCAGCGACGGCACCCGTAAATGGGTGGTGCGCGTGGCGTCCGGCAGCTGCGTCGAGACCGTTTACATTCCCCAGGGCAAACGCGGCACCTTGTGCGTTTCGTCCCAGGCAGGCTGTGCCCTGGATTGCAGCTTCTGCTCCACCGGCAAGCAAGGCTTCAATAGCAACCTCACCGCCGCCGAAGTCATCGGCCAGGTGTGGATTGCCAACAAATCCTTTGGCAGCGTCCCGGCGACCGTCGACCGTGCCATCACCAACGTGGTGATGATGGGCATGGGTGAGCCGCTGCTGAACTTCGACAACGTCGTCGCCGCCATGCACCTGATGATGGATGACCTGGGCTATGGCATCTCCAAGCGCCGGGTGACCCTGTCCACCTCCGGCGTGGTGCCGATGATCGATGAGCTGGCCAAGCACATCGACGTCTCCCTGGCGTTGTCGCTGCACGCACCCAATGACGCATTGCGTAACCAATTGGTGCCGATCAACAAGAAATACCCGCTTAAGATGCTGCTGGAATCGTGTCAGCGCTATATGTCGTCCCTGGGCGAAAAGCGCGTGCTGACCATCGAGTACACGCTGCTCAAGGACGTGAACGACAAGGTTGAACACGCGGTCGAGATGATCGAGCTGCTCAAGAACATCCCTTGCAAGATCAACCTGATCCCGTTCAACCCGTTCCCGCATTCCGGTTACGAGCGTCCGAGCAACAACGCGATTCGTCGCTTCCAGGACCAGCTTCACCACGCTGGCTTCAACGTCACCGTGCGTACTACCCGCGGCGAAGACATCGACGCCGCGTGTGGCCAATTGGTAGGACAGGTGCTGGATCGCACCCGTCGCAGTGAGCGCTACATTGCCGTGCGTGAGTTGAACGCCGCCGACGATGTCGCGCAAAACGCTGCGAACAGTCACTAAGAGAGGATCTCTATGTCCCTGCGCTTCGCGCTGCTGTTGCTGTTGGCCGGTCTTTGCGCCGGTTGTGTTCTGTCGGGTGACTACAACCCCATGAAAACCAGCAAGGGGCGGGATGAGGCGCGTGAAGCCTATGTGCAATTGGGCATAGGCTATCTGCAACAGGGCATGACCGAGCGGGCCAAGGTGCCACTCAAGAAAGCCCTGGAGCTGGACGATTCAGACGCCGATGCCAATGCGGCCCTGGCGTTGGTCTTCCAGGCCGAGATGGAGCCTGAGCTGGCCGACGCGCATTTTCGCAAGGCGCTGTCCGCCCTGCCGCAGGATGCACGGATCCTGAACAACTACGGCAGCTTCCTTTTCGAGCAGAAGCGTTATAAAGAGGCTTACGAGCGCTTCGAGCAGGCGACCGCCGATACCCTTTACCCAGAACGGTCACGGGTGTTTGAAAACCTGGGCATGACGGCTTCCAAACTCGGTCAGCGTGATCTGGCCCGCCAGCAGCTTGAAAAAGCCCTGCGGCTTAACCGCCAGCAGCCGCGGGCATTGCTGGAAATGGCTGAGTTGTCTTACGAAGACAGGCATTATGTGCCCGCGCGGGATTATTACGAACGTTTTAGCCTGCTGAGCGAGCAAAATGCACGTAGTCTATTGCTCGGTGTTCGGCTGGCCCACGTGTTTGAAGATCGTGACAAGGCCGCCAGTTTTGGCCTGCAACTAAAAAGACTCTATCCCGGTACGCCGGAATATCAGCAATACCTGTCGGAGCAATGATGAAAGCGGCGCATCCTGAAGTTGTAGCAGCGACTCGCGTAAATCCCGGTGAGACCCTGCGCCAAGCTCGCGAAAGCCATGGTTGGTCGCTGGCAGAGGTGGCCCTCAAGCTCAATCTCACCGTGACTTCCCTGGGCAACCTGGAAGCCGGCGCGTTCGATAAACTGCCCGGGCATACTTTCGCCCGGGGCTACATCCGTGCCTATGCCAAATTGCTCGGCATGGACCAGACCGAACTGGTCCAGCAATTCGATCAATACACCGGCTCCGATGCCCAGGGCAGCAGCGTGCACAGCCTGGGTCGCATCGAAGAGCCGGTTCGCGTTTCCCACACCATTTTGCGAATCGTCAGTTTGCTACTGTTGATCGCGGTGATTGGTGGCGGTTTCCTCTGGTGGCAGGACCAGGCCTCTTTGCGCGCCAAGGATCCGATCGGCATGAGCCCTGAGCATGTTGAGGTCGAAGGCGCCGACGGCACCACCCGCATACATCCACTGGACGAGCCGGAAGACCAGGCTGTCGTGGAAGGCCAGACCGCAGGGGAAAGCACTCTGGTGTTGCCTCAGGGGCAGGACGGCACCGATGCCTCCGTTGGTGCTGAGCCAAATGTTCCGGCTGCTCCGGCGGACGCACCTGTTGCACCGACCACGCCCGCGCCTACCGCCAGCGCGCCGGCTGCTTCAGCGCCGGCCGTACCGAGCACGCCGGCCCCTGCCGTAGAAGCTCCCGCCGCGCCAGCCGCCGCACAGGTTGCTCCGACAGCGCCAGCAACTCCGGTAGCGCCTGTCGCACCCGCTGCCGGTGAAGGCCAGGTACAGATTCAATTTACCGCCGACTGCTGGACGCAGATCACCGACGGTAGCGGCAAGGTGCTGTTCAGTGGCCTCAAGCGCAAGGGCGACAGTACCTCCGTCAACGGCACGCCGCCGTTTGCCGTACGCCTGGGTTATGCCCGTGGCGCGCAGGTCAGCTACAACGGCCAACCGGTCGACGTGGCTCCGTTCACCAGTGGCGAGACCGCTCGCCTGAAGTTGGGTCAATAAGTCATGCACGGCGAATCTCCAATCAAACGTCGCGAATCGCGAAAGATCTGGGTCGGCAACGTTCCTGTTGGCGGCGATGCGCCCATCGCTGTGCAAAGCATGACCAACAGTGACACCAACGACGTAGCGGCCACCGTTGCGCAGATCAACCGACTGGAAGCCGCCGGTGTCGACATCGTGCGGGTTTCCGTGCCGGACATGGACGCCGCCGAGGCGTTCGGCAAAATCAAGCAGTTGGTCAAAGTGCCGCTGGTGGCCGACATTCACTTCGACTACCGCATCGCCCTGCGCGTGGCCGAGCTGGGTGTGGACTGCCTGCGCATCAATCCGGGCAACATCGGCCGCGAAGACCGCGTGCGTGCGGTGGTGGATGCCGCCCGCGACCGTGGCATTCCGATCCGTATCGGCGTCAACGCCGGTTCCCTGGAAAAAGACCTGCAAAAGAAATACGGCGAACCGACCCCGGCTGCGCTGGTGGAATCGGCCCTGCGCCATGTCGAGCACCTGGAACGCCTGAACTTCCAGGACTTCAAGGTCAGCGTGAAGGCTTCCGACGTGTTCATGGCCGTCGAAGCCTACCGCCTGCTGGCCAAGGAAATCGTCCAGCCGCTGCACCTGGGCATTACCGAAGCCGGTGGGTTGCGTTCGGGCACGGTGAAATCCGCCGTCGGCCTCGGTATGCTGCTCGCCGAAGGGATTGGCGATACCATCCGCATCTCGTTGGCGGCCGATCCGGTGGAGGAAGTGAAAGTCGGCTACGACATTCTCAAGTCCCTGCACCTGCGTTCCCGTGGCATCAACTTCATTGCCTGCCCGAGCTGCTCGCGGCAGAACTTTGATGTGGTCAAGACCATGAACGAGCTGGAAGGGCGCCTGGAAGACTTGCTGGTGCCGCTGGATGTCGCGGTGATTGGTTGCGTGGTCAACGGGCCGGGTGAAGCCAAGGAGGCCCATATCGGCCTCACTGGTGGTACACCGAACCTGATTTACATCGACGGCAAGCCGTCGCAGAAACTGACGAATGACAATCTGGTGGATGAACTGGAACGGCTGATCCGCCAGAAAGCGGCCGAAAAGGTCGAAGCCGACGCTGCTGTAATCGCGCGTGGTTGAGTCGAACGAATTTAAGGATTACCTGTGAGCAAGTCCCTGCAAGCCATTCGTGGCATGAACGACATCCTGCCCGAGCAGACGCCCCTGTGGCGTTATTTCGAGGGCACCGTGGCGCGTTTGCTGGATAACTACGGTTATCGGCAGATCCGCATGCCGATCGTCGAGTTCACCGAGCTGTTCAAGCGTTCCATCGGCGAAGTGACCGACATCGTCGAAAAAGAGATGTACACCTTCGAGGACCGCAACGGCGATTCGCTGACCCTGCGTCCCGAAGGCACGGCGGCATGCGTGCGTGCGGTGCTCGAGCACGGTATTACCGGCGGTGGCCAGGTGCAGAAACTCTGGTACATCGGCCCGATGTTTCGCCACGAGCGTCCGCAGAAAGGCCGTTATCGCCAGTTCCACCAGATTGGCCTCGAGGTGTTCAACCTCGACGGCCCGGATATCGACGCCGAGCTGATTGTGTTGACCTGGCGCCTGTGGGGCGAGTTGGGCATTCGTGATGCGGTCAAGCTCGAACTCAACAGCCTGGGCACCAGCGAGTCCCGTGGGCGTTACCGCGAAGCGCTGGTGGAGTTCCTGTCTGCTCACCTGGACAAGCTGGACGAAGACAGTCAGCGTCGCCTCAAAACCAACCCGCTGCGGGTGTTGGATACCAAGAACGCCGACACGCAGGCGATCCTGGTCGATGCGCCGAAAATGGCTGACTACCTCGACGAAGAATCCCGCCTGCACTTCGAAGGCCTGAAGGCGCGCCTGGACGCCGTCGGTATTCCCTACGTCATCAACCCGAAGCTGGTCCGCGGGCTGGATTACTACAGCAAGACCGTCTTTGAATGGGTCACCGACAAGCTGGGTGCCCAGGGTACTGTGTGTGCCGGCGGCCGTTACGACGGGCTGGTGGAACAGATGGGCGGAAAGCCGACGTCGGGCGTGGGTTTTGCCATGGGCATCGAACGTCTGGTGTTGATGCTTGAAACGCTCGACAAGATTCCGCAAGAAATCTCTCGTCAGGTCGACGTTTATCTGTGCGCCTTCGGCGAAGCAGCCGAACTGGCGGCCCTGGCGCTGAGCGAGCGGGTCCGCGACCAGTTGCCCAACCTGCGCCTGCAGATCAACGCCGGTGGCGGCAGTTTCAAGAGCCAGTTCAAGAAGGCCGACAAGAGCGGTGCGCTGTATGCACTGATTCTCGGTGACGACGAACTGGCCCAGCAAGTGGTAGGTTTCAAACCCCTGCGTGGCCAGGGCGAACAACAAAGCATTGCCTGGGATGCGCTTGCCGCACACCTGGCCACCTGCGTCGTGCAGGGTTGAAGCTGTCAAACAGCCGATTTAGCGATTAAGGAGTATTGGGGTGTCGAGTACCGATGATGAACAGCTGGCGGATTTGAAGGACTGGTGGACGCGCAATGGTAAGCCGCTGGTCACTGGCGGCCTGTTGGCGCTGGTCATCGTGTTCGGCTGGCAGGCCTGGCAGAAATACCAGAGCAATCAGGCGCAAGGCGCTTCGATGCTCTATCAGCAGTTGCTGGAAACTACCCTGACCCCGGACGGCAAGCCTGACGCCGCCCGCGTGGCAGAGTTGGCCGGCAAGCTCGACAACGAATTCGGCGGCACCGCCTACGCGCAATATGGCCGCCTGTTCGTGGCCAAGGTCGCGGTTGACACGGGCAAGCTGGACGACGCCGCCATCGAGCTCAAAGCCATTGTCGACAAGCCTGCCAACCCGACCCTGGGCGAAGTGGCGCGTCAGCGCCTGGCGCAGGTGATGGCGGCACAGGACAAGGCCGAAGACGCCTTGAAGCTGCTCGACGGTGATGCCGACAAGGCGTTCCTGGCGACTCGCGAAGAACTCAAGGGCGACCTGCTGGTACAGCTTGGTCGTGCTGATGAGGCCCATGCGGCCTACCAAAAAGCCAAGGCTGCGCTGTCGGATGAAGCCGCGGTCGGTGGCCTGCAAATCAAGCTGGACGACCTGGCCAAAGGGGATGCGTGACGTGATCCGTTGGAAACATGCAGCATTGCTGGCTCTGGCCATTCTGGCCGCGGGTTGCAGCAGCAACAGCAAGAAAGAACTGCCACCGGCCGAACTGACCGATTTCAAAGAAGAAGTCGTGCTGCAGAAGCAATGGAGCCGCTCCATCGGTGACGGCCAGGGTGAAACCTACAACATGCTGGTGCCGGCCATTGATGGCGACACCCTCTATGCTTCCGACGTCACTGGCGTGGTGATGGCGATGGATCGCACCAACGGCGACGTCAAGTGGGAGCAGGATCTCGAGCTGCCCGTTTCCGGCGCCGTTGGTGTGGGTTACGGGCTGGTCATGATCGGCACGCTCAAGGGCGAGATCGTGGCCCTGGACGCCAGCAGCGGTGAAGAAAAATGGCGCGCCCGCGTGACCAGTGAAGTCCTCGCGCCGCCGGCCACCAACGGTGACGTGGTGGTGGTGCAGACCCAGGATGACAGCCTGATCGGTCTGGATGCCGCCACTGGCGAGCAGCGCTGGTTGTACGACAGCACCCCGGCGGTATTGACCCTGCGCGGCACCAGTGCGCCGATCGTCACCAACCGCCTTGCGGTGGCCGGGTTGTCGACCGGTAAAGTGGTTGCCCTGGATATTTCCAACGGCGTTCCGGTCTGGGAACAGCGCGTGGCCATCCCGCAGGGCCGTTCGGAACTGGAGCGTGTGGTCGACATCGACGGCGGCCTGCTGCTGTCTGGCGGTACGCTGTACGTCGCCAGCTACCAGGGTCGCGTTGCGGCGCTGGACCTGGAAAGCGGTCGCCCGCTGTGGCAGCGCGATGCGTCCAGCTACGCCGGGGTCGCCCAGGGTTTTGGTAGCGTCTACGTGAGCCTGTCCTCGGGCACGGTTGAAGGCGTCGACGAGCGTTCCACCACCGCATTGTGGAGTAACGATGCCCTGGCCCGTCGTCAACTGTCGGCCCCGGAAGTGTTCTCCAGCTACGTTGCAGTCGGTGACCTGGAAGGTTACCTGCACCTGCTCAGCCAGGTGGACGGTCGTTTCGTCGGCCGTGAGCGCATCGACAGCGACGGCCTGCGTGCCCGTCCGCTGGTGGTGGGCAACATGATTTATGTGTATGGCAACAGCGGCAAACTGGAAGCCCTGACCATCAAGTAAGACTATGCTTGGGGCTAACCCCCAAGCGGCTTCATTTTTGTGGGAGCGGGCGTGCTCTCGAATGCGGTGTTCCAGTGGCATGGATGTCGACTGATCCACCGCTTTCGCGAGCAGGCTCGCTCCCACAGGATGGCCCCCGAGCACCAGCCGCTGCCTCGCAGCGGCTTTTGTATTTTCTGAAATAACGAAGTGGAGAGCCGCATGGTTCCCGTAATCGCCCTGGTGGGCCGACCGAACGTCGGCAAGTCCACCTTGTTCAACCGCCTGACCAGGACTCGCGACGCCATTGTCGGCGACTTGTCCGGTCTGACCCGTGATCGCCAATACGGTGAGGCCAAGTGGCAAGGGCGTACCTATATTCTGGTCGACACCGGTGGCATCTCCGGTGATGAACACGGCATGGACGAAAAAATGGCCGAGCAGTCGCTGCTCGCCATCGAAGAAGCGGATGTGGTGCTGTTCCTGGTAGACGCCAAGGCCGGTTTTACCGCCGCCGACCAGATGATCGCCGAGCATTTGCGCAAACGTAACAAGCGTTCCTACGTGGTGGCCAACAAGGTCGACAACATCGACCCGGACATGGCTCGCGCCGAGTTCGCTCCGTTGGGCATGGGCCAGGCGATTCCGATTGCCGGTGCGCATGGTCGTGGCATCACCCAGATGCTGGAAATCGCCCTGGCTGATTTCCCCAAAGACGACGAAGACGAACCGGAAGACGGTGAGGAAGAAATCGTTGCCGAAGGCGAGGAAGCCAAGCGCATTCCTGGCCCTAGCGAAAAAGACGGGATCAAGATCGCCATCATCGGCCGTCCGAACGTCGGCAAGTCGACGCTGGTCAACCGCATGCTCGGCGAAGACCGGGTCATCGTGTATGACCAGCCCGGCACCACCCGCGACAGTATCTACATCCCGTTCGAGCGTAACGAAGAGAAGTACACGCTGATCGACACTGCCGGGGTGCGCAAGCGCGGCAAGATCCACGAAGAAGTCGAAAAATTCTCCGTGGTCAAAACCCTGCAGGCCATCAAGGACGCCAACGTGGTGATCTTCGTGATGGACGCCCGCGAAGGTGTGGTCGATCACGACCTGAACCTGCTGGGCTTCGCCCTGGAAGCCGGTCGTGCGTTGGTCATCGCGATCAACAAGTGGGACGGCATGACGCCCAGCGAACGGGATTTCGTGAAGATCGAATTGCAGCGTCGCCTGTTCTTCGTTGACTTCGCCGACATCCACTTCATCTCGGCCTTGCACGGTACGGGCGTGGGCAACCTCTACGCGTCGGTGCAGAACTCGTTCAAGTCAGCGGTCACCCGCTGGCCGACCAACCGCTTGACCCAGATCCTGGAAGACGCCGTCGGCGAGCACGCGCCACCGATGGTCAACAACCGCCGGATCAAGCTGCGTTACGCTCACCTGGGTGGCGCCAACCCGCCGATCATCGTGATTCACGGTAACCAGATCGAGAAGGTGCCCAAGTCGTACGTCCGTTATCTGGAAAACACTTATCGCCGCGTCCTGAAGCTGGTCGGTACGCCGATCCGCATCGAGTTCAAGGGCGGCGAGAACCCGTACGAAGGCAACAAGAACACGCTCACCGACCGTCAGGTCAACAAGAAGCGCCGCTTGATGTCGCACCACAAGAAGGCCGACAAGAAGCGCCGCGACAAACGTTGATCTAGTCTGGACCTGGACCTGGACCTGGACCTGGACCTGGACCTGGCTTGGACTTGGACTTGGACTTGGATCTGGAAGTTGGGATGTTGATCTGTGGGAGCAAGGCTTGCCCGCGATGAACGATAACGCGGTTCAACCTGTACACCGCAGCGCGGCCATCGCGGGCAAGCCCTGCTCCCACAGTCCTTGTTGCCAGAGGGTATGAGTGATCAGCATAAGAGGGTGCCCATGGGCACCCTTTTTCATGCCCGGCGATTGGGCTATCCTCGACCTCTCCCGCGCCGCACCAGAGCCGGGTGTAGACGCAGGGAACCCCCAATGATCACCAGCAAGTTGCCGAATGTCGGCATCACTATCTTCACCCAGATGTCCCAGCTCGCCGCGCAGACCGGCGCGCTCAATCTGTCCCAGGGGTTTCCCGATTTCGATGGTCCGCAGGCCCTGCGCGATGCAGTCGGCCGGCATGTCGCCCAAGGTCATAACCAATACTCGCCCATGACCGGTTTGCCAGCGCTGCGCCAGCAGATCGCGGCGAAGATCTCCCGCAGCTATGGCGTCACCGTCGATGTCGACCAGGAAGTGACCGTGACCCCCGGTGCGACCCAGGCGATTTTCTGCGCCATCGCGGCAGTGGTTCACAGCGGCGACGAAGTGATCGTGTTCGACCCTTGCTACGACAGCTATGAGCCCGCCGTCGAGCTGGCTGGTGGCCGTTGTGTGCATGTGCAATTGGGCCTGGATGATTTCGCCATCGATTTCCAGAAGCTTGGCGAAGCCCTGAGCCCGCGTACGCGCATGATCATTCTCAACACGCCGCACAACCCCAGTGGCGCGCTGATCAGCCGCGCCGAACTCGACCAGCTGGCGGCGTTGATTCGTGACCGCGACATTTACCTGATCAGTGACGAAGTCTACGAACACCTGGTGTTCGACGGCGTCGCTCACGCCAGTGTCCTGGCTCATGAAGAGCTTTACCAGCGGGCCTTTGTGGTCAGTTCGTTCGGCAAGACCTACCACGTCACTGGTTGGAAAACCGGCTACGTGGTGGCGCCGCCCGCCCTGACGGCGGAATTGCGCAAGGTGCATCAGTACGTCAGCTTCTGCGGCGTGACGCCGTTGCAGTACGCCCTGGCCGACTACATGGCCGATCATCCGGAGCACGTCGAAGAACTGCCGGACTTCTACCAGGCCAAGCGTGACCTGTTCTGCGACTTGCTGGCGCCCTCGCGCTTCAGTTTCAAGCGGGTGCCCGGCACCTATTTCCAACTGGTGGATTACTCGCAGATCCGCCCGGACCTCAATGACGTCGATATGGCTATCTGGATGACCCGTGAGCACGGTGTGGCGACGATCCCTGTCTCGGTGTTCTACCAGAACCCACCCGAAGGCCAGCGGCTGGTACGCCTGTGCTTTGCCAAACGTGAGGAGACGCTGCGCGAAGCGGCGGAAAAACTATGCGTGATCTGAGTGCGTTGCCCAATCTCAATGTTGCGCTGATCCAGACCACCCTGGCCTGGCACGATCGCCAGGCCAACCTGGAGCATTTCGAGGGCCTGCTGGCGCAGGCGCGCGGGGCGGATCTGATTATCCTGCCGGAAATGTTCACCACGGGATTTTCCATGGACTCCGAAACCCTGGCGGAGCAGGAGTGCGGTCCGTCCCACAAATGGCTCAAGGCTCAGGCGGCGAAACTGGAGGCGGTGATTACGGGAAGTGTGATCATCCAGGCCGCCGACGGCAGCCATCGCAATCGCCTGCTCTGGGCCCGACCGGACGGCGAAGTGCTGCATTACGACAAGCGTCATCTGTTCCGCATGGCCGGTGAGCACAATCACTACACGCCGGGCGAGCGCCAGGTGCTGTTCGAGCTCAACGGCTGGCGGATCCGCCCGCTGATTTGCTATGACCTGCGTTTCCCGGTGTGGAGCCGCGATGCCGAGGACACCGACCTGTTGCTGTACACCGCCAACTGGCCCGGCGCTCGGCGCCAGCATTGGAACCGTCTGCTGCCGGCCCGGGCAATCGAGAACCTGTGCTACGTGGCAGCGGTAAACCGCATCGGCCACGACGGCAAGGGCTTTGCCTATACCGGTGACAGTCAGGTGCTGGACTTCCAGGGCGAAACCCTGCTCAGCGCCGGAGAGGCGGAGGGGGTGTTCACCGTGTGTTTGAATGCGGCGGACCTGGGGGCCTACCGCACGCGCTTTCCGGCGAACCTGGATGCCGATCGTTTCGAATTCATCTGATTGAAACGATTCAGCTCTTCAGAAGCGCTGATGGTGGCCGATAACCGGGGCAGCCAAGGAGAAGTCCCCTATGACCAGCATCAGCGCAACCACGGTAAATCCATACCCACTCTCTGCACCCAAGGTCTCCATCAAGGGTGCGGAAGATGAAGCAGCGATCAGTCCTGCGGTATCGGCTGACGACAGCGATGACAAAGACCAGCAGTTGAAAGTTGACACCAGCGGCGCGAACATCGCTGGCGCTCCAGCCAGCGGCAGTGGCGATGTCATCGAACAGTTGAAGAAACAGATCGAGCAGACCGAGAAGTTGCTGGCCGAGCAGCAAGCCCAGTTGGCTCGCGTGCAGAAAAGCCAGGCCAACCAGGAGCAGAAAGCCCAGGAAACCATGGCGATCCAGACCCAGATCATGGCGACCCAGGCCACATTGCAGACCCTGCAGGCCGCTTTGCTGCAGGCGATGACTGTTTCGATCGATACCCATGCCTGAGGCTTGTGTTGCCTGACAGACCGCCTTCGCGAGCAAGCCCGCTCCCACAGGGAGTCTGAGCTGGGCACAGGATTTCGAGCCCGCTGAAGATCCAGTGTGGGAGCGAGCCTGCTCGCGAAGAGGCCCAGGCAGCCGATACAAAAACACCAGTCAAACAAAAAGGCCCCAGGGTTCACACCCCAGGGCCTTTTTGCATACCAGCTAAACCATCAGGCCGCTTTGGCTTCCGGCTGGCTCAGGGAGCGGTTCAGCGCGCTGAACAGGGCCTTGAAGCTGGCAGTGGTGATGTTTTCATCAATGCCCACGCCATGTACCGCACGCTCACCGTTGACCCGCAGTTCGATGTACGCCGCGGCTTTGGCATTGGTGCCGGCGCCGATGGCGTGTTCGTTGTAGTCCATGATCTCCACCGGAATCGGCAGGCCGGCCACCAGCGCTTCCAGCGCGCCGTTGCCCTTGCCGCGCCAGTGCAGGTTGGTCTCGCCCTGGCCCTTGCTGGCCACTTCGACTTCCACGGAGCTGTTGCCGTTTTCTTCCTGCAGACGATGGCTGACCAGCGCGTACGGGGTGTTGGCTTGCAGGTACTCGCTGTGGAGCAGGGCGTGGATCTGCTGAGCGGTCATTTCCAGGCCCAGGCGATCGGTTTCGCGCTGCACCACCTGGCTGAACTCGATCTGCATGCGACGCGGCAGGCTGATGCCGTATTCCTGCTCCAGCAGGTAGGCAATGCCGCCCTTGCCCGACTGGCTGTTGACGCGGATCACCGCCTCGTAGCTGCGGCCAATGTCGGCCGGGTCGATGGGCAGGTAGGGCACTTCCCACAGTGTGTCCGGTTTCTGCTGGGCGAAGCCCTTGCGGATCGCATCCTGGTGCGAGCCGGAGAATGCGGTGTGAACCAGGTCGCCCACGTAGGGGTGGCGCGGGTGCACCGGGATCTGGTTGCACTCTTCGACCACTTTGCGCACGCCGTCGATGTCGGAAAAATCCAACTCCGGGTGGATGCCCTGGGTATAGAGGTTCAGCGCGACGGTCACCAGGTCGACGTTACCGGTGCGCTCGCCGTTGCCGAACAGGCAGCCTTCGACACGGTCGGCGCCGGCCATCAGGCCCAGTTCGGTGGCGGCTACGCCGGTGCCACGGTCGTTGTGGGTGTGCAGGCTGATGAGCACGCTGTCACGACGGGTGATGTTGCGGTGGAACCACTCGATCTGGTCGGCGTAGACGTTCGGGGTAGCGACTTCCACGGTGGCCGGCAGGTTGAGGATGACCTTGCGCTCAGGTGTCGGGTTCCAGACTTCGATCACTGCGTCGCAGACTTCCTTGGCGAACTCCAGCTCGGTGGCGCTGAAGGTTTCCGGCGAGTATTCGAACTGCCACTGGGTTTCTGGCTGTTGCGCGGCGTATTTGACGAACAGCTTGGCCGCGTTCACCGCGATTTCCTTCACGCCTTCCTTGTCCTGGTTGAACACGATGCGGCGGAACGACGGGCTGGTGGCGTTGTACAGGTGGACGATGGCTTTTTTCGCCCCGCGCAGGGATTCGAACGTGCGTGCGATCAGGTCTTCACGGGCCTGGGTCAGCACTTGGATGGTGGTGTCGTCCGGGATGTGGCCTTCTTCGATGAGGGTACGCACGAAGTCAAAGTCGGTCTGCGAAGCCGCCGGGAACGAGGCTTCGATTTCCTTCACGCCCACGGCGACCAGGGTTTTCCAGAAACGCAGCTTCTTGGCGGCGTCCATCGGCTCGATCAGCGACTGATTGCCGTCACGCAGGTCGGAGCTGCACCAGATCGGCGCGGCGGTGATGGTCTTCGACGGCCAGGTGCGATCCGGCAGGTTGATGGTCGGGAAGGCGCGGTACTTGGAAGACGGGTCTTTGAGCATGCTCATCGCAGAATCCTTTTATTGTCGTGGCCGGGAAAAGGCGGCCTGCCGGTGGTTCGAACGGGGTGGCTTTACAGCCGGAACGAGGTGCCGCGATTCAGCCCGGCAGTCGTGCGCTGACGAGGCACAGGCTGCGGTGCTGGCGAAGCTGAATGAGGGTGTGAGAGGTTTTCATGCCTTCAACCCTAACCGCGCGGAGGGCGGATCGCAAGCAGTCGGCAAAAATTGAGATAAGTTCTGTTTTTAGGCGGGTTTGCGCGATTTAATCGCGCAGGTTCGAGGTGTTGATCTTTGAAATTGCGTGGATGTTTTGAGCTTGGCAATTCGCTGGATGGTGGTGATGCGGCTGCCGTCATCGCGAGCAGGCTCGCTCCCACAGGGATTTTCTGTTGGTCACAAATGGTGTGTTCACAAGAGATCCAAGTGTGGGAGCGAGCCTGCTCGCGATGACGGCAGCTTCACCGCAAAAACTCAGGGCTGGAATGCCCCGATAAAAATCGCCGGATCCACCCGCGCATCGTTCAGGCTGATATTCCAGTGCATGTGCGGGCCAGTTGCCCGGCCCGTGGAGCCGACTTTGCCGACGACCGTGCCGCGCTTGAGCTGCTGGCCGACCTTCACGTCGATCTTCGACAGGTGGCAGAACATGCTGATGAAACCCTGGCCGTGATCGACGAACACGGTGTTGCCATTGAAGAAGTAATTACCGGTGAGGATCACCTTGCCAGCGGCCGGAGTCTTGATGGGCGTGCCGGCGGGCACGGCGAAGTCCAGGCCAGCGTGGGGATTGCGCTCTTCGCCGTTGAAGAAGCGCCGCACGCCGAACTTGCTCGACATCGGCCCATTGACCGGCTTGTCCAGCAGCAGGTTGCTGGGGATGTTCGGGCTGAAGCTGCGATAGGCCTTCAGTTGCACGGCCAGTTCGGCGTTGATGCGTTTGAGGTCCGCTGGGTTCGGATTGACCTGGCGCTTGTTCTTCAGGGTGATGTGTTGCTCGGGGTACTTTTTATAGCCGACCACGAACGGCTGGGTGCTGCCGCCACTGCTGATCTGCTGGGTGCCGGGCTTGACCGTCAGCGGGATGCCGACAATCGCCAGCCAGTTGTCCTTTTCCTTGACCACCAGCACCGGTTTGCCCTGGTAACTGGCTTTTGGCGGCTGTGCCGCGCTGCCCAGCTCCACCACGGCCACGCCGCCGGGCACCGGTTTGTTCAGCAGGCGGGTGATGTAACTGTCGGCGTTGGCGTTGAAGGTCAGGCACAGCAAGAGCAATGGAGCGAGATATCGCGGCATGAATCAATCCAATAGAGATAGGGTGACCGGCGTCAGGTGATTGTCTTCGACCCGCACCAGCAGTTCGCCTTCACCGAGCCGCGCCGTCAGGCGCTGGCCGGTTTGGGTCTGCCCGGCGCTGCGGATCGCCTGGCCGCGTTCGTCCAGCAAAATGCTGTAGCCCCGGCCGAGGGTCGCCAGGGGGCTGACGATGTGTAGCGTCTGCATCTGGTTTTGCAGTTGCAGGCGTCGCGCCTTCAGGCCCTCGCGCATTGCCCGGGGCAAGCGCGAGGCGAGGCTGTCCAGGCGTTGGCGCAGCAGTGCCAGTTGCCGCCCCGGGTGTTGCCCGGCCAGGCGGGTTTCCAGGCGGATCAGGCGCTCGCGGCGGGTATTGAGGCTGCGCTCGAAGGCCCGGCGCATGCGCATGTCCAGGTCGTCGAGACGCTGGGCTTGCTGGCGAAGGCGCTCACCGGGGTGGCGCAGGCGCCGGGTCAGACCTTCAAGGCGCAGTTGATCGCGCATCAGGCGGTCGCGCATGCGCATCACCAGCCGCCGGTGCAGGCTTTCGACCCGGCGTACCAGGTCTCCGGCATCGGGGGCCAGCAGTTCGGCAGCGGCGGACGGGGTCGGGGCGCGCACGTCAGCGACGAAATCGCTGATGGACACGTCGGTTTCATGGCCGACGGCGCTGACGATCGGCGTGACGCAGGCATCCACCGCCCGGGCCACGGCTTCTTCGTTGAAGCACCACAAGTCTTCCAGCGAGCCGCCGCCCCGGGCCAGGATCAGCGCATCGAACCCCCGGGCATCCGCCAGTTTCAGCGCGCGGATGATTTGCGCGGTGGCTTCGCGGCCTTGTACGGCGGTGGGGATCAGCGTCAAGGAAATCTGCGGCGCCCGGCGGCGAAAGACGCTGATGATGTCGCGGATCACCGCGCCGGTGGGCGAACTGATGATGCCGATGCGTTGCGGATGGGCCGGCAGCGGCACCTTGCGTTCGGCGCTGAACAGGCCTTCGGCGCTGAGCTTTTCCTTGAGCGCATCGAAGGCCAGGCGCAGGGCGCCATCGCCCGCCGGTTCCACGGTGTCGAGAATCAGCTGATAGTCGCCGCGGCCCTCGAACAGTGAGACCTTGCCGCGCACTTTCACCGCCAGCCCGTCTTTGAGGGCCTGACGCACTCGCGCGGCATTTTGCCGGAACAGTGCGCAGCGCACCTGGGCGCCGCTGTCCTTGAGGGTGAAATACACATGGCCGGAGGCCGGCCGGGCAAGGTTGGAAATTTCGCCCTCGACCCAGATGTTGCTGAACACGTCTTCAAGCAACACCCGCGCACGGCCGTTGAGCTGGCTGACAGTCAGGACCTCGCGGTCCAGGCCCAGTCGGGCAAAGGGATCTTTAATCATGGACGGCATGATAAGGGCATTCGCTGCTCAATCTCCATGTTCAGCGAAAAACCTTCCGGGAATCGGCGCGGTACAATGCTCCATTGCCCATAGGTTCAAGGCGGGCGCGGGCTTGCTCGTCGCCACCCGTAGATTCACCGCAGGATGTCCCATGAATTCGCAAAGCATCATCGTCCCGAAAATTTCCTCCTTGCCGGTCCACGAGCCTCGGGCCCGGGCGATTGTGCGCTGGCTGGTACGCAAGAATATCGTCGAAGAACAATTGACCACCTGCGGACGTACCGGCAATCGCATGGCCCACTCCATCGCCCCCGGTGCCCGCGAGGTGGTCCTGCACCCTGAGGCCTTGCCGTTTGGCGAACCGGTCAATGGCCTGGAAATCATTACCAAGCGCTGCATCTATACCCCGGCCAAGGGGTTTCTCGAGGAAGCGGGCTGCGCCGAATGCCGCAAGGAAATCGGCGAGGCGCTGTTCGAAAGCCTGGAAGACTGGATGCCGGCCCGCACCGATAACTTCACCTGCCCTGAGTGCGGGCATGAAGATGACATCAACGGGTTCCTGTTCCTGCAACCGTGTGGCTTCTCCAACCTGGGGTTTATCTTCAATAACTGGCTCGAGGCGGGGTTCAAGCAGAACTTTATCGACGAGTTCGCCGATTGGCTGGATCAGCCGGTGAGTTGGGTGAAGGTGGAGTTGTAGGAGAGCGATTCCCCCTGTCGGAGCGAGCTTTGTGGGAGCCAAGCTTGCTCGCGATAGGGGTGACGCGGGTTAACTGCAAGACCGCGTCATCGTTCATCGCGAGCAAGCTTGGCTCCCACAAGGGAATGTGTGGCAATCGGGCAGTGTTTAGCCCCTTCAATCACCCCGGCAATAATAGACAGAGTTTTACATTGAGCCAGAGGGGGTGCATGTATATAATGGCGCGCTTCCATTTTCCCGCTCGGGAGCCCCCGCGATGCTGCGTATCAGCCAAGAAGCTCTGACCTTCGACGACATTCTCCTAGTGCCCGGTTATTCCGAGGTACTGCCCAACGAAGTCAGTCTCAAAACCCGTCTTACCCGTGGCATCGAGCTGAATATTCCGCTGGTTTCCGCCGCCATGGACACCGTGACCGAAGCCCGTCTGGCCATTGCCATGGCGCAGGAAGGCGGTATCGGTATCATCCACAAGAACATGACCATCGAACAGCAGGCCGCCGAAGTGCGCAAGGTCAAGCGGTTCGAGGCTGGCGTCGTCAAGGATCCGATCACCATCGAGGCTGACGCCACGGTTCGCGATCTGTTCGAACTGACCCGCATGCACAACATCTCCGGCGTTCCGGTGCTGCACGATGGCGACCTGGTCGGCATCGTTACCTCCCGCGACGTGCGTTTCGAGAATCGCCTGGACGCCACCGTCCGTCAGGTGATGACGCCTAAAGAGCGTCTGGTCACGGTCAAGGAAGGCATCGGCAAGGACGAAGTTCGCGAGTTGCTGCACAAGCACCGCATCGAACGCGTGCTGATCGTCGACGACAAGTTCGCCCTCAAGGGCATGATGACCGTCAATGACATCGAAAAAGCCAAGGCTTATCCGCTGGCCAGCAAGGACGACCAGGGTCGTCTGCGCGTAGGCGCTGCGGTCGGCACCGGCAAGGACACTGGCGACCGCGTCGCGGCCCTGGTCAATGCCGGCGTCGACGTGGTGGTGGTCGACACCGCCCACGGTCACTCCAAAGGCGTGATCGACCGCGTTCGCTGGGTCAAGCAGAACTTCCCTGACGTGCAGGTGATCGGCGGCAACATCGCCACCGGCGCTGCCGCCAAGGCCCTGGCCGAAGCTGGCGCCGATGCGGTCAAGGTCGGTATCGGCCCAGGCTCGATCTGCACCACCCGCATCGTTGCCGGTGTCGGCGTGCCGCAAATCAGCGCCATCGCCAACGTCGCCGCTGCCCTTGAAGGCACTGGCGTGCCGTTGATCGCCGACGGCGGCATCCGCTTCTCCGGTGACCTGTCCAAGGCCATCGTCGCCGGGGCCTCCTGCGTGATGATGGGTTCGATGTTCGCCGGTACTGAAGAAGCACCGGGCGAGATCGAGCTGTTCCAGGGCCGTAGCTACAAGGCTTACCGCGGCATGGGCTCGCTGGGTGCCATGTCCCAGGCCCAGGGCTCCTCCGACCGTTACTTCCAGGACTCCTCCGCGGGTGCCGAGAAGCTGGTGCCCGAAGGCATCGAAGGTCGCGTGCCGTACAAAGGCACCCTGAGCGCCATCATCCATCAACTGATGGGCGGCCTGCGTTCTTCCATGGGCTACACCGGCAGCGCCGACATCGAAGAGATGCGCACCAAGCCGGAATTCGTGCGTATCACCGGTGCCGGCATGGCCGAGTCCCATGTCCACGACGTACAGATCACCAAGGAAGCGCCGAACTACCGCGTCGGCTGACGCCGACAGCTATAAGCCACAAGTTATAAGCTGCAAGCGGGGCTGTGTTCATACAGCTACCGCGCAGCTTCCGATTACTTGCAGCTTGCAGCTTGAAGCTTGCAACTGCTTTATAGAGTTTCGCCCATGGCCCTCGACATTCACGCTCACCGCATCCTGATCCTCGACTTCGGTTCCCAGTACACCCAGCTGATCGCCCGCCGCGTGCGTGAAATCGGCGTGTACTGCGAATTGCATCCGTTCGACATGGATGACGAAGCGATTCGCGAATTCGCGCCTAAGGGCGTCATCCTCGCCGGCGGCCCCGAGTCTGTGCACGAAGCCGACAGTCCGCGTTGCCCGCAAGCGGTGTTCGACCTGGGCGTGCCGGTCTTCGGTATCTGCTACGGCATGCAGACCATGGCTGAACAACTGGGCGGCAAGGTCGAAGGTTCCGAGCTGCGTGAGTTCGGTTATGCCCGCGTCGACGTGGTCGGCAAGAGCCGTCTGCTGGACGGCATTGAAGACCACATCGACGCTGACGGCCTGTTCGGCCTGGACGTGTGGATGAGCCACGGTGACAAGGTCACCAAGATGCCGGAAGACTTCCACATTTTGGCCAGCACCCCGAGCTGCCCGATTGCCGGCATGTTCAACGATGATCGCCGTTACTACGGCGTGCAGTTCCACCCGGAAGTGACCCATACCAAGCAGGGCGGTCGCATCCTGTCGCGCTTCATCCTCGATATCTGCGAGTGCGAAGCCCTGTGGACGCCATCGAAAATCGCCGAGGACGCCATTGCCCAGGTTCGCGCCCAGGTCGGCACCGACAACGTACTGCTTGGCTTGTCTGGCGGCGTGGATTCCTCGGTGGTTGCCGCGTTGCTGCACAAGGCCATCGGCGATCAACTGACCTGCGTCTTCGTCGACAACGGCCTGCTGCGCCTGCACGAAGGCGAGCAAGTGATGGCTATGTTCGCCGAGAACATGGGCGTCAAGGTGATCCGCGCCAACGCCGAAGAGCAGTTCCTGAACAACCTGGCCGGCGAGTCCGACCCGGAGAAGAAGCGCAAGATCATCGGCCGCACTTTCATCGACGTGTTCGATGCCGAATCCTGCAAGCTCGACAACATCAAGTACCTGGCCCAAGGCACCATCTACCCCGACGTGATCGAGTCGGCCGGTGCCAAGAGCGGCAAGGCCCATGTGATCAAGTCCCACCACAACGTCGGTGGCCTGCCGGAAGAAATGAACCTCAAGCTGGTCGAGCCGCTGCGCGAGCTGTTCAAGGATGAGGTACGTCGCCTCGGCCTGGAACTGGGCCTGCCGTACGACATGGTCTACCGCCACCCATTCCCGGGCCCAGGTCTGGGCGTGCGGATCCTCGGTGAAGTGAAGAAGGAATACGCCGACCTGCTGCGTCGTGCCGACCATATCTTCATCGAGGAACTGCGCAAGGCCGACTGGTACCACAAGGTCAGCCAGGCGTTCGTGGTGTTCCAGCCGGTGAAATCGGTGGGCGTGGTCGGCGATGGTCGTCGCTACGCCTGGGTCGTGGCCCTGCGCGCCGTGGAAACCATCGACTTCATGACCGCTCGTTGGGCGCACCTGCCGTACGAACTGCTGGAGACCGTTTCCGGACGGATCATCAATGAAATCGAAGGTATTTCTCGCGTGACTTATGACGTGTCGAGCAAGCCGCCGGCGACGATTGAGTGGGAGTGAGTCAGGCTTAAATATCTGACCGCTGACGGCCGCTATTGGCCCTGGCGCCCGCTTTGAACAAAAGCCCTGTGGATAACTTCCATGGGGCTTTTTTCATTTTTGTTGGTCAATTCCAGGCCTCATCAGCTTCCGACCGTAATGACTTGGCGTGACGGTGTTGGGAGGGCAGTGCCGTCACCTTTCGCTACGATTACCCGCCTTAGCGGTGTCCCGGAAACGCTTATCATCGGGCGGCATGGCCCCAAGAGTATTTCACCGTATGGTTCACGAGGACCTGTCACAGGCCAACCTATCTCCTCGTTTGAGACACTGCTGAGTAACGCCGCTTGAAGGAGATGCCTGGGTTGTCATTTGACAACCTGGCGACTTATGCGAATACTGGAGATCACGGATGATTCGTCCAACGCACCCGAAGAAAGAAATCGAAGAAGCGCTTAGGCATGCCGAAGGGCAGGGGTGGCGCATAGAAGTTGGCGGCAGTCACGCCTGGGGACGGGTTTATTGCCCGTACAACGATGAGGCGTGCCGTTGCGGCGAGTTCTGCATCACCTCGATATGGTGCACGCCGAAGAACCCTGGCAACCATGCGCGAGCATTACGACGCGTCGCGGACAATTGCACTGCGCATCGCAATCGGCGTGACGCTGATGACGATGCTGAGGAATAGAACAATGGAATATATTTTTACCTTGAAATATCAGCTTGCTGACGATGGCTGTGCCATGGATGAACTGATCGAGCGCCTAGGAGAGGCGGGCTGCGACGATGCCCTGGTCGGCATCGGGCAGCCGGGGCGACTGGCGCTTGAGTTCACTCGCGAGGCTCCTGATGCGGTCAAGGCAGTGCTTAGCGCTCTGGCCGATGTCCATCGCGCGGTACCGTCGGCCAAATTGATCGAGGTTGCGCCTGATTTGGTCGGGCTGACCGATGTAGCTGAGATCGTAGGTGTGTCTCGGCAGAACATGCGCAAGCTGATGTTGGCCCATCCAGGTAGCTTCCCGACGCCGGTGCACGAGGGGAGTGCTTCTATCTGGCATTTGGCGGATGTGCTGACCTGGCTGCAGGCCAAGGGCAGCTATTCGCTTACCAAGAATGTGTTGGATGTTGCCCAGGTGGCGTTGCAGGTCAACGTTGCGAAAGAAGGTCGACGGTTACCTGGCATGGCTTCCGAAGAGTTGGAAGCTTTGGTTGGGTGACTGCCATGTCAGCCTCTCCTCAGTTTGACGAGCCGGTTGTCAGGAGTAATCGTTTTTGTGCGCGGCTCCTGTTATCTAATCGTTTTTTTACAACCTTATCCACACGGCTTTTTGTGTTCACCGCCGCGCCACATCCGAAAAATAAAACTTATCCAGGGTATGCCGCGATTCGGTGTACTCGAACTGTCGGCCGTCCTGGAGAAAGGTCTGGTTGCTGACCACGATCACATGGCTCTGGCCGTCGAGGTCCAGGTGTTGCTGATCGTCCTTGCCACAGCGGACCGCTTCGATGGTGCGCTGGGCGTAGGCGATTTGCAGGTGCAGGGTCTGTTCGATGAAGGCGTAGATCGACTGCACGGCGATGTCGCGGGTCAGGTCGGGGATCACATCGCTGACGAAGTGGTTGATGTCCAGGATCACACGCTTGCCGTCGATTCGCCGGACCCGCTTGATGCGGGTGATTGGGCTGCCGGCAGGGGCCTTGATGTGCTCGAGTAGGGCACCTTCCAACGGCAACTGGCTGAACTCGACCACTTCGGTACTGACATCGTTGCCCAGGCGCGGGTAGGTCTCCTGGAAGCTGACGATGCCGCCGAGCTGGAATTCGATGGGCTGGGTCGACAGAACGAAGGTGCCCTTGCCATGGATCTTCTGGGCGAAACCGCGCTCCTGGAGTTGTTCGATGGCCTTGCGCACCGTGCCACGACTGGCCTGATAGCTGTCCATCAGTTCGGTTTCGGAGGGCAGGCGGGCGCCTCGCTCCAGGCGTTCGGTGGTAATGCTGGTCAGCAGATCGTTGTAGATCTGGTTGTATTTACTCATTGGGAGGGCTCTGTACCGCGCTGTTCACCGGGGCGGAACCTTACGGGCCAAGTGGGGGATTTGTCCATTCGACTGTCATTATTCGTCGACAGGAGCGTAGGACGTTTCCGCGATTCTCGGGGCTTATCATAAACAAAAACAAAACTCGTCTGTACGAGTTGTTGATTTAACTCGTATAGACGAGTACTTTCCCTTCCACGTGCTGTCGACTCTCAATAACAAGAATGACGCGGAAGAAAAAAGCATGAGCCACGATTACTCCAAAATCGCCAGCGAGCTGCTGCAAAGCTTGGGTGGCGTCGACAATATCGAGCAGGCGGCCCATTGCGTGACGCGCCTGCGCCTGTCCCTCAAGGACGCGGCCCGGGTGGACAGTGCCACGCTGAACCACATCGACCTGGTCAAGGGCTCGTTTTTCACCGGTGGCCTGTTCCAGGTGGTCATTGGCCCGGGCGAGGTGGAAAAGGTCTACGCCGCCCTGCGCGAGCTGACGGGCCTGGCCGCTGCGACCATTGCCGACGTCAAGCGCCAGGGGGCGCAGAAGGGCAACGGGATGCAGCGCCTGGTGCGGGTGCTCTCCGATGTGTTCATGCCTATCCTGCCCGCCCTGGTGATCGCCGGCCTGCTGATGGGCGTCAACAACCTGCTAGGCGCCAAGGGCATGTTCATTGCCGGGCAGACGTTGCTCGATGCCTATCCGAACCTGGACGGAGTCTGGAGCCTAATCAACCTGATGGCCAATACTTCCTTCGTCTTTCTCCCGGCCCTGGTGGGCTGGTCGGCGGCCAAGCGCTTCGGCGGCAGTGAGATCCTCGGCATCGTGCTGGGACTGATGCTCGTCCACCCGGACCTGCTCAACGCCTGGAACTACGGCAAGGCGGTGGCGGGGCTGGAGGGCCAGAGCCTGCCGTATTTCGATATCTTCGGCTGGTTCCGGATCGAGAAAGTCGGCTACCAGGGGCAGATCCTGCCGATCCTGCTGGCGGCCTATGTCATGAGCGTGATCGAACGATGGTTGCGGGCCAGGGTGCCCAACGCCATCCAACTGCTGGTGATCCCCATTACCACCATCGTGATTACCGGGGTACTGGCTCTCGCCATCATCGGTCCGGTCACCCGGCACCTGGGCATCCTTATTACCGAAGGCATGGTGGCGCTGTTCGACCTGGCGCCGGTGATTGGCGGGGCGATTTTCGGCCTGCTCTATGCGCCGCTGGTGGTGACCGGCATGCACCACATGTTCCTGGCGGTGGACCTGCAATTGATCTCGACCCAGGGCGGCACGTTCATCTGGCCGATGATCGTCATGTCCAACCTGGCCCAGGGTAGCGCGGCGCTGGCGGTGTTCTACATGACCCGCAATGTGCGGGACAAGAGCATGGCGTCCACGTCGGCGATTTCCGCTTATTTCGGCATCACCGAACCGGCAATGTTCGGGGTCAACCTGCGCTACAAATTCCCCTTCTATTGCGCGCTGGCCGGTTCGGCCCTGGGCTGCATTTTCCTGTCGCTGAACAAGATCAAGGCCTCGGCGATTGGTGTCGGGGGCCTGCCGGGGTTCATTTCGATCGTGCCTGACTACATACCGATGTTCGTGGTCGGCATGGTCATTGCCATGAGCGTGCCCTTTGCCCTGACCTGCGCGTTGAGCATGAAGATCGTCCGGCCGGGGTATCGGGTGGCCTGACACCTGTGGGAGCCGGGCTTTCCCGCGATGAGGCCCGCAAGGCCAGTACCAAACAGACTGAAGGAAGTGCACATGCAAGACTGGCAACGCTCGGTGATCTATCAGATCTACCCCAAGAGTTTCTACAGCCATGGCGGCCAGGCCACCGGTGATTTGCTGGGGGTGGTGGACAAGCTCGACTACTTGCACTGGCTGGGTGTGGACTACCTATGGTTGACGCCGTTCCTGCGTTCGCCGCAACGGGACAATGGCTACGATATCAGCGACTACTACGCCATCGACCCCAGCTACGGCACCATGGCCGACTGCGAATTGTTGATCACCGAGGCGCGCAAGCGCGGTATCAAGCTGATGCTCGACATCGTGGTTAATCACACTTCCATCGAGCATCCCTGGTTCCAGGCCGCCCGCAGCAGCCTCGACAACCCGTACCGCGATTTCTATATCTGGCGCGACCAGCCGAACAACTGGGAATCCAAGTTCGGCGGCTCGGCCTGGGAGTACGAAGCGCAGACCGGCCAGTATTACCTGCACCTGTTCGACCATACCCAGGCCGACCTGAACTGGGACAACCCCCAGGTGCGCGCCGAAGTGTTCCAGATGATGCGTTTCTGGCGGGACATGGGGGTAGGGGGCTTTCGTCTCGATGTGATCAACCTGATCTCCAAGCCGGCCGACTTTCCTGATGACCACACGGACGGACGGCGCTTCTACACCGACGGCCCCAACGTGCACCGCTACCTGCAGGAAATGCATCGGGAAGTCTTCGAGGGATTCGACCTGATCAATGTCGGCGAGATGTCGTCCACCAGCCTCGAACACTGTGTTCGTTATTCGTGCCCGGCGTCCCGAGAACTGTCGATGACCTTCAATTTCCATCACCTGAAGGTGGACTACCCGAACCTGCAAAAGTGGGTGCGGGCCGACTTCGATTTTCTCGAACTCAAACACATCCTGTCCGACTGGCAAGTCGGCATGCAGGCCGGTGACGGTTGGAATGCGTTGTTCTGGTGTAACCATGACCAGCCGCGGGTGGTGTCGCGGTTCGGCGATGACGGTGAGTACCGCGAGCCTTCGGCGAAGATGCTCGCCACGGCATTGCATTTTCTCCAAGGCACGCCGTTCGTGTACCAAGGTGAGGAGTTGGGAATGACCAATCCGGGCTTCGAGCACATCGAGCAGTATCGCGATGTGGAAACCCTGAATATCTATCGCCTCAAGCGCAACGCCGGCGTGCCCGAAGCCGAGGCCATGGCGCCAATCATGCAGAAGTCCCGTGACAACGGGCGCACGCCGATGCAATGGAATGCCGGACTGAACGCAGGTTTCAGCCAAGCCGAACCCTGGATCGGCGTGCCCGCCAACGCCGCTTTCATCAACGTCGAGCAGCAACAGCAAGACTCGACCTCGGTGCTGCATTACTACCGTCAATTGATCGCCCTGCGCCGTAGCGAAGCCTTGATCCAGGACGGTGTCTACCGCCTGCTATTGCCCGAGCATCCACACGTGTGGGCGTACCTGCGCGAAGGGCAGGGGGAGCGCCTGCTGGTGGTCAGCCATTTTTATGGGGGCGACTGCGAGGTGGAACTGCCCGAAGGGATCCTCACCCATGACACGAAACAACGCTGGGTGATCGGCAACTACGAGGCCGGCGAACACCGATACCGGCGGCTGCGCCTGCGGCCCTACGAGTCGTTCGTGCTGCACCTGAGCGACTGAATAAAAAACTTCCCCTGACCCAGGCAATGCCTGACAGCGAACACGTTGCGCCAAACGCATCGTGGGCCCTTTGTCGTCAGCCAAACGGCAACCCAGGGGGAAGTCATGGAGCAAAAAAACAATAAGAAATAATGGAGAGGCGTATGAAAACAATAATAAACCGTGGCCTGGCTGCGTCCTGTATCTGCCTGGCGTTGCCGTTCCCGGTTCAGGCGCTGGAGTTTTCCGGTTATCTGCGCAGCGGCGTCGGCAGCGCGACCAATGGCCGTTCCCAGTCCTGTTTTCAGTTGCCTGGGGCGCAGACTAAATATCGGTTGGGCAATGAATGCGAGCAGTATGGGGAACTGGAGCTACGCCAGGACCTGTTCACCCTTGACGATGGTTCTGTGTTGAGCGTGGACGGCATGGCATCGCTGTACAACCGCTACGACCGCACGCCGACTTTCCAGGGGGAAAACGGCGCGGCACGCATGCCACAGATGTACGCCCAATGGTCGAACATGCCCAGCCTGAACGGCGGGTCGCTGTGGGCCGGTCGGCGTTACTACAAACGTAACGACATCCATATCTCGGATTTCTACTACTGGAACCAGAGTGCTACCGGTGGCGGGATCGAGGATGTGCTGATCGGCGGGCTGAAATACAGCTACGCCTTCTCGCGCAAGGACAACCTGTACCAGAAAGACCCGGTCAACCGGCATGACTTCAACGTCGCCGGTTTCAGGACCAACCCCGGCGGCGAGCTGGAGTTCGGCCTGAGCTTCATCGACCGGGCGGACCGTCGCGACGCCCATCGCGGTTGGGCCCTGACCGCCCAGCATGTGCAGCAGGACTTCTTGGGCGGCAAGAATAAACTGGCCTTGCAGTACGGCGAGGGCCCAGGCACCGGGCTGGGGTATACCGGCGACACCGGGTTGGACGACAGCAACAAGAGCTATCGTCTGGTGGAGTTTTTTGATTGGCAGGTCACGCCGCGTTTCGGCGGACAGGTGCAGGCGGTGTACCAGAAGGACGTCCGCCCCGACGGCGCCGGCCAGGACTGGCTATCGTTGGGGGTTCGCCCGGCGTACGCCATCAGCGATCAGTTCAAGCTGGTGGCCGAACTGGGCCATGACCAGGTGCAGGCCAGCGATGGAACACGCAAGCTGAGCAAATTCACCTTTGCCCCCACCTGGTCGCCCAAGGGCCCGGAATTCTGGGCTCGCCCGGAAATACGGCTCTATTACACCTACGCCAGCTGGAACGCGGCGGCCCAGCGAGCAGCCAATGAACTGGCCGCCCGCTCGGCGCTGTCCGACACCGGTGCGTTTGGCGGGGCGCGACATGGTTCCAACGTGGGCCTGCAGGTCGAATACTGGTGGAAATGACCCGTGTAGCGCGGGTCGCTGATCGCTGCGTCCCGCGATGCGAAAAAGAACAGACAGCAGCAGGTGAAGTCATGAATACAACGCAACCTTTGCAATTGCTCGCACCGCTGTCCGGGGTCCTGATGCCCTTGGACAGCGTGCCGGACCCAGTCTTCTCCAGTCGTGTAGTGGGAGATGGCATCTGCATCGATCCGACCTCGCAAACTCTTTGCGCACCGCTTTGCGGTGTCATCGGCACGCTTCAGGACAGCGCCCATGCGGTGAGTATCACTGCTGACAATGGCGTCCAGGTGCTCATGCACATTGGCCTGGACACGGTCAACCTGGCGGGCAAGGGGTTCACCTCGCGGGTGACCATGGGGCAACGGGTCGAGGCCGGCCAGCCGCTGATCGATTTCGATGCCGATTACATCGCCTTGCACGCGCGCAGTCTGTTGACGCTGATGCTGGTGGTCAGCGGCGAGCCCTTCAGCCTGCTCGTGGACGAGGCCACTTGCATTGAAAGCGGCGCGCCGTTGTTGCAGGTACGCTCAGGTGAACAAGGGGCGGTCGACGAGGCGCTGCCGGGTTCAGTGATGTTTTCCCGACCGCTGATCGTGCCCAATGAAAGTGGCCTGCATGCCCGTCCTGCCGCGGTGTTCGCCCAGGCGGCCAAAGGGTTTGATGCCATTATCCAACTGCATAAGCAGCAAGCCAGCGCCAACGCCAAATCACTGGTCGCGATTATGGCGTTGCAGACGCTCAAGGACGACAGCGTGCAGATCAGCGCCGCCGGCCCTCAGGCCGGACAGGCCATCGAAGCGTTGGAGCAATTGCTGTTGTCGGGCTGCGGCGAGACGGTGCAAGCGCCGCTGACGCCGGCGCCGGCCATCGCCGACGAGCCATCGATACCTGGCCGGCTACGGGGTGTCTGCGCGTCGCCCGGTTCGGCGTTTGGTGAAGTGGTTCAGGTCGCCTCCCAGGTGTTGGAGATCGAGGAGGCGGGGGCCGGTATCGAGGTCGAGCAGGCCGCCCTGGATCAAGGGCTGGAGCAAGCGACGCAAGCCTTGAAGGCGTTGCAGGACGAGGCGGCGAGCAGTGTCCAGACGCAGATTTTTCGGGCCCATCAAGAGTTGCTGGAAGACCCCACCTTGCTGGAGCAGGCTCAAGCCTTGATCGCCGCGGGCAAGAGCGCGGCATTCGCCTGGAAAACCGCCACCGAGGCGAGCGCTGCGCTGTTCCAGCAATTGGGCAGCGCTTTGCTGGCTGAGCGCGCAACGGACCTTGCCGATGTCGGGCAACGGGTGCTCAAGCTGATCCTGGGAGTACAGGACAACGCCTGGAACCTGCCTGAACGGTCGATCCTGGTGGCCGAGCAACTGACGCCATCCCAGACCGCCAGCCTCGACACCTCACGCATCGCCGGTTTCGTCACCGTGGGTGGCGGCGCCACCAGCCATGTCGCGATCCTGGCCCGTGCGCTGGGCCTGCCCTCGTTGTGTGGCGTGGCGCAACCCGTGCTGGCCCTGGAGAACGGCACCCGGGTGTTGCTCGACGCCGACAGCGGCGAACTGCACGTGAATCCGGATCAAGCCCTGATCGAACAACGCCAGGCCACTCATGATCGGCAGCGCCAGCGACATCAGCGTGACCTCGAACAGTCAGCCCTGGCGGCTCATACCTTGGACGGCCATCGAGTCGAGGTCAGTGCCAATGTCGGGTCGCTGCGGGACGTGGAGCAGGCCATGAGCCTGGGTGGCGAAGGGGTGGGGCTGTTGCGCTCCGAGCTGCTTTACCTGGATCGCGCGTACCCGCCTGGCCAGGACGAGCAAGCGGCCCTGTACAGCGCCGTCGCCCGGGTCCTTGGGCCTGAGCGCAACCTGGTAGTTCGCACCCTGGACGTGGGCGGGGACAAGCCGCTGGCTTATGTGCCGATGGCTCATGAGGCCAATCCATTCCTGGGCATGCGGGGTATTCGCCTGTGCCTGGAGCGACCGCAGTTGTTGCGCGAACAGTTCCGGGCAATGCTGGCCTGTTCGGCGCTGGCACGGCTGCACATCATGCTGCCCATGGTCACGCAACTGGCGGAGCTGCGCCTGGCGCGGCAGATGCTGGACGAAGAGGTCCGTCAGTTGGGACTCAAGCAGGCGCCGAAGCTGGGCATCATGATCGAAGTACCGGCGGCGGCGCTGATGGCCGATCTGTTTGCCCCTGAAGTGGACTTCTTCTCCATCGGTACCAACGACTTGACCCAATACACCCTGGCCATGGACCGTGACCATCCACGCCTGGCCAGCCAGGCCGACAGCCTGCATCCCTCGGTGTTGCGCCTGATAGCCCGTACGGTCGAGGCTGCCCGAGCCCATGGCAAATGGGTCGGGGTGTGTGGCGCACTGGCCTCGGAACCCCTGGCGGTGCCGGTGTTGCTGGGGTTGGGCGTGGATGAGTTATCGGTCAGCGTGCCGCTGATTCCGGCGATCAAGGCCTGCGTGCGTGAATGGAACCTGAGCGAGTGCCGCACGCTGGCTCAACAGGCCTTGGACCAGGAAAGCGCCGAGCAGGTGCGTGACCTCCTGCGTACGCACTCATCCACCGCCAACCCGGCCACACTGGCCATGGAGCATTGAACATGTTCGACAAACTACAACAGGCCTTCTGGAAAGCCCTGACCCCGGACCTGGTACCGGAAGAACCCAAGCCGCCGGCAGCGCTCGATGGGCTGGCGCCGGCCGTCATCGCAGCGTTGGGCGGCTCGGAAAACTTAAAGTCCCATCAGCCTGTGGCGTTGACGCGGATGCGGGTGGAACTGCGGGATGTGGCACGGATCGACCGGATGGGGTTGAGTGCCGCCGGTGTGGCTGGCGTGATGATGCTGGACAACGGTGTGGTGCATCTTATCACCGGCTTGCAAGGCTGACTGTCGGGGCTGCTGCGCAGCCCGGCGGGAGCAAGCTCCCTCGCCACAAAGGCGGTTCGCCGTAGGAGTGTGCGTCCCAGGCGCGTTCTATGCTCCTGACACCCCATTACGGCGACAGCGCGTCTCGCAAAGCCTTGTGGATAACTTCCATGAGGCTTTTTTCATTTTGGCTGCCCTTACTGTTTCTCATCTGCGGGTGTATCGTATTCGCCTTTTGCGGGCCCCAGGGTCCGCCGCAGATTCAAGAGGTGATAGCTTCATGTCCTTTACCCGTCGCCAAATACTCGGTGGCCTGGCCGGTCTTGTTGTCGTTGGCGTGGGAGCGGGGGGCGCATCGCGGTATTGGTTGGGCAAGATGGCCGATGCCGAGGCTGGTCACGACTACGAGCTGATCGCAGCGCCCTTGGACGTGGAGCTGGTGGCCGGGCACAAGACCCAGGCCTGGGCCTTTGGTCCGTCGGCGCCGGGCACCGAGTTGCGGGTGCGCCAGGGCGAATGGTTGCGGGTACGCTTCATCAATCACTTGCCGGTCGCGACCACCATTCATTGGCACGGGATCCGCTTGCCTCTGGAGATGGACGGCGTACCTTATGTCTCGCAATTGCCAGTGCTGCCGGGTGAGTACTTCGATTACAAGTTCCGCGTGCCGGACGCTGGCAGCTACTGGTATCACCCTCACGTCAACAGTAGCGAAGAGCTCGGTCGTGGGCTTGTTGGGCCCTTGATTGTCGAAGAGCGTGAGCCCACCGGCTTTAAATACGAACAAACCCTCAGCCTCAAGAACTGGCATGTGGATGAGCAGGGCGAGTTCGTCGCCTTCAGTATTCCCCGTGAAGCGGCCCGTGGCGGGACGGCCGGGCGTCTGTCGACCATTAATGGCGTGCCGCTGCCGGTGATTGATCTGCCAGCCGGACAGATCACCCGTGTACGTCTGCTTAACCTGGACAACACCCTGACTTATCGCATCAACATTCCTGGCGTTGAGGCGCAGATCTACGCCCTGGACGGCAACCCTGTCGAGCCGCGCCCATTGGGCAAGGATTACTGGCTGGGCCCGGGCATGCGCATTTGCCTGGCGATCAAGGCGCCGCCGGCCGGGGAAGAGTTGTCATTGCGCAATGGCCCGGTGCGTCTGGGTACTTTGCGCTCTGTGCCCAATAATGATGCGCCGGCCCAGTGGCCACCCGCGCTGCCGCCCAACCCGATGGCCGAGCCAGACCTGGCCAATGCCGAGAAACTCAACTTCAATTTCGAGTGGGTCGGTTCGGTGTCGGTCAATGTCGACAACGGCAAGCCACCGAGCCTGTGGCAGATCAACGGCAAGGCTTGGGACATCACCGACAAGACCTGCGCCGATCGGCCGATTGCTACGCTGAAAAAGGGCCAGAGCTACATTCTCGAATTGAAGAACATGACTCAGTACCAGCATCCGATCCATTTGCACGGCATGAGCTTCAAGGTGATCGCGTCCAATCGGCATAAGGTCATTCCGTATTTCACCGACACCTACCTGCTGGGCAAGAATGAGCGGGCGCAGGTGGCGCTGGTGGCGGATAACCCAGGGGTGTGGATGTTCCACTGCCACGTGATCGACCACATGGAAACCGGCCTGATGGCCGCCATCGAGGTGGCGTGATGCGCCAGATTCGTCCTGCCCGGATCATTGATCGCAGCCGTGACCAGGATTTCATGCGCCAAGCCCTGGCCCTCGCTGAGCAAGGCGCAGCCTTGGGTGAAGTGCCGGTGGGCGCGGTGCTGGTGCAAGACGGTGAGATCATCGGGCGCGGCTTCAATTGCCCGATCAGCGGCCACGACCCCAGCGCCCACGCGGAAATGGTCGCCATCCGCGCCGCCGCACAGGCCGTCAGCAACTATCGCCTGCCCGGCAGCACCCTCTACGTGACCCTGGAGCCTTGCAGCATGTGCGCCGGCCTCATCGTCCACTCGCGCATCGCCCGGGTCGTCTATGGCGCCCTGGAACCCAAGGCCGGCATTGTGCAGAGCCAGGGGCAGTTCTTCAGCCAGGGTTTTCTGAATCATCGAGTGATGTTCGAGGGCGGGGTGCTGGCTGAAGAGTGCAGTGCTGTGCTGAGCGAGTTCTTCAAGGCCCGAAGAGCCAAATCCCAAGACTGACACCGTCCCCCCGTCCCCCCTAAAGTGGGAGTGAATCTCTGTGGGAGCAAGGCTCATTCCCACAGAAGCTCGCACACAGTGGGGGCGATTTATTTACGCGCCACAATCACCGCCCGCATCGGTGCTGGCAGCCCTTCGATGGTTTTGCTGTGGTCCGCCGGGTCCAGGAAGTCACTCAGCGACTGATATTTCATCCACTCAGTGCCGCGCTGCTCTTCCACCGTCGTGATGCTCACGTCGACGCAACGCACATCGCTGAAGCCGGCGCGGCGCAGCCAGCGCTCCAGGGCTGGGACCGAGGGCAGGAACCAGACGTTACGCATCTGCGCATAGCGATCCTCGGGCACCAGCACCTGATGTTCGTCGCCCTCGATCACCAATGTTTCCAATACCAGCTCTCCGCCCTTGACCAGGCAATCCTTGAGCGCCAGCAAATGCTCGATCGGCGAGCGGCGGTGGTAGAACACGCCCATGGAAAACACCGTATCGAAGCCTTCCAGCTCCGGCGGCAGGGCCTCGAAGGGGAACGGCAGATGCCAGGCGCTGGGCTGCGAGAGGTAGCGTTGCACCGCCTGGAATTGGCAGAAGAACAGCCAGTTGGGGTCGACGCCGATCACCGTATCGGCACCGGCGCCGAGCATCCGCCACATGTAATAACCGTTGCCACAGCCCACATCGAGAATGCGCTTGCCCACCAGATCCAGGTGCGGGGCCACCCGCGACCACTTCCAGTCTGAACGCCATTCGGTATCAACATGCACGCCAAACAGGTCGAAAGGCCCTTTGCGCCATGGCGACAGCCCCATCAGCGCGGTTCGCATCTGTGCACGGGTTTCGTCGCTGCAATCGGTGTCGAGGGTCAGGCCGTTCAGCAGGTCGATCCGGGTCGGTTGCAGCACTGGCAAGGCATCAAGGGCGCTCTGCCAGCGCTCCAGGTCGCCATGACCCTTTTCCATTTTGCTGTCCAGTTGCGTTTGCAGCGTCGCGGCCCAATCGGCCAGGGGGGTGCCGGCCAGATGGCGGGCGAGGGGAGACAGATCAATCATGGCAGGGCAATCAACGAGGCAAAATTAAGACACTGGAACCACGGCACGACTTTCGAGAAGCCGGCCGCCAGCAGGCGTTCGCGGTGTTCTTCGAGGCTGTCGGGCTTCATGACGTTTTCGATGGCGGTGCGTTTTTGGGCGATTTCCAGCTCGCTGTAGCCGTTGGCGCGCTTGAACGCCACATGCAGGTCGGTGAGCAGCGCGTGTTCTTGCTCATCGTTAAAGCGCAGCTTCTCCGAGAGAATCAACGCACCGCCGGGCAGCAGGGACTGGCAGATGCGGCTCAACAAGGCGGTACGCTGATCCGGTGCGATGAATTGCAGGGTGAAGTTCAGCGCTACCACCGAGGCCGGCTGGAACGTCAGCGCGAGAATGTCGCCTTCTATCACTTCAACCGGCAGCAACTCCTGGAACATCGAGTCCTGGCCGTTAAGATACTCGCGGCAGCGCTCGACCATGGCCGCCGAGTTATCCACCGCAATCACCCGGCAACCGTCGGTGCGCACATGACGGCGCAGGGCCTGCGTCACCGCGCCCAGGGACGAGCCCAGGTCGTAGAGGACGCTGCCCGGCTGGGCAAATTGCGCGGCAAGCACGCCGAGGTTCTCGACGATGGTCGGATAACCCGGCACCGAACGCTTGATCATGTCCGGAAACACCCGCACCACGTCCTCGTTGAAGGCGAAATCAGGCACCTGGGCCAGGGGCTGGGCGAATAGACGATCGGGTTCTTTGCTCACGGCAGTTCCAGCGGCATGGGTGGTGAAAAGGCCGGCATTTTAACCAAAAAACCTCTGGGAGCGAGCTTTGTGGGAGCAAGGCCTGTGGGAGCAAGGCTTGCCCGCGATAAAGGCACCGCGGTCTATAGCGAGACCGCACTATCGTTCATCGCGGGCAAGCCTTGCTCCCACATTAATCTCTGTTCAATGCTGCTTTTGCGGGAACGCCGACGCGGTAATGCCCCACTGGCCCAGCCAATAACTGACGATGATCAGGTAAGGCGCGGCATGAAAGGGCGCCACGAACCGGTTTATTCCAATCAAACTGTCAGAAAACACGAATGCCAGGGCCCCGGCAGCGGCCAGCCAGGCCGAACGCTCCGGGACTTCAGTGCCCAGTCGCGCCAGCGCCCGCCAGAGCATGGCGCTGATGGCCAGGCCATAGACAATCACCGGGACGAGCAAAGGCCCAAGTCCGCTCGATATCAGAATCCCCAGCAAGGTTGCGCCAAGCCCCAATGCCAATGCCAGGGCCAGTGATAGCAGCGCCGGGCGGCGACAGTCGCTGAGATAGGCTTTCAGGTAGGCCAGGTGCGCCAGCAAAAACGCGCCAAGGCCGAACACGAACAGATCCCCGGGCCAAGCCAGCAGCACATCGCCCGCCACCGAAAAAATCAGTCCCAGGCTGATCCAGCGTCGATATTCGCTGGGTGGCGCATCGTGCAGCCAGCCGAGCAGGGCCAGCACCGGCATCGGCTTGACCAGCAAGCACAGCAGGGTGGCATGCACAGTGAGCCCGTACACATAGGTGGCCGCGCCCATCAATGCAAGGATCAGCCAACCCACGATCAATTCACCGAAATGGCGCAGTCAAAGGTTTCCACCGGCGGCACTTCAGGTGCCCAGGGCTGTTGATAGGTCAGGCGCAAGCGACCGGTTCCGGCAGCAAATGCCTGGAAACGCCAGGTTGACACCCCGGCCGCGCCGACGATGCCGGCGTCTTCCGGGTTGCGGTACACCTCAGGCCCCAGGGCCTTCAGCACGCCGCCGGCCGAATCCTGGATCGCCCAGCGATAACCGGTGCTGGGGTTACTGGGCAAATTCAGGATCAGGTTCTGCCCGCTAGTGAGCTGCACCGGGCATTGGCTCAGTTTTTCCACGGTCACGTTGTGTTTCGGTTGCGTGGCGCAGGCGCTCAGCAGGGCAAGGCTGAAAGGGACGAGCAGGCGGGTGAGGGACATAAGGGCTCCGGCATTCACGACGAACGGCGAGCATAACCGAAGATGCTACTGGGTGTGTCAGCTGGGCATGTGTTGGATCTCATGGCCTTATCGCGAGCAGGCTCGCTCCCACAAGGGTTGGGTGTGGATCACACATGTTGTGAACAACACAAAGCCACTGTGGGAGCGAGCCTGCTCGCGATGAGGCCCGCACAAGCGCTACAGGACTATCAGAACAACACCTTGGCCACATCGGCAAACCGCTTGGCAAAGTGCACCGTGACGCCTTCCTTGAGATAGTCCGGCAGTTCTTCGAAGTTGCCCCGATTGGCTTCCGGCAGGATCAGCTCATTGATTTTCTGCCGTCGCGCCGCGATCACTTTCTCGCGCACCCCGCCAATCGGCAGCACGTGTCCGGTGAGGGTCAGTTCACCGGTCATGGCCACGCCTTTTTTCGGCGCCTCGTTGCGGGCCAGGGACAGCAGAGCGCTGGCCATGGTCACCCCGGCACTCGGGCCGTCCTTGGGGGTGGCGCCTTCGGGAACGTGCAGGTGAACGAAGGCTTCGTCGAAGAATTTCGGATCGCCGCCAAATTGCTTCAAATGCGAGCTGACGTAGCTGTGGGCGATTTCCGCGGACTCTTTCATCACCTCCCCCAGTTGCCCGGTGAGCTTGAAGCCGCGATTGAGCGTGTGGATGCGTGTCGCTTCGATCGGTAGGGTCGCGCCGCCCATGCTGGTCCAGGCCAGGCCGGTAATCACGCCGATGCCGGACAGCACCTGCTCGTTGCGGAACACCGGCTTGCCCAGGGAAGCCTCAAGGTCCTTGGGTCCGAGCTTGATCACGGCTTTCGGGTCGTCGATCAGTTTTATCACCGCCTTGCGCACCAGCTTGCCTAGCTGTTTCTCCAGCTGTCGCACCCCGGCTTCACGGGCATAACCGTCGATCAGGGCCTTGAGGGCGCTGTCGGTGATATTCAGGCTGCCTTTAGACACGCCGGCCTTGGCCAGTTGTTTGGGCCATAAATGGCGCTTGGCGATGGCGACCTTCTCTTCGGTGATATAGCCCGACAGGCGAATCACTTCCATCCGGTCCAGCAATGGGCCAGGGATCGAGTCCAGGGTGTTGGCGGTGCACACGAAGAGCACTTTCGACAGGTCCAGGCGCAGGTCCAGGTAGTGATCGAGGAATTCGACGTTCTGTTCCGGGTCGAGGGTCTCCAACAAGGCCGAGGCCGGATCGCCCTGGTAGCTCTGGCCCATCTTGTCGATCTCATCGAGCATGATCACCGGATTCATCACCTCGACATCTTTAAGCGCCTGTACCAGCTTGCCCGGCTGAGCGCCGATGTAGGTACGTCGATGACCCTTGATTTCGGCTTCATCGCGCATGCCGCCGACGCTGAAGCGGTAGAACGGCCGACCCAGTGTTTCGGCGATGGATTTGCCGACGCTGGTCTTGCCCACCCCCGGCGGCCCCACCAGCAGCACGATAGAACCGCTGATTTCGCCTTTATAGGCACCCACCGCAAGAAACTCGAGGATGCGGTCCTTGATGTCCCCCAGCCCGGCATGGTGCTGGTCGAGCACCTTGCGCGCGTGCTTGAGGTCGAGCTTGTCCTGGCCATATACGCCCCACGGCACTGACGTCGCCCAATCAAGGTAATTGCGGGTGACGGCGTATTCCGGCGAGCCGGTTTCCAGGATCGAGAGCTTGTTCATCTCCTCTTCGATGCGCTTTTGCGCCTGGGCCGGCAGGTCCTTGCCTTCCAGCCGTTGCTCGAATTGTTCAAGATCGGCGCTGCGATCGTCCTTGGTCAGCCCCAGCTCCTGCTGGATGACCTTCAGCTGCTCCTTGAGGAAGAATTCGCGCTGATGTTCGCCGATCTTGTTGTTGACCTCGGCAGAAATCTCCTTCTGCAGCCGCGCGACTTCAACTTCCTTGCGCAGCATCGGCAGCACTTTTTCCATGCGCTTGAGCATCGGGACGCAATCGAGCACTTCCTGCAACTCACTGCCGGTGGCCGAGGTGAGCGCAGCGGCAAAGTCGGTCAGGGGCGAAGGGTCGTTGGGGCTGAAGCGGTTGAGATAGTTCTTCAGCTCCTCGCTGTACAGCGGATTGAGCGGAAGCAGTTCCTTGATCGCATTGATCAATGCCATGCCATAGGCCTTGACCTCGTCGGTCGGCTCGCTTGGCTGGTGCGGGTATTCGACTTCCACCAGGTACGGTGGGCGATGGTGCTTGAGCCAGGTGCGGATGCGTACGCGGGTCAGGCCTTGGGCAACGAACTGCAGTTTGCCGGCTTCGCGACTGGCGTGGTGCACCTTGACCAGCGTGCCGTACAGCGGCAGCGCCGACGTGTCGAAGTGGCGGGGATCTTCCTGGGGCGAGTCCATGAAAAACAGCGCCAGGGAATGGTGTTCGGATTTGGCGACCAGTTCCAGGGTTTCGGCCCAGGGCTCCTCGTTGACAATGACCGGCAGCACTTGGGCCGGAAAGAACGGGCGATTGTGGATGGGAATGATATAGACCTTGTCCGGCAGGTTTTGGCCGGGCAGGGCCAGGCCGGTGCCGGAGGAGGTGTGTTCGATGTGTTCGGGGTCGGCGTAATCGTTCGTGGCTTCAGTAGAGTGCTGGTCGCTCATGGGGCACCTGCGCAATGGAGTATGGGTCTTAGATGGGGCAGGCGAGGGGTGGTTTCAATGGTGGACGATTGTTAGCTGTTATTTCATTGCAAGGCATTCAGTCTTGTGACAGGTTCGGTGCGGGCCTGTTGCCGGACCCGCACCGATGGTTCAGGCGACCCTGTTCAAATCGTTATGCCGCGTCTCTTTCAGGCACAACACCGCGATCACGCTAAGCACAGCCGCCCCCGACACATAACCGCCGACGTAGCTCAAGCCGCCCATCGCCACCAGTTTCTGGGCAAAGAACGGGGCGGCCGATGCGCCGACGATGCCGCCCAGGTTGTAGGCCGCCGAGGCGCCGGTATAGCGCACATGGGTGGGGAACAGTTCCGGTAGCAAGGCGCCCATGGGGGCGAAGGTCACGCCCATCAGAAACAGCTCGATGCACAGGAACAGCGCCACGCCCCAGGTTGTGCCCTGGGTCAGCAAGGGTTCCATGAGGAAACCCGAGGCAATCGCCAGCAGCCCCCCAATGATCAGGATCGGTTTGCGCCCGTAGCGGTCGCTGGCCCAGGCCGACAGCGGCGTAGCGGCAGCCATGAACAGCACCGCAAAACACAGCAGGCCGAGGAAGGTTTCGCGGCTGTAGCCGAGGGTGGACACGCCGTAGCTCAGGGAAAAAACGGTCGAGATGTAGAACAGCGCATAACACACCACCATCGCCGCGGCACCCAGCAACGTCGGCGCCCAGTACTGGCTGAACAGCTCGACCAGAGGGATTTTCACCCGTTCCTGGCGGGCCATGGCATCGGCGAATACGGGTGTTTCATGCAGCTTGAGTCGCACATAGAGCCCGACGATCACCAGCACCGCACTGAGCAGGAACGGAATCCGCCAGCCCCAGGAGCGGAACTGTTCGTCGTCCAGGGTCATGGCCAGGGTCAGGAACAGCCCGTTGGCCGCCAGGAAACCGATGGAGGGTCCCAGTTGGGGAAACATGCCGAACCAGGCACGTTTGCCTTCGGGCGCATTCTCGGTGGCGAGCAACGCCGCGCCGCCCCACTCACCGCCCAGGCCAAGCCCCTGGCCAAAACGCAGCACGCACAACAGGATCGGCGCCCAGGCGCCAATGCTGGCGTAACCGGGCAGCACACCAATGAGCGTGGTACACACCCCCATCAGCAGCAGAGACGCCACCAGCGTGGACTTGCGTCCGATCCGGTCGCCAAAGTGGCCGAACAGGGCCGAGCCTAGCGGGCGGGCGAGGAATGCGATACCGAACGTCAGGAAGGACGACAGCATCTGTGCCGTGCCTGAAGTTTGTGGGAAGAACACCGGCCCGATCACCAGGGCCGCAGCCGTGGCGTAGACATAGAAGTCATAGAACTCAATGGCAGTGCCGATGAAACTTGCGGTCGCCACGCGGGTGGCGGAGTTCGTCGGCGGGGCAGACACAGCTTCGTTGCAAGTGGTTGTTGTCATGCAGTTATCCCTGACAGTCATGTGCTCCGTTGGAGCTAATTATTTTGGTCGAACTCCCTCGGCCCGCTGGCGCGCGCTGGATAAGCGGGTTGAGTATAGGAAGGGGGCTAACGATTCAACAAGAGAGTCCGTACACATAGTGGCGCTTGCTCTCTCGCCACAGGGTTGTGCAGGGCTTAGGACGTCAGCGCCGCCGAACTGTTATGCCACACCAGCACTTGGCTGACGCGGTTATCCACGGTTTCGATGATTTCCAGGCGATAGCGGCCGATTTTCAGGCACACCGGGCTCTCGGGAATGGTTTCCAGGGCTTCGGTCACCAGGCCGTTGAGGGTCTTGGGCCCTTCGCAAGGCAGGTGCCAGCCCAGGGTCCTGTTCAGTTCGCGGATCGAGGCGGCGCCATCGATCAGGAGGCGTCCATCCGGCTGGGGATGAACGTGGGGGTTGTCGAGGCTGTGCTCGCTTTCGAACTCCCCGACGATTTCTTCAAGGATGTCTTCCAGGGTGACGATGCCCAGCACTTCGCCATATTCGTCTACCACCATGCCCAGGCGCCGCTGCTGCTTGTGGAAGTTCAGCAGCTGCAGCTGCAGTGGCGTGCTTTCGGGAACGAAGTAGGGTTCGTGGCAGGCGGCCAGCAATGCTTCCTGGGTCAGGCTCGCGTCCTTCAGCAGGTGGCGGATCTGGCGGGTGTTGAGCACCGCTTCGACCTGGTTGATGTCGCTGTGAAACACCGGCAGGCGAGTGCGGCGGTTCAGGCGCAACTGTTCAATGATGTCGCCGATGGGATCGTCGAGGTTGATGCCATCGACCTCGCTGCGGGGCACGAGGATATCGTTGACGGTAATGTTGTCCAGGGCATGGATGCCGGAAACCGGATGCGGCCGGCCGCCGCTGTGTTCGGGTTCATGATCGTTGCGCGCGGGTGTGGGCATTTCATCGTCGTTTTGCTGTACCACGCTTGCCTGGCGGGCAAACGGACGCAGCAGTAATTGACTGATGCCATTCAACAGCCAGGCAAATGGATAAAGAATCTTCAAGGGCACGCCAAGCAAGGCGTTGCCCAATGCCAGCACCGCATCGGGGTGGCGGGTGGCCAGGGTACGCGGCAGGTAATCGGCAAAGACCAGCAGGGCCGCACTGGTACCGAGCCAGGCCAGCCAGGGGCCGTGTTGCAGCCAGGTAAAAATCGCCAGCAATGTGCCGATGACCACCGCGAGGGCGCGGCAGAGGGTATTGCATAAAATCAGACTGTCCCGGGGGAAGCTCAGCTTCGCCAGCGGTTTGTCTCCGGCGCGCGAAGCCTTGCGGCGGGCCAGCAAATGCTGCTGGGCGGCTTCGATGGCCGTGAACAGGGCGGACCAGAGGATCAGCACGACCAGTACAGCGAACAGCGGCCCCACGGGCAACATATCCATCAGAGCCGTCCGTCAGACATGCAGAATGTATTCACGAACCAGCTTGCTGCCGAAGTACGCCAGCATCAGCAGGCAGAAACCGGCCAGGGTCCAGCGAATGGCTTTATGGCCGCGCCAGCCCAGGCGATTTCGGCCCCACAGCAATACGCTGAACACCACCCACGCCAGGCACGCCAGCAGGGTTTTGTGCACCAGGTGCTGGGCGAACAGGTTCTCGACGAACAACCAGCCAGAGATCAGCGACAACGACAGCAGGGTCCAGCCGGCCCAGAGGAAGCCGAACAGCAGGCTTTCCATGGTTTGCAGTGGCGGGAAATTGCGAATCAGCCCGGAGGGGTGCTTGTGCTTGAGCTGGTGATCCTGCACCAGCAGCAGCAAGGCCTGGAACACCGCGATGGTGAACAGGCCGTAGGCGAGGATCGACAGCAGGATGTGGGCCAGGATGCCCGGCTCTTCATCGATGATCTGCACCGTGCCCGACGGTGCGAATTGCGCCAGCAGCACCGTGGCCAGTCCCAGCGGGAACAGCAGCACCAGCAGGTTTTCCACCGGGATGCGTGAACAGGCCAGCAGCGTCAGGGCGATCACGGCCACGGCAATGAGGCTGGCGGCGTTGAAGAAGTCCAGGCCCAGGCCAATTGGCGTCATCAGGTGGGTATAAAGGCTGGCCGCGTGGCCGAGCACCGCCAGCACGCCGAGCATGACCAGCAGGCGTTTGTTCGCCTTGGCGCCGGTGGCCAGGCGGGTGCCTTGATAGAAGGTCGCAGCGGCATAAAGACAAGCGGCGGCGAGGGAGGCAAGCAAACTGGGTGACAAGGGGAGCATAAATCCTGTTAGGCAGGCCCGAAAGGCGCTGAGTTTGGCATAGAATCCCCATCGCACGAAAGACCGGCGCAACTGACGGCGAGGTGTGCGTCGGGCGCAGTCTTCGCTATAATCCGCGACCTGCCCACGCCGCAGGCTCGCCGAGCACATTTTTTACGGTCTGGGCCGCCATTATCCCGGTCTTATCTGGGCCTGAAAGGATCGCGCATGTTTGAAAACCTAACCGACCGTCTCTCGCAGACGCTGCGCCATGTTACCGGCAAGGCGAAGCTGACCGAGGACAACATCAAAGACACCCTGCGCGAAGTGCGCATGGCGTTGCTCGAAGCCGACGTCGCCCTGCCGGTGGTCAAGGACTTCGTCAATTCGGTCAAGGAACGCGCCGTCGGCGCCGAGGTGTCGCGCAGCCTGACGCCGGGCCAGGCGTTCGTGAAGATCGTCCAGGCCGAACTCGAAAGCCTGATGGGCGCCGCCAACGAAGACCTGAACCTGAGCGCCGTGCCGCCAGCGGTGGTGCTGATGGCCGGCCTGCAGGGCGCGGGCAAGACCACCACGGCCGGCAAGCTGGCGCGTTTCCTTAAAGAGCGCAAGAAGAAGTCGGTGATGGTGGTGTCCGCGGACATCTATCGCCCGGCGGCGATCAAACAGCTGGAAACCCTGGCCAACGACATCGGCGTGACGTTCTTCCCGTCCGACCTGAGCCAGAAGCCGGTGGACATCGCCCAGGCGGCTATTAAAGAAGCAAAACTGAAATTCATCGACGTGGTCATCGTCGATACCGCCGGTCGCCTGCACATCGACGAAGAGATGATGGGCGAGATCAAGGCGCTGCATGCCGCAATCAACCCGGTGGAAACCCTGTTCGTGGTCGATGCCATGACCGGCCAGGACGCGGCCAACACCGCCAAGGCGTTCGGTGATGCGCTGCCGCTGACTGGCGTGATCCTGACCAAGGTCGACGGTGATGCCCGTGGCGGTGCCGCGCTGTCGGTCCGCGCCATCACCGGTAAGCCGATCAAGTTCATCGGTATGGGCGAGAAGAGCGAAGCGCTCGAGCCGTTCCACCCCGAGCGTATCGCCTCACGCATCCTTGGCATGGGCGATGTGCTCAGCCTGATCGAGCAGGCCGAGCAGACGCTCGACAAGGACAAGGCCGACAAACTGGCCAAGAAGCTGAAGAAGGGCAAGGGCTTCGACCTCGAAGACTTCCGCGATCAGCTGCAACAAATGAAGAGCATGGGCGGCCTCGGCGGCCTCATGGACAAACTGCCGAGCATCGGTGGCGTGAACCTGGCGCAGATGGGCAATGCCCAGGGCGCGGCTGAAAAGCAGTTCAAGCAGATGGAAGCCATCATCAACTCCATGACCCCGGCCGAGCGCCGCGACCCTGAGCTGATCAGCGGTTCGCGCAAACGCCGTATCGCCATGGGTTCCGGCACCCAGGTGCAGGACATCGGTCGCTTGATCAAGCAGCACAAGCAGATGCAGAAGATGATGAAGAAGTTCTCCGCCAAGGGCGGGATGGCCAAGATGATGCGCGGCATGGGCGGTATGTTGCCCGGCGGCGGTATGCCGAAAATGTAAAGAATCTGCGCCGGCTGTCATGTCGGCGTTGCCCCGCACGGATGCGGGGATCTCCAGCAAACCCGTGCTGCACGGGAGCTGACCTGCCGTTTTTCATGACGGCTCTATGGCAAATCTTGATCGCACGGCGCCAGGCGCCGGAAAAAGACATTTGCAAAAGTCCGGATATTCCTTAGAATATGCGGCCTTTCGGGCACCTATGCCCGCTGTGCATTTAGATTTGCAGCACCGACTACAGGAACGATGTTCACATGCTAACAATCCGTCTTGCCCTTGGCGGCTCCAAAAAGCGCCCGTTTTACCACCTGACCGTAACCGACAGCCGCAACCCGCGCGACGGTTCCCACAAGGAGCAGGTTGGTTTCTTCAACCCTGTTGCCCGTGGTCAGGAAGTTCGTCTGTCCGTGAACCAAGAGCGCGTAGCCTACTGGCTGAGCGTTGGTGCACAACCTTCTGAGCGTGTTGCTCAGTTGTTGAAGGAATCGGCTAAGGCTGCGGCCTGAGCAATATGAACGCGACGCCAAAAGATGCTGATGATTTGATCGTTGTCGGCAAAATCTATTCTGTTCATGGCGTTCGCGGCGAAGTGAAGGTTTATTCCTTTACTGATCCGATCAAAAACCTGTTGGACTACAAAACCTGGACGCTCAAGCGCGAAGGTAGCGTGAAACAGGTTGAGCTGGTCAGCGGACGTGGGAACGACAAGTTCCTGGTCGCAAAGCTCAAGGATCTCGATGATCGTGAAGAAGCGCGTCTTCTGGCCGGTTTTGAGATCTGCGTGCCACGCAACCTGTTCCCTGAACTGACCGACGGCGAGTACTACTGGTACCAGCTGGTGGGTCTGAAGGTCATCGACCACCTTGGGCAATTGCTCGGGAAAATCGATCACCTGCTCGAGACCGGTTCGAACGATGTCATGGTGGTAAAGCCTTGCGTCGGCAGCCTGGATGATCGCGAACGCCTGTTGCCCTATACCGAGCAATGCGTGTTGGCCGTTGACCTTGCAGCAGGCGAGATGAAGGTGGAATGGGATGCGGATTTCTAAACGTGGCTAATTTGCGCGTTGAAGTCATCACGTTGTTTCCCGAGATGTTTTCCGCCATCAGCGAGTACGGCATAACCAGCCGCGCGGTGAAACAGGAGCTGCTACAGCTTACCTGTTGGAATCCGCGGGACTACACCACGGATCGGCATCACACTGTAGACGATCGCCCGTTTGGCGGTGGTCCGGGCATGGTGATGAAGATCAAGCCCCTGGAAGACGCACTGGTTCAGGCCAGAATCGCAGCCGGGGAGGGCGCGAAGGTGATTTACCTGTCGCCCCAAGGCCGTCAGCTGACTCAGTCGGCGGTACGCGAGCTGGCAAATTCGGATGCATTGATCCTGATTGCCGGCCGTTATGAAGGCATTGACGAGCGTTTTATTGAAGCTCATGTCGATGAAGAGTGGTCGATTGGCGACTATGTACTGTCTGGCGGCGAGCTGCCGGCGATGGTCCTGATCGATGCGGTTACACGACTGCTGCCTGGAGCTTTAGGGCATGCAGATTCCGCCGAGGAAGATTCCTTTACGGATGGTCTGCTGGATTGCCCGCACTACACCCGACCGGAGGTGTATGCGGATCAGCGTGTTCCCGACGTATTGCTAAGTGGCAATCACGCGCACATCCGGCGTTGGCGTTTACAGCAGTCCCTTGGTCGGACCTATGAACGACGCGCCGATCTTCTGGAAAGCCGCTCGCTTTCTGGAGAAGAGAAGAAGCTGCTCGAGGAATACATCCGCGAGCGGGACGATAGTTAACAACGTATCGATGGTAAGTCCGACGACTTGCCTTAGGAGCACAGCATGACTAACAAAATCATCCTTGCACTCGAAGCAGAGCAGATGACCAAAGAAATCCCTACCTTTGCCCCGGGCGACACCATTGTCGTTCAAGTGAAAGTGAAGGAAGGCGACCGTTCGCGTCTGCAAGCGTTCGAAGGCGTTGTTATCGCCAAGCGTAACCGTGGTGTAAACAGTGCATTCACCGTTCGTAAAATCTCCAACGGTGTTGGCGTAGAGCGTACTTTCCAGACCTACAGCCCGCAGATCGACAGCATGGCTGTCAAGCGTCGCGGTGATGTGCGTAAAGCCAAGCTGTACTACCTGCGTGACCTGTCGGGTAAAGCAGCTCGCATCAAGGAAAAACTGGCTTAAGTCCAGCTTCCGATGCAAAAAAAGCAGCCTGCGGGCTGCTTTTTTGTTGCCTGCGATTTGGTCTTTGAGCACCCTGCACCTCATCATTCCCGTTTCGATGCCGCATACGCACGCATCCCTCATGAGTTTATATGGCAGCCATTGATCACCCGCTGATAGACCAGTTTCTCGACGCCTTGTGGCTGGAGAAGGGCCTGTCCGATAACACCCGCGATGCCTATCGTAGCGACTTGGCGCTGTTCAATGGCTGGTTACAGGAGCAAGGCCTGGAGTTGGCCAATGCCGGGCGAGAGTTGATTCTCGATCACCTGGCGTGGCGTCTGGAGCAGAACTACAAGCCGCGCTCGACCGCGCGATTGCTCTCTGGTTTGCGTGGGTTTTATCGTTATTTGCTGCGCGAAAAGCTGATCGCTGTGGATCCGACCTTGCGCGTGGAGATGCCGCAACTCGGGCGACCATTACCCAAGTCTCTATCCGAAGCCGATGTAGAGGCGCTGCTGGCGGCGCCGGATCTCAGCGAAGCCATCGGTCAGCGCGACCGGGCCATGCTGGAGGTTTTGTACGCTTGTGGCCTGCGGGTTACCGAGCTGATCAGCCTGACGCTGGAGCAGGTCAACCTGCGCCAGGGCGTGCTGCGGGTGATGGGCAAAGGCAGCAAGGAGCGCTTGGTGCCGATGGGCGAAGAGGCAATCGTCTGGGTCGAGCGATACATGCGCGACGCCCGCCATGAACTGCTGGGCGGGCGCCCCAGCGACGTGCTGTTCCCAAGCCTGCGCGGCGAACAGATGACTCGCCAGACCTTCTGGCACCGCATCAAGCACCAGGCCAAGGTGGCCGGGATCGGCAAGTCACTGTCCCCCCATACCCTGCGTCATGCCTTCGCCACGCACCTGCTCAATCACGGCGCCGACCTGCGGGTGGTGCAGATGCTGCTGGGTCACAGTGACCTGTCCACCACCCAGATCTACACCCATGTCGCCCGGGCGCGGTTGCAGGACCTGCATGCCAAACACCATCCCCGCGGTTGAGTAACCCCTTGGGGTGAGCCCCAAACTTATGAACACCCGAGAACCCATGTGGGAGCCCAGCTTGCT
>NZ_JAKNQY010000101.1 GCF_024494355.1 Pseudomonas sp. Q11 | reverse complement strand
CCGCCGCGAAGGGCCATCCATGGCCCAGCGCGGCTACCTCGGCATCCATGCCGAGGTGCCCACTACGCAATGCCTGCGTTCGGCCATCGTGGTTAACGGGGCGCCCCAGATCAAAATCAAGAGCGAGGCGGCCTGACAGCCGACCTGATTCTCCCGGTCATACACCCATCAGAACTGTGGGAGCAAAGCTTGCTCGCGATGGCGGTGG
>NZ_JAKNQY010000100.1 GCF_024494355.1 Pseudomonas sp. Q11 | reverse complement strand
CTTCAAACTGAAACAAAAATTAGAATATTATATATCTATTAAAAACTTGAAACACTTGAACTTCAAAATAGAAATATACTTAAACCTAAAATAGGCAAAGACTGAAAATTGAACTTGTACTATTTTCAAAACATGTGTCTTATGTGTATACCTTTCAGTAGTATATTTTTATGTTTATTATAGCATCTTGTTATCTTGGATATTATTGTAGGATGGTATCTAGGACAAGA
>NZ_JAKNQY010000099.1 GCF_024494355.1 Pseudomonas sp. Q11 | reverse complement strand
GTCAAGATTAAATTCCGAAACCCCTATCTGCTGACGCAGGTAGGGGTTTTGTTTTAGTAGAAGTTATCGATTTTCGCCGGCACGTTGCTGTTGAACGAGCTGGCCACAGAATTTCTTGACGACCATAGAGCATTGGAACCACCTGATCCCATCCCGAACTCAGCAGTGAAACGATGCATCGCCGATGGTAGTGTGGGGTTTCCCCATGTGAGAGTAGGTCATCGTCAAGATT